>CAVZYJ010000007.1:0-199927 GCA_963779485.1 uncultured Actinomycetota bacterium | reverse complement strand
TGGAGCGCCTCCTCGGGTCAGGGGGATTTCGCCTGCGAGACGCTGACCGGCGATGGCCAGCTGGTCGCGCATGTTGCGACGATTCAGGAGGCCTCCTCGTGGACCAAGGCCGGCGTGATGGTCCGCGACACGCTCGATCCCGGGTCGGCGTATGCGTACATGATCGTGTCGGCCGCGAAGGGCACCGCGTTCCAATACCGCACCAGCGACGGCGCGTCAGCGTTGAATACGGCGGGAACGGCGGTAAGCGCTCCGTACTGGGTGAAGATCGTTCGCGCGGGTAATACGCTGTCAGGTTATCAGTCGTCCGATGGCGTGACGTGGCAGGTGATCGGCACGGCGACGATCCCGATGAGTACGACCGTGCAAATCGGTCTGGCCGTGACGAGCCACAACAACGCGCAAGCCGCGACGGCGACCTTCGATCACGTGCAGTAGCGGTTGGCGTCGTGTTCGTGCGGGATCCTCCGCAAGAAAATCGAGGATTTGTGAAAGCTGGACAGGTCGAGGTTAGATCGCCAGCTCTGAACAGCATCGATTTCACGGCGTGGGTGCTGCGAAGAATGGCGGGTTCGAGGCTACGGGCCGTCATTCGCTGGCGACAGCGCGGCGAGAATCTCGTCCACGATGGCGGCCGGACGATCGCATCGTCTCTACTTTCCGCATCGGAAGGGCCATGTAGATCTCGAACCGCGTCCGTATCACGGCCTCCTCTCGCTCTGGAGATCTTCCGAATGGACGCGCGACTTGTCGGCGGACAGTTTCAGCCACACACAACTCGCGGTCGAGAGAGGGTAAGAGGACGAACGTCTGGGCGCACTGCTCGATCTCGCGGCGTATCCGCGCGTACTCGGGGTGAGTGTCGCTCGCGTACGTCATGAAGCCGGAAGATAACGCAACAACTTCAGGACGGGTCTCTTCGCGGAACAATGAGCAGCACGTCTCAACATTCTCTCGCGCGTATGCGTCGTAACCGTGCCGGCCGATATACTCGCTGATATCTCCGACCCTGCCAGCGAAGTGCCGATCTAGATCGACGAACGGCACGCCGAGACGCTCTGCCACAAGAGCACCGATCGTGCTCTTGCCGGCTCCGCCGGGACCGATCAATCGAATCATCGGATGGTCGCTTCTACTCCGCGATTCGTAGATCCTTGTACCACAGGAGTTGAACCTCCTCCGGTAGCTCAGGATACGCAGCGTGATGGACCGCTGATGCAGCGGCCCTCCTCCATCGACCGCGTCGTAGTCCTTCACATATGGGACTTCGACGCTTCGTGCAGACAGGTCGAAGCCGCCATCCGCCCGAGCCGTCACGTCCAACACATGATCGACACGGAAGGTGATGGGCAGGAGCGCGTACTCTCCAAGAGCCGTCATCGATTCCTCGGCCACGTCGATTGTCATAAAGCGTCGGACTCGACAATAACTCAGCCGTGGACGAGCGACAAAACGGCCGGTGGTGGGCGCAGCTAGTGGGCGCACTTCGAGTTCACCCGCAGAAAACATCGAGCTGAGTAATACCCGCGCTCAAAACGCAATCGATGCGAAGCCGACGTCCCTCCACGCTCCCGAACCGACGACGATGAACATGAAGTGAGAGAGGGTTCCTATTTCTCTTGGCGTTCGACTAGGATGAACTGGCTTGCCCGCGATCTTCCTCTCCTACCGACGTGCCGATAGCCCGCAAGCGTGCCGCGTCCACGACTGGCTCGTCCGCCGTTTCGGCGCCGACGCCGTGTTCATGGACGTCTCGGCGATCCCATTCGCCGTCAACTTCCCGGAGTTTCTCGGCGAGGCAATAAAGTCCAGTAGCGTGGTCATCGCGCTCATTGGCCCACAATGGCATTCCCGAATGAACCAGCCTGACGATCCGGTAAGAATGGAACTTGAGGTCGCGCTGGCAGGTCACATCCCGGTATACCGGTCCTCATCGGTACTACGCCAATGCCGCCGGTCGACGAGTTGCCCACCTCGATTGCTGTCATGGCCAGACAGAACGCGGCGATCGTCGGCGTCCTGCACGACTTCGACACGCACATGCACGCCCTTCTACCGAAGATTGAAGCGATCCTTGGTTCTCTCATCACGAAAAGCGTCGTTGCCGCCGACCAATTCGTCGTCGACCGGACGTGTCGTGGCATCATCCAGTTTTTACAGCAAAACGCGGGCGCGCCTCATCTGACGGGTTTCACACGCTGGGAAACTGTCAGCTCAACGGAACTGCAGTTTCCTGACAGCGACAATCGGGTCACGTTGTTATTGCATCGGCTGGCGCGCGTCGCAGAGTTGCTCGAACTTCACGTTCTTCTGTCCTTCTGGAGCAGGCAGGCGAGCATGACCCATGTGCAGGCCGGGTTGGTGATGCACCTGCTCGAGCAGTCTCCGGTGCTTCCTGACGAGTGTTTTTCTCGGGCGGCCGACCCCTATATTCAGGTGAAGATTCGACGCAGCGACGAGGACCCGCGCGAGATCTGGAAGATGATCACTCCTAGTCCTCTCCAGCTTTCGATCGCGTACGTTGCAACGGTTTCAACGAAACCTGGAATCGCTCCACCACCAATCCCACCGCCGGACCTGTGAACTCCCGTTGACAGCGAATCGCGGACGCCGTCCATCGCCCCGGGTGTCATTAATCTGTGAGTTATAGGACCTGCAGTCGAATCCGTTTCCGAATGTCGAGGTCCTCGGGCACCCGACACGAGGCGGCCGGCTGAAGGATCGGCGCTTCGCGCGCGCAGGCTGAGCTCAGCGACCGGTCGCCGCCGGCGTCAGCTCACCGCTCGTGCCGCGGGCGAGAGTGCTCAGGGACGGCATATAGACGATGAGGCCGTGGCTGATTGTGTTCTTGGAGTACCCGGCGACGAGTTGATCGTTGTACTTCAGCGGTGAGAACTCGAAGCTCCCCTTCGGGTCGGCGTCGATCAGCAGCAGATCCGTGTCGTCCATCGTGAGCTTCCCGAAGCGCAGCGTGCCGCCGCGGGAGTACATGTAGTTGGAGAGATGTCGACGGGTGGGGCCACGCGCGAGTCACTCATGGCTAGACCACGATCGGCGATCGGACGAAGTGCCCATCTTGGCTGCGGGACAGAAAGCTCTCCATCAGGAGCGCGTCCAGAACCGCGGCGCACGCAGGCGGCTCCAAACCGAAGAGCCGTTGAGCTTGAGAGGGCGTGAGTCGGAGATTCGCCGCATCGCCGTATTCCGCGCGAACCCGTCGAAGGATTTCTTCGAATCGAGACGAAGGAAAGCTGTCCGTAAATCGCACCTGTCCTTAGGGCCTGCGGACTCCGAGCTTATCGAGAACCCTGGTGACACCATCCGTCTCCCTGGTCAGGGTGACGGCACGATCGCGTTCGGCGTTTGAACCGACGCTGCCCGTCAGCGTGACGACCGTTCCAGCGGTGTCGACGCCGATGGCTCTGGCCGTCACACGATCGTCGAGCGCCATCTTCGCCTTGATCTTCGTCGTCAGGGCGCTCTCGCTCAGCGCGCCCTCGAGCGTTGTTGCCGCTTGACGCCCCTTTTCTGTGGCCGTCGTCAGGAGATCAGCTCTTCGCTTGCTCGCGGTCTCCACATTGAGGCCACTGGAGCTTGCGGACGGGCGCAGCGTCCAGCCGCTGCCCGACCAGTAGTTGTACGCAAGCACACCGACGATCGTCAGCACCGCGATAAGCAACACTCGTTGGATAACACGCATTTCTTCACTCCCTGCGACCTGCTTTACACTATGCGCGAACCGGCCAGGACGCCCTGTGCCGTTGTGCACATCGCGTTTTCGGCCCGCTCCCGAAGTCTCCTTCACCCCAAGCCTCTTGATCGGCCATCAGAGGAACATGAAAACCACGGCGCTGAACTTTTGGCTTACGGCGACGGTTCTGATTGCTGTGGAGATGAAATGTGGACCGTGCAATATCACCCGAGTGACAACTTCGTTATGGTGTCTTTACGACACGATTGGCAATTCGCGACCGACAGGTGTATAACGACTTTCAATTCCGCAACGGGCAACATGGAATCCTCGATGGTCGCGTCGGATGCTGCAAGATTCTGTCCCCACATCGGAAGAATGTCAGTCAACATAGCCAAACTCGCGAAGTGACGAAGGAGGAGACTCATGTCAACACTGCAAGGGTCGCTGCACGTCCGCGTCGGTCAAAATGTGACGCTGGAGAACTTGCAATCCATAGTGGCACACATCGCGGGGATGACCGGTTGCCGGACCTGCGGACTCATGGGCGTCGATCTTCGGCTGACCGGTGACCCAGCGGAGCTTCAGCAAGTTGCGAAACTCGCTGGAGTGCAGTCAGTCACATTTGGTGAGTAGCGATGGAAGAGGGGCCGGCCAGCGTTGAGGGACTCGTCACGCGCAGGACCTGCCCAGCGCTGGCCACCACTTACGAGGGTGATGATATCGCCCTCCTGAATCGCATCATTCCGCTGGTCGATTTCATCGAGATCACACCGGACGCGCTCGCCACATCAGACGGACATCGCGCACACTTGCGGCCGGAAATGCTCGCCGAATACGCAGCCGTGCTCCCCGACGTTCGTCTGATCGCGCACGGAGTCGGCCTATCGATCGGCTCGTTCGATCATTGGGACGAAGGCTACCTGCGGCTGCTCGATGAGCTTTTCACGTGCCTTGATCTGGAGTGGCACAGTGAGCACCTGGCCTGCAGCGTTGTGGCGGGCGAGAACGTCGGAACGATGCTCCCTCTTCCACGGACGAAGGAGGCACTTGACTTAATCTGTGAGCGTGTACGGCTCCTTCAGGAGCGTTATCGGGTTCCGTTCCTACTGGAACACGTCATTCATCTGTTGCCCGATGCACCTGCCGAGTTCTCTCCCGCGGGCTTCCTGAACGCCGTCACGTCACGTACTGGATGCGGTCTAATCCTGGATGCCTACAATCTCACGTGTGACATCTACAACCAGGGGCTTGATATTCACGCGTTCCTTGACGAACTCGACTTCGCCCCTGTGCGTGAAGTGCATCTGGCCGGAGGAGTTCAGCACAACGGTTTTTGCCTGGACATCCACTCGGGGACCACGAGCCACGAGACGCTCGAGCTCGGTCTTGACATTGTGAGCCGGTCTCCTGGCTTGCGAGTCGTTACTTACGAATTTCTCAAGGAGGCAATAACCTTGATCGGCCACGACAATATCTGCGCCGAACTCACACGGATTCGGCAGGCGATTCAGCAATGACGAGCCTCGAGCGTCAACAACGCGGTCTGTTGGCGCTTCTCAAGGGACGTGATTGCCCCGCCGACGATCCTTATCTGCAGCTGGTTGCTGGGTCCCGTCAACTTGGGATGGTTCGCGAAATCGCGGTCTGGTGGCGTGCTTTTCAGATAGAGGTTCAATGTCACTTCACCTCGCGCCTATTGAAGCGCCTCCGCTTGTTCGACCGGCTTGTGGCGGACTATTTCGATAACCACGCGACCTCGCCGTTTGTCGAAGAACTCAGCCAGGGTTTTCTGGAATCGCTCCGGATGCATGACGATTCTTTGGTCCGCGTCGTGTCGCGGTTCGAGTATGGGTTTCTCAAAGTGCGCAGCGGCTCCGACGAGCTCTTTGAAACGCTCTGGGACCGCCACCCTGATCTGGTTTTCCTCGCGCTTGAGAACGGCAAGGAACTTCCCGCCGCCGAACCAGGCTCTTACTATCGGCTGCACGTCGCACGAACCCTGCCGCGCCTATTTGTCTGCAGCCGCGACTTCACCGGGTCGTAGCTGTTGTGGTGTGGGTGGGTGGGTCGGTGTACTCTATCAGGAATTCCGTACTCGCTGTCCTGTCCCTACCAAGAACTCGGTTCCCGTTGAACTCGACGAGCTTCCGCTCGAGATCAGCCGCGGTCCAGAACAGCAGGCGATCCAGACATTCGCGCCGTACGGTCCCAATCAGCCGTTCGACGACAGGATGGGAGCGCGGCACGTACGGCACCGTCTTGATTTCCCGGATGTTGAGGATCCGCAAGTTCGCCTGCCACTGATGAAACCGGTACAGCGGATCATGGTCCGCACTGAGGTAGGTCGGCGGGGACTGGCCGCACGTCGCGTGATTGAACATCCGGCACAGCGCCACCCCGTCCACGACGCCACGGTGCACGCCGAAACCCACGATGCGCCGTGTCCAGTGGTCCATCACGACGAGCACCCAGTACGTGTGGAGGACGGCCGATTCGCACCGAAACAGATCCACACTCCACAGACTGTCCTTCGCGTGACCCAGGACGGTCAGCCAGGACGGCCCCGCGGAGTCTGGTTTCGGCTGGTACCGAGCCGCCAGAATCCGTCGCACCACATACGATCCGCACGTCCGCTTATCGTCGCATGTCCGGTGAACGATCGATCCTTGCATTCCACAACTCACGTTGGACGTTTCGCGCCAACTCCTCGGTGGCCTTCGGCACAACATTCCGAAAAAGCCCGGTATCCTCGGGAATGATCGAGACCATCGCGTCGGCCATCAGTTGTGGATCCATTCGGTTGTCATCCGTGGACAGAATCTGATTGAAGAACGTTGTCACGGTATTCAGCTTGATGTCGTTCTCGCGATCGTCCATCCAATGAGAGGATGACTCGGCCTCAGTCTCATTGAATCCGGTTAGATAGCCGCCTGGATTGATCACCTGGACTTGAATTCCAAATGGCTCCAACTCAGCTTTCATCGAACCAGCCAGCGCCTCCAAGGCATGCTTGGTGGTGGCATACGGGCCACCGAACGGCACTGCTATCAGCCCTCCAATCGAACTGACGAACACGATCTTCCCTGGACGTTTGTCAGCGACCAATTTCCGCACAACATTCTGCGTGAGATTCAGTGGCGCGAAGAAATTGGTTTCAAATGAGCGACGGAGCAACTCGAGTGGAATTTCGCTCAGAGGACCGCTGATGCCGATGGCGGCGTTGTTGACAAGAATGTCGATGTGCCGCTCAGACGTGCCATCCGGTAACGACCGCCGTTGGCAAAGGATTACGTCAGGTCACATCGATCCAGCCGTCTGTAATCAGTCGAACGCGTACCGCGTCGTCTTGCGCCTCGATTTCCAGCACGGGTGCGGCTGTCATCGGATCTGCATGTGGCGGCCGGGGAGGTGCGCGTCGCCGCGATCAGCGAATACGCTTCGCCGTCACTCTGCCCGACTTCCGCGTGAATGGATTTTTGGCTTCCGCCGCCGCCATCGCCTTCAAGTGCCCATCCTTGAGGAGATCGGCGGCTGTCGGTGTCAGCTCCCCCGCCAGCAAAGCCTTGTCCTCGCGAAGGCGTCAGGAGTCCGCGTGCACGCGCTTTGTGGATTGCGTCACGGACCTGCGACGGGGAAAGCCCGGTCCGCTTCGCGCAGTCCTGATTGGACCGTCGCGAACCTCGGCGCAGAGTACGTCTACATAAATCTCCGCGATCCGTGCGAGATCGTAGTCGCTCGTCTGTGGAGACGTGATCTTGTATTGATCAGCGATCTTCTTCGCCGCTTTCATCAACCCGTTGTAAGGGGCGAGCGGCTCCTGAAACGAGATTTGGCGTAGTTGGCGGGCCGTGAGGCCGCCCGGAGGAATTGCGCGATCGGTGATCGGCCCGCTCTTTAGGTATTTCATGCGGTTCGAGTCGAGCAATTCAGCTTCGGGAAACACGCGAAGCGCCGCGACAACCCAACGACCCTGTTCCATCCTGATTTGCATCGCGTAGGCCCAACCTGCCTTCATCGTCCCGAACGACCAACTCTCAGCAGGAATCTGCTTCGTCGAAGGCCAATCGAGAGACTTCTCCAATCTGCGACGCTCTCTTCGCACGGCTCGTGCAGTCGGTACTTTTGAGGCTGGCGCCATTGTGGCCGTTCCTTCCCACGATTCAATAGGTTGACGTCGCAATAGTAGTGCACCAGTATTGCGAGGGACGCGCAATATTTGCGCAACGTGAAGAAAGGGAGGAATGTGCTCCGAGTCAAATACGAACGCCTGCGTCGCGGCTGGAGTCAGACAGTCCTCTCCTACTACACGAACGTGACCAGCGCGGACATCAGTCGGATCGAGACGGGACGGCTGCGTCCTTACCCGACCCAACTCCGCAAACTCGCGACAGTGCTCGACGTCCCACCCGAGGACCTGCTCAAGTCCGTGTCCGCGAAGGACGCGGCGACAGCCACGGCCCGCGAGCCGAAGCGGCACACCGTCGCCGCCGCATCGGACGATGCCACCCTCGGTGCCGACCCGGCGGTCGCGATGGTGCCCCCCCCGCCAGCGTGCCCGCGATGACGCCCGCGACGGGGGCCGCTGCGCTGCCGAGACCCCAGGACAGCCGTGACTGAGGCGAAATCCCGGCGGACCGCGCCGAGATTGCTCGTCGACGAGTTCAACCTGCCCGATGTGTATTGGCGTCGTCCGTCAATTACCCGCGCGAACATGGGGTGACCTGGATGCCACGCGAGAAAGCTCCCGCCTTCCAGTTCTACGTCAAGGACTGGCGCAGCTCGCGCAAGGTGCAGAACATGAACTTCGCGACGCGCGGGATGTACCTTGAACTCTTGCTTGAGCAGTGGGAAACGGGCGGGGTGCCGGCGACGCCCGAAGCCTGCGCGGCGCTGTTGGGCGGCACGATCAAGGAGTGGACGGGCGCGTGGGAAAAATTGCAACCCTGTTTCACCGTCGATCGCCGAAAGTCCAATGGGCTTCTAGTCAATGTGAAGCTCGAAGCGGTGCGCCGCGCGAGCAAGAAATACCGGAAAACCCAATCCGACAATGGGAAGCGGGGTGCCTCGGTACGGTGGACTAGAGATGGCGGCGCTATGGCGTCGCCATCTGAGCGCAATGGCGACTCGATGGCGAACGATGGCTCTGCATCTGCATCTGCATCTTCGTCTTCATCTTCGTCTGCACCTGCATCCTGCATCTGCATCTGGAAGTACGCGGCTGTCGCAGACCGGCCGCGAGCGTCCGATCTTCATCGGCCAGCGGCTCACCGTCTTCGAGTGGCAGCTCGATGGCCTGAGACGGCTGCTCGGGTCCCACACCGACAGCTTCGACCTGCCTGCGTGGTTCCAAGAGCTCGACGCGCAGGTAGCAGGTGTGGTAGACGGCGTCGCCCGGCGGCACCTCGGCCGTCGCGTCCATGCACTTGCCGTGGAGGCCCGAGGGCGACGTGGGGCAGTCGGCGTCGCGCGTGCAGGTCGATGGTGCCGATGGGGACGACGCAGATGCGCTCCACGCCCGACGACTCGCGGGAGCAGTACAGGCCCGGCGCCGCACTCCGTCGTCGGTGTGGCACGGCTCGCAGAAGTTGCCCGTGCCCGTGCAGGACCCGGCGCGGGGGACGCACTCGTCGCGCGTGCACTGGAAGCCGTCGCCGCAGTCGGCGTCGGAGCCGCAGTCGGCGGCGCAGAACTTGGCGCCGCCCATGGCGGTGCAGTGCATGCCCGGCGGATCGCCGAGCAGTCGACGTCGGTCGGTGCAGGGATCGCAGAGCTTCCGGATGCGGCACTCGTTGCGGTAGGTGCAGTAGGGGCCCTGGGTGTAGGTCGTGCCGTCGCCGGCGTTCGCCATCACGCAGGCGCGCCTGGCAGTAGCCGCTGGTGCAGGTGGCGCCGGTGCCGTAGGCGTTGGTGCACGCGGTGGCGCTGGTGCAGGAGATGCCGCAGAGCCCGGGGAGCTTGGACGCCGGCCGCGCCGCAGATCGGGTGCGGATCGCGGACCTTGCCGCACGCAGTAGCCGCCGGGGCAGTTGGCGTCGGTCGGGCAGTCCGTGGAGGCTGCAGTAGGCGTCGGCGTCGCCGACGCCGGCCGAGAGGCAGACGAGGGGCTTGCACTGGTCCTGGGTGCAGCCCTGGACCGTGCAGGGCGTGCCGTCGCTGTCGCACTTGCCGATGGCGCACTTGGCGGCCGATCCGCAGGCGACCGGGTCGGGCGATGCAGTTGCCGCCCGCCGCACTGGTTGAAGTCGCAGTTGGAGCCGTCCGGGCAGGCCGGGCCTGGCCCCCGCACTCGGTGCCGGTCGGGGCACTTGAGGCCGATCGCCGCCGGCCGTTGTTCTGGCAGGTGCTGGTCGCGGTCGCCGCGTGCCGTCGTGGTGGCGGGCAGGCAGTCCTGGCCGAGCGGGCAGTCGGCGTCGCCCTTGCACTCGAGCGCGCAGAAGTTGGAGTTCGATGAGCCCCTCGTCCATATTGATGTCGATGACCTGCGCCCCGTTTGTCACCTGGTCGCGCGCGACGACGAGCGCGCCGGCATCGTCGCCGGCAGTGACGAGCTTGCGGAACTTGGCCGAGCCAGTGACGTTGGTGCGCTCGCCGATGTTGACGAACGAAATCTCGGACGTGAGGGTGAATCGCTCCGGCCCGAAAGGCGCATCAGCGGCGCGACTGTTCGGCGCGGTCCGCGGCTTGAATTGCCGACGGTTTCGGCGATGGCTCGGATGTCGTCCGGATCAGCAGCATCCCCGACAATGTTGACGATGCCATCGGCGGCAAAGACGCCGATCTGCTCAGCCATCACTTCCGGGCTTTCGTCATATTGGCCGAAGGCGTTGGGCAGGCCGCCGGCGTTCGGTAGGCGCACACGAGCGTATCCGCCGCGGCTGAGATCTCCGCCGATGCCGCGCATCGCGCTCGCTCCAAGCGCGCAATCTCGATTCCGATGAGAACGGGCGTGAATGGCGCACCGAATGCCAGAACGCCGTCGGCGTATCACCGGAAAGGGTGCGTCCCGAGCGATCCGTGATGGTGCCCGAGATCATCAGAGGCATCTGAAAGCTGCGCTCAGTGAAGGCCTCGAAGCAGGCGAAGATTGCGGCCTTGGCGTTGAGCATCTCGAAAATGGTTTCGATGAGCAGGATGTCCGCTCCGCCATCGATCAGTTCCTGGATCTGCTCGCCATAGGCGATGCGGAGCTAGTCGAAGCTGACGGCGCGGAAACCCGGGTTGTTGACGTCTGGGGAAAGTGAGGCGGTTCGGTTCGTCGGCCCCAACGCGGTTTGACTTGGTCTGCCGGGCAAGGAGAACGACATCTTCAAGAAAACTCGCAATACAACTCGCAATACAACTTCACCAGAATCGTAAGCTGGAGATTTTACACGCGTCATTGACTCTCAAGTCATTCCGCTACTCCGGAAACAACCCGGTTTTCGTGATGAACTGGTGTTGATAAATACCCACAGCCTCTCAAGCTGGAACCATTAGTTTCTGGAATTCCACAGGAGAACGCAACACCTCGGGAAGGGGCCGTACGCGGAGATGCTCAAAATCCTTGCGACGTTCAAAAGATAAACCAAAGCTTCAAGGCTCTCTTGCTCGCTCACCACCCTTCAGCGTCAGATCGGAAGTCCCTCTGCCTAAGCAAGATCGTTTGTTGATGGAGAGAGCCGGCCCGGCGGGCTCTCCCCATTTTATGGTCACTGGTCCCCTCGACTCAGACGAAGGAGAAACAAGATGAACAAGTACCGTTGGCTTTTTTTCACTTCGCTGCTCGTTTCAATCCGTTCCCATGATTGCGTCTGCACAGACTGGAGGCGATTCCAGAATCAGAGTTTCCGAAACTATTGCCTGAATGCTTATGCAGAATGCAATGTGACACAATTGAGCCTAGAGGAATGCCAAGAGGTTGCGAATGCCTCCAGCGACAAAAATCTAGAAAACTGCCTGGCCTCACTCGGTGCCTGCGATCAGAGTCTTCTTAGCCCCGAAATCAAGAAGGAGGTTCAGTGCGCGAATCACCTGCGAAACCTGGGTCACTCTTCTGGATTCCTTAGACTGGCTGTGATCAAAAAAAGCTGACGGCCCAGGAACAACGATTGGTCACTCGTGCGGCTCGGGACAGCAATCTCCAGAGTTGTGTTAACGGATTGGGCCGGTCGGAATGACCGCTCTGAAGCAGGAACAAAGCGAAGTAGTAGCCGCTGCTCATCAACGGGTCCTTCAAGCCTGCCTTGAGGATCGGGGATTGCGACACGAAGCGATTAACTGCCGCAGAGCAAGAAGCAGGTCACGAAGGCCGCCCATCAACGCAATCTGGAGAACTGTATATACGACTTAAGTAGTTAGACAAAAAGCAGCTCAGCTCGCAAGAGCTCAAGTCGTCTTGGCTTCTCATGAACTTCATTTGCAGTATTAAGCTATCGGTCCACTGCAAATCCCCTCGGTCTTGCGTGTATTCAGGCGCATCAGCTCCCAGGACGGCCTACGCCGAGGGTCGTCCTGTCCAGATTGTAGGCTTACCCATTTTCCAAAGTGAAGAGTGAACCAGACCGCCTAAGGCCTGCTCTTCACGAAGCAAAAAGAAATCCTGTTCTTCCAAGCGCGGCCACATAGTTGGGCGACCGCGTTCCACCGCAGGCCAAGGTCCAGTGAGGCGGAAGGCAGCATAGAAGCCGTGAATCACCACCCTAGTCCAAACACGGCCAATTGGGCCTTCCGCTTCAACGAATTCCGAGACAATCCAGCACGCGTCGAGCGCTGCCCAGTAGCAGCAACCAAGCAGCATTGGGTGGCCAACTCGGAGAAGCAATCGAGAAAAAAATGCGTCACGATAGATCGTAACCACCTGCTCGCGGCTCGAACTCTCACGTCTCTGGCACAGAAGCGGACGCGCTTCCTAAAATCTGGGCCCATGCTTGTGACCCGTTTCTCTGCAAGCTCGACCATCTCGGACTCGACTCAACGAAATCTGCCTCCAGGCGCCGGTTTACTCGAAGCAGACGCGCAGAACGCGGCCGTCGCCGCCGCCGCAAACAATGGTTCCTTGCGATGTTCTCGCTTCATCCAGGAATGCGAAACGCCGCTGTTCCAGGTGCCTACCAAAGGAGAAGTGTTGCAAAACCTCATCCGGCGCCAGTCTGTCACGATTCATTTGAGCAAGTGCACTCTGTAGACTTTTCCTCAAATCCGTACCATCAGCGCGACCAACCCGGCCAGGAGCAAAACCGCATCCGCAAGCACCCGCAACGCCGAACGCGAAAAGCGATTTCTGCGGTGGTCCAGAAAAAGCAACAGCAGAGAACCCAAAGAGACGGCAAAAAACTCCGGACCGGAAGATCCACGGGTTGATGGCATCAACAAAAACAGCAGCGCAGAAGTTAACAGAAAGAGCAGCAATCAGATTAATTGCAAATTGGCGATCTGACCGAGATGCAGGTATCGTAGAAGGCGTCAACTGAAGCATGCTTCTCCCAGCATTCGATGCACAAGCAATTCAGGGAGCACAGCAACGCAAAGAGAATGAGCGACATCCAAGCAACTCGCGAAATTCCACCACCCCTCGACCACACTGGTAGAGTTGTGCCGGCAGCGAATAGAACACCGACCACAACCTCTTTCAGATACAAATCGTGTCAATGCACCCAGAATGCACTGGATACCAACCATGTACCAAGCGACGATCACTCCGAGCTTCAAGCCAGCGCCCACTTCCGTGTGGGTCAAATATTGGTCGGAGCACCCAGGCAATCCCAGCAACCCCGGAACCACCCAGGCTCGCCGGAATGCAGTTCGATGCCTCGCGTAGAACAGATGTCGCTCTTTTAGCATTGCGCGATTTCTTTCGTCCAGCCATCCAAAAGCCGGTCGCTTACGTAAATAATCCAAACGGAAAATCCCCAGAACAATTACTTCGGCCGCCGACAACCCAGTGCCGTTGGTGTTCTGTCAAGAATCGCCCAAACGACTGAAATTGTGGTAGCCGAAGCTGAGATCTCCACCAGAACCACCAGGGGGTCGTTGGGGACTGCCAATTATCGAAGAACCATGGTGTTTCCCAAGGAACTATGCCCTCGTGGCTGTGCGCCGTATTACACCTGGAACGGTGATGGTTGCGACCGGACCGGTTGCGCTCCACGGAAACGCTTCCTCTTCGGCGCGAAAATCGTGTTCGGAGTAGTCCGAGATTGCCTCACGTCTGGCCACTGCCGTCGCGCACTATGCTAGAAGTGCCTGCATCAGAAGCTGATCCGGTCCAGCAATGCCGTCAGGATTCAAGACGTCGCGAAGCAACACAATCCCCTCCATCTTGTGCACATCGGCCCGACTCACCACTGGCAATAAATCAAGACCGGATCCACCCATGCGTTCCAAAGCCAAATGAAGCGACTGATCGGAATGAAGATGGGGGAACACGCATCATGCACCAAGTCAGCAAGTTGTTTCTCGCTTCCGTATTGCTCCGCAGCCTCTTGTAGTTTCCTTTGGGTTATCACGCCAATCACGCCACGCTCATCGCACACAGGCCACGTCTGAAAGTTACTGGTACGTGTCCGGCGCAGTGTCTCGCCCACAATAATCGTGGCTGGCAAAGTTTCGACAGGCGGCCGCATCAATTGTGCGATTTGGCGCCCTCCCCTTTGCTGACGCGTTGCTGCGCTCGGCAGGTGAATTCCGTCCTGATACGCCAGAGCGTCGTAGATCACTTGGCTGCAGGCGCGACGAAGAAATGAAGAAACTGATCAGGTTTGAAATCATCAGAGTGAGTACCAGTTCGTCATCTTCGTCATTTCAAAGATCATCAGAACAGAGGTCATCGGGGCGCGGACGATACCGGCAAAGAGCGTGCCCGTTCCACCAGTGGCTGAGCCCCCGCCGAGGCTGTGTAGTGTGGCAAAAGGTGATGGGCTATGCCTCCGACTGTGCCCCCAAGCATCACCCCGATCAAAGAACTCGGCCAAAACACTCCCGCATTGCACGAAGCCGTAGCTCGTCGCCGATGCAACAAGCGTCAACACCACTAAGACCGCCAATAATTCTACAGAGCCATTCTACCCGTCAGTGCCTCGCCCACGTAACTATAACCCACCCCCAACACTTGTGGCACGAAGAGAGCCATTAGCCCCACGATGAAGCCGCCGGCAACCGGCTGAAACCAAACCGTCTTCTCGGCCCAAGAAACAGTATCTCTTCAACAGCAGCCTTGTGAACGCAACAGAGACCGATCCGCGCAGAACGCCACAGTAGCGCATAAATGCCGAATTCGAGAGGGTTGGCGGAGCACATACTGTGGCACTTGAAATAGAGGATGATTCCCGAGTAGAAGGCGTAGAACAACCCACGAAGTCGCGGAAGCCAATACCACGGAACCAAGGATCGGCACGTGGAGATCGCCGGTGATCTCCTCAAGAGAACACGACGGCGGCCAGCGGCATGCTGAACGCGGCAGCGATTGCGGCGGAGACCGCCCGGAAGCAGAGACTTGACTCGTTCGGGACTCAACCCGAGATATCGGCCAAACGCGGTATTCACTCCCCACTTGCACCGAAGGTTCCTTCGCATCCAAAAAGGATCCGCTTGCCAAAGTTGCCGCCGTGCAAAAAATTTTCCAAGAGTCGTGCTGAGGGTAATTTTGCCGCCGCGCGCATACAGGCCGCGTTGCCGGAACACCACTACCACGGGCGTCGGGGAAATATTGGTACAGCAGGTAGCCCATACCAAGAGAGCCCAACCCAGGGAAACGGTCAGCGTCTGCGCCAGGTCGCACTGCCGACCGGATACAGTCGCATCCCCATGTGCTCCGTTAAAACGATGAACGCGACCACTGCCAAGCCAGTGAGGACACCAATCACGAAGGTCAGCAAGAGAACGAGCTGGTCCTCACGGTTACCGGGATACATGGAAACCAATCACTCAATGGCCTACTCCACCATTGCGACCTGGCGTTATCCGCTTTCACCACTTCGCCTGAACTGGTGAAAAATCGCAACCGGTTGCCGTTTTCCGGATTGCAAGAAAACCGAGACCCCTGAATACATCGTCAGTGTCAGAGTTCTGCAACCTGGGCGTCCCGCACAAGCCGACTCGCGAGGGGCTGAGACTCGTCGCAGTTCCTCCTCCCCTTCTCGTAAGAAACGAGATATTCGGTTCCGTTATACCAGAGAGCAGAATGTTTTTCGTTGGAACCTGATTGCTGCCTTTGGTACCGGCCAGTGATGGGCGTCCTGGTTCACGACGTCTATAACAGCACAAGCCAGACATGCCTGTTCTGCTTCCTTCATGTATATCGTATCACGATATACATGGAAAAACTTGCCTGTTGAGCCTCCTGTCAGTCGGACTTGTTTGTACAAATCATGTTAGGGACGTAGCCAGCCCGATGTTGTTCAGATCTCGTTTTGCCTTTTGTACTCGCCCTGACTATTTCCGTTCAAAGCATTGGCGGCCAGACTCCCGAGGAGATAGAGAAGGGTCAAAAGACCTCCAATATGGAAATTCGCCGGCGGTCGAATCTGGAGTCGAGCGATTGAAGAAGAAGAGAAACTGCGCTGAACAACTACTCAGAAGTCTTTCGGTCGATGTCTCCTTCACTGCCCCAAAGTATCGAAGCTCGCTGCGGGCGTTCGCATATGGCGACGACCGGTGGGTACTCCAGTTTCCGTTCCGTTGTGATGTCATAAAGTGGATGCGGATCTCATATATCTCCA
Source organism: uncultured Actinomycetota bacterium (assembly GCA_963779485.1). Taxonomy (GTDB): domain Bacteria; phylum Actinomycetota; class Actinomycetes; order Mycobacteriales; family Jatrophihabitantaceae; genus CAVVJA01. Next base: position 183,538 of record CAVZYJ010000007.1, on the reverse strand, counting down.
CCACCTCCAATGATCCTCCACCAGAAGTATCATTGACCAGAGAGGGAATCGGAACAATGCCTTCCCAGAACTTCAGCCAAAGCGCGCAGCATCGCATGGTCCTCGAACTCACCGATGATTGTCGGGCATCTCTGGATTCGAGCCACTGGTTCAGACGCAGGCGTAAGGAGGTATTCTCCGTGGGAATCAATAGGGTGCTCCCTGTAACAACTGGGGGAACCTCTTTCGGTAGATCCTCGCTAGTTTTCCTGAGGCAAGAAACGCCACTCCTGACTCTCCCAGCATGCGGCTATCCGCGTGTACCCCCGGACGGCACTAGACGCTGGCGAATCCAGAGAACCACGTCCAGCTCGCCCAATGCCAGTTGTGCTAGCAATTGTCCAGCGGTGCCCTGCGACAAATAGCCCGGGCCCGCTTGCTTCAGCGAAGAGGCAGGTTTAGTCCAGCCAGTCGGCCAGCGGCTTCGGAAGTGCATCGACGATGCCGACAAATACGCGCTGGGGCTTTCGCGGGCCGCCCTCATGCGCCGCCGCGAGCAGATCTTGGCCGAGCGAAAAGATTTCATCAGCATATCGATAAACGAACTCGCCGGCCTCAGTGGCAACCAGCCTCTTCCCCGATCGGCCACGAACTTGTGCCCAAGCTGGTTCTCCAGGGCATGGATTTGAGCGCTCGCCCGTGCGGGCGCTAGCCGCAAGGATTCGCAAGCAGCGACAATGCTGCCCTTCCTGACGGCGGTCCAGAAGTAATAAAGATGATGATAATTTAGCCACGCCATGCCAAAAACGTTCCATTGATAGACCGAAATGTCCACATCATCTTTTCTGCTTTGTCCAAGTGGACTCCTTCATTATTTTTGAAGAGAGCAGTAACGATGCACAGATTTCGGCTAGTGTGGGAGTACGGTTTCCCAAGGCGGCCCGGAGGAACACACTGAAATTGATGAACGTCACGCGAGTTCTAATTGTCCGAAGATGCCTCCGTGCAAGTGGTCTGCTGAGGCGTCTTGACTCTTGGGCCTGCTTGTCTCTTTTGCGGAACTCAAGAACCTTGCCGCTGCTGAAACGACATCAGTTTGAGCTTTGTTCCTCACCAGATTGATGCTCTCCAACAGCAGTACTAGCCGGTTTCTTCACAGGGGCGGCTTAAGGGCGCGGGCACGCACGTCTTATTCTCGCATCTTCTTTGAGGACGATTGCTTGTGGCTCCATGTCCTGGACCGAGGATCTGGAAGAATCCCTGGTGGAAACCGATGCTGCTTCAGCCCGAGGAATTCCTCGTCCTGCTGACATCGCATCCAACAGGCAATATAAGGGCACGCTTAACCCCAATGGAAATGTCCGCGACCCCGACGATGATTCCTCTCTTGTAACTGCGTGGAGCAAGAATCTCACAGGACTCCTTTGCGCCAACGAAGGGAGATGGTCATGCCATTCAAACGACACTTGGTCTGTTGAACTGCCTTTGTGTTTCTGCGTGATTCTGTGTGTCCTAGTGACTGCGCGTGGAAAGCAGCGTGCGTTTCCGATTTACGATCCTGCGACTGTGGTAACTGTGTCCGGAGTACATTCAAAGTGTCGAGCAACATCAGTGCTCTTTGGGTTGGGGCAACGCCTCTTCCAGGACCAATCTGGAAAGCTCACTTGGACACACCACATGTGATGACGAACTATGGAATTCTGGATGCGCACCTCGGTCCTTCCTCATTTCTGAAAGACAACAATATGGAAAAGGGTGACGAAATCGGAATTTTATGGCTCCAGCTCCACCCCGGAAAACTACCTGTCATCATCATCGCTAAGGAACTAAAGAAGGGGCAGCGGTTTTTGGAGTTGCGGGATCAAGGACGGCAAAACCATGTGGTACAGTCGCATATCGGCCGAACGCCAACGTTAAAGAGACGTTGGCTTCGTAGGTCAGCTTCCAAGGCTGAAATGGACTGTGACCAGCATCTCAATGGGAATAGGGATTCCGTTGAGCCGTGTCGGCTCGTACTTCCATTGACGAACAGCGTCGAACGCTGCAGTGACGAGCAGCGGATGTCCTGACACCAAGCCTCATTTCTGTGACGTTGCCATGTGTATCGATGATGCTCTCGATTACCACGGTTCCTTGGAGGCAGCTCTTTCCTGGCCAGAATCGGGTATATTGGCACAACTTGGCGGATGAGCTGGGGGCGTCGGATATTGCCCGCCCACTCGGTCAGGCCCGAGATGTGGCGCAGGTCTCGGGGCTGGTGGAGGCGGAACGTACGTGGATTCCCTCAGAATTCCTCCGATCACTCCGCTTAGCTGACCGCCGGGAACACCTCCGATGACTCCTCGCACCCCTGCCGTTGCTTGAGATGCCGGGGTCGAGGCTGCTCTTCCGCGACGCGTCTCGGATCCAGGTGACCCAGTTGTTTGTCCAAAGAAGCTTCTTGGATGCCGGATGGCGTGGAATAGCTCCCGCTGCCGGGGGCGGCGGAGGCGGCAATGGAGGTTCTACCAGATATGTTAATTGAAGTTGATCTCATATCGATCGCGTTGCTAAATATAACGGAACAAGGATCGCCGTGGCCACAATCAGTGCGTGGCCGGCTTCCAAACAACAAAGTCCAATATGCCCTTGGGCGTTTCATTCGATTGTTTTCCAGCATCCCAGCTGAAAGATTTGCGGAAACAGTTGCCTTTCTCGGTTTCTTTAGGACCCCAGATGCTCGAGCGCGCTTCAGGTGGCTGTGTTGGCTCAATGTTTTTTTCAAGGACTAGACTACCATTTATTTTATCCATTTTTCCAGGTCCTTCATCTTATTAGATGTATACTTAACGCACTAGGATGCTGGAGGTGATCGCGCTGATAGCTCTCGCTTGCATTTATATCGCAGTACGATATACTCAGTATATGGGGTAAGGATCACGATTCCGAATATGCCGCGCTGGCAGAATTCCGCCGTCGCATTTGCGAGTTCTTCGGGGCAGCGATGGTGCCGCTGAATCCAAAGAATCGAGCCCCAGCAGTACCAAATGCTCCTTGCCATTCGCGGCCTTCCTCGCCGCACCATAGCCACTATCAGGGAGTTGGCGGATCGCCTCTTTGAGACACCATAGCGCCGTTGGCTTGATAAATCCTTGGAAGATGTTGTCGTCGCAACCGCGGTGGCCGTGACCAGCGGCAGGTCTGTGTGACCTTGCTCCCTAAGGGGCAACGCGCCTTGGAGCGCGTAGTGAACGAACGATTGCACGAGCTGCGTGGTAGCGGTCACGCGCTAGTTGCCACTTCGTTAGGTACTCAGCGGCCAAAAACCGTGCCGTCTCACGTTCGCAACCCAAGATGACCGTGTCCGAACGCAAGAACACTCTACAAGCAAGGCGTCGATTCTTACGCTCAGCCAAGCATCAGTTTCGTAATTGTCAGATCCTAATTTTGAGTAAAAATGGCCCGGTTTGTGCCGTTCTCGGGCCGAAAATGTTGTATAGCCAAGCAAAAAGCAAGGCTGCAATGGCTCCATCGACGATGCCATCAATCGTTACGATTAGAACATTCCCTAACGCGTGGGTTGAATGAAACCACGGATAGACTGATCTCGTCATTTGAAGAAAATTGACGCCGTAGTTGGATCAAAAAAGTTCATCAGACCTACCAGCAGTATCGCGCCGCCCCATAGAATTGCACCTGCCATCAGCAGCCGCTCTCAAGAAAGTCACGTTCCCCCTCCTAACAGTAGATGTTCGCCCCGTGCGTCTCCGAGGCGAAGCTCGCTTGAATAATTGTCGTCCGCGCCTGGCGAGGATCTCGGTTATCGACACCGATCCACTTGTTCCGCATTCCTGACAATCTCTACCGAGCAGGGGGCGTGCTTCGCTACCGACAACGACACGCTCCTCTCAATCAGTGGAAGCCATGGTTTCGGTGCCCCAACGATCTACACGATCCGCAGGCCATTGGTTCGCGATTTCCAGTATTTTTGCTTTGGCGTCGCCAATCTCTACCGACGCCGCAGCCCGAGAATGTTCGTGTGACCGAAGTTCGTCGGCAACTATGGTAACCGCGGCCCTTTCCTTTTCTCACTCCAACTCCAGGTCTTTTCGAGTTCTACGTCGTCTCCGATCAGTTCTCTCGCAGTCAATAGCGGAGGCAGATCATACATGCACGACGCGTACGGTCATGTTCTGTGCGTGTGGCCGTCGTTGCGCTACGATTGCATCAAGCACCGCATCCGAGAACCGCATGTCTCCGACGGCGAGCAAAATGTTCATGGTTTCCTCTTGGCAGGTCCAACTGCATTCCTAAAGATTGCTAATCTGCTTCAATCGGCCTGTCCACTCGCTTGTGCCCTCTTCACCTTGGCCGCAGTTGCTTTCTTGAGATCCAGCTCAAGGATTCCATTTGTTCAGCCGCGCGCTCGCATGACGCGCGTCGATCTTCACCGGCAGTTGCAGGCTCCGAACCAATCGGCTCGAGGACTCTTCTTTGCTTATATTGGTCAGCGGTTGCCGCTCCTTTTGGTTCTGATGCTTGGCGATAATCGTCACTCTCTCCGGTTGCAGATCGATTTCCAACTCCTTGGGTGTGAAGTTACGCATGTCGGCAAGGATCAGTTTCTGGAGGATTCCTTAACGCTGACAAGCATATACCCGAACAACTCGGTCTCCGCTTTAACCAGTTGTCGAGGTCGTGTCCTCGGACTCTGCCTTTGACTCAAATATCTCGTGGGCGCCGCTTTCGCAATCCACTCAACAGCTCCTTCGCCTCGACGCTCAGCCCTCTGCTTCTGATCACAATCGGGGGCTGTGTTGTACCGTGTTTTATGGAGCGTGCATTCCCTCTCTCCTTTCCCCGCAAATACTGGGGCGTTGTAGATTCTTCGTTACCTCACTATTCAAATTTCTCCCAATCCGAATCTAGAAATGGGCTCACAACATTTAAGGCCCATGGGCTCGCGCTTCGACTGTTGCAGGCAGTCAGCAGATCACGAAGGTATCTTCCACGTTCCTCATTTTGCTGACGAGCTGGCACTGGCCTGCTCAACGTGCACGGCGGTGGTCTCGGACACCATTTCGACTCTCTTCAACGTTGGTTCCTTTTGCCCAACAATCCGTGCATCAGCCGTGAAAATTGGAGTAGATACACTTCCGACAGCTGACCCGTCGGTTCAAGAACAGTATACAGCGATCAGAACGCATGCCATGTCACCTTTCCATTTTTCGTCATCCATTTGTCGGACTTTGATCGTCTTCGGTTAAGAAGCGCCTCCACTGTCTTCCGATCGAGTGGCTTGTCTTTCCTCCGCGCGATTTTTGGTCGAGCCGGAACACCTTCGGAAATCAGGTAGTCCCTGACGAGGGCAGCACGACGCTCGCTGAGCGCATGGTTATACTCGCCTCGAACCACGCACGTCGGCGTACCCAATCACCGTCAAGCTTGCGCTATGTTCATCATTGCAAAGTTCTTGAATTGCGTCGCCGCATCGTCGAGCGTCTTTTCTCGCTCTCCACAAGTCCAATTTTAGGATGATGCTTTATTTGGATAGGCGGTGCAGAAGAACTGTCGCTACATGTACATTGAAGGCGAGAATCGATTGAACCGATTACGTGCAGCGTTGCCGTTTTTGTCACAGTCCCACCGCAGGCATTCGTTGCCGTAATCGTATACGTCACGTTTTCATTGACCGGGCCAGTGCCCTTTTGCTTGCGGATCAGCTGTCACCGTCCGGCTACCGCTCATTGCGCTGCTGTCAAAAGGCTGTAGCCTTGCCGGTCGGGCGTTGGCGGCCGACCAATTCAATGTGACCGAGTCTTGCTGCACCACTTTGTCCCCAATCTTGTGGTAGTGGATTTTTGGCTGGCTGAGCGCCAGTGTTGCGGTTGGCACGGTAGCAACATTCACCGTTACACTCCAGATCCTGCCAGAACTTAGCAGTCAAGACGTAAGTCATGTTGCGGGTCGGGGTCACAGTGCGATCACCTTGACCTGGCACTTCTCCGATTCCGGCGATCGAAGTATCTATTGCGTCGGACGAGTTCCACGTGAGTTCGGTGCAGCTGGCCGCAACTCAGATTGCTTGATTGCGCTTCCAGTATCTTCATGACGGAGCAACTGGAACTGTCGCACTGGCAATCCCCGCATGGAACCGTGGCTGTGGCCCCATGTTCAATCCTTCCTTCCATTCCTTGGTTTTCTCATTTTCTCGTTACGGTCAAGGTAAACCGTCACTTGTTGGCCAGCCTTGGCGGTAACCGGCCCGGCCCAGATTGTTTTTCCCTCACGAGTCACAGTGACGCCGTACGCTCCGGGCTTTACACGAGCAGCCGCTGATGCCAAATCCAATGCCAGTCGAATTCATCGACATGTCCAACGAAATAGGTTGGGCTCTGGCCGTTCAAAAGGACAGCCGCTCGGGGATGGCCCTTGAATTCAATGTTGGCAAATGGTTCAATAACATTATCCCCCGATGATTGCAGAGCGACATGCAAATCCGTCGTTTCACCGTGCCGATATGCACGTCCTGCACCTTGGGCATGTATCCGTCATTGTAAACCCCAACCGCATGATTTCCTCCGCCGCAAGATCGATCTATCCGTTGCCACTCGCGGATCGCCTTGCCGTCCACGAAGACGTCAGCTCTTTGGATCGACATGAATCCGCAGTCTGCCGTTTTCCATCGAAGACTGTGCGAAAATTGTCCGAGCATCCAGAAATTCCTCCGCCGCGAAACATAGGGTCACCAAAGGTAAAGATACGGTTCGCATCTTGGCGAATCTCCTTCCTTGGAATCGTTCAGTGTGGGCATGAACCACCTGGTGAGCATGTGTTCGACAGCGGGGAGCCGGCGATCGTCTCCCGGCTTCGCCTTGCGTCCGCATGCTTTTTCAGTATATCGTAATCCAGATACATAATAAAAAAGGTTGCTTTTTTGTATCGTCGTGCGATATATAATACCCTGACGACGACTCTAAACCAGACGCATTGCCAGCCGTATATATATTCTAGTGGGCCGGTTTAGGAACGCGCCCGGTTTCCCAAGGGGCTGCCTGACGAACACGAATACGTGGGATCAAAGCTGGCGGCGGAAATACCGCATCGCAATTGGTAATTTTTTTTTTTTTTTTTTTTTTTTTTATTGTGGCACCGGCTCAGTTTAGGTCTTGCTGTTGCCATCCCTTGGATGCGCGAGAGGCTGCCTACGCGGCCTACGACAAGGAAATGGCTGAGGCCTGGCGCATCGGCAAGTAGTGATTGTGTGTTGTTGGGCAGAGGTGAAAGGTGGACGATCTGCTGCGCAGTTGCAGTTGGCGGGCTGACAAGTTGCTGCGGCGGCGCGGCCACTTCAACACCGTGTTTTTTTGGTGAACGAGACGCGATGGCCGCCGCCAATGGTTTGAAAGGAGCTGCGCGCACGCCCCCGACACCGCCAGCGACGCCGAGCTGTTGGCCGATTTGGCCCAGGACGTCGGGTTGGACTTTGCCGCGAGCGCACGTCGTGGCCTTCGCTTGCTACTTGGCCAACCGGTCACGGTGATCGGCCCCTCGATCTCAACGCAGCCATGCAACCAAAGGAGACGCGGCGCCAAGGCGTGATCATCGAGCAGCATGGCGACAACGAGCAGGTGAGCATGTTCCGCGAGATCATCGCCTGCCGGGCGGGCTCCCATGCTTGCTGCCCCGACTTGACGAGCCTTTTATCGCCAGCCCTTACGCCCACGTGTTGCAGCTGGCAGCCAAGCGGCGGCCCACCCGCGGCAGGATGCAGGCAAAGTCGTTCCTCGGTGCTTTAGGCATGACCGAGGCGGACAAGTCGGGCGGTGTCCGTAACAACTCCGACAGCTTGGTGGCTGATCGTCCATCGGTCGCGGCTCGTCTGCCAGCTATCCGCGCTCGGGAATTTGCCATAAGCTGACATCGCGTCCGGGTAAGGTGGCGCGATCGGGCTTGTGGTATGGCCAAGGACAAGCGGCGAAGCGAAAACCCCCAGATGCGCGGGAAGCCCGGGAAAGCATCTCGGCCAGGACAACATGGAAATGGCTGCACTCAGGCGCGAGCTGACGGAAGCTCACCAGCGCGAGGCCGCGACCGCCGACGTTCTAAAAGGTCATGAGCCGCTCGACGTGGATCTGCAGACCGTACTCGACGCGCTCGTCGAGTCTGCCGCCAAGCTTGCGATGCGATCAGGCCGGCGATCGACCGCAGAAGGCACGGCATTCTCGGCGGTCGCTAATACGGCCATGCAGCCGATATTTCAGGCAGTCCATGCAGAGCCAGCCGCTCGAGATCACGCGCGCAACCTTGCCAGGTCGAGCGATCATCGACGGAGGAGATCGTGCATATCCACGACGTCTTCGCTGATCCGGAGTTTATCAGCTTCGAAAAGCGCATCGGAACGGAAACGCGACGGCGCTCGGTGTCCCGCTGTTGCGGGAGGGCACCCCGATCGGCGTGCTGGTTCTCCTTCGCCGTTCAGTGAAGCCGTTCACCGACAAGCAAATCGAGCTGGCGTCCACCTTTGCCGACGAGGCGGTGATCGCCATTGAAAACGTGCGCCTGTTTGACGAGGTTCAGGCGCGCACCCAAGGAACTGACCGAGTCCCTGGAGCAACCAACCGCAACATCGGACGTGCTGCAGGTCATAGTTCGTCACCGGGGGAACTTGCTCCGGTGCTTTAAGACGATACTTGAAAAAGCGACGACGGATCCCGCGCCATCTTTGGCCAGCTGCTCGGTGTATGACGGCGGTGCGTTCCGATGCGTCGCGTTTCACAACACGCCGTCCGCGTTTGTCGAACAATTCGGCGACACTCCGTTCGTTCCTACAGCCGATGGTCCTGGCGTCGTCGAAACGAAGCAGCCGGTTCACGTCGCCGACTTGCGGGCCGACTTGGTCTAGACAACGGAATCCGCTGTGGGTGTCGCGACGGTTCAACTAGCGGCGCGCGCCATACATGACCACCTCGTTCCAATGCTCAAAGAGGGTCAGTTGCTGGGCGCACTCGCCATCTACCACCAAGAAATTATACGATTCACCGAGAAGCAGATCGGAGCTGGTCTTGAACTTCGCCCGGCAGGCCGTCATCGCGATCGAGAACACCCGCCTGCTCAATGAGTGGCGCGAATTGCTCGCGCAACAGATCGAACCTCGGAGGTTTCTGCAGTTTAACCACTCGTCGCCGGTGCGCTCGCGCCGGTGTTCGAGACGCTGGAGAAGGCCACGCGAGTTTCGCCATGCTGAAGTTTAGCAATCTCATACTGCGGGAGGGAGTACGCCTTCCGTAACGTTGCCTCACACGCCGCCGGCTGCACCAGCCGACAAGGTACGGGACCAGATATTTCGGTGACGTCCACCCGGACGGTCCGCTCGGACGGGCGATGAGTTCCAAACAGGCCGTGCATGTCGCCGATCTTAAGGCCGAGCGGCCCTACCTCGAAGGCAATCCGCCGTCGTCGACCTCGTCGACGTCGGAGGTGCTCGCACGCTCGCCGCTGTCCCGATGTTGAAGGAGAACGAGCTAGTCGGTGCCATCATCATCTATCGCCAGGACGTCCGCCCATTCACCGACAAGCAGATTGAACTGGTCTCAAACTTCGCCGCGCAAGCCGTTATCGCCATCGAGAACGCGCGCCTGCTAAATGAATTGCGCGAATCCCTGCAGCAGCAGACCGCGACATCGGAAGTGCTCAAGGTTATCAGTTCGACGCCGGGCGAGCTTGATCCAGTGTTCAATGCGATGCTCGGCAACGCAACCCGCATCTGTGAGGCGAAGTTTGGCATTTTGCAACTATCCGAGGGCGATAGCTTCCGAGCGGTCGCATTGCATGACGTTCCGCCCGCCTATGCTGAATGGCGTCTTAAATCGGTGTTACGACCCGGCCCCGAACACCCGCTCGGTCGCCTTGCCCGCACAAAACAAACAATCCATGTCGCAGATATCCTGGCGGAGCCAGAAGACGCGCGCGGGGGCCTGGCGAATTCTGGCTGGCGCGAGAACCATACTCAACGTGCCAATGCTCAAAGAAAACCAACTGATTGGTGCGATCAGCATATATCGCCAGGAGGTTTTGCCATTCAGCGACAAACAGATCGAGCTGGTTAAGAACTTTGCTGCCCAGGCCGTCATCGCTATCGAGAACACGCGGCTCCTCAATGAACCGCGCACGCGAATTGCCTCCAGCAGCAGACCGCGACCGCCGACGTGCTCAAGGTCATCAGCAGTTCGCCCGGCGATTTGAAGCCGGTCTTCAACGCCATGCTGGAAAAGGCCACGCAGCATTTGCGAGGCCAAATTTGGCACGCTGTACCTCCGAGAAGGAGATGGCCTGCGCACGGTAGCGACACATAATGCACCAACCCGATACGTCGAAGACCGCAAACGCAATCTAGTGCGGCCACCACCGGATTCGGCTCTCGGGCAAGTCCTCAAAACGCACCGAGTGACTCAATGTCGCCGATATTACAGCGGTGAAGTCTTACGTTGAGGGCGACCCCTACCTAGTCAGTGCCGTCAAACTAGGTGGTTACCGAACAATCGCTGCAGTTCCTATGCTCAAGGACGATTCGCTGATCGGTGCGATCACGATCAATCGCCAAGAGGTGCAGCTTTTCACCGACAAGCAAATCGAGTTGTTCCAGAACTTTGCGAGCCAGGCCGTCATCGCCATCGAGAACGCGCGGCTGCTCAACGAACTGCGCGAATCCCTCCAACAGCAGACCGCCACCGCCGACGTGCTCAAGGTGATCAGCCGCTCGACCTTCGATCTGCAAACTGTACTCGACACGTTGGCCAATTGGCCGCACGGCTTTGCGACGCGGATATGGCGGCCATTATTCGTAGAAAGGCACAGCAAACCTATTGGGCGATGAGTTACGGCTTTGCCCCGGAACACGGTGAACGTCTCAAGAGCACTTCCGATCCAACCGGGGCGTGGGAGCATCGCGGGACGAGTCTTGGTGGAGGGCAAAACCGTTCACATTCCCGACGTTCTAGCCGATCCGGCGTACACTTTTCTGGAGGCCCAAAGAATAGCCGGGCTATCGCACCGTCCTCTGTGTCCCACTTCTGCGAGAAGGATCGCCGATTGGCGTAATTGCGCTGATGCGTCGCACGGTACGGCCCTTCACCGACAAGCAGATCGAACTCGCCGAAACCTTCGCCGACCAAGCGGTGATCGCGATCGAGAATGTGCGCCTATTCGACGAGGTGCAGGCGCGCACGCGCGAACTGAGCGAAGTCGCTGGAGCAGCAGACCGCGACCTCAGAAGTACTTAAAGTCATCAGCAGTTCGCCCGGTGAGCTGGAGCCGGTCTTTCGAGACCATGCTTGCAAACGCAACGCAAATCTGTGGGGCGGAATTTGGCCTTTTGTATCGATCCGAAGGCGATTTGTTTCGCACAGTTTCGCTATACGGAGCGCCACCCGCGTTTGCTGAACAACGACGGCTCAACCCGATGCTCCGTCCCAGTCCCGGTACGGCGCTCGGACGGGTGGCAGCGACCAAAGAGATGGTTCAGATCCCTGACGTCCAAGCCGAGCCGGCCTATCAAAACGATCCGATACGACGCGCGAGCTTCCTCGACCTCGCCGGTGCGCGCACGTAGTCTGCGTGCCAATGCTAAAAGATAACGAGCTAATCGGCGCAATCTCGATCTACCGTCAGCAGGTGCGGCCGTTCACCGACAAGCAGATGGCGCTGGTGCAAACTTTGCCACCCAGGCGGTAATCGCGATCGAGAACACCCGCCTGCTCAACGCGCTTCGCGGGCGTACCGGCGAGCTTGCACGCTCAGTCGAAGAAGTCCTGCGCGCCCTCGGCGATGTGAGCCAAGCGGTTAATTCGACGCTTGTCAAGCCGTACTCTGACCGATAGTCGCCAGGGCCGTGCAGCTCTCCGGCACCGAGGCGGGCACGATCTACGAGTTCGATGAACATCAACACGATTTATTGTTCGACTCCACCTATGGGATGGACGATTTCGTTATAGCGGCGCTCAAAGATCACCATATCGGAATCCAGCGAGCCGACAATCGATCAAGCTGTTCGAAGCCGTGCGCCGGTCCAGATTTCGGACGTTCGAAGAAATTCCGATGACGCCAGCGCGGGACATCACCTCGCGTGCTGGCTACCGGCGTCAATAGTCGTCCCATCGTCGGCGCGTGATCATGTGATCGGCGCGCTCGTCGTTCGCCGCAAAGCCCCGGGTGCGTTCCCCCAAGACACGGTTGATCTGCTCAAGACTTTTGCCGCCCAGTCAGTGCTGGCGATCCAGAACGCGCACCTGTTCACCGAGATTGACGAGAAGAGCCGCAGGTGGAGATCGCGAGCCAGCATAAATCCGAGTCCTCGCCGACAAGAGCCCGAGCTGCGCACCCCCCTCAACGCCATCCTGGGCTACACGGAGCTTATCCTGATAACATTTACGGAGAAACGCCGGACAAGATGCGGGAGGTGCTGGAACGCCTGCAGGTCAACGGCAAGCACCTCCTCGGTTTGATCAACGACGTGCCGGACCTGTCCAAGATCGAGGCCGGTCAACTGACGCTCGACCTCTCCGACGACCCGCTCAAGGAGGTCGTACACACCGTCTTTACGGGGGTTGAAGTCGCCAACCGCGAAAGAGCTCGCCTTGACGATAGACGTGGCCTCAAATTTGCCCCGCGGCCATGGCGACGAGCGCCGCCTTGTGCAGGTGCTGCTCAACCTCGTCGGCAACGCCATCAAGTTCACCGACAAGGGCGAGGTCGCGATGAAAGCCACCATGTCGGACGGATCCTTCACGGTTGCTGTGCGCGACACCGGGCCGGCATTTCCTCCCTCGGATCAGGAAAGATTTTCGGGGAGTTCGACAGGTGGATAATGCTGCGCCACCAAGCCGAAGGGCGGAACCGGTCTCGGTTTGTCGATCGCCAAGCGCGTTATCGCAATGCATGGCGGTCGCATCTGGGTCGAGTTGGATGTCGCAAAGGTCTCAACGTTCGCCTTTACCATCCCGGTGACGGTCGAACGGCAGGTGAGTGAGCCGATCAGCAAGTGCATCCTGATCGTTGAGGACCAAGCGGACAACCGTCGTATCTTGCGCGATCTGTTCGCCAACGCCGGGTACGAGTTGATCGAAGCCGAAAGCGGTGAGGAAGCCTTGTCGGCCCTTGCGACTTCGCGTCCGGACCTGATCTTGATGGATATTCAACTGCCGGTGATGGACGGCTACGAGACCACGCGGCGATCCGATCCAATCAGGAGCTGAACTCGATCCCCATTATTGCGGTGACCTCCTACGCTTTGGCGGGCGACGAGGCCAAGGCATTCGGCGACGGGCTGCAATGCCTACATCAGCAAGCCTTTCAGTCCGCGCGCGTTGCTGGCCAAGGTGAAGGAATACTTGGCGTAGAGCCAAGCTCGCGCGCATGTTGGCGAGGTCCATCGGCGGGCCGGGCTCGTGCTTGGGCTACATCAGTCGTCCCATCGCTTCATGGCCAGAACCATCACGATGAGCGCCGCAAGGATCACTAACCCAACTAGCACATCAAACGACGTAAACGTCATGATCGCCCATCTCGCGCATGTTGCCGCGCGTCGTCGGCGGGCCGGGAGGGTGCTTAGGGATCATTCAATGACCTCGTCGGCGCGGGCGAGCAACGTTGGCGGGACAGTGAGGCCGAGCATCCTGGCAGTCTGGGCGTTGATGACCAGCTCGAACTTGCTCGATTGTACGGCCGGCAGATCTGCCGGTTTCGCGCCCTTGAGGATGCGGCCGGTGTAGACGCCAACCTGACGATAGGCATCCAAAATGTTAGTTCCATAGCTCATCAGCCCGCCGACTTCGCTAATTTCACGTGAATGAAATATCGCGGGGACCGCGTAGCGTGACGCCAGATTGGCCAATTGGACACGCCGGCTCGTGAAAAAGGGGCCGGTGCCAACGAGGAGGGCATCGGGCCGCTCGCGCCCAATTGTCGCGAACGCCGCATCGATCTCGCTGCTGGTGCCAGCGTTGTGGACCTGGATTTGCAGCCCGATGGCAACGGCAGCCGACTGCACGTCTCTCACTGAGGTTTCGGCATTCACAGTGTCGGCGGGGTTCACGAGCACGGCAACACGTGTGACTGCGGGTACCAGCTCACGCAGGAGTTCCAACCGCTTTGCTACTAACTCACCCGTCAAGAAATTGACGCCCGTCAAGTTGGCCCCCGGCTGGGCGAGGCTTGCGATAAGTCCAAGCCTGACAGGGTCTTCTCCGACACCGAACACGACGGGGATCGTCGTGGTTGCTGCCTTGGCCGCGAGCGCCGCCGCAATTCCGATCGTGGGGATCACGTCGACCCGTCGGCGAACCAGTTCTGACGCCAACTCCGGCAATCGATCGAATTGACCCTCGGCGAAGCGGTATTCAATCGCCACATTCTCACCCTCGACGATGCCTGTGTCTTTGAGGCCCTGACGGAATGCGCGCACACGCTCCGTCATCCCGTCCGGCGGTCTGGAGTTCGAGGAATCCGATCACCGGCATTGCTGTTTGCTGCGCGCGCGCCACCGACGGCCATACCGCCGCGCCGCCGAGCACCGCGATGAACGCGCGCCTGTTCATTCGATGACCTCGTCGGCGCGGGCGAGCAACGACGGCGGTACTGTCGAGTCCAAGCGCTTTTGCGGTTTTGAGATTGATCACCAGCTCAAACTTGGTGGGTGTCTCGATTGGCAGCTGCTCGGGTTTTTCGCCGTTGATAATGCGCTCCACATACCCGGCGATGCGCTTTGCCTCAAATTTTCGGCTCGGGCCATATGACAAAAGGCATCCGGCGTCGACGAATTCACGCCACGCCGTCATCGTTGGGAGCCGGTACTCGCGGCCAAAGCGCGCGATCTTCTCGACAACGTTTTGGGTTGTTCTTGATGGGATAATATAGACGGCCCCCGCACCGCTCGCGCCAGCCGTCGCTCAAAGTCGCATCGGCTTCGGCCTCACTTGAAAGCGGGTGAGAGGTTAGGCCGATGCCCAGCACCTCGGCTGCGCGGCGAGCAAACACCATTTCATCATCCAGGTGTTGCGGGCTCCAGATGACTGCAATCCTTCTTACAGCGGGTGCCACCTCGTTAAGCAACTCCATCCGCTTGGCGGCGGTTTCGTCCGTAAGAAACGTCACACCAGTAAAGACCTTGCCGGGTCGAGCGAGAGTAAAGGCAAGTCCGGCGCGCACAGGATTATCGCTTACTCCGCCCACCACTGGAGTGCCATTGCTTGCATCAACGAGTGCCTGCACAACGAGTTCGCCAACGCCAATCAACAAGTCCGGCTTCTGCGCCGCGAGTTCGCCAGCTAGCTCTGGTAGCCGAGCTGTCACAGCATTGGCATAACGAAAGGTCACCTCGATGTTGCGTCCGTGGACCAAGTCGCGCTGCGCGAGCGCATCCCACAATGTCTTGTCGATAGGTCCAAGGTCAGCACCAGCGAACACGAGCCACCCAATCCGATGGATTTTGGCAAGCTGCTGAGCCCGCGCCACCAGCGGCCATGCCGCCGCATTTCCGAGACCTGCGATGAACTCGCTGCCTCCTCATTCTATGACCTCGTCGGCGCGGGCGAGCAACGTGGGTGGGACGGTGAGGCCCAATACCTTCGCGGTCTTGAGATTGATCACCAGCTCGAACTTTGTGGGCAATTCCATCGGCAGATCAGCAGGTTTTGCGCCCGTTAGTATTCGGTCCAAATAGTCTGCGGCCTTGCGATACATCTCAAGAATGTCAGGTCCATACGACATCAAGGTGCCGAGTTCGGCAAACTCCCTATAGAAGGACACCGCCGGAAGTCGGCTGCGAATAGTGAAATCCACGATGGGTCTCGGATACTGAGACAGCACGGCATCAGCCAAAATTAGAAGTCCATTGGCGTGGTGCTGCGAAATTCGATCAAAGGCAGTATCGAAGTCGTTAGGCTCACGGATTGGCTGGGAGTGGAGCATTATATCCATTGCCCCAGCGGGGGCCTCTATCGCCTTCCATACGAGCGAGTTCGCTGGGTTCGCCGCGTTCCAGAGGACAGCCACTCGGCTGACGTTCGGCACCGCCTCCTTCAGTAACGCCAGAGCTTTTGCGTTGACTTCAGGGACAAGCATTCCCAGGCCAGTAACATTGGCACCCGGCTTAGCTAGGCTGGTGGCCAGACCGGCTCCTACTGGGTCGAACGCGGTTGTGATGACGATTGGAATTGTGCTCGTGGCCCGTTTCGCTGCGAGGGCCGCTGGTGTCGTGTTCACGACGATGGCGTCGACGTTCAGTCCAACCAACTCGCGAGCGAGTTCAGGCCATCGTTCTGTTTGTCCTTCTGAATAACGCCATTCAATGATGAGGTTCTGCCCTTCCACATAACCGTGGTCATGCAATGCCTCTATCAGAGTTTTCCAAGTGCGTGGTAGCTCTCGGGCAATTGCGAGAATGCCGACGCGATAGACCCTCCGCGGCTGCTGCGCCCGCGCCACCACCGGCCACGCCGCCGCGCCGCCGAACACCGCGATGAACGCGCGCCTCTTCATTCGATCACCTCGTCGGCGCGGCTGAGCAGGGTTTGCGGCACAATAAGGTCTAGTGCCTGGGCGGTCTTGAGATTGATGACTGTCTCGTATCTAGTAGGGGCTTGCACGGGTAAATTGGCTGGTTTTTCGCCTCCCAGGATGCGATCGACGTAGCCGGCCGCCATTCGGTATTGCTCGATCCCGTTGGCCCCATAGGACATCAAACCACCGGCCATGACGAACGGTCGGTCAAAGTAAATAGCAGGCAATTTGTGCTCTGCCATCAGTCTGACGAGTAGATCGAGGTGGGACGCCGCCAAAGCGCTGCCAGTTACGATTAAGCCTCTTTCTGGCGTGCCCGCGAAAGCTGAGACGGCACGCTCTATTTCCGCTCCATCGCGGACGTTCATTGGGGTCAACTCTACACCCAGTGACGGAGCGACGGACTGGATAGCGGCAAACTGCCCGATCCCAGCAGAAACAGCTGCATTTCGCAGAACTGCCACTCGCTTGACGACGGGTGCGATCTCTTTGAGCAGTTCCAGCCATTTTCCGCTGAGGCCGTACTCGAACGTTGTGAAGCCAGTGAGGTTTCCGCCCGGTCGGCCTAAGCTCTCGACGATACCAGCCCCGACGGGGTCGGGAACAACTACGAATACGATTGGAATGGTGCGCGTCGCCTGTTGCAACGGCATCACAGTGGAAACGCCGGTAGCCAAAATTACGGTCGGTGAGAGCCCCACCAACTCAGTTGCGTACCTGCGCAGCTCGTCTGGTTCTCCTGCGCTTGCCCGATACTCAATCTGTACGTTGCGCCCTTCGATCCGACCAAGCGTTTGCAGTGCCTGGATAAATGCCCCAACCCGAGCCTTGTATTGCTGATCACTCGAAGCAAACGGCATCAGAACGCCAATCCGTTGCACCCTGCGCTCCGACTGCGCGCGAGCAGCGATGGGCCACGCCGCCACGCTACCAAGCCCCGCGATGAATGTGCGCCGCCTCATTCGATGACCTCGTCGGCGCGTGCAAGTACCTGGGGCGGGATTTCAAGGCCGAGCGCTTTGGCCGTTTTGAGGTTAATGACCAGCTCGACAGTCGTCGCCTGTTGAACGGGAAGATCGGCTGGCTTCTCCCCGCGCAAAATTCGCGCAGCATAAATCCCTGCTTGGCGCCAGGAGGTTAGACGATTGGGACTGTAGCTCATGAGCCCCCCGGCATCGACAAAGTCCCGCAGCGGGTAAATCGCGGGCAACCTGTAGCTTGCCGCTAGCGACGTGATTCGCTCCTGGGCTTGGATCAGAAATGGATCGATATTGACACAGAGGACGCTGACGCGCTCCTGCGCAAGTGTCGCGAATGCTGCCTCCAGCTCACGATCATTTGTCGCCCTGACGACCAACAGTTTCTTTCCGAGCGCGTTTACCGCTGCATCCATCTCCTTGCTATCGGTCCCAGCGTTGGGATTTTTTGGATTGACGAGCAGGCCTACTGACTGCACGCGTGGTACGGTCTGCTGGATAAGCTCTAGCCGCTTCGCTACAAGCTGGTTTACAAAATCGCTCACGCCGGTCGCGTTGCCTCCTGGTCGATCGAGGCTCGCGACGAGACCGGCTTTGACGGGGTCCTCGCCGATCACGAAGACAACAGGAGTCGTTGGGCTTGCCGATTTCGCCGCCACTGCTGCGGGCAGCGTGACCGTGGCAATCAGTGCAACGCGACGGCTTACGAGCTCGTCAGCAAGTGCTTGTAGCCGATCAAAATGAGCGTCAGCCGAACGATACTCGATCGTCAGGTTACGCCCTTCAATGTACCCGGCTTCGGCAAGCCCCTGTCGCAACCCACTGGGAGAACGAGTTTCACTGCGCGAGGCGCCGCTGAGAAACCCGATCACCGGTACCCCTACCTGCTGCGCACCCGCCACCATCGGCCACGCTCCAACGCTGCCGAGCCCAGCGATGAATTCGCGCCTCTTCATTCGATGACCTCGTCGGCTAATGCCGACAACGATGGAGGGACGGTTACCTGCAGCAGTTTGGCTGTGCGCATATTAATCAAAAACGGCATGTACACCGGTCTTTGAATCGGAAACTCAGCTGGCTTTGCGCCAAGAAGGATCTTGCCAACGATGCCGCCAGCCTGCTTGAACAATTCGAAATTATTTGGCCCATATGAAACGAGGCCGCCGACCTTGGCATAGACGGGGAACAATCCAATCGAGGGCAGACGAAACTCGCTTGCGAGCTCGGCGATAACCGAAGCCTGATCGACGAATATCGGCGACGAGTGAACAAGCATTGCGTCAACTTTTGCGCCAACCGCGCGCCGGAACGCATCGCGAAATTCGGTTGGCTGATCGATGCCAAGGCGCAGCGTTACAATTCCGAGATTGCGTGTCGTGTTTTCGCCTGCTTTGACCTGCGTTTGGTCCAGATGCAGATCGTAAAGCAGCGCAACTTTGCTGACCCGGGGTAGCATCTCCTTTATAATCTGAACCCATTTACCGGCAATTTCCGGTGCATCGAAAAAGATACCAGTGACGTTGCCACCGGGCCGATTGAGGCTTTGCACCGCTCCGGTCGCGATGGGGTCGGATTCGAGGTCAAGCGCGACGATCGGGATGCTTTGCGACGCATGCCGGGCAGCTTCAAGACTTCCCGATGCGACGGCAAGAATAACGTCTACATGATCATCCACCAGTTCGGCGGCTAACTTGCCAAGCAGCTCACTCCTGCCTTCCGCGGATCGCAAAAACAGGACAACTCGCTCACTACCCGGTTCGCGGGCCAATCCTTCTGTGAGCAGTCTTTCTCGTTCGGCGCCCAAAAACCCTGGGAAGAGAACGCCAACTTTTCGCAATCCGCTGCGCTGCTGCCCATGCGCCACCACCGGCCACGCCGCCGCGCTTCCGAGCCCCGCGATGAACTCGCGTCGCCTCATTCGATCACCTCGTCGGCGCGGGCGAGAAGCGTCGGCGGGATTGTAAGGCCGAGCGTTTTGGCCGTTTTGATGTTGATGACGAACTCGAACTTTGTGGGTTGGACCACTGGAAGATCGGCAGGCTTCTCACCCTTGAGAATTCGACCAGCGTAAACACCCATCTGACGATACCCATCTACAAGGTCGTGTCCGTAACTAACGAGTCCGCCGACTTCGGCAAATTCGCGTAGCGGATAGACTACGGGTCGCTTATGTGCGCCAGCTAGCGCCACGATCTGATCGCGTCGGCTGTTGTAGAACGGGTCTTGGACCACAAGAAACCCATCAGCCCCTCTTTGGACGGCGATCTCGAATGCTGTTTCAATATCAAGCGCGGTACTGGCGCGCACAATCTCTATCTGTCGTTTGATCCCGCCTGCGGCTTCTTGCAACTTGCGCAACTGCAGATTGGCCGCCGGATTCATCGGGTTCACCAGCACACCAATCAGCGTAGTTCCAGGAATAAGTTGGTCCAGAAGCTCCAGACGCTTGGTCTCCAATTCCGGCCCGAGAAAACTCACGCCCGTAACGTTGCCGCCAGGCCGATTAAAGCTCGCGACGAGGCCGGCCATGACTGGATCGCCGGTGTTGACAAAGACAATCGGAATCTCGGCGGTTGCCGCCTTGGCAACCGGCGCTGTCGGTGTATTCGCGGCGATGACAGCCACTTTAAGATGTACGAGATCGGCAGCCATCTCGTGAAGGCGATCGTACTCACCCTTAGCCCACCGATAATCTATAGTGACGTTCTTATCTTCGACGTAACCGATTTCATTGAGCCCGTGAAGGAATCCGATCACGTACGGTGCGTATCCGTCTGGTGTTCCGCCATTGAGGAATCCGACCACCGGCATTTTCGGCTGCTGCCCCCGCGCCACCACCGGCCACGCCACCGCGCTGCCGAGCCCTGCGATGAACGCGCGCCGTTTCATTCGATCACCTCGTCGGCGCGGGCGAGAAGTGAGGGCGGCACGTCAATGCCAAGTGCCTTCGCCGTCTTAAGATTGATAACCAACTCAAATCGAACGGTTTGCCAGACCGGCATGTCGCTGGGCTTTCCCCCTTTGAGAACGAGACCGGTGTAAACGCCTAGCTGGCGATAAGCATCGGTAAGGCTCGGCCCGTAGCTCATCAGCGCACCGACAACTGCCGGGGACCGAACATTATAAAGCACGGCTACTTTGAATCGGTTGGCCAGAGGAGCGATGTGATCAATGGAAAATAGAGGGTCTGCTGCAATCAGTAGCGCTCTGATCTGCTGTTCATTTATCCATGCAAACGCATTTTCGAGTGCCGCGTCGTCAGCGACTTTGACAATCACGAGGTCCAGCCCAAGCGATTGTCCCGCCGCTGCGATGTCGGTCAAGTGAGATGAAGCATCCGGTGAATTCGGGTTGAACAGCACGCCAATTCGGCTGACATCGGGTACAAGCTCGTGCAGCAATCCGAGCCGCTTGCCGTCCGGGGCGTTCATCATCGGGTTGATGCCGGTTGCGTTCCCTCCGGGAATGCGCAAGCTCGCTACCAACCCATTTTTGACCGGGTCATCTGCAGCAGTGAATACAATGGGTATGGTCGTAGTCGCTGCCTTGAGCGCGAGGGTCGCTGGTAGCTGAGCCGACAACGAGGACGGCGGGCTGGAGTTTAACCAGATCAGCGGCAAGGTCAGGCAGTCGTTCGTAATGGCCGTCCGCTTCGCGCAGCTCAATTCTCAAATTTTGCCCTTCGACGTAGCCCCGCGATCCAAGTCCTTCTAGGAAAGCAGCCCATAAGGACTGCAAAAGCGGTCCCTTGTAACTTATTCCGACCAGGAAGCCCACAATCGGTGACGCTGCGTCTAGCGCATTGGCCAATGTTGGCCACGCCGCCGTGCCGCCAAGAGCCGCGATGAATTCGCGCCGTTTCATTCAATGACCTCGTCGGCAAGTGCGAGTAGCGAGGCCGGGACGGTTAGGCCGAGCGCGTTCGCAGTTTTGACATTGATGACAAACCTCACCTCAGTGGGTCGCCACACCGGCAGGTCGGCAGGCTTTTCACCCTTCAATATCTTCCCGGTGTAGATACCTACCTCCCGAAAGACATCGGGTATGTTCGTTCCGTAATTCATAAGACCACCGGCCGCTGTGAACTCGCGCCAGGGGTAAATCGTTGGGACTTCGTAGCGTGCCGCCAGTGCGACTATTTGATCGCGATTGGTGCCAAACACGCCGTCAACGCCTAACTGAAGTGCGTCAACTCGCTCACGGATAAGGCTATCAAATGCCGCCTCTATTTCGCTTGAATTACTTGCGTTCAACACCAACAGCCGTAGCCCAAACGCGCGGGTAGCAACCTCCATTTCTTTCGATTGGGACTCGGCATCGGTGGAGTTGGCCGGGTTGACGAACAGTGCGACAGACGTGGCTGTGGGCACCAACTTGTGCAGCAGTTCCAGGCGCTTTGGAGCCACCTCCACGTTGTAGTAGGCTATGCCGGTGAGGTTCCCCCCTGGATGGCTGAAGCTTGAGACCAGCCCAAGCTTGACCGGGTCGGAGGGGATCATGAAAACAATCGGAATAGTAGTTGTCGCCGCTTTGGCGGCCGACGCCGACGCTAAGCCACCGTTTGCTGCAACGATCACCTTCACTTGACGTTGAGCCAATTCCGCAGCCAAGGCCGGCAGTCGATCGTAATGTTCCTCCGCCCAGCGATACTCGATCGCCACGTTCCGGCCTTCGATGTAACCGATTTCGGACAGACCTTCGTGAAAGCGAGCAAGAAATGGGTTCGACTTTGAACTGCTCGTCTTTTCGAGCGACGAACTGCTGAGCAATCCGATCACCGGCACCGATGGCTGCTGCGCCCGCGCCACCAGGGGCAACGCAGCTGCTCCGCCAAGAGCCGCGATGAACTCGCGCCTTCGCATCCATCCCTCCCAGAAATCGAGGGTAGGTTAGCACCATTTCAACTTTTGGGAAGTGCAGGATACAGGCAAGGAACAGGATATAGGCAAGGAAAGAGAAAAACCGCCGCGCCTGGATTGTCGCCCCCATGCGCGGCGTAGGACTGACAATCTTCAACAGCATAATGATGGTCTATTACGCGCGAATAGCCAACACATCTTTGGTTAGATGTGGCGGCCAAGCTCGCGCATGTTGCCGAGCGTCATCGGCGGGCTACTCTCCCTCTTGATATCTGCGTTTGATGATTTGAGCGAGTTCCCAACCCCTTTCCGTGAGGCTGAAGTGTACTGGGCCAAAGCCGGCATAATCTTTTGTGACGTAATCGGGGATCAGACGCTCGATGTGGAACAGGTCAATGCTGCCGTAGAGCTCAATTTCGCCTTGGCGTGCCGCAAGCCTCCGAATGAAATCAATTTCATCGGGTGTTGGGTCGATCATTCTTGCACGTTCAGCAGTTGGATGCCGGAGGGTAGGATCTCGAATTCGATAGGTGGTCTGGCCCAAAGCGCGTTCCTGCTTCACGCGGACCAGGTTGAGCATTGCAGCTTCGTAGACCATGCTACTTTGAACACCCTGTGTTGTAAGTTCGTGCTGCATGGCGCCGTTCGGGCAACCAGCAAGGATGCCGAGGAGGCGGATCATCTCGGCAGAAACCTCAATGGTCATTTCGGTCTCGGTCTCGCCTTTTAAAGGCCCGCGTTTCGCTGAGATAGAACGCGTTAGGTGCTGCACCCCGGCTCGCGCATGTCGGCGAACGTCATGGGCGAGCCCGGCGGAGTTTCTAGCTAGTTCCGCGGCGGACTAGTCGGGCAGTGCGTGCGAGTTTGTTTTTACCGCTGCTATGAGCGTCTCGCAACGATTGCGTCCGTTTGCCTTCGCCCGGTAGAGCGCAGTATCCGCCGCCTTTAGTAAGGCGGCCGCATAACGGTCCGGTCGAGGACGCACGCTGGCCACACCGATGCTGACAGTTGGATTGTCGACGTTTTGCGCGCGCTCCAGCATCGATACTCGAATTCGCTCTGCTACCACCGATGCCGATCTCGTGTCGGTATTCGGCAGCACGACGGCAAATTCCTCCCCACCGTAGCGAGCCGCGAGGTCTCCCGGCCGCGCGCTGCAATTTTTAAGGATTTGTCCGAATGCCTTCAGCACCTCGTCGGCTTTCCAATGTCCGTGTTGATCGTTAAATGTCTTGAAGTCGTCCACATCAATCATCAGGAGGGCGAGCCGCGTATCGGTACGGGCGGCGCGCTGCCATTCCAACTGCAGCGTTTGATCGAAGCACCGACGATTGGCGAGCCCAGTTAGCCCGTCCGTGACCGCAACCGCGGCAAGTTCGCGTTGCGCGCCGCGAAGCATGACCGCCAGTGCGATGATTGTTACAGCGAGGGCGAGCGTAACGGAGCCGATCGCGATGGCTCGACGCCACCACTCCGCGAAGATGTCATCGACCGCCTGGTCGACCGCGACGAACAGCGGCAATTCGCCGATTTGTCTAAACGTGAAAAGGCGGTTCACACCATTGATAGTTGACCTTGCCGTGAAGGAGCCAGATCGCTCGCGCAGAATGCGCTCAAAAATCGGCGTGCCTTTGAAACTGCCGCCGATGTCATAATCACCATTAATCGAAGGGTGCCGCATAAGTATCGTTCCGTCGGACCTTGCGAGCGTGATCAGACCATGCCGGCCAACATTTAGGCGAGAAAATAGGTCGCGGAAGTAGGAAACCCGCAGCGTGCCCACCACAATGCCGGCAAATTTGCCATCCTTGTCGGGGAGCCGCCGGCTCAGCGCGATGCGATCCTCGCGACGCTCCAACCTGCCTTTGAAGGGGCGGCTGATATAGAGCCCAATATCTGGTCTATACTGGTGAACCTGGAAATAATCTCGATCAGTTAAATCGAGCCGGGGGTTGGCCGTTGTCGATCGTGAACAGAAGACAATGTCGGCGGTCGCGTTGAGGACGTACATGGCGCCCATGTACTTGGCGCTCGCGGCATGGTCGAATAATGCGAGGCGCTGGACCTCGTGCCCAACGTGAGCCACGGCCTCAGTCGCCAACGCTTCCTGCAGTCCTTGCAACGATAGATCGTAGAGTTCGATGTTGCGCGCAACATCGGCCTCGATGACCTGGACGATGTTTTCACCTTCGCGCAGTGCGCGTGTGCGCGCATCCTGGCGCGCCTGCCAAAGCGTGAAGGCCACGATCGCCACGATGGAAAACGCCAAGACGACGCTGGCGGGCACAATAATGCCGCTTACCGGCTGCCGTTGCGCGACCCGCATCATAGGGAACCATACGACCCGAAAAGCCTGTCCCTGCGGCCATCAAAATCGACGTACAGCAAAATTGAAATACATCGGTCGATATAGATGGACCACTTAGGGGTCATAAATCGTTGCAATTTGCTTCGAAACGGGACCCGAAGCGTAGAGGCACGACGCGCGGCATGCGGAGAACCTGATCTCAGCTTGCGTGGGGAGCCTGCGATTGTCACCGCTCGCTCATCCCGACATATAATCGGCCAGATCAGCCCCGTCTGGTTTCTCTGACCAGCTAGGCGAAATATATGCGCCGACCGCGTCACAGCACTTGCACACGAAGCGTGACGCGAACCAAGACAGTGGCACAGTGTCTGGTAGCGAGTTGACGTTGAGAACGGTCTCATGCGCGCACACTTTACAGGAAGCCAAGAGCGAGATCGCGTCGAGCCAGCGCACCTCGCCGAGCGTCGCGGGCGGCCCAGGCGGTGGTTCGGGCCTCATTCACCCACCGCGCGCGCAATGCTTGGAGACAGCGTCTCCAGTTCGATGATGAGGGGCGTCGGGTGCGGCTTACCCGTGCGGTCGGCACTCCGGATAAATTCCGCGTCGCATTCCATGCAGGAGAACATTTGCACTTCGTAACCATGGTGGACAGGTTCCGGGGAACGACGGAACAAGTTCATCTCAGCGCCGCATGACGGACACGGAGGGCGATCTTCAACGCCAAACGGCGGTGATTCCCTTTGGTTAAAGGGGCGTTTTCCGTTGACGGTAGGGTAATGGTTGTACATAAGGGCTGCCCTCAATCTGCTCGCAACCTCCTGAAGATTATTGCACTGTAGACTTGGGGCAGCTGTTCAATACTGCTCACGCAAGCGGTCCGCGCGGGCACCAAGGAGAGAAAGCAAGCGGGTCGGAGGCCACTCCAAACACCGCTTGGCAAAGGGGCGCGGTCAAGGCGCGCGTGGTTTCAGATTTTTGGATCATATTCTGATGGCGTTCTAATCGCGCGGTGCTGCGGCTGGACCGAAAGCGCGACTCGATGGTACTGCCCCCAATGTAGCCGCAAGGCGCGGTCGCAAATGAACGCGGATAGCACAGCCGCCATTGCTAATTTCGATTAGAACAGGCGGCGGACGCAAGGGGCTACCAAGTCCCGCCGCCTGGTGGCAAACACAGGAGAGCGATTGCCAACCGCTAAAGCCTAGACCACCCCACAATCGCCCACAAATGGCCGCGGACTCCCGGTGCGCCATTATGTCGGTGCGGCTGCCGGTGGCCTTCCTTCAATCCAATGATAAAATGCGGTCTACCCAGAAGGGCCAGCCGGCGGGCCGACGACACGATTCAGGACCTCGTGCCATGGTGATCGAGCAAGGGCCGTCTTTCGATCCGAAATCCTTTCTTGCCAAAGTTGGCGAGGGACGCAGCATCGGCAAATATCGCGAGAATCAGGTCGTTTTTTCGCAGGGAGATGCTGCGGATTTCGTCTTCTACATCCAGAAAGGCAACGTCAAGCTCACCGTTGTTTCCGAGCAAGGCAAGGAAGCCTGTCGCAATTCAGGGGCCGGATGTGTTCTGCGGCGAGGGTTGCCTGACCGGCCAGCCACGGCGCATGGCGACGGCTACGGCAATGATCGAATGCGAAATCATGCGACTGGAGAAGGAGGCCATTGTACGCGTTCTCCGTGACGAACCAGCGTTTTCCGAAATGTTTGTTGCGCACCTCTTAGTTCGGACCATCCGCGTAGAAGAAGACTTGGTCGATCAACTGTTCAATTCGAGTGAGAAGCGATTGGCTCGAGCCCTTCTTTTATTGGCTAATTTTGGCAAGGAAGGCAGGCCTGAGCCGATCTTCGCGAAGGTGAGTCAAGAAACCCTGGCAGAGATGATTGGCACTACGCGGTCTCGCGTGAGCCATTTCATGAACAAGTTTCGGGAATTGGGCTTCATTGATTACAACGGCAGCATAGAAGTCCACAGCTCGCTGCTGAGTGTTGTTCTGCACGACCAGCCGCACATCAAAGGATCAGGTCGCGACTGATGGGATTGCGGTCCCTGCCGCCCCACAATCGCCTACAAACCACCGCCCAGCGGTTCGGGGCCTTTTGTTTCAGCGGGCGCCTACGAGAATAGCACCCAACAAATCGAGCAGCCTGTATGCGCCGATCGCGACCAACGCGGTGCCAATCGCAATGAGTGCCTCTGGCCATTGATTGCCTCCTCAGGAAGGAGACAAGCGGCGGCCACGCCTGCCGACGGTCCTCGCCGCCTGTGGGCAAGGGACGTTGACTGTAGCCCCTACCGCCAGGCAGCGTAGACCGCCCATGGAAATGGCGATGTGCAAAATGGCAACCACCCCGCAATCGCCCACAAACGCCCCCGTGGTGCGCCGAGGTGCGGGAGACGGGGAGGGGTTCCCAACGGGTTCCCAGACCCAAATTCCAGGACTAAGTCCAAGAACTAAAAATTTAGCTAAGTGTTTGATTTTATTACTGGAGGCCACGCCCGGAATTGAACCGGGGTAAACGGTTTTGCAGACCGCTGCGTAACCACTCCGCCACGTGGCCTTAAGTCTTTGTGGTTATTTGTCTTTATTGCCGGTAGCAAGTGTCGAAATTGGCCATTTGCTACCGGATTGCTACCTTTTCTTTTCGCGCTCGCTTTCTAGGGCTCTACCGAGGGCCGCGTCAACACGGCTGGCCGCCTCATCCTGCATTGACTCCACAACGTGTGAATAAAGATCGAGGGTCACACTGATGCTGGAGTGCCCTAGTCGCTCCTGGGCGATCTTGGGGTGAATGCCGGTCGCCAACAGCTGGGTGGCGTGAGAATGCCGCAGGTCGTGGAACCGCACCTGCGGAAGATCCTTCAGCTGGCGCATAAAGCGAGCGAACT
Organism: uncultured Actinomycetota bacterium; assembly: GCA_963779485.1. Classification (GTDB taxonomy): domain Bacteria; phylum Actinomycetota; class Actinomycetes; order Mycobacteriales; family Jatrophihabitantaceae; genus CAVVJA01. The sequence continues at coordinate 155,984 of CAVZYJ010000007.1, read as the reverse complement.
CGTAGGTGAGGGCAAGTGGCGAGTGTAGCTCGCCGTCGGCGCGACCGCAGACCAGGGTCCTGCCGGTCTGTCGTATCCCGAGCCGTAATAGCTCTTCAGCCTGTTCCCGCTTCCAGCAACGCAGTTCCGCGACTGCAAAAGCGGGGAGGGTGATGGCTCGGGTCTTGCCATTCTTCGGAGGCTTGAACCGCAGCGACGTCTTGGTCTGCTCGACGGTCTCGACCACCTGCAATGTGCCCCGGTCGAAATCAATGGCCTCCCAGCGTAACGCGGAGATTTCGCCACGCCTCATGCCGGTCGCCAAGGCGATGAGAGTAGGCCAGTAGATGCGGCTGTGGGCGAGGGCGCCGAGAAGCTTCGCGGCCTGCTCGGTGGAAAGCGTTGCAACCTTTGTGCGCTCGACCTTCGGCGGCTTCACCGCAGTCGCGGGATTGCGCGCTAGGATGCCCCACGTCATCGCCTGCTGGAGCGCCTGACGCAGAATCCGATGCATGTGGTGGACGGTGCGCGGCGAAAGACCGCCAGCACGCTTCCTGTGGCCACTGGTGAGCGCCTTGGCATAGGCCGATTGATATCTGCGCCGGCTGTAAGTTTCGACAGCAAAACGGCGCCAAGCAACGGCGCGATGTTTTTCCGTGGCAATCTCGGCGTAGCGCTCGTGGGTGCGCGGGCTGACCTGCGTGCGTCACATGATCGAGCCAACGGTCAAGGAAGACGGCGAGGCTGGTGCGGTCGGGCTCGACATAACCACCGCTGCTTAGTTCTGCGATCAGGCGACTACATTCAATCTGCGCCTCGCGCTTGGTACCGGTGAAGCTGTGCCACTTTCGACGGCGGTTGCCGGTCTCGTCGCGTATATCGAGCACGATCGCCCAATGCCCGGGGCTGCGTTGTCGAATATGGCCGCGCATATCTATTCGTCCTCCAGTTGCCTGGAGCGCTCGCCGCGTCGTTGGATGTGGCCGCTCATGGCTTGCCCTCTACATTTTTGCTGGGTTCGCTGAGCGCGCGCAGTTTCTCAGAGAGGCCGGCGAAATTTGCGGTTTTTTTCGCGATCGCCATCTCGTCCAGCAACCACTCCGCCCTTGACCAAATGGTCGAGCGTTCTTGTTCCGACTCAACTTTTTTCAACGACCAAATGAGTTCTCGCAACGAGAGAAAGCACTCAATCCAACTTTGATCTTCCCCGCCCGCATGACTAACGGAAAGCCTCTCATCTGCTGTCATGGACCCTTGCCCGGAAATTTCAGCCTGCACCCACACAAGGTTTGGCGCGTCGTCAACACCGAGTTTCGTGGCGATCCTGGCCAGCAAATCCCCGTGCTGAGCCAACTGGCGCCCAAGGCCCTCCGTGAGGAACGAACGCTCGAGGCGCCGCTCAATTTCCTCGCTGACTGATCTCTCGGATTGTTGCGCCGCCGCCGCCAGTCGCGCCTGCAACCCGCTGCGTGCACGAAACGAGACGTATCGCGATTTGCGTTCCGGCTCGGGTTTCGGCGGTCGTCCCTTGGCCATTGAGGTCATTCCTTTTTCGTGGGTAAAAATAACCACATCTCCCTTGACGAACAAGATAGTCCAACCTAAATATTGTGTGTGAATTCGCAAACCATAAAGGGATTGGGAATACTGTGGTGGAAATCGATGAACTGCTTAGCCGCCCTACCATAACACCGGAAGAAACCCTCCAAGTTTTGCCGCTATCCCGGAACGGCCTCTATGAGGCGTTGCGCCGTGGGGACATAAGCTCGATCCGGATTGGCAAGAAGATCTTAGTACTGACCGGGCCGCTCCGGCGACGGCTGCAGCCGCGCGACAGCACGGAGTCGGAGGCGCAGCAATGAACCACGCACCCGGGACAGTCGATGATCAGTTTATCGAGACCGTGAACGCTGTAAAGCATGCTGACAATCTGAAGCACATGAAGCAGCGCGATCGGCGGAGATATGTTCGCGACGTCATGCAAGAAGCGGAGGTCGTGTTCGCCGTCTGGTACGGAGGTGATGATCGTTACATCTTCTGCATCAAGGGTATTAACACGACCGAGGCTAAGCGCGTTTCGTTCCATGCGATCTTCGTCAAGAGCGAAGCTGACGCTCTCGGCATACGGCGCGAATGGGGCGACGGCGAGTTGCCGACGTGGGTGATGTAGATGCGCCATCATCAAGTCGACAAACGCAGCCGCCGCGAGCCAGCGCCGAGGCAAAATGTTGCTGACGACCACTCACATAGGCGCTCATTCGCCGAGCGAGCAATCGATAGCAAGCTCGCGCTCGAAACCTGGGATGGAAAATCGTTCCGGAACCTTCGGACGGCATTGGCGATGAACCGCCAGTCATCAGATCGGGGGCGCCCGTGACAAACGATGAGATCATCGATCTGGCTGCGCGAATAGTCTCAGCCGGCGACGATGAGGGCAAGCTCCAAGCGCTCAACCCTGTCCAGGCGCAATCATTCGCGAACCAAATAGCGAGAACAAATAGCGAGAACAACTTCATTTTGCCTGCGAACTTGAGGAAAAGTCGGCGGAAAAAACTGGCAATTGAGGTAAGCGGGCGAAAATCGTCCAAGGATGTCGATCGCCAAAACGCATTATGTCGAAGTGCCGAGAATAGGGTCCGCTCGGAATGCAACGAAGGCATCAAGGCAGTCGCTTCGGCCGACGATAGGGAAGGAGGACACCCTCACCTGGCGGCGTTCAAGGGATGGTCACTGGTCCCTTGCCGCGTGCCTAATCGACCACCGAGGAACGCCATGAGCTTCGACTTTTCACGACGGGACTTGTTGCGATCCGTCGTACTTCCTGGCGTTGTCACTTTACTACAAACCAGCCAGGCGCCGGCTGGTCCGCTGCATCTTCGCGAACAACCGGGCACAGTCAGCGGCTTGCACACCGGCGCCAGGGCGCGTCGTCGAAACGCTGCTCGTCGAGGGGGTTGAATGCGTCTATGGCATCCCGGGCGCCAGGAAAACGAACTCTGGGACACGATGAAAAGCCGTGGGCTCGACTACCTGCTCGTCACCCACGAATTCTCGGCCGCCATGATGGCCGACGGTTACGCTCGCGCAACGGGCAAGCCGGCGTGATGTGTATTGTGCCCGGTCCTGGCGTCACCAATTCCTTGACCGGCATCGGTGAAGCGTCTGCTCGACAGCATCCCCATGGTGTGCATCGTGGGCGACGTGGCGCGCGGCAAGAAATTCCGGCCGTTTCAGGTTCATGACCTCAATCAGGCGCAGCTCCTGGAGCCGGTGTGCAAGGACGTCATCGAGTTGCGGCACGTCGTCAGAAATTCCCGTGCGCGTGCGACGTGCCTTTCAATCGCCCAGGCCGGGCGAGCCGGGGCCGGTCGCCGTGGTGATCCCGTACAACCTGCTCATCGAAGCCTATCACTACAACGATCCGCCGCTCGCCCCGTGCGGACTTCCCTGGGACGAGGCCGGCCGTTCAGTCGGCCCTGTGCTTGCTTTGCCAGCCGAAAGCTCGCGGTCGGCATTTACGCCGGCCTCGGCTGCATGGACTACTGCGGCGGCGCTGCAACAGGTCGCCGAACTGCTGCAGGCGCCGGTGGCGACCAGCGTCTCGGGCAAGGGTGTGATTCCGGAATGCCACCCGCTGGCCGTCGGCTGGGGTTTCGGGCCGCAAGGCACCCAGGACTGCGGAGGTCGTCTTTCAATCGATCGACCTGCTTCTGGCCATCGGCGTGAAGTTCAGCGAGGTTTCCACCGCCTACTACTGCGACCCGCAGCCGGCACAGGTCATTCACGTCGACGCCAATCCGAACAACCTGGGCCGCGTGCTCAAAACCGACGTCTGCGTGCCGGCCGATGCGGGCGTATTCCTGTCGCGGCTTGCTCGAATGCGGGAACAGGTCAGGCGGTGCGAGACCGGCGCACCTGATCAGCACATCGCGTCGCTCAGGCAGGCCGAATGCCGCAAGAATGCGGAGTGTATGCCAAATGCGGCGTCGATCCGATGGCGCTTCTTGCTCGCCCTGCGCGGCGCACTTGTCCGATGCCCTGGTCTTCGTGCGACGTGACGCTCTGACCGAGCACTGGGCGGCGGAGGCGTTCGAGGTCTACCAGCCGCGCACCTATTTCAACCCGGTCGACAACCAGGCGATGGGCTGGTCGATTCCCGCGGCCGATCGGCGACGCCAGCGAGTCCGGCCAGGCCGGCAGGTGGTCACGGTCACCGGCGACGGCTGCTTCCTGATGACCGCGATCGAAATGTCGACGGCAGCGCCCGAAGGGCTGCCTGTCAAGTTCTTCGTCCTGGACGACCAGGCCTACCACTACATGCAACGGCTGCAGAAATCGGCCTATGCCGCACGACGGCCACGGTCCTGGCCCACATCGATTACGCGGCGCTCGCAAAGGGCATAGGAATCGGCTACGCCGATATCCAGCAGAACTGCGATCTCGAAGCTGGAATTCGATCGGCGCGCTGCCACGCCGGGAGCCGTGCTGACCCGTGTCGTGATCGACTATGACAAGCGCCCGGTGCGGTGGGTCGATGCGGTCAAGAAGCGATTCACCAGCGATTTGACCACGCAACAAAAAGTTCCGTTTCGCTTCGCGTCTGGGAATCCGGTCGCTCGAACTGCACAAGATGAATGACTAGTCGTAGTCGGCGACCGAGAACTGAATTAGTTTCTTAGCGGCCTCTGCCAGGCTTCCTTGAGCTGAGTCGAGTTGCGCCCAGATGACCCACTCGCCGTTCGGCCCCCGCGATCCGGAGACGCGGCTCCTTGCACGTCTGAGCCCAGTTCGCACAGCGGTACATCTGCCCGCGAGGGTCGCCTCGAAAGTCCGTTGACTGCGGCCCGGCTCGACTTCGACGACAAAACGGTGGTCGATTCCGCGAAGAGAAGCGCCGCCGTGCTCAGCCCGCCATCTCTGTCAGGCCGGTCAGGTCGGCGCCGACGCCGCCGGCGAACGCCATCTCGGCGACCGCCACCGCCAGGCCGCCCTCGCTCAGATCGTGACAGGAGCGCACCAGGCCGCGCTGATCGCCTGTCGTGCAGCTTGCGGAAGACTGCGGCGCCCGACTCCGGATCGACCGCGGCACCGCGCCGCCCTTCTGTGCCGCTGACCAGATTGATAGTGCGAGCCGCCCAGTTCGTCCCGGGTCGTGCCGAGTCAGATAGAGCGACGTTGCCCGGCTCCTTCAGGTCCATCGTCACGCAGCGGCGGACGTCGGGCACCTGGCCCAGGGCGCTGATGAGCAGCGTCGGCGGAATGGCGATGTGCCTGGCCTGCCGGCGTGGAATTCGTTGTTGAGGCTGTCCTTGCCGCTGATGAACGGCGTGCCGTAGGCCAGGGCCACGTCGCGGCACGCCTCGGCGGCGCGGCACCAGCGAGCCGAGCACCTCGGGCCGATCGGTGTTGCCCCAGCAGAAGTTGTCGAGCAGGGCGATGCGCGCCGGATCGGCGCCGACGGCGACGACGTTGCGCACCGCCTCGTCGATGGCGCGCGGCGGCCATCGCGTAGGGGTCGAGATCGCCGTAGGCGCGGGTTGATGCCGCAGCCGATGGCCAGGCCGCGCCAGGAGCCGAGCACCGGCGTGATCGACCGCGGCGTCGCCGGGGCCGTCGTCGCGCGACGCCGACCAGCGGCTTGATGACGCGTGCCGCCCTGCACCTCGTGGTCGTACTGGCGGATGATCCATTCCTTGCTGCAGACGTTCGAGCGGCCGAGGATTTTGAGCAGGATCGTCGGTGAAGTCCGGCTTGAGCCGCAGCGTCAGCGGCGTGCGTCCGGCGCTGCATCCGGGCTGCCGTCGGCCGCCAGCGTCGCCTGCGCGCACCACCGGCGGCCGGCCGTCGTGCAGGAAGTGCATGTCGAGGTCGGCGACCTGCTGCGCCGTGATAGCGGAGCCGCAGCCGGCCGGTCGGCTCGAAGGTGCCGAGGTACGGTCGCCTCGACGTCCTCGCTCTGCGCACAGCGTCCGCAAGCGCGGCCCAGTTCTCGGGCGGCACGGCCAGGACCATGCGTTCCTGCGCCTCGGAGATCCAGATCTCGGTGTACGACAGGCCCTGCGTACTTCAGCGGCGCCTTGTCGAGGTCGACCGCGGCGCCGAGCTCCTCGCCCATCTCGCCGACGGCCGAGCTGAAGCCGCCGGCGCCGCAGTCGGTGATGGCGTGATACAGGCCGCGGTCGCGCGCCTGCAGGATCACGTCGAGCACCTTCTTCTCGGTGATGGCGTTGCCGATCTGCACCGCGCCGCCGCTGACGTTCTCCGACTCGGCCGTCAGCTCGACCGAGGAGAACGTGGCGCCGTGGATGCCGTCGCGGCCGGTGCGGCCGCCGATGGCGACGATCAGGTCGCCCGGCTGCGCCTCCTTGTCGCAGCGTGTCCACCGGGAATCAGGCCGACCGTGCCGCAGAAGACGAGCGGATTGGCGAGGTAGCGCTGGATCGAAGCAGACGGCGCCGTTGACCGTGGGAATGCCCATGCGATTGCCGTAGTCGCGCACGCCGGCGACGACGCCCTTCATCACCTTGCTGCGGATGCAGCACGCCCGGCGGCAGCGTCTCCGGCGGCGTGTCGGGCGGCGCGAAGCAGAAGACGTCGGTGTTGCAGATCGGCTTGGCGCCCAGGCCGGTGCCGAGCGGATCGCGGATGACGCCGCCGAGGCCGGTGTTGGCGCCGCCGTAGGGGTCGATCGCCGACGGGTGGTTGTGCGTCTCGACCTTGAAGCAGACGTCGATAGCTGCTCGTCGAACCGGACGACGCCGGCGTTGTCCTCGAAGACGCTGACGCACCAGTCGTCCGGCGCCGAGTCGGCGGCGAATCTCCTGCGTGGCGCCGAAGATCGTCTCCTTGAGCAGGTTGTCGATAGCGCCGGCCGTCGAAGTCGATCCTGCCCTTGAGCGTCTTGTGCGAGCAATGCTCCGACCAGGTCTGGGCCAGCGTCTCCAGCTCGATGTCGGTCGGATCGCGGCCCAGCTCGTGAAAATGCGCCTGAATTGTCCGCATTCCTCGGCCGAGGCACAGTTGTCCCTGGCGGCTCATTTCCAGCAGGCGCTCGTCGCCGAGTCCACGCCAAGGTTACGCGCCGCAAGTGGAAGCGGTATTCGCGGCCGAGCGTCAGGTGCTCCGGTCCGAGCGGGCCGGCGATGACCTGCTCGATGGCGTCGTTGGCGAGGACCTTGCGGAACGGCTGTCGCGCGCGCCGCAGTGCCCAGTGGCAGGTAAAAGCGGCGAAAGGTGCGGACGCCTGCGAGCGAGAGCCGAGGTCGCGGGCGGCATCGACGACGCTCAGCAGCGACCGGGTCCATGACGCCGGGTTTGGGGAGCACGCGTCAGGGCGATGGGACTCGGCTGGCGGGGCAAGTGGCATCCAGCAAGCCGAGCATCTTCCACCAATGGATCGAGAAGCAATTGTGCAACAAGCTCTCGGCCTGGCGTGGAATCGACGACCCCTTCCACCAGAATAGCCGCGCGAAGCGCGATCGACCAGCGTTCCTTACCTTGCGCGATTGCGTCAAGCAGATCGTATTCCTGGAGACGCGTTCGCGTTCGGGTCTGAACCATTGGAGGATTTCAATTTCCCAGAGCATCGCGGGATTGCTTCCCTTGTTCAAGGAGTGACTTGATTGCCCTGGCGATCGCCCGACCGCAAGGCCGGCAGCCGACCGGCCAGCGTTTCCTGGAACGAGGCCAGCGCTTTAAAGATTTCGTGGCGGTTTTCGAGGATAATAGCCGTCCACAATTCAGGATCTCCCGCCGCGATGCGCGTGGTGTCGCGCAATCCAGTGGCGGCGAACTGGAATTCGTCGCGTTTCAGACGCAAGCAGGCTGCCAGCGTGGCGGCAACCATATGAGGTAGATGGCTCGTTCTTGCCAGTACCTGATCGTGCTCGACCGGCGCCATTTCCACCACGTGAGCACCAAGATCGCTCCACAATCGTCGTGCCCTCTCCACCACGGGCGGAAGCGACTGGGCAGTCGGCGTGATGACCACTGTGCGATCCACAAACAGCTTGGCGTCGGCGTGACGCCAACCCTGTTTTTCCGAACCGGCGAGAGGGTGGCTTCCCACGAAAGGAACATTCGGGCCACTTGACTTCTCGACCTGCTCGACGATGGATTGTTTGGTGCTGCCCACGTCGGTAAGCAAACACCTGGAAGAGCAGGCGCGTTCGCCGCCACACAAACCTGACGGGCAATTTCGTCGACGGGCGTGCAAAAAACCATGGCGTCGGACCGGGCTGCCGCCGGGACAAGGTCGGTCCCGATTTCGTCGATCAGGCCGGCATCGCGGGCCATGGTCAGGCGATCGGGGTCACGGCCAACACCGACAATCGTGCCGGCCAGGCCTCGTTCTTTCGCCGCCAGCGCGATGGATCCCCCCAACAAGCCAACGCCCACAATCGTCAGGGTGGAGTTCTTCATCGCATGCGCAGTTTGATGGTGGCAGAATTACCGCTTGCGGAGATTCTATGGAACTGCAGGCGCAGGGCACGCTCGCATTCGGCCAACACGGTGCCGGCAACACCGCGCTGCTCGTCGCAACCGGCGTCGTGACCGCGATTCCGCTGTTGTTCTTCGCCGCGGCCACTCGGCGTCTGCCACTGTCGACCATTGGCTTGCTGCAGTACCTGGCGCCTGTGCTGCAGTTCGCCGTCGGCGTCGGCATCGACCACGAGCCCATGCCACCGGTCCGGTGGGCCGGCTTCGCGCTTGTATGGATGGCATTGGTTGTTCTTTCCGTCGACGGAATAAGAAGCCAACGTCGGCGGCCGGCGGTCGAGCCAGCTGAGCGCGAGTCGGCCCTGACCGCATCCGCGCCCACCACCTGAGCGGCGAGCGCAAGGATGGCTGGATGCGGCTATTCGTGGCGGTGTGGCCCGGAGCGTCGGCGATCGCTCATCTCGCCGCGGCGGTCGAGGCGCTGCAGGTGGACAGCGGGCCGCCGCGCTGGCTGCCGGGCGAGCGCTGGCACCTAACGCTCGCCTTCCTCGGCGAGGTCGACGAGGCGACCGTCCCGCGGCTGCAGGCCGGCCTGGCCCGGGCCGCTCGCCGGGCCAACCGGACGGAGCTTCAGCTGGCCGGCGCCGGACGATTCGGCAACAACGTGCTCTGGGTCGGGGTGGCCGGCTCGGCGGCGCCGCTGACCGAACTCGCCGGACGCGCCGGCGCGGCGGCCCGACGCACCGGGATTGTGCTCGAGGACCGCCAGTTCCATCCGCACCTGACCGTGGCCCGGGGCCGAGATGGTTGCGATCTGCGGCCCTGGGCACGCACCCTCGTGTCCTACGCCGGCCCGTCGTGGCCGATGGATCAGGTGAGCCTGGTCCGGAGCACGCTCGGCCCGCGGCCGTCCTACACGGAGCTCGCGTCCTGGCCGATCGGGCGCGGCTGAAGTCCGGATCTGGCAGCATGGCGGCCGTGAGATCCGCGGATCTGTTCAATCGGCTGACGGCCTTGCGCGCGTCGACGTCCGCGATGGTCGCTGACTTCGACGAGCCGCGGTGGACTGACGCGGACATGGCCGCACCGATCGCGCTGCCCCGCTGGACGCGGGGTCACGTTCTGACGCACATCGCGCGCAACGCCGACAGCATCGCGCGGGCGCTGTCCGGTGCGTTGCGGGGCGAGATCGTGCAGCGATACCCGGACGGCCCCGAAGGCCGCGCGGCCGACATCGAGGCGGGGGCCGGGCGCCCGGTGCTCGAACAGCTGGCCGATGTCCGCGAGTCCGCCGATCGACTCGACCGGATGTTCGGCGCGGTCGCCGATGCGGATGCCTGGGAGGCCACGGCGGACACGCGGCCGTGCGGCAGGTGGATCTGGGCGAGATGGCAGGAGGTCGAGGTCCACCGGGTCGACGCCGACTCCGGGTACACGGCGAAGCAATGGCCGGCCGACTTCGTCGCGGTGCTCCTGCCCCGGCTCGCTGATCGGTTGCCAGAGCGCACCCGACAACCAATTCAGGTCGAGGTGACCTCTGACGGGTCACACAATCCGGAACTCGCCGGTCGCAAGTGGGTGACGCCGGGCGACGATCCGGTCGAGGTGTCCGGCCCAGACTGGGCGGTCTTGGCCTGGCTCACCGGCCGCACCGGGCCGGCCGAGGCGGTGCTCACCGCCGCGCCGGAACTCGATCCCTGGCAGTGATCGACGGGCGCCCCAGAACTGGAGTCTCAGCTGGTGCGGGCCACCACCACGTCGGTCAGTGCCTCCAGCGCGTCTCGCGCCGGCTGGGGCGGCAGCTCGGCTAACATCGCGCGACTGGCGTCGGCGTAGCCCTGCAGGGTGCGGCGGGCCTCAGCCAGCGCGCGCGAGGCACGCAACAGCTCCAACGCCTCGGCATGCAGAGAATCATCAACGAGTGGGGCGGAAACCAGCTCGCGCAGGCGGCCGTCGTCGGAGTCGGTCGAGCGCAACGCGTAGAGCACCGGCAGGGTCGGGACGCCTTCTCGCAGGTCCGTGCCGGGCGTCTTCCCCGACTCCGCCGACTCGGAGGCGATGTCGAGGATGTCGTCCGAGATCTGGAAGGCCACCCCGATCTGCTCACCGAAGCGCCGCAACACCTCGACGATCGATCGGTCGACGCGCGCGAACTCGGCGCCGAACTGTGCCGAGGTGGCGATCAACGATCCGGTCTTGTCCTCGAGTACTTGCAAGTAGTGCGTGATCGGGTCGGTGTCGCCGGGCCCGACGGTCTCGCGGATCTGGCCGGCGACCAGTCGCTCGAAGGTACGGGCCTGCAGCCGGACTGCGGCCGGCCCGAGGTCGGCGAGCAGGTCGGACGCCCGGGCGAACAGAAAGTCTCCAGTCAGGATCGCGACGGTGTTACCCCATCGAGCGTTGGCCGAGGCGGCGCCGCGTCGCACCCGAGCCTCGTCCATGACGTCGTCGTGGTACAGCGTCGCCAGATGGGTGAGCTCGACCACGACCCCGGCCGTGATGATCTCCGGGGCGTTGGGATCCCCGAAATGGCCGGCCAGGAGCGTAACGAGGGGACGGAACCGCTTCCCGCCGGCGTCGAGGAGATGGCGCGCCGATATGTCGAGGATCTCGTTCTCGGATCGAACCGCGACCCGCAGGCCACTCTCGACTTCGTCCAGTCCTGACCGAACCGAACGCTCCAGCTCGGCGTCCGCGAAAACGACGCCGATCGGGGCAGGACTCACCCCGGTAACACCGTCTGCAAGTGTGCCGCGTTGTTGGCCAGATCGAGGATCGGCTGCGGGAAGAGACCGAGCCACACGGTGACGGCCGCCGCGAGCGTGAGCGCGATCGTGGTCAACGGCGACGGAATCGTCACCGTCGGACCGTTCTCCGGCGGTTCGGCGAAGAACATCAGCACCACGATGCGCAGGTAGAAGAACGCCGCGACCGCTGACGTCAGTAGGGCGATGACCACCAGCGGCGCCGCATCGTGATACGCCGCGCGGAACACGTAGAACTTGCCGATGAAGCCGGCCGTCAACGGGATGCCGGCCATCGACAGCAGCAGGACGGTCATCAGCGGGGCCACCAGTGGGCCCTTGCGAGCGAGACCGGCCCACTGGGACAGCTGTACCGCCTCGCCGTCGGCATCACGGACGAGCGTGACCAGGCCGAACGCGGCGATCGTGGCGAATCCGTAGGTCACGAGGTAGAACAGCGTGCTGGCAATGGCGTCCCTGGTCACGGCCACGATGCCGACCAGAATGAAGCCGGCATGAGCGATCGACGAGTAGGCCAGGATCCGTTTGATGTTCGTCTGGGTCAGGGCGAACACGGCGCCGACGACCATCGAGGTGATCGCCACCGCCCACACGATCGGCCGCCAGTCCCACCTGGTGCTGGCAAAACCCACGTACAGAACGCGGATGATCGCACCGAACGCGGCGATCTTGGTGCAGGAGGCCATGAACGCGGTGACGGCCGTGGGTGAGCCTTCGTAGACGTCCGGCGTCCAGCTGTGAAACGGCGCGGCGCCGGCCTTGAAGAACAGCCCGACGAGAAGCAGCGCGAGCCCGAGGTAGAGCAGCGCATCCGGCTTGTTCGACGTGCGAAGCGGCCGACAGGATCGCCGACAGGTCGACGGAATTCGCGTACCCGTAGAGCAACGCCAGGCCGTACAGGAAGAACGCCGAGGCGAATGCGCCCAGCAGGAAGTACTTCATCGCCGCTTCCTGCGACAACAGCCGGCGACGTCGGGCCATGCCGGCCATCAGGTACAGCGGCAGGGAGAGCACCTCGAGAGCGACGAACATCAGCAGCAGGTTGTTCGACACCGGGAAGATCAGCATGCCGCCGACGGCGAACAGCGCGAGCGGGAAGACCTCGGTCTGGATCCGGTCGCCGCGGGCCAGTTCCCGATCACGCGGCGATCCCACGACGACGGCCGCCTGGGCCACGATAGGGCTGCGGTCCAGCGCCCGCTCCGCGATGAGGAGCACGGACAGGATCGCCAGCACGAGGATGGAGCCCTGGAGAAACAGTCCGGTGCCATCGATGGCCAGCGCGCCGGACACGGTGGTCAACGACGTACCCCGCAACGCGATCACGGATATGAACGCGGCGACCAGGCCGGCGATGGTGAGACCAAGTTGCGTGGCGTACCGCTCGGCCTGCGGGACGAACGCCTCGACCAGCACGCCGACGCAGGCGACACCGAGCACGATGAGGATCGGCCACAATGCGTGGTAGGCGATCGACGGCGCATTCAGTTGGGCGGGAGCGGCGGCGAGAGTCACTTCTGTCCTCCGACTGCGGTGCCGGATGCCGGCGCGGGGTCGACCTGACCGACATTCAGCAGCGTCGCCCTTATCGCCGGGTTGATGACGTCGATGACGGGCTTCGGATAGACGCCCAGGAACACGATCAGCACGATGAGCGGGGCGACCGCGAACGCCTCGCGAACGTTGATGTCCCGGAACTTACGGACCTTCTCGCTCACAACGCCTTGCATCGTGCGCTGGTAGAGGATCAGTACGTAGAGCGCGGCCAGGATGATGCCCGTGGTGGCGAGGACCGCCAGCCCCTTGTGGCGGGTGAAGGTGCCGACCAGAACCAGGAACTCGCTGACGAACGTGCTCATGCCGGGAAGGGCAAGGGCCGACAGGCCAGCCAGCAGGAACAGTCCAGCGAGAAGGGGCGTGACCTTCGCCGCCCCGCCGTAGTCGGCGACGAGGCGGGACTTCCCGCGCGTGATCAGGATGCCGACGACCAGGAAAAGGGCACCGGTCGAGAACGCGTGGTTGACCATGTAGAGCACGGCTCCGGTGCCGCCCTGAGTCGTGAAGGCGAAGATGCCGATGCCGATGAATCCGAAGTGCGCGACCGATGTGTAGGCGACCAGGCGTTTCATGTCCCGCTGACCGATCGCGAGGAACCCCGCGTAAAGAATTCCGATGACCGACAGGATCAGCACAGCGGGCGCGAAGTAGCGCGACGCCTCGGGAAACAACGGCAGGCAGTAGCGCAGGAAGCCGAACGTACCCACCTTGTCGAGTACGCCGACGAGCAGCACGGCGCCGCCGACCGGCGCCTCGGCACCGGCGTCCGGCAACCAGGTGTGGAACGGCACCAGCGGTGCCTTGATCGCGAACGCGATGAAGAAGCCGAGGAACAACCACTTCTGGGTGGCGCCATTCGGCACGTGGCCTACGAGGTCGGAGAAGGAGAACGATCCCGTGCCGGAGGTCACGTACAGCCCGATGACTGCGGCCAGCATCAGCAGGCCACCGACCAGCGAGTAGAGGAAGAACTTCATCGCCGCGTACTGGCGACGCGGGCCGCCGAAGCTGCCGATGATGAAGTACATCGGCACGAGCATCGCTTCGAAGAACACGTAGAACACGAACACGTCGGTAGTGATGAACACGCCGATCATGAAGAACTCGAGCAGCAGCACCAACCCGAAGTACGTGCGGACGTTGCGTGGCTTGGCGTTGAGCTCCTCGGCGTCCGCCTGGCTGTCGAAGGAGTTCCAGGACGCCAGGACCACCGTCGGGACGAGCACGACCGCCATGGCGACGAGAACGAGAGCGATGCCGTCGACGCCGAACGAGAGGCTGACGCCGAATGCCTCGATCCAGGTCCAGCTGCCGGCGAACTGGAACCTCGGGGCGCCGGCGCTGGTATCGAAGGCGGCGCCGAGGACGATGACGTAGACGACGGCGACCAGGGTCACCAGCAAGGTGACCTGTTTGATCAGCTTGCCTTTGTGTTGCGGCAGGCCGAACACGATCAGCGAGCCGACGAGGGGCACCAACAGCAGGCCGACGAGCGCGAAGTTATGCATCACGCCACCGCCGATCCGAGCCGTCGCTGCGTGAGCTGGCCGTCGTAGCGCGCGCTCATCCGAACCTCACCGCCAGCAGTACCGCTACGACAGCGATCGAACCGCCGAGCATCGACAGCGCATAGCTGCGCACGAAGCCGGTCTGCATTCGCCGCACTCGGGATGACGTGCCGCCGAAGCCGGCGGCCACCCCGTTCACCACGCCGTCGACGCCCCGGTTGTCGAGGTACACCAGCGCCCGAGTCAACCACTGACCGGGGCGCATCAAGACCGACTCGTTGAACGCATCCGCGTAGAGGTTCTTGCGCACCGCAACGGTGACGGACGATCCCGACTGGCTGGACGATCGGAATCCGTTGCCGGCCGAAGGCTACCCACGCCCCGGCGACTCCCAGCGCGACAACGATCAACGTGAGCGCGATCAACACGACCGGCGAGATCGTATGCACCCCCTCCTCGACCGATGGTCCGACCGACGGCGTCATCCAGTGCTGGGCCAGCGCCGCCGAGAATGAGTATGAAGCCGCCGATCAGCGACAAGAAGGCCAGTATGAGCATGGGCACGGTCATGATCGGCGGAGACTCGTGCGGGTGCACGTCTTCCTCCCAGCGCCGTTCGCCGTAGAACGTCATCACGAGGGCCCGCGTCATGTAGAACGCGGTCAGTCCAGCGCCGAGAAGGGCCACCAATCCGAGCACCCAGCCGGAGATCCCGCCCTTGTCGAACGCCGCCTCGATGATCTTGTCCTTGGTGAAGTAGCCCGTGGCCAACGGAAACCCGATGATGGCGAGATAGCCGGCAAGGAAGGTGGCATAGGTGAGCGGCATGATCCGCCAGAGGCCGCCGAATCTTCGCATGTTGATGCGGTCATTCATCGCGTGCATGATCGAGCCGGCCGAGAGGAACAGCGCCGCCTTGAAGAAGCCATGGCCGAGCAGGTGGATGATGCCGATGGCGTACACGCCCTGGCCCAGGCCCACGGCGACGAACATGTAGCCGATCTGGCTGACCGTCGAATAGGCGAGTACCCGTTTCAGATCGTCCTGCCCGAACGCACAGATGCACCCGTACAGCAGGGTGATCGCCCCAACGACGACCACGGCTGTCCGAGCAGCCTGCGAATCGTCGAAGATCGGATTGGACCGCGCGATGAGGTAAACGCCGGCCGTGACCATGGTGGCGGCGTGGATCAGCGCCGACACGGGCGTCGGGCCCTCCATGGCGTCCGGCAACCAGGTCTGCAACGGGAACTGGCCGGACTTGCCGCACGCGCCGAGCAGCAGCATCAGCCCGATGGCGGTGGCGACCCCCCGGCTGGCCCCGGTCATGCTCGAGAAGACTCCGGCGAACGACGTCGTTCCGAAGTAGGCGAACATCAGCATGATCGCGATGGAGAGCCCCACGTCACCGACGCGGTTCGCGATGAACGCCTTCTTGGCCGCGGTCGCCGCCGTTGGACGGTTGTAGTAGAAGCCGATCAGCAGGTACGACGCGAGGCCAACGCCCTCCCAGCCCACGTACAGCACGAGGTAGTTGTCGGCCAGCACCAGCAACAACATGGCGGCGATGAACAGGTTGAACTGCCCGAAGAACCGGCGCCGTCCCTCATCATGCTCCATGTAGCCAACGGCATAGATGTGGATCAAGCCGCCGACCCCGGTGATGAGAAGTACGAACACCAGCGAGAGCGGATCGATCAGGAAGCCGACGTCCACGTGGAAACGGCCCACCGGTATCCAGGTGTACAGCTGGAGACTGACCTCGCGATTGCTCTCGCTTTTCACCGAGAAGACCAGAGCAACGCTGTACACGAACAGCGCGACCGGCACGAGGGCGCCGAGCCATTGACCCCATCGGTCCACGTACTTCCCGCCCATGAGCAGGATCGCGGCGGACACTGCGGGGACGACGACGAGCAACCAGGCGATCGACTGCAGACCGTGTGCGGCCGTGGTCGTCATGGCTCTCCTAGGAGGGGACTGAACGATGCTGGTCGTCGCGAGCGGCGGCCAGGTGGGCGAGATGCAAGGCGGAGGAGGTGGCCATACCCGGAGGTATGGACGACGACAACAACGCAGCAGATCGTGCGCCTGGAGGTCGCGCAGCAGAGCAACGCATTGTTCAGTGCCCTCCTAGTACTTCAGCAGATTGGCGTCGTCGACCGAGGCCGATCGCCGGGTCCGGAAGATGGACATGATGATGGCCAACCCGATCACGACCTCGGCCGCGGCGACCACCATCACGAAGAATGCGATCACCTGCCCGTCCAGCGTTCCGTTGATGCGGGAAAAGGTGATCAGCGTGAGGTTGACGGCGTTGAGCATCAGCTCGATGCACATGAAGACGACGATCGCGTTGCGGCGGACGAGCACGCCCATCGTGCCGATCGTGAACAGCGCCGCGGACAGGACCAGGTAGTAGGTCGGATTCATTCCAAGTCCTCCGACGGCAGAAGCGGCGCTCGGGCCGGGAGCTCGCGCACGCCCGGGGTGGACGACATGACCGACTCCGGCAACGCGGAGCCGTCCGGAAGCAACGCCGGAGTGCCGATGGCGTTGCCCGAGGAGAGCACCCCGGGGCCGGGCAGAGGCTGGGGCCGACCGGAGCGGATCCGCTCGCGCGCCGTGGCTTTCTGCGTCGGCTTCGGCCCATCGCGCTCGATATGCGCGAGGATCATGGCGCCGACGGCCGCCACGATGAGCAGCGCGGATGTGAGTTCGAACGCGAACAGGTACTTCGTGAAGATCAACGCGGCCAGCGAATTGACGTTGGTTCCGCCCGTGTTGGCCGTCTGCAGGTTCGCCGGCGTGGTGTCGGTGAACGCCCGGCCGAGAGTGAGCGCGACGAGCAAGGCGAACGCGACGCCGCCGATCAGGGCGGCCCAGCGCTGGCCCCGCAGCACTTCGATGAGCGAGTCGGAGGAGTCACGTCCCACGAGCATCAGCACGAACAGGAACAAGATCATGATGGCGCCGGTGTAGACGATGATCTGCACCAGGCCGATGAAGGGACCCTGCTGGACGATGTACATCGCGCCGAGACACATCATCGTGCCGGCGAGGGAGAGCGCGGAGTGCACCGCGTTGCGGAACAGCACCATGCCGATCCCTCCGGCCAGTGACAGAGGGCCGAGGATCCAGAAGGCGAT
The DNA here is from genome assembly GCA_963779485.1 of uncultured Actinomycetota bacterium. Taxonomy (GTDB): domain Bacteria; phylum Actinomycetota; class Actinomycetes; order Mycobacteriales; family Jatrophihabitantaceae; genus CAVVJA01. The sequence goes on along the minus strand of CAVZYJ010000007.1, from coordinate 138,587 downwards.
TGCCTCACCGAGCGGGACGTCGCCAGTCATCAGTGGCCCCGACGCGACCGCAACCGATGCACTCATCATGGCTTCCCCCACATCCGGGGTACCGGGCAAAGGGCTACCGTAGCGACACCGCTCGGCCGGGCGGCGAGCGGAGCGCGGGACGGGTTCATGGGTGGTGCCGCCCGACCTCGATGGCCCGTCCGGTGATCGGCCGGCCGGCGACGTTGGCGGCGCTCTGCGGGGCGCCCTGCTGCAACGGGGCCTGCGATTCGACCACGTAATAGTCCTTCTCGTCGTCACCGAGGCGCATCGGATGAGGAGGGCGCCTCCATGCCCGGCAGCAACGGCGCCATCAGCTGCTCCTTCGTATAGATCAGCTGTTGACGGTCGTCGAGGGCCAGTTCGTATTCGTTGCTCATCGTCAGCGACCTGGTGGGGCAGGCCTCGATGCACAAGCCGCAGAAGATGCAGCGGAGGTAGTTGATCTGATAGACCTTGCCGTACCGCTCGCCCGGGGAATACCGCTCGGTATCGGTGTTGTCGCCGCCCTCGACGTAGATCGCATCGGCCGGGCACGCCCACGCGCACAGCTCGCAGCCAACGCATTTCTCCAGCCCGTCCGGATGCCGGTTGAGCACATGACGGCCGTGATATCGAGGAGCCGTCGGGTAGATGTCAAAGGGGTATTGCTGGGTGTAGACCTTCTTGAACATCGTCGAGAAGGTCAGCCCGAAGCCCTTGGCGAAGCCGGCCAGGCTGCCGTTGGGCTCGCTGCTGCCCGGCCCGCTCCGAGCGTCAGGCATCGCCGTTCTCTCCCTCGGGTAGCTCCCCGCGGGCCGCGGTCACGCCCGCGGGTACGCGGTCCCGCCTTCGGAGTGGCTCGGGAACCCGCAGATCCATCGGCGGTGTGGGGAACGCCGGTGCGAGCTTGGCCTCGGCCTCGTCCGCCGCCTCCTTCTCGGCCTGACGCCGGTTGTTGCCGATGTCGATGATCGAGAAGACGGCGAGGATCACGATCAGCGCCGGAACGACGACGACCAGGGTCGACTTCCAGGCCGGCCAGCCCCGGTCGTTGAGCACCCGGATGGCCGCGACGGCGAGGATCCAGGCCAGGTTGACCGGCAAAAGAGCCTTCCAGCCGAACTGCATGAACTGGTCGTAGCGCAGGCGGGGCAGCGTGCCGCGCAACCAGACGAAGACGAAGATGCACAGCACGACCTTGGCCGTGAACCACAGGATCGGCCACCATCCGGAGTTCGCCCCGTCCCACAGCGACAGCGGCCACGGAGCGCGCCACCCGCCGAGGAACAACGTCGTGGCCAGCGCCGACACGGTCACCATGTTGATGTATTCGGCCAGGAAGAACATCGCGAACTTGAACGACGAGTACTCGGTGTGGAAGCCGCCCACGAGCTCGGACTCCGCCTCCGGCAGGTCGAACGGCGCCCGGTTGGTCTCCCCCACCACCGCGATCGCGTACACGGCGAAGGACACGATCAGTGGGATGACGTTCCACAGATGCCGCTGCTCGAAGACGATCCCGGACGTCGACATGGTGCCCGCGAAGAGGAACACCGCGACGAACGACAGGCCCATCGCCACTTCGTAGGAGATCATCTGCGCCGCGCTGCGGAGCGATCCGAGGAGCGGGTAGGTCGATCCGGATGCCCAGCCGGACAGCACGATGCCGTAGATACCGAGCGACGAGCAGGCGAACACGACGAGCACGCCGACCGGCAGATCGGTCAGCTGCAACGGCGTCTCGTGGCCGAACATCGAGACCACCGGGCCGAACGGGATCACCGAGAACGCCAGGAACGCCGGCACCGCCGCCAGGATCGGCGCCAAGAAGTACACCGGCTTGTCGGCGAGAACGGGGACGACCTCTTCCTTGAAGGCAAGCTTCATGCCGTCCGCGAGGGATTGCAGGGTGCCCCACGGACCGACCCGGTTCGGACCGATCCGGTTCTGCATGCGGCCGACGACCTTGCGTTCGAACACGATCGAGAACAGCGTCATCACGACGAGGAACACGAAGACGCCGATGACCTTGATCAGAACGATCCAGAACGGGGTACCCCCGAAACCCGGTACGTCGGGTGTCACTGTGCACCTCCTGGCAAGATCACGTTCGCGCCGGCCGGACGAATCGACACCACGTCGCCCGCGACGGCGCCGAGGCTGGACCGTACCGCGCAGCCACGCGCATTGGTCGGCAACCACACGACATCGTCCGGCAGGTCGGCGATCTCGGCGGGCACCGTGATCGCGCCTCGCTCGGTCGATACGGACAGCCGCTGCCCATCGGTGACGCCCGCGCGGGAGGCGGTGGTCGCCGACAGCAGCGCCCGGGCCGGCTTGGCCGTGCCGGCCAGGTTCTCGTCGCCGTCGGACATCCGCCCGGCGTCGATGAGCTCAGGCCAGGTGGCGAGGACGACGCCGTCCGGCGAGGCTGATCCCCGCCGGGTCGGGACGGCGGGCATCGACGGCCGCTCGCGCGTGACGCCCAGCCGGTCGATCTCGTCGCGCGCCGCCTCGGTGGTGGGGATTCCGAGGTCGACGTCCAGCTCGTCGGCCAGGGCATGGAGGACGCGCCCGTCCGCCAACGCTCCGGTGCCGGTCAGCGTCGACTCGAACGGGCGCCGACGGCCCTCCCAGGTGACGTAGCGGCCGGCTTTCTCCGCGGGCGGCGCGACCGGTAGGACGACGTCGGCCCGCTCGGTAACCGCGCTGGCCCGCACCTCGAGGCTCACCAGGAAGCCGACCCGCTCCAGCGCCTCGGCGGCCAGGGCCGGATCGGGCAGATCCTCGGGGTCGAGGCCGCCGACGACCAAGGCCGCGAGTTCGCCGTCCCGCGCGGCGGCCAGGATCCGGGAGTGATCACGCCCGGGCGCCGTCGGCACGCTGGCCGCCCAGGCCCGTTCGACCTCGATCCGGGCCTTGTCATCGCTGACCGGCCGGCCACCCGGTAGCAACGTGGGCAGCGCGCCGGAATCGACGGCACCGCGCTCGCCGGCCCGCCGCGGCACCCAGGCCAGGCGCGCGCCGGTGCGCTCGGCGAGCGTCGCCGCCGCGGAGAGCGCTCCCGGGGCGGTGGCCAATCGCTCGCCGACGAGGATCACTGAGCCGTCGCGGCCGAGCTCGTCACGCAACGGGCTGTCCGGCGCCAGGAGCGCCTCGGCCTCGTCGCCGGGCCGAACCTGGATGAGCGCGCCGGAAAGCTTCGCCAGCCCCTGCGAGGCGAACGGCGCGATGGCGTGGACTCGCGTGCGGCCCAGCCGCGTCGACTTGCGCAACCGCAGGAAGACGATCGGGCTCTCCTCCTCCGGTTCCAGGCCGGCGAGCAGCACGGTCGGCGCCGTCTCGAGCGTCGCGTAGGAGACGTGCTCCGGCGTCGTCCCGGCTACCTGCGCGCCGAGAAAGGCCAGCTCCTCGGCCGTGCCGGGGCGGGCGCGGAAATCGATGTCGTTGGTGCCGAGGGCGACCCGGGCGAATTTGGCGTACGCGTAGGCGTCTTCCTCGGTCAGCCGTCCGCCGGGGAGCACGCCGACACCGCCGTTGTCGAGAGCTTGCGCCAGCCCGGTCGCGGCCCGCTCCAGAGCCTCCGGCCAGCTGGCCGGGACGAGGCCGCCGGACTCGTCACGCACCAGCGGCGTCGTCAGCCGATCGGCTTGCGTCGCATTGTGGAAGGCCCAGCGGCCCTTGTCGCAGTTCCATTCCTCGTTGACTTCAGGATCGTCGCTCGCCATTCGGCGGGTGATGGTGCCGCGTCGCCAGTCGTTGCGCAGCGCGCACCCGGACGAGCAGTGTTCGCAGACCGTGTCGGTGCTCATCAGATCGAACGGCCGGGCCCGGAACCGGTAAGAGGCGCCGGTCAAGGCACCCACCGGACAGATCTGCACCGTGTTGCCGGAGAAATAGGACTGGAAGGGCACCTCGTCGGATGTGCCGATCTGCTGCTGGGCACCGCGCTCGAGCAGGTCGATGAACGGATCGCCGGCGATCTGCGCCGAGAAGCGGGTGCACCGCTGGCACAGCACGCAGCGTTCGCGGTCGAGCAGCACGTTGGACGAGATCGCGATCGGCTTGGCAAACGTCCGCTTGATGTCGTGGAACCGGGAATCGGCGCGCCCGTTGCTCATCGCCTGGTTCTGCAGCGGGCACTCGCCGCCCTTGTCGCAGATCGGGCAGTCCAGCGGGTGGTTGATCAGCAGCAGCTCCATGACGCCCTGCTGGGCCTTGTCGGCCACCGGCGAGGTGAGCTGGGTCTTGACGACCATGCCGGGCATGACGGTCGTCGTGCAGGCGGCGGCCGGCTTGGGCATGCCCCGCCCGTTGCCCATGTCGGTGACCTCGATGAGGCACTGCCGGCAGGCGCCAGCCGGTTCGAGCAGCGGATGATCGCAAAAGCGCGGGATCTGGATGCCCAGTTCCTCAGCGGCGCGGATGATCAGGGTGCCCTTGGGTACCGAGATCTCCAGGTCGTCGATCGTGACCGTGATCAAATCCTCGGCGCTGGCCGGCCGCTGCGGCGCAAGGGTCATGTCAGTGGGCTCCTGCGAGGGCGGGGAACTGATCGGATGTACTGGCCGAGCCGTTGATGAGGTCGAGATACTCGTTGCGGAAGTACTTGATCGACGACGCGATCGGACTCGTCGCGCCGTCGCCGAGTGCGCAGAACGACCGCCCGAGGATGTTGTCGCAGACATCGAGCAGGGTATCCAGATCGGCCTCGGTGCCCTCGCCGTGCAGGATCCGTTCGAGGATCTGAGCCGTCCAGTAGTTGCCCTCACGACACGGCGTGCACTTGCCGCAGGACTCGTGCTCGAAGAACTGCGTCCACTTCAGGACCGCGCGCACGACGCTGTCGCCTTCGTCGAAGATCATCATCGCCGACGTGCCGAGCATCGAGCCAGCGGACACCGCGGTATCGAAGTCGAGCGGCACATCGAGGTGCTCGACGGTGAACAGCGGGGTCGACGCCCCGCCCGGCGTCCAGAACTTCAGCGGTTTCCCGCGGCTCATCCCGCCGGCCATGTCGAGCAGCTCACGCAACGTCGTTCCCATCGGGGCTTCGTACTGCCCCGGCCGGGCCACGCGTCCGGACAGCGAGTAAATGCAGGGACCGGGTGAGCCGTCGGGACCCATCTGCTTGAACCAGTCCGCGCCCCCCAACACGATGTACGGCACGCTAGCCAGGCTGCCGACGTTGTTGACGACGGTTGGCGCGTCGTACAACCCGTTGGTGGCCGGGAACGGCGGCTTGAGGCGCGGCTGGCCACGCTTGCCCTCGAGCGAGTCGAGCAGCGCCGTCTCCTCGCCGCAGATGTAGGCGCCCGCCCCGCCGTGCACGGTGATCTCGCAGTCGAAGCCCGAACCGAGGATGTTGCGGCCCAGATACCCGCGTTCGTAGGCCTCACCGACCGCGGCGAGCACCCGGCGGATCGCGTGCACGGCCTCGCCCCGGATGTAGATGAACGCATGCTCGGCGCGGACGGCGTAGCAGGCGATGATGATGCCCTCGATCATCGAGTGCGGGTCGTTCATCATCAGCGGCAGGTCGCGGCACGTGCCGGGCTCGCCCTCGTCGGCGTTGACCACGACGTAGTGCGGCTTGACCGACTCGCCCGGCTTGGCCTGCGGGATGAAGGCCCACTTCATGCCGGTCGGGAAGCCGGCACCGCCGCGCCCGCGCAGGTTCGAGTTGCGCATCGTTTCGATCAGCGAATCAGGGGTCTGGGTAAGGGCGGCCCGCAGACCGGTGTAGCCGTCCAACGCCTCGTAGTTGGCGACCTTCCACGGCTGGTTGGTTCCGAACCGCTTCGTGAGGACCGGCGTGAGCGACATGTCAGCCCTCCTTCTGCCCAGCGGGCCGCGTGGGGTTGCCCGGGTCGGACTCGGCGGTCGCCAGTGGCGCGTCGTGCGCGCTGGTCGGCTGACCGAGTGCTTCGGCCCGGGGCCCGGTCGGCGTCGTGGTGGTCTCAGATCGGATCGCGTAGGAGGGCGCTGACTCCTGCCGGTCCAGGGCGAGACGCACACCGGCCTCGGTCGGCGCTCCGCTAGCGGCCCACTCCAGTGCCTCCGACCGCAGGTCGGGGAATCCGGCGATGAGCCGTTCGATCTCGCGGAACGTGCACAGCGGTGCACCGCGGGAGGGCATCGGCCGCTGCCCGGCGCGCAGGCTTCGCACCAGGGTCCGCGCTGATCCCACCGTCTGGTTGTCGAAGAATTCGTAGTTGACCGTGACGACCGGTGCATAGTCGCAGGCGGCCAGGCATTCCGCGTGTTCCAGGGTGATCGTGCCGTCGGCCGTCGTCTCGTTCATGCCGACGCCGAGCTCCTCCGACAGCGCTGCGTAGATCTCGTCTCCGCCGAGCATCCCGCACAGCGTGTTCCGGCACACGCTGACGAGGAACTCGCCCGTCGGGCTGCGCTTGAACATCGTGTAGAAGGTGACGACCGCCGCCACCTGGGCCTTGGTGAGGTCGAGCACCTCGGCGCAGAAGGCGATGCCGTCGGGCGTGACATATCCCTGCTCGGACTGCACGAGGTGCAGCATCGGCAGCAACGCCGATCGCGCCTGACCGGCGGGATACCGCGCGATGATCTCGGCCGTGGCGGCGCGCACGTCGTCGCCGAAGACGGTGGGATCGCCGGGTCGGTCGATGTTCATCACCGACGTGCGGAAGTTGTGCGGCTTGAGCTCCGTCATCGGTCGCACCCACCCATGACCGGATCGATCGAGGCGACGGACGCGATCACGTCGGCGATCATGCCGCCGACGGACATCGCCGCCGCCGCCTGGAGGTTGATGAACGACGGCTCGCGCAGGTGGATGCGGAACGGGCGGGTGCCTCCGTCGCTGACGATGTGACAGCCCAGCTCTCCGCGGGGAGCCTCGACGGCTTGATGGACCTGACCGGGCGGCACTCGGAAGCCCTCGGTGACCAGCTTGAAGTGGTGGATCAAGGCTTCCATCGAACCGGCCATGATCTTCTGCACATGCTCCAGCGAGTTGCCCATGCCGTCCGGTCCGAGCGTGAGCTTCGCCGGCCAGGCGATCTTGGGGTCGTCGATCACGATCGGTCCGGGGGCCAGTCGAGCCAGCACCTGCTCGACGATCTTCAGCGACTCGTGCATCTCGGCGACGCGCACCACGAAGCGGGACCAGCAATCGCCGCGATCATCGGTCGGCACCTCGAAGTCGAACGTCTCGTAGCCGAGGTACGGCAGCGTCTTGCGCAGATCCCACGGCAGGCCGGCCGCACGCAAGATCGGCCCGGTCACGCCGAGAGCGAGGCAGCCCTCGACGCCGATCCAGCCGACATCCTTGAGCCGATTGACCCAGATCGGCTGGCCCCGCAGCAGCTTCTCGACGCCGACCAGCTCCTTGCGGGTTTCGACCAGCCAGTCCTGGATCTTCGCCTCGGTGCCATCGGGCAGGTCCTGGGCTATGCCGCCGGGACGGATGAACGCGTGGTTCATTCGCAGTCCGGTGATGAGCTCCAGCACGTCGAGGCACCGCTCCCGGGCGCGGAAGCCGTTGGTCATCGCGGTCAGGGCTCCGAGCTCCATGCCGCCGGTCGCGAGCCACACCCAGTGCGAGGCGACCCGGTTGATCTCCATGAGCAGCACGCGAATCAGCTGGGCGCGCTCGGGAACCTCCACGCCCAGCAGCCGTTCGACGCCCAGGCAGTACACCGCCTCGTTGAACAGTGGCGCCACGTAGTCGGCCCGGGTCAGGAAGGTCACCGCCTGGGTCCAGGTGCGGAACTCGGTGTTCTTCTCGATACCGGTGTGCAGGTAGCCGATGACCGGGCGGCAGTCGGTGACGGTCTCGCCCTCGAGTTCGAGCACCAGTCGCAGCACGCCGTGCGTCGAGGGGTGCTGCGGGCCCATGTTGAGGACGATGCGTTCCTCGCTGATGGGATCGCCGCCGAAGGTCGCGTCCCAGTCACCACCGGTGACGGTGTAGACCCGGCCTTCGGTCGTCTCGCGCGACGGCGAGTAGATATCGCTCATTTCGGCCTCACTTTCCGGCCACGGTGGACGGGCCCGGGCGGGCGCTTCATCGGTAGGCCCGCCGTTCGTCCGGGGGTGGGATAGTGGCGCCCTTGTACTGGACCGGGATGCCGCCCAGCGGATAGTCCTTCCGCTGCGGGAAGCCGTCCCAGTCGTCGGGCATGAGGATGCGGGTCAGGGCCGGATGCCCGTCGAAGATTACGCCGAACATGTCGTAGGTTTCTCGTTCTTGCCAGTCCGCCCCCGGATAGACAGCGGTCACGGACGGCACGTGGGGGTCCTCGACGCTGGCCGAGGTCTCCAGCCGGACCTGGCGTCGATAGGTCATGGACGTCAGGTTGTAGACGACGTGCAACCGGTTGACGCTCCCGATGTAGTCGACGCCGGAGAGATTCGCCAACAGCTCGAAGCGCAATGCCGGGTCGTCCCGCATGGTTCGGGCCACGGCGGCGATGTGCTCGCGGGCGACGTACAACGTCAGCTCGCCGCGATCGACGACGATCTTGGTGATCGCGGCGCCGAACTCGGGGTAGGCCTCGGCCAACGCGTCGACGACCTCGTCGAAGTAGTCGCCGAACGGCCGGGTCGCCGCCGGAGCGCTCCACGGCTCCCGGACGAGCCCACCGAAGCCGGACGTGTCTCCGGAGTCCGAGACACCGAACATGCCGCGACCCTCGGTGCCGAAGGGTGAGTCGACCGTCGACCCGGCCACGGGGGTCACCCGCTCGACCTGGGCCGCCGGTTGATCCGGCGCCGCGTTGCGGGCCTCGTCGTCTGGGCCGGTCATCGGGCGAACCTCTGGCTGGAGGGCACGAGCTCCACCTTCTGATCGGCGAGTCGCTTGGCTCGCTTGGGCCCGAGGGGCTCGTTCATGATCTTGTGATGCAGCTTGAGGACGGCGTCGATCAGCATTTCCGGCCGCGGCGGGCAGCCGGGAAGGTACATGTCGACCGGCACGACGTGATCGACGCCCTGCACGATCGCGTAGTTGTTGAACATCCCGCCGGAGCTGGCGCACACGCCCATGGCCAGCACCCACTTCGGCTCCGCCATCTGGTCGTAGATCTGCCGCAGTACCGGAGCCATCTTCTGGCTGACCCGCCCGGCCACGATCATCAAGTCGGCCTGCCGGGGCGATGGCCGGAAGACCTCCATGCCGAACCGGGCCGAATCGAATCGCGGAGCGCCGAACGTCATCATCTCGATCGCGCAGCAGGCCAGCCCGAACGTGGCCGGCCACAGCGAGGACTTGCGGGTCCAGTTGACGAGCTTCTCGACGCTCGCCAGCAATACGCCGTCCGGCAGCTTCTCTTCTAGGCCCATGTCAGTGGCTCACTCATCGGTTAGTTCCAATCCAATCCGCCGCGCCGCCAGACGTAGGTGTACGCGATGAACACCGTCACGATGAACAAGATCATCTCGACCAGGCCGAACAGGCCCAGCTGCTTGTTCGCCACGGCGTACGGATACAGGAAGATGATCTCGATGTCGAAGATGATGAACAGCATCGCCGGTCAAGAAGTACTTGATAGGGAAGCGATTCGGCCCCTCGGGGGTCGGCGTCGGCTCGATGCCGCACTCGTAGAAGTCGAGCTTCGCGCGGTTGTATCGCTTGGGTCCGGTGAACGGAGCGATCGACACGGAGAAGAAGGCGAACGCGAAGGCGAGCGCGAACAACAACACGATCGGCAGGTAGGGCGCGAGCACGGTGACTGCCTCCCTCTCTCGTCGTATTCGGTTGGGTGACCGGCGACGCGTTTAGCGTCGCCAGGCTAGTGCTTAGCGGACTGCTCGGCGAAGGTGAGGCATGCCTAACGCACCGCCGGGACGAGCCGGGTCAGAACGGAGATGGTCCGGTCGGACAGATCCCCGTCACGAGGGTCGTAAAGGTTGGCCAGCAGCTTCAGCAAGAAGCGCATCAGGGCCGGATGCGGCAGGCCGTGACGAGTGCACAGTCCGCATGACGGACGGCTGGCCGATGAGCTTCACGAACACGCCGCCGAGCCGGTAGTACGCGCCCCACTCGGCTGCCATCGCGGCCGGGTAGGAGGCGAGCGCGCGCTCGCGTTGTGGACCCGGTGGACGGGCCAGCGCCTGAACGGCGGCCTGGGCCGCGAGCTTGCCGGATTCCATCGCGTAAGGGATTCCCTCGCCGTTGAACGGATTGACCGAACCGCCCGTGTCACCGACGAGCAGCAGCCCGCGCGTGTAGTGCGGCGTCCGGTTGAAGCCCATGGGCAGGCCGGCGCCGCGAATGGGGCCCTGAGCGTTGACCTCGCGCAACCCCCAGGCCTCGGGCGTCGTGTCGAGCCAGCGGGTGAGCATCGCTCGATAGTCGGTCCGCTGGAAGCCGGCCGAGGAGTTCAACACGCCGAGGCCGACATTCACCGTGCCGTCGCCCATGCCGAAGATCCACCCGTAGCCCGGCAGGAGCTTGGCGTCATCGGCGCCCATCGGCCCGTCCCACAACTCCAGCCACGACTCGAGGTAGTCGTCATGGGTACGAGGGCTTGCGTAGTAGCGCCGGACCGCGACCCCCATCGGTCTCCGGTCGTTGCGGTGCAGGCCGAGCTGCTGGGCCAACTTGCCGGAGACGCCGTCGCAGGACAGCACGATTGGCGCTCGGTAGGTCACGGGCTGCTTGTCGGGCCCGGTCTTGCCCAGCACGCCGGTCACCCGGCCGGCCCGGTCGAGAACCGGCTCGGTGACCGCGGTCTGCTCGTGCAGGATCGCGCCCGCCGCCACGGCCCGGTTCGCGAGCAGCGCGTCCAGGTCGGACCGCGGCCGAACCAGGCCGTACGACGGGAAGTTCGTGAGCTCGGGCCAGTCGAGGTCGAGGCGCAGGCCGCCCCCGATGACCCGCAGGCCGCGGTTGTGTACCCAGCCGGCATCCTCGCTCACGTCGATGCCCATGTCGACGAGCGCGCGTGTTCCTCGTGGGGTCAGGCCGTCGCCGCAGACCTTCTCGCGCGGGAACGTGGCCTTCTCGAGCACCGCGACGTCGAGCCCGGCGCTAGCCAGCCAGTAGGCGGCGGCGCTGCCCGCTGGGCCCGCGCCGACCACGACGGCGTCGGCGTCGTAGCGCCGCTCGTCGGCGGGTGCCGAACGCGCGGCAGCGGCCGCCGTCGGCGCCTGCGTCACGGTCATGGGCGTGCTCCAGGGTCTCGTCCAGCCGTTTGTGAACGCGTTCACGAGCTGTTGTCCCCGAGTGTAGGCGGTGCCCTCCGGCGCCGAGACCGACGGGGCGGCCCGTTACCGTCTCCCCCGTGAACGTGCCCTCTGAACCCCTCGTCGCAGACCCGCACTCGCTGGGAATGCAACGACATCCAGAGGGCGGGTGGTACCGCGAGAGCTTCCGGCACCGGGAGCAGGTGAGCACCGGACGGGGTGAGCGCTCGCTCGCCACCTGCGTGTCCTTTCTTCTCCTGCCCGGTGAACGATCGACCTGGCACCGAGTCGTCTCCGACGAGCTGTGGCTCTGGCAGGGCGGCGGTCCGGTGCGGGTGACCGTCGGCGGCCGCGGCGACACGCCGGTTGCGGAGTTCATGTGCGAGCTCGGTGCCGGCGGCCAGTACCTGGTCCATGGCGGCGAGTGGCAGATGGCCGAAGGCGCCACCGACCGTGCGACGCTCGTCGCGTGCGTCGTCTCGCCCGGCTTCGACTTCGCCGACTTCGAGCTCATGCCCGATCTGTGACGGTCGGCGCGCAGCTGGTCGGGCGGATCGAGCGCGATCTGGTGGCGTAGCACGTGGCTGAACCCGAGGTCCACGTTGCCCACGCGTCCGACATCCGCCCGGAGACGCTCTACCGCATCCTGCAATTGCGAGTCGACGTCTTCGTCGTGGAGCAGCGATGTGCCTACCGCGAACTCGACGGGCGGGATCTCGAACCGGACAGCTGGCTGCTATGGGTGACGGGAGCCGACGGAACCGTCCTCGCCACGCTCCGGATCATCCGGGATCCGTCGGCCGCCCGGATCGGCCGGGTCGCCACCGACCGGTCAGCCCGGTCGGGCGGACTCGCCGCTGGCCTCATGCGGCGAGCTCTCGAACTGGCCGACGCCGCCGGGCATGACGTCGTCCTCGACGCGCAATCGCCGTTGCGCGACTGGTACGAGCGATTCGGATTCGTGGTCTCCGGAGATCCGTTCGTCGAGGACGGTATCCCCCATCTCCCGATGACCCGCCCCTACCGGCCTTCGTGAGCGCGATTGCCGCTGAGGCATTGTCGGTGGGCGCCTTGACCGTCGCGTTGGTCGGCGCCATCGTGCGCCCGTGGGGGCTGTCCGAGTCGATACTCGCGGTGCCCGCCGCGCTCGTCCTCGTCGCGGCTGGGGTCGTGTCCTGGTCGGAGGTCGGCGACACGCTGCGCGAACTGGGGCCGACGGTGCTCTTCCTCGCCGGCATCCTGCTGTTCGGTCACCTCTGCGCCGAGGCCGGCGTCTTCGACTACCTGGGCGCGATAGCCGCCGGCATCAGCCGAGGGCGGACGCGGCGGTTGCTCGGCACGGTGGTCGCACTGGCGGCCGGCGTGACCGCAGTCCTGACGCTCGATGCCACGGTTGTGCTCCTCACCCCGGTCGTGCTCCGGACGACCCAGCGGTTGGAGGTGCGCAGCCGACCGCACCTGTATGCCTGCGCGCACCTGGCCAACTCGGGCTCGTTGCTCCTTCCGGTCTCCAACCTGACCAACCTGCTCGCCTTTGCCGCGACCGGCCTGTCCTTCGGTCGGTTCACGGCGCTGATGGCGTTGCCGTGGACCACGTCGTGCTTGCTCGACTGGCTCGCCCTGCGGTGGTACTTCCGAGGCGACCTCACCCGGGATTCCCAGCACTCGGTCGACCTGCCCGCGGCTCCGCGCTACGCCTTGACCATCCTGACCGGCACGGTCGCCGGCTTCGTCGTCACGTCGGCGATCGACGTGCCGCCCGCTTGGGCCGCGTGGCTGGGTGTTGTCGCCCTGGCCGCACCGGCGCTGAAGGCGCGCCGGACGACGTGGCGGCGAATGGCCGGCGAGACGAGCCCCGGATTCGTGCTGTTCGTGCTGGCGCTGGGCGTGATCTTCGACGGAGTGCGTGCCAATGGCTTACACGGCGTACTGGCGCATCTGGTGCCGGACGGCACCGGCTTGCTCGCCTTGATCGGGCTCGCGCTGCTGGGCGCGCTACTGGCCAACGTCGTCAACAACATCCCGGCGACCCTGGCGTTGCTGCCACTTGTCGCCGCTTCACCGCTGGCCGTGCTCGCCGTGCTCATCGGAGTCAACGTGGGACCGAACTTCACGTTCGTCGGTTCACTCGCCACCTTGCTCTGGCGGCGGCAGCTGTGCGAATCCGATCATCCGTCGGCGCAGACGTTCCATCGGCTCGGCGCGGTGAGCACGCTGCCGATACTTCTCGCCGCAACGGTGGCACTGTGGGTGTCGTCGGCGGTGATCGGCGGATGATCATCCGGGTTGACTGCCGCCGAGGCGTTGCAGGAGTTGGATCGCGTCATACGGAGCGCGGACCTTCACGTCGTTGTCGAAGTAGGCGAACACGTCACGGCCGGCGGCGGTCCAGCCACGGATGCGCTCGGCCCACGTCGCCAGGGCCTCGTCGGAGTAGCCGCTGACGTAGAGCTCCTGATCGCCGTGCAGGCGCACGTACACGATCTCCGACGTCACGTCGTAGAACAGCGGCCATCGTCCGGCCGTGTCGGCGACGACGAGTGCGATGTCGTGTTCACGCAGCAGCTCGACGAACTCCGGCGTCCGGTAGCTCCCGTGCCTGACCTCGAGCGCGTAGCGCAGCGGCCGGTCGGCATCGGCCCGGGTCAGGGCTCGGTCCGCGAGCCGCTCCTCGTGTCGCCGGGCCAGGCGAGCGGCCGCAAATGTCGTTCGCGGCAACATTGTGAAGAATTCGGTCAGTCGTGACGGATCGAAACCCAGATTGGGTGGGAGCTGCCAGAGAATTGGTCCGAGCTTTTCGCGTAGCGCAAGCAGTCCGGAGGCATAGAAATTCGCGAGGGGTAACTCAACATCACGAAGCTTCTTCATGTGGCTGATGAACCGCGGCCCTTTGATGGAGAAGACGAACTCGGTCGGCGTCTCGGCGTACCAGGTTCGGTAGTTGGCGGGCCGCTGGAGGGCGTAGAACGACCCATTGATCTCGACCGACGTCAAATGGTCGGCGACATAGCGCAGTTCGTCCCGCTGCCGAAGACCCTTCGGATAGAACACGCCGCGCCAGGGTGGGTAACGCCAGCCGGAGATACCCACTCGAGCGACGGCAGATCGCCCGCTTCGGTCGTTACGCACCACGCGCCCATCCTCAGCCATTGCTCAGCGACTCTGTCATTCCGGTGGTCCCGTTTATAGTCCGGCCATGACGGACTCCGAGCGGCAATCCCAGCCTTCGTCCAGCGACCCGCCGACGACTGGCGACGCGACGACCCGTCGTAGGTTCGGCTTCTTTCGAACCCGGACGTTCGGACGGTGGACTGCACGGCTGCTGTCGTTGCTCGGTATCGCGCTCATCATCCTGAGCCTTACCGGGTGGTGGCTCACGACCCGGGTCCTGGACGACGAGGGCTTCGGCGACGTGGCTGCGAAGACCGTTCAGCAGCAGGCCGTGCGGGATTACATCGGCGACCAGGCCACGTTACAGCTCGCCAGGTCAAATAAGTTGATCACCGCTGCACGGCCCGTGGTTGCCAAGGCGATCGCGCAGGCACTTGATACGCCAGCGGTTCTCGCGGCGGTCCATGCCTTTGCCGCCGGGGCACACCACCAGATCTTCCAGATAAGCGATACCGCACTCTCCGATGCCGCTGCGGGCAACGCGGCCGCGACCATCAAGAGCACGCTGCAGGCGGTCGACCCGAGATTGGCCGACAAGCTGCCGGACAACGTGCTCAACGCGACGACGAATATCTCGCAGAACCGAATCGTCGATGCTGCCGCGCGAGCCAGCACCTGGGTTCCGTGGCTCTATGTCCCGTTCGGAATTCTGGGCGTCGCGGTGCTCCTGCTCGTTCTCGCGAAGGCTAAGGAACCGGTGCGTGCTACTCGGTTCATCGGATTCACCATGGCTCTCGCGGGTGCCCTGCCGATAGGGCTGGGTATCGCCACGCCGCTGTTCGCGTACCTCGGTGCGAATGCCGATCCTGGCCGCGGGCCAGCGGTCGCCGCGTTCATCAAGGTGCTCCTTGGCCGTCTGGTCGGGGCTGGCTGGGCAATGTCGATACTCGGGCTGCTACTGGCCTTCGCACCGGGCAGCGACGGCGCGACGATCGGGACGCGAACGGTCAGGGTGCACTCGTGGCTCGGCTGGGCGCGCTCTCGGTCGGCGTGGCAGCTCGCCGGTGCCGGACTTGCCGTTGCTGTGGCCGCTCTGCTCATCACCCGACCGAACGATCTGTTCTATTGGGTCGGATTGATCCTCGCCGCCGGCGCGTGCTATGTCGCGTTCGTGGTGATCTTGGGGCTACTGAGGGTGATAGTGCCCGGCCGGCGAGTTCGCCCAATACGCAAGCGCCAGATCGGTGCGGTCGCAGTGGGCATGCTCGCCTGCATTGCCCTGACGACGACGGCAACCGCGACCGCCGTGGAGATCACCAACCGGCCGGGAAGGGCTAACCCCAAGTCGGATGGCTGCAACGGGTCGATCGAGGTGTGCTTCGAGCCGCTCAACCAGGTCGTGTTCGCCGCCAGTCACAACTCGATGTCGTCCAGCGCGTACAACTTCTTCGGCGCTGAGCACACCGTGAGCATCCCGGAGCAGCTCAACCTGGGCGCGCGGGCTCTGCTCATCGATGCCTACTACGGTTACAAGGAGAATGGCATCGTCCGAACGAACCTCGCTGGCGGAGCGAACCGGGCTGACATTCAGAACGAGTTCGGTACCGACGCCGTGAACGAGCTCAACCGGCTCGGCGCCCTAACCGGCACTGCCGACACGTCCGGCAAGAAGAACGACGTGTATCTCTGTCATGACTATTGCGAACTGGGCGCGGTGAAAGCGTCGACGGTGTTCTCGCAGATCAACGACTTCTTGAACCGCAATGTGACCGACGTGCTCATTCTGGATGTTGAGGACTACGTGCAACCTGCCGATTTGGAGAAGGCCCTCAAGGCCGGCCACCTCTGGAATCGCGTCTATACGCCCAACCTCACCAAGCCGTTACCCACAATGCTTGATCTCGTCAATCCGATTGGTGGCACGGTGGAACGTCAACAGCGGGTCATTGTCACATCGGAGAACTACGCCCACCGCGTCCCGTGGCTCCTCGGTAGCTACGACCTCATGCAGGAAACGCCTTATACGTTCACCGCGATCAACCAGTTCAACTGCAAGCCCAACCGAGGCTACAGCACCAATCCGATGCTGCTCGTCAACCACTGGCTAAGGCCCAACGGTCCACCGGATCCGGCTGAGGCCGCCGATGTCAACTCGTTGCAGACGCTGACCGCACGCATGCAGCAATGCGCAGCGGCTCGGGGTCGATTACCCAACATCCTGGCTGTCGACTTCTTCGCCATCGGGTCCACCGTCAAAGTGGTCGACAACTACAACGCTGCTGTCGCCAACGTCACCGGAACAACCGCCCTCGTGGATCAGCTGATCGACACGCAACGCAGTGATCCCAAGTTGAGCGACAAGGACCGAGCGGACCTGGATCAGTTAAAACGGCTGCCGTTCGTCTCCGCCCAGGATGCATTGGCCTTACTCGGCCCGGTTGCGGACAAACTCCAGGTACCGCAGCTGGTCAAGGACCTGCAGGAAGCCAACCAGGCGTTCGGTGCGCCCAGCTCGTCGTCATCCCCATCGTCACCCTCGTCGCCGTCATCGTCGTCCCAAGCGCCGACCACCCCATCCACTGGGCATAGTTAGCCCTCGTTGGCGTCGCTTCCTGCGCATCCATGATGCGGCCTGAGCACTCCTGAGGTGCCCACCAGCCCCGCCAGCAGCAAGAACGCGCACGAAGCGACGGAAGACGAGTTGATCAGCGAGAAGGCGTGAACGGCGCGACGACCTCGACGACGTAGGCCGCTCCGCCCTGCACCTCACCGGTTCGGCTGTTGCGTTGGACGACCGAGAGCGGCCAGACCGCCCCCGGTTTGGCCTTGGCCGGCGGGTCGATCCGGATGAACACGGTCTGCGTCGAGCCGGGCCGGATGGGCAGCTCGGCGAGCGACGTCACCTTCTTCCCGCCGATTTCCAGCAGCGACGACTTCTCGACCTGGGTCATCGCCGCGAGCAGCCGGGCCAGGTCGCGTTCGGAAAGCTTGCCCTCTTGCTGCAACCGGACGGCGTCGGCGCGGTGCTGCTTCAACCAGGCGGTGAGCTGTCGGCGCGGAAGCGTCGTGAGCTTCGCGGCCTTGATCGCGTCTCGACCGATCAGCCCGGGTGGACCGACCAGCGCGAGCCGGCCGTCGAATCCGGTTGCGTCGATCTCGAGGTCGATCCGGGGGTCCTTGGTGCGGCGGCCGAACAGATGGCCGCCGACGTCCAGCCGGACCCACATGCCGGTGGTGGCGTCCGGGGGCGGTGGCGTGCCGACGAACTGCACGACGTGCAAGTTCTTCTGGGCGACCTTCCGCTCGGCGACGGTGAGCGTGTCGACGATGCGCTCGGTGCTCGTGTACGGGTCCGATGCCGAATGCAGCAGGACCAGCGAGCAGAAATGCGACTGGCCAGGCAAGCTGGCCGGCACCGGAAGGACGGTCGACGGCAGGTCGAACGCAGCCACCTGGGGAAAGCCGGGACGCAGGTCGGTGAGCGTAACGACGCCGAGCGTGGTCCAATCCGTTCCCGGTAGCGGCGTTCCGGCTTGGACGTTGGCGGTATATCCAGTGGGCAGCGGTGACAGCACCGTCGACGCATTCGTGACTGCTGCCATCACTTGCACGGTGGGTTCCGGCAATGGGCCGCGATTATGGACCAGTGCGTAGTACCGGTTATGGACAACCTGCGGCAGGGCAATGGTTTCGACGCCGTGACTGCCGTCGACGATCGTCTCGTGGAACTGGAGGAAATCGATCTGGTTGGTCGGCGTCTGGTAGCCACCTGGGGTGGGTGCGTCGACCTTGATGTTCGGCGACAGCCAGTGCCACACCGGAGCGGTCGGCCAGATCGAGGGGTCCGACCGCCCATCCGTCGGACCGCCCCGGCCCAGGTCGAGGAAGGTGTCTCGGACGTACAGCTCGACCCCCCCGAGCACGGGCGGATCGAGCCGGTATTCGTAGACGCCGCGGCCGTGGGTGGCCGCCCGCAATAGCCGGGCCCCCGCGTGCAGCTGCAGATCGAGCACCGGGGCGTCCGGGAGGCCGCGTTCGAGTGGCGCCCAGGTGCCTCCGCTGTCAGCGGACAGCCATACGCCGAGATCGGCTCCCACGTAGACGTTGGTGGGGTTGGCCGGATCGACGAGGATCGCGTTGTGTTCGATGTCGAGCAACGACGTCGCGCCGGAGCCGCTACGCGATTGCCAGGCGGTCCCGGTGAAATGCCACACGTGTCGCGCATCGCCGGATCCGCCGAGGCACACATAGATCGACGACAGCGTCGCGTCGGACCAGTCGACAGCGATATCGGAGATCAGCGCGACCAAACCCAACGCGCCGCCGGCCGTGTTGTCGATACGGGTGGCGGTCCACGTCCCTCCGCTCAGGTCCGCCCGGAACACCCGGCCGGCCGTCGTGCCGAAATACAACCGGGTCGGTGACGCGAAGACCATCGAGAACACCCCGCCGCTGCCCGACGGCAGGGTGATGGTGGGACTGGCGACAGCCGGCCAGGTCTGCCCGAAGTCGTCCGACACGTAGATACCAGCGACCCCGGCGGCGGTGAACGCCCCGAACGCGACGCGAGGTGACCCGGGCGCGCCGACCAATGGCTCGGCCATGATCCCCCACGCCGGCGCGATCGCTTGCGTCCAATCGCCCCAGTCGCGGCCACCGATCGCCGTGCGATACACGGTGCCGTTGGCGTAGGCCAGCACCTGGAAAGGGTCGGTCGGATGGACGACGCAGTATCCGCCGTCGCCGAACAGCACGTCCCGCCACAGCTCCTCGCCGATGTAGCGGATGGTGCCGTTGTCCTGCAGACCGCAGAACATCACGGCCGGCTCGCTCGCGCTGAGCCCCAGGTAGTTCGCACAGAGGGACGCGAGGCCGGTGTTGCGCGGCTCGAACTGCCCGACGCCGACGGGATCGCGGTTGACGAAAGCCCCGCCGTCGGTACCCGCCCACAGCCTGGTCGGGTCACCGGGCGGAAAGTCGAGGGTATGGACGTCGGCGTGTGCGGCACTTCCGATCGCGGTCGATGTCATCGAATACGTCGCGCCGGACGCGCTCACCAGGCAGCGGTGAATGCTGCCCGGGAAGGGCGACACCGACGTGCGGTCGCCGCCGAGGTAGATCCGGTTGGCATTGGCCGGGTCGACCGCGATGCAGAGGTCGTAGTCGCCCTGCGAGCCCGGCAGCAGGGCCGGCGTTCCGCTGATCGAGGACCAGGATCCGCTCATGCCGTCCAGGCGGTAGACGCCCTGCAGGCCCCCGGAGGCGTTGGCGACGAGCGCGTACAGCACGTTGGGGTTGTCGGCCTGGACCCCGAGCGCGATGCGCCCGACGTTCGCGGTCGGGAAGCCGGCGCCGAGGACCGACCAGGTCGAGCCATTCGTGGACCGGAAGACGCCACCCCCGCGCGGCGCCGCGAAGAAGTTCGTCACGCCGCCGGCGCGGGCCACCACGACGCTCGTGTGTGCCCCGCTACGTCGCCGCTGCCACGTCCCCGCCGCGCCACTGACCGTGCGTTGGTAGAGCCCGTTGTTTGTCGCGGCCACCACGTTGTCGTGGTCGGCCGGATCGACGGCGACCGCGAAGAAGTCGAAACCGGCGAGGTCCGGCGTCGACGCCTCGAGCGCCCAGGAGGCACCGCCGTTGTCGGACCGAATGGGCCCGATGCCGCGGTAGGCCGGCAGGGCGTTCGTCAGGCGCAAGGTGAACAGCGCGTCGGTATCACCCTCGCCGGTTCCGACATAGACGCGATCCGGATCCGTCGAGGAAACGGCGATGGCGCCACAACACAGGCTGGCCGACGCGAAACTCGTCGGATCGAGGTCGAAGCCGTCCATCGTGGATCGCCACGACCCCCCGCCGTCGTCGGACCGGAACACGCCGCCGTTCGCGGTGGCCGCGTAGATCCGCGACCCGCCGGCCGCGATCGCGAATCGCGAGGTCCGCCCACCAATCGAAGGTCGGCCGTCGGCCTGACCACGGGCCGCCACAGCTGGCCCAACCGGTACCCAGTTGTTCGCGCCCGGCACTGCCGGCATCGCCGGAGCCCGCGGCCCCCGAGCCATCGGGCCGACAGTCGCGGCTTTGCGGGCGTAGTACTCGCGCATCCGGGACAGCCAGAAGTCACGTTCCGGCGTGGAGAGAACAGCGCGGGCAAGCCCCGGTTGTAGTGAGCTGGCCAGCGCCTTCGGCCGACCAGGCCGCGCCGTGGTCGAGCGACGAACGTTGGCCCGCACGGCGGCGCGTTCCGCGGCCGCCCGGGCCCGGCCGTCCGCCGCCTCCCGCGGGATCATCGCCGAATGTGCGGACTCCACCATCGGCACCAGCCACGAGCGAGGGCCACCTTCCGGCTCGATCTCGTCGAGCACTGTCGGGTTACGCCTCCGCTTGCCGGCCATGTCAGATCCCCTTCCCCCGGTCACTCTTTCGGCGTGATCTTGGACCTGCTGCCTCGGAGCGACGTTTTCTCAAAGGTCACGAGTCCCGTCAGCCGGTGGCCATCTGGGCCCGATGCCACTCCCGCCGGGCAAGAATCGACGATGTGACGGCGAGGACGAACAACGCGGCCACGATGAGCCACTCGAGGGCGCCGCTTCCCTGGTCCGGATCGGCACCGAAGATGATCTCGATCCAGTCTTTCCAGAAGAACGTGACGACGAACAGGATCGAGCAGAGACCGGCGGCCGCGAGCTCGAACCAATAGCGTCGCCTTGGCCTGGGTTTCACGATGACTCCTCGCCTTCGGTGACGCCGCTACGTCAGCATCGTCGGAAATATCAATAACTCACCGAGCAGACTCCAGCTCGGCTTGGCAACTCTCGTCGGCATATTCCCTATCGCACCCCGACCCCGCCGCAGGAGATGGTCGGCGACTCTACCCGGAAATACGTACCGAAACACGATGGCGCACACCGTGAATAGCAAAGGCACAGATCTCGGGCGACCGGTGTCGCATGATGGTCTGGATGACCACGGCCAGCCGGAGCACGTTATTCGTATTGATCGGCGGTCGCCCCGGATCGGGCAAGTCCACGCTGGCCGTTGCCCTTGCCGCCGAGTTCCGGCTGCCTCTGCTGGCCAAGGACGAGATCAAGGAAGCACTCATGGACGCCCTCGGGGCGCCCCCTACCGTCGCCGAGTCACAACGGCTCGGCCGGGCGGCGGTGCTCGCCATGCTGCGGGTCGCGCGCGGCTGTCCCGGGGCGGTGTTGGACAGCACCTGGTTCGGGTACACCGAGCCGTTGGTTCGCGAGCTTCCCGGGCAGCTGGTCGAGGTCCGCTGTGACGTCCCGCTGTCGCTGGCCCGGCAGCGATATCACGCCCGCATGGCCGAGCGACACCGCGGGCATCTCGATCGGCAGCGGACCGAGCAGGAGCTCTGGGAGGCGTCGAGCGAGCCGCTGGGCGTTGGTCCGCTGATCACCGTCGACACGTCCGGTCCGGTCGACATGGCCGCGCTCGCCTCGGCCATCGTCGCAGTCACCTACCGCCGGCAGGAACATGACAATGGCCGCTGACGAGTACCTGCTGGGGTAATACCGGCTCAGAGCTGGCTGTCCGGGCGGGTGTACGGGCGCAGGCGTGGGCTGCGAGGGATCACCTCGACCGAAGCGGCATCGACCGGATGCGCACCGGAATCGGGTTCGGCGACGAGGCCGTTTTCGTCGGCGGCCACACCCGTGTGCGGCCCGGTGGTGTCGTCGGTGCCGTAGCCGACGTTGTAGTGGTCGTAGAGCAACTGCTCGTCGTCGGCGGCAAGGGGGACGTCGGGATCGTGCGGAGGAGCGGCGGCCAGATCGTCCTTGCTGTAGGGCACCCACAGGACTTCGCCGTCGAATCGACTCTCGGCGAGCGGCAACAGGTAGTGGTGAGAGCCGAACAACCCGCTTGTCACCGACACCCAGGTCGGCACGCCTGAGGCGTCGTCGACGAACAAGCCGCCCACCTTGCCGAGCTTCTCCTCGTCCTGGTTGGTGACCGCTGCTCCGTCCAGAAGGCTGTAATCCATCGTCGTCATGGGCGGTGTTCTACCCAGCTCGACGGCTGTTCCAACCGCAGCTCCGTACCGTAATCGCATGCTCGAGCGCTACGACGTCGTGGTCGTCGGCGCGGGGCCGGCCGGGTGCGCCGCTGCTGCCGCAGCACTACGCGCGACCCCAGAGGCGCGCGTCGCCATGCTCGACCGAGCCGCCTTCCCCCGGGACAAACCGTGTGGTGACGGCATCGCCGGAGAAGTGGTGGACCTGCTGGATGAGCTCGGATTCGACGGGGCGGCCGCCGTCGCCGGCTACCGCCCGATCTCCCGGTTGCGAGTGCGCTCGCCAAGCGGGCTGATGGTCGATCGGCCATTGCGGCGGCCGGCCTTGGTCGTCCCGCGGCTGGTTCTGGACGGCCGGCTGGTCGATCAGATCCGTCGGCGCGGCGTCGGCGTTATCCGGCATCGAGTCCGGACGGTCGAGGTACAGGCCGACCGTGTGGTCATCGACGGTCGATTCGCAGCCGGCGTAGTGATCGGCGCCGACGGAGCCGAGTCGGCGGTCCGCCGCACCATCGGCGCCCGCCCGAGCCGCCCGCACTCCGTCGCGGTGGCGATCCGCGGCTACGCACCGGAACCGCCCGGGCAACGTGACACCCAGCTGCTCACGATGAGCGGCCGGCGCTGGCCGGCCTACGCGTGGAGCTTCCCCATCGGCGACGGCAGGGCCAACGTCGGCTACGGCGAGACGCTGCACCGTGGTCCGGTGCGCCGGAGCGATCTGCTCGCCGGCCTGCGCGCGCTGTTGCCCGGCGCCGAGCCGGACCCGGCATCGCTGCGCGCCCATCGGCTGCCGTTGTCGACCGGACGGCCGCCGATCGCGGACGGCCGGGTGTTGCTGGCCGGGGACGCCCAAGCGCTCGTCAACCCATTGACCGGCGAGGGCATCTACTACGCCGTGCTGTCGGGCGCGCTGGCCGGGGCGGCGGCGCGCTACGGGCCCGCGGCCGGGGCGATATACCGCCGAACGCTGCGCCGGCGCCTCGGACGGTACCTGCGGCACACCACGGCCGTGGCCCAGGCGAGTCGCTGGCCCGTCCTGATGGACGCGGCGGTCGCGGCGGCGGCCACCGATCGCCAGGTGTTCGACGACGTGGTCGAGCTGGGTCTGGTCGACGGTCAGCTGACCGGCCGCGTGGCCGCTCGGACGGCCGTCCAGCTCGGGGGGCTGTTCCTCGGCCGATGACATTTTCTGGGCCACATCACAGCTGGCCTGGATACGGTCCTCCCCTTCTCGATCCGGACGTCAGGAGGCCACGGTGACCAGTGGCTTGGACGAGCGCCTCGCGGAAGCCACCGTCGGCGCCCTCGAACTGTTCGGCGTGTACCTCGGTACCCGTCTCGACCTGTACCGCGTACTCCACGAGAGTGGGCCCCTCCGCGCCGACGAGCTCGCCACAGCGGCGCAGATTCATCCGCGTTACGCCCAGGAGTGGCTCGAACAGCAGGCGGTAGCCGGCCTCATCGAGGTCGACGACCCGGCCCGGCCCGCCGATGAGCGGCGTTACCAGTTGCCGGCCGCCCACGTCGGCACCCTGCTGGACGAACAGGACACCGCCCACCTGGCCCCGTTCGCCGAGATGGTCGTCAGCGTCGCCCAGACTCTCGACGACGTGGCCGCGGCCTACCGCGACGGCACCGGCGTGCCGTACGACCGCTACGGCGCGAGCCTGCGCCAGGGGCAGGGCGCGATCAACCGGCCGGCCTTCAGCTCCGACCTCACCGGCAGTTGGCTCCCGGCGATCCCGGATCTCCACGCTGCGCTCTCGGCACCCGAAGCCACGATCGCCGACCTCGGTTGCGGCGTGGGGTGGTCGACCATTGCGCTCGCCCGCGCGTACCGGCAAGCACATGTCATCGGCGTCGACAATGACGCCGCATCGGTCCGCGAGGCGATCGAGCATGCCGACGATGCCGGCGTGAGCGTCCAGTTCGTGGAGTCCGACGCCGCCCATCTCCCCCGGCTCGGCCGGTTCGATGCCATCTTGCTGCTCGAGTGCCTGCACGACATGGCCCGGCCGGGCGAGACCCTCGCCGCCTGCCGGGCCGCGTTGAACGACGGCGGGTCGGTGATCGTCGTGGACGAGAACGTCGCCGCCGAGTTCACCGCTCCGGGCGATCTGCTCGAGCGAATGATGTACGGCTGGAGCATCGGCCACTGCCTGCCGGCCTCGATGGCGGAGCAGCCGTCGGCCGCGCTCGGCACGGCGTTACGCCCGGGCGTCGTCGCGGAGCTCGCCCATAGCGCGGGCTTCGCGGGCAGCGAGATCATCGACGTCGACGCCGGATTCTTTCGCGTGTACCGGCTGCGGTGATGCTCACCGGGCCAGCTGATCGACGGCCGCGGCGAACAGCCATGGCACCCGTCCCGCCAGCGGGGTGATGGTGCGCGGAACGACTGGCACTCGCCGCGCCTGCAGCAGGGTGTGCGTGAGTAGTCGGTAGCGCCGGGAGGCGCGGCGCCACGCCGCGTCGTAGTCGCCGGGACGATCCGCGACGAGGCAGTTGGCCAGCTCGTCGGCGGCAGCGAGCGAGACAGCGATGCCCTCTCCGGTGAGCGCGTCCACATAGCCGGCCGCGTCGCCGACGAGCAGCACCCGTCCGGCCACGACCCGGCGGCACCTCTGCCGGAGCGGTCCCGCGCCCCGCACCGGCGTGACCGCGTGAGCGGCCCGCAGGCGCGCGGCCAGCGCCGGATGGGCGGCGAGCTGGTCGTCGTAGCTGGCCCGCCGGGTGGACAGAAACGCCACGCCGAGCGTCTCGCCGTCGACCGGCGTCAGATACGCCTCGCTCATGGCGCCCCACCACACTTCGACGTGATCGGTCCAGGGCGTGATCGCGAAGTGACGGCGCAGCCCGTAACGCGCGGCGCGGCGCGGCGCCGGGGAGTCGAGGCCGGCCAGCCGGCGCACCGTCGAATGCAGCCCGTCGGCACCGACCAGATAGCGAGCCCGAATCCCGGCCGCCGCGACGCCCTGCTCGGCGGGCCGGATGTCGTCCACCGCCCGCTCCAGCACGGGAATCCCAGCGGCGATCACGGCGGCCCGGAGGTGATCGTGCAGGACGGTTCGACGCACTCCCCGGCCCGGCCCGCGTCGGAAGTCCGTGCTGACCGAGTGCCGCTCGTCGCGGTAGGTGATTCCGGCGATCGGTGCTCCGGGTGGGTCGACGCCGAGCCGATGCAGGGCCGCCAGCGCCCCGGGCATGAGCCCTTCCCCGCAGGCCTTGTCCAGCGTGCCGGTCCGGCGCTCGCACACGACGGCGTCCAGCCCGACCTGGCCCAGGCGCAACGCGGTGGCGAGGCCGGCCGGTCCACCGCCGACGATCAGGACGTCAAGCATCGGCCGGCGCCAGCTCGCGCAGTGCGGCATCCTCCACCCGGATCCGCACGGTGAGCAGCGCAGCGTTGAGCACCGTGAACGTCAGCGCGGTGATCCACGCCGTGTGGACGAGGGGCAGCGCCACACCTTCGGCGACGACTGCGACGTAGTTGGGGTGCCGCAGCCAGCGATAGGGACCGCTCGTGATGCGCGGCGCGCCCGGCACCACGACGATCCGGGTGTTCCACTGCGAACCGAGCGTGCGAATGCACCACCATCGCAAACCCTGGGCGGCAACGACCACCGCCAGCATGGGCCAGCCGAGCCAGGGTAGAAACGGCCGGTCACCGAACCAGACCTCGGCCACCGCGCCAGCGAGCAGGCCGGCGTGCAGCGCGACCATGAACGGGTACTGGGCAAAGCCGACCTCGTGGCCACCGCGGGCCAGGCTCCGGGCCAGGTTGCGCCTGGCGACGATCAGCTCGGCAATCCGTTCGACGCCGACCGCGAGGATCAACAGCAGATACCAGAACACGGTCGACTCCGGCTGCCGTCACCAGCGAAGCAGGACGAGTTCGGAGCAGAAGCCTGGCCCCATCGCCATCAAAACGCCCCACGATCCCGGAGCCGGGTTCCGCGCCGCGAGCGTGTCTTGCAGCACGTGCAACACCGAAGCGGAAGACAGGTTGCCGACCCGCTCCAGCGACCGCCAGGTCAGGTCGAGCTCGCCATCGAGCAAGCCGAGCTGCGACTCGATCGCCTCGATCACCTTCGGTCCGCCGGGGTGGCTCACCCAGACGTCGACATCGTCGATCGTCAGTCCGTGGGACGCGAGTAACCCGCGGACGTCGTCGCCCAGGTGCTTCTCCACCAACTCGGGCACTTCGACGCCGAGGACCACCTTCAGCCCGGTCGATCCGACATCCCAGCCCATGGCCCGCTCGGTGCCCG
Organism: uncultured Actinomycetota bacterium; assembly: GCA_963779485.1. Lineage (GTDB taxonomy): Bacteria > Actinomycetota > Actinomycetes > Mycobacteriales > Jatrophihabitantaceae > CAVVJA01. Next base: position 111,995 of record CAVZYJ010000007.1, on the reverse strand, counting down.
GGTAGAGGTGGGAGCGCGTGTCGACGACCCGAGGCCCGCGGAGACCAACGGCGCGCTCGCTGCCGACGAGCACGACGGCCGCGGCGCCGTCGCCGAACAACCCGGTGGCCACCATGTTGGCCGCCGATGCATCGCCCCGCTGGATAGTGAGCGAGCACAGCTCGACCGATACCAGCACGCCCACCTGGTTCGGCCAGCCGCGCAGCTGGTCGTGGAGGCGGGCCACCCCGGCCGCGCCGGCAACGCAGCCCAACCCCATCAACGGAATTCGCTTCACGTCCGGGCGTAGGCCGAGTCGGGCAGCGATCCGCGCGTCGAGGGAAGGCACGGCGATTCCGGTGACCGTCGTCGACATGATCACGTCGACGTCGCCGGTCTCGAGCCCAGCGTCGAGCAGCGCGCCGGCGACGGCGTCGGCGCCGAGGTTCACGGCGACTTCGATGAACGCGTTGTTGGCCGCCGTGAAGCCGTCGAGCGCGGGATAGTCCTCGAGAGGCAGGGCGAGATGCCTGGTCGCGACCTTGGCGCTGTCGTGCAGCCGGGTGAGTAGCGGGTGGTACTGCTCGGGGATGCACACCTTGGCGAACAGCTCGGTCAGCTGCTCCTGCGGGTATTGGTGCGGTGGCAGGACGCCATGGACCGCCGCCACTGTCGTCACCGGACCAACGGTACGGGTCGCAACTACGATCGGCTCGTGGTCGCCGTCACTCACCGGCCGGCCGGAAAGTCGGCAGTGCGAGGGCTGTTGCTGGCCTGCCATCCCGCGCCGACGGCAGCGGTCACGCTGATCAGCGTGCTGATCGCGGTCGGTGTCGGTCTGTCAGCGGGACGCGTCGTGCTGCTCGGGCTGGCGGTGCTGACCGGGCAGCTGTCGATCGGTTGGTCCAACGACCGGATCGATGCCCAGCGCGACGCCGCCACCGGCCGCGGCGACAAGCCGGCTGCCGTCGGCGCGGTGCCGCTCCGGCTGCTCGACGGGGCCTGCCTCGTCGCCGTGGTCGCGACGATCGGGTTCTCCCTCGCTCTCGGGTGGCGGGCCGCGATTCCGGCGCTGCTCGGCACCGCGGCGGGTTGGGCGTACAACCTCGGGCTGAAGGCCACGGTCTGGTCCGGGCTGATGTACGTGATCTGCTTCGGCGGGTTGCCGGCGATCGCCTACCTCGCCTTGCCCGGGCATCCGGTGCCCCCTTGGTGGGCGGTGACCGCGGGGGCGCTCCTCGGCTTGGGCGCGCACTTCGCCAACGTGCTGCCCGACCTGCTCCAGGACGAGGCCACCGGCGTCCGCGGCCTGCCCCATCGGCTGGGCGCCCGGGCCTGCGTGCTGCTCATGCCGGTGCTATTCGCCGGTGCGGCCGTCGTGCTGGTGCTCGGCCCGGGGGGATCGCCGTCGACGGCAGCCTGGGTGGCGCTCGGCATCTCCGTGGCGTTGGCCGCCGGCGCAGCCTGGATCGGGTTGCGCCGTCCGGATAGCCCGTTGCTCTTCTACGCTGCGATCGTGATCGCGCTCCTCGACGTCGTGCTCTTCGTCTTCGTGGTGTGACATGGAGTACGGCGCTCATCTGCCGCTCGTCGATCTCGGCGGCGGTTGGTCGCTGGCCGCGCTCCGGCGCTACGCCCGGGCCGCAGCCGACTTGGGCTACTCCTACCTGTGCGCGAACGACCATTTCACCTTCAGCCGCCCGTGGCTGGACGGGCTGACGGCGCTGGCCTCGGTCATCGACGAGTCGGCCGACATGGCACTCGCGACGACAGTTGCCTTACCGGTGCTGCGCGGGCCGGTCAGCCTGGCGAAATCGCTCAGCGCGATCGACCAGCTGTCCGAGGGTCGGCTCGTGGCCGGAGTTGGCCCCGGATCATCGGCGGCCGACTACGCCCTGGCCGGCGTGCCGTTCGAGCAGCGCTGGCCGCGCTTCGACGAGGCCGTGGCCGTCCTCCGTAGTCTGCTGCGCGGCGAGGCCGGGTGGGTCGGTGCCTTCTATCGCACGCCGGACGTGCCGCTCCAGCCACGCTCACCACAGCCGGACGGCCCACCGATCTGGATCGCCAGCTGGGGCAGCGCGGCCGGCCTGCGCCGCGTGTCCCGCGCCGCCGACGGCTGGCTGGCCTCGGCCTACAACATCTCGCCGGATCGGTTTGCCGAGTGCCTCGCCGAGCTGCGGACACTCGACTCCGGGCGATCGCTGCCGAATGCTCTGGCCACGGCCTGGTACTACACCACCGAAAACGCAGCCGAGGCCGAGCGCGTGCGGTCCGACGTGTTGGCGCCCATGGTCAATCGGCCGGTCGAATCGCTGCGCGACCTGCCGATCGGGCCGGCCGAAGCGTGCGCGGAGCGGCTAAGCGCCTTCGCCGCGGCCGGCGTCGAGCGGATCTTCCTCTGGCCACTGGGAGACGGCGTTCGCCAGCTCGAACTGTTCCAGGAGCGGATCGCGCCGCTCGTCGCTACCGGGTGGTCGTGATCGTCGACTGGATCATCATCTACTTGACCCAGGTCTGGTCGAGCAGCGGTATGTCGAGCGGCGACGACTGATAGTTCCCGATGCGATTGGACACGAATGTGCTGACCACGTGATCAATGCCAGGAATGACCGGCGAATCCTGCACGATCTGTCGGTCGATGTCACTCCATAGGATTCTGGCTTCAGCCGGGTCGATGAGTTCGGTCGCTTTTGCTTGGGCGATAAGTCGGTCGGTCGCCGGCGAGCAGTAGTGGCTCTCGTTTTGCGTGTAGTCCGGCACGCTCGCGCACGAGAACAGGTAGTCGAAATAGGTGGACGCGTCAGGAAAGTCCGCGGTCCAGGATTCTCCGATGCCGACCTGCACCTTGTTAGCGGGGTTCCCCAGGGTCTCGAAGCCCTGGTCCGCGCGTATGAGATGAACAACCGGGTGATAGCCCAGCTCGCGAAGTACCGAAGCCACATAGCTCACCACGGGCTTGAACGGGCCGTCCGTATTGGGTCCGTAGACTCCGACCGTCATGCCGGCTGTCCCGGACTTCGCAACCAGAGCCTTCGCCTTGGCCAGATCTGGGGTGTAGTCCTGGTCCGCGTACGGGCAGTTGTGTATGTATCCGGGGAAGCCGGGCGGCAGGATCTGGCAGGTCGGCGTCGCCGCGGTCGTCCCACCCCATAGCTTGGCCACGACCCTTCGGTCCACCGCGTAGTTCAGGGCCTGCCGCAGGTGAATGTCGTCGAACGGGCGAAGCTGGGTATTCAACGTGATGAACTGGGTGGAGAAGACCGGTTGTCGACGTACCTGATCGGGGTATCGGCGGACCATCTCAGGAAATCGTTTGGCACTCGACGCGTGGAAGATGACGTCGGCGCGCCCGGCCAACACATCATCGATCTGGGCGTCGATACTCGCCGCCTTGACATACCAGATCACGTCGGGGTAACCGTCGGGTTGCGCGGCGTACGACCATTGCTGGAAATATGGATTTCGCCGTAGCTCTATCAGCGTGCCTCTCTTGTACGCCGAAATCATGTAGGGCCCGGTGCCGGCGATCGGCGTTGCGGACTCGGTCGAAGGCGCGTCGGGCGGAGTCGCGTACACGAAGAAGGTGAGCTTGTAGAGGAAGGTTGGATCGGGTTCGTCGAGCTTGAAGGTGATGCGCCGGTTCGCGTCGTCGACGATGACCCCGTCCGTGAGATCGCAGTGTTTCGGGTTGGCCAGGCACGCCGGCACCCCCTTGATGGCCTGGTAGAACGTTGGTTGGCCGTTGACTCGCCCTACGGTGAGCGCGCGGATGAGGCCGCGCTTGATGTCGCTGGCTTGCACCGTTTGCCCGCTCGAAAAGCGGATGCCCGATCGGATGGTGAAGGTGTAGCTAGTGTCGCCCTCGGTCGGAGTCGGGAGCTCGGTCGCCAGATCCGGGACCAGGCCGACCGAGGCCAGGCCGCCGGTCGCGCGGAAGGCGACCAGGCCGTCGTATACCGGTCGTTCGATCATGGCCAAGTCGCTGACGTACAGGGCGGCGGGATCGATTCCCGCGTCCTCGGTGCTGGGATCCGGACTTTCGACGGTGAGGGTGCCGCCGACGTGCGAGCGGCTGGCGTATGCGGACGAGGTCAGCCACACGGTCGCACCGACGACGGCCAGCCCGTGCGGTGAGCTTCCTGTCGCGAAGCTGTGCGTGACCCGGTTGGATCGCGGATCGATCTCGCTCACCGTGGCGCCGTATTCGTCGCTGACCCAGAGCTTGCCGTGGGCGCCGACGATCGAATTCGGCCCGTCGCCAACCGGGATCACGGCCAGCGTCCGCCCGGTAACGGGATCGATTCGGGTAACGGACAGCGCGGCCTGGTTGGCCACCCAAACCGAGCCGGCCGCGATCGCCACGCCCTTGGCGCCGGCCCCGACGAACACCGGTCCACTCACCGACTTGCCGGTCGCTGCGTCGAGGTGTAGGAGCGTGCGATCGCGGCCGTCGGCGACCCAGATCGTCCCGCCATCCGCGACCAGCCCGTCCGGCCCGTCGCCGACCGGTACTTTCTTGACGACTTGGGCCGAACCGATGTCGATGAGCTGCAGGTAGTCGTCACCGCTGTCGGCTACCCAGATGCCCGCCGGCGTAACGGCGAGTGCCGCGGGGAGCGCGCCGACCGTAATCGTCGCGACGGGCTTGTTAGCACGACCATCGATCTCGGTCACGGTCTGATCGAGTGCGTTGGCCACCCACACGTCGCGGTCGCTGACCGCGACGGCACCGGGCGACGCGCCGACGTCGACGGTCTGAGTGACCTCATGGGATTGCGGATTGACCCGCTGCACGGTGTTGTCCGTGGTATTGGCAACCCACAGTGACCCGAATCCGTAGGCGACGCCATCGGGATTGTCACCGACGGGCACAGCGCCGTGCAAGCTGCCGTCGGCGCCGATCACGCCGACGCTGTTGGCCGGAAGCGCAGCCAGGCTGCTCTCCGGCCGATTGGTGACGATTACGGCAGCGACGATGCCGGCCGCCGCGACGAGGAGCAGAACCGCGCCAACGATCAGCCATCGAGTCCGCAGCCTGTGCCGACGCTGGATGGGCGGGGATTGCCCAGCCGCTAACGTCGCCGGTTGGTCGGTGAGGTCGGGCTGCGCGCGTGGTGCACGACCCAGTCAAGAGTCGGGTCCTGGCGAAGAATTCTCTGATGCAGTTGCTGCACTGCGGGGCTCGGATCAACGCCGAGCTCATCCGCCAGTGCGTGGCGGAGCGAGTCATAGACGGCCAGCGCCTCTGACTGCCGCCCGCATCGGTAGAGCGCCAGCATTCGCTGCGCCTGCACCTGTTCATCGAGGGGATGCGCACTGGCGAGCGGGTCCAGTTCGCCCAAAACCGCGAGGTGCCGTCCCATCGCCATCTCGGCCTGCACCTTGGCCACGGCCGCCGTGAGCCGGCGCTCATTGAGCTGGGCCGCGTACGGCGCGACAAAGGAATAGTTCGAGAGGTCGTCGACGGGCTCACCGCTCCAGAGGCCTAACGCATCGGCGAGGGTCGCTGCCGCATCGGCCGGTTGCTCAGCGGCCAGTAGCCGCAAGCCCTCCGCGACGTTGCGCTCGAAAACGTCTGCATCGAGGACGTCCCTGTCCGGCAGGGACAGCCGGTACCGCCCGTTCTCACTGACCAAGATCCGCGCCGGCTGGCCGCGCTCGCGGCCCGGTTCCAGCACTTTCCGCAGATGAAAGATACTAGGTCTGGATCGTGGTGACGTATCCCGCCGGCAGCCGCCCGTTCCACAATCCGTCGGCCAGCTGATCAACCGTCGCGCCGCCGGCGCCAGCGATAAGCAGCTGGGCCAGCACGGCGTTGCTGCAATCCGCCGAGATTGACCTTGTTGCCGGCATAAGTCACCCGCAGCGGCCCCAGCACATTGACCGCAATCTCAGATGTCGACGTCCCGGTCATGCCCCTGTCTCCCGGCATGGGCAGACTACCGGCGTTCGGACACGGTTACGTGACGATCTTCAGCACTTTGCGTGGTCGGGTGGCCCAAAACCCGATATGTCCGGCAAAAGCCCGACGCAGGCTGTCGTGATCTTGGACTTGCTGCCCTGGAGCGACGATAACTCCAAGATCACGAGCAATTACTCCGGTGCGGGCTCGGTCGATGGCGCTCTAGATTGCCGTCATGCGGAATTTCCCGATCACCGACGAAGTCCGAGGCTATGCGGTCGAGCACGGTAGCTGGCGTCCCGACGATGTCGCGCGGAAATTGCGGGTCGACACCGAGGCACTCGGGAGTCCCGCCAGCATGCAGATCGGAGATGATCAGGGTCAGTTACTGACGATGTTGGCCCGGCTCGTCGACGCTCGACGGGCGATCGAGGTCGGCACCTTCACCGGCTATTCGGCGCTCTGCATTGCCCGCGGAATGGCTGGCGATGGGCGGCTGCTGTGCTGCGACGTCAGCGTCGAGTGGACCTCGATCGCCCAGGACGCCTGGCAGCGCGCCGGTCTGGCCGACCGGATCGAACTGCGCATCGCCCCGGCGGTGGACACGTTGCGGGCGCTGCCGGCGATTGCCGACACCGACCTGACTTTCATCGACGCCGACAAGGCCGGGTACCTGAACTACTGGAACGAACTGGTACCCCGAGTGCGGCCCGGCGGTTTGCTCATTGCCGACAACGTGCTCTGGAGCGGGCGGATCGTCGACCCGGATCCAGCCGGGGTCGACCTCGCCGCGTTGCGCGAGTTCAACGACGTCGTGGCCGCCGACGAGCGAGTCGAGGTGGTGGTCCTGACTGCGTACGACGGCCTCACCATCGCCCGCAAGCGCTGACCAACAAGTGCGCCGCCCAGGTCGCGGCGCACGAACGTGCGGCTGACGGCCTCGGCAACCGTTCGAAGCTCTTCTGAGCGCTGATCCCGCACGTACGTTAGGCCGATACGTAGGAGACTCTGCTCGGCATATCACCGAGCGGGTGGAAGAATTGATCCCGAGTTCGGCCTGAGAAGCCACTGCCGACTCGGGCACCGGAGAACCGCCGTGGGGACTGATCCGCGATCGTGGGCGCATGGCAACCACCCATTCGGCGACCTCACGCCGTCCGTGGCAACGACATGACCGACCTCTGGCGGTGGTCGGGTGACGGAGTGGCCGGCGTGCACTTCGCCTATCTGGCCTATCTGATCGTCGGCGGATTCGTCGCCTGGCGTTGGCCAAAGACGATCGTCGCGCACGCCGTGGCCGCGTTCTGGGCCGTCCTGGTCGTGGCGACGCCTATAGCGTGCCCGCTCACCTCGCTGCAAGAGGAGTTCCGGCGCCTCGCCGGCCAGGCGCCGTTGGGCGGCGGATTCGTGGACATCTACATCAAGGGCAGGCTGTATCCCGCCGATCGCACTGGATTGGTCCAGGTAGTGGTCGGCGTAGTCGTCGCTGGCTCATGGATCGGTCTGGCCGCGCGACAGTATCGGCGCGCGCGACACGATCCCAGCGGATATCTGCGGTACCTGCATCCAGGCCGCGGCGGCACCTCTCGCTAACGCGACGCCAGGGTATCGATATCCGCGGCCGAACCGGCCGATTGGACGCGGCGTGCGTACTGGCGGAGGGAGGCTTGCACGCACGCCGCTGACTCCTACAGTAACGTAGGAGAGGCGACCATCAGCTCTCGCCAAACCGTCCGCGCGCTTCAGGCGGGATCAGCGGCTTCTCCGCCCGCACCTTGATCTGCTGAACCGCCCAGCTGTTGCCATCGGGATCGTCGAATCCGAAGAACGTGCCGCCATCCCGCTCGTCGAAGACCGTGATCTCGCTGACCTTCACGCCCCGCGACAACAATTCCTCGCGCGCGGCGCTGGCGTCCGCGACGACGAGCTGCAGTCCCTTGATCGACCCCGGCGTCATCGCCCGCTGCGCCGGCAAGTCGCCGAAGACGATCGAGCATCCCGACCCCGGCGGTGTCAGCTGCACGACATGCATGGCCTCGTTGCGGGTGTCGTGATCGAGGTGGAACCCGACCTGATCACGGTAGAAGGCGACCGAACGGTCGATGTCGCTAACCGGCACGATGACGACCTCGAGTGTCCAATCCATGAGCGGACACTACCGGCGGCCATCGACCCACCGCCGCGCGCGGATCAGCCCGCATGGCGGCGCCTGCTGCGCCGGCCCGCGCCGAGAACCACCCCCGAGACGGCCAGCAGGAAAGCGAGAACCACGCCGACCAGGACAACCGAGTCGTCGACCCCGGCCGGCGGCGAGGAGGCGACCTGGACGTCAGGGCTTGGCCCGGCCGACGGAACGGGAGCGGACGGCGATGCGATCGCCGGTGACGGGGCGGGATGGTCGGCGCTCATGGTGAGGGCGGATCGGGCCAGCGGGACTCGGATCAAGGTGGGCACGGACGCGACCTCGATGCTCGTCGAAGACGCGAGGCCATCCGCTAGGCGCGCACCCTTGATCCCTGAGCTCGCTTCGCCGGTTGATGGGCAGGCGTGCTTGGTCGTGGATGGCCGTTTCGGCGCGGGGGTGTGGTGCGATCCGACTTTCTTCCCGTTCGACGGCTTGGGGCAGGGCCGCGCGTCGGCCCGCGCGTCGGCCCGGGCGCCCGGCGCGAGGACGACAACGGTGACACCGGCGATGCACAGCGCAAGGACAAGCCACCCGTAGGGACGGGCGAAGCCGGTCATGGTGAGTCGATCCCCCGTGGTGCGCTGGCCCGTGATGTTTGCATCGTCGACGCCGTGGTCGCCGCGGCTCGTGGCCGAGCCGACTGAGCAGCCTAGCCCAACGCGACGGCAGGCTGTAGCGCACCGGATGCAGCCGATAGCCGGCGGAACACGTCCGTCTGACATGGTGGCGAGTACGGCCTCGGCGCTGGTGCCTTGTGCGGGGGTAGAGGGAATCAGCGCCGAGGTTCTGCGCTATTCGGGGCCGTGAAGGCCGCGCGGAATCGGTCAAGGGCGACGGTGCTGTCGCCGGACGGCCAGGCCTCGAGGGCGACGACGCCGGCATAGCCGGCCGCATGGAGCGCGGCCGCCACCACCGGGTAGTTGATCTCGCCTGTCCCCGGCTCGTACCGTCCCGGCACATCGGCGACTTGCACCTCGCCGAGAAGGTCGATGCTGCGGCGAATCAGGTCGATGAGATTACCTTCGCCGATCTGAGCATGATAAAGATCCAGGTTCATCCGTAGGTTCGGGCTGTCAACAGCCGCCACGAGGGCGCGCGTATCGGCTGCCCGGGCGAACGGGGTACCCGGATGGTCCACCTCGGTGTTGAGATTCTCGATCGTGAACACGACGCCCTCGCGCTGGCCGAGGGCGGCCACCCGGCGAAGCGTCTGCTCGGCCGCCAGCCACATCGAGCCGGTGACCTCCTCGACCGGTTGCACCGGACGGCCGCGCCCGTCCAGGCCGGTGCCGTGCAGGTTCAGATTGGGCGTGCCGAGCCGCCGGGCCACCGGGATCGACGCCTCGGCCGAGCGCAGCAACGCCTCCGCGCCGCCCGCATCAGTGAGGTTGCCGTCGACATATCCGGTCATCGAGGTGAAACGAGCGCCCGTTGCCGCGAGTGCCCCGATGTCCTTCGCCGTCCAATCCCAGATCTCCACGGCGAAGCCAAGGTCATGAATGATCCGCACCCGCCGTTCGAAAGGTTCGTCGCGGAACACCATTTCCGCACAAACAGCGAGGGTGAACTCGTAGGCCTCGCTCGTCTGGTCGCTAGGCCTCATTGCCCATCGATTGTCTCGACGGGCACGGGACTCCCACTCTTGACGGATTCGATGCTGGCCAGGGCTAGCACTAGGGCGCGGCGCGCGTCGGTACCGGTCACAGCTGGCGCTCGGCGATTGCGCACGGCGTCAGTGAACTCCACGAACTCGGCGGTGTAGGCGTCGCGGAACAACTCGACGTCGCCACGCACGGTCTCGGTGCGCTGGCCGTCACCGCTGTAGTAACGCAGCGAGTTACGGGCGGCGTCGCCGACCATCGCCATGCCACCCGGGCCGAACACTTCGCCCCGAACGTCATAGCCGTAGGCCGCCGAGAAGCTGGCTTCTGCGGTTGCGATCGCGCCGTTGTCGAACGTGATCAGGACAACAGCCGTGTCGAGCAGGCCGGTCGCCTTGAACTCTGGCGCGACCAAGGCATCGGCCGCGGCGTAGACGGTCGTCGCGTTCGCGTCCGGGTTCAGCCAGAGCAGCGTGTCGAAGTCGTGGATCAGTGTCTGTAGGAAGATCGTCCACGGCGGCACCCGGCCAGGATCGGCCAGTCCCGGGTCCCGGGTAATCGATCGGATCAGCTGCGGCGTGCCGATCTTGCCGTCAGCGACGAGTCGATGCGCCGCGGCGAAGTCGGCCGAAAACCTCCGGTTGAAGCCCACTTGCAGCGCTACTCCGGCAGCACTAGCCGCCTCGATGGCCCGGTCGACGTCCGAGAGGCTGAGACCCATCGGTTTCTCGCAGAAGACGGCCTTCCCTGCGGCGGTGGCGGCAACGATCAGCTCCGTGTGCGCCTCCGAGGACGCGGCGATCACAACCGCCTCGATGTCGGGATCCGTGAATAGCCGCGCTGGATCGGACGCAGCGCGGCAGCCAAGTCGCGACGCGACCGCGTCAGCCGCGCCGGGCCGTGGATCCGCCACCACGAGAAGCCTTGCACCCGGCACGTGGCGGGCGAGCAGCTCGGCATGGGCGGTTCCGATGCGCCCCACTCCGACCACGCCAACCCGCACCGGCTCCGCGACCGCCGCGCTACGATCCATCGGACCAATCCTCCCTAGAGCGCTCTAGCTTGCTCGTATGTCACGCCCTACCGCGGTGACTTCGTTCAATGACCATTGCGCCGCGGGCCTACTCGCCACGGCTCGCCGATGCGGAGTCGGCGTCCCGCAGGATCTTTCCATCGTCGGCTACGACGACAGTCGCATCGCGAGCGTCGCCACGGTCGCGCTGACGACCGTCGGGCAGGACGCTACCGCCGTCGCCGAATGTGCGCTGAGCCGTCGGCTGGGCCGATGGCACCGAGAAGCAGACGCGCGAGGTCCTCGTACAACCCCACCTCGTCATACGAGACACGACCGCCGGTGCCGGTTCATGACGGGCGGGGCGAGCCGCGATAACGAGCGGTCGGGCGGCCGCGGGTTACCGCGGCTCAGCCATGCCGGTGGCGGGGGTGTTGGCCGCGATCAGATGCCCACCGTTTACGGGGCGATGTCGCGCCCGTGAGCAGCAAGAGCCCACACGACGAGGACGCTCACCGCGATAATGACGATGGCCCACACGGGGTAGTAGGGCAGCCACAGGAAATTCGCAAGTGCGATCAGGATTGCGACCGTGATGCCAACAATCCGAGCCCACACTGCGCCCCTCAGCAGGGCGATACCGGCCAGCAGCACGATCACCCCGAGGATCAGATGGATCCATCCCCAGGTCGTTACGTTGATCTTGTAAACGTAGTCCGAGCCGACCACATAGAAATGCTTCTTGATGATGGCGGACAGGCCTTGAAGGATCTCGAACCCGCCAGTAAGCATCATCATGACGGCCGCGAAATAGGTGAACCCAACTGCAACTGTGCTTCTGCCCCGCGCCACGACGCCTCCTTTTCCCAGTGTCGCCGACGCGCACCCTACAACACCAGATCATCTTCAGCGCTACCGGCCGCCGGGGCATCACCGAAAGCCCTTACGGTCCCTGGGCGTTGCAAAGAGTCATTACACCGCCGCGGAGATTCCCCGGATGACTCGCTCACCACACTGACCGGCCTAGCCTGGTGAGCCGATCACGGACCTCGCGGAAGACCCAATGTCGAGACCATGATTGCGTACCCGAGAGGAACCGTTATGAACACTATCGAGCCGAGGGCTCAGCTCGTCGAGGAGTTCAGCGATCCCAATGCTGTGGCCACTCCATGGGCCGAGGTCGTCGAGATACTCGAGTCCGCAGAGATGTTCTGGTTGTCGACGGTGCGGCGAGACGGCCGTCCGCATGTCACCCCATTGCCGGCGATGTGGCTGGACAACCGGCTGCACTTCTGCACCGGCAATTACGAGCAGAAGGCAAAGAACATCGAAGCGAACCCGCGCTGCGTTCTCACTACAGGGGTGAGCTCATATCGCTCCGGTCTCGATGTCGTCGTCGAAGGCACCGTCGGCCGGATAACCGATCACAGCACGCTCGTTCGGTTGGCCGACCAGTGGCAAGACAAGATTGGCTGGACGTTCGCGGTCGGCGACGGGGTGTTCCTCGACTCCCAAGCCGGGAACCACCCGGCAGAGGTCTTTGCGGTCATACCGTCGAAGATCCTCGCGTTTCGTAAAGCGCCATACAGCCAAACCCGTTTCGTCATGTGAGTCTTTCGCGACGACCGCGGCTGGATCAATCGAGACTCACGCCTCTTCGCTACGGCCGGGTACAGACGCCACGTCGGATGGGCGTCGAGGCAACCGCACCGTCACGTCCAGCCCGCCCGTGGGCACAGTCACAGCCGAGACCGCTCCACCATGCACGGCGGCGATCGAGCTAACCAAAGCGAGGCCGAGGCCGAACCCGTCGTGCCGCGTTCGATCGGCCAGCCGCGTGAACGGCAGAAACAGCCGATCTAGCTGCTCCCGTGGGATGACTGGGCCCGTGTTGACGACCCGTAGCACTGCGTCGTCATCCGTAGCCGCCGTGCTTATCGCGATGCTGCCACCAGGAACGTTGTACTGCTCCGCGTTGTCGAGCAGGTTGCCGATGAGCCGGTCCAGCAGCACAGCATCACCGGCAACTGGCCCAGGTTCCAGCACCTGGCGTATGACGATGCCGTTCGCCGTCCAGCTATCGAGGGCGTCCTCGGCGATAGTGGCCAGATCGAGCGGGTCGGAGACCGAGCGGCCGCGGTCGACGCGCGCCAGCGTCAGCAGCGCGTCGATAAGAAGCTCGGCGCGGTCGACGGCCATTCTGACCTCGATGCCCATTCCCGTGAGCTCGGCCGGCGTGGGTGCCGGCTTGGCGAGCACGACGTCGACGGACGTTCGCATGACGGTGAGCGGTGTTCGCAGCTCGTGGCTGGCGTTGGCAATGAATTGGCGCTGGCTGGCGAATGCCCGGTCGAGACGGTCCAGCATGTCGTCGAAGGTGTCGGCAAGCTCCCGTAGCTCGTCGTGCCGCCCTTGCAATGCGACCCGGTGCGTCAAGTCCTGTTCGCTTGCCGCGCGCGCGGCCGCTGTGAGCTGATGCACAGGGCGCAGGATTCGCCCTGCGACCAGCCAGCCGGCGACAGCCGCCAGCACGGTCACGGCGCCCAGCGTGATCAGCGAGTACAGGAGCAGGTCATGGAGCGCGCTCTGCGCCTGGGCATGGGCTCCGGCCTTGATCGCGTCGGCGTAGAGGGCCGCGCACTTCGCCTTCAGGTTCGCCGCCTCGCTGCCGCTAGCGAGCGACGACCCATTGCATTCGGCGACGAGCGTGGGGTCAGGAGAAGGTGTCGGAGCCGGCGCTGTGGTGCGCAGATTGTTGGACAGCAGCAGGTACGTCACCGTGACGAGAACGATGCCGCCCGCCGCGAATAGCGACGTGTAGAGAAGGGTCAGTCGCGAGCGCGCGCTCAGGTGGCGGGTCACAGCCGATAACCGACCCCGATAACGGTTTCGATCAGCGGTGGGTCGCCGAGCTTGCGACGCAGCCGAGCGATGGTGACGGCGACCGTGTTGCTGAACGGATCAGCGTTTGCGTCCCACACGTGCTCGAGGAGCTCTTCGGCGCTCACAGTCGCCCCATCCGCCATGAGGAGACTCTCGAGCACCCCGAATTCCTTGCGCGTCAAGGCAACCGGCAAGCCCCCTCGGGTTACCCGATGCCGGGCACAGTCCGCCACGAGATCCCCGTGGTGCAGAACCGCTGATACGCCCGACGCGCGCCGGCTGAGTGCACGGATCCGGGCCACCAGCTCACCGAATGCGAAGGGCTTGCCGAGGTAGTCATCGGCACCGAGTTCGAGCCCCTCGATGCGGTCGTCCACATCGGCGGCCGCCGTGAGCATGAGGATGCGGCTGTGGATTTCGTCGCGGACCAGGGCGCGGCACACGCGGTCACCGTGCACATTAGGGAGATCCCGATCGAGGACGATGATGTCGTAGTCGACCATGGCCGCGCTCTCGAGGGCAGTTGCGCCGTCGTACACGACATCGACGGCCATGCCCGCATCGCGTAGGCCCTCGCCGATGCGTTCTGCCAACGCAGCGTGGTCCTCCACGACCAACACTCGCACACCGCCATCGTGCACCCGATCGGATGACATCCGGCTAACAGTCGCTGTTCCGCTGGCGTCACGACACGCCGCGTAGACCTGAACGCGCCGCGGCGCCGCGGACCCGAGCGCTGGCGGCTATCGGGGGGCGTCCTTGGCCTGGGAACGAGGGGCCTGGCCACTGCGGTCGCGGCGCCCGCCGGCGGCAACCCGATCACGATCCCGCCGGCAGCTCCGCTCGCCGGGTTGGCTGCGACCATCGCCGTCGGCGTCCTGGCCGGCGCCTACCCGGCAGCGCGAGCGGCTCGACTATCGCCTGCGGACGCGCTGCGCTCGCCCTAGCCGAAACTCAGCCCGGCGGAGCGAAGAACTCCAGGGCGATCCCGTCGGAGCCTAGGACTGCGCTCGTCGAACGGCAGGAATGAAGCATACTAGTTCACAGCTCGGCGAGCAGTCTGATAGAGGTCTGACGCTAGAGTTCATTACCGGTAGCGACCTGCTGATCGATCGAGGATCCCATCGACGCGATCCGAGTCGGCCGCATGCTCCCCGGATGAATCACGCCACTGATCATCGTCGCACAGAGAACGATCAAACGGACCTGAGGGAGCAATGATGCGCTGGGAAGAACTTAACCGTGACGGTTTCGCCGACGCCGTGAAGGAATGTGAGCAGGTGTGCCTGCTCCCCATATCGGCGATCGAACCCCACGGTCCTCATCTGCCGGTCGGAACGGACATGTACCAGGGACGCGAAGTGTGCCGCCGGGCCGCCGAAATTGAGCCTGCGATCATATTTCCCGATTACATCTTCGGGCAAATCAACGAAGCGCGACATGTGCCTGGCACCATCGCTCTCAGCGGCCAGCTGACACTGCGGCTACTTGACAGCGTTTGCACTGAAATTGCCCGCAACGGCCTGACGAAGGTCGTGGTGGTCAATTGCCACGGCGGCAACATCGGACTCCTCTCTTTCTTCAACATGCTGCAATTGGACCGTCAGCGCGATTACGTCGTCTATGTCGTGCAGCCGATCTCGGCGGCGTTCTCGGCGCAGGTCGATTTACCGTGGGAGCGATCGACGGATTTCCACGCGGGGGCCGGCGAAACGAGCATGATGCAGGCGACGCGGCCTGACCTCGTCGACATGTCCAAGGTGCCCGCCGATGACGAGGGGCGGGCCAGGAACCACCTGAAGGGCCTCCGAGAAGCAGGTGTGCAGACGGGAGTGTGGTGGTACGCCGACTTCCCGACCCACTACGCCGGGTACGCCAAAAACGCGTCCGCCGAGGTCGGAGAACAGATCCTGGAGGCGGCGGCGCAGGATCTCGCTCGGTCGATCCGCGCGATCAAGGAAGACACCGAGACCAGGCGGCTGCTCGGCGAATTCTACGATAGTTCTCGCGCTCCCTGGAGAAATAGGTCGGTAGCACGCCCCAGCGAGAGTTCGACCTGAGCGGTAACTCGGGTCACATGTGATTAGAGGTCAAGGTCGGCAGATCAATTGCCCCGTGCTCGCGCTCGTATCTCGAAGCGCCAGCGTTAACCGGCCACCGCACGAACGCGGACAGCGGCACGCGGTGCGGGGCTGTAGCAGCGCAGGTAGGTCAGCTCGCCGGTGCCGGGGCTACGGCGGATCAGCAGGTCTCGATCGCCGACGGTGAAGGCGACGTGGGCCAGACCTGGGATTATTGGCACGATTTGCCCCCTCCCACGCAACACGGCACGAGCGAGCCTCGTGCCGGACCTCTACCACGGAAGGCGCCCTAAGTCGGTTCACCGGGGTGCGGCGTGAACTGGCCGAGCGGGCACGCGACACGCCGCGCCCGGGAGTTGCTGAACCGATCGGCTGGCTTGTGCGTGTCGTGTGAGGACGGGTGGCTGCGCCAGGCGGCCTGGCGTCACGCGCCCGGGACCGGAGGAGTCCGATGACTCAACCACGCAGTACGGCGCCAACGCGCTCGCCGAGGGGACGCCGGGCGTGGCAGGCGGCCGCGGTCGCGACGACCGGCGCGCTCGCCGTTCTGGGCGTCGCTGCGGCGCCGGCTGGCGCCTCACCGCCCGGTGGGCACCCGTCCGGCTATCGGCAGATAAACATGGTCGCCGATCGTCCGGGTTTCGCGTCGTTGACCGATCCGGATCTCGTCAACGCGTGGGGCCTATCGGCCTCTCCCGGCACGAACACGGCGCCGGGCTCGCCGTTGTGGGTCTCCGACAACGGAACGGACAAGACAACCCTGTATGCGGGCGCCACCGCGACGACGGTGGTGAAGGTCTCCACGTTCCCCAACGGCATCGATGTCACCTCGGGCGCCCCGACCGGCCAGGTATTCAATACCGCGTCGAGCGGTTTCGTCGTGCAAGACAAGAACGGCCACTCGGGCCGCGCGGCTTTCATCTTCGACTCGGAGAACGGTGGGATCGACGGCTGGAACCCCACTGTCGGAGCCACTGGTCCCGGGCCATCGACCGTGACCGAGGTCGCGGTGAAGAACGGCGCCAACGCGGTCTACAAGGGACTCGCGATCGCGCAGGCCTCGGACGGCAACACCTATCTGTATGCCGCCAACTTCCGATCCGGGCGAGTCGAGGCATATGACGGCACGTTCACCCCGGTCGAACTGCCCGGCGGGTTGTTCGTCGACAAGCACCTCCCAGCCGGCTATGGCCCGTTCAACGTGCAAGAACTGGCCGGCAAGCTTTACGTGAGCTACGCCAAGCAGGACGACACCCTGCATGACGACGTAGCCGGGCCCGGTCACGGCTTCGTCGACGTGTTCACCAACGACGGGGCCTTTGTGAAGCGGCTGATCACCCGTGGTGCGCTCAACTCACCGTGGGGGCTTGCGCTCGCGCCGGCCGGGTTCGGGAAGTTCAGCGGCGCGCTGCTCGTCGGAAACTTCGGTGACGGCCGCATCAACGTCTACAACCCCTACACCGGCGCCCGCTTGGGCCAGCTCCGAAGCCCCAACGGCAAGCCGATCGCCATCGACGGACTATGGGGCTTGCGATTCGGCAACGGAAACGCCGCGAAGACCAACGAGCTCCTCTTCAGTGCTGGGCCAGACGGGGAATCTCACGGCCTGCTCGGGAAGATCGTCGCGGTCAGCTGATCGCTTTGGGCCTTGACTGCTAGCCGGGTCGCAGACGGGTCGGCGGGTGACTGAGCACGCCTCGGTCGCCCGCCGGCCCCTATGCTCGAATCCCGTCCGGCCGTACGCTGCGTTGTGCAGGTCATGACCTCGTCGCCGGAACAAAAGTCACCCTCCAGTTCGACGGGCCGACGCTCGTTGCGTCCACCGGATGCAACACGATGGGTGCGGCCTACATGATCGACAACTCCACCCTGCGCTGGAGCGGTCCCGCTCGCAGCACGCTCATCGGCTGCCCGCCGGCCCTGGCCGCGCAGGACCATTGGCTGGCCGGCTTTCTGCAGGCGGGCGCCGCGGCATTGCTCACGGGCGACGAGCTCTCGCTGTCGAGCAGCCCGACCACCATGAGGCTGCAAGCGCAGTAACACGCGTCGCGGGTCGCCCGGGCACGTGCGCAGAATGAGGAGTGGCCGCATTTCACCGAGCGGCGTTGCTGACCGCAGCCCTGATGATCGCCGCGGCCTGCAGCGGCCCGCCGGCTGGGGAGCCCCAGCCATCCCCGGCGTCGCCCGGGACGCCGACTACGTCTCCGGTCGCGCCCACCGCAGCGGCCGGCACCGGCGTCGCGAGTACGGCGCCGACGCCCACGCTGGGGTCGGCCGGTGTACCGCGATTCGCGCACATCGTTGTCGTCATCCTGGAAAACCACGCATACAGCGAGATCGTCGGCTCGGCCGACGCGCCGTTCCTGAATGCATTGGCGGCATCGGGCGCGGTCCTGAGCCAGTCCTACGCGATCACCCATCCGAGTCAGCCAAACTACTTGGCGCTGTTTTCCGGCTCGACGCAGCAGCTGACCGACGACTCCTGTCCGCACAACTACGCCGGGCCGAACCTGGCTGCCGCGCTGATTGCCGCCGGGCGAACCTTCGTCGGGTATTCGGACAGCCTGCCCTCAATGGGATTTGCCGGCTGCAGCAGCGGACCGTACGCCCGCAAGCACAACCCGTGGGTGGACTTCCCCGCGCTGCCCGCGACGATCAACCAGCCGATGACCGCCTTTCCGGCGGAGTTCGGCGAGCTACCCGACGTCAGCTTCGTGATACCTGATCTCGATCACGACATGCACGACGGGACCATTGGCGAGAGCGACCAATGGCTGCGCGAGCATCTCGGCGACTACGCTCGCTGGGCGCCCGGCCATGACAGCCTGTTGATCGTGACTGCCGACGAGGATGACAGCGGGCATGGCAACCGAATCCCCACGATCATCGTTGGCGCCCACGTGCGCCCCGGTCCGTCAGCCGCTCAGACCGATCACTACGGAATGTTGCGGACGCTGCTCGCGAGCTTCGCATTGCCGCCGTTCGGGTCGGCCGGCGCCGCCCATCCGATCACGGGCATCTGGTCGCCGTGACACCCGGCTAGCCCCCGTTGTCGGCCAATACGTAGCACCAGCGCCGTTCCAAGCTGACGTGGTCGGCGGTCACCGCGCTGGTTCCTCCGGCTCACGACCAGGTGTGTCGAAACCAGAGGGTCGTTAGCACGTGCACCTCGGGTCGTCGGGGCCGCGGTTGTGCACGGTGATCTGCATCAGGATGTCGTCCGGTGTGGCCTTCGCGTATTCCACCTCGACATCGAAGTATCGGTCGTCCGCGAAGACTCCCGTATCGAGCAATTCGTACTCAGGATCCAACTTGCCGCGCGCCGGATATTTGTAAAGCATTTTCAGATATGATGAGGTCGGCGTCGCGTCGAGATAGAAGTAATACTCCTTGACGTCCTGCCCGTGATTGCCCTCCCCACCGTCGCCACGGAACGCCGTGCTCGTTCGCCTCCTGCAACCGCAGCCGTTCCGCATTGACATGTCGCGCCACCCTCGCTCCGCGTCTGGACAGCGGCTCGCTGAGTCCCGCGAGCAGCCTGACAGGTCGAGTTACCGGGAATTCATCGATCAATAATGTCGCGGCTCGTCACATCTTAACGTCGGACCACCGCGACATTCGGGCTGGTCGCACCGGCCAGCAACACCGACACGAGGACACCGAGGGGCAGCGTTCCCCAGTAGGACTGATGCAGCCCGACATTCCCGACGAAGAGCATGAGCAACCAGGTCGCCGGAAATGTGGCGATCAGAAAGAACAACACACTGAACACAAGGCCTCTGATCACGACGCCTCCACTCGACGGATCTCCTGCCGCAGCACAACCTGTGCGCATGCTCATCATGCGCTGATTCGTCGATGACCGTGCGCGACACGCGACTACGGCCGAGCCGAGCCGGACCGTTGTCGCCGTTCCCCTTCAGCCGCACCCAGCCCGGCCTGACCGCGACGGTACGGTGGGAACCACGTGATCGTTGGGGGGTCGGGTGATAAGCGGCAGGACGCTAACGGTGGCCGGCTTGCGCGACGCCGTCGACTCCGGGTCGATCGACACGATCGTGCTCGCCTTCGCCGATATGCAGGGACGCCTCCAGGGCAAGCGGTTCGACG
Source organism: uncultured Actinomycetota bacterium (assembly GCA_963779485.1). Taxonomy (GTDB): domain Bacteria; phylum Actinomycetota; class Actinomycetes; order Mycobacteriales; family Jatrophihabitantaceae; genus CAVVJA01. The sequence goes on along the minus strand of CAVZYJ010000007.1, from coordinate 92,242 downwards.
CGGAGTATTTCCTCTCCGACGTGCTTGCCAACGGGGCCGAGGCCTGCACGTACCTACTGGCTGTCGACATCGAGATGAATCCGGCCGATGGCTATGACATCTCGTCCTGGGAGCACGGCTACGGGGACTTCGCCCTCGCTCCGGATCTGAGCACCCTGCGCCACATACCGTGGTTTCCGGGCACCGCGTTGCTACTCGCCGACGTTTCGTGGTTGAGCGGAGAGCCCGTGGCGGAGTCGCCCCGTCGCATTCTGCAGAGCCAAACCGTACGGCTGGCCGAGCGCGGGTGGCAGGTCATGGTCGGTACCGAGCTGGAATTTCTCTTATTCGTCGACAGCTACGAATCGGCGGCTCGCAAGGACTATCGCCGCCTTCAGCCGGCCAACCACTATAACGTCGACTACTCGATCCTCGGCGGTTCCCGCGTCGAGCCGCTGCTTCGCGCTATCCGGCTGGGTATGCGAGACGCCGGGATGGTCGTGGAATCGTCGAAAGGCGAGTGCAATTTCGGGCAGCATGAGATCGCCTTTAGATATGACGAGGCCCTGCGCACCTGCGACAACCACGTGATCTACAAGAACGGGGCCAAGGAGATCGCGGCCCAGCATGGATCGGCCTTGACATTCATGGCCAAATTCGACGAGCGGGAAGGCAACTCCTGCCATATCCATCTGTCGCTGCGCACTGCCGACGGGGAGCCCGTCTTCGCTGGTGAGGGAGCACACGGATTCTCCCGCGTATTCGAACACTTCGTGGCCGGCCAGCAGGCGGCCCTACCCGAGCTCACCCTATTTCTCGCACCGACGATCAACTCGTACAAGCGCTACCAACCGGGATCATTCGCGCCGACCACGCTGAAATGGGGGTTGGACAACCGGACGTGCGCATTTCGCGTCGTCGGGCACGGATCGAGCCTTCGCGTGGAGAATCGTATTCCGGGGGCCGACGTCAATCCCTACCTGGCCGCCGCGGCGATGATCGCGGCCGGCCTCTACGGCATCGAGCACGAACTGCCGCTGGAGCCGCCCTTCGCCGGAAATGCGTACACCGCCACTGCGAACCGTATTCCGACGACACTGCGCGATGCGGCCGAGTTGTGGCGTAACAGCGCGCTCGCCCGAAAGGCATTCGGGGACGACGTCGTGGCGCATTACGCGAATGCCGCGCGCGTCGAACTTGCCGCCTTCGATTCGGCCGTTACGGACTGGGAACGGGCCCGCAACTTCGAGCGCACCTGAACCTGCCGGTCAAGAGCCATCCTGCGGGCGCGGCACCGCCGCCGAGCGCGCCCGTCCAGCCGCCGCGTGCCGGCAGCGACCCGAATGCGGCTCAGCTGGTCGGGCGGCCCAGGCGAGCCGGCTCGACGGCGGTCCGACGGCCCCGGTTGCGCAGCGCCTTCTGGAGAGCGACGGAGTGATTCTGCTCCTCGATGGTGTCGTCGAGCGGCTCCAGCGGGACCGGGCCTCCGGCGGCCCGGTCGAGCGCGAGCCCGAGCAGTTGGTCGGCGAGCCAGGGATTCTTCGGCAACACCGGTCCGTGCAGGTAGGTAGCGAAGACCCGGTTTCTCACCGCTCCTTCGGTGTGATCGCGTGCGTTGTTCCCGGCGCCGGCGATCACCCGCCCGAACGGTTGAGCGTCCGGGCCGAGATCGGTGACGCCGGAGTGATTCTCGAACCCGACGACAGTCTGCGTCTCCTCGCCTATGGTCACGTCGCACGCGGCGTGTTGCATGAATCGCTGCGGGCCGCCTCGCGTTTCCAGGTCCAGGACCGATGCTCCGTCGAGCGCGGGCCCGGCGGACGGAATGTAACGATGGCCGAGCAATTGCAGGCCCGCGCAAACGGCAAACATCGTTACGCCGGCCTCAGCCGCCTCGCGAAAGGACGATGCCTTGTGGCGCAGATCGTCGGCGACGATGCCCATCTCGACATCTTGGCCGCCGTGAAACAGGACGATGTCGAACTGGGTGAAGTCGGGATGCTGGCCAATGCCGACATCGACCGTGTCGGTCGGAATGCCTCGCCAGGCGCAACGGCGGCGCAACGCGATGAGATTGCCGCCGTCACCCGCCACATTCAGCAAGGCCGGATACAGGTGGGCGAACCGCAAAGTCGGGTAGTCCGTCATGTTCGCCAGTACCTTTGCACCCAACCCCGCCGGAACATCTCCTGCCGAAACTCGATGGTCGGCGTGTAGCCGCTGACGATACTCAGCCGTTCGCCCGCCGGAACCGTCGCGAGCGCATGGTCGAGGGCGGCCGGCCGATCGGGCACAACGGTTATCCGATCCGCCGCCACGCCCGCGTACTTCAGCCGAGTCGCCAGCTCGTCGCAGCGCAGGCCCGAAACCGTCACTTGCTGCAGTCGGTCGGCAATGCTCTCGAGGTCGACGTCCCACAGCCAGCCGAAGTCCTCGCCGTCGACAAGAGTGTTGCTGAACGCGGTCAGCAAATGCCGGGGCTCACCGGCTGGTTCTAGCGTGCGCAACGTGGTGTTGAACGATGTCGGGTTCTTGGCGAACGCCATCACCATGTCGTAGCCGCCCGCGTGGATGTGCTCCATCCGGCCGAATGCCGGGCGCACCGACGCGAGAGACGTCGAGGCGTGCGGCACCGGGATCTCGAGTGCGTGGCAGATCGCCAACGCTGCGGCGACGTTGTAGGCGACGTGGATTCCGGCCTGCGGGATGGACAATCGATATTCGCCGGTCGGGGTGCGCACGGTGCAGTCGGTCGCCTGCAGACCTCGCACCGCCACGTCCGTCACGGCAACGTCGAGGGTCGGCCGAGCGTATCCGCACTTGCCGCAGCGATAGGAACCGAGGTGGCTGAGATACACCTGGTCGTAGCGCAGGTCGCCTCGACACCGTGGGCAGCGAATGCTGTCCGCGGCGCCGCTGATGCGGTCGAATGACTGGGCGACGTCCAGGCCAAAGGTCAGACGTCGGCCGGTCCGGCCGTGGGCCATGTCGGCGACCATCGGGTCGTCGCCGTTGACGATGACGGTGGACTCTGGCGGCAAAGTCACCGCCACGGACTCGATCGCGCGAGCCAGCGCGTAAAGCTCGCCGAATCGGTCGAGCTGATCGCGGAACAGCGAGGTGACGACCAGCACCTCCAGGGACATCTCCGGCGCAACCTGCAGCAGCGCGCCCTCGTCGACCTCGGCCAGGAAGACATCGATCGGCAGCGTTCCGGAGATCGATGCCGCATTTACCGCGAGCGATGTGACGCCCTGGATGAGATTGGCTCCGGCGGAGTTGTGGGCGACGGTGTTCCCTTCCCCGCGCAGCAGGGCGGCGGCCAAGCGCGAGGTCGTCGTCTTGCCGTTGCTCCCGGTCACACCGACGGCGCGGACCGGCTGCGCCGCGATGAGCCGCGCCAGTACTCGAGGATCGATGCGCCGGGCGACCAGGCCCGGAAGCGACGCCCCGCCGCCTCGCCCAAGCAGTCGGGACGTCCGGGCAACGCCCTTCCCCACGGCGATAGCCGCCATGAGGCGCGGCGAAGGGCGGAACCTCGAACGCGTCACCGGCGCTTCGCTACTCTGCCCGCCGACCCGCGCAACTCCGGGCCGAGTCATCCACTCAATGCCGCGGCCAGCTGGTGGAACTCGTCGTCCCGCGGCGCGGTGATCCGGAGGCCAGAGACTCGTCCCCGTTGCTTGTTGGAGAACACCCGCACGGCGATTCCGGCCTCGGCCAGACCGGCATGCACATCGACCGCATCGTCGGTGGCCACGAAGCGGTAGTGCACGGGCACGTCGGTCACCACCCCGGAAAATCTCTTCCGCAGCAGACTCTCCATCTCGGCCGCCGTCGTGAGCAAGCGGTTTCTCGTCATCGCGACCCAGTCCGGCGATCGCAAGGCCGAACTCGACACCACGGCGTCCAAATACGATAGGGGCCAGTTCAGCCGTTCGGCGGCGACGCGCTCACGCAGGGCCGGACTGGCGCTCCACAGTGCTCCGGTTCTCGTCCCGGCGATGCCGAACAGCTTGTTCGGCGACAGCAACACGACGACATTCGGCACGCCGGCGAAGATCATCGATTGCTGCACACCGTCAGTGGTGAAGTCGACGTAGGCCTCGTCGACGATGAGCGTCGAGCGCGGATGAGCCCGGCAGACCGCGGTCAGGTCGGCGAGCGGGATATAGATGCCGAGCGGGTTGTTCGGATTGGACACCACGACGTAGTCGTACTTCGCCATGCCTTCGGCGATGCGAGCCAAGCGAGTCTCGGGGGTGTCGCTCGCACCGTCCGGAGCGGCCAGGTGGTTCCGGAACGAGCGAATGCTGTCGGTGTAGTCGGGAACGACGACGGCCACCCGGTCGGTGGGGAGCAGCCGACCGAGCAGGCAGATGAACTCGGTAATTCCGCGACCGGCGACGAGCTCCTCGGCCAGCACGCCGAGGTACTGCGCGTACGCGGAGGTGAACATCTGTTCGGCATCGTACGGATGGGGCCGGAGGCGCGTTATGTCAAGCTCTCGCAAACTGTCGGCAACGCCGGGCGGCGGGCCATAACGGTTGACGCACGTGCCCAAGTCCAGGTAAGCGCGGTCGGCGGACAAACCACGAAGGTCCCCACCTTGCCGCAAGGTCGCGTCGGGCGACAGCTTTGTCACGCTTCCTCCCATGGCTTTCCGACTGTCTCAACGCGACGATCGAGTCGCCGTGGAGCCAGGTAGGCGAGTCCACATGCTAGTCGACACCCTTCAGCCGACGTCTGAATGGCCGTCGGCGAGCCGCGTCGTCAGTAACGCGGCCGGCGGCGTTTCCCCAGCCGCCAAATGTAGCGGTCGACGGCCGCAAGCAGCCACGCTACGCCGACTCGACGGCGGCCGCCTGGTCGAGCGGCATAGGCACGTCTCGCTCGTGCCGCGGCCGGGCCGGGGAAGCCGTGACGCTTGCGGAGGGCGGCCGCCGATCTACCAGTCGTCCTCCCTGGGCAGGCGAGTAACCCATCGGAAGAGCAGATAGATGGCGAGCGCGAAGGTGAGCGACGGAATGATGCTCAGGGCCCCGTAGCTCGGGAATTCGCTCGATGAGCGGGCCGGCGAACCGGAATAGTAGGCGCCCGCGGTGTCCACTGCCTGCTGCTTGTTCAGCAACATGGCGACTGCGATGGGACACGCCACCAGGATGCAGACCAGCGTGGAGATGACCAGAACGTTCCCGATGGCGGACAACCAGCGATCGATCGGATCGGTGGCGCCATAGGGCATCTCGTCGTTGAACCGACGCGTGTCCGCGACGAGGTCCCGGCGCGGCTGACGGGCAACGGTTCGGCTGGCCGTGCCCCCACGGCGAGCATCGGCCAGGCTCGTCTCACACCAGGCACACATCGACGCGCGGTGCACGTTCTCGGTGCCACACAGCGGGCATACGACGGTCTCGGACACGGCCTGCGTTGATCACTCTCAGGCGGCCGACTTCCTGCGCAACCGAGTTGTCACCGGCCGCCGCCGGGTGACGCCACGCGCTCCAGCTTGCCCCAGGCGACATTCTCGCACACGGCGGCCACCCAGGTGCCTCACTTTGACGCGCCAGGGCCTGTACAGCGTCTTCGATCGTGATCTTGGACAGCGAGGACCAAGGCTGTGACGCTAGCGCGACACTAGGTCGAAGCGAAGACCGCGAGATCGTCCAGTGACGGTACGAAGTAGTACGCGCCTGTGACGGGCCGACTGTATCGAGTCAGGTCGTCCCGAACGCCGTTCGTCAGGCCGGCCATGCTGTCGAGCATCACGGCCAGGGGCCGCTGCTCGGCGCTGAAGCCGACGAACATGGTGCCGTGTTGCCGTACCGAGCCAAACGCCGTATTACGCCGAAAGATATGGCCGAAGTCGTCCTGGTCGGTTCGCGCGACGTGAGATGCATCGGGACGGTCGGTCAGCTCGATGCTGTCGATCTTGGTCCGGCCGATCACCCGTTCCTGATCCTCAATGTCCAGCGCTGTCCAGGCCGCCCCGTCGTGCAACCACTTCTGCAGCAACAGCACCGAGCCCCCCGCCCCCGGTGATCCCTCGGGTACTAGGACGGTCCTCGGGGCGATCGACAGCGAGGGATTCTCCGTGCCGTCGATGAAGCCGGTGAGATCCAGATCGCGGTGATACGACCAGCCGACGGTCTCGTCGACGAGCACGACCGTCTGGCTCAGCGCGGTGATCATGCCGACTGCGGCGTCGAATACGACGTCGTAGGCCCCACCGGCGATCCAGAGCGCCACGTCGTGCTGAGTCGCGGGCATTGTGTACCCGTCGGCGGCGACCACCGGGGTGGTGAAGCTGGTTACGCGGGGCGGCGAGGCCGCCGAAGCGATCGTCGCCCACAGCTCGGGCCGGAACGCGGTAACGAGATTGACCCCGCCCATCGTCGTACGCGGCTCGGTCAGGCTGGCCATCGCGCCCGCGAGGCTCGTCGGTTCGACGCCTTCGAGGAGATCGAATTCGAGGTAGCTGTGCGAGAGGTTGCCCAGGGCGAAAATGCCGGTTTGCGGGAGGGCCACGGCCAAACCGTAGCCGAGGCCGATCAGCCGGTGGCCGAGCTCAGCCCGCTGCCGCGTACGAGACCGGCGGTGTGACCCGGGGCTTTCCGGGCATGATCAGGCGGAGCTGCCGGAGCCCGTAGTGCACGCGGGTGCGAAGCGTTCCGACGTTGACGCCCAGTTCGGCGGCCACCTCGGCGTAGGGGCGGTCCTTGACGATCACCTCGACGACGGCCATCCGGTGGTCGGCGCTGATTTCGCGCAGGGCGTGCCGCAGCTCGGCGCGCAACACGATCCGATCGATCGGGTCGAGGTTCGGTGCCGGCCGATTCGAGTCAGGTTCAGTCGTGCTCACTGAAGGTCGCCGAGCCCGAGCCCGGGCCAGGTCGACGGCGACGTTGCCGGTGATGGCAAGCAGCCAGTTCTCGATCGGACCGACGGACGGATCGAAGGTTGCCCGGGCTCGCCAGGCCCGGATGAAGGCCTCCTGGACCGCATCCTCGGCGAGATCCGGGTCCACCACGACGCGGATCGCCCGGGCGATCAGCCGACGTTTGTGGCACGCGTAGGCGGCTTCCAGCCAGCGGTCATCGGTCATGCCCCGAGCGTGCGAGCGCCGGGCCCGCTGCCGCATCGGTGCCGGCTGCCTATTGCAAACTGTCGGCCTGCCCATTCGAACGTGCGACGATGATCGACGTGGCGCCGCGCCTGCTCGAACGAGCTGCGGAGCTCGATCAGCTGCACTCGGCGGTCGAACGCGCCGGTGGCGGGCACGGGAAGACCGTCCTGGTCATGGGCGAACCGGGGATCGGCAAGACGGCCCTGCTCCAGGCGTTCGTCGCCGGTCTGGATGCCCGCACTCGTGTCCTGGCTGGTGTCTGCGAAGACCTGCTGACCCCGCGAGCGTTGGGGGCGTTGCGGGACGTGGCCCGGACGCACCCGGGGCCGCTGGCCAGTGCCTTGGCCGACCAGGCCGACCCCGAGCTACTGCTGGCCGCGGTCAACGATGAGCTGGCGAGACCGCCCGCACCAACCGTGCTGATCGTCGAGGACGCGCACTGGGCCGATGGCGCCACCCTCGACGTGGTGCGTCACGTGGCTCGCCGCATCCCGGAACTTCCTGCGGTCCTGATCATGACGTACCGCGACGCCGAGGTCGGGGCGAACCATCCGTTACGCGGCTTGCTCGGCGGATTGGCGGGAGCCGAGCGGCTGCCATTGCTTCCGCTCACCGCTGACGCGGTTGCCGAACTCGCCGCCGATACCGCGGTGGATGCCGGGACCTTGTTCCGGCTCACCGAGGGGAATCCGTTCTTTGTGACCGAGGTTTTGGCGTCCCCCGAGTTGCGCGTACCGCCGACGGTGGCCGATGCCGTGCTGGCGCGCGTCGGCAAGCTGAGCCCGCGCGCCCAGGCCACGCTGGAATACCTGGCCGTGGCTCCGACCGGCTTCGAGCTGCCCGTGCTTTCCGAGCTCGTCGAGGAGACGGCGCCCATCGCCGAGGCCGAGCGGTCCGGTGTCCTGCGGATGCGCGGGAACATCGTGCTGTTCCGGCACGAACTGGCCCGTCGCGCGGCCTACGAGTCGATGCCCGAGAGCGTGCGGCTGGCCCGCAATCTCGACGTGCTGCAGTTGCTGGCCAATCGCCCGGATGCCGATCCGTTCCAGGTGCTGCACCACGCCGTGGGTGCGGGCGACGAGGGGGCCATCGTTCGGTACGGCACGGTGGCTGCCCGCGAGGCCTCGCGGGTCGGTGCGCACCGGCAGGCAGCGCTGTGCTACACCCAGGTCCTCCGCCACAAGCGGCTGCTACCCCTGGCCCGGCAGGCCTCGCTCACGGAGGCCTACGCGTGGTCGCTCTCGAACTCCAACCAACTGCATGCGGCGGTACAGGCCGCGGCATCGGCGGTCGACGCCTGGCGAGGCGTCCGGGTCGGCTCGCGGCTCGTTCGCGCGCTGGTGGCCTTGTCCCGTCAGCAGTGGCTCACCGAGCACACGTCGGCGGCCCGCGCGTCGGCGGAGGAAGCCCTGGCGCTGGCGCGGGGCGCAGGCGACTCGGTCGAACGAGCGCTGGCCACGCTCAATCTCGGGGGGTTGCTCGTCGTCGTCGACCGCGAGGAAGAGGGCCTGGCGAAGCTCGCCGAAGCGCTCGAGCTGGCCGAACGGTTGGCGGCCGCTGACATCGCGGCTTTGTGCCGCAACTATCGCGGCTCGGCCCAGCTGCAACTCGGTCAGCTCGACGGCCGGGAGGAGCTGGAGGCCAGCATCACGCTCGCCCGGGAACTCAACAATCACGAGTACGTCATGCGGGGCTACTACAACCTCGTCGAGGGCCTGTGGCGACTCGGCCGATACGACGAAGCGGCCGACTACATCGCGCAGGCCCGGCGCTACAGCGAGAACCGGGACTTCCCCGTTCACTCGTACATGCTCGACGCCCGGAGCTATCGCCTCATAGCCAGGTCCGGACGATGGCCCGAGGCAGTGGCCGGCCTGCGGGCCATGGTCGACGGACGGGACGACCTCGGCATGATCGGCCGGGAGACCGTGCCGGCGCTGGCTCGCCTGCTCGTCCGGCAGGGTCATGCCGACGCCGGTCCGATGCTGGCGGCGGCCGTGGAGCACGCGGAGCGGTCCGACGTCCTGGAATGGCTGGTGCCGACCGGACTCGCCTGGATCGAACGGGCCTGGCTGACCGGACGACCGGACGAGGCCAGTCGGTTTGCGGACGTGCTGCTGGACCGCACGGATCGCCCGGGCCTGTGGTTGCAGCGCGGCGAGCTGTTGCGCTACCTCAGCCGGCTCGGCCACCCGAGTCGACCGTTTCCCGGGTGCCCGCCGGCATACGCCGCGGGCCTTCGCGGCGACTGGCACACAGCCGCCGCCACCTGGGAGCGCGCCGGCAATCCGTACGAACAGGCGCTGGAGCTCGCCGATTCGGATGAGCCGGAGGCGACGGTCGAAGCGCTGCAGCTGCTCCTCGACCTCGGCGCGGAGCCGGCCGCGGCCATCGTGCGCCGTCGGGTGCGGGCACTCGGCGTCGCCAAGGTGCCACGACGCCGGCCACCCGGCTCCGAGGCCAACCCGGCCGGTCTCACGAACCGGCAAGTCGAGATCCTGCGGCTGCTGAGCACCGGCATCTCGAACGCCGAGATCGCGGCACGGCTCGTGGTGTCCCCCCGGACGGTCGACCACCACGTCTCGGCCATCCTGCTGCGGTTGGGGGTACGCAGCCGCCGAGACGCGGCGAGCAAGTTCGCCGCCTTCGATGCGGCCGACGAACGTCGTGGCGTGTGAGCCAGATCTCGTCGAGAGCGTAGCGCCGGCCTGAATATCCGCGAGCCGGCCGTCGTGCTCATGGCATGTCACTCCCCTGCCTGACTCGCGGCCCGGCTCCGTCGGGGCGGCTGATCCTCCGACCGGCCCGACCGGGCGATCACGAGGCGATCCGGGCGGTCGTCCGCGCGGCGTACGCCCAGTACGAGGCCATCACCGGATCGGCGCTCTTCGCCTGCTATGTCGCTGACCTGCTCGATTTCGAGCGACATTCCCGCCACGGCCAGCTGCTGGTGGCCGAGCTCGACGGCACCGTGAGCGGGTCGGCAGCGTTCTATCCGGACGTCTCGGTCCAGGGCGTCGGCTGGCCATCGGGCTGGGCCGGAGGGCGGGCCCTAGCGGTACATCCAGCGGCGCGCGGGCACGGAGTGGCCCAGGCCCTCGTGGCTGCCGCCGAATGCCTCGCTCGGGAACACGGCGCGCCGGTGTTCGCGCTGCACACCGCGAGCTTCATGACTGCGGCCGTGGCGCTATACGCCCGGTTGGGCTACCGCCGAGCACCGGAGTTCGATCACGACCTCGGCGCCTACTTCGGCCTCGACGGCCAGCCGAAAATTCGCACCATCGCCTACGTCCGCGACCTCCGAGCCGATCCGAGCCCCCGCGGGCGCACGTCAGACGCCAGCCGAGTCAAGCTGCCGTAGCGAGCTGACCGGCGCCCAACGCCGCGCCCGACCGGGCAACGCCAGCGCCCCGGTCGCGCCAATCAGGCAGATGCCGGCGGCGACGACGCAGGCCACATGGAAGCCGGACATGAACGAGGTATGCAGCGCGCTCAGCAGGGCCTCCTGGGGTGCGCCGACGGTCCGGCCGACCGTTCCCAGGGCGGACGCGATCGACTCCTGCGAGGCCTGGGCGATCGGCTGCGGCAGGCGGCCGAAGGAGCTGGACGCGATGTGATCGGCATACAGCGACGTGAAGATGCTGCCCAGTACGGCGACGCCGAGCGTGCCTCCGGCCTCTCGGGTGGCGTCGTTCACGGCTGAGCCGACGCCTGCCTTCGCCGGCGGCAACACGCTGAGAATGGATTCGGTGGCCGGCGCTGTTGTGAGTCCCAGGCCGAGCCCGATAAACACCATCTGACCGACGATTCGGTCGTAGCTCACGAAGGTCGAGGACACGGCGATCCAGCCGAACGCAACGCCGAGGAACAGCAGGCCCGTGACGACGACGGCGCGGGTGCCGATACGTCCGGCCAGGGCAACGCCACCGACCGACCCGAGCGCGATCGTGATCGCTACTGGCAGTATGCGCACGCCCGTGGCGAGCGTGCCCCAGCCGCGGATGAACTGCATGTACTGCGTCACCAGGAAGATGAACCCGAACAAGGCGAAGAACGCCACGGTGACCGCCCCGCTCGCCGCCGAGAACGCCGGAGTGCGGAACAACGACACATCGATCATCGGTTGCCGACGGTGGCGCTCGATGGCGACGAAACCAGCCGCAAGAATCGCGGTGAGGGCGAAGCTCCAGATGGTGATCGGGTCGCTCCAGCCGCGGCGGGGCGCCTCGATGATGGTGTAGACGAGCAAGCCAATCGCGGCTGACGCCAGGAGAAGCCCCGGCGGGTCGAGTCGGGCCTGCTCCGGATCGCGCGACTCGGGAACGAGCACGAAGGTGGCGACCATGGCGATGAGCGCGACCGGCACGAGAGCGATGAACACCGACGGCCAACCGTAGTGGGCGAGGAGGAGTCCGCCCGTTACCGGACCCACCGCGACGCCCAAACCGGTGACCGCACCCCAGATGCCGATCGCCGTGGCCCGCTCGCGCCGCTCGGGGAAGGCGTTGGCGATGATCGACAACGTGGTCGGGAAGATGATCGCGGCGAACGCACCCATCCCGAACCTCACGGCGATGAGCGCGCCCGCTGAGCCGACGAGCGCCCCGATCCCGCTGGTGGCGGCGAATCCGCCCAGGCCGAGCAGCAGCGCCGGTCGGCGGCCGAATCGGTCGCCCAGGGAGCCGGCGGTCAGGACCAGCGCCGCGAACGCGAGGTTGTAGCCGTCGACGATCCATTGGAGGTCGCGGGTCGTCGCAGCCAGCTGCCGCCCCAGGTCGGGCAGGGCCACGTTCACGATCGTCGTGTCGAGGTTGATCGCGAAGGCGGCGAGGCAGACGGTAGCCAGGACGAGGTACCGGCGCCGAACACTTAACTGAGTCATCGGTTCTCCTGCTCGATCAATGTTGACGACGTCAACATTGACTAGCGTGGCACTGGTTGTGGACACTGTCAACATGATTGGTCCGGAGGCAACGGAGCGTCGCCCGTACCACCACGGCAACCTGCGCGAGACGCTTGTCGACGCCGGTCTGGAGCTGGCGCGTACGGGCGGCCCGGGCGCCGTGGTCTTGCGCGCGGTGTCGCGTGAAGCGAACGTGTCGCACAACGCCGCATATCGTCACTTCGCCGATCACGAGGACTTGCTGGCCGCCGTCAGCGCGCGATGCTTGCGGCAGCTGGGACTGCTGATGAGCCAGCGCATCGCTGAGGTGCCGTCCGGCAACAAGGTCCGGCGGGCCTGGGCCAAGCTCGCGGCGATCGGGCGGGCCTACATCGATTTCGCCCTCACCGAGCCCGGTTGGTTCCGCACCGCCTTCGTCGGCGCCGCCCCCCACGACCCGGCACCGACGACGGACGACCAAGATCCGCTCGGGCCGTACGCTCTGCTCGCCGCACGCCTCGACGAGCTCGTAGCGGTGGGCGCGCTACCCCCGGAGCGGCGGCCGCGGGCCGAGTACGTCGCCTGGTCGGCCGTCCACGGGCTGTCATCACTCCTCGTCGATGGCCCGTTGCGAGCGATTCCGGACGACGAGATCGAGCGCGCTATCACCACGGTGATCGCCGCTGTCGCTCGAGGCCTGTGACGCCGCATCGGGCTGCTCGAGACGCGTCCTCGCCGGTTCGGCCAGCTACTGTCAAGCGGGACGACGATCACAGGAGCGGTGCATGCCAGGCTGGGGACTGTTCGTCGCCGTGTTCCTGGCCAGCGCGGTCGAGGCAGTCGAGGCGTTGACGATCGTCTTGGCTGCCGGCACTGGCCGTAAGGATTGGCGGTCGGCGCTGCAGGGTGTGCTCGCCGCTCTCCTGGTTCTCGGGATCACTGTCGCCCTGCTCGGACCGACGCTGACTGCCATCCCGCTGCGGGCTCTGCGGCTGCTCGTCGGCGGCCTGCTGCTCGTGTTCGGGCTGCAGTGGCTGCGCAAAGCGATCCTGCGAGCAAGCGGCTACAAGTCGGTGCACGACGAGGCCGCGATCTTCCGGACCGAGCTGGACGCGGCGCGGGCCGCTTCGGCTCACCGGCGCGGCACTGTCACCGACTGGTACGCGTTCACCCTGTCGTTCAAAGGGGTTCTCCTGGAAGGCCTCGAGGTCGCGTTCATTGCCCTGACCTTCGGCAGCAACCAGCACAACGTGCCACTCGCGGCGCTCGCGGCGGGGGTCGCCGTCGTCGTCGTCGCCGTCGCCGGCTTGGCGGTGCGCGCACCGTTGGCTCGAGTGCCAGAAAACGGCATGAAGTTCGTCGTCGGCATCTTGCTGACCAGCTTCGGGACGTTCTGGGGAGCCGAGGGTGCCGGCACTGACTGGCCCGGGGGCGACGCTGCCCTGCCCGTTGTCGTCGCTGGTGTCGCGATGCTCGCCCTTGGACTCGTCGCCCTGCTCCGTCGGATCGCTCCGCCGCCGCAAGCGGCCGTGGCCCCCCAGGTGTCGGTGGCCCGATGATCCGACGCACGATCATGGGGCTGCGCCGGTTCGGCGCGTTCTGGTACGACTTCGTCGTCGGAGACGACTGGCGGGTCGCGATCGGCGTCGTGGCTGCGCTCGCCCTCACCTACGGGCTGTCGACGGCGACGTCCTTTCCCAGTTGGTGGGTTATGCCGGCCGCCGTCGCATTCTTGCTGACCCTGAGCCTGCGTCGCGCGATCCAGCCGAAACGCCGTGGCCGGTAAGGGTCATCAGCTCACGGGCCCTGACGCCGGTCCTTGTGAGCTCGTACCAGTTCCCGGTACCAGTAAGCGCTCGCCTTCGGAATGCGCGCCTGCGTCGGGTAGTCCGTGTAAACCAGGCCGAATCGCTTCGCGTATCCCTCGGCCCATTCGAAATTGTCGAGCAGGGACCAGCAGAAGTACGCGCGCACCGGAACCCCCTGCGCGACGCAGTCGGCCAGGACCGCCAGGTGGTCACCGAGGTACCGAATGCGATCCGGATCGTCGACCCGGCCCGCACGCACGACATCCGGACAGGCCCGGCCGTTCTCGGTGATCTCGATCACCGGCACTCGGCCCGGGTAAGTTGCCATGATCCAGGTCAGGAGTTCGCGCAGGCCGCCTGCGTCCACCGGCCAGCCCATTTCCGTGGTCTCTGCCGCCGGGTCGATCACGGTCTGTATCCCGAGGTCGGACGCGGTCCGGTTGGCCGGCTCTCGCTCGTCGTAGCTTCCTTCGGCCACCGTGGCCGGGAAGTAGTAGTTGACGCCGAGAAAATCCAGCGGTGTCGCGATCTGCCGCAGATCGTCCGACCGGATAAAGGAGAATTCGCCGAACGACGACCACACGTCGCTGGCTTCGGCCGGGTACCGGCCGGCGAGCACCGGATCGGTGAACAAGGTGTTGTAGAGCAGGTGGGCGCGGCCGGTCACGGCCGTGTCCTCCGGTCCGGCCGGGCGCACGGGAGTCAGGTTCAGCGTGATCCCGTACTGCCCCTCGGGTCGGTCAGAGCGCAGGCGGTCGAGCGCGAGACCATGGCCGAGGAGAAGATGGTGGGCGGCGGCCAACGCTCCGAGGCCTTCGCGACGCCCAGGCGCGTGGCGGCCGGTCGCGTAGCCCAATATCGACGCGCAGAACGGCTCGTTCAACGTTATCCACTGCGCGACCCGATCGCCCAGCGCCGCCTGAACGAGCGCCGCGTAGTCGGCGAATCTATAAGCCGTGTCTCGAGCCGTCCACCCGCCGGCATCCTCCAGGGGCTGCGGAAGATCCCAGTGGTAGAGCGTGACGACCGGCTTGATCCCGTACGTCGCCAGCTCGTCGACCAACCGGTCGTAGAACTGCAAGCCGGCTGGATTAACCGCTCCACTGCCCTCCGGCTGCACTCGGGGCCACGCTACTGAGAACCGATAGGCGTCAAGGCCGAGCTCAGCCATGAGTGCGACGTCCTGCCGATACCGGTGATAGTGATCGCAGGCGATGTCACCGGTTTCACCGTTGGCGATCGCGCCCGGTGTGTGGCTGAAGGTGTCCCAGATCGACGTCCCACGGCCGTCCTCGCTGACCGCCCCTTCGATCTGATAGGACGCCGTTGCCACTCCGAACTCGAACGACGCTGGCAGCACAGGAAATCCGACCGCCGATGCCGATGTACTCATCGCTGACGCCTCCTCAAAAGCATCACTCATCTAACGCCGAGTCAATCTACTTTCAACTCCTTTCTGGGGCCCATCCGACTTTATGGTCGCCGGCAACGTTATTGCACTGCCCATTGTCAGGCCATACAATCGAGGTCGCGCACACCCTCCCGGGTATCCGACGTCCCAGCGGCGGGCAGATGAGTGGAGACCGCCATCGACCGGGAGGGTGCTGCCGCGTCGGGCCAAGCTTCGCCGGGCGAAATTGACCAATAGGCTATTGTCGGGAAACCGCGCGCTAATTCGCGCGCAGAAAAGCCGAAATGCTACATAATTAGGTGATCCTATTCGGGTCGTGATCTTGGACTTATCGTCGCCCTGAGGTCATAAGTCCAAGATCACGACGGGGACGGAGAGCCGGGCACGCCTAACGAGCGCGCACACCAAACGCTCGCGACGCTGTCCGGCGCCGAGGGCGACGACCGAGACCAGGCGTCAGCTGCTGCGCGACCGGCCGATCGTATACGGTGCTGCAGGCATGCTCTAGCTGAAGCGGTGGGGCTATGCACGTGAGGGGCAGGCTGGCGACATGACCGACTACGTCACCGCAACGCTGGCCAAGGCGGAGGCGGGCGGCGCCCGGCCGGCCGAGCTGGCCGCCTTGGCCCGGCGGCTCGAACAGCTCGCCGACCCGCAGGCCGGCCGGCTGCCCGGAGACTCGCTCGAGCCACTCGGCAATCTCGACTCGCTCGACGATCTACCGGAGCCCACCGCCGCCCAAGCACGGTTCGTGCTCGACCGGCTCGTCGTCGTCAAGCTCAACGGTGGGCTCGGCACGAGCATGGGCCTGGCTGGGCCCAAGTCGCTTCTTCCCGTGAAGAACGGCCGTTGTTTCCTGGACATTCTGGCGACCCAAGTTCTGGCTCTGCGTGAGCGTCACCAAGCGCGGCTGCCCTTGCTGCTGATGAACTCCACGAGTACGCACGGCGCCACCCTCGACCAGCTAAGTCGTTACCCGACGCTCAAGGACCCGTCCCTTCCCCTTGACTTCCTCCAAGGGCGTGAACCGAAGCTGCGGGCCGACGACTACCAACCCGTGTCGTGGCCGCCCGACCAGAGCCTGGAATGGTGCCCGGCCGGGCATGGCGACATCTACACGGCGATGTCCGCCACCGGAGTCGTGCGCGCACTCCTGGACGCCGGGCTGCGCTGGTGCTTCGTGTCCAACTCGGACAACCTGGGTGCGCTGGTCGACGTGCGCATCGCAGCGTGGCTGGCCTCCGAGCATGTGCCATTCGCGATGGAGACCGTGGTCGGCACGCCCGCCGATCGGAAGGGGGGTCACCTGGCCCGCCACAACGGTCGGATCGTGTTGCGGGAGACCGCCCAGGTACCCGAGGGCGACTCCTCGTTCGGCGACACCGAGCGCTGGCGGTTCTACAACACCAACAATCTCTGGATCGACCTGCAGGCGCTGAACCGGTTGCAGGAAGCCGATCCGGCGGCACCCACGCTGCCCTTGATCGTCAACCGCAAGACCGTCGATCCGACCGATTCCTCGAGTACCCCAGTGATCCAGCTCGAGACCGCGATGGGTGCCGCGATCGGCTCGATCGACGCCGCTCAAGCGATCTCGGTACCGCGCACCCGATTCGCGCCCGTCAAGACGACAGATGACCTCTTGGTCGTTCGGTCCGACGCGTACGAGCTTCGCTCGGACGGAGCCGTGGTTCCGACGTTCGACGGCGAAGCGCCGATGGTGACTCTCGATCCCAAGTACTTCAAGCTGCTACCGGACTTCGACCGGCGGTTCTCCGCGGGGGTGCCGTCGCTTCGTCGCTGCGTGAAGCTCGAGGTCCATGGCGATGTCACGTTCGGCGGCAACGTTTCGATCGAAGGCAAAGTCCGGCTCGACGGCCCTCGGACCGTGCCCGAGGGGGAGGTGCTGCGCGGATGACGCCGGTTGATCACCGCTCCGGGTCTACCCGGCTCCAGCCGCCGGCATGAAGCTGCTCGTTACCGGAGGTGCCGGTTATATCGGATCTGTGGTCACCGCCCAGCTGATCACCGCTGGACACCAGGTCGTGGTGCTCGACGACCTGTCGACCGGACACTCCGATGCGGTCGTCGATGGCGCGCAGTTCGTTCAGGACGAGCTGAGCCATGTCGCGCAGATCCTCGACGTGTCGTTCGACGGTGTGCTGCACTTCGCGGCGAAGTCACTTGTCGCCGAATCGGTCGAGCGACCCGAGATCTATTGGGACAACAACGTGGTCGGCACGCTGACGCTGCTCGCCGCGATGCGAGACGCCGGCGTCGAACGTCTGATCTTCAGCTCGACGGCGGCAACCTACGGCATTCCGCGCCGGGTACCGATCCAAGAGGAGGATCCCGCCGTCCCGATCAACCCCTACGGCCAGACCAAGCTGGCCGTCGATATGGCGATCACCGGCGCCGCTCGGGCCTACGGGCTGGCCGCGGCCAGCCTTCGCTACTTCAACGTCGGCGGGGCGCTGGGATCGTTAGGCGAGCGGCACGATCCGGAGAGCCACCTCATTCCGAACATTCTCAAGGTGCCACTCGGCGTTCGGGAATCGGTCCCGATCTTCGGCACCGACTACGAGACCCGCGACGGCACCTGCATCCGCGACTATCTGCACGTCGTCGATCTCGGCCGAGCGCACCTATTGGCACTCGAAGCTGTGGTGGCCGGCACCCACGCCATCTACAACCTTGGCTCCGGCACCGGCTTCACCGTTCGCGAGGTCGTGGCGAGCTGCCGCCAGGTCACCGGCCACCCGGTGCCATCGGTCGACCTCGCTCGGCGCGGTGGCGATCCACCGGCTCTGGTCGCGTCGTCGGAGCGGACACACGCCGAGCTCGGCTGGAAAGCGGAATTCGACCTCGATCGCATCGTGTCTGACGCCTGGAGATTCGCCCAGGAGCACGGATGAACGGCCAGCTCCCGGCCGATCTGAGCCCGGCGCCGCTACCGGTCGAGGCAGTCGCCGAACTGTTTGCCGAGACGTTCGGCTCCGAACCGAGTGGCTACTGGTGGGCTCCGGGGCGCGTGAACCTCATCGGTGAGCACACGGACTACAACGATGGATACGTCCTTCCCTTCGCGTTGGGGCAAGGCATTGTCGCCGCGGCCCGGCTGTCCCCTGCTCCGACGCTGCGAGTCCGCTCTCGACAGGAACCGGGCCTGGCCGAGATTCCGCTGGCCGCGATCGCCCCACAGTCGGTCGACGGCTGGTTCGCCTACGTTGCTGGCGTGGCCTGGGCGTTCCGGAGGCGCGGCAACGACGTTCCTGGCCTCGACATCGTCGTCGACAGCAACCTGCCCGCGGGCGCCGGGCTGTCCTCGTCGGCGGCCCTCGAGTGCGCCGTCGCCCTGGCTTGGAACGATCTTGCTGGCTTCGACCTGTCCCGACACGAGCTCGCAGCGGTAGCGCGCAGTTCCGAGAACGACATCGTCGGTGCTCCGACCGGCGTCATGGACCAGATGGCATCGCTGTACGGGCAGCACGACCAGCTGGTCTTCCTGGATACCCGAACCATGGCGGTCAGTCATGTGCCATTCGAGCTGGCTTCCGCGGGCCTGGCTCTCCTGGTCATCGACAGCCGGACGCCGCACGCGCTATTCGACAGCGAGTACGCCGAGAGGCGACAAAGCTGCGCGGCGGCAGCGAAGCAACTCGGCCGGCCGGCTCTGCGCGATGTTCGGCTCGAAGATCTCGACGATGCGTTGGCTCGATTGCCGGACGAGCGGATGCGCAAGCGCGTGCGCCACGTCGTGACCGAAGATCAACGGGTGCTGGACACCGTGGCCGCGTTGGAAACGGGCGAAGATCCCCGGCGGATCGGGCCGATACTCACCGCGTCGCATGACTCGATGCGCGACGACTTCGACATCACGGTGCCGCAGGTCGACCTGGCGGTTGCCGCCTCGCTGGACGCCGGAGCTCATGGGGCCCGCATGACCGGAGGTGGCTTCGGCGGTAGCGTCCTGGCCATCGTCGAGGCCGAGCAGACGATCGCGGTATCCGATGCGGTCGAGACCGCCTACGCACAGGCCGGCTACCCGCCCCCCGGCCCGTTCACCGCGACCGCCAGTGCCGGCGCACACCGTCTGTAACAGGATGCCCGGCTAGGTCGCCGCGCGCTTCGCTACACCCGCCGGAACCACGGAACGCTCTCCAGACTCACCGTCCGTTCGATGGTGCAAGGCCCGGTCATTGAGCCACCGTCAGCGTCGATCCAGACGCCGGGCGGGATTTCGACTGACCGGGCGGTGGCACCCGGCCGAAGCACCGGAGCGACGAGGATCCTCTCACCGAGCAGGAACTGGTCGTGGACGTGCTCGTAGCCGGAGAAGTGATAGCCGACGGACCGCAGGATCGGTTCGCCCGTTGCCGCCGCATCCTTCACCAGCTCGAGGATTTCAGGGGTCAAGCGCTGGCGTAGCCGAACGGCGGCCTGGACGGCCTGCAGGTACGGCGGGTCGAGCACTCTCGCCGGAGATACGGAAAACTGCATCATCGGAAACAGCGCCGCACACTGCGCGTAGCGCACGAACAATTCCTGATCGAGCGGTTGCTCATCCGAGAAGTATTTGAGATCGCCACCGCCGACCATGTCGGGGCAGACGAACGGATGCCCGATCAATCCTTGCGCGATAGCTTCCGGAATCAGGGACAGCAAGCCACCGGCGCCCCAGAGCGGCGGCTTGTCGTGCAGCCTTTGCGCCAGCGGCTGACCGCCCATCTTCCAGCAGGCCCGCAGTTCGTTGAAGGGATATCGCGAGGCGAGCCGCGCCCAGGCCTCGCATTGCCCGGTCGGCTCGGTCATCGCGGCATTCCGGTCGCCTGAGCGAAAATCTCGAAGGTCCCCGGCATCGAACTTGAATCCGTCGACACCATGTTCGCGGACCAGCCGGTCGAGATCCGCACACAATTGCGCCCGCGCATCCGGATTGCTGATGTCGAGCACGGCGCTGTAGCCATTCCACCAGTGGCGAATGGCCGTACTCCCGACAGCGTCGCGTACGAGCAGATCGCGTTTCTCCAGATCGCGAAATCGACGAGTGTCCGGACTGACGAACGGAACGATCCAGAGCATGACCGGGCAACCCCACGAATGCAGCGTCTCGATCATGGACGTCGGATCCGGGAAGCGGCTGAGGTCGAATTGCCATGTTCCGTAGGTAGCGGACCAGCTGTCGTCGATAATCACCAGTCCGGGTGGAAAGCCGGCATCGAGCAAACCGCTGACGTAGTCCAGCACGCCTGATTGTGTTGGCAGGAATGGCATCTCGATCCAGGTGCTGTACTGCGGAGCCCGCGAACATGGCCTCGGCGGGCGTCGCCCCACTGGGCGGAAAGTGCGCCGACGAGGCCGCGCGGAACGCCCCCGCCAACGTCGGCTCACTACCCGAGCCGACCACCAGGCCTTCACCGACAAACCGAAGAGTGCCGTCGACGAATTCGAAGGTAAACGCGTCCTCCGACCAGACGTACCGCCCACGACTCGACAGCAAGAGTGGGGCTGACTGGTTCGCACCGTCTCGGTCGTTTGTCAAGAAGCCGGCTGACGTTGCGAGGTTGCGGCGATGCGCGGCCGCTCCGAACGGCATGCTCTGGCCGTCGGCGACGGCCCCGCCCCACCACGCTTCGCCTGGGGCGAGGTCGAGCAGCACGCGGTCGGGGGCGGTCATTGCCGTCCTTATGTAACGATTTCTGAGATTTGCTCTGGTTGAACGTTCCATCAGACGTCGGTAGGGTGGCACGTCGAGAGCGGCGCTGTCAAGGCATGAACGACCCCAACGGAGGACGGCGTGACGACCTCGACCGCGTCACACCTCGGCCCGCACGATGAGAGCGGCCGACGCCGCGTGACGATTCACGACGTCGCCCGCAGGGCCGGCGTCTCGCGTCAGACCGTGTCGAACGTGATTCGTGGCCAGGGCCGCGTCGGCGAGACGACGATTGCCCGGGTGCGTGAGGCCGTCGAGGCACTCGACTACGCGCCGCACTCCGGGGCGATGAGCCTGCGCTCCCAACGGACCCACCAGGTCGCGCACCCGATGCCCGCGATCGAGCTGGCACCGGGAAACGCCATAGCCGCCGAGTTCGTCCAGGCATTGGCGGTCGCGACCGGCGCGCACCACTACCACCTGTTGCTCACGGCATCGGGTAACCCGCTGTCGGAGATCGAAGAGCTGATCCGTTCGAAACGGGTCGACGGCTTCGTGTTCTCCACCCTCGACCCGCATGATCAGCGGATAGACCTCGTCGCCGACCGGGGCGTGCCGTTCGCCTGCTTCGGGCGTACCGAACCACATCGGCCGCAGTCCTGGATCGATATCGACAATGCGCACGGCGTGGCCGCCGTTACCCGGCTGCTGGCCAGCAAGGGGCACTCGCACATCGCGTACCTCGGCTTCGACGGACCGTACTACTGGGACCGGGACCGGGAAGCCGGATATCTGGCCGCGATGCGGGAAAGCGCCCTGCGGCCACGCGCCGTTCGATGTGGCCCGTCACCGGTCGATCAAACCAGCGCTGCCACGGCCCTGGTCGAGGCCGGCGATGTGCCTTCCGCCGTGGTGACCGGAAGCGACGCGCTCGCGGCCGCACTGTATGAGGCGGCGGCCCACCGAGGCATGGTCGTCGGGGCCGATCTGGACATCACGGGTTTCGACGGCAGCATGATCGGTCGCAGCCTCACCCCGAAACTCACGACGGTGGCCATACCGATCGCCGACATTGCCGCCCGCATCATCGGCCGCCTTCTTCGCGAGATCGACGACGGTCCCACCGGCGAGCCCGGCGAGCTCGTCCACCTCGAGTTGGAGAGAGGGGACAGCGCGTAGCGTCATCGAAGCCGCGCCCACCCCTTCTCGCACGGGAGAACCGTTTGCCGGTGCGGAGGTGCGTACGGGGCGGGAGGATTGCACCGCGATTCACCCGCTGGCGTCGCGTTCCGCGCAGCCATGGTGCGGGTGAGCACTCGTAGTGTGCTCAGCTGCCCCACCATTCCCACGAGTGCACGGGACGCGACGGATTGCTGGTCGGGAACGAAAGCACGGGACCAAGATCGCGAACCGCAAGCCCGACGTCAGTCCAGAGAGGTGTCCCATTCATGGACGTCGCCGGCGTCCGCGGCTTGCTGCAGGGCGTCCATCGTGCCGACCTTCTTTCCGGCCCCGAACAGCGGGCTCTGCCAACCACAGCTGCAGACGGCCCGCGCTGCGCCCTCGCCGATCTGGACGATGGTCACGTCATGCTTCATGCCGATCAGTCCGTCCGAGCGAGGCGGCACTAGTTCGCCACGTCTAGCGTGCCGGCTCGCCCGGCGATCGGTCAATCGCCGTGACGATGATCTTGGACTTGCTGCCCCGTGGCGACGGCAAGTCCAAGATCACGATCCGGTTGTGCTCGACGGGCTAGACCTCCGACGCTAGGTTTCGCACCGTGGGTTGGATCTACGCCGAGCTTGCGCTCGTGGCGCTCGCCGCCATGATGTCCCCGACAACATTGACGTTTTCGGTGCTGGCGCTCGTCCTTGGGGATAGGCCGCGGCGTACGGGACTGTGGTTCTACGTTGGCGCCCTGGGTGCCACGCTGGCGATCGGTGTCCTCGCGGCATTCGTGCTCGGCAACCGGGTGGCATCGACGAACCCGTCCCAGCCCAAGACCTGGGTGGCGATCGTGGACGTAGGGGCGGCGATTCTTCTTGTCGTCTGGGTCGTCGGGGTTCTCCGGCGCCCGCGCAATCCGCAGCGGGTCGAGAGCATGGTGGCCCAGATGAGAAAGATCGCCAGTTCTCCGATCATTGCGATTATTGGCGCTGGCGCTGCCCTCGCGAATCCGGGTGGATTCATTCCACTGGCGCTCAAGGACATCTCCGAAACGAACCCGAGCGCGGCGCAGTACATCGTCGACTGGGTCTTCTTCTCGTTGGTGTCGCTGCTTCCGCTGGCGATCGCGCTCGTGATGCTCGTCGTCGCACCGACCACGGCCCAACATGTCTTGCAGGCAGCGCGAGACTGGCTGGTGCCTAACGCGCGAACGGTTGCAGCGGTCATCGTTCTGCTATTGGCCGCAACATTGCTGCGCAACGGAATCGCCGGGCTCACCAGCTAGCCGATCGGTTGCATCAACCGTCGGGCGGGCGGCGGGGCCTCTCGGTCGCCGCACTGACCGAACTGGCCGACCTCCCCTGCGCGGTAAGATTCGCGTCGTGGAATTGGGGGTCGCCGATTCTCCGCCGGTAATGCCGGAAGGAGATCCACAGGCCCAGTCGAAGCCCGCATTCGACCTCCTCGAGTCCAAGTTCCATCCGCCGCTGGCCCGCCCAGGTATCGTCGCCCGCAGCACGCTGGTCGAGCGATTGGTCGCTGCGCGAGGACGCGTGATCTCCGTGGCGGCGCCACCCGGCTACGGCAAGACGACGGTCCTGGCCCAGTTGGCCAGGCGCATGGCACCGCGCGTGGCCTGGATAACGTGCGACCACGAGGACAACGACCCGGTGGTTCTGCTCAGTGCCGTCGCCGAAGCCCTGAACCGGGTTCAGCCGATCGACCCCGCGCATTTCGCGGCATTGGCCTCCTCCCGGGCGGGCATCACGTTCGTGCCCAGGTTCGTGTCCGTGATCGGACGCCTGGATCCCCCCGTGACCGTCATCCTGGACCACACCGAGGCTGTGACGAACGAGGAATGTCGGGCGATGATCGCCGAGTTCGCCGTCCGGCTGCCCGAAGGATGGCAATTGGTGCTGGCTTCCCGCCACAACCCGCCGATTCCTACCGCTCGGCTGCGGGTGCAAGACCGCATCGTCGAGGTCGGCGCCGATGATCTGGCCATGGATGCTGGCGAGACCGCGGTGCTGCTCGAAGGCGCCGGACTCGATCCGGCCGGCGGTCGGATCGGCGAATTGCTCGAGCGCACTGAAGGGTGGCCGGCCGCGCTCTATCTGGCCGCGCTCGCCATCCGGACCAGTGCTCGTCGTAGCGACCGGCGGGTGCGATTCGCCGGTGACGATCGTTTCGTGGAGGACTACCTGCGCTCCGAGCTGCTCGATCGGGTCTCGGACGCCGAGGTGGAGTTCTTGACCCGTACGTCGATGCTCGATCGAATGTGCGGATCATTGTGCGACACGCTGCTTGACCGGAAGGGCTCCGCCCTGATCCTGGAACAGCTGGAAACTCGCAACCTCCTCGTCGTGCCGCTGGATCATCACCGCGAGTGGTACCGCTATCACCATCTGCTCCGTGACCTGCTGCAGACGGAGTTGCGGCGGCGAGGGCCCGACCTGGTCCGCGCTCTGCATGCTCGCGCCGCCGCATGGTACGAGGCGAACGGCATGCCGGAACTGGCCATCGAGCACGCTCAACAGGCCGACGACTACGACCGGGCCGCCCGGCTGGTCCTCAATCTCGCGCAGCCGATCTGGGCCAGCGGGCGAGCCGAGACCGTGCTGCAGTGGATGGAGAGCCTGCGGGACCGGACGTCGGCTCAGTACTACAGCGCTATCGCCGTCCACGGCGCGCTGATCTTCGCGCTGCTCGGTAAGGCGAGCGAAGCCGAACGGTGGGCCACCGCGGCCGAACGAGCACCGGCGGCTGGCATCCTTCCTGACGGCAGCACGATGGCCGGCACGTTGGCCTATCTGCGCGCGATCCTGTTCCGAGACGGCGTCGCCGAGATGCGGCGCGACGCTCGCTTGGCCTGGGACGGGCTCAGCCCCTCGAGTCCGTACCGAGCGACCATGCTGCACACCGAGGGCATGTCCTACCTGCTGGAGGACGACGGGGAGCGGGCTGACCCGATCCTCGCTCGGGCCTACGAGGCCGCGTGCAGTTCTAACGCGTTGCCCTTGGCGGCGCTCGTCCTGGCCGAGCGATGCTTCGTGGCGAACACACGAGGGGACTGGGCCGAGGTTCTCGCCTTCTCCGAGCGCGCCGTCACCATCGTCGCGACCGGCGGGTTCGAGGACTATTGGACGAGCGCACTCGTCTATGCCTGGGCGACCCGGGCCGCCCTGCACCGCCGAGACATCGCCGCGGCCCGCCAGCATCTGGCCGCTGCTGCTCGGCTCCGGCCCCTGTTGACCTACGCCATCCCGGCGGTATCCGTGCAAACCCTGCTCGAGCTGGCCCGCGCCTACATCGCATTGGCCGACCCCGGTGGCGCCGGCGCGGTTCTCGGGCAGGCGCAGGACATCATCCGGCAGCGGCCGAACCTTGGCACTCTGCCCGGAATTGCCGACGACCTGCAGCGACAACTCATCCGGATCCATGAAAGAGCAATTGGCGCCTCATCTCTCACCGCCGCCGAACTGCGACTTCTTCCGCTGCTGGAGACGCACCTGTCCCTCCGGGAGATCGGCGAGCGGCTTTCGCTCTCGTTCCACACCATCAAGTCGCAGGTCTACTCCATCTATCAGAAGCTCGGCGTCTCCTCTCGCAGTCAGGCCGTCGCCCGAACCCATGAGCTCGGCTTGGCCGATCTCTAGGCGGGACGCCCCGGGCCGGTCAAGGCTTCTTGGCTCGGCTCGGTGCGACTCGGGGCGGCTCGTCGGGCTGCTTGGGATAGACCGGCGGCCAGGGCGCGTCCAGCAGACCCTGGGCCCGGTCGTTGGCGTCCATGTGCAGGAACGGTTCCAGCGACTGCGGGGTGTCGTTGATCCGCAGCCACGGATCCTCGGTGACGGCCAGGCGTTCAGGTAGCGACGCGATCGTGAACTGATCCGGGTGGATCTCGTCGATCTCGCTCCAGTCGATCGGAGTGGAGACCTGCGCGCCGGGCCGAGCCCGCACCGACCACGCCCCGAACACGGTCTTGTGGGGCGCGTTCTGGTTGAAGTCGATGAAGACCCGTCGGCCGCGTTGCTCTTTCCACCAGGCGGCCGTGATGAGCTCTGGACGTCGCCGCTCGAGCTCGCGAGCGATGGCGACGGCGGCCCGACGGACGTGATAGGAGTCCCAGCGTCGTTCCAGCCGCACGTAGACGTGCAGACCGCGATTGCCAGTGGTCTTGGGATAGCCCACCACGCCGCACTCGTCGAGGAGAGCCTTCAGCTCGTGGGCTGCCTCCCGAATCCGGGGAAAGTCGATTCCGGGCGTCGGGTCGAGATCGAGGCGCAATTCGTCGGTGTGATCGGGGTCGTCGGCTCGATAGGGCCAGACGTGAAAGCCGAGGCAGCCCAGATTCAAGGCCCACAGGACGTGATCGATGTCGGCGATCACCAGGGCCTGTGACGTGGTGCCGTTGGGGGTCGAGACGACCGTCGTCTGCAACCACGGCGGGATCGCTTTCGGCACCCGCTTCTGAAAGAACGAGGGACCTCCAGCGCCCTCCGGGAACCGCTGCAGTAGCACTGGCCGGCCGCCCATCGTGCGCAACAACGGCTCCTCGACCCGCAGATAGTGCGCGGCGAGCTCTCCCTTCGTGTCTCCCCGCTCCGAGAAATACACCCGGTCCGGATGCGTTATCTCCACTCTGCGTCCAACCCCTGCTCCCACAAGATCAACCTACGCGACGGCCGCCGGTCCACCCAGCTTTGGGCACCGGCAACCTCGGCGGCCGGGGCTCCTCGCGGCCCGGAATCAGGCCGCGAGGTCATCCTTCCGGATGATTCGAGAATCACCCTGCCGGATAGCGGCAATCACGCTGGATGCTGACGATTTCATCCTCACCAATTCGTAGCGTCGCAGTATGGCTGAAACCAAGCACGAGACTCGCACCGCATCACGAGTTACTGAGGAGCTCACCCTGAGCAGCGTCGCGATCCTGCCGCTCGCCGCCCGGCGCCATCTGCTCACCGTCGTCGTGCTGACCGGCCTGCTGACGGTCCTCGTCGCTTACCTGACGACCCACGGTTGGAACAGCACGGCCCACGAACTCGCGCACCTACTCCGCCATCTGCCCAAGCCGCTGCGGGTGCTCATCGGCGGATCCCGGCTGGCCCACCTGCTCGACGCCAGCCAATGACGCAGGCGGCCGGCGTACCTGAGCTATCCCGCACTCAGAATCTGTTCTCGAAGGATGTCCGCATGCCCGCAATGCTGGGCAAATTCCCGCAGAGTGTGCAGATAGCCCCAGCGCACCGGAAACGGTCCGAACCGGTGGCTAAGCAAGTCGTCCAGGTCGAGGCCCGCGGTGGCCTGACGGGATGCGGCACAGGCCTCGGCGTGGGCCCGGCCAACCGACTCGATGGTGTCCTCATCCGCGAGGATGAACGCCTCGGCGGCCGTGGGTGGCAGGCCGAGCTCGGCTCGCGAGCGCCCGGTGACGGCCTCGTCGAACCAGACCTTCTCTACGTAGGTCGCGTGCTTGACGAGGCCGAGCAAGGTCGTCAAGGACGGGACGAGTGAGCGGCGGGCTTGCTCCTCGGTCAGGCCATCCAGGCACGCCTGTAACGCGGTGCGGTGTGCGTCGAGGAACGTCTCCATCTGAATCTTGAGGGGTTCCTCGGCCACGTCAAATGGCGTTCGGCCATGCTGCTCGGTCACAAGCGGAGTATCTCCGTGGCGGAGCCCCGGTTCTAGGCGGGCCCCTGTCCCCCAGTTGGCGGACGGGCGCCTCATTCAGAAGGTCAGCCGGCTAGACGTTCACCGAGAGGAGGCCCGGGCGGCACGCTTGCGCGAACCTAGTTCATCGAAGGGCTGCGCCGTGACCAGTGTTGTCGCTTCCATCTACGACCTGCTCGATGTGCCGAGCATTTTCGTGTTCGCGGTGCTGGGCGGCCTGGTGGCGGTGCGTCGGCAGTTGCCAATGGTTCTCGTTGTGGTGTCTACGGTCCTGACCGGTCTGGGCGGCGGTCTGGTCCGCGACCTGATCATCGGCGCCCCGCCGGTGGCGATCCACCGACTCGACTACTTGGCCGCGGTAGTCGCCGCGGCGGTCTTGGTAATGTTCGGCCACTCGCAGATGGAACGGCATCGGCGAGCGCTGGAGATCTTCGAGACGCTCGGCCTCGCCCTGTTCTGCGTCGCCGGAACGGCGAAGGTCGTTAGCTACGGTCATGGCCCGGCGATCGCAGTCGCGCTCGGTGTGTTCAGTGCCGTCGGCGGCGGGATGATGCGCGATGCCCTGGTTGGTCGGTTCCCCGAGTTCTTGCGGCGAGAGCAGCTTTTGCTCGCGGCGCCGGTCGTCGTGCTGTCGGTTGTGAGCGCCGCACTGCTCGCGCTCAACGCCTTCGACGTGGTCAGTCGCGGTGCAGTTGTGCTGATCGCGATCGGGGCCCTCCTGCTGGCGATGCAGCACTACCGGAACGCTCCCCGGATGAGACTCGCCAGCTGAGCCTCCGCTCTAGTGGAGCTGGGCTCGAAGTCGCTCGAGGTCGCCCAGCACCCACGCGTCAGTCAGCAGCTCGCCGCCTGCGGTGAAGAATGCCACCCCCGCATACGTGAAGTGTCGCCCGGTCGGTGGCTCGCCGAGCAGCATGCCCGTGTGAGTTCCGGAGTACTGAAGACGAGCCGCGGCCCGGTGACCGCCAACAATGAGGTCAACGACCTCGTTGTGGAAGTCGGGGGCTGCGAGCCGGACACCGTCCCGATAGGCCCGCCATTCGTCTCGGCCACGGCTTGACGGACCCAACGACCCGCGAAAGATGAAGCCGGCCGCCAGTGTCTGGTCGACCGCGCTGTCATCCCAGGCGTTCCAGAGCCGGTCATAGAACCGCCGCACGAGGCGGGCGACGGTAGTGTCTCTCATTTGCCGATCCTTCCATCGCCGCGGCACGAATCGGACTCACCGCAGGGCATGCCGCCATCCATCCCACGAGGAGACAGGACGATGCCCATGGTCAGCAGCAGCGGAACGGGCACGCCGTGAGGATCGGCGTCCTCGGAACCGGCATGGTCGGTCGGGCCCACGCCGGCCGGTTGAGCGCGCTGGGCCACGATGTGCTGCTCGGCACGAACGATGTGGGCAAGACCCGTGCCGGTGCCGGCCCCGATGGCACCGGAACATTCGCCCAGTGGTTGGACACGGCACCGCGACTCCAGCTCGCCCCGCTGGCCGAGGCGGCGAGCGCGGAGCTGGTCATCGTGGCGCTCAACGGACGGGTGGTGGTCGATGTGCTCGCCGCCCTGGCCGAGCCCCTCACCGGCAAGCCGCTGCTGGACATCACCAACCCACTGGACTTCTCCACCGGTCACCTGGAGCTGTTCGTCTGCAACACCGACTCGCTCGGCGAGCAGGTCCAGCGCGCGGTACCCCGCTCGGCCGTCGTCAAGACGCTGTGCACCGTGACCGCCGATGTCCAGGTCGACCCGCAGGCAGTGGGCAATGGCGAGCACGACATGTTCGTTGCCGGCAACGACCCGGCGGCCAAGGTGGCCGCAACCGATCTGCTCGGCCAGTACGGGTGGCGCTCGGTCATCGACGTCGGCGACATCACCGCGGCCCGCGGCCTGGAGATGATGCTTCCCATGTGGCTGAACCTCATGGCCGCCC
The DNA here is from genome assembly GCA_963779485.1 of uncultured Actinomycetota bacterium. Classification (GTDB taxonomy): domain Bacteria; phylum Actinomycetota; class Actinomycetes; order Mycobacteriales; family Jatrophihabitantaceae; genus CAVVJA01. The sequence continues at coordinate 62,610 of CAVZYJ010000007.1, read as the reverse complement.
GCGGCACCGCGCAGTTCGGGTACCGCATCGTCTCCTAAGCACGGCGGCCAGGCCGGGTTCAGCCGACGTCACCGGATGGCTGAGCCGTTGCCGTTGAAGCGCGGTCCTCACCACCGAGATCGAGGGCATAGTGCTGGCCGATCAGGTCGACACCAAAGCTGTGGTGCGGCTGCTCGTCGACCAGCCGGAATCCGGCGGTGAGGTAGATCCGGCGCGCGGCGACGAGCGGATCATTGGTCCACAGCACGAGCTGCTGGTAGCCGGCCGCTCGGGCGAAGAGCGCGCAATCGTCGACGAGGCGGCGCCCCAAGCCGGCGCCGCGAGCGATCGGGTCGACGAGCAGGATCCGCAGCTGCGCGGTCAACTCGTCCTGGCGGACGCAGAACACGCAGCCAACGCGCCGGCCGTCGAGCTCAGCGATCCACGCCTGTTCCCTGGTCCTCGCCGTACTCCGCGGAGCGCTGCTCGATCTCCTCGCCACCGGCGATGCCGCCCGCACCAGCGCCGCCGTCGCCAGCCAGCTTGCCGCCTGGTCAGCGACCTCCAGGTAGGCGGTCCTGGTTCTGGCGAACGGCCTCGGCCGTCTCGGTCATGTACTCGCCACCGCTTCCGTAGGGCCGGGTGATGATCTCCAGAGCGTGCCCGTTCGGGTCGTCCCAGTACACGCCGCGGCCACCGTCATTGGTGTTGATCTGGTCCGGCTTGCGGTGGATCGGGTCGGCCCAGTACGGCAGCCCACGCGCCTTGATGCGGTCGAAAATCTGGTCGAACTCGGCCTCGGTGACCAGGAACGCGTAGTGGGCCGGGGCGGGTTCCCCGTGGTCGTCGGCGAAGTCAAGGCTGACGTGGTTGGCCGCCTCGAGGACCAGAAACGGCCCAAACGGAACGGCGGGCGGCAGGCCGAGGATGTCGGCGAAGAAGCTCGCCGACTCGTGCTTATCGCGAACCCGGACGATGGTGTGGTTGAGCTGGACGGACACGGCTTCTCCGCTCGCTTCGCCGGACCTGATCGGACCGGATCAGCCATCGCAAGAATGCTAAAGCGCGACTGGGGTCCCGCCCGGCCCGGTCCGTGACGAGCAGCGGGTTCGCGGCGGCCAGCTCGGCTAGCACCGCGCTCGTGCTGCTCGCGACCATGCGCTCCTTCTCGGCCGCGGTTACGCCGACCAGCTGGAGGAAGGTGAGCCGCCCGTTCGGCGTCTGCATCGCACCGACTCACCGGCCCGGCTCGGTAACGGCTGTCGGTCGGTGCTTCTTGGCCAGCTTCGCGACGACGGCGGCGTACGAGGCATCGATCGCCTCGCACACCTCGTCGTCCGGGATCGCACCACCGACGCGCAACGTGTTCCATCCCGATCGGCCTATGTAGGGCATGACGCTCGCGTCCTGCGGGTATCGCGCTAGCCACTCGTCAGCCTCGTCGCGACTGGAGCCGGCCTTTATCCCCACCGTGAGAGGCGAATCCGAGCCCAGAAAGGCGAAGATCTTGTCGTGCACCTTGGCTACGACGTCGCCCTCCCACGGCTCGTCCGGCCACGCACCCGGCTTGGCCAAGCAATACGCGCGAAGCTGCTCCGGCGTCATCGGCCGAACCTCTCACACCGAAGGGCCGTCCGCCGAAGGCCGGCGCGGCGATGCGGTATTTCTCGCCGGGCTAGTACCAGTATCGCCGGCCACCGACCTCACGCCCGATCGCGCCGAGCAGGAAGAGGATCGCCCCAATGACGATCAGGATCAAACCGATCGTCCAGAGCACCGGGACGCCGATGACGAAGCCGATGACCAGCAAGATCAGCCCCAGTATGATCACGTCGCACCTCCAGGTTACGGGCGGCTCTCCCACCCGGTCGGCCGGAACCGTACCCAGCCGGACAGCGCCTAAAACCTCCCTGATCGGACGGGTTTGACGGGCAGCTCCGCCAGGTACTGCCAAGAGACTCCGGCCGAGCCAATCCGGCCGAGCGACGACGTGTCGTTCTCTCGCTCCCGCATGACCCAGACATCGAACCGGTCACCCCGGAATAGCCGTGCGACGCGTCCGGCGCGGTGACTGGGCTGACGGCCGGCCATAGGCGATGCTCGGCGCGTGGCCCAGAGCTCGACCCGAGCCCGCCGGGGCTATCCCGGACATCGAGGCCGGCACGGCGGCGCCGGTGAGGCCCGGCTGCCGCCGACCGTGGCCGTCCTCGTCGCTGCCGCGCTCTACGCCTCGCTGCCCAACCAGCTGCTGGTCGCTCCGCGCTTCGTCATCCCGATCCTCGAAGGCATCTTGCTGATCGCCCTTGTCGCCACCGATCCCCGGAGGATTACGCGGCAGACCCGCCAGTCACGAATGATCTCGCTGGCGTTGATCGTCGTCATCGTGCTAACCAACCTCGTCGCTCTCGGACTACTCGTCCACGATCTGGTCAGCGCCCAGGTCAAGGGGGGCGGCACGTTGCTGCTGGCGGCGTTGCAGGTCTGGGCGACGAACGTGATCGCATTCGCCCTGATCTACTGGGAGCTCGATCGCGGCGGACCTGTCTCGCGCGTTCAGCGGCCGCGCGACGAGCTGCCACTCGCCGACCTGCGCTTCTCCCATGACGAGGACCGAGACACCGTGATCGAGGTCAGCGCCGGTTCCAGCGAGAAGGCCGATTGGATGCCGACCTTCATCGACTATCTGTACGTGTCGACTACCAACTCCAGCGCATTCAGCCCAACCGACACGATGCCGCTGAGCAGCCGCTTGAAGATGCTGATGGCCGTCCAAGCCACGGCCGCGTTGATCACCTCGCTGCTCGTGATCGCCCGCGCCGTCAGCGCCCTGCAGTAGCCGCCCGGTCAGGTCGCCGCCAACTCATGTGGGGTTAGATCGGACCGTGCGCGAGGATGAGTGGTTCCTAACTGCGGCGGAGCGGGGGAATCCGGCAACCCGGTTGGATCACCGGCGGGGCGACGGCTTGGCCTGGTCGACCGGCAACGATGTCACGGCCCTGGTACACGGCGTGCCCTATTTCGCTGAGTTGCTGCGAAGCGTCCAACTGATGCGGGCCGGAGACCTGCTGCTATTCACCGACTGGCGGGGCGATCCGGATCAGCGACTGGACGAGGCTGGCCACCGGGTGTCGCGAGTGTTCGCCGACGCGGCTGCTCGGGGGGTAGTGGTCAAGGGGCTGCTGTGGCGTTCTCACCTGGACCAGTTTGCGTTCAGCGAGCAGGAGAATCGCCATCTCGGCGAAGAGATCGTGGCGGCGGGCGGCGAGTGCGTGCGAGATATGCGCGTGCGTCCAGGCGGATCCCACCATCAGAAGTTCGTCGTGCTCCGGCATCCTGGGCGCCCCGAGCTTGATGTGGCTTTTGCTGGCGGGATCGACTTATGCCACAGTCGCTTGGACGGACCGGACCACAGTGGCGATCATCAGCGTCAGGCGATGGCGAAGATCTACGGGCCGCGGCCGCCATGGCATGATCTGCAGTTGCGCATTCAAGGGCCGGCCGTCGGCGACATCGAGACGGTATTCCGCGAGCGTTGGGAAGACCCGGCTCGGCTGACCCGTAATCCGATCGACCTCATCAGCGACGTGCTGCGACGCGAGGACAGGTCCTGCGGCGTGCTGCCGCCGCAACTTCCCGACCCGGCCGCCCGCGGCAGTCAGAACGTGCAGGTTCTGCGAACCTATCCCCCTCGCCGGCCCGGTTATCCGTTCGCTCCGCACGGCGAGCGGAGCGTCGCCCATGCCTACGAAAAGGTCGTTGGTCGCGCGCAGAGTCTCATCTACCTTGAGGACCAATACCTCTGGGCCACCGATGTGGTGCGCTGTTTCGCCGATGCCCTGCGCGCCAACCAGCAATTGCGTTTGATCGCCGTCATTCCGTTGCATCCCGATCAAGACGGCCGACTGTCCAAACCCCCCAATCTCGTCGGCCGCCAGGAGGCGATAGATGTGCTGCGTGACGCGGGCGGCGATCGGGTGGCGATCTATGGCATCGAGAACCATGTCGGCACCCCCGTATATGTTCACGCCAAGGTGTGTGTCGTCGATGATGTGTGGGCGTCGGTGGGATCGGACAACATCAATCGACGTTCCTGGACTCACGATTCCGAATTGTCGTGTGCGGTTCTGGATGACGTTCGCGATGAGCGGGACCCGAAGGTCATCGACCGCGACGGTCATGGGGCCCGCCGATTCGCCCGAAGTCTTCGGCTGCAACTCGCCCACGAGCACCTCGACCGCGGTCCTGGCGATGACCTGGACCTCCTCGATCCGGTCTCCGCCTTCGCCGCCTTCGCCGAGAGCGCGCGAAACCTGCAGGCGTGGCACGACGGCACTGGCGGAAGCCGACCGCCCGGCCGGCTCCGACCGTACGACGCTCCCCACATGCCTCGGCTGACCCTCGCCTGGGCCACGCCGCTGTACCGATCGATCTTCGACCCCGACGCGCGTCCCCGAGCGCTCCGTCGGCGCCACCAGTTCTGACCGTCGCGGTGCTGACAATCGAATCGATGATCCCTGCGGGGGGGACGTTCCGGCCGCGGTCGTAGGGTCGACGGCGTGTGGACCTCGACGGTGGAGCGAGCACGGCCAGCCTCGATCTGCACACCACGCGAGTGCGCGGTGTCGACCTCACTGCCGGCGTCTCCTCCCTGACCATCGCACTACCGGCCCCGTCAGGGACCGTGCCGCTCAACTTCTCCGCCGGCGCCAGTCACATCGTGCTGCGAGTGGCCCGATCGGCCCCGGCCCGGCTCACCATGGCCGGGGGCGCAGGCACGGTGACGGTGTACGGGCAGACCCGAACCGGTATCGCCGGTGGCACCATTGTCGAGTCGCCTACCTGGCCGTCCGCCCAGGATCGTTTCGACGTGATCTGCAGTGCGGGGATATCCGCGCTCACGGTGGAGAGCGTCTGACCAGCCTCCCCCGGCGGGCTCAGCTCGCCGATCGTAAAGATGTATCCGCGTCGGCCGAATGATTCGCCCGAGGCGAGGCCCGCTTCGGCTTTGACGCGGACTCCGCGGCGGCCACGTCGGCCGGGTAGGTGTGCAGCGCGATGGCACCCAGGCCGAACGCGACGGCGAGTGGCGCTGTCATCAGCAGGAACGTATGCCCGATGCCCAACGAACCCGCGAGCAGCCCGAACGTTATGGGCGCCGAAGCATCCGCGCCACTGCGCAATACCGATCGGATGGCCTCAGCCCGGCCTAGAAGTGGCCTCGGCACGATATCGATCCGCGCCGCGTCCAGTGGCGGGTTGGCCGCGCCGAGGAGGGCCGCACCGATAATGAGCAGCGGCAACGTCACCCATAACGTCGAGGCGACCAGCGCTGTCACGAGGAAGACAACGGCGCCACCGAACGCCCCGAGCACGGCCCAGACCCGTCCGGCGCGGACCTTCTTGCGCACCAACCGGTCGGCCACCCGACCGCCCATGAGGACGCCGGAGGCGCCCGCCAGACCCAGTAGGACCAGGATGGCCGGCGCCGCGACCTGCCTGATTCCGAACGCACTGCGCAGGTACGACAGGCCGAACGTTGCCACGCCGGCGAAGAAGTAGTAGCCGAACGCCGAGGCGACAATGAGCACGAGGTTGGTCTTGATTCGCAGGACGCGTCCCGCGGCCCGCCAGATGGGCATTCGGGCGCTCGAGTCATCCGACGACGATCGTCGGCGGGGCTCGGTCGCCTTGCCGAGCAAGGCCACGATGACCAGACCGACAGCCGCGAGCCACCAATAGGCCCAGCGCCAACCGATCAGGCCGCCGATCTCGCCGGACACCGTAACGCCGACGGTCGTGCCGATCAGCTGGGCGAGGAGCAGGCGGCCGAAGACGTGTCCACGTTCATCGGGGGCCACCACGTCGCCCACCAATGACGCCGCAATCGGACCAGCCGCCGCCGCGACCGCGCCGAGCATGGCCCGCGCCATCAGCATCATCGCGAACGTCGAGCTCGAGCCGACCCAGACCATGCCCACGGTCCACAGCACCACCACGATGCGGAGCAGTCCGACTCGGTTCACTCGGTCGGCCAGCACGCCCACCGGCAGGGTGGCGAGCACGCCGACCACAGCCGAGATCGACGCGAGGGCACCGATCTGCGCCTGGCTGAACCCCAACCCGGTTTCGAGCAGCGGCGCAGTCGCACCCAAGGTGCTCATATCCGCGGCTTGGAGGCCGAAGACCGCTCCCAGGAGGCCGAGCAGCAAGCGAGTTCGGCCCGGCGACCCGTGGTGGCGCACGGCGTCGATCGCGCTGCCGGTGGTACGGCGAAGCACGGGGAAGGGCGACATGCACGTCCCCCTTCCCCGGACCGGGCGGCCGCCGCAGCACCCGGATCCCGGCTCGATTCCCAGGTCGTATATGCCCGCCGAGCGACGCGTCCACGCGCGTCGCGACTGGCAGATCCCGGCCCGGGCTGCCTCAGGTCAGCTCGCGGTTTCCCGTCTCGCTGATCCGGGTACAGGTGATCTGACGGTCGACGTTCGGAGGTCTTGCCATGCGTTGGTTCCATTCCGTCGTCACGGCGTATGCGCACTGTGATCTGCCGTGCGGCGTGTACGACCCGGCCCAGGCGCGGATCGAGGCGGAGTCGGTCAAGGCGATCATGGAGAAGTACCAGGGCAACGACGATCCGGTGTTCCGGACCCGGGCGCTGCTGATCAAGGAGCAGCGGGCCGAGCTGGTCAAGCATCATCTGTGGGTGCTGTGGACGGACTACTTCAAGCCGCCGCACTTCGAGAAGTACCCGCAGCTGCATGACCTGTTCAACCGGGCGACCAAGGCTGCGGGCGCGACCGGGGGCAAGGGTTCGGTCGATCCGGCTGAAGGCCAGAAACTGCTCGACCTGATCGCCGAGATCGACACGATCTTCTGGGAAACCAAGAACGACGGAGCAAGCACGACGCCATCCGCGTCGTCCGAGTCGCCAACTCCCGATCTCGCGCGCATCACCACCGACGATCCCACCAAGCAGGGAAATCCCGGCAAGCCACAATCGTTCTATCAACGCCCGGCAGCGCACCTCGACGGGCCGGACGAAGTGGCCGAATCCGCGCCCATCTAACCGCTAACGCTATCCCTCGGCCGAGCGCAGGCGCGGAAGCACCTTCTGGGCGTACGCCTCGAAGAACTTCTCACTCGACGATTCGGCTAGGGCGCCGCCGATCTGAGCCACGTACACCTCGTCGAACCCGGCGTCGGCGAACGGTTGGAAGGCCCGGACATGCCGGTCGAGGTCCGGCCCACACGCAATCGCATCGCGGGTCATCTGTTCGGTCACCAGCGCACTGGCCTGCTCGAAGTGGCGCGGGCTCGGCAATACCTGAGACAGCTCACCGGGAAGCCCGGAGGTCGACCATAGCCGGTGGGCGGTCGCGACCGCGGTCTCCTCGTCGTTGCTCCAGCAGACCTTGTAGCCGGCCTGCGCCGGCTTTCCGTCGCCGCCGCTGTCCCGGAACCGCTGCAGCATTTCCCGATCCGGCTGGGTCGTCACGAAGCCGTCGCCAATGCGCCCGGCCAGCTCGGCAGCCTTGGGCCCGAGTCCCGACACGTAGACCGGCGGTGGCGGCTCGGCGCGGGTGTAAATGCGTGCGTTTTCGACGCTGTAGTGCTGGCCGTGATAGGTGACGTACTCCCCACTCCACAACTCGCGCATGATCGCGACAGCCTCTTCGAGCATGTCGAGGCGTACGTCGATGTTCGGCCATCGCGATGTGGTCACGTGTTCGTTGAGCGCCTCGCCGGACCCGACGCCCAGCACGAAGCGGCCGTCCAGCAATACGTTGCTCGTAGCGGCCGCCTGAGCCACGATCGCCGGATGGATCCGGACCGTCGGACAGGTCACCGCGGTCGTGACGGGCAGCCGGCATGTCTGCGCGATTGCGCCGATTATCGACCAGACGAAGGCGCTCTGGCCTTGGGCGTCGTTCCACGGATGATAGTGATCGGAAATCCACAACGCGTCGAATCCGGCCTCTTCGGCCAGTCGAGCCTGGTCGATCAGCTGACCGGGCGAGTACTCCTCGGAGGACAGGAAGTAGCCAATCTTCATGCCCCTCTATTCCCCCCTCGTCGGCGGAGCCAAACCGCTCGGCCCGTTCCTCAACTGGCCGTGATTCCTGATCGATAGGTGGGTAATCGACAGTTGGATTGAGTAGTGCGGCGATCGTCGCCGGACGTACTCACGCGGGAGAGCGAGTTCGACGATGGCCGAGGCAAGGATGAGCGACTCGGTGCGGTGAAGATCAATCACTCGGTGCTGACCAGGCGAATCGACGAGCTCTATGCCGATGCGCAAGTCTGCGCGCAGGTAGCTGGCCTGGCTTACGTCAGCGACAACGAGCCGGGGATCGTCCGCCACCGCCGCGGTCGGGGCTGGAGCTTTCGCGATGCGGGCAACCGGCCGCTCACCGATCGTGAGGTCAAGGCGCGGATTCTCGCCCTGGCTATTCCACCGGCGTGGCGCGATGTGTGGATCTGCCCCGACGAGGACGGGCACATCTTGGCCGTCGGAGTGGACGACAAGGGGCGCAAGCAGTACCTCTACCATGAGCGTTGGCGCGAGTTTCGCGATCTGCTCAATTTCTTCCGACTCGTAAGCTTCGGCGAGCGGCTGCCCCGGGTGCGCCGGCACGTAGAACGACAGCTGCGTCGCCGGACACTCGATCGCGATCAGATTCTCTCGACCATGGTGCGGATCATCGACACGTCCGCGATTCGTATCGGAAATGAAGTCTATGCCGAGGAGAACGACAGCTACGGGCTGAGCACGCTGCACCGCCGCCATGCTCGAGTGTCGGGCGCCCGCGTGACGTTCCGCTTCCCGGCGAAGTCGGGCCGACAGGCGGAGATCGAGCTGACCGACCGTCGCGTGGCGACCGTGGTCGGCCGGCTCGCGGAGCAGCGCCACCGCCGATTGTTCACCGTCGACGGGCACCCCGTCGATGCTGCCGAGGTGAACGAGATGCTCGCGACCGTTGCCGGTGAGCATGTCACGGCAAAGGACTTCCGTACGTGGCGGGGCACTCTCACCGCATTCACGGTGCTGGCCAGCCAGGACGACACCGCCGATCGCAACGCTCAGGTCCTATCGGCCGTCGACGCCACCAGCGCCGTGCTGGGCAATACTCGTGCCGTCGCCCGGGCCCACTACATCCATCCCCGGGTGCTCTCGTCCTTCCTCGACGGCACGTTCTCGGATCTGCTCGCGCGAAGCGTTCCCAGTCGTAACCCGGCGCTGACGCCGGAGGAGAGATCGTTACTCGGCTTCCTCCGGGTGCTGCTCGATGAGGAGTTCGGCGCCGTCACGGACGGCGACCCGCTGCAGCTTCCCCTCGACTAGCGCCCCCGCATGTCCAAGCTCACGCCGTGCAGCGGGATTTCCGGTAGTTATCCGGGCCGGTATCCCGGGAAGAACTGTCGTCATGGCCAAGGACCTCAGTAGCACCAAGGAACGCAAGAAGCTGAGCAAGAAGTCGTTCGCGCTGCCGGGCAAACGCAAGTACCCCATCCCCGACAAGGCGCATGCCCGAAATGCTCTCGCTCGGGTCGCGCAGCACGGCACGCCGGCTGAGCAGAAGAAAGTCGAGGCAGCAGTCAAGAAGCGCTACCCCAGCCTGGACAAGAACAGCAAGAAGGGCCAGAAGGGATCGAAGAAAGGGTCCAAGAAGAAGGCCTGAGCTCGGCTGCGCCCCCGCGGTGCGATGATCTTTGGCTTGCTGCCCTGGAGCGACGATAAGTCCAAGATCACGACCATGGGCGCCCGGGTGAGCTCAGCCGAGGTGCATACGGTACGGCTCCGGATCGCCCAGCGAGGTGGCTGATGTGCCGCGGCGGACGAACTCGTCCGTCCCAGGCCAGCGAGTTACGAACTGATCCCCGGTGGCATCGTCGTAGCGGATGACGGTGACGTCGTCGATGTCGACCCCGAACAGATGGAATCGGCCCGGCTCCGGCCGCCAGCCGAGGCTGGCGCCCACCGCATCGGCATAGTGTCGCTGCACCGCCGGATCGGTCTCGGCGCGCGCCGTCCCCCGCAGCTTGTACTCCCCCGGCCCACCATCCCGACTCGTGATCACGCTGTGTACCAAGACCCGCGGATCTCGTTTCAGGTCGGCGGCCTTCGTCGACTGCCACAACATGGACAGCCACAGATCCCCGTCCATCACGAACGGTTCGACCGGGCTGATCCTCGGAGTGCCGTCGCGGCGGATCGTCCCTACGAGCACGACGCCGGGTTCGAGCAGACGCTGACGTCCTAGCTCGGCCAGCCGTGGCTGGCGGACCTCCACCTCCGACCAATGCATTCGACCGTCAGGTCCGCTGTAGCCGTTGGGCGTGCGCGCTCTCGGCCGGCAGCACAGGCGACGCCGCGGTCGAGCGAAGCTCCCATGTCGTCGTCACTCCGTCCGGGCCTCGGAGGTGACCCTGACCCAACGCGTCGACGACGCAGTGGCGAACCTCGTCTTCCCGGTCGGGCTCGACGACGAACAACGTCCGAACGTGCACGCGATCGTCGAGACGCTCCGCGTGAGTGTGGTGCGGCGCCAGCGGACACGGTGGTTCGTGTGCCCAATGACCACACAACGCCACGGTGACGGCGGCCCCTGGGGCGCCAAGATCCGCGCCGGTGGCCATGATCAGCTCGGCGTTCTGCGCGTAGGCCGTGCGCACGAGTTCGAGTATGCCGCAGGAATGCGAAGCGGCCCCGCCAGCAGCGGCCGACTCCAGCCGAGATGCCAGGATCAGCGGTATGGAAATCCTGCACAGCGGCGCGGGTTTGGTCGAATCGCCGCGCTGGCACCAAGGCCGGCTCTGGTTCAGCGACTGGACGGCCGGCGAGATCCGGGCGATCGACGACATCGGCCGAAGTGAGCTGATCCTGCGACACGAGTCGTTGCCGTTGTGCTTCGACTTCCTGCCCGACGGCCGGCTGGTGCTCGTCTCCAACGCCGAGCGGGCGCTGCTCACGCTCGAGGGCGACGGCACGCTGGCCAGCCATGCCGACCTGTCGGCGGTCTCGCCCTTCGGCTGCAACGATATCGTCGTCGACGGACGCGGCAACGCCTACGTGAACAGCGGCAACTTCGACTTCGCCGCCGGTCCGCCCCCCGGCGCCGTACAGCCCGGCGTCGTCGCCCTGGTCACTCCCGACGGTACGGCCCGGATCGTGGCCGAGGACCTCGCCTTTCCTAATGGCATGGCCATCACTCCCGACAACGGGACCCTGGTGGTGGCTGACTCCTACCGCAACCAGCTCGTCGGCTTCACCATCGGCTCGGATGGCAGCCTCTCCGACCGCCGGATATGGGCCGACGTCGGCCATGACAACCCGGACGGCATCTGCCTGGATGCCGAGGGCGCGGCCTGGTACGCCGACGTGCCGCATCAGCATTGCGTGCGCGTCGCGGAGGGCGGCCGGGTGCTCACCACGGTTGCGCTCGACCGCGGCGGCTTCGCCTGCATGCTCGGGGGCGCAGAGATCGCGTACCTGTACGTTGTTGCCGCTCGCTGGCCCGGTGTGGCGGCCCTACCCAGCTACACCGATTGGGCCGGCCAAGTGTTGCGCACCCGCGTCCCGGTCGCCGGCGCCGGATGGCCGGCCCGTTGATCATCGTCATGGCCCGGGGTTGAACAGCGCCGGAATAGCGGGTACAACTCTATAATTGTCAGCAATTATAGAGAACGCGGCTTCTCCCGGGAGCCAAGCGGCTCCGCGGGCGTCACCGCCTAAATGTGATGAGAAGACTGGTCGCCTCGCTGGTCGTGGGGCTGATTGTGTTCGTGCTAGCGGCCGTAGCGTCGCCATCGCGCGCGGTCGCCGTCGGCCAGGGCCTCAGCCCCGCGCAACGGGCCGGGCTGCTGGCGATTGCCCGCGACACCTGGCGGTTCTACAGCGTGGATGTCGACCCGACTACGCACTTGCCATTCGACAATGTCACATTCGCGAACGGAGCTACCGCGCCGACCGGTTACGGCCGGTACACCTCTGCCGCCAATGTCGGGGTCTACCTGTGGGCGGTGGTGGCAGCGAACGACCTCGGCCTGATCAGCCGGCCGGAGGCACGATCGCGCATCCAGGCGACCTTGAACGAGGTCGCGCGGATACCGCGGTTCGACGGGTTTCTCTACCAGTGGTACGACACGACGACCGGACACGTGATCAGAAATCCGGGCGATATCGATTGTCGCGCCGAAACTACGCCGACGTTCGACAATTGCTACTTCATTTCCAACGTCGACAACGGCTGGTACGCCTCCGGCCTGATCGTGGCGCGACAGGCGCTGCCCGAGCTCGCGCGCCTTGTCGACCGTCTGATCGTGCCGATGAACTTCGGCATCTTCTACGACAACCGCCCCGAGACGCACTGCAACACCAACCCGGCGATCCCCGGAAACCAGCCGACCGGCCAGATGTTCGGCGGCTACTACGTGGGCTTGCCGCCCGATCAGGACGAGAACTGGACGCACTATTACCACAACGGCAGCCTCTACAGCGATCCGCGGATCTCGGCCTACCTCGGCATGGGGCTGCACCAGATGCCGGGCAACGTCTGGTGGCGAAGCTGGCGCGAGTTGCCCCCTCCCGCCCCGTTCGCCGACTGCCAGAGCACCGACCCGGACTTCTCCTGGCAGGGTCAGTGGCCGATGCCCGGCTCGTGGCAGACCTACACCGACCCCAAGTCCGGCCAACACTTCCCGGTATGGGAAGGGCACTATGTCTACCCCGGCACTGACCTGACCTTCATCCCGACGTTTGCCGGCGGCATGTTCGAAGGCTTGATGGCGAACGAGGTCGTGCCCGAAACGACCTGGGGGCCGCGCAGCTTCGGCGGCGCCGACGCCCGCACCGTGCAGGTGCAGATCAGGTACGCGACCGCGGAGCTGCACTACCCGGTGTGGGGGATGTCGCCCTCCAGCACACCCGATGACACAGGCGGATACGCGAGCTACGGCGTCGAGGGGTTGACGTTCCCGTACTTCGGCCTCGGCGCCGACGCGAGCCACCCGAACCTCGGCCTGTCCCAGTGCCATGGTTGCGCCACCGAGGACGTCGTCACGCCGCACGCGTCGTTCCTTGCCCTGGATGTCGCCCCCCAGCAGGCCTTTGCCAATATCGAGACGCTGCGCAACCGGTACCCGGGCGTCTACGGCGTCAACGGTTTCTTCGACGCGGTAAACCCGTTAACCGGAGCGGTTGGGCATCGTCAGCTCGTGCTCGACCAGTCGATGATCATGGCCGCACTCGACAACGCCCTGAACGACCGGGCCATGCAACGACACTTCGCCCGCGATCCGGTGTCATGGGCGGCCCGCACCTATCTCGGCCTCGAAGACATGATGCTCGGCTAGGCCGGCCGGGACGCAGTGACCCTGCTTCCACTCACGAGGAGGAGTCGATGAACAGTCATCGGAATCCGAGGAACCAGCGGGCCGTCGGCGGCGACGCCGGCAACCCCGGCGGCCAACAGCTTTTATCCGGTCCCCGCTACGCGGTGGCCTCGTGCCACCCGAAAGGAGGCGCGTCGTGAAGCAGGTAAGGCTACGTCGTCGGAGGCGGGTTGCTGCGCTTGGCGTCGTCGTTGTCGCGGCGAGCGTGCTGGCTGGCGGTGGCACTCTCACCGCGAGTGATGCGACCAGCCTCCCGGGTCGCCAGCCGGTCGAGACGCGAGTGAACGCGCTGCTGGCCAAGATGACGCTTGACGAGAAACTCGAGCAGATGCAGTTGCTGTCCAACTCCCAGGCGACGGCACGACGAGGCCAGGAAGGGGATCGGTGGCGTCTTCAGCCTCACCGACCCCGCCGAGATCAACCACCTGCAGCATGTCGCGGTCGAGCAGTCCCGACTGCATATTCCGATCCTGTTCGCCTTCGACACCATCCACGGATTCCGCACCGTGTTCCCGATTCCGCTCGGCGAGGCGAGCAGCTTCGACCCAGGAGTCGCGAATGCGGACGCCACCTTCGGTGCGCGGGAGACGGCCGCGACCGGCATCAAGCAGGTCTACAGTCCGATGGTTGACGTCTCGCACGATCCCCGGTGGGGACGCATTGCCGAGGGATCGGGCGAGGACCCCTACCTCGGCTCGGTCATGGCCGCCGCCCGGGTGCGCGGCGACCAGGGCAAGGATTACAGCGCGCCGGACAAGGTCGCTGCGAGCGTCAAGCACCTCGCCGCGTACGGCCAGCCGGAAGGCGGTCGCGAATACAACACCACCGACATGTCGATACAGCGCTTGTTCAACCTGTACCTGCCGCCGTTCAAGGCGGCCGTCGATGCTGGTGTGGCCACCGCGATGTGCTCGTTCAATGCCATCAACGGCGTACCTGGCTGCGCCAATCACCAGACCGAAACCGACATCCTGAAGAACCAGTGGGGGTTCGACGGGTTCATAGAAAGCGACTACACGGCGGTGGCCGAGCTCCGCGCCTGCCCGCCGGTGAACCCGAACAGCGGGCCATGCGGTCACGGCGTGGCGGCTGACGGTCCGGATGCGGCGCGTCTCGCCATCAACGCGGGAACCGACATGGAGATGGTCAGCACGAACTACGTCGACTTCGGCAAGCAGCTCCTCGCCCAGGGCAAGATCACCATCGGGCAGATCAACGACGCAGTGCGGCGCATCCTGCGCGTGAAGTTCCGTGCCGGCCTGTTCGAGCACCCGTACGTCGACCCCTCGAAGTCAGACGCGCAACAGTTGCTACCCGACGCGGTCGCGGCTGAGCGGGCCGCGGCGAGCAAGTCAATGGTGCTGCTGAAGAACAACAACTCGACGCTGCCGCTCGATCCGACCAAGAACACGGCGGTCATTGGTCCGCTCGGCAACGACCAGCACGACATGCTCGGCCCGTGGTGGGGAACCGGTCGCGACGAGGACGCCGTGTCCCTGTACAGCGGGATCAAGGCCCAGAGCACCGGGACGACGACGTTCGTGAAGGCCTGCGATCTGCCGAACACCGAGCCGCCGCAGTACAACCCCGCGGACGACTGCCCGGCCGGTCCAGGGTTCGACCAGGCGGTCACCGCAGCCAAGTCGGCCGACCAGATCGTTCTCGCGCTCGGCGAGACCAGGGAAATGAGTGGCGAGGCTACATCGCGCAGCAACATCGACCTGCCCGGCGACCAGCAGCAGCTGATCGACCGGATCAAGGCGACCGGCAAGCCGTTCGTCGTCGTGCTGTTCAACGGTCGGCCACTCACGCTGACCAACGTGGCGGCCAGCTCACCCGCGATCCTCGAAGCGTGGTTCCCGGGCGTCCAGGCCGGCAATTCAGTCGCCGATGTGCTGTTCGGAAAGGTCAACCCCGGCGGGAAGCTGCCGGTGTCATTCCCGGTGAACGTCGGGCAAGTGCCGATCTACTACAACCACGAGCCAACCGGGCGGCCCTGCGACATCACGTCCAAGTACAACTCGCGGTACCGCGACCTGAACACCTGCGATCCGCTTTACTCGTTCGGATACGGGCTGAGCTACACCACGTTCTCCGTGTCGAACTTGACGCTGAGCTCCACCACCATGGCCGAGGACGGCACGATCAGAGCGCGTGCGAATGTGACCAACACCGGAACCCGTACCGGTGACGAGGTGGTGCAGCTCTACATCCACGACCCCGTAGCTAGCATCGAGCAGCCCGTGCGCCGGCTCCGTGCGTTCCAGCGAGTCACGCTGGCCCCGGGCCAGACGAAGTCCGTGACCTTCCGGCTCGGCGCGAACGACGTCGGTTTCTACGACAACTCCGGAAAGTTCATCGTCGAACCCGGACAGATCGACGTCTACGTCGGCGATAGCTCGCAGGCCACGCTGACCAAGTCCTTCACGGTCCAATAGGAAGGAGCCGCCGCCACGAGGATCGGGGACGTAAATGCTCGCCACGCGCGCAAATGCGTCCCCGATCTGGAGACACCGGCGACCCTAGCCGCTGGTCGCGGCGTCGAGCTTCTGCAGCAGATCGTGCGCGGCTAGCTCGATCGCTTTGTGCCGCCACTCCGACGCCCGGTAGACGCACGCGATCAGCGCCGTGCGGTGCAGTCGGCGAAAGTCGCCGAACACGAAGGCGTACCGCGCCTTGACTCCGTCCTCGACGCCGTCGGTGAGGCCCAGATGCCACGCGGCGTAGTCGGGCCAGTCGTGCCGGCTGAGGTAGGCATTCTGCTCGGCTGCTCCCGGCTGGACCTGGCCCCAATCGCTGTTCAGCACGTACTGACGCTTGTCGATCAACTCGCGGGCACGGGCAACGGCCGCATCATTGAGGGAATACGACGCCATGGCAGTTAGCCTGCTGCAGAATGTGCTATCTGGCCAGACCAATCTCTCGACTCAAGCATTCTCGGTCATGATCTTGGACTTGGTGCCCGATAGCGACGATAAGTCCAAGATCATCGAGGCCTCGCCGCCATGACCATTGTGGCGCCGTTATACGGCGTTGCTTCGGTTCAGGCGCACCCACCGATAGCCGAAGCCGCGCAGCCGTAGCCCACGTAGCTGCTGGCTTGGACGGTCGTACTGGCTATCCGTCAACACATCGAACGGGCGGTCGCTTCCGGCCAGCGGGCCGATGTCAACTTCGACCGACTTGTCATCGAGATTGTGGATCATCAGCATCGATCCCTCCGGCGCGTCGAACCGATGCACCAATACGCCTGGCTGGGGAACCTCGATCACCGCGAATGTGCCTACTCCGATCTCCGGGCATTCGCGCAGCGTCCTGGTGAGGTGCTCGAACCATCGGAGCAATGAGCTCGGATCACCCTCCTGCTGGCGGACGTTGACCGCCCGCCACCCATAGCGGCCCGTCCGCTTGGTGGGACGGACCAGGTCGGCGGACTTCGGGGCGGTAGAGAAACCGGCGTGCGGATAGTCCTCCCACTGCATCGGCGTGCGCAGCCCCTGACGATCAGGCAACGACAGGTCCTCAGCCATGCCGATCTCCTCGCCGTAGCGGAGCACCGGGCTTCCGGGCAGGGCGAACTGCAGCGCATAGGCCAGCCGGATCCGACGCGCGTCGGCCCGCAGCATGGGTGCGAGGCGGCGGCGGATACCCCGCCCGTAGAGGCGCATTGTCTCGCGGGGGGCGAACGACCGCCACACGTCAGCGCGCTGCTCTTTGGTCAGCCGCGACAGGTCGAGCTCGTCGTGGTTGCGTAGGAAGGTGGCCCATTGGGCCATGGCTGGCAAGGTGGGCATGCTGTTCAGCGCGTCGACGAGGGGCTCGGCCCGCCGGCGGGCGAGGGCGAGCCACACGCGCGCATTGAGATCGAAGGCGAACAGCATGTGCGATCGATCGTTCGGGCCTTCCGGTAGCACCGCCGTGTACTTGGGTAACTCCTCGAGATCCACGTTGGCCTCGCAGAGCAGCACGGTGTCGCCGCGTCGCCATTGCACGGTCTCCCGCCAGTCATCCAGGATCGTCCAGTCCATCGGACCGGGATCAGCGTCCGGCTGGACGAGCTCCAGCACGAACGGAGCTGCGTCGATCCGGAACCCGGACGCACCCAGCTGGATCCAGAAGCCCATGATCCGCTTGACTTCCTCGCGAACCGCCCCGGTCGCCCAGTTCAGATCGGGCTGGAAGTCGTAGAAGCGGTGGTAGTACCACTCCCCGGCGTGTTGGTCGAAGGTCCAGGTCTCGGTCTGCTCGCCCGGGAAAACGATCCCCTGCCTACGGTCAGCGGGCTCGGTGGCGCTCCATACGTACCAGTCGCGGTATGGCGACGACGGGTCCGACCGCGCGGACTGGAACCATGGGTGCTGGTCGGACGTGTGGTTGACGACCAGGTCGAGCAGCAAGCGGATTCCCCGCTCCCGGGCCTGAAGCGCAAGCTCGGCGAAGTCGCCCAGGGTGCCGAGCCGCGGATCGATGGCGTAGTAGTCGGCCACGTCGTAGCCGTCGTCTCGATGGGGAGACGGATGGATCGGGTTCAGCCAGAGGCACGTGATGCCCAGCCGGGCCAGGTAGTCCAGCCGACTGATCAGTCCCCGCAGGTCTCCGCATCCATCACCGTCGGAGTCCTGGAAGGTCTGAACCTCGACGCTGTAGATGATCGCTTCCTTGTACCACCGCTCGGACATGAGCAGACCCTAGTGTCCCGCGAGGGAAGTCGTTTGCCAGACGCGGTGATCCAGGCTTCGGCTCGCAAGGCGGACGACGAGGAGGCCGTTAGGGGTGGCCCGCGCTTGGAGTGTCGACGTCGATGCAGAGCACTTGCCCGGTGCGCTCGGCGATGAGTGCCTCGACCTGGTCGAAGCCGCGCCAGTGCAACGCACTCGCCGACGCCTTCGCCGAACTCACCCGCCAGGGCCGACTCAATACGCCCGACGCGGCACTCGCAGCCACCCAGTTCAACTGGCTCATCATGTCCGCCCCGGTCAACCAAGCGATGCTCCTTGGCCAGGACGCCGCGCCCGCGACCCGCGAGATCAACAGATGGGCCGACAGCGGCGTGCGCACCTTCCTCGCCGCCTACCACTGACTATCGCTCAGCAGAGTCGAACGCTAACCGGCGGCCAAGCGCGCTCACCAACGCTGGGAGGCGCTGGAACAACCCGTCTGAGCGCATAAACGTCTACCTGCTCGGCGTCCTGTACCGGAACGACGGATCGCAAGTGATCCGCGCGGCGCCTTCCAACGTCGGAGGAAGCTCGCGTTTAACTCTCGTACATCCGACGGAGCAGCGATGTCGTAGCCGCGCGCTTGAGCCGCCCCGTGGGTTTCTCTCGGGAGAGCGCCAGGCGAGCGGCATTGGCGCCCGGGCCTCCGTGTACCCCGCCTCCGGGATGGGCCGAAGAGCTGCCGAGGTAAAGGCGGTCAATCGGCGTGGCCGCTCCGCCCAGCCCTGGCACCGGGCGAAAGATCAGCTGCTGGTGCAGCTGGGCAGTACCGCCGTTGATAGCGCCCGAGACCAGGCTGGGGTTGGCGGCCTGCAGATCGGCGGGGCGCTGCACGTACCGGCCGACGATCAGGTCGGAGAATCCCGGCGCATGCCGCTCAATCGTTCGCTCCACAAGCTCGAGGTGGGCTTGGATCGCAGCATCCTGCAGGTCGACGCCGGCGGGCAGGTGCGTGTACACCCAGGCCGACTCGGTCCCGGCGGGAGATCGCGTCGGGTCGCTGGTCGTCATCTGACCCAGCAGCAGGAATGGTCGACTCGGCATACGCCGAGTGGCCAGATCGGCGGCGTAATCCGTCAGCCCGTCGAGGTCGACCCCGAGATGCACGGTACCCGCGGTGCGCGCGCCGTCCGCAAGCCATGGCAGCGGGCGGGACAGCGCCCAGTTGACCTTGAACGTCGGGGCATCCCACTGGAAGTTCCGCAGGTCGGCCACGAGCCCCGGCGGCAACCGATCGGCTCCGACCAGGTCGAGGTACAGCTGGGGCGCGGGAACATCAGCTATCACGGCCCGTCCTGCGTCCAGCTGCTCCCCCGAGCCAAGCCGAACACCGGAAGCCCGGCCATCGGTGAGCAAGATCTCGGTCACCGGAGCGTCGACGCGGACGACGCCGCCCCGGGCCCGAAGCCGGTCGACCAGCGCGTCCACCAGTCGCCCGGCGCCGCCAACCGGGACCGGAAAGCCATAGCTCTGGCCGATCATGCACAGCAACCAGCCATAGAGCGCGCTCCCGGCGCCATCCGGAGCCAGATCGGCGTGCAGTGCATTGCCAGCGAGGAGCACGGGTCCGCCGACGCCACGGAAGGTCTCCTCGCCAAGACGGCGGACCGGCTGAATGGCCATCCGGGCGAATCGCATCGAGCCATGGACGCCGAGCGAGCGGAGGAGACGCTGCGTCGGCATGATCGGCGGGAAGGGCCGGAACACGGCGTCGATCAGCGGCTGCGCTATCCGGTCCCACTCTTCGACGAGGCGCAGCCAGGCCGCGCCGTCGTCTGGGTGAAAGGCCGCCAGCGATTCGGCGGTGCGGTCCCTATCGCGGTGGAGGACAGCACAACGATCGTCGGGCAGCACGTGGGCCAGCACGGCCGGAGCATGGCTCCACACGAGCCCGTAGTTCTCCAGCTGAAGTGCGGAGAGGATGGGAGACGCCACGCTCAGCGGGTAGAACGCACTGAACAGATCCGTGCGATAGTCCGGTGCGGTGACCTCGGCGGTACGGACGGCACCGCCGGGGTGAGGCGTCGCTTCACAGACCACGACCGACCAGCCGGCGTCGGCCAGGAGGTTCGCTGCTACCAGGCCGTTGGACCCGGCGCCGACGACGACGGCGTCGGCCATGGAGTCGCTTGTCACGGTGCCTCTCGATCCCTTCGGCTCTTTGTGATCTGCTGGGCTGTCGGCAGTCACACGCCTCGCGGTTGATATGCCCAGAAGTTCCCACGCTTGCACGATGCCAGCCGCGAAACCGGCGATGATGGCTGAAGTCGCTGCTGCCGACACTGGCGCCAACGCGGCCTGGCCGGCGAGGAGAGATCGATGACCGTGAACTATTCCGAGGCACCCACCAAGCGGGTCAGCGCAACGAACGGCATCGACTACGCGTACCGCGAGACTGGACAGGCTGTCACACCGCTAGTCCTGTTACAACACTTCCGCGGCAATCTCGACAACTGGGACCCAGCTCTGATCGACGCGTTGGCTGCCAGCCGCCGCGTGGTGACCTTCGACAACGCTGGGGTCGGCGGATCGACCGGAAGGACGCCGGCCACCGTCACGCGTATGGCGCACGACGCCCTCGCGTTCCTCGACGCCATTGGAATAGCGCAGGCCGACATCCTCGGGTTCTCCCTCGGCAGCTTCATCGCACAGGAGATGGCGCTCATCCGACCGGACGTCGTTCGCCGTCTCGTGCTGGCGTCCTCGGCGCCGCGCGGGGCCGCCGGGATGCACGGCTGGGCCCGCGATGTCATCGACGCTGTCGGAGCAGCCGATACCGACCCGAAACGTGTCCTCGACGTCTTCTACACGCACTCGGCCGGGAGCCGGCGGGCCGGTGAGCAGTCGTTCGGTCGCATGCTCGCGCGCACGGTTGACCGAGACAAGGCGACCACTTGGCAGACCCGGCAAGCCCAATACGACGCGGTCTGCGCGTGGGGCATGCCCGACCACGCTCAACTTCAGCGACTCAGTGCGATCCGAGTGCCCGTCTTCGTCGCCAACGGAGACAGCGACCCGATGATTCTCCCCCACTACTCGTACCTGATCGCCGGGTTGATCCCGCATGCGCGGGTCACGATCTACCCGGACGCTGCGCACGGCTTCCTGTTCCAGCACCACACCGAGTTCGCGGACGCCGTCGACGGCTTCCTCAGCCAGGACGCCGCAGTGTGATAGGCCGAGGCACCGGCCCTCCCCGGTCAACCGGTGACCCGCGTGTTTCACGGGTGCGACGAACCGATGCAAAGGGCATCGTCGACACCATGGGCGCTGGTGCTCGACCCCGCCACGTCGTTCAGCGACCCGAATGGCAATCGCTGGCTGCTCACGAGATCACGACCCGGCGATCCGGCCGGGATGAGGAGGACTGACATGGACATCGCTTCCCTGGCCGATCTGCTGCACGAGACCTCCGAACGTCACGGCTCGTTCGAGGCGGTCGCTCCACCGCACAACTGGTGGGACTGGTACGCGGCGTACATGGACGCTCGCGAGGGCGGGAGCACCCCGGAGGAGGCATCCGCATCCGCCGGGCGCTACATGGCGGAGGTCAAAGACATCGTCGTATCGCCCGCTTGAGGCGCGCCGCCCCGATTGCTGCGTTGGCAGACCTTGTGGATGCCTGACCAACCTGAGGAGTTCGTGGTGAGCAGCCTCGATACCGATCCGCCCAACAACGGCCGGGCTTCGGAACTCTCCTCCTGGGCGCACGTGCGCGTTGATCGTCGTAGCCTAGCTACTGCCGGGTGACGTTCGACCACCCGCCGATCAGTACGATTACCGTCGCCGACGACGATGTCAGCGTCCAGCCGCCATCCGAGGCTCTGGTAGAAGCGGTTGGCTCGATCGACGGACCGGGCGTCAGGCCCTCGCGCGGATCCCGCTAGATTGCGCCTCGTGCGATGGCCGACGCAGCCCGACCCCGCTGGCCCCACGCTGCTCCTCATCGATGGCGAGGTGGATCTCGCGGTCGCTGATGAGCTCGGAGAGGCGGCGGAGGCCGCGCTCGTCGACTCGGGGGGGCGGGGCGTCATCCTTGATTTGTCAGGTGTCACCTTCCTGGACTCCACTGGGCTGGGCGCGTTGGTCGGAATACGGAATTCACTCGTCCAGCGGGACGCGTCGCTCGTTCTCCTGCGTCCGTCGGAGCCGGTGACGAGGCTCCTGCAAATCACCGGTCTGGTCGATGTGTTCGCCATAGAAGCTGGACCTGGCCCGGATGCGGGTTGAGTACGTTTACGCTCGCTGTCATGCCGGACGGCCCGTGGAAAGAGACGCTGAGCAGCCTGCTCGCCGTTACCGACCTCGGGGTGACCAGGCTCGATGTCGACGATCTGCTGGTCGAGGTACTGGATCGGTTGCGGTCGATCCTCGATGCCGACACCGCGGCGGTGTTGCTGCGTCAGGACGGTGCTGACGAGCTGGTGGCTCGGGCGGCGTGTGGCCTCGAGGAGGAGGTGCGACAAGGCGTCCGGGTGCCGATCGGCACCGGTTTTGCGGGCACCATCGCCGCCCGCAAGGCCCCGGTGGTTCTCGATCGCGTCGATGCCACCACCGTGGCGAATCCGATTCTGTGGGAGAAGGGCATTCGGCGGATGCTCGGCGTCCCCCTGATGGTCGGGACCGACGTCATCGGGGTGCTCCATGTCGGTCGGTTGCATGACCGGTCGTTCACCAGCCAGGACGCGGACCTGTTGCAGGTTGCGGCCGAACGGGTCGCGGCCGCGATCCAGGTTCGACGGTTAGCGGTCGAGGCCGCTGCGGCCGCGCTATTGGAGCGTGGTTTGCTGCCGACTCGGCTGCCGCGGCTTCGCGAGATGCAGTTCGCGGCCCGCTACGCCCCCGCCGAGGACCGCGCGGTCGGCGGCGACTGGTACGACGCGTTTGTGCTGCCCTCCGAGCAGCTGTGGGTCGTCATCGGCGACGTGGCCGGTCACGGCCTGAATTCTGCGGTAATCATGAGCCGAGTGAAGAGCGCGCTGCGGGCCTACGCCTTGTTGGGTGAGGGGCCGGCGCGGGTGCTCGAGTTGACCAACCGCAAGGTCGATCATTTCGAGATCGGAACGACGGTAACCGCACTGTGTGCGGTCGCCCGCCCTCCGTACGACCGTTTCGAGATCAGCTCGGCCGGTCATCCGCCACCGGTGCTGGCCGTGCCCGGTGGCGGGGCCGACCTGCTGGCGTTGCGCGCCGGGCCGCCGTTGGGCGCCCTGCCGGAGTTCGCGTACGGGTCAGCCGAGTTCGACTTGCCGCCCGGCGGGGTTCTGTTGTGCTACACCGATGGCCTGGTCGAACGTCGAGACGAGCCGATAGACGTCGGCTTGGCCCGCCTGCGCGCCGCGGTTACCGCCGAGTATCCGGAAGTGGTTTGCCGAGAGGTGATGCGTCGGCTCGTCGGCGCAACCCAGACGCTCGATGACGTCGCCGTGCTCGCGTTGCGGCGAGTCCCCGCCGAAGACGCGGCTAACGGACGGGTAGCCGCCGGAGCCTATGCCGCGGCCGACACCGAGACGTCGATCGGACAACTGCGGCTCGCGCCCGACCCGCAGTCCGTGGCGCAGGCTCGCGCGTTTGTCCTCCAAGCCGCCGGTGAGCTGAGCCCTGAAGACCGCAGCACCCTCGGACTGCTGGCGTCTGAAGTCGCGACCAACTGCGTCGTGCACGCCCGAAGCGACTTCACGATCGACGTATTCCGATCTCCGAGTCGGCTGCGCGTCGAGTTCACCGATTACGGCGCAGGCGCGGTCACTGTGCAGCGCCCGGCGCCGTCGGACGTGAGCGGTCGCGGCATGTACTTTGTCGCGGAGCTTTCCGACGCCTGGGGCGTACGACCCAGCCTTTCCGGAGTGGGTAAGACAGTGTGGTTCTCCCTACGGTTGCCCGCGCCGGTCCCCACCCCGCAGCCGTCGATGCGGTTCCTGGAGCGCCAGCCGACTAGGCAACGGACCCCATCCATGGCCTCCGCAACCAGCCCGGACAACGCGGCCGTCCCCGTCCTCACGCTAACCGGAGACGTCGACGTGACCTGCGCCGACGAGGTAGTCGCTGGCGGTGAGCAACTGCTGCCCGCTGCAGCCAGCGGCGGCCGGATCGTCGTCGATCTTGGTCAGGTCAACTTCTTCGACTCGTCCGGGCTCGCTGCGCTACTCCGGCTGCGGCGCATTGCGGCGCCTCGCGGAATCGAGGTCGCGCTACGCAACGTTCCCTATTCGGTGGCCGTGCTGCTCCGGATGGCCGGCCTCGAGGAGCTCTTCCCCACCGGATGAGGCCTCGGCGGCTCAGGCACGGTGAGCTGTCTCGGTCTCGGCCACCACCTGGTCCACGATATCGGTGAGTCGACCCCGCCGGCGTAGCGCCGCCCGCTGGCGCTCGGCCGACGTGCCGCGGGCGAGGGCATCCGTCGCCAGCTGCCGCACGACGTCCCAGTCGCCGAACTCGGTGAGCTGCGGACGCAGCTGCGCCAGCAGCGCGTGGACCGCGTCCGCCGCGGGTACGGGCGCACGCTGACCGGGCACGACAAGCTCGCCGCCGAGACCGCTGCGAGCCGCCCGCCACATCGCCGCGCGATGTACCGGCGCCGCGACCGCATGGCGCGGCGGTTCGCCCGCACTGACCGACGCCACCTCCTGAGCGACGAGCGCGCGAAACAGGCCGGCCAGGAGGATGACGTCCTCGACGAGCGGGCATGCGTCGCACACTCGAAGCTCCACAGTCGGCTCGTGCGAAGACGGCCGCACGTCGAAGTAGGCCATCTTGGCGTCGGCGATGACCCCGGTCGCTATCAGGTCCGCGACCAGCGTGTCGTATTCGGCCGCGCCGCCGATCGGCCCGGTGGCGCCCGCCGTCGGCCAGCGCTGCCAGATCATCGTCCGGATGCTCGCGTAGCCGGTGTCGAGGCCATGCCAGTACGGCGAGCTGGCCGACAGGGCAAGGAACACCGGCAGCCAGCCGAGCACCCGCTGCGACACCGCCACCGCGACGTCCCGGTCCTCGACACCGACGTGCACCTGGGTGCCGCAGATCAGCTGCTCCTCGACGAGCAACTGGTAGTCCTCATGCATCCGAGTGAACCGGCGAGTGGGTGTGACCTCGAGCCCCGGGCTGTTGTCCAAAGGCACAGTGCCGACCGCAGCCAGCCCCAGCCGAAGAGGCCGGGTCGCCGTGCCCAGGTCGCGGCGCAGTTGCCGGATGTCCCGGTCGAGGTCGTCGAGCGTCCGCCAGACGCGCGTGTTGATCTCCACGGTCGACTGCTGCAGTTCGTGCCCGAAGGTGTCGGCGGGCAGCGTCGCCAGAATCTCCGAGGCGCGCGCCGCAAGCTCTCCGGTGCCGATGTCGACGAGGTGCAGCTCCTCCTCGACGCCCAGCGTCGGAGGTCCCGCGCTCCCCGGCATGGTCAAGAGGCTATGTCCCCCATGTTTCCCCGGTGTGACCCGAACCGGCCGCCGCGCGTTAGTCGTAGTAGCGGCGGACGCTGGACCCGATGCGGGTGACATCGGTGCCGTAGATGTGTATGGAGATTGCGGTTGCACTCGTCGTGTTGTGGATGCGATGAATGTCGCCGGGCGGCGCGAAGCCGCTGACGTCGCCGACCCGATTGTCGTTGGTGCCGAGCGGCTTGAGGTTCGCGTCAAACAGCTCTTCGTGCTCGACGCCCTGGATGACGCCGACAACGCACCAGGTGACGTGATCGTGGATACGGGTGACCTGTCCGGGCCGCCACACCACAGCAATGATCGAGAACGAGCCGTCCGGCTCGACGTACAGGGTGTGACTGCGGTAGCCGTCGGCCGAGCCGAGGCGCTCCTCGGCGGTCAGCAAATCCGGGTGAGGCAGGTGTCCTCGCAACTGGCCTGCGACGAGTTGTGCGGTGCGCGACCAGTCGCTGTGCTCGCCGACAGCAGCACGCACGGCAGTGATCAGCGGAGCGAGCTCGGCTCGGGCTCCGGTTCGGGTTCGGGTTTCCGCTTGTGCCTGTCTGATGGCCATACCAGCTAGCCTGCCCGCCCGAATTCATTACGTCTAATGCCAAAATAGCGGGTAACCCATAGATAGAATTGATGCATGCTCGATGTGGTTCGGCTTCGCGTTATCGACGCGGTATCCCGGTACGGATCAGTAACCGAGGCCGCCAAGGCCCTCCATTACACGCAGCCCTCGGTGAGTCATCACCTCGCCCGGCTGGAGGCTGAGACCGGCGCTCAGCTGCTGCAACGGGTCGGCCGCGGCATCCGTCTCACGGACGCTGGACGGCTGCTCGCCGACCGCGCGGCCGAGATCATCGGACGAGTCGACGCCGCCGAAGCCGAGCTATCCGCCCATGTGGGATTGACCGCCGGCCGCGTCCGGCTGGCCGGCTTCTCTTCGGCGATCGGCTCACTCGTCCCGCCGGCCATAGCGGCGCTCAGGCGTGAACACCCAGGCCTGGAGATCAGCCTTATTGACACTCACCCACCCGAAGCGCTCGAGCTGCTACGCGCGGGCCGGATCGATGTCGCGCTGATATTTCGCTATGACGAGACGGAGCCCGAAGCCGAAGGCATCCGCCTCCATCACCTGCTCGACGACCCGGTCTACTTGTTGTCGTCCCGTCGCGGCAAGAAGCTCGTCGAGCTGCGTGACTCCACGTGGATCGCCGGATGCGAACGCTGCCGCAGCCACTTGCTCTGGCTATGCGCCAACGAAGGGTTCACGCCGAAGATTTCCTACATCACCGACGACATGGTCGTGCTGCAAGCCTTGGTCGGCGCCGGCATGGGAGTCACCACTATCCCCGGCCTGGCCCTTCGCGCCCACCGGATCAAAGGCATCACTGCGACCAAACTCAATGGCGCCGACCGTCACGTCTACGCTGCGACCTACGGTCAACCGCCCGATCCGCCAGCCACCGCCGCCTTGTTGTCCGCGCTCGCCCGCTCCACGAAATCTCGTTGATTGGTCGGCATGCTCCGCGTTTCGGAGTCAATCCCGGGCGGAGCGAGGATCGCCGTACCTGGGTGCGCTTGCAGCTCTGCCTGCCCGGATCAAACGCGCCCGCTTCAGGCGCCGCCGGTCGTCTTCGGTGAGGCCGCCCCAGACGCCGCCGACCACACCGTTGTCCAGCGCCCACGCCAAACACTCGTGAGCGACCGGACAGCGGCGACAGATCGACTTGGCCTGTTCGATCTGAACGGCGGCGGCTCTCGTATGCTCGGTGGGAAAGAACAATTCTGGGTCGCAGCTGCGGCAGATCGCCTTCTCACGCCAATCCATGGGCAGGCTTCTCCTCGCTATGTTTGGCGGGAATACGGGCTACCTGCTCGGAGCCGCTGGCGACGTGGTCGCCATTACCGATGGCATCGGCGGTCGGGCTGCCCGCGGCAACATGTCCTGCAGACCGGCGATCCGGAATATCCGCTGCGCGCCGGTCGAGGCGTTGATCACGGTCAACGTCGCCTTGTGCAGCGCAAGGTTGTTGCGGAGCCGGACGAGCCGGCCGAGGCCACCCGCGTCGATGAACCGCACGCCGGCCAGATCCACCGTGGTGTCACCAGGGTTGATCACCATCAAGGTGGCCGACACCTCGGTCAAGGAAGGAGAGAAGAAGTCGAGCTCACCGGTTAACTTCAGACGGCGGGCGGCCAGATCGGTGGATACGGTCAGCGCGGTTCGCCGATCGTCCGCACCGACGGCCCCGGAGCCGTTCGGGCGTTGAGAGTCCGGCTGGTCGGTTCGGCTGGACCAGCCGGGGAAAGGCAGAACCACGGAAGCGGTCCCGGACTGGGCCGAGTCGAATGCGTGCCGGCCCGGAGAACGCAGAAAGCGAGTCAGCCACCAAGAGCGCACGAAAGCCGGTCCGATCGAACGGCGCCACTAGAATGTCCGACTTCGAGCGGACGCTCTGGAGGCCAAGAGGGAGCAGCCTCGGCTCGGACTGGCTGAGAGCCCAACGATCTTTGACGCTACGCGACCGATCGCACCGCCGTCTACACCTGCCCCGATCCGTCGGCCGGTGCCGGTCCAATCAGTGGTCGGTCCCGCTGAGTTCGCGCTCGACTCACCAGCACCGCATGTCAGGGCCGCCGGATCGTCGGGCCGGCGTAGTGTCGACGGTGCTGACGCTGCCGGACCCGGTACCCGAACCGCTACGACCGGCTTCGATGGCCGAGCCTGGCGCGTTGCCCGGCGCGGATCCAGGTATCACCGTTGGGCGCTCGGGGCGCCGGAGTTCCGCACGTCGTGAACATCCCCGTTGAGCCACCCGTGGACCTTCGCTCGTTGACCGATGCCCTCGATGAGCCCGGCATCGACCTGGAAGGGCTGCTGCGCGCGCTGTTGGAGGACATTCGCCTCGCCGTTCCGTCGTACCTGGGCCTCACCATCACCTCGATCATCGATGGCTACCCGGTCACGCTGACCGCGCTGGACACCGATACCGACACCGACACGATCAGCGCATCAGTGATGCTGCCGCTCACCGCCCTGGATAGTGCCGAGGTCGGGAGCACGATCGTGTTCTACGCCAGAAACGCCGGCGCGTTCGTCGACTTCGCCGCCGACGTCTGCTACGCGCTCGGCATCGAGGCAGCGCAGGTCGTCCTGGACGACCACCTAACCGCTCCGGTCGACACGTTCCGCTCCGCAGCCCCCGGCGGGCACGCACGCCTCGGCGGTCTGCATAGGGTGTCGCAGCACAATCAGGCGATCGGCATCCTGCTCGCCGAGGGATTTCTGCCCGAGTACGCGGCCGCCGAACTCCACCGCCGCGCGCAGCGCGACGGCATCAGCACCAGCGCGGCGGCACAACAGCTCATCGAAAGCATCTCTCAGCGAGCCCATCCCCATATTTCATGACGCAAAGGCCCCGCACAGCCCGCCGACCCGCCGCGTGAGAGCGATCGTCGGCCACACCGCCCCATCCCGGCCCGAACGGCGACCGCAGGCAGCGGACCTCGGAGCCGGCCAGAGGCCGGGTCCATCAACCGACCTGCCCCAGCTCGGGGCAACGCGTGACTACGTCGCTACACGGGAATGGACGCGCAGGATGTTGCCGTCGGGGTCGCGAAACCAGGCCTCGCGGAGGTCTCCGGTGGTTGAGATGCCGTCCTCGGTCTTGACCTCCGGGAGGTCGTACTCCTCGAACCGCACGCCACGGTTGCGCAGTTGGTCGACCGCAGCGCGCAGGTCGCCCACTTCCCACGACGCGAGCGTGTGCTGCGCGTCACCTGCGGTCGGCCGCTCGTAGACCTCGAGCACCGTGCCGCCGCCACACCGATAAATCACCTGCGGGCCAGGCGTGGGCACATTCGCGTCGGTGAGGCCGAGCGTCTGGCCGTAGAACGCTTTTGCGCGCGCGAGGTCGGTGGTCGGCACTATGGCCATGATCCGGGCGTCGGTCAGCATGGCTTCTCCTTGATTGTGTGCCACAAGCCGCTAACTTTGGTCGTCTCGTGCCGCTGGCGTGACGGCGCTGGGCGAGCTCCCGGCCTCGCGCTTGGCGGCGTTCGCGCCGCCCCACAGTGACCCGGGGTTGGCGCGATCAGGGTAGATCTCGATCATCGCGTCGAACAGCGCGCGCGGGCTGTCGGTCGCCTGATCGAGGCGGATGAAGTCACGCAGGTACTGCCGCGTCTCGGCGATGTTGCGCGGATCATCGTCGTGGTCTGGGATCTTGTGCCCGGCGACCACGGCGCGCGGTTTGAGCGCGTCGAGCTTGTCGAGCGCGTCGATCCATTCCAGTCGCGTCTGCGCGTTGGACTCGCCGAGGTAAGGGTGGATGCCGTTGTAGACAACGTCGCCGGCTGCGATCAGCCCTATCGATGGCACGTGCAGGCTGGTCGTGTCGGCGGTGTCGGTGTACCCGGTCTCGATCGGGATCAGGGGATGCCCCTCCAGCTCGATCGATGCGCCATCCAGGCTCTCGGCGGTACCCGGCTCGACGGGTATTTGTCCAGGAAAGCGTGGGCGCCAGAACCCTTCCAGCATGTCCGGCTCGAGCTGAGTGCCCATGCGGTCGACGACCGAAGCCGTGGCCACCGCCCGCACGTTCGGAAACCGCTGCTTCAGCTCGTTGATGCCGAAAAAGTGGTCACCATGGCCGTGCGTGATGTAGACGTAGGTCAGGTTCTTGCCGGTTGCCGCGATGTCCTCGGCGAGCTGGACAGACTGATCGAGCGTGACAAACGTGTCGACCAGCACCGCGTCCTGCTTGCCGTAGATCAAGGTCGCCGAGTTCGCGACCCACAGCAGCGACTCATAGCCGGGCGGGACGCCGGGAGTCAATCCGGAACGCCTGGCGGTGAACACCCGGTACTCGATCGCGGCGGTCTGATCTGAAAAGGACATCGTCATGATCTGCTCCCGACCGGCAAATGATCATTTCGCCCGCCTCAGGGGTTGCTCGGTGGCGGTTCAACGTCGTCGTACAGCCGGGCCGCAGCCAGCCGTCCGTCGGTGCTGCGCTCGTAGACGACGATTCCTGCCTGGGGCGGCAGCTGATTGCCGCCCCAACGAACGCAGTTGTACTCGACTGCGCAGCGCACACCATCATCGGTCACGGCGCAGGGCTCGAGACCGATGCCGCCGCCGGAGCTGAAAGAGACGCCGAAGAACGAGCGCAGCTCGGCGCTGCCACGGTGGGTGCACTGCGGTCCGAGCGCCTCGCGGAGATATCCGTCCGGCGTGAAGGTGCCCACTACCGTATCGACGTCGCCGGCGGCCAGCGCGGCCTGGTAGGTACTGACGATGTCCGCGAGGTGGACGGGCCCCGGCTGCAGGATGGGCGGCCGGAGGTGCTGCATTCCATCGATGGCCCGTTGGCTGAAGTAGGAGCGGAACACCACCGACCGATAGTCCGGAGATTCGGCGACGACTGCGACCGGCCACGCTAGTTCCCGCCCGTCATAGGCCAGGTGCGCCAGCAGTTCTACCACGGCGCGGTCCCCGGCGACGGTGGCGGCCACCGTCTCGGTATGTGCCTGACGCTCGGCCAGTATGGATCTACTTCGCTTGACGAACTGTCGCAGTCGCCGGTGGCCTCGAACCTCTCCAACATGGGGGTCGTATACCACCACCGCGCCGGGCCATACGTCCTCCAGAGCGCGGGTATCGCCACTATTCAGGGCGGCGACGTACTGCCCGACCGGATCAGCTTGACCGGCAACGCGCGTTTGCCTGCGCACCAACTCTGCAGCACCGACGAAATCCGGAAACCACGGCATCCTGGCTCCCTTTACGGACTGGCCCCGGCGCCGAGGCGGCCCACGGCGTTGGCAATCTCCTCGGCTTCCATTCGCTACGACCGTACCGCCCGAGACGTCCGTGGAGAACGCGCGCGAGCGCGCGATCATGTTGGCCATGGGAGTTGCGCGCGCGCAATCGGTCGATCTGCGAGCTCAGGCCCAACCGATCCGGGCCGCGCCGCGGTTCCGCACCGCCCGCTGTGACCGCACCCAGGGCTCGAATCATCACCTGGCCGCGCCACCCAGCCGGACTTCGTAGTGCTTCATCTCCTCGATCTTGGAGAGAAACGGCTGCACGGCCGAGAAGAACTCGCCGAAGCGAGGGCTCGTCCGAAAGACCTGCTCATGACCTTGAACCGAGTCCCACCGGATGCGCACTACGACGTGCTCGGGCTCCTCCACGCCCTGCGCCACCTCGAAGCCTAGACAATGCGGATCCGCATCGAGCACCTGGCCAGCCCGCTGATACGCGGCCACCAACTCGCGGCCCTCGTCTGGCGCGAGTGCGTAGCGGATGTATTCGATTACCATCTCAACTCCTCTCGCGTGTCCGAGCAGATTACCACAATACAATACTGTAGTGTATTGATTATGGCGCGTCCCCTGAGGCCCTCTGCTGCGACCGGACGTGGCCGGGCCAGAGATCCGGAGATCGACGACCGAATCCTCGCCGTTGCGGCGAGGCATCTGTCTGCGTATGGATACGAGGCGATGTCGCTGGCCGCCGTCGCCCACGAGGCGCGCACGACCCGTCAAGCGCTCTACCGCCGGTGGCCGGACAAGGCGAGCCTCTCAGAGGCCGCGCTCCAATCGGCCGTGGACGCCGTCCCGGCGGAGGCATCCGAGGACCCGTTGGCCGACCTCACGGCCGAGCTGGCCGACTTTCAACGGGGCGTGTCCCGGCCCGGACGACTATCGCTGGTCGGCACGATGCTGCAGGAAAGCACGGCGCCACAGCTACGCGCACGCTACCGCGCCGAGGTCATCGCTCCGCGCCGGCGCCGGATACGAGCCATCCTGCGGCGGGCGCAGCAGCTTGGCCTTATCGATCCCGACGCCGACTTGCAGATAGCCGTGACTCTGGGCACCGGTTCCTGGTACGCCCGTGCGTTAGCGATCTCGACGCCGCCACCTCGCTGGCCGGAACGCACCGCCGCGCTCGTCTGGCGAGCCGTCGGCGGCACCAATCCGCCAGGCCACCGATCCGACGCCGGCGAGCGCACGTGAGCGACTGCCGTACCGATCGCGGCAGTACGGCACGGAGGACGTGATCTTCTTGACGTCAGGACCGGATGAAGGCGAGTAGGTCGGCGTTGATGGTGTCGGCCTGAGTGGTTGGCATGCCGTGCGGGAAGCCCGCATATGTCTTCAACACGGCGTTCTGGAGGAGTTGCGCGGAGAGTGGTGCAGAGTCCGCGTAAGGCACGATCTGGTCGTCATCTCCGTGCATGACCAACGCGGGCACCGATATCTTCTTCAGATCCTCGGTGAAATCGGTCTGCGAAAAAGCGACGATGCCGTCGTAATGCGCCTTCGCGCCGCCCATCATGCCCTGGCGCCACCAGTTCTGAATGATTGCTTCGGACGGCTCCACGCCAGGGCGATTGAAGCCGTAGAACGGCCCAGACGGCAACGCGCGGTAGAACTCCGAGCGGTTGGCGGCAAGCTGCGCTTGCAGATCGTCAAACACACTTTTGGGTAAGCCGCCGGGGTTCGCGTCGGTCTTCACCATCAACGGCGGCACCGCGCTCATCAGCACGGCCTTAGCGACACGACCTTCTCCGTGCCGGGCAATGTAGTGCACGACCTCGCCGCCACCGGTCGAGTGCCCGACGTGAACAGCACCATGAAGATCGAGATGTGCTGTCACCGCAGCCAAGTCGTCGGCGTAATGGTCCATGTCGTGACCATCGCCGGTCTGGGTCGAACGGCCGTGCCCACGCCGGTCATGAGCGATCACTCGGTAGCCGTGCTGCAAGAAGAACAGCATCTGCGTATCCCAGTCATCGGATGACAGCGGCCAACCATGGCTGAACACGATCGGCTGGCCCGCGCCCCAGTCCTTGTAGAAGATCTCCGTGCCGTCGGTGGTCGTGATCATGCCCATGCCTGCCTCCGCTGACCAAGGGGTGATGCAGAAAGCCGAAAGTGCAGCGTATCGATCACGGTCATGCTGGGCTATGCGCAATGCTCGGCGGGAGTGGGGTTGCACATTCCGGACGCGTCGTTGACCACCAGGTCGATGTCCAGCCAACATCCGAGGCTCTGATAGAAGCTCGTGCCCGTGCATCGACCAGGGCGTCCACTGGCGCGACCGGTAGCTCGGAGTGGGACCGTTACATCGGTCGCCGCGCTGTCGGCCACTTCGAATGGAGGAGCAAGTGGATGCAACAAGCGACGCTCGCCATCCGGGCGCACGTCCCGCTCGAGGTGCTGGGCGACACGATCCAACCCTTCCCGACCTTCTCGGGGATCTACGAGGCGGCATTGAAAGACCTCCGCATGGAGATCGCCGACATGCCGCGACCGGTTAAATCGATGGACGCGCAGATGGCGGGCCTGTCGGAGTAAGGCGGACAGCTGGCGGCGACTGGTGATCGGTCACCGACCCCACCCATCGGAGGAATCATGACCACCGAGAACACTGCCGTTTCCACCCAGCGCGAGCCGGAACTCCTCGGTCAGACCGTCGTCCTGATCGGCGGCAGCGCCGGCATCGGGCTCGAGACCGCCCGTCGCGCGCGCAGCGAAGGTGCCGACGTCGTCCTCGTGGGCCGGGATCCCGAGCGCCTCGAGCGTGCAGCCCGTGACGTCGACGCGCGAAGCACTGCCGCCTTGGACGCCGACGACGCGGCAGCGCTGAAACAATTCTTCGACGGCCTATCCGATCCGATCGACCATGTCCTCATCACGGCCGGCGGTCCGGACTACGTGCCCCTGCTCGAGATGACCCCGGATCAGGTGCATCACGCGCTCGGCTCTCACGTGGTGCTGGCGCTCGAGGTCGCCCGCAACGCTGCCAGCAAGATGAGGCCCGGCGGCACTCTGCTGCTCATGGGCGGCACCGGCGGCCGAAAGATCAGTCGCGACCTCGGCATCTCCTCGGCGGCGACCGCCGTGCTGCCTCCGTTTACCGCGGCCCTCGCGCTCGCGCTCGCCCCGGTTCGGGTCAACCTCATCGCTGCCGGCTTCGTCGACACCCCGCTGTCGGCGTCGCTGCTCGGAGATCGACTCGAGGATCGCCGAAATGAGCTGCGGGCGACGCTCCCGATCGGTCGCGTCGTCGGCCCGGCCGACGTCGCCGCGCTCGCGGTCCATCTCATGATCAACACCGCGGTCACCGGCGCGACCTACGACATCGACGGGGGCCAGCAGTTCGTCTCGTAGCTATGCACACCGGCACTGGCCGGAGGTCGATGTCGGCCAGTCTCCTAGCCGTTAGCGGTTTTGTCGCAGCTTCCCGATCGCGGTGCCGAGGTCGGTTTCGATGCCGTCGGGCTGTTGGAGGCCGTTCTCGAACAGCAGCTGGACGAACGGTCGGCGCTCCGGACGGCTGGCGGTGGCGAAGTACTCCTGCAGCCCGGCCGCGAACTCGGCGTCGTCGGGCAGCGTCCCCACGTCGACCAGCTTCTTGATGCCGGCGACGGCCACCTTGTCGAAGGCCGCGATCCGGCGCGCGAAGGCGTCGGTAAAGCCCTCGATCTCGCCGTCCGGGATGACCCGGTTGACGTACCCGTACTGAGCCGCAAGGGCGGCGTCGAGGTCGTCGCCGCCGAGCAGGATCTCCAGCGCGCGGCCGCGGCCGACCAGGCGCCCGAGCCGCGCCATGGGGCCGCCGCCGGGGACGGCGTCGACGCCGATCTCGAACTGGCCCAGGATCGCCTTCTCGGATGCAAAGCGGATGTCGGTGGCGAGAACGAACTCGCTGCCCGCGCCGCGGGCGCGCCCCCGGATCTCTGAGATGGTCGCAACCGGCAGCCGGCTGAGCCGGATGAAGTTGTCGACGTAGGGGTGCAGGCCGGTCGGGCCGGGCGGCATCTTTGCCACCCGAGCGTTGTCCGCCAGGAAGTCCCAGTGGGCCATGAAGTAACCCGGCTTATCACTGCGGAAGACAACCACCGTGAGGTCGGGGTCGTTCTCAATGCGCCCGATGACGGCGCCGAGCTGGTCGATGGTGTCGGCGTCCAACAAATTGACCGGGCCGTTGTCGAAGGTCACCCGCCAATAGGACGGCGAGACCTCATCGACGCGGAACTGTTCGACAGCGCCCATGACGTATTCCTAACCTTCAGGCCAGCGTCCAGCGGGGACCGGGGCTGGATGAGCCAGCGACGGGGTGATCCGAGACCGGGCGAGGGATTCGGCACGTTGTTGCGCCCACCACCTGCATCATGGCATAGCCGCGCCGTCGATCGGCTCGGCGATAACCGTTTGCGAGCGGTTATGCGGAAGGCATGCCTGTGTCATTGATGGTCGTTGGATGTAGCGCAATTACTCGGTTAGTCGGTGACGCGGACGAGGAACAGCCATGCGCTGATGATTCCTCCTGCCAGCGCGGCGATCGTCGGTGCAACGAGCACGTACAGTCCGGCGTGGTATCCGCAAATGAGCACCACTCCTGCCGCGGCGAGTAGGGCACAGGTGGTGGTGTTTGGCGAGATCGCATTGAGCACCCGGGCGATTGCTTGTTGGCTTCGTGCGCTCGTGGCGCGGCGGTCGAGCAGGTACAGCACGGTGGCGGCGACACCGGCCAGCAGGACGACCTCGATGCCAAGGATCCGAACGGGCTGTCCGGGGATACCGAGCAGTGCGGCGGTAAGCAGCACGGTGACGAACAGACTCAATGTCTGGGCCGCTCGGTTGCGCAATTCGGGCGAGGCGGCAATGGACGTGACCCTGATCGAGACCGCGACGAACAGCAGACCCACGAGGGCCCCGGCCGCTCCGCCGATGATCACCGCGAAAGGTGTCCCAGCCATCCACGTCGCCAGAATGTCACGGTAGCGCGGGAGGTGGAGTCAGTGCTGTCGGCGGGCTGCATGGACCGCGTTATTCGATTGCAGAGTCAGTTCCGATGGCGAGGCGGCGCGCGACGGCGACGGCCCAGGGGATGCTGAGCAGGACGACGAGCACGAGGGCAAGGATGAGTGGCGCCGGGCGAGCAGCACCGACACCGACGAACGCGACGGCCACGACGGCGCACGTGCGGGCGAGCGGCTGGTAGAAGCCACGCTCGCGGCTCCAGGCTGACCATGGCGGCGCCCATCGCGGCAATGGCGGACGTGAGCGGCAATGGCCGAGCATCCACTGCACGCTGGCGGTCCGTTTCGGTCTGGGGCGACGGTGTCCGGCGAAGTCGAAGTAGGTCCACCAAGCACCGAAGCCGACCACGACGGCGACCAGCCCGACGCTCAGGGTCAACCCGCTGATCGCCTCCGAAGCCAACCCGGTGACGACACCGGTGAGGGTTTCGCCAAGCACGATGATGGCGAGCAGCCCGAACCGTTCGATGAGCGCGTCGGTGATGGTCAACGCGTCCGGCTCTGACGGGACGGCAGTGAGCAGCACGGCTGCGAAACCGGCCAGGTAGGCAGCGTCGAGCACGCCCCAGGCCGGCATGCGAGCGTTGGCGGGAAGGAGGGCGGTGCCGGCCAGCAGGACGGCGCAGGTAGCTGTCCGCTCCCGACGGAGTGCTGGTCAAGGCGCGCTGGTCCGAGCCCGGCGGTCGTCAGCGAGCGGACGGTCGCGTTTCCGTCCAGTCGACCATCAGTCGGCGCTCGGCGAATAACCACTGGCCGTCTTGCTTGACGAGTTCGTCGAGGTACCGGATGGAGGCGATCATCATCGTGCGCTGGCCGTCGTCGCCGCTGGAGAGATGATGGGCCAGGCAGTAGCTCTCGCCAGTCGCCCGGTCCCCGTCCAGCCAGACGGTGCTCTGCCCGTTGAAGTGCGTGGTTGCGGCGTAGGCGTTGAGGTTGTCGAACACCGGCGCCAGCGACTCGCGTCCACGCAGCTGCTGCGTCGGTTCCGCGGCAGTCGCGTCCATGAAGACGACGAAGCGGGTGTCGGCAGTGAACAGAGCCATCTGGCCCTTGGCGTCGCGCCGGTCCGCACAGTGGGCATAGGCATCGATCAATTCCCGGATCGCCAACCGGTCGGCGGCTTCGTCAGGGGACTCCGTCGCGTGAGATGTCATGGCAACCCTCTCATGACACTATTTGACACGTGTATAAAAGCAGACGTCTAGGCATCGTTGCAAGTGGTAGGGGACGTCGCGCCGGATGAGATTGAGCGACAGCGTCGTGCGGCGCCTCTGGCGCAACTTGGGAGCGCAGACTGATGGCTGAACGCACCGATCCACGCATCACCCGAACGGCGGAGGCCTTTGCGCAGGCGATCGTGGAACTCGCCTCAGTGCAACCCGTCTCACAGATCACTGTCGCTGACCTGGCCGACCGCGCCGGCGTGACCCGCGCGACGTTCTACAACCGCTACAGCAGCCCGCTGGAGCTGCTCATCCAGGTGCTTCACGCCGACCTGGACCGCAGCCACCGCCTGGAGGAGGCGCGTCGGGCCGACGGCCGATACACAGCCGCGCAGCTCTTGCGCCTCGCCACGGGCGATGTCGCCGATCACGTCGAGCGGTTCATGGCTGTGTATGAGCACGCCCTGGACGATCCAGCGGACGAAGGAATGTACGAGGCGCTGGTGCGGCACTTCACCGACTACAGCCTGGCGTTCATTGCCCGATGCACGCACCCAGACCTCCCTACCGCCAACCATCAGGTCATCGCGCAGTTCGTCGCGCACGGATTCGCCGGAGCAATCAAGGCCTGGCTCAGCGACAACTCGGTGACGAAAGCGGACCTGGTCGAGGCCGCCGTCGCTTGCGCGCCCGTCTGGTGGACATGACACCAGCGTTGACTTCGGGCGACGCGCATGCCGCCGCGGTCGTGTTGTTTGAGATAGCGCGAGCGCGAGCGGCCGGCACCTTCGTTACGGCGCGATGCCAAGCTGCTGCGCTTGGATCGCGGCGCTGGTCGGTGGTGGTAGCCATGACCTTCTCCTTGGGGTAGACACTGGACTTAGTGTGTACTCCAATGATTTTCGCACCGCGGTTATTCCGCCAGCAGAGCTCCACGCTTAGATCGCTGCCTGACGCTGGCTCTCGCGAGCGCGTCGCACGGCCTGGCTGATGATGACGACGGGCGCTGCCCGACCGGGCCAGCGACCGATCTACTGTCCCGAAGCCTTGAACCAGCGGTCGAGTTCGTCTAAGGCGCTTTGGGCAATCAGCTGCAGCTCTTTGGCGATCCTCGCCTGGCTCTGGCCGGCGCGAGTACGCTGTCCAGCCTCGCTGATGATGATCTGGAAGACGCCGGCGAGTGCGATCCCCTGCACCCGGGCGATCTCCGGCCTGACCTTGCTGGTTTCGGCGATCGCGGCCGCGAGAGCGGCGGCCTGGCGGTCAAGCATCTCCAGCGCCAACCGATGGACGGTCGGGCTAATGGCGGCCAGGTAGCCAAGCTCGCCGCGCCAGTGCTCTGGTGGGATGCTGCGAATCCCGGCGACCGACTTGCGAACGTATTCGCCGATCGCGGCAGCGGGGGTGACACCGGGCGGTCGAGAGCGGATCAGCTCGGTCAGCCGATCCTGGATCTGCTCGTCGCGATCGGTGACGAGCTGCTCCTTGGTCGGAAAGTAGTTGTAGACCGTCTGCTCGGCGACCTCGGCATCGCGAGCAACGTCGCTAACGGCGACGTTCTCGTACCCGCGCTCGGCGAACAGCCGGGCCGCGGTATCCGCGATCAGTCGCCGCGTGCGCGCCTTCTTCCGCTCCCGCAGTCCGGTGGTGGCCATCGAGAGCACGTTAGCCTGGCAACGATTCGTTGTGGACTACACCCCATAGTTATGGCTCACATCAGTGTCGAGCAGTATCAGGTGCCCTGGCCGCCATCATGTGTGTCATCGGATCGCGTGAACACGGGATGTGCCGGGCTGGAGCCGCATCTATGGTCCGGAGCGGGTCGTCCAGTACGCCGAGGAGCCCTCCGAGACAGAGGTAATCGGGCGGGATTGGGTCTGGGCGGAGTGCGACGCTGGAGGGCCGGATGAGCAGCGACGTGATCATCGGGCCCGACGGGAAACCGCGCTGTGCCTGGGCCGGCGCCAGCGATACGGCCTTCGGCCGCTACCACGACGAGGTCTGGGGTACCCGCACGTACGACGAGTCCGCGCTGTTCGAGGCACTCACATTGGGCGTGTTCGAGGTCGGTCTGAGCTGGTCGATCGTGTTCGGGAAGCGGGCCGCATTCCGAAAGGCATTCCGGGGCTTCGACGTCGCCAAGGTGGCGGCGATGACCGAGCGGGACGTCGACCGGCTGGCGCAGGACGTCTCGATCATCCGCAACCGCCGGAAGATCCAGGCCACTGTGCACAACGCCGGCGTGATGATGTCCGCGTCACCGAGCCTCGTGACGCTTGCGAAGTCCCACGAGGTCACCCGCAAGCGGGCACCACGGTCCGTCGCCGACCTACCCAAGTCGACCCCGCAGGCGGAGTCGTTCGCGACGCAGTTGAAGTCGCAGGGATACCGCTTCGTGGGACCTACGAGTGTCTACGCGTTCATGCAGAACGTCGGCGTGGTCAACGACCATGTCCATGGGTGCTTCCGAGCGACCGACTAGTCCACCGCGGCCCGGAGTCGTTGAAGATCGCAATCTGTATCTCGGCGAAGAGGAGGCAGTCCGATGCCGGGTAACCCGTTGCACGTCGCGCTCGAGCCGGCCGCGCAGCAGTTCGTCGAAGCGCGTTCGGTGCCGCCGTTTCCCTATCAGCTGGCCCCGGACGAGGGCCGCAAAGGCCTGGACGCGGCCCAGGAGACGTGGATCTTCAAGCCCGAGATCGACGAGGAGTGGCTGGAGATCGAGGGCGGTCCGACCGGACGGGTCTGGCTGCGGATCGTCAAGCCTCCCGGCGCCGACGAGCCGCTGCCGGTGATCGTCTACGTGCACGGCGCCGGCTGGGTGTTCGGCGACGCGCACACCCACGATCGGCTGGTGCGCGAT
This sequence comes from uncultured Actinomycetota bacterium, assembly GCA_963779485.1. Taxonomy (GTDB): domain Bacteria; phylum Actinomycetota; class Actinomycetes; order Mycobacteriales; family Jatrophihabitantaceae; genus CAVVJA01. The sequence goes on along the minus strand of CAVZYJ010000007.1, from coordinate 22,236 downwards.
CTCGCGGTCGGCGTCAACGCGGCGGTCGTGTTTCCCGAGTACGACCGCTCGCCCGAGGTCGGGTACCCGGTCGCGGTCGAGCAGTGCTACCGCGCGGCGCAGTGGGTGTCCACCGACGGCGCCACGAAGGGCCTGGACGCGGGCGCGATCGCGGTCTGCGGGGACTCGGTCGGCGGCAACATCTCCATCGCGGTGTCCTTGCTGGCCAAGCAACGCGGCTACTTGCGCTTCGTCAAGCAGGTCCTGTTCTATCCGGTGACCAACGCGGCGTTCGACACCGAGTCGTATGAAGAGTTCACCGAGGGGTACGCACTCACCCGTCAGGGCATGAAGTGGTACTGGAACCAGTACACCAAGAGCGAGCAAGAACGCGCCGAAAGCACTGCCTCGCCGTTGCGGGCCAGCATCGAGGAGCTGTCCGGGCTGCCGTCGACGCTGATCATCACCGCCCAGAACGACGTGCTGCGGGACGAGGGCGAAGCCTTCGCCGAGAAGCTGCGCCAAGCCGGGGTGGCCTGCACCAACGCTCGCTTCGGCGGGACGATCCACGACTTCGTCATGCTCAACGCCTTGCACGACACCGAGGCAGCCCGACACGCCGTCATGCTCGCGGTCGCGAGCCTGTCGGCAAGCCTGCGGCCGCATCGGCCGTAGCAACTGCCGCGCGCCCTCGACTATTGGGCAGCGGCGGGGTTGGCTGAACACGCCATGGCCACCGCACCCGGGCGCCTGCCCGTTCGAGGACGCGAGGCGCAGCTCGCCGTGATGACGCGGCGCTTGCGCGAATTGCGCGGGGGCGCCGGATCGGTGGTGGTCATCGAGGGTGCCCCTGGCTTCGGTAAGACCCGCCTACTGCAGGAGGCGTTCTACCAGGCTGTGGCGATCGGCGTCCGCGGCGGGCACGGCATGGCCGACCCGTTGGACAGCGTCGTGGATCTTGCCCCGTTGCTGGAGGCCCTGTTCGACAACGACCCTCCGCTGCTGGACCGGGCCGCGCTGCTCGATACCCACGCGGCGCCCGAACAACGCTTCTGGCTGCTGCACGACATCGAGGCACTGTTGGAGCAGGCCGCGTCGCGCAGTCCGCTGCTGATCTGTCTGGACGATCTGCACTGGGCCGACAATGGCACTGCTGCGGCGCTGCGGGCGCTGCCCACCCGCGTGGCCAGCCTGCCGATCGCCTGGTTCCTGGCCATCCGACCTGGGCAAGGCTCGATCCAGATGCGAGATGCGATCACTCACGTCCTCGCCGCAGGCGCGGACACGCTACGACTGGACCCGTTGAGCGAGGACGCGGTCGCTCAGATCGTGGCCGACATCCTCGCGGCTGAACCCGACGCCGACGTGCTGCGCAGCGCCGACCGCACCCAAGGCAATCCCTTCCTGCTCGCGGAACTGGTCCGCGGTCTGGAAGAGGAGCAGATTGTCAGCGTTGAATCCGGGCGAGCCAGGCTGGTCGCCGACCGCCTGCCGACCCGGGTCAGCGACGACATGCGCCGGCGACTGTCTCGGCTGCCCGAGCTTGCCGAGCATGTCGCTGTCACCGCATCCTCGCTCGGTAGGCGGTTCACCGTTGCCGACCTCGTCACGATCAGCGACTTATCGATCCCGCAGCTGGTAGTGGCCGTGCGTGCGTTGGTGGACGCCGCCATCCTTTCCGAATATGACGACCGCCTCATGTTCGGCCACGACCTGGTCCGCGACGCGGTACGGGCCAGCGTCCCACGTGCGGTCCGACGCGCCCTGGATCGCCGGGGCGCGGATGTCCTGCTGGCCCGCGGAGCCCTTCCGGTCGAGGTCGCGACCCAACTCGCCAGCAGCGCCGAGGCGGGCGACGAGGTGGCCATCACCACCCTGGCCGACGCGGCCGAAGCCATGAGCACCACCGACCCCGCAGCCGCCGCCGACCTCGCCCAACACGCGTTGCGACTGACCCCGCCTGATCATCCCCGCCGTGGCCCCCTCGTCGCGCGCCGGGCCATCTCACTGTTCGCTGCCGGGCTCGGGGCCGAGGCGAAACAGTTCGCCGACACCGCCCTGCGCCAGGCACTGCCGCCTGCGCAACAGGCGCAGGTCCGGCTGAGCATCGCCAGCATGTTCGCCCTGTCCCCGGACCTACGGCTGGACAACGCCCAACAAGCACTCGCCTTGCCCGACCTGCCCTCTGACCTGCGCGCGTGGCTGGAGGCACTCGTCTTCCACAACACCGTCGTCGCGGTGCGGACCAATGCGGCCGCCGACATGGTCGAGCAGGTCCGCAAAGTCGTGCAGGACAGCACCAGCGCCGAAGCGCGGTTCGCCGTCGAACTCGCCCACAGCGGCCTGGAATACCAGCAGTTCCAGTTCGAGTCCGCACTGGAGCACCTCGACGACGCAGCCCGAATGGGCACGTCCGAGAACGTGCGAGCCCGGCTCGCCCACTACTTCCGCAGCTGGCCCCTCGTCGCACTCGACCGGTTCGACGAAGCAATGGCGATCACGATCACCGGAGTAGCCGACGCGCAGCGCGACCGGCAGAACTGGGCGCTGCACATCTTCGAAACCTGGAAGGGCTTACAAGCCCTGCAAACCGGGCGACTAGCCGATGCGGCCGTCGCCCTGGAAGGCCGATTCAGCCCGGACGAGGCCCACGTTGTGGTGGGCATCATCGACGCCGCTAACGTCGCCGGCCTCGGCCGGCTCAAGATCCACCTCGGCGACGAGCGCGGCGCCCGCGAGGTCGCCCAGATCTGCCACGTCATGCTCGAGGCCACCGCACCGGGCATCCGCCAGCACGCCACCTGGTATCTCGCCTCCTACGCGATGGCCCAAGCAAACCCCCACAGCGCTCACGACATGCTGCGCTCGCTGGGCGAAGAACAGCGGCTCACACTGTTTCCGCTGTTCCCGCATGACATCTCCAACGACCCCGAACTCATGCGCATCGCGCTCGCGGCCGGGGACACCGAGCTGGTCCAGCACCTCATCGCCACCAGCGAACAACGCGGAACGCTCAACCCGACCGTGCGATCGATCCAGGCCAGCGCCGCCCACCTCCGCGGCCTCGCTCACCACTCCGTGGCCGAACTCGAACGGGCCGCCGAGCTACTCCACCACGCCGGACGGCCGCTCACGCTGGCCTCCGCGCTGGAAGACCTCGGCCGGCAACGACTCGGCGACGGCGCCACCGCCGCAGCAGCCGAGGCGTTCGGCCAAGCGCTCGTCCTCGACACCGAGGCCGGCGCGACCTGGGACGCCGCCCGGGTCCGCCGACGACTGCGCCGGCTCGGCATACGACGCCGTATCGTCTCCGCGGATACGCCACGCACCGGCTGGGGCGCGCTTACCAGCACCGAGATCGCGGTCGCCGAACTCGCCACCGCGGGCCGCACGAACCGGCAGATCGCCGAGCACCTGTTCGTCTCGCCATACACCGTCGACACGCACCTGCGCCACATCTTCGACAAGCTCGGCGTGAAGTCGCGCGTAGAACTGACCCGGGTTGCAGCCGACCGCCACCGGCTGACCGAATAGACATCACGCGTTCTCGCGATGTGCTCGCGACCAGGACGCCGCACGCTGACCCCATCGCCGCTACATCAATCGGCAAAGGAAGCGATGATGACCACCCGACCGAACATCGTGCTTGTCCACGGCGCCTGGGCTGACGGCTCGTGCTGGAGCGAGGTCATCCAGCAGCTGCAAGCAGACGGCTACCACGTCATTGCCCCGCAGTTCCCGTTGAGCTCGCTCGCCGCCGATGTCGCGCGGCTGCGTCAGGTCCTGCAATTCCAGGACGGTCCGGCCCTGGCCGTGGGGCACTCCTACGGCGGTCAGATCATCACCGCGCTCGGCACCGACGCACCCAACGTCGCAGGGCTCGTCTACATCGCCGCATTCGCACTCGACGAGGGCGAATCACTCGGCGCGCTGCTCGCCCAGGGACCGCCCACCCCAGCACTGGAACACGTGTTCACCGACGAGCAGGGCTTCGCCTGGCTATCCGAGGACGACTTCGTCCACCACTTCGCCGCCGACGTCGACCCCGCCAAAGCGAAGGTCATGTATGCCGTGCAGCAAGCCCTGGCCGGATCAGCGTTCACCGACGTCATCGGCGTGCCCGCCTGGAAGTCGCTGCCCACCTGGTACCTGGTCGCCAAAGACGACGAAGCGATCCCACCTGACGCCGAGCGCCAGTTCGCCGCCCGTATGGGCGCCCACACCGTCGAGGCGCCTACCAGCCACGTGGCCATGGTCTCGCACCCGGCCGAGGTCACCGAGCTGATCGAGACCGCCGCTGCCGACCTCGCCGCCCGCTGACCGGGAGACCATCATGCCGATGATCGACATCTACGCGGTGCGCGGCACGTTCGCCGACCCCCACCGCCTAGCCACCGACGCCGCCGCAACCGTGATGGCAGTCGAGCAGGTCCCCGACATCGCCCTGTTCCGCCAGAACACCGCCGCCTTCATCCACGACCTCGACCCCGCCGCCATCTCCGACGTCGACGGCGACACCCGACACATCCGTGTCCAAGTGCTCACCAACGCCGACGCCCTCAACCGCGACAAGCAGCTGAGCCTCGTACAACGCCTAACCGACCTCGTCGTCGAAGCCGCCGGCGACCCCACCCTCCACGACCGCACCTGGGTGCTGCTCACCCAAGCCCCGGACGGCGGCTGGGGCCTCGCCGGCCACGCCCACACCAACACCGAGCTCGTGCAGGAAGCACGCAAACAACTCGGCAAAGATCCCCGGTAGCTGACCAGCCCGGGCATTGCCACAAGGCAAGACGTCGCTCGGCCCGGGTTGTGGAGTTCGGTGGTGAGGGTGTGGATTTCGCGGGTGAGTTGGGTGTTGTTTTCAGTGCGAACAGTTGCACAACTTGTCGCACTAGGACGGACGGACTTGGCCGCCTCGACACGACGGGGTGGTGATCAGGCTTGCTGTAGTGCGAGTTCGTCGGCGTCGACGCGTGCAATCACGGCGTCGACGACGGCGTACTCGGCTTCGTCGAGGGCGTAGGTGGCGAAGTCAATCGCGTCTGCGGCATCCAGCTCGGCGTCGTCGGCGCGGTTCTGTGCCTTTTTCAGGTCGCGTTCTGCCCGGTGCTCGTCGCGCTTCGCTCGTAACGTCTCGAATCGCTCGTTGATGGTCGAACGAGTCTCCTGCCACCACGACTGCGCCTCGTCTTGCGTCGCGACGGCATCGGCCTGGGCCGAAGCCGTTGCTGCGTCTATCGATGACTTCAGCTGCGCCCGCTGGGTCTCCAGCGCTGCACGGTTCTTCGCCCGGGCCGCGGCGATGACGTCCTCTGCTTGCTTGGCGCGCTCGGCGAGATCGCTGAGCTGCTCCGACAGTGGTTCCACGGTCTTCCTCCTCGATTCAGGTTGACATATCCCATTGCAGCGGTGCACGCCGATGAAGTCATCGTGTCGAGGCACGGACCTCCACGTGAGCGTTGTGCTGCGCAGCCAGAACGAACCACGCGAAAGGCGTCATACGTCGCTCGTCCGGCGAGGCCGTAGCGGCAGCATGGACATGGAAGAGCCCCCCGGCGATGATTACCGGATGAGGGGCGGGGGCGGTGCCGTCGCTACGGAGCTGTCCTCCGTTGCTTCGGCCGTCGCGAGGGAGCTACCCGATCTCAGCCACGAGATCTGGGAATTGCTGACCAGAGACATTCCGGAGCTGCGAGGCGACGTACTCGTCGAGAAGCTGCTTGATGCCAGCGTCGAGGAGAATGTCTCGACGCTGCTGCACGTGTTCGAGCACGAGCTTGTGGCCGACGACATCCGCGCCCCGGCCGCCGCGGTCGAGTATGCGAGGCGCTTGGCGCAACGTGGAGTACCGACCATCACTCTCGTTCGCGCCTACCGGGTCGGTCACGGTCGATTCCTGTCGCGCTGTCTCGATGAGCTGGCCAGCAGAAGTGTGGATCGTGATCTCGCCAGCGCCGTCGCATCTCGCATGGTCGAAGTCAGCTTCGAGTACATCGACCGAGTCTCGGAAGAGTTGATAGCTGTCTATCAACGGGAGCGTGACCGATGGCTGCTCACCCAGACCGCGGTCCGCGCCGGGCGGGTACGCGCAATACTTGGCGGTAACTCGGTCGACGTAGATCCCACCGAGTCGGCATTGGGCTACCGCCTTCGCCAACATCATCTGGGTGTGATCGCCTGGCTGATTGAAGCCGTCGACACCAGCGAAGGACTAAACCGGCTGGACCGGCTCGCAGCCGCGGCTGCCCACAAACTCGATAGTCACGGCCGGCATCTGTTCGTTCCCCGCGATGAGTCTCTGGCCTGGATATGGTTGCCAGTCCGCGACGACAATCCTGTCTCCTACGATGTCTTGTCCGCTGCCTTTGACAACGGCGACGCCGCGATCCGGGTGGCGGTTGGCGAACCCGCTTATGGTCTAGCGGGATTCCGTCAAACCCACGTGCAGGCCAAACGCACTCAGGACTTGGCGTTGGCGGCCAGGCCTGGTACCCGGTTGACCACATTCACGGATGTCGGGGCGATCGCCCTGATCTGCGCTGATGTTGACGCCGCCCGCAGCTGGGTGTGGAGCACGCTCGCCGACCTGGCATTGGATGACGAACCGCACGCTCGGCTTCGCAATACCCTGCAGGTATTCCTGCACACCGGCAGCTACACAGCAACGGCGGAACTCCTAACGTTGCACAAGAACAGCGTCCAGTACCGCGTCCGCAAGGCCGAGGAGGCCCTGGGCGGCGGGATCGAGGACCGTCACGCCGACCTGGAACTTGCGTTACGGGCCTGCGAGTATCTCGGCCTCGCCGTCCTTCGGCCGACCGACGGCCGATGACGGTTGCCAGGTTGATCTCGCGGCTGGCTCCGTGAGCCTTGGTGTCGGTGTTTCGAGTTCACTGGGGACGATCGCCACCATGTGCGGCGGCTTTGTCAGCCAAGGGCGCGGTCGAGGTTGAAAGCCGCGCTGATTAGCGCCAGATGGGTCAGCGCCTGGGGGAAATTTCCTTGCTGCTCGCCGGTGCGGCTGATCTGCTCGGCGTACAGGCCCACGTGGTTGGCGTAGGTAAGCATCTTCTCGAACGCCAGCCGCGCCTCCTCCAGGCGCCCGGCTCGGGTCAGCGCCTCGACGTACCAGAACGAACACACCGAGAAAGTGCCTTCCTCGCCGCGTACGCCGTCCGGGCTGGCCTGCGGATCGTAACGGTAGACCAGGGAATCGGAAACCAGGCTGGCAGTGAGCGCATCGAGGGTGGACAGCCACTTGGGGTCGGTCGGCGAGATGAACTTGACCAGCGGCATCAGCAAGACGGCCGCGTCGAGGACATCTCCGCCTTCGTATTGGGCAAACGCCTGCAGCTTTGGGGACCAGCCGCGGTCCATGATCCGCCGGTAGATCGCATCGCGGGACTTCCGCCAGCGTTCAAGGTCGGCCGGCAGGCCCCGGCGGGTGGCAAGCCGGATCGCCCGCTCGATCGCCACCCAGCACATCAGCTGGGAGTACAGGAACTTCTTGGGGCCGCCGCGGGTCTCCCAGATGCCCTCGTCGGGTTGGTCCCAGTGGTCGCAGACCCATTCGGTCCGGGTGGTGATCGCGTCCCACTCGGCGCTAGAGATGGGCCGGTACCAGTCGTCGTAGAGGTAGACCGAGTCCATGAGCTCGCCGTAGATGTCGAGCTGAAGCTGCTTGGCCGCGGCGTTGCCGATCCGCACCGGCACCGAGCCTTCGTAGCCGGCCAGGTGGCCCAGTTCCCGCTCGGGCAGCTCGGTGCGCCCGTCGATGCCGTACATCACCTGCAGCGGACCAGACGCACCATCCTCGCGCGGGGTGGCGTGCTTGAGCATGAAGCGCATGAAAGCGTCGGCCTCGCTGGTGAAACCCAGCCGCAGCAGCGCGTAGACGCAGAAGGCCGCGTCGCGGACCCACACGTAGCGGTAGTCCCAGTTGCGCTCCCCGCCGATCTGCTCGGGCAGGCTGGTCGTCGGTGCGGCCACGATGGCGCCGGTCGGCGCATAGGTCAGCAGCTTCAGCGTCAACGCTGAACGGTGCACCACCTCCCGCCACCGACCCCGGTAGCGCGACGCCGAGAGCCAGTTCCGCCAGAAAGCGACGGTGCCGACCAGCAGTTCCTTTGCCTCCTCGCCGGAACATCCGCGCGGCACAGCATCGTTGCCCACCTCGTCCATCGCGAACACCGCCGACTCCCCCTCAGCCAGCTTGAACTCGGCCGTCACATCACGGTCGTCGTGCTCGACCGGCACCGTGGCGGTCAGGCCAAGAGTCAAGCTGGATGCGGTGAAGACCGTGCCAGCCTCCACCTCGGTGATGGCGTGCGGATGCATCCCATAGCCAAACCGCGGCGAGACCCGCGCCCGGAACGGTATGGTCCCGCGCACGCAGAGCACCCGCCGGATCAGTCGGTGCCGCTGCAGCTCGGCCGCGCCGCCGACCGGCATGAAGTCTTGGATCTCACCCACCCCCTCCTCCGCGAAGAAACGGGTGATCAGCACGTTGGTGTCGGGGAGGTAGAACTGCCGGGTCTTTGCCGGCACCGCGGCGGCCAGCTCGAAGGATCCGCCACGGTCCGTGTCCAGGAGCGAGCCGAAGACGGTGGGAGCGTCGAAAGACGGGCAGCACTGCCAGTCGATGGTGCCGTTGGTTCCCACCAGGGCCACGCTGTGCATGTCACCGATCAGCCCATGCTCAGACACCGGCAGATAGTCAGGACGTCCAGCCGTGCCCGGCCCGCGCTCCGGCAACCGAATGGAGTCAGCCATACCTGCTGCCAGCGCCGACGACTCTGGAGCGACCATCTGACCGTGCCCTTCCATGATTCGGCGCCCCGTCAACCACCCGTCACTTGCGGTAACTCCCGTGACGGAACTCGTCGAGAAGGGGTGGATGAGACGGATTCCAGCCGAACTCGGCGCGAGCCTTGGCCGCGTCGGTGCCCTGATCGAGCAGGAGGACCTCGGCGAAATAGTCGCCCAGGCGTGCCCGAGCCTCATCATCGGAACCGGGGACCGCTCCTGGAGCGCCGGCTGCGACGGCGGCCGCCTCCGTGAGTTCGGCCGCGGTCGAGTTCACTCCGTTGCCGATGACGTAGCGGCCATGAGCCGAGTCATCTTCCAAGACACGCCGGAAGACATCCGCCAGGTCCGCGACGTGCACTGTCGCCCAGTGCTGTTGTCCGGTGCCGAGCATGATCAAGTTGCCGGCGTCGTCTCGGGGTGAACCGAGAAGCAGCCCGGGAATCCCTCCCCCGCCCTCGCCGTACGCGACGCCGGAGACGATCACGACTGCGCGCATGTCTCTCGCGCCGAGGACCCGGCGTTCGATCGGCTCCTTCCATGCCACGAGCGCCGGCGCTTTGAATGGCGACTCCTCGCTGATGGCGGAGTTGGCCCCGTAGACCCACAGACCGCTGATGGAGACGTAGAGCTTGCCGGTGCCGGCGAACGCATCGATCACCGCATCGACCACTGCGGATTCCAGGTCGGCGCTGGTCGCGTCCCCAGGACTGGCCGTGTGGATGGCCCCGTCTGCATTGCTAAGCAGGCTCGCTACCGCCGGCCGGTCGTAGAGGTCGAGCACGGTCGGTGTGGCGCCGCGGGCTGCGACGACGTCCGCCTGTGGGTCGTCGCGGACGAGCGCCGTTACCTCGTGGCCGTGCTGTTGCAGTTCCGTCATTACGTGAGATCCGATGAACCCTGTTGCACCGGTGAGTGCCACCTTCATAGCCGGACAGCCTCCTGTCTTGATCGTCAGAGCAACGTCGTTCTGGTCGGAGGCACGTGCCCTGGCGGCCGTGCGAACCTTCGCGACAGCCCCACGCTCGCCACCAGGCAGGTGAGAGGTCGTCACCGGATCATGGTGATTTCGCGGGACCGGGGCACCGCACAAAGGATGTTCGCGCGCCGCCAACCGAGCACATACGCTGACCAGGTGCCGAGAGGGCAGGGCGTAGGACCGGGTCGCCGACGATAGGGCGGCGTCAGGCGTAGAACCAGGACAGGCCTTTGAAGGTGGCTCCAACAATCCCCCGGCTGATCGACCGGGGCGAACTTCTCGCCGCTTTGGATCACGCAGCGGCGAGGAAGGTGACGATCATCTCGGCTCCCGCCGGCAGCGGGAAGACGTCGCTGCTGCGCGCGTGGGCCGACCGTCTGGGGCAGCCGCATCGGATCGCCGTCGTGCAGGTGCAGCGCGACCAGCACGATGCCCAGCAGTTCTGGCTTGCCCTGCTCGGCGCGGTCGGTCAGGCCTCCGCCCCACCAAGCCGTGCAGAACCGCCAGCGGCGACACCCGGCTTCGATGGGCGGGCGATGGTCGAGCGAGTGCTATCGGAGCTCGCCGACCAACGCGGCGGCCTCATCCTGGTCATCGACGATCTGCACGAGCTGACCTCGCCGGACGCGCTCGTCCAGCTCACCCGGTTGCTGACGAACCTTCCCGGTGAGGTGCATGCGGTGCTGGCCACCCGTCGCGATCTCCCGCTGCGCCTGCATCAGCTGCGCCTGACCGGCGAGCTAGCCGAGATCCGCGCAGCGGATCTGCGCTTCAGCCAGCGCGAGACACGCGAGCTTCTCGATGCCTCGGCTATCGCACTGTCGGATGCCGGCGCGGCGCTGCTGCACGAGCGGACGGAAGGGTGGGCCGCCGGTCTGCGGCTCGCAGCGATCTCACTGGCCGGTCATCCGGACCCGGAGCGTTTCGTCGCCGAGTTCTCCGGAAGTGATCGCACCGTCGCCGAGTACCTGATCGCTGAGATGCTGGAGCGCCAGCCCGATGAGGTCAAGGATCTGCTGCTGCGCACCTCCCTGCTTGATCGCGTCAACGGTGAACTGGCCGACCTGCTGACCGGCCGCCCTGGCTCGGAACGGATCCTGCTGGCCCTGGAAGACGCGAACGCGTTTGTCGTGTCGCTCGACCCCGAGCGCACGTGGTTTCGCTACCACCACCTGTTCGCCGATCTGCTGCGGCTGGAGCTGCGCCGGGCGCTGCCCGCGGAGGTGCCGACGCTGCACCGGCGGGCCGCTGAATGGTTTGCTCAGCATGGCCAGGTTGTCGACGCCATCCGGCACACCCAAGCGGCGGCCGATTGGCCCGGCGCGGCGCGGCTGCTCGCCGACTATTCGTTCAGCCTGACGCTCGACGGGCATACGCAGACCATCCAGGCGCTGTTGCAGGCATTTCCGCCGGGCGCGGATCACCCCGAGCTGGCTCTCGTGCACGCAACCGTTGACGTCGTCCAGGGACGGCTGGACGAGGCGGCCGCCCACCTGGTAGTCGCCGAGACATACGCCGAGACGGCGCCACCAGATCGCCAGCGCCGCCTCCAAATGGCCATCGCGTCACTGAAGCTGTCGCTGGCGAGGCGACGCGGCAACTTTGCCGGGGTTCTCGAACAGGCCAAATTCCTTACCTCCCCGATAACCGGACCGTCCGATGAGGACATCGCGCTCGGCAGCGACCTGCGAGCAGTGGCGCTGATGAATCTGGGGATCATCGAGGCGTGGTCCCTGGCGCTACCCGACGCGGAACGCCACCTCCAGGAGGGCGCCGTCCTGGCCCGGAGGATCGGCCGCCCCTACCTCGAAGTCAGCTGCCTCGCGCAGCTCGGTTTCGCGTCGAAGATCCGCCCGTTCGCCACCACCCGAAGGCGCTGCCACGAGGCGATAGCGCTCGCTGAGCGGCACGGTTGGGGCGCGGAGCCCATTATCGCGCCCGCGCTGGTAACGCTGGCCGCCAACCTGGTGTGGACCGGTGAGTTTGACGAAGGCGAGCGATGGCTGCAGCGCACCGAACGGGCCCTGCAAACAGACACCGGACCCGGTATCAGGCTGCTCGTGCATATTGGGAACGGCATGCTGCAGGCCGGCCGCAGCCACCGCCACGAGGCGCTGGCGGAGTTCACCGCGGCCGAACATCTGCGATCGCAGCTCGAGGGGTCGCACGCGCTGGCGAGCCAGGTGACCGGCTGGATGCTCGCCACCCAAGCCCGCGCCGGGCGGCCCGGCGAAGCCCGCGCCTCCCTCGCGGCGCTCGACGACGAGCCGGCCAACTCAGGTGAGGTCGGTAACGCCCGCGCTGTGATCAGCCTCGCGGAGGGCAATCCGGCCGCGGCTCTCGCCGCCGTGCAGGAGGTTCTGGACGGTACGGCGCCGGTCGTCGGTTACGTCACGGTCGTAGAGACTCATCTGCTGGCCGGTCTCGCCCACCGTGAGCTCGGTGACCAGCGGGCGGCGAACCAGGCTGCCGAACGCGCCCTCGGCCTCGCCGAGCCGGATCGGCTGGTCCTGCCGTTCGTGATGACAGGCTCAGGAGAGCTGCTGGAGGCGCTGCCGCGTCACGAGACGGCTCATGCCGCGCTGCTCACCGACATCCTCGACGTCGTGCACGGCTCATCCCTGGCGGCCAAAGACCAGCCCCCATCGGCGCCAACGGAGGACCTCAGCCCAACCGAGCTCAGGGTGCTGCGATATCTGCCGACCAACCTGTCCAGGCCGCAGATCGCCAGCGAATTATCCGTCTCCGTGAACACGGTCAACACACACGTCCGCAACATCTACGCCAAGCTCCAGGCCCGGGATCGCTCCTCGGCAGTGCAGCGCGCGCGAGAGCTGCGGCTACTGTCGACAGGCCTTACCCGTTGACACGGCGGTCACCTGATCCTGGTGATGAGGGTTCACCTGCCAGCGCTCGACCATGGCTTCATGGACCCAGCACCCGTCCGGTATGCGATTCGGATCCACGGCCACCTTGGGGCCACGGTGCTGTCCGCGTTCCCAGCGCTGGTGCCGCAGCGCTACGGCGCCGACACCGTGCTCATCGGCCACCTGGATCGATCGGCGCTGTACGGCGTGCTGGCTGAAGTCGAAGCGCTCGGCCTCGACCTCGTCGAGGTGCGCCAGCTCACCCGACAACCTAGATCACCAGAATCAGGGACAGCCGCTCACTTTGATGACTGATAACAACTAGAGAAAGAGGTCGTGAATCTCATGTGCGAGGCCATACATATGAACAGCGCACAAGCCTAGGCGAGCCGGGAGCGCACTCGATGACCGAGGATTCCAGCCGCGCCGTGTGGCTACAGCAAGCGCGCACCTACCTTCGCACCGCCGATCCCGTGCTGGCCCGGCTCATCGACGACCGGCCGGGCTTCGACCCCCGGGCATGGATGGCCCAGCTGCCACCGATGGATCTGTACGGCGCGCTGCTGTTCCAGGTCACCGGCCAGCAACTGTCCGTCCCGGCGACGCGCCGGACCCTGGCCCGCATTGCCGCCCTGTTCGGCGGCCATCTTCCATCGCCCACCGAGCTGCTGAGCGTCGATCCCGGCAAGCTCCGCGAGGCCGGGCTCTCGTGGCGGAAGACCAGCACACTCCGTGACCTCGCCGAGCGCATGTCGGACGGCCGCCTGAACCCGGACGTCTTGAGCAGCCTGCCAGACGACGAGCTTATGGCCGAACTCACCGCAATTCCGGGGATAGGTCCCTGGACCGTGCAAGGCGCCCTCATCATCGCGCTCGGCCGAGAAGACGTCGTCCTGCCCGGCGACCTTGCGCTGCGCAAAGCCATCCAGGCCGCCTATCAGCTCGACCACCTCCCCACCCAGCTCGAAGTCCTGGCCATCGCGGAGAAATGGCGGCCCTACCGGAGCCTGGCGACCAGCTACCTGTTCTCCGCCGCCTTCGAGCCGACTGAGACACCACCAGCCGCCCCACGCGTGAGACGCAAGTAGTGCGTCACATATTCCAGAGCGGTTCGCCGCTGGCGAGCCACAAATCGGCGCAAGAATCAATCCGTCAAGCGACCTGAATTACGAGGGCCTTCGGGCAGGTCGAACCATTTACGGCGGGGCCGCGATGCGCCATGCTATCGCTTGTGGCAGCCCACTCCGGTGAAGATACCGGGTCAGAATCCCCGCTAGAGAACCTGGCCCGCCGGGGCTGGTGGTTCCTCCTCATACTCGGCGTTGCTGCCGTCGTCATCGGTCTCGTCGTACTCGTCTGGCCGAGCCAGACGCTGCGAGTCGTCGGCGTACTGTTCGGGATCTACCTGCTCGTCAGTGGCGTCATGGAGATCATGCTCGCGTTCGTGCCGGGTCTGCGCGGCGGGGCTCGCTTCCTCAGTGCGCTCACCGGTGTGCTGTCGATCCTGCTCGGTTTGGTCAGCTTCCGGGGTGCGGCGGAGTCCATCTTGCTGCTGGCCCTCTGGATCGGCTTCAGCTGGCTGATCACCGGGATCACCCGGGCTGTTGCCGCTGGCTCCTCGCCCTACCGGCCCTATCGTGGCTGGCAGATATTCGGGGGGATTCTGCTGGCCATTGGTGGCATCATCATCATCGTTGCCCCGTTCGAATCGATATTCGCGCTGGCCGTGTTTTCAGGTATTTGGCTGATCGTCATCGGGATATGGCAGATCGTTGAGGCATTCATCACGCGCAGGCACGCTTCTGAGCTGGTTGGCGTGCTCGGCTAGGCCCACCCGAACGACCCGACGCCTGCGACTCCGCCTCGGTAATGTCGTGGTCAGCGGGGCGCGCGAGCGAATTGCTTCGGTACGCCCACGTCCGACGGATTCCGTTCGAAGGCGATTTCGCAATATCACCTCGAAACGGGGCAACGATTTACCACTCGGTGATCGACGCGTCGGCTCAACCGGTTGATTTCGGAGGAACAGCTCCACGTCCTGCCGTCCGCAGCGAGGCGCAAGCTACCGAAAACGACCCAGCCACCCGCCGCGGAGGGCAGCGGGTATCGGGTATCGCCGCCATTGACCACGCCAGCAGAAGCTCGCCCCCTAGAACGCGGCCCTGTCGGCATCTAGCGTTCTGGCCGGGTGAGGAAGGTGGCGAAGAAGGATGAGACGGCATCGCGTACTGGTGGTCGTTGGCCTGACACTCATCGCTGCGCCGATAGGCGTCATTGCGTGGGTCCTCAAGGCGTCCCTGGTCAATCACTGGTTGGCCGTGCACACCGGCACCGTGAACGAACCCGGCCCGTACTATGCCTTCTGGTCAGGGTTCGGTTCTGATCTCGCGGAATTTGCGATTATCGGGACGATTGCTACGGGTGTATACCAGGTTGTGAAGAAGTACAACTGTCATGAGCCCGGCTGCTGGAGGGTGGGCAATCATGCTGCCGCCGGTGGGCAGTTCTATCTCTGTTATCGGCACCACCCTGACTACCGCGGGAAGAAGCCGAATGCCGAGCTCATTGCCCGGCTGCACCGAGAGCACATTGCGCGCCAAGAGGCGATCCATGCCAAGCTGAACGAGGTTCACCAACGCATCACCACCCAGAGCGGCCAGCACGGCAGCGAACCGGTCGCCACCGACCTCCAGCCGTCTCAAACGTCCGACGGAGGAGCGGCCGACCAGTAGCAACGGCGTTGCCTGACCGCCGCGATGCCGCTGTCCGCGCTCGTGCCAGTAGGCGCGGACCACTGAGTCTCGGCCACCATGGCAAGCCGCGACCATGGCCAGCCGTGCTAACGGATTTGCGACTCCGCCCAGTAATGTGATATCTAATTGATATCACATTACCGCAACGTTCCGAGCGGCATGGAGGAACGATGACCGCAATCCAGAATATCTCTCAACAACCTGGCCCGGCTCCGGTCGGCCATCAGGGTGCCCGCGTCGAGATTCACGAGCGACCCGCCCGCGCGACCAACGGTTGGCTCGGCGTCGCCGTGCTCTTGGCGTGTGTCGGCGCGACCATCGGTCTCGCCTACACATCCGTCCGAGGCCTCGTCGTCATCCCGATCCTGATCGGAGTGGTGGTGGCGGCCTCGCTGGCGATCGTGCAACCCGGGCAGACCCGTGTTGTTCAGTTCTTCGGACGCTATGCCGGTACGGTCCGCACGCCCGGGCTGTCGTGGGTGCTGCCGTTGACGGTGCGGCGCAACGTGAGTGTTCGAGTCCGAAACTTCGAGACGAATCATCTCAAGGTCAACGACGCCGACGGCAACCCGGTGGAGATCGCCGCGATCGTCGTATGGCAGGTCGCCGACACTGCCCGGGCCCTATATGCCGTGGAGGATTACCTGAACTTCGTTCGAGTCCAAGCCGAATCTGCGCTACGACATGTCGCGACCACCCACCCCTACGACGACGCGACAATCGATGGCACCTCCCTTCGGGGCTCCACCGACCTGGTCGCCGCCGAGCTCGCCCAAGAAGTCGCGCAGCGCGTCGTCATCGCTGGCGTCGAAATCGTCGAGGTACGGATCAGCCACCTCGCCTATGCCTCCGAGATCGCCCAGGCCATGCTGCGCCGGCAGCAGGCCAACGCGGTCGTCGCTGCGCGCTCCCGCATCGTCGAAGGCGCGGTCGGCATGGTGGAACAAGCACTTACTGCGCTCAGCGAAGGCGGCATCGTCGATCTCGACGAGGAACGCAAAGCCGCGATGGTCAGCAACCTCATGGTCGTCCTGTGCGGCGACCAGCCGGCTTCCCCCATCGTCAACGCCGGCTCGCTGTACACGTGACGACGGGCCGCAAGCCGGTCCTGGTCCGGCTCGACCCCGCCGTTCACGACGCCCTCGCGCGATGGGCGAGCGACGAATTTCGCAGCCTCAACGCGCACATCGACATGCTTCTCCGCCGAGCCCTCGACGACGCCGGCCGCATGCCCAGAGCTGCCGCGCCCATACCGAAACGCGGCCGCCCACCGGGCCCATGAGCCACGAGGCCTAGTGCACTCCCCATTCATCCGTACCCACCCGGAAAGGAGGCGCAATTGCGTTGTCGTGGCCAGGTAATGCCGCGGTCGCCGGCGGCCCGGGCCAGGCGCTCGACACTGGATAGGCTCACGAGGGTCCATGTTCTGAGCCGCCGTGCCCGCGAAGGCGAGATGAAACGGGGATTCCGACCATGCAGCTGGTGCTGAGCGAAGAGGACGCCGTCGAGCTGCTCGCTTATCTCATCACGGCCGCCCGCACTCAACTGGATGAGGCAGCCGAGTATGGGCCGTTGCGGCTGCTCATGGCGGCTCGCCGCCTTGGGGAGATGATCGCGCCGCGATCGTCTGAATCTGTCCGCCAGCTGGTGACCGGACCGCTGACGCAGCTAGGTCCACTGCCGCTGGGTGATGCTGATGATGGCGGGCAGTTCGCTGCGCGACTGGACGCGGTGTGCGTGGCTGTGGCAGAAAATGCCCTGCAGCGCGCGGGGCTGCCTGGCCAGGCGTCATGACATGACCGAGCCGGGCACCGCGGTATTGGCGGTCATCCGCAGCCGCCGGGTGGCCCGGGCGATGACCGCTCAGCCGGTCACCCGTGACCAGCTCGACACCCTGATAGACGCCGCCTCCTACGCCCCCAGCGCCGGCAACCGCCGGCTACATCCGCTGGTCGTCGTTACCCATCCCGGTCGGCTGAGGGTGTTGCGTCTGGTCTCGCCAGGGATGCTGCAACGTCCAGCCGCGGCCATCGTCATCTGCATCGATCAGTCCAATGCCCGCCGCTACGGGTTTCGGCCGGGCGCTCCAGGGCTGTCTGTCGACGTCGGCACAGTCGCTGCGACGATCCTGCTCGCCGCCCACGCGATCCAACTTGGCTCCGGACCGGTGACCTCGTTCAGCCGGGCGGCAGCGGCCCATGTGCTCGACCTGCCCGATGAGTGGGAGCCTCAGCTCATCGTGTGCCTGGGTCATCCAGCCGACCATCAGCCCACCGGGATGCGCGCCAGACGCCGCCGAGAAGCGATGACCCACACCCTGTGGAGATAGGAATACCAGCGCAACGGTGGGTGGGCATGAGTCTTGGGCTTGAACGTGCGTTGAAGCGAGGATGCCCGATGCAGATGAAACGGAGTCGAGCGTTATCGTGCCGCTGTGCCTGCCAAGGCCCTGACGTTCAGCCTGTGCCTGGATACCCGGCGGCCGTGGCCGGACGTTCGGTCGATCGGCACGGCGGCGGACTCCGCGGGGTGGCATTGCATCTACGTGCCCGATCACTTCATGCCACATGATGCCCGGGACCGGCCACGTCCGGGGCCGGTGCTTGAGGCGTGGACTTGTCTGACGGCTTTGGCGATGCTGACCGAGCAGGTGAGGGTCGGAACGTTGGTGCTTGGCAGCACCTATCGTCACCCTGCTGTCGTTGCGAATATGGCCGCGACGGTGGACCAACTCAGCGCCGGTCGATTGACCCTCGGCGTCGGGGCCGGATGGCAGACGAACGAACATCGCGCCTACGGCATTGCGCTTCCTGACGTGCGCGAGCGGCTGGACCGTTTCGAGGAGGCCTGCGCGGTCATCCGAGCGTTGACTCGAAGCGCGCCGACCACCTATCGCGGCGTCTACTACGCGGTGCAGGATGCCTTCTGCGAGCCGCCGCCGGCGCAGCCGGCCTTGCCGATTCTCATCGGTGGGGGCGGTGAGCGTCGCACGTTGGCGATCGCGGCTCGCTCCGCCGATGCTTGGCATACTTGGGCGACGAGCTCAGAGTTTCGCCGCAAGTCCCGCGTTCTTGATCGACACTGTGAGGCGGCGGGCCGAGCGCCGGACGATGTTCGGCGGGTCTGCGGGGCCAGTGTCAGGATCGTCTCGGCACCCGGTCAAATCGCGGGCGGCACGGACGACGGCGAGACTGTCGTGGGAACCGCGGAGGGCGTCGCGGAGGCGATCGGCCAGTACCGGCAGGCCGGAGTCGAGGAGTTCGTCGTCCGTGACGACGCCGGAACACCGGCGGCCGAGGCGAATGACTTCCTCCTCCAGTTTCAAGCGGAGGTCGTTCGACTGCTTCGCTAGCGGCACGGTCGAACGTGCGGAGCTATAAGGCAGGACGCGCCTGCCCACGAATCCAGTCGCTGCCGTCCCGGCGGATCTGGCAATCCCAACCCAGCTCGCGCAGTTGGTGCTCCAGCCGCTCGGGGTCGATGAAGTTCTTGACGATCCGGAACTGCCTGCCATCTCGTAGTCGCCGCTCGACGACCTCGTCCCGGCCGGGGACATAGGCCTCCTTGTCACGGACGTCGACGTGCTCGTCGATGAACAACACCCGTCCACCGCTCGCCAGCAGACGCCGCAGCAACTGCCAGAACTGTTCGAACCGGCTGGTCGGGACATGGGAGAGCCAGGCCGAGAAGAAGATCACGTCGAACCGTTCCTCAGTCGCCCACGAAAACACGTCAGCGACGTCGAACATGACGTTCTCTGACCGCACCCGATCGCGAGCGATAGCGACTGCCTCGGCCGCGGCATCTATTGCGATCACCGTGTCCGCCAGTCGTGCGAGTGCCTGTGTCCACAAGCCGGTGCCACAGGCGATCTCCAGCACTCTCCGGGTCGGCTGCATCTCCGCCACCAACCGCGCGATGCGCGCACGAGCCGCCGCGACGTTGGCATACGCCGTCACGTCGTACTCGGACGCGCGCTGACGGTAGTAGGCAACCTGATCGGCCAGCAGCTCGTCGGTCACATACACATCATCACGCGGCTGCGACAGCGGGCGCTCAGACGGGTCGCGGGCGTCCCGATCGCCGACTAAGAACAGGTTCGCGGCTTCGGGTTCGAAAGGGGGGAAGTGTTGGAGATGCCTCCCGACAAGGCTTCTCCAACAGCTTCGACGCGCGATCTCTGCGATGCATTAATCGATGATGATCGGTTCCGACGCGGGGACTGCGGGCAGCGTGATCGTCTGCTGCTGCACCCCGTTGTTGTTCTTGCTGTGAAGGCGCCACTTGCCGTTTCCGTCGGAGTCCGGCGAGTCGAAGTAGACGTTGCGCAGGTGCCAGGTCGTGTTGCCCAACGTGATCGTGAAATCACCCGTATCGCGGATCAGCGGAGCGCTGTCGGTCAGCCATACCTCCCAGCCGGGCGGGACCTCGACGTCGACCGAGTGGGTGAACTCCTCCGACTGGCTCCATTCGCGGCCGTACTGAGCGGTGAGTTCGACGGTGACGACATTGAACAGCGACGTTCCTGCGGTCACGCTGACCCCAACGCTGTTGGTCACGCCGACCGTATCGGTTCGGGCGATCGTATATGTTCCCGTGAGGTCACTGACGTTCTCGAACGCGTTCCCGACCTGATGCTCGGGACCGGCGATCTTCTCCCGTTTCGTGGCGGCAAAACTGCATTTTGCTGAGCTGTTTTCCGCACATAGCTGTTTGAGCGTCGCGGCCTGCGCCTGGCCCTGACTGGCCGGGATATCCCGCACCGTCCCCGGCGCATCCAGCAGCGTGAGGTTCATTCCTTCACCGCCGGCCGCACCGAGTGTCGTTTCATTAGTCCACGAGGGAACCCCATCGCCACCGGTGACCCTCAGGTGCGCCTTGTAAGTGCCGATCTGACGGCCATCCTCACCGAGGATGGCGTAGGTCGCCGTGTCGTTCTGATTCGACAGCCATCTCCATTGGACCTCGATGTCGTGGAAGCCGACCCCAGGCAGAAGGACGTCGCCGTCGTTCGGTCTGCCCTCGAAGTTGCCGTCGCCCGTAATGCTGAGCAGCTTCATCCGGTAGCTGCTCAGGTTGTAGATGTGAAACCCCCGGCTGTACTGCGGGCTGACGTCTGATGTGGAACTGACGGTGGCCTTGGCCGGCTGCGCTTGATGCGCCCCCGCATGTGCAGACCCGGGCGCCACAATCGCTGCAACAACGCCGCCGCTGGTGATCAAACCGCCAACTAGCAGCGCACGACGGCGGCGCTTGGTCGCGGCGCCGTCATCGGCCGCATCGCTGGCGGCGGTAGTGAAACGAGTAGTCATTGGAACCTCCGGTAATAAAGCCGCCCTGTTGCGGCAATTCACCAAGGTCCCCTGGTACAGCCACGTCGACTATCCGCAAACCGGACGACAACCCAGAGGATCTGACGCCGTCCAGTCGGTGGACAGTCGGCTCGGCGGCGCCGCCGCTCGCTCGGGCTGCTCGACGCGTGTTGCTCTACTCGACCCGCGAGCCGACGGCTACTCCGAAGACGTCGACTCAGCCTGGTAGGGGCTGGTCAGGCGTCGAAGGTTGCGTCGCAGGACGGACGGCCGCCAGGGCTGTTTCCAGCTCCCCGGCCGCAGCTTGGAGCTGGCTCAAGGCTTCGGCCCGGTCGTAGACGGTCGCCAGCGTGTCAAGCCGGGCTCGCGCGCCGCGCACCGCATCGCGCAGGGTGCGGGCCTGACCACGGCCCGTGTCGTCGACGGCAGCTGCCTCCAGCGTTGTGAGGCGGTCCTCCGCAGCGACCACCCGATCGGATGAAATCCCCCATCCGCCGGCCATCTGCTGCACGGACGGTGCCTGACTCAGCTGTGGGATGAGCTCGCGGGCGAACCAGGCAACGTCTGTCTCTGACGACGACAACTTGTCTGCCCAGGCCCGCTTTCGATTGCGCTTGCGCATCAGGAATGCGATCAGGACCGCGACCACCAGCACGACTGCGCCGATCAGCCACCACAGCCACGCCGGCGTCGAACTCGTGGTACTCGAGGTGGCCGTAAGGGCTTCGCTCTGGGTGGGTGTGGGCGTCGCCGTTTGAGGCGTCGGCGGCGCGGAGGTGACCGTGGGCGCCAGGGTCGCCGGCGGAGGCGTCAGCGTCACCGTCGCGGTCGCCGGCGGAGGCGTCGGTGTGATCGGTGTGCGGGTCACCGTCGGTCTGGGTGCTCCGTCCGGCGCAGAGGTCACCGTGGGCGCGGAGGTCTCCGTCGGTGTAGCGGCACTCGATGTCAGTGACGGAGGCGCGACAGATCGCGACGTCTCGCGGGACAAGGATGGCGACCGCGAGGGCAGAACAGGACCACTCCCGCCGCATGACGCCAGCATGAATGCAGCCCCGGCGAATGCGACCAGCATCATCGGCCTCGAATGTGATCTTCCCACGAGGCAACGCGCGGCCCGCCGGCCGCGTGTGGCCTTCACGTCGGTCGACGAGGTCGAGAGGTTGGTGTGAGACGCCGGCGGGGTCCTGTGACCATTCCAAGCTCCTTCCGACCTCGAAGAGACTCCCCTGGGCGGCCGATCGAGGCGGATGAAGGCTATCGGCACGCGGCCCTCAGCTCGGCGGGGAGGTCGAGACTCTGACAGCGCGCGAAGTGCCCTGTCCGGCCGGGGATCAGATCGATGCCAGATATCCACCTGACCGAATGAAATTACTGAGCGTTATGACCGCGAAACGAAGCGTCTCGCAAACGGCTGCGCCGTGAGCCCGTGCGCGGCGACACTGAGCAGCACGGTCAAGGCAATGATCGCGGTGATTTCTTCCGCAGCCGGGCCAAGATCCTCCAGGGCAAGCAGCGCAAAGATGACCGAGGCCAGCCCA
>CAVZYJ010000006.1:0-59767 GCA_963779485.1 uncultured Actinomycetota bacterium | reverse complement strand
GCTAGGGCTCCAGATCCGTGAGCGACGCGCAGATGGATTGTTCCATCCAGGCATGCTCAAGGACTTTGGCCGTCGAGTCCCATTCACTGGCGGCTGGATGAAATTGGGCCTGCGCGGTGTCATCCCCAGCCGCACCGTCGAGCTCGTGGTGATGCCGTTGCCGCTATAGGTGCAGTTGAGTGGCGTCGGCTCCGATCTCGGCGAGTCTCCACAACGGCACGGTGTTTGCGCCCTCTGTCTTCGTGCAATCAGGGTTCCGCTTTCGGACTGCGCGCGTGCCGATCGTGTATCGCCTATCGGACAGCCGTCAGCGGTTGTCGTTGGGCAACTGTCACCGCACGCCGTTCTCCCGTACCGGGCAGGCGGGTGAGCCCGCCCACGGAGTACCGCAACCGCTACCGGACGGAACGGGTGTGGCCAGGTGTGTCATGAAGTGGTTGGGCGTGGCGCCGTGCCAGTACCACTTGTTGGGCGGGGTATACTCGGTATCGTCGGGTTTCATGACGATCGGCTCGCCGCCGCGGGATGGGACCGGGCCGATGCCGTCGACTACGTGCAGCGTCTATCCGTTGGCGTGGCGGTGCCAGGCGCTGTGAGCGCCAGGCGCGAACCGGACCAGGTGGCTCGTAGCCGTGACGGTGGCTGGTCGGCGGGGATCACGTCGGCCCAAACGTCACCGGTGAATAGTTCGGCGGGGCCTTTGTGCTGGGCTCCTTGGGCTGTCGGTTCATCCTTCTCCCCGGCATGGTAAGTGGGTGATCTCTAGAAGCCCGTGGGCACGTGGAACGTAGGGCGCCTCGAGCGCATCATTCTCGTGCTCGGTGAGTTGGACGTCGAGGGCGGCGACGGCGTCCGGCAGGTGATGGGCTTGGTGGCGCGACGATGGGTGCCGGGAAACCGGGTTCTTCAGCACCCAGGCCAGCGCAACCTGGACCATCGGGATGCCGCGATCGGTCGCGATCCGCCGGATGGAGGTCCTCCCAGCCATCAGCCGATACGGTGACCCCCCACGGACCACGCCGCCGTCGCGGTCGCGCTGTAGGTGCCCGCCAGCCATGCCGACCCGCCTGAACACGGCCCCCGGCAGCTGATCAAGGCGCCGGACAAGTCGTGGCGCAGTGTGATCTCCGACGTCTCGCAGCTTCCTATCGAATCATCTGCGCGCCATTTGGTTGTTGCGACGGTGCACCAGAACGACGGCTATTGCCTGTCTGTTTGTGCGCCCATTTGTCGCCGATGATCTTCATTGGGCGTTCGCTCAGCCAGCCGGCGTTGGGAAGCTGGATCCAGCCCTCCCAGGCCGCCGGTGCGTGCTCGCGCTTGGTGGGCTCGCGGGTCAGACCAGATGAGGGAGCCGTTTCACCGCCTCGTCGACGTGCGTGACGAAGCGCTTCGCGGCGTCTCGGACCTGTGGGTTCGCGAGGCGGTCGCGAACGCTTTTGAGCAGGTTCAAGCGGCTGTCGGCCACCCATTCGGCGATATCGGGCTCACGCCGCCATGACGCCTCGGTCTGCCATGTCCGGCTGAGCATGCCGGCGAAGTCGGCTGAGGTACTGGCGTAGGCGTTGGGAGGGCACAGCCGGTTCTTGGTCACGTCGTCGTCGCGATGTGCCTCTACGAACCCGAGGAGCGCAGCGTTGAAAGTCGGGGAATTGTGACGCACTTGCTGGAGGGTGAGGACGCCGGGCGCAAAGATCGGCTTCTCCAGGGACGCGGCCAGGCCGCGGGCGGAACAATCAACATGCAAGACATCGGCGCCAGTGACGATCTCTCCTCGGTCCAGGACGACGCGGTCTGCATGCACCCCACGCACATGCCCCAGCCGCACGACATCGCGCACCTGGCGTAGCGCGGCAGCCTCGGAGCGGCTGAGCATCGTGCCGCGATACATCGTCGGTTCGAGCGAGCGGTCGAGCCGCAGGAACCGTCCGCGTTGCTCGAGCCTGTGGCACAGGTCGGTCAGGTCCAACGCGCTGGCCCCGGCTTCGGCCTCGTCGGCGATGCCACCCATCAGGCTGGCGACCTTGTCGAGCGGCTGCATGGTTGCGCGGTCGGTGAACCACATCTCGCGCGGGCGAATCCATCGGATGCGGTCCGGGTCGACGGCGTTGTCGAGCAGCCACAGGCACGCGTCAGCGGCCGTCTTGCCGCCGCCGATGACGGTGTACCGGGCATAGTCCGGCGCTGCCGACGGCAGCGCACCGACAGGGACGAACGCCGCGTCGGGGTCGATCGCGAAGGTGGGCGCGTGCGTAGCGGGGATCGAGGCCTCCTGATAACGGGCGTCGACCACCCGGCGGCGTACTTGGATGGTTCGGACTTCGTTGGTCACACAGTCGCGGACCTGCGCCTGTCCCGCGTCGTGGCCGACGAGCTCGTGCTGTGCCAGCAGTCGAACGCGGCACGTCGCGAGCAGTCGCTCATTGAGTACCTGCTCGAAGTACTCTGTGACCTCCGTCCCCGACGCCTGCTCGTAGTAGCCGGCGTTGTGGCCGTCCTGCGTGATGCGATCCTCGCCGAGCCGCAGCGAGTTGACCCCGTAGAACGTCGACGCGGTATGGAGGCGTACGAACGGATAACTGTCCCGCCAGTGACCGCCCACGCCCTCCCTTCGGTCAACCAGGACGACCTCGACATCGGATTCGCAGACCAGCGAGTCAGTGAAAGCAAGCCCGGTAGCTCCCGCACCTATCACGACATAGTCGGCGGCGTCTGACATGCGGAGACCCTTCTGCGGACGACCGTTCGTGCCCCATAAAGACCGAGCCCAGGAACGACGACACCAAAGTGACTGCCTCGACGTGCGAGCACAGCGTAGAGCTCGATATATGAGCCGGCTGAATCAACACCTCAGCACAGCGACCCACGGACCGCGATCTGACAGATCCATCTGCGCTCAGTCGACTGCCTCGGCGGTGCGCGCATATCGACGGATCAAGCGCGGATCGCGGCATAACCAGGCGTGCCATCGCTGGGGTCACAGCTGACGGCAAGGTTCTTCTAGGCGCTGGTCGGCACCCAGTAACGGAGCTTGCTGCCGACCTTGTCGATCAATCGACCGCCGTTCTTCTCGATAACTCGTTGTGAGACCGTGTTGGCCTCTTCGCAGGTCAGCAGGGCTTCGGTAATCCCGAGGGACGCGGCGACGGGAAGTGCGGCCGCGAGGATGGCTGTGGCATGCCCCTGGCGCCGCGCGCTGGGTCGCACGTCGTATCCGATGTGCCCGCCGGCCACTTCCAGGGCCGGGGTGAGCCTGTGACGGATGCCCACTCGGCCCAGCATGAGCTCATGATCTGCCCACCACAGCGTCGTCGCGGGCACCCATCCGGGTACCCGTACCCCTGATTCGTCTCGCTCGCCCAGCACGCGGGCCACGTAGCGATCAAATGCTGCGGGATCGACCAGAGCTTCCGCATCGACGTCGGTCACGAACCACGGGACCGGGTAATCGAGGTCGCTGCGAAACTCCGACATCGCGGCAAGGAAGGACTTACGCAGCTGACCGGTCGGGTCTACCAAGCGAGGCACGAGACGAGCATGCCCTCGACCGCGGGAGATACGCCATCCAGTACGCGGGGATACGCACTCTATTTGGCAGATCCGGTAGCCGACGGACGCATACGGTCTCATCTGCGTGGCTCGAACGGAGTTCCCTTGGACGGCGGCGCGCACCGATCGACGGCGATGTGCGCAGCGTCCGCGGGAGTTCAGGGCTGGCTTGCCTGACCGCCCCTCGCGTGCTCGGCGCGAGGGGTGCTCCCGTGGCTGTCGCCGTCGGGTTGGGCTGGTGCTCCGGCGATGATGCGGGACCTCGCGGCATGCTTGTCGCCACGCCACCAACCCAGTGCTTCGATCCACCAGGTCGCGCCAGCGTCGGCGTAGCGAGCGATACGTTGGGCTTGGTCGGGACCATCGGTGGCGCCCTCCAATGCAATGTCGAAGCCACCTGGCGCGAGTCGCCGCAGGAACGAGGCAGCTGCCGCGAACTGCTCGATCGTTGCGCCGTCGCTGCGTTGGTCGGCGAACGTGGGCATTGCGCCGTCGAAGCGCGCCGCTCTGCGAAGTCCGGGCTTGTGCGGCCAGCGTCCGCCGCACCAGATCGGTATCGGTGGCACCGCCCACTGCGACCACAGTTCGACAAGGCGGTGCAGGCGCTCGTCCAGGGCGCGGCCGCGTGTCCGAAGGTCCGGATCGAGCCCGAAGTCGGTGTATTCGCGATCCATCGACCCGATGGTCGCAAGCACGGTGAGGCGTCGCCTCGACAGGGCATCGATGCCGGCCGCATCTTGAGCGATGTCCTGGACCTGGCGCCGCGGCAGTGCGACGGTGAGAATGATCCGGACGCGACTGGTGCTCGCCGCGATCGCCGCAGCGGCAACGACCGGACTCGCGACCGGCCAGCCGGACTCGTGATAGAGCACGTGATCCCACAAGTGCACGCCGTCCCAGCCGTGCTGTTCGGCGGCGACCGCCAGGTCCACCAAGGTGTGAACGTCTCCGAATCCGCCGACCGTGGGCAGGCCGACCGCGTAATTCATGACCATGGCTTGGACCGTAATGAATACCCGCCGCTGCATGTCGTTGCTTCTCTTCCCTCGCCGCGATAGAAGGCCGGACGAATCGGATGCAGCGATGGCGAGGCATGTGCGGGGTGCGTCTGGTCGAACAACAGCTTTGCGGCGCCAACAAGATCAACCTTGCAGCTGCTCGTCAGCACCACCGACGTCAACGACCCCTGACGTAAGTAACGATCTGCGCGCCACCTTCAGCGCCCTCACCGCGCCCCGATCGGCGGTGTTGCGCGCGTTGACCGAGGTTTGTGTTGTCAGCCGTTCCGTATGTCAGCGGTTGGCCGCGTGGAAGGTGGCTTCAGACTCCGGGCGGAGGTCGGAATCCGCCGGTGACAGCGGCGATTGCCTCGGTGATGGCCATTAGCTGCTCGTCGTGCCAGCGCCGCCCGATTACCTGGATGCCGAACGGGACGCCGTTGGTGTCGACCCCTACGGGGATGACCACCATGGGACAACCGCTGACTTGAGACAGCAGCAGGGCCACGAAGGCCTGCGCCTGCGGGCTGTCATCTGCAGGTCCGCCGGCATCCACACGCCATTCGCCATCATCGACACGCCACGCGCGCATCGGCATCGCTGGGGCGATGAACGCGTCACAGGTGGCGAAGAACCGGTCCCAGCTGGCTATGAACTGGTCCCGCCGGTCCAGCGCCGCCAAATAGTTCCACAGCGGACCGGAGCCCGGCTCATCCGACCCCGGTGCGGGTGATTCGGCCGCGGATACCAGCATCGGCCATAGTTCCTCGACGACCTGCCCGTACTCGGCCAGCGCCGGGTCGGGCAACCGGTCCTCGACGATCACGCCCACCTCCTGCAGTTCCGCGGCCAGCGCATCGGTGCCGGCCCGGATCTCCCCGGCCACGAACGACGGGTAATCGGGCGAGTACCCGACCCGCAGCCCGGTCAGCTCCACCGGCGCGGTGTCCCGCCAGGGCACCGGCGGGACTTCCGGGTCACGGCCGTCCGGGCCGGCGATCACCAGCATCGCCAGCCGCAGATCCTCGACCGAGCGAGCCATCGGCCCGGCCGTGGCCAGCACCCGGAACTTGCGGATCGGGTCGATGAATATCGTGCCGGTCAACGGCACCCGATGCTCGGTCGGGCGCATCCCGAACACTCCG
The DNA here is from genome assembly GCA_963779485.1 of uncultured Actinomycetota bacterium. GTDB lineage: Bacteria > Actinomycetota > Actinomycetes > Mycobacteriales > Jatrophihabitantaceae > CAVVJA01. Next base: position 54,075 of record CAVZYJ010000006.1, on the reverse strand, counting down.
CAAAAAGCCGCCGGCCACTGGATCGACCCGCGGCTGTCCCCAGCGATGTCAAACGCGCCCCGTCGTCGTGGCGTCGCTCGATGGCATCGAGCAGGCCTTCGGCCTCGAGGGCGGCGGTGAAGGCGAGCTCGACCTGGGTCGAGGTCTCTCGGCCGATACGACCTCGGTGAGCCACTTGCGGCTGACCAGGTCTTCGATGATGAGCACCGCCATCCCGGCCGCCGGGAAGTGCGTCGTGTCGCACATCCAGATCGATCGCAACGGGCGCCCGGGGCGCCAGATCATCGCCGGCTACACCCTAACGATCTGCGTCCTGCTGCTGGCGGTCGCTGGTCGCCTGGCCGCCGCCGGCTGCTCAACGATGGCGTACGGTCGCCCGCGCATCGGCAACAACGGGTGCCGCCGCCGGTCCCGGGCTTTCGGATTCGGCGCTATAAGCAACCTCAACGGGTCCTGCCAGTGGCGAGCTCTTGGTAGGCCTCGGCGCGTAGTCGCAGCAGGTCTATTTCGTCGCGGAGGTCGTCGACGGCCTGAGCGAGCAGCGGATCGGCTGCCGGTCCCCCGGCGAGTAGGACGGCGTGGCGCAGTTGTGTGCACGCCCGGGTGACCATGAGACGACGTTCGGCTTGGCCCTCGAGCATCGCCTCGCGGTGGACGGCGTCGGGCTCGGCGGCGGTGACCAGAAGGTCGAGGTCAAGCTGGGCGGCGGCCTGGCGCAGGTGCCGGCAAGCGGGCTGCAGTTGTTCCACGGGTCGGCCCGCGCGCAGACCGGCGTCTACGGCGCCGCTGGCGGTGTCGACGTCCTGACGGAGCTGCAGCCGAAGGATGTCGATCCGGCGGGTGCGGGTCGGCAGCCAAGACCGGGCCCGACGACGCCGCGGCTGGCATAGCAGACATCGAACCGGCCATGTAGCGAGTCGGGGACGGCCAGCACATCAGCCTCGATGAACGTTGCCCGATCGGACAGGCCGGCTGCCTCGGCGGTTGCGGCCGCCTTGGCAACAGCAATATCGGAGAAGTCGATCCCGGTCACACTGCCCGCGCCGGCGCGCAACCAGGACAACGTGTCCATGCCGGTGTGGCACTGCAGGTGGATGAGGTCACGGCCGGTCACGTCGCCGACGATGTCGAGGTCGAGCCGGTACAGAGTGGGCCGGCCGGCGAGAAAGCCGCGCGTATCGTAGACATCGTCTTGACCGTGCACGGCCGCACGCTCGTTCCACCAGCTCCGATTGACGTTCACGCAGCTACTGTGCCGCATCGCGATCCCTCCGAACGCACAAACATGCAGCTCATCTTGGTGCTGGGCCGCAGGCCGTAGTCATGGCAGCTGTGCAATTGCCGCAGTGATCGTCAGTGCCCTGGCGGCCGCGCCGATACTCATCGTCGCGCCACGCCACCGGTGATGCGCGACCAAGCTCCGGACGCTGCCATGCGGCATTGGGATGCGATGCGCATGCCCGAGTGCCCACCGGTGTGACATTCGCCCAGCCGGCGGTCGGTGACCGCAGCAATCGGAGCCGACGAGGGGACTTGAACCCTAACCACCCGATTACAAGAAGCGTGATCCGGCTGTCTGGTCTGTCTGTGAACGGAAACGTTTGACCTCGGCGCTGCCATCGTTGGCCCGCGTGTCGCCGAACGGGCAGCGTTCATGGACAGAACCATGGACAGAACCATGGACAGACTGTCCACATGGACCCTTCAATTGCACGAATCCTTACACGAGAGCATCCGATGGCCAGGCCGCCGAGCTCGGTGATCGCTAGTTGAACTTGGTGAGGTCGGTCTTCGTCGCGGCCATGACTGCGCACCGCGCTTCTGTCCGAGTCGGTGCGGTCGTAGCCGACGCCGAGGGTTACCTGCGCGTCGGTCGTAATGGGCGTCGCGTTCCACGCCGCGGTCGGCTGTGGCCCGGCCTCGCGCTGGCCGGCCTTGACAAAAGCTTGTAGGCGGTCGACACGGCGTCGGGTGCGCTAGTTCAAGCAGTGCCTGGTGCAACGAGATTCGCGACTTCACGTCGCTAAGGTGGCTGGTGATGGCCGCCGGGTCTCGGCCGTGCCGTCATTGCGCCGGATCCAGTACGGCGCTTCGAGATAGTCCTCGACTGCTGCGATCGCCTGCGCATACAGGTCAGGGCGTTCGGCGCGACATGCGGCACGACGCTGCCGGGAGTAGCCAACGATGGCGATCACGGCGGCGGCGGCGACCATCGTGCCGCCCGTGTCCCATCCGAATCCGTCGAAGAATTCGTGATGTGGGTCGTCTTGGCGGTCGCCATCATCACGTCGGTCGTGCCTACGGCGGTCATGTTGCCCCTGGGTGAACCCGTCTCGACCTCGTCACCGATCCACACGCCAACCGAGGCGCGAACTAGAGTTGCCGCCACTGCTGCGGCAATCTCAGGGCCGCCGCCCGAAGCCACCCGCAGGAGGGCTCATGTCCGGTGTAGCGCAGCTGCTTGTCGTCCTTGTCGCGATGCTGATGCTCACGGCCGTGGCCGCGGTGAGCCTCGCGGTGTACCTCCTTCGCTGGCTCCGGCGGGGCCTGCGCCGCTCGCTGAGCGGGCTGGGCAGGCCGACGTCATCGGGGTACCGGACGACTCGCAGCATCGCTGCCACTCCTCGATCGGCGATCCTCGGCCGCGCCGCGACCTCTGGATCGGGGACATGGACGCGTGGATGCGTACGGCCGCGTCGGCGTTGCGGCCGGGTGGCCGCCTCGTTCTGGTCGACACGCACCCGCTGTTCAACATGGCCGCGTCCGTCGACCCGCTGCAGCTCGACTTTCCCTACGTCAACGACGGGCCGCGGCGCTTCGACGACCAGGGCGGTTCCTACGCCGATCCGGACGCCGTCACCGAGCACAACGTAACCATCGAGTACGGCCATTCGCTCGGCGAGTTGGTGACCGCGGCGGTCAACGCTGAGCTGGTCATCGAGCACCTCGGCGAGCATGTGGCCGTCGAGTCCGACATTGGCCGACGGCTGCTCTCCCGCGACGAGGACGGCCTGATGCGCTGGCGTCAAGACCGCCAGCTGCTACCGATCATCTTCAGCCTCCGCGCTCGCAAGCCACACTGACACATTGCCCGCGACAAAACGCACTAAGCAGTCCTGGAGAGAACGGGCGGCCCGTGCCCGATCGCACCCGCGAGGACAGCAGTCCACCGAGGATCGGTCCGCGTCGTAGGAGGCGAGCAGGTATCCGGCCAGTCGCGCGGTCGCACCGTATGCCCGACCACGCAAACCGCCGGGCCAGGCGGCCCCGCGGCAATTCATACTGGATATCAACAACATCGAGTCGGTGATCTCCGTGGGCCGCACCCACTCGGGCAACGTCAAGCACTGGCAGAACGGGCAGATGGCGCTGCGCTGTGTTCGGTGGCCAGCACGACAGATGGCAAATACGAACGGGTACTGCTCATCGGCTGAACGGTGAGCGGCACAAAGACGATGTTGGTCCCACCGCTCGTCCGCGGAGAGCTGGCTGGTTCGGTTCCGTTTGACAGGCGGAGGTGGCGCTGTCACGCTCGGCGGCGCCGCGGCACATCCGATCCGCATCGGGGCCGACCGCGACCCGCAGGGGCGGTCGGGTGGCCGGGCGACCTGAAGAACGGAGATGATCGTCGTGAGTGTGCTCATCGTCGCGAAGTTCCAGGGTGACACCGCGAAATTCCGCCAGACGTTGCTGGAACGCGCCGAAGATCTCATCAAGTTCGGTGAGCTGTCGCGTACTGCAGGCGCGATCCACCACCGCTTTGGGGTTGGCGACGGGTTCGTCATCGTTGTTGATGAGTGGCAGACGGCCGAGCAGTTCGAGGCGTTTATGGCCGATCCGCAGCTACAGGCGTTCATCGCCGAGACCGGCGCCAGCGGTGGCCCGCCCGAGGTCACTGTCACCGAGGCCGTCACCTCAGCGGATCAGTTCTAGCCAGATAGCGCTATCCACGCGGCAGGTCGCCTTGTCGAGGGTGGCGCCGCCGCGGGTGATGGTGCTAAGCCGGACCGCCTCCCGGACCGCCGTGGGTGCAATGCGTCCTGCGGCGCGCCGGCCTTACCGTGGTCGGGTGTTTTTGGCCGCCGCGAGCCGGCGCAGCGACCGCTGCAGTATGCAGCCCCAGATGGCATCGGTGTCAGCTCGTTCGCGACCGCCGACCGCCGACCTTGGCAGGTCTCGGATCCTGGTGCCAATCGGTCTCTCCCAGGCGGCATCCGCCCGTGGCGTGTGTCAGTCTGCGGGGCCGAGGGAACAGCCGGACCAGCCCGACCGGGCACGGGAGCACACCACGGGGCCCGTCAACAGTGAATAGCGGTTCTGCGGGTGCCCCAGGTTCCGCAGGCAGGTCGTTGCAGCGGCTGGGCCGTCCCGGTTGCAGCTCGACGCACGGGGCGGGGAAGCCGTGGCCATCGTTGAGCTCGCCTTGCAGTCGGCGGATTTCCCCGCGGGCGGCGCCCTCGGTCAGTCCGCACAGGTTGCGCGGCCGTCGGGGATGGAGATGCGCGATGACCGTGTTGCGAGGAGCGTCCTGCACGACGCCTCTCGCCAGCCGCAATCAAGCGTCGCAGCGCATCGACCGTTGCTGGGCGAGGTCAGGTCGGGACGGCGAAGACGGCGATGTTGTCGAGGTAGCTGCCGGTAGCGCGGTTGAACGGGCCGCCGCAGCTGATTAGCACGAGCCGGGGTGGGCCGGTGGCGGCGAACAGGGCCGGCGGCAGCCCGCCAGCCTTGAGGTAGACCCGCCGCCCGGTGACCGTGTAGCTGCGCCGTTCCCCGGTCGTGGTGGTGACCAGGATCAGGTCGCCGGTGCGCAGGTCGGCGATCCGGAACAGCGCACCGGGCCCGGCCGTGGCGGAGTCAACGTGGCCGTCGATGACGACCGAGCCGGTTGATGCGCCGGGCAGCGCGCTGCCGGTCCACCACCCGACCTGGGCCGGATCGTCGGGCACCCCGAGCGTTCCGTGTGAGGCGACGACCGGTAGCACCGTCGCCCGCACCTGCAGTGCGGGAATCGTCAACGCCGCCGGTTCCGCGGGCGCCACCGAGCTTGGCGGGAGGGTCGCGTCGCGGGTCGCTGTCGGTGCTGCGCGGGGCCGGGCCGCGGGTGTCTGGCCGGTGTGGGGGCCGCTCGCGGTCGGCGCGGTCGGGTCAAGGACCGGCCGCGCGGTGACACCGAAGTCCCTCGGCACCGGGTGATCACGGGCCATCCCGGCCGCGGCCGTGACCACCACCACGAGACCCGCCCCCGCCGTGAGGACAGATGCCACCAGCCACACCCGCCTGCGCGTGTCACCGGACATGGTCGGCCTGGCGATCTATGCGGTGCGGCCTCGGCGCAGCTGCGCGATGCCGAGCCCGCCGACGACCAGCAGGGTCACGCCGAGTCCGACGAGCAGCTGCTGCCGGTGCGCGGTGCTGGCGGTCCTCGTCGCCGCGAGCCCACCCGATCCGGCCGGCACCTGACTCGGCGTCTCCTGACCGGACGTTCCCGCGACGGTGGGATGGACCTGCAGTTGGCAGATGCTCACCGACACCGGCAGATGGACGGTGTGGGTGGTGTTGGCCGGGGTGGCGGCCACCGCGGCGGAGAAGGTGCAGTCGCCGGTGGTCACCGGGTTGAGGTTCAACCACTCCACCGTCGCCGACGCGAACCCGCCCGGGGCGCGCTTGTTGTTGTCCGACAGCATCCCGGCATCGGCGACAACGGTGATGTCGACCAGCTGGTGCGCGGCCATGAACGCCTGCAGCGTAGGAACCATCGTGGCGGTCTCGGCCTTGTTGCCCTCGAATGCCTCCACCGCCAATAGGAACCCGCTCGAGTCGGTCAGCAGGCCGATGGTGATCTGTGGCTCCAGCCGGCGTTCCTTGGAGAACCCAGGCTCACGGAACCCGTCCCCGACGTCGGTCTCGAAGTAGAGCGTGCTGACGTCGTCGAGCACCAAGCTCGCTGGCCCGAGGGCGGCGTGAGCGGCGCACGCGGCCGAGATGTCCTTGCGCCACATGCGATTCCCGTAGCGGGGCAGGCGGCGGGTCAACGTCCGATACGAGACCGGCTCGACACCGGCTTCCTCGAGCACTCACAGCGCATCCAGCTTCGAGGTGGGCTCGATGATCCGCGCCAGGACCAGCGCCCGGAACACCTCGTCCCCACCAGCGGCGTCATCGGACCCGAGACAGTCGTAAGCACGGCACAAAGCGTCCCACAGATGCCCAGCCCTAGACCCGACAATCTCCAGCGGACCCGACCCTGCCGCAGCGGCCAAGCCGAGGTCGAGTTCTACGTGACCAGCGGCGATCCGCTTGGCGGCGACCTGCCGCAAAGCTGCCTCTTCCTCATCGCTATGGGCCGAACCGCAATGCTCGATCTGCCGCGAGCCACGACGCGAGGATCACACGACCTGCACCGCCGTCGCTCCCGACGACGTCCGCACCGTCCGCACATACGCCACAGCCGCAGGCTACGAGCCCCGCCTAGTGCGCAAATCCGAGACCGCCAGACCCCTACAACCCAGCAAACACGGGACCCTGCTCACCGCGTCATGATCGAATGGCCTAAGTCAGGTTGTATACCACCCGGGACAATGCTTGCGATCGACGCGCGCGATTGCCACCGCCTACGACCGGCCGAACGAAGCGATCGGGCAGCACCTGTCCGCCGTCGCGCCGCGGTACAACGCCCGTTGATCAGGCGTCACGCGCGTCCGGGAGCGCGAGGGCCACCGTCGGGTCGCCGTAGATCACCGTGCTCCGCCGGTCGAGCCAAGCCAGCTTGCTGTAGAGAGCCGCACTGACGGCCGCTGTCGACGTCCCGAAGGTGCGGTTGTACTCGCCGGACGCCTCTTCGTAGCCGGACGCCAGCTCCCCGATGTGCTTGTATATGCGCTCCATCGCCATGCCTACTGGGTCGCCCGAGCACAGGCCGTCGTAGAGAGCCGACACGATGCTGTCGGTCAACGGCTGAACGGCGAGCCGAGCGTCCAGTCGAACGTCGGCTCAACGTGCCCGACGAACGCCCGCGCTGGCTGGGCCGTGCCCAGGAGCGCTCGAGGAAGGGGCGCGACGCGTGGCCCGATGGTTGCTACGCCGCGCACCACGAGGTCCGCGGTCGACCCGGGCTGCACAAGGCCCGCGAATGCTGCCTTGCCGTCCGCGCCGGCCGAGCAGCAGGCGTGGGCGTACCAGATCGCGCCGGCTGGCTGCCACGCCGCCAACAATCTGCTCGGGTCAAGCGTCGCGTGCTGGCCGTCCACCAGCAGCCCGAGCGTGTCGGCCATCAGCTGCGCATTGTCCAGCGGGCCCGTCATCCCGTGGCTCGTCGTAACGACTAGCCCCGGGGCATTCGCCACAAGCACGTCTTGGAGTCCGGAGATCGTCGCGGTCGCGGCAGCGCCGTCGACGAACGTCGCGCGCAGCATCTCGCCGTCACCCGTGAACTTGGCGGCGACCTTCGCGCCAGATCTGATCACGCATCACCGAGCTCATGTCGTCCCCGCCGTGGTCGACGGACCACACCACCGGCGCGGCGTAGTTGCCGGCGGGGAAGCCGGTCAGCAGCGCGTCGACGTAGTTGCTCAGTGCCTCGCCGGTGAGGTCGAGGCGGCCGACGAACCGGCCGGCGTTCAACTGATACTGCAAGCCCCAGGGCAGCACGTCTGGGCCGCCGTATAAGAGCAGGTACATCGGCAACTCACCGTCGCCGATGCCGGCCGTCGTCCCGCTGAGCGCGACGTCCTTGCCCGCCGCGTAGTCGCGCAGTGAGACGGCTCCCGTCGAGTCGCCGGGAACCCACCGGAGCACGCGCGCGTACTTCGAGCGCGCCGCGAGCAGCTCCTGGATCGGCTCGGGGGCGTCATCCGCGCCGCCACGCTCGGCGACGGGCAGCTGCGGTCGGTCCGGGAGTACGAGCCCCCACCCGACGCGGGCGTCGGTCACGTCCGCGAGGTTGGGCGGCGGTCCAGGGCGCATCTTGCGACCCGGCTGCTTTTCGGGGCCAGCGCCCGCGAGGGACCAGGTAGTCACCAGCTCGCCGATCACCGGCTGCCCAGTCCAGGCATTTGCCTGCACTGACCTCGGCGGCTCTCGGAAAGTCAGTGTCATGCCCGGGCCTCGAGTTCGGCGATCTTCTCCTCGATAGCTGCGTACCGCGCGGTTCCCGGCTGCTCACTGGCCCGCATGTTGCGATACGCCTGCAGCTCGAGCTCCTCGATCAGGCTCAGGACGGCGAGTCGTGCGCTGAACGGTGTCGGACGCTGGTACAGGACCGGCAGCGTCCACTGCTTGAGCGCCTTGGACGCGGCAGCGAACGTCCTACCGCCCTGGCGACTCTCGCACATTTGGATGCTCGATGGCACGGTGAGGGCCGCCCAGTCGATGTCGACGGAGTCGCCGCCTGCCGCTATCAACGCTTGGAGGGCGTCGAGCATGCCGGGGTAGAAGCTTGCGGACAGGGCCGTCGCGTCGACCTGCTCTACTGGCTCGCGCATCGCGAGCGCCGCCGCGTACGGGCCCTCGTTCACCAGCTGCCGAGCCAAGGCGTGGGTCGCCGCTCCGGCGGCCCCCACCTCGCAGCAGTTGAGGACCGCGAGCCACGCCGGTGAGTTCGGGTTGGACAGGCCGTTGATCTGGCGGGCGTCGATCTGCAGCGAGCCTTGTGTGGCCTCGTTGAGCCAGTCCTGGGCCGTCGCCAGCTCGAGGTAGGGAGGGTCATCGGCGGCGCCATGGCAGAACGCATGCACGATGTGCGGCGCGAACTCGCGGATGAGGTTGGCGAGACTCTTGCCCTCGCTGGGCATGCCCTCGACCCGTACCCGGGGATCGCCAAGGGCGCTGATCTCCATGCCGAGTGCCGGCTCGCCCACGAGGGCGAGGACTTGGAAGTCCGCCACCGGGCCGTTGAGTAGCGCCTTCCAGATCTCACGCCACTCCGGGGCAGCCGGAATTTCGGCCGCCGACAGGAGCAGGGTGATGCGAAGGGGCGGGCGCAGGATGCGCTCGCCTCCGGCGTCGTTGACGGAGAGGACTGCCCGGCTGACCGGCCAGCGCGGGTCGAGAGCAAGGAACCGATCGTTCCGGGAACACAGCGCCTCCCACGGAATGGCCTCGGCGGCGCCGTCGCGCAGGTCGATCATGACGGGACGCGGCACCCCGCCCTGCGTCGCCTGCAGCAGTTCGACTCCCACCTGAGGATGGGCAGCGAGCCAATCGAACAGGAACCGGCCGGCGGCCTTGACCCCGTTCGCCGGCGGATCCGGGGCAAGGAGTGCGGTGATCTCTGGGTTGGCGCCGAATGCGTCGCGTCCGACCACGGGATCAGCCGGTGGCTCCTCGCAGGTGAGCAGCCATCGCTCAGTGCCGGCGTCCGCGTCGCGCTCCGCCGCGACGCGTACCAGCAGCCGGCTCATGACGTCCCCTCTGCACGCTCGCGGAGCACCTGCTCGTTCAGGAACGCCGTGACGTTGCGCAGGGCAGCCGCCGCGATGTCCGGGGCGACGGCGGATTCGCTGGTTGCGCCGGACTGATTGAGCCACTTCGCTTGGAGCCGCTCGACGGTGCGCACGTTCGCAGCCAGCCATGCCGGGGTCTCGTCGCTGTCAAGCAGTTGTTGGGTCTCCTCGCCGAATACGATGCTGTGCCCGTCGGAGCTGAGCAGCTCTTCGGCGCCAGGCTCCGCCACGTTGGTGTACGCGACCAACCTTGGATGAACCCAGCAGGCGACGGACCGCGCGACCGGCGGCACCGAGGTGGCCCCTGGCGTCTGGTACAGGAAGCCGTATTTATCGGCCAGCTCCGTGTACGCCGGCCCAGGGTCGAGGTCGGAGTCGTGCGCGAGAACGTAGCGCGGTGCGGTGCGCGCCACACTGTCGCAGAGCTCGCGAAGCGCAGCCATTGAGTAGTTGTACGGCGGCCCGGTGACTGCGAGCGACCACGCGCCGACCTGGGTCGAGGAACGAGGAGAGCTGGCCGAGCCCGACGAAGCGGGAGTATTGGGTGTCAGTGTTGACGATCGGTGAGGACGCGAAGGAGAGCGCGCCGCGCCCGTTCGACAGGTACCCGTGGCAGACGAAATGGACGACATCGATGCCTCGCCCCTGCAGCGAGTCGCGGATCCACAACAGCCACGGGTTGACGACACCGTAGGAGTCGTCGAGTGTCTGCGTGCGGCGCGCGAGCTGGTAATCGGCGGCCGCAGCCGGGTCGTACAGATGAACGTCGGCGTAGATGTCTCCGACGGCCTGTTGGAGCTGCCAATGCGCGTGGTCGTCCGAAAACAGGTGCAGCGTTAGTCGGCGCGGTACTTGGGCGGCGATGCGGTGTGCGATGTCCACCAGTGTCCGGCCGGTATCGAAGCGCGTTTTAGCTACTTCGACCTGAAGAAGTCGGCGCGTGGCGGTCCTACAGATGATGGCCGGTGATCGGGAGGATGACCTCGACCCCTTGGGCTAGAAGGGATCGAGGTCACCGTGCTGAGAACTGTAAACGTGCAGCCGACGCTGTGGGACGCGATCTTGCCGGCCGAGTTGCTGATGTTGCCGGCGGAGTTAGCGCGGGTCGACGCACTGCTGGACGACGTGGTGTTCTTCGTGCCGTTCGCGCACTACTTCGACGCCCGTATTGGGCGACCGTCGATCCCGATAGAGACCTATCTGCGGTTGATGTTTCTGAAGTTCCGCTACCGGCTTGGTTATGAGTCGTTGTGCCGGGAGGTGTCCGACTCGATCTGTTGGCAACGGTTCTGCCGGATCCCGCTGGGGACTCGGGTGCCGCACCCGACGACGCTGATGAAGATCACCACGCGGTGTGGGGACGCCGCCGTGGCCGGGCTGAACGAAGCGCTGCTGGCCAAAGCTGCGGCGGTGAAGCTGCTGCGCACCGATAAGGTCCGCGCCGACACCACCGTGGTCGAGGCCGATGTCGCCTACCCGACCGATTCGGGTCTGTTGGCCAAGGCGATCGGCACGATGGCGCGGACCATTGAGCGGGTCAAGGGCGCCGGCGGCGCCACCCGGACCCGCGCCCGAGACCGGAGGCGCTCTGCGGGACGGCGAGCCCGCTCGATCGCGAGCAAACTGCGGCTGCGCGGGGAGCAGCAGCGTGACCAGGCCCAGGCCACGGTGCGCCGCATCACCGGCGAGCTGGCCGGGATCGCCGAGCAGGCGATGCGAGACGCGACCGCCGTCGTGCACAACGCCAAGCGGGTACTGCGCCGTGCTACCGGCCAACGCAAAGGCCGGCTCCGCCGGGCGATCAACGACTTGGACACGATCGTGCGCAGGGCTGAGCGGGTCGTCGCACAGGCCCGCGGCCGCCTCGCCGGCGTGATGCCCGAATCGGCCAACCGGCTGGTCAGCCTGCACGATGTCGACGCCCGCCCAATCCGCAAAGGCCGCCTCGGCAAGCCAGTCGAGTTCGGTTACAAGGCCCAGATCGTCGACAACGCCGACGGCGTCATCCTCGACCACACCGTCGAAACGGGTAACCCCGCCGACGCGCCGCAGCTGGTCCCGGCGATCGAGCGGATCTCCCGACGGGCCGGACGCCCACCGCACGCGGTCACCGCCGACCGCGGATATGGCCAAGCCAGCGTTGAACGCGACCTACACGAACTCGGCGTCCGCGCCGTCGCCATCCCGCGCAAGAGCAAACCTGGCCCCGCCCGCCGCGAGTTCGAACACCGCCGAGCCTTCCGCGAGAAGGTCAAATGGCGCACCGGATCCGAGGGCCGGATCAACCACCTCAAACGCAGCTACGGATGGAACCGCACCGAACTCACCGGCATCCACGGCGCCCGCACCTGGTGCGGACACGGCGTCTTCGCCCACAACCTAGTCAAGATCGGAACCCTCTCAACATGAAGCACGAGCCAACCACCCCCACATGCCCGAATCAGCACCCGCCGAACACCGCATCACAGGCCTAGCCCGCCACCGTTACAACGTCGGAGCGTTCTTCAGGTCGAAGTAGCTAGCGGATTCGTCGCGCACAGCACCACATCCAGTGAATCCATCGCGGCGCTCGGCCGGAGCATGAAGTACGGCAAGCGCAGTACTGGCCGCGGCAGGATCGGTGACAGCATCGCCTCCCATGGCAGCAGGGGGAGGAACCCCGCCGGCTCCGCAAGCTCCAGCCAGACCGCTGGGTGCTCGAGGAGTTCCTCTCCGCCGCGGACGATCGCGGCCGCCACGTCCGGTGGGAGTTCGCGTAGCGACTCGACGCTGTCCGATCGCGAAGCGACGTCCCCTACCTGCCAGGTCGCAATCCCGTGTGGTTCACCGGCCCCGATTTGCGTTTCGAACGCGACAAGCGCGTCAGTACCGCGCCGCCTGATCAACTGCGCACGAAGCACCGCCAGGTTGTTCTCACGTCGCAGCATTGCCACCGCTAGCTCCTCGCGACCTGTGACAGGAGCATCCAGTACGTCGCCGGGACCGAGATTTCGCCATGCCCCTTGATGACGTCAGAGGAGTCCACCCCGATAACCCGCACATCCGGCCCCCCATATTCGTAGTGCTCGGGCGGTGCCACGGCTGGTGTGATTGTGATCGTGGAGTCGGATACCTCTGGGCCGAAGCCGCCGAGCGCCGCGTAAGGACTCATCGCCGCGCCGATCTGCTGTTCGCCCAGATCCGAGCGGCGGCGGACGGCGAGGTGGAACACCTTCGTGAGCGGGAAGTCGTGCTTGCTGAACGTGGTCATGATCGGCTGCACGGTGCGCTCGAGCGCCGGCCGGTAGCCGCCTGGGAAGCCCTGCCCCAGCACGTTGGTTTCGAAGCACAGCCGCGACATCGCAGGCTGGAGGAGCAAGACCGATTCGACGGGCCGGCTGTGGGGCTTTCCGACGACAGCGGAGAGAACGACCTTGCCGCCATAGGAGTGACCGACGAGGTGGACTGGGATGTGGTCGGTCGACTCCCGCGCAGTGCCCGCGACGAGCAGCCCTTCGAGCAGATCGGCGACACCGCGAGCACCCACGCGCCCTGCGCGGTCCTTCATCTGCAGCACCGTTGCGAGCCGGACGAGCTTGCGCGGGTCGAGGTCGGCCAAGAAGCCCGCGGCTTGCGGCCCGGCCTCGGCGCCGCCCACGGCGAAGCCGAACTCGTCGGTCGGCTTCTGGACGCCGCCACCCGAGAATGCCCGCCAGATCGCAAGGACGTCCTCGACCGGCGGTGCGTCGGCGCTGCGAAGCTCGTCCGTGCCAGCGAAGGTTGGAGCAAGGAGCGCGGCGAACTCCGTCGCCCCGCGCTCGTCGAGGCCGCCCGACTGTGCCAGCTCATAGAAGCGGGCGCGCTGTTCGGCCGGGACGAGCGGGGCTAGCTCGGCGACCTCGGCACGCTCGTCGGCGACGCCGGCATCGGTGCCATCAGGCGCACCTCCTGCGCAATGTCGGGGGCTTCTTCCCACGGCGCGACGAGCACGGTGCCCGGCCAGGTCACCCCTACCGACACGGGCCGGAACTCACGCCCCAGTGGATGCGCGGCCCGCAGGTCGGCGAAGCCGGAGATGAAGCCGTCGTACCTGCCCGTCGCGGCCGACCAGTCGTTGTTCCAGCCGTGCGAGAAGAGGAATACGTCGGTCGGCTTGTCGCGCTCGATCGCCTTGAAGACATTCGCCTGCGTCAGCGGACCGGTGCAGATGCCATCCTTGTCGAACGGAACGATGTAGAACGGCGCCGATCGGCCATCTCGCAGCGGGATCTCCCGATACGGTGCGCCAGCAGGCAGGCGATCAGGCATGGGTCCTCCGGACCTCGTCGCCTCACGAGTGTTTCGCCGTCGGACTTCCCGGTCAACCGCATGGCAAGCAGGATGCCAGTTTCGGGTTCACGATGATCGCCGGCAAGCAGGTCTGCGCCGCGGCCTGTCCCCGCTGGTCGCCGCGGTCGGCACCGAGCCTGGCGCACCTGGGACCGCCGGCATCCGCCTGCGCGGCGGACGAGCCGGCTCCGGGAAAGGCGGTCACGATGGTGGCCGAGGCGATCCGTACCGCCCGCGCCGCTAGAGCTGTCGGCGAGATTCTTGTTCGCGGCGATTCCGCCTATGGCAACAGCGCCGTCATCAGCGCCTGCCTGTGGGGCGGCGCCCGGTTCTCCTTCATGCTCATCAACTGCGACATCATCGATGCCAGTGGCAAGCTCGCCGCCCGCGCCACCTCGTCGTTCCTCATGCTGCCAGGCCGATTTTGGGAACACCCGGTTCACGTCGTCGACGCACTGCAGGAAGCGGCTAACTCGTCGCTATGGCGAACCTCCGCCCAGGCCTGAAGCCACCACGCTGAGGGCGTCGACCGGCCCGGCGTAGCGGAGCCGCAGTTGATAGTCCACCAAGGCCAAATCACATCGCGTCGACCACGCGCGCTGCCGGCAGAGCCAGCCGATGCTCTATAACTCTCCATCTGCGTTCGTCTTGATCTCGGCGGCGGTGTATCAGAACGACGGCTTGGGCGCACATCGTGGCTACTTGCGGACGTTCTGGTTCCCTGGGCTTCCCAAAGGATGGGTGCGCTAAAGGGTGATGACCACCTTCCCTCGAGCGTGTCCTGCTTCGATATGACGGAGCGCAGCCGGGGTCTCGCGCAGTGGGTATGTCCGGTCGATGACGGGTGTGACCTTCGCGGATTCGACGAGGTCCTTCAGCACGAGCAGGTCCCGATGATTCGGCCTGGAAAGATACCGACGCAGCTTCTGGCGCGCGAACGGTGACACCACGAGCGGCTTGACGAGGCGAACCAGCATTCGCAGGCCGCGGGCACCCGTGCCGCTGTTGAGGATAAGGGTCCCGCTGGGCGTGAGCGCGCGTCTGCAGTCGGCCAACGAATGGTTCTCCACGTTGTCGAGGATGAGATCGTAATGCTGCCCGCTCTGCGTGAAGTCCTCTCGGGTGTAATCGATCACATGGTCTGCACCGATAGACCGGACCACGTCCGCATTGGTCGTGCCGCACACGCCGGTCACTTCCGCTCCGAAGGACTTGGCGATCTGCACGGCGAACGTGCCCACTCCTCCCGACGCGCCATTGATCAAGACCTTCTGCCCTGGTTTGACCTTCCCCGCGTCGCGAACTGCGTGCAGGGCGGCCAGAGCCGAAGTCGGTACGGCCGCCGCTTGGTCAAACGTGAGGTTGACCGGCTTCAGCGCGAGCTGATCTTCTCGGGCGCACGCATACTCCGCGCAGGCGCCGTGGCACGTGCCGAACACCTCATCACCCGGTCGGAACCGGGTTACGTTGGTGCCGACGGCCTCGACCCTTCCCGCCACGTCGAATCCCGGAACACCGTATTTGGGCTTGAGCGGGCCGGTGACCACGCGCATCAGCAGCGGCACACCTCTCACACCGAAGCAGTCCCCCACGTGCAGGCCAGCCGCGTGCACGCGTACCAGAACCCCATCGTCGGTGACGACCGGTTTGCCGATGTCTCGCACTTGCAGGTCATCCGGCGACCCGTACCTGTCGTGGACAATCGCTCTCATCGTCGGCCCCGCTCCCTCGACCGAACAGTATGCGCAGGCTTACCGCCTGGCCAAGCACCACGCCCAGACGACCCCGCTCACCGCTCTGGTTCGCCTGCTCATCGGCATGAGTGTGCTTGCGGCGGCAGACATCTGCACGCTCTTTCGTGGCCGGCCGACATTGTTACCGGCTCAGGGGCGCCTGGTCAGACCGCGCTGGGCGACCCGCTTGGATAGCGGCCAGTTGCTCGGCCCGGTTGGCCCGCACCTTCGCGGGTGAAGGCTGAGCGTTGGCCAGCGCACGGCCTGGTTCTAGTCCCAGTCGCCGAAGCGGCCACGCCGCGCCGTGCCGAAGATCATCGAGAATCGTCATGGTGCGCGCCGATCCAGGCCAGTTTCGGCCGGTCGTCAATCGCCAGGGGCGAGGCTGGCATTGGCTGACAGCCTGCGATATACCCTCAGTGATACTGAGCCTAGTCCACGCGCTACATCCGCTCGTCGGCAATATCCGGTTGTTCGGCCTGCTCCTCCGGTTGGTTCGCGCGGGCGACTGTCGCGTCGGTCACGACCCGGCAGCGCACGGGCTGCCTGGCCGCCCTCAGGGCCCTCGACTTTCGCGAGCGTCTAACTTGCGAAGAGGGTCATTTTGGTGGGTTGTGGCTCAGCTCAGCCGGGGCTCGCCCAGCGCTCGCCGAACGCAATGATCATGTATCACGGATAGCTAAGTGCGATGAAATCCCAGTCGAGATTCGCACTTCCCTTCGCCACGACCTGCTGTGCTCCCACGGCCGCACCTTGTCGAGTTTCCACGGTCGGGTACCAGCCGTCGGGGCGAGAACCAACGATACGTCCTAACGCTCATTGGCACGGCACGCTCCGGCCGACAGGCGATGGCATGCGAACCATATTTCGATGTGGCTGCACGCGCTGCCCTGGCTGGTGGCTGCCTTGGGGTGCTGCCTTCGGGACCTCGTGAGGGTCAGGCGTTACGACCGAAGGCCGGATGCAGGAAGTGTGCATGTTCATGCAAGGAGCTACATCGTTGTCCCACTCAGTGTCGGGCACCATGGCAGTTGATCATGCTCCGATCGCCGAATGGGGCGGCGCTGTGGTCGGCCCGCAATCGTGGCTCTCGCGGGGTCGTTATGTGCGCAGTCGATCTAAGGGTCGTTGTCTCGAACGAGGATCCTTGGCTCGGCTGCCCGGGGTGCGTGCGGTAGGCCGCGGTTGTGGGGGTCGAAGGCATCTGTCAGGTCCCCCGATGTTCATGGTCGGAGTGTCGATGGGCGGGGCAGGATCCTCGCGATTTGCCAGATTCGTGGCGGTGAGGCGGATCGGTTTAGCGGAAGTGAGTCTTTCTGGCGCGCTGGAGGCGACAGTTAGGGCATGACGGCGGCGAGGTCCAGCGATGCGGAGTTGATCCTGCTCGGCCTGCTTTGGGGTGCCACCTGGCTGTTACATGGCGCTGGTGGGACCACCAACACGTCAACGCCGTAGCCATACCGGCGACCCCGGCCACCGCGATGGGGCGGCGGGCAGCTCGGAGGCGGGCTGAATGCGACACCAGGAGCCATCTCCCAGCCATCGCCGAGTTCCGACAAGATACTCTCTCAGCGCGTTGTGTCAGCATGATGTGGTTCGGCGGCCTGCTGCTCACGACGTACACCGTCGCGCTCGGTGCGCTCGGCACACGCGTCGCTGTGCGGAGGGACCTCACGTGACGGGCTTGGCGGCCTGGTGCCTGCGCGTCGCCGGCGCGAATGGCATCGTCAACGGCCTGGGTTTCGGCGGCTTCACGATTCCGGCGATGGTGAGCGTCGGCCAAGGGCACGGGATCCTCTACACCTTCGGAAATCCTACGTACGGCAACGGCCCGTTCGAACGGATCGGAGTGCCGACATCCGTCCCGCTGCTGGCCGCCTTTCTCGCGGCCTGCGTGGTGCAGGTCGTCGGCGGTGTCCTGCTGTTGTGGCCACGGCGCTCGGGAATCGTGGTCTCGATCGTAGGGCTGCTGCTCTGCGCGCCGTTCTGGTGGGGGTTCGATCTACCGTTCGCGTGGCTCAACGCGGCGGTGCTGCTCGCGTTCCTGATGCTGGCGTGGACAGTGCGAAAGCATGGCTCAAACAAGCCTGCCTGACCTCGCAGCTAGGGGCCGGGTCGGGCAGAACCGCCAGCGGTGGAGCGCACATAGCAACGCAATACCCCGTCCGCCGCCGACGCGGGGTGTGCACTGCTTCGACGGCTACGCGCGCGGTGAATTCACCCTGTCCGCGGCAAATTCGCTAGAGCCGCTGAGCGTCGAATGCGGACGTTCGTCAAGTGCAGTGGTCGCGATGGTTGATCACTACTGCACGTCCGTCTGGGATCTTCGGCCACGACACGACACCCCACGGCCGAAACTGGTGCGGTTCGATCAGACGTGTCCAGGACTTTGAGCGCCTCAACCGCGCCGTCGAGCGAAGCGACGTATAGGCCCGGAAAGGTCGTGGCTGCCGACCTGAACCTCTCTGCACGAGTGCCCGAACCGCTCTCGGCTTGATAGACGGCGAAGTGAACGCTGCCCAGTGCAACGCCGTCGTCGTGTGCTTCATGCTCGAGCGGAACGCTCAATAACATGGAAGAAGGCAGCGGACGCGGCAGATCATTCGTGGAGAGCACCAACGAGGTATCTCAATCAGCCCTCCATCGTTAGCTTGGGCCGCCGAAAGGTCAACCGGGTCTCGACTCGTCCGGATGATCCGAAATCCAAACCGACTGGCATCCTCGAAGCATACGGACCGATCTGCGCGTCGACTTCACACGGACGACCTGCTCGATCTCGATTGATCGCGCTTGGCCTTTTGCCGGTCTCATTCGTGTTTTGGCCTCGAAGGTGTTCTCTATTCGCGTCTCATTACTTCGCCTACGGAGAGGCGGGTCGCACTGGGATGAATGCTCGGTCCAGCGTAAGCCGCTCGCCGCCGGCTGCCGGGGTGTTGCTGGTCGGGGACCGCTCGTCGCAATGTTTGACGGAGGGTGTCGGTGGACCTGTGTCGTTCCGTCGAGCGGGTGCGGCCGGCGCCGAGCGACGAACGGCATGACAGGCGTCGGAATGCGATTAGGCGACCAGCGATTGGTATGCCTGCACGATCAGCTCAGTACACGTTTGTAGCTTGATGATGGTGCTGTCGATCTGTAGGTGGTACAGGGAAGGGTCAGCGGCGCTGATTCGGTAGAGCCGCCAGATGTAATGCTCGCGGGCGGCATCTACTTGGCTCATTCGAGTGCGCGCGGTCTCCATGTCGATCTGTTCGGCGGCCATGGCTTGGGCCAGTCGACGTTGCGGCGGTCCGAACAGTCGTATCCGCAGTACGTCCCGTTCCTCTCGCAACGCGGCGGCGCCTGCCCGTCCTAGGATGACCGCGCCGGCCGGCAATGCGGCTCGGATGATTCGCTCGGCCTGCTCTCGGAAAGCGGAAGGCTCATCGGGGACCGGTTCGGCATCGGGTGGGGCGGCGTCGGTCCCTGCGCCGAGAACGCCGGATGACAACGGAGCAAGAAGGGACAGGAAGCGGCCGGCGAAGCGTCGCTTGGCCGCACCAGCTTCTGCTTCTTGAACGCTGACGTGAAGCTGTGCGGCTACCGTGACACTGACCGCGCGGTCGAGCAGCTGGATCCCGAGCTGGCTGGCGACGGCCGGGGCGACCACGCTGCCGCCTGCCCCGTAGTCGGCCGAGATGGTTACGCCTGGCATTACTGGCCTTCCTTCGCTGTCGCTTTCGCGGACGCTGTTTGCTGCGCTGCGTCGACAAGCGCTTCGGACGCGATCGGCCACTCCGAGGATTCGTTTGGCGGTCTGACGCCGCCGGCCGTGGCGCGTAGTCGAACCTGCTTGATGAACAAGGAGGCGATGATGCTGATGGCCGAGACCGGCACCGCGACCAGGAACATGTCGCTGAGCGCATGGGAGTAGGCCTGGATGATGCCCTCGTGCAAGGCTGGGTTGGTCCGTTTGAGGGCGTCCAAGGCCTGGGGGCTCTGGACCAGCTGCGCGACCTTGTGGCCACCTGCGGCAAGCGCGGCACGCGGCAGGAAGCGTTCGAGCTCGCGCGAAATCCCGGCGGTGAGCACCGCGCCGAGGGCCGAGGCCCCGATCGCGCCGCCCATCGAGCGGAAGAACGTCACCGAGGAGGTCGCTACCCCCATCTGCCTCGTCGGCGCGGCGTTCTGCACGACCAGCACGACTACCTGCAGGAATAGGCCCAGTCCGGCGCCGAACACCAGAATGTACAGGCCCACCCGGACCAGTGAGGTATGCGCGCCGAGCTGGGTCAGTAGCGCCAGGCCGATGGTGACCGTAACGCTTCCAGCCAACGGGAACCAGCGGTAGTTGCCGGTACGCGATATGTAGCGACCCGAGCTGATGCTCATCACCAACAGGCCGATCAGCAGCGGCAACAGCAGCAGACCCGACTCGGTGGCCGACACCCCATGCACCAGCTGCATGTATTGCGGCAGAAATGCCAACGCCCCGAACATCGCCCACACCACTGACGAACGCGATGATGTTGCTGACCGTGAACACCTGCAGCCGGAACAGCTCCAGCGGCAGGATCGGTTCGGGCGCCCAACGCTCCCGCACGACGAACCCGATCAGCAACAGCGCGCCGAGCGCGAACAGTCCGACGATGCGCCACGAACCCCACGGGTAGTCCTTGCCACCAGACTGGGTGGCCAACAGGATCGAGGACACACCGGCCACCAGCAGCACCGCCCCCCACCAGTCGATCTGCACCGCCCGCCGGCGCATCGGTAGCCGCAGCACCCGGTTGGTCACGACCAGCGCGAGGATGCCCAGCGGCACATTGATGTAGAAGATGTAGCGCCAGCTCAGGTTGTCCACGAAGAAGCCGCCCGCGAGCGGACCCACCACACTGGACGCAGCGAACACCGCACCGAAATAGCCCTGGTAACGACCGCGCTGCCGTGGCGGGATGACATCGCCGATGATCGCGAAGACCAGCGAGATCAGGCCGCCGCCACCGACGCCCTGAATACCGCGGAAAGCGATCAGTTGGTACATGTTCTGCGAGGCACCGCACAATACGCTGCCGACGAGAAACACGATGATCGCCAACTGGAAGACGCGCTTGCGGCCATACAAATCGCCGGCCTTACCCCACAGCGGCGTCGACGCGGTGCTCGCCAACAAATACGCCGTGATCACCCAGGACAACAGATCGCTTCGGTGAAAGTCCCCGACGATCGTCGGGAGCGCCGTGGAGACGATCGTCTGATCCAGAGAGGCCAGGAACAACCCCATCATCAGCCCCGACATGATCACGAGGATTTCGCGGTGGCTGAACCCAGAGCCGGTGACCGGCACAGGCCCAGCCTCCGCGGCGCTCACCAGCGTTCCTCAGGACCCATGCGCCCAATGGTGCCCCCCAAAGCCCCACCCGCAGCGATCAGGTCGCTACAGAGCCAGGCAGGCCAGCTCAGTGGGCCCGTCAGATCGACCTGGGCTCCGCGAGCTCGGTGTCGGTGGCAACCAAGCCCGACAGGCCACCTGTCTGGCGCCGCTCACGCCCGGACGAGCGCGTGCGCGAGCGAGGCGAGGAAGTCGATGTGCCCGTCGACGGAGTCCAGTCCGCGGCCCATCGTCACCACCGAGACATGGGTGCCGCCCGCCGCCCGCCAGGCATCGATCTCCGCCGTGAGCTCGCCGATCCCGCCCCGAGGCAGCACCACATAGTCCCCCCCGAAGTCCTCGACCGACCTGCCGTGCCCACGCACCCGATCCCGCAGCCGCTCCCAAGCCTCGACGGCGTGGTCGACGCCGCCACCAAAGAAGATGAAGCCGTCCGCGAGCCGGGCGGCCCGGTCGAACGCCTTCTCGCCGGATCCACCAAGCCAGATCGGGACCGGCCGCGCCGGCTTCGGCACGAGTGCAGCTCGATCAACCCGGTCGAACCGGCCGGAGAAGTCAACGACAGGTTCGATGAACAACCGGCGAAGCAGCTCGATCTGCTCCTCCTGCCGGCAGCCGCGGGTATGGAAGTCCTGGCCCAGGGCCTCGTACTCCACGTGGCTCCAGCCGACGCCGACACCCAGGCGCAGCCGACCGCCGGACAGCAGATCAACGTCGGCCGCTTGCCGCGCCACGAGCGCTGTCTGGCGCTGCGGAAGGACCAGAATCCCGGTGGCGAACCCGATGCGCGCGGTCATGCCGGCCAAAAAGCGAACATCACGAACGGGTCGTGGAACGTGTCGGACCGCGGTGCCGATCCGCCGGACAGCCGTCGGATCTCCTCGAAGCTCGGTCTGCGGGTAGACCACGCCGATCTGCATAAGGCCCACCCTGCCACGGGTGCACCGCCTTGCCCGAGGCCAACCATGCCCCGACTGCCGATCAGCATGTCCAGGAAGTGTGATCAGGCGTCGGCTGATCCGGAAAACGGAAGCGACGGTCAGTGAGCGACAGAACTCGCTATCTGCGCGTGATTCCTGGTACGCGAGGGCTTCGGAATTGCCGTTCATATCGACGGGAGTGTGCGCGCCCTAGCCCGGATCGTTCACGGGTCGGCGGCGTGATCGGCGTGTAGAAGCACGGAAGTGCCTGTCCTGCTTGGGATTCTTGTTCTTGCGACAGTCCAAGAAGCCCCAGCTGGAAGGCACTCCGTAGGTGAAGCGTACTTCGTGGTCGGCCGGGTTGTTCGTGTCCGCCGATGGTGTCGGCGTGGTGGCTCACGCGGGCAGTGTCGCGATCCGCCTGCTGGCCGACCGGACCGGGCTCACGACCGAGTTGTCCAAGGCGATGGCGTGCCGCTCGTTCACGCCGGTCCATGACCGTGGCCGGGTCCTGGCCGATGTCGCGGTGATGCTCGCCGATGGCGGCGAAGCGATCGCTGATATCGACGTGCTGCGCCACCAGGCTGGTGTGCTCGGCCCGGTCGCTTCGCCACCGACGGTGTGGCGGGCACTCGATGAAGTCAGCACCGCCAGGCTGAAGAAGATCGCGACCGCGCGAGCACGGGTCCGGCGCCACGTGTGGTCCCGGCTCACCGGCGGACTGCCCGCATCCAGGGTCGCCGGCACCGACCTCGGGGACGTGGTGGTGCTCGATGTGGACGCGACGATCGTGGTCGCGCACAGCGAGAAGGAGAACGCGTCGCCGACCTACAAGCGGACCTTCGGGTTCCATCCGCTCGGGGTGTGGTGCGACAACACCGAAGAGTTCCTCTCGGGCATGCTCCGCACCGGCCGGGCAGGGTCGAACACCGCGGGCGACCACATCACCGTGCTCACCGAAGCGATCGCCCAGGTCCCCGGCACGCACCGCCGGCGCCTGCTGGTCAGGAGCGACGGCGCCGGCGCGTCCCACCAGCTGCTCGACTGGCTGCACGAGCAGGGCCAAGTCCGTGACCGGAGCGTGGAGTACAGCGTGGGATTCGCGATCACTGAGCAGATCCGCGACGCCATCAAGCTGGTTCCGAAGAAGATCTGGACACCGGCACTCGACGCCGACGGCGGCGTTCGTGCCGGTGGGGACGTCGCCGAGATCACCGGACTCATCGCCCCGACCGTAATGGCGAAGTGGCCAGCCGGGATGCGCGTCATCGTCCGCAGGGAACGTCCCCATCCCGGCGCCCAACTGTCGTTGTTCGAGGAACGCGACGGGTGGCGTTACCAGGCCTTCGTCACCAACACGACCCTCGGCCAGTTGGCGTTCCTCGAGGCCCGTCACCGGGCCCATGCCCGGGTCGAGGACCGGATCCGGCACGCCAAGGACGCCGGCCTGGGCCGGTTCCCGTCGCGGGAGTTCGCCATCAACCAGGTCTGGTTGATGCTGACCCAGGTCGCAGCTGACCTGGTCGCTTGGACCCGGCTGCTCGCCCTGACCGGCGACGCCGAGGTCCTCGCGGTCTGCGAACCCAAAGCACTGCGCTACCGCTTCCTCCACGTCCCCGCGCAGCTGACCAGCAGCGCTCGTCGTCGACGACTTCGGATCCCCGAGTCGTGGCCCTGGTCCGCTGCGATCGTCGCGGTGTTCGCCAACATCGCCGCGATCCCACAACACGCCTGACCTGACCCGTCCGCCCACGACATCACCCGGAGAACCGCAGCCCGGCAGCGCCAGCCGGCACAACGTCGTACCCGACATCAGTCGTCACGACCTCCACCACCCTCACACCCTCGAGATCGCCGCGACGTCACCCTCACGAAAGACCGGGGCTAGCGTCGTAGTGCTGATTAAGCCTTCAGTCCGCGCTCGCGGCGGCGCGTGGGCCGAAATCTTCGCCGGCTCAAGTTGTTGGATGCGCGGCCCGCGACCCTTGACTTCGGTTTCGTCCACGAACCACGGCTCATCGCATGCATAGCGGGCGGGGCGGGCGGCATCGATGGAGTCAGGGGGTGAGCGTTATCGCGGGATGAGCTCGGATGCGTGCGCCCGCGCCAGCCTCCGGCACGGGTGAGGTCTCGCCCTAGTCGGACTCCAGGGAACGCTTCAGGGAGTTCAGGGTTCGGCTCCGCTCCCGGTTCGCCATCCATGCTGCGGCGGGCTTCATGAACCTCATCCAGCCATAGAGCTCCCCGACGGCCACGTGGTGAACGACCGTCGCGGACTCGTCTCCCTCCAAGGAGTACTCGGGCCGAGCCTGTGTCATCGGGAAGCCGAACCAACGGAGAGTCTCCCGAAACGCGATTCGCGTCGGTGGCATGAACTCAGTCACTTCCCCATCGAAGGTGCCCATCCGGGTCGAATCGACATAGGTCGTCCCCCGTCGGACCGGGACCTCCGACGTGAGGCGGCACCCGCGGAACAGACCGGTGCGGTGCATCCACCCGCCGTAGCCCGGCAGATCCGCCAAACGTTCGAAGACTTCGCTGACTGGTCCTTGGATCACTGTGCGCGACTCGAACCGGACGATGCTCTCAGCCACCGATGTCTCCACCCTCACTCCAGCGTGCCGATCACGGTACGCGTGGGAATCTCCGGTGCACCGCGTGGAGAAGCTACTACCGGGACCAGTGCGCACGCTCGGACGCGGTGCTCGGTGTGACATCGCTGTCTGCTGTGCCACGTGGACGGCATGGCCACCGGACGGGGGATGAACCTCCGGACGTGCGCTGGATCATCCTGCACATGATCGAAGAGACAGCGCGACATGCCGGGCATCTCGACATCGCCAGGGAACTGATGGACCGCCGCACCGGACTCGGTCCTCGCTGAACGTCCCGCTCATCTGCACGAGCGTGCGCACTCTCGGCGGCATAGTAGGGATGTTTGACTGCCTAACGGCGACATTCGGCCGGGCAACTCGCATCACGGTCGGGCGGCAGTGTCTTGGCGCTGTCTGGCGATTAGCCGAGGTCGAGGCCTTCTACGGGGGCTGCGGGTTTGATGTCCGGCAGCCGCCGCATCCGGAACGAGTTGGCCAGGCCGAGTAGTGAGGCGAGGGCCGGGACGAGGAGCGCGACCTGGAGGGAGCGGTTGCGGGCGTCGGTGTTGATGGCCAGGATCGCGTCCTGGATGTGCTGGGGCTCGTCGGCGATCTGCTGCTGCAGCTGGGTGTTGCTCATGACCTCGGCGTCGCTTTCCAGCTCGGCGGAGATCTGCTGCTGCTGCGCCTGGGGGATTACGGTGCTCTCATTGGTCAGGTGCGTGAAGCTCAGCGCCAGTGCCCAGAGCATCAGGCCGCCGGCTATGGCGAGCCCGAACGACAACCCGAACGAGCCGGCGGCGGAGTTCACTCCGGCGGCTTCACTGACCCGTTCCTCGGAGATTGGGGCGAGGGTGAAGTTGTTGAGCTGCGAGACCAGCAGACCCAGTCCGCAGCCGGCGATCACGAGCGGGATCACCAGATACCAACCCGAGTGCACTCTCGGCACGAGAGGGATCAGCACGGCAATGCCGATGGTGCTCAGGGCGAAGCCGGCCAGAACGATGTTGGCCGGCCGGTACCTGTCCGCCTTGCGGCCGGCCAGGACCGCCATGCCGAACATCGAAAGCGACAGCGGTGCCAGGGCGAGACCCGCCTGCATGGCGTTGTACTCCAGCGTCATCTGCAGGAACAGCGGCAGGACGATCATCGCCCCACCGAGGGTGATCTGCTGGAGCATCTGCTGGGAAATGCCGATGCGGAAGTTCAAGTGCTTGAACAGGTCGGGATCCAGCAGGGTCGGCTTACCGCGCCGCTTGCGCGCGACGAGCCAATAGGCCAACGCAGCGAGCGTCACAGCGCCGATGGCGATGATGAGGCCGACGTAGCCACCGCCCTCCTGCCACACCAGGATGCCGAGCACGACACCGCCCATGCCCACGACGGACAAAACCGCGCCCACCAGGTCGATCTTGCGCGGCCCGGTGTACGGGACGTCCTTGACGAGACGGATCTGGGTCAGCACCACCAGGATGATGACCACTTCAAGCCCGAAGCCCACGCGCCACGACAAATAGGTCGTCACGAATCCGCCGAGCAGCGGACCGACGGCAGCCGCGATCGCAGCCGAGGCGCCCACAAGTGCGTAGGTCCGCTTCTGCGCCGCCCCGGTGAAGTTGCCGTGGATCAGGGATTGCATGGCCGGCAGCAGCAGGGACGCCCCGAGGCCGCCGACGATCGCCCAGAAGAAGATGACCGCGGTAAGGCTCTGGGTAAGGGTCATCGCCAACGCGCCGACGGCGTATGCGAGCAGTCCGATCACATAGGCGCGCTTGCGACCCATGAGATCACCCATCTTCGAGTTGATCAGGATGAAGGCCGCCGACACCAACGCCTCCAGGGCGATCGCCGACTGGACGCCGCTGGCCGTGGTGTCCAGGTCCTTGACCACCGCGGAGATCGACACATTCATGAACGACGTGTCCACGACGAGCACGAACATCGCTGCCGCCAGCAGGAACGGCAGCCGCGAGCTCGCACCGCTCTCAGCCGGCACCGCCGCTTCAGGTTCGGCGCTCATGCCGGGGCCGGACCTTCCCAGGGATCTAGTGGGCGATCGCATCGTGCTCTGCTCATAGTCGAAGCCTATTCAGACGGAGATCCACCCCAGTTACACACGTCAACCCGAGGTCCGGGGAGCGTCCTTCGACCATTGAGGCCCTGCCGTTCGTCCAGGCAACGGCCACCAGACCGACTGACACTCGCGGCGGTTCATCCGCTCACCGGCATGTCAGTACCATTGATCTTGGTCGGCCGCAGCGTAATTGCGGTCCCAGAATTCTCCATCTGAGCGGATAACGTAACGCGCGTTCGCTTGTCGGTTTCCACGTGCGGCAGATCGACGGCTCGGGCGTCGGCAAACGTGGGCTGTCAGCAACCGGATGCGGATTCGATGCGTGACTGGTGCGGCGAGGAGGTGGTCAGTCGACGTGGAGCACGGTCTTGCCGCCGATGCGGCGGTGCAGCAGGGCGTCGAGCGCTGGGGTGGGTTCCCGCCAGGGGCTTTCGAGCTCAACTTGGCCGTCGAGGCGGCCGTCGGCGATGAGCTCGCATAGACGGGTAGGGTCACCGGTTCCGCTGGCGTGCGCTCTTCGTAGACGTCTGGATGGTTGAGCAAGTAAAGATGGTGCAGCCCGCCGAATTGTCTTCGGTTCAGCGATGGGATTCGTGGCGTCGCCGGTGGCCGATGTGAGCGTCGTGACGATCTTCGCGAGCAGCCCCGGGTACCGATACATCACGCCGGTCACCAGCACGCCGAGACTCATGCCCCGAGTCAACGCCGCGACGTACGGCGATGGCGCGATGTGTTCAAGCAGTCGGTGGTGGCGTATCCCGGTTGAAGCACGTGACAGTGAGGAGGAGACCACCGTCCGGCTGTCGCGCGTAAACCGACACGAATTTGCCGGGGTCGTCGAAGGAGTGACCGCCAGCGATAATACCCATGACGTAGCGGCCGACCTGAACTAGAAGGTCCCCGTTTTGCTGTGTGGAGACAGTCTCCATCCGCAGGGAACGGCCCCCGGCGGCGAATGTCGCGTTGAGCATCGCTATAAAGCCTTCTCGGTCCTGGACCAGCGGCGCATCCGGCGGCAGGATCTGCGCATCATCGGTGTAGTAGCGGGCGATTCCCTCGGCGTCCTGGCGGGTGAATGCCTCGCCGACAGCTGTAGTGATTGTTTCAAAGTCGTCGCTCATCACGAGTCCCTCCATCTCGTACTGGACACGAGAATGCTCTGGGCTGCGCAGCTGACTGTCAACCGTCACACGCATGTTTCGCGGCGTGCTGCCCACAAACCTGATTTGCTCGCAACGTTATCGACGCGCCGATGCTGTCGTGAGAGCGGTGCCGTTGGTCGCACCGCTATACGAAATGCCTATGGCCGGACGCAGCCGACGATACTGATCCGGTCGTCGTTGCGCTTGATTGTTGGAGGCCGCCGTGTCGGTTGTGCGGGTGGAGAGCGGACGGCTGCGCGGTCGCGCACTCGGTGGGGTCTGCGCGTTCCTGGGGGTGCCGTACGCGGCCGCGCCGACCGGCGTCAACCGGTTCCGCCCGGCCGCGCCGGTGACAGGGTGGGACGGTGTTCGTGATGCCGTCCGGTTTGGTGCGACCGTGCCGCGGCCTGGCTATCCGCCGCCGTTCGATCGGCTATTTGTTGATCCGGTTATTGCGGGCGAGGAGTACCTCAACCTGAACATTTGGACGCCGCACCCGGGTGCGTCGGGCCTGCCGGTCATGGTCTGGATCCACGGCGGCGCGTTCCTGCACGGTTCCAGCGCAATGCCCCTGTATGAGGGAACCGCGTTCGCCCGCGACGGCATCGTGCTGGTCACGGTCAACTATCGACTCGGCGCGCTCGGGTTCGCTCTGCTCCCGGACTCACCAGCGAACCTGGGGCTGCACGACCAGCTCGCCGCGCTGCGCTGGGTTCAGCAGAACATCACCGCGTTCGGTGGCGATCCACGCCAAGTGACGATCTTCGGCCGGTCCTCCGGCGGCGCCAGTGTGGCCGCTCTCCTGTCCTCGCCGGCGGGCGATCGTGGCCCGGGCCCGGTCGTTGGCCTCCATGTCCCGCCCGAAGCTTTCGATGTCCGCCCGCTTCGCGGTAAACAGCTGCAGTCCGTGCTGCGCACACCAGGACGTGTACTGCCGCAGATCTAGGGTGTACGCCTCACGGGTTAGACCCGAATAGCCGGTCAGAAAGCCCGCCAACGCGGCACGCTCCCCGTCGGTAAACAGCGGCTCCGCGATGGGAACCAGCTCCCCGCGGGCAACGATCGGTGTGGTGGTCATCGCGACCTCCCAAGGACCAGGCCGCAGCCCGAGCCCCAGGGCCCGAGCCCCGGCAACCAATGAACACCGACCCTAAATCCGCCACCAGAACGCCGCACGCGACCGCGCGTCACCCCGCTCGCGTAGTCCGGCACGCGACCGCCGAATCGGCGCGCCGACGCGAGCAGGCCAGCGGCCCCGGAGGCGCGTCAATATGCGCGCATGGCGACTCAGTGCAGGTGTCCCGTTCGACGATCGGTGAGCGGACGGTCGGCAGGGTTGCAATCCAGGGGCGTGGACTGGCCGGGTGATACGAGGTTGGCGATGATGAGGCGATGCCGGTAAGCGAGGCCCTGGTCGTTAACTGCGGGAGTGCTCGGCTGGCCGGAGAACGCTGGCCAGGTCCGGGGCCGGTTGTGGGGTTGCTGCACGCCGGGGTGACCGACCGGCGCAGTTGGCATGCAGTGGCGGCCGCCTTGCACGGCCGTGCCGCCCTGGTGGCCTACGATCGGCGGGGCTTCGGGGAGACGCCGCCGTCAGCGGAGGAGTTCTCCCACGTCGATGATCTTCTCGCGGTGCTCGACGAGGTCACCGATGCCCCGGCATGGTTGGTCGGCAGCTCCGTCGGCGGTGGCGTTGCCCTCGATGCGGCGATCTCGGCGCCCGATCGGGTGGCGGGCCTGGTGCTGCTGGCCCCAGCAGTGAGTGGCGCCCCCACCCCCGACCTCGACGCCGACACCGCCCGCTTCGAGCGGCTCCTCGACCAGGCCATCAAGAGCGGCGACCTCGACGAGCAGAATCGCCTGGAGACCTGGCTCTGGCTCGATGGCCCCGCTCAGCCAGAGGGCCGGGTCGGCGGCCCGGGCCGCAGCCTCCTGCTCGACATGAACAAGGCGCTGCTATTCCACGGGGTGCCCGAGCAGGCGGGAGCCAGTGGCATCGACGCCTGGAGCCAGCTTGACCGCGTGAACGCCCCGGCCACCGTGGCCTGTGGGGACTTCGACGTGCCCTTTCTGATCGGCCGCAGCCGGGAGCTGGCTGAGTACCTGCCAAACGGGCGGCACCGGGTGCTTGCCGGGATGGCGCACCTCCCCCAGATCGAGGCCCCGGCGGCGGTCGCCGCGTTGGTCGGCGAGGCCCTCACCGCGGGCTAAGCCGCATCGCCATAACGGGATCCCGAACCGGGCCAATCGACATCGGGCTTGCGCCGTGCCGCTGAGGCCGACGGGTGGTCTGGTGTCGCCGCGTCTGCTGTTTGCGACCGAGGTTGCGTGGCCAGCGCGGCTCACGAACTCCTCGTCGACTGTGCTGCCGGGAGCGTCGTGGAACGGATTTACATGAAGTGCTGGCTGGTCTGAGTCGCGATGTGCACGATCTCGACTTCGTGCGGGTCGAACTCGATGAGCCCGTCGAAGCCGGGCGCGATCTCCTGGAACTGTGCAGACCGTTGCATCGCGGATAGGTCGGCGGCCGTCTGCCATTGGAGGTAATGATCACGCGGGTGCCGTCCAGGCTGTGCGGTGCACGGTGGCAGAGACGAAGCCGGGAAACTCGCGTGCCACGCGCTGGGCGATGTCGACGTTGAGCTGCATGACCGTTTCTGATTTCGGGCGCGCACCGGAACGTATTGCTGAACGTGGCATAGCCGGCGCCGGCGACGATCTCGGGCATCACGCCTCCCCGGGTTCGTCGCGTGCCCAAGTCCAGCGTGGTACCTCGCGCAAGGGGTGCAGCTCAGCCTCGGTGGTGGCGTTCGAATTCTGCATCGCGACTCGGGAGCCGAACTCGACGTGTGCGCGCACGGCGGCTCGGAAGTCGCGATCGGTTGGCAGACCGGCGTCGTCCATCGCCGCCAGGTAGAGCTCGACGAACCGCTGCCGCTGCGGCTCAGTGATCTTGAGACCGCGGTGCACGGCGATCAGGCGGCCAAAGCCGAGCTCGCGGGTGAACGTGTCCGAGCCGCCGAAGGACTCGGCGGTGAACATCGTCAGATGGTCGACATGCTGCGTTTGCCCGGCCCCGAACAGCGGCTGCAGCAGAGAGTCGCGCAGCACGCTGGCGTAGAACGTGTCCTCGAGGCGATGGATCGCCTCGATCCCACCGGCGAACTCGAGCAACGAGGTCAGCGAGTCACCTCCCAGTTGTGCGTAATCCTGTAATCACACTATGCCCACTCCTGCCTGCAGCCGGACCCGTCGACAACATGTCCGCTTTCAGATGATCGATCGTGATGGCTTCCTCGTCTCAGTAGAGGACCGCTTGCGTTGAGTCAGGCAGGCCGCACACTCGCGCGACGAAGATCCTTTCGAGTGTCACAAGCGGATCGGTCCACGGGACTGCCGCCGCTCGTGGCGTCGCTTGCCTTGCGTTCTGGCCTCAGCACCTATTACGAGAGTTCTGGTGAGCTCACGCAATGGCCGGGTGGACGGTGACCTGGTAGCCGAGCGCTTCGAGTTGACGGATCGCCTTCTGCTTCGCGCGCATCGGATCACGCCGGGTGTAATAATCGCCGCCCAGGTCGGCGTAGGTCGTGTGGTGGGCGAGCATGTTCCAGACCGCGGTGAGGATGGTTCGTTCGATCGCGACGACAGCCAGGACCGGTCCGCGCCGAGTTGCGATGCGACGGTATCGGGCCGCCAGGTAGGTGTTCTTCGTTCTGGACGCGGACATCGCCGCGACCCCGAGCGCGCCTTTGAGGTGGGCGTTGCCATGGCGCGTGTGCGCGCTCTTGACTCTGCCGGCGGACTCGTTCATTCCTGGGCATACCCCGGCCCAGGACGCCAGGTGCGCCGCGGTGGGGAAGACCGTCATGTCCGCGCCGGTCTCAGCGATGATCACGTCCGCAACGGTCTGCGAGATCCCCGGGATCGTCACCAGCAGATCCCGTGCCTGCGCGAAAGGGGCGATCACGATCTCGATCCGCGCGGTGAGCGCCTCGATCGTGCCCTGCTGGGTGTCGAGCTGCGCCAGGTACTGCGACACCATGAACGCGTGGTGCTCGGTGAACCGGCCCTGCAGTGCCTCGACCAACGCGGGAATCTTGTGGCGCAGGGTGCGTTTGGCCAGGTCCGCGAGCACCTTGGGGTCACGTTCCCCGGCGACCAGCGCCTCCAGCATCGCTCGCGCCGATACCCCGGTCAGGTCGGTGGCCACCGCTGACAGCTTGATCCCGGACGATTCGAGGAACTTCTCCAGCCGCTGCACGATGCGCGCCCTGTCCCGGGCGGCCGTCGACCTGGCACGGGTCAGATCACGCAGGTGCCGCACCGGCTCCGGAGGGATGAACGACGCCCGCAGCAGCCCATGCGCACCGAACTGGGCCAACCAGGCCGCGTCCGACACGTCGCTCTTGCGGCCAGGGATGTTCCGGGCGTGCTTAGCGTTGACCAGCATCACCGGAAGCCGGTCCTCCATCACGTAGTAGAACGGCTTCCAGTAGTCGCTGGTCGCCTCCATCACCACCGTCGTGACCCGCTGGTCGAGCAGGTAGTCGACCAGCGCAAGGACCTGCGCCGTGGTCGCACCGAACGTCCTGACCGTCGTCGTGAACGACCCCGACCGCTTGCCTGGGACCCTGACCGCGACCTTCGCATCGCGCTTGGAGATGTCGATGCCCGCGGCGCGCTCATGAACGACATCCATCACCTGCTCCTTCCCGCACCTGCGTCCGCCTGATGGCGCCGACCGGGGGAAGGACAGGAAATCTTGAATCTAATACTCGTGCTCGAAGCAACAATCCACGGTCCCCGTGGCGTCCTTCGCGTCAAGCTAATTTACGGGCTCGCCCGCGCCATAGTGCGTCGACGTCGACCACGATCGACCCACCCAGCGTCGCCCTCAACGGCCTCGGCCCACAAGGTGCAACCACACGCGAACTCTCGATCACCACGGCGCGGCAACGCCCGCCCAACAGCTAAGTTGCGACATGGCCTCCACGAAAGAATTGAGTGAATTCTGCGCCCTGGTCGGGATGAACGAACAGGTGGACTCGAATCCCGCCTGCTGTGGTCCGGGGCCGATATCCTCGTTGTTGTTCGAGGCCGTCCAGGACCACTCCGCCGATGGCACTGGACCTCGGCAGCCAACCCCCGTCCTGGAAGGGACACATGATGCAGGCGATCGTCCAGCACGTGTATGGCGCCCCCGATGACGTCCTGAAGCTCGGCGAGGTCGACACGCCGGCCGTCGGTGATCAGGAGGTGCTGGTACGGGTGCGTGCCAGCAGTGCCAACCCGTGGGACTGGCACTTTATCCGCGGCGAACCGGTACTGATGCGGCCCGCCGGAATCGGCGGCATCCGCAAGCCGAAGTTCCTCATCCCCGGCGGGGACCTGGCTGGCACGGTCGAGCAGGTAGGAAGACGGGTGACCGGGTTCGCACCCGGCGATCAGGTCTACGGCTTCGGCCACGGCGCGTTCGCCGAATACATCGCGGTTCCCCAGGGGAGCCTCGCCCGCAAGCCGGCGAACCTGACCTTCGAGCAGGCCGCCGCCGTGCCCCTAGCCGCCGTCACCGCCATCCAAGGACTACGAGCCGGGGGACTCCAGGCCGGGCAGCACGTCCTGATCATCGGCGCCTCAGGCGGGATCGGGACCTTCGCCGTCCAGAT
Source organism: uncultured Actinomycetota bacterium (assembly GCA_963779485.1). Taxonomy (GTDB): domain Bacteria; phylum Actinomycetota; class Actinomycetes; order Mycobacteriales; family Jatrophihabitantaceae; genus CAVVJA01. The sequence goes on along the minus strand of CAVZYJ010000006.1, from coordinate 20,827 downwards.
CGCCAAGCACCTCGGCGCGGATGTCACCGGCGTCTGCAGCACCGACAACATCGACCTGGTACGGCGCCTCGGTGCCGATCACGTCATCGACTACACCAGTGCGGGCATCTTCAACGGTTCCGCCCGCTACGACATGGTCTTCCAGCTCGGCGGGACCTACCCCCCGGTAGCCATCCGCAAGGTGCTCACCCCCCACGGCACGCTCATCCAGTCGTACGGGGACGGCAACCGCTGGTTCGGACCCCTCGGCAACATCATCAAAGCCGCGGTACTCAGCCTCTTTGTCGGCCAGACCCTGAAGGCCTTCACCGCCAAGGAGACGACCGAAACCCTCGACGAGATCACAGAGCTCATCGAGGCCGGCCAGCTCACCCCCATCATCGACCGGACCTACCCACTTTCCGAGGCCGCACAAGCCGTCCAGCTGGTCGAACAAGGACGCCCCGCCGGCAAGGTCACCATCACCATCACCAGCGACCAATAACCGCAGACCCCACTACCCAGGAACCCCTGAGTCACCTACCCGACGTCCTGCGACGATGCAGCCGTTCTCGTGAGCGGGCGCCCGCCCGCCGTCTCTCATGGGATCCGCTTCGGCTCTTTCGACTCACCGGGACATCGACCCCGATGTCGGATGTCGTTGCTATGAATGGTGGCGACGCAACCCGCAACTGCTTCTGGGAGATGCTGATGTCCGACACCACCTGCCACATGTCGATCTCGCTCGACGGCTTCGTCGCCGGACCCGATCAGAGCCGGGACAATCCGCTGGGCAAGCGCGGCCGCGAGCTGCATGGCTGGCATATCGGCGACCCGCGCGCGACCGAGGCCGACAAGACAGCCACCGGATGGCTCATGCGCCCTCGCGGCGCCTACGTCATGGGCCGAAACATGTTCGGGCCGGTCCGCGCTGAGTGGAACGAGGCGTGGGACGGATGGTGGGGACCCGAGCCGCCCTACCACGCGCCGGTCTTCGTGCTCACTCACCACGCCCGCGAACCGATCGAAATGGAGGGCGGGACCACCTTCCACTTCGTCACCGAGGGCTTCGACGCCGCCTACACGCAGGCCCTCGAAACGGCCGACAGCAAGGGCGTGGACATCGCCGGCGGCGCTTCGACCGTTCGACAGGCACTCAACGCCGGCGTGATCGATGAACTCACCCTCGACATCGCACCCGTCCTACTCGGCAGCGGCGAGCGCATGCTCGACGGCGTCGAGACCTTCGACTTCGAGCCCGTCGAGGTGCTCCACTCACCGCTAACCACCCATATCCGGTACCGCAAACGCAACGCCGGCTGAGCAGCAACTGCCCTTCGCGCGTCTCAATCGAGGATCCCGCTGCAGGACGGTCAATCAGGGGATGCGTTCGATCGGGCGCGTCAAATCCTCGCGGCCTGCGAGAGGGTCATACGGCATAGGCCAGTACTCGACCTGGCGTGCGATGTGATCACCAACCACTTCCGAGAAGACGATCAGGCGCGCGGACTGTTCGCTGTCAGTCACGGTCACCTCGCTGACGACGGTGTCGCCGCCGGCGACGAGGCGGTGCACGTCGAAGCTCCAGCGACCGGTGTTCGTTGGGTACCGAGCCTGTATCGCGGCGAAGTTGTCCCTGCCAACAATCCGCTCCCCAGAGCATGGCCAGTCGACCGCGCACTCGGGCGCCAGGTGGCTGGCCGCGCGCGCCCAGTCGTTGGCTTGCATAGCTGACCAAAAGGAACTGATCACGTCCTGGCTCGACATGGATCGAAGCTATCCGCCTCCACCGACGGCTCGCGCACGGGACCCGCATGCGCCGCAGTGGATCCCTGACGGAACGGCGAACGCGCCGAAGGTTCAGCGATCGTGCCACTGCTCGCGTGAGATCGCGTACTCGACCTCGCCGAGCTCGCTACCCGGCATGGGCTCGTCGAAGTCCAAGTGAAACGTCCTGACGTGTTCCATGCCGACGGAGGTCATCGTCGCTCGGGAGGCTGCGTTGACCGCCATCGTCTCGGCGAAGATCCGGACCAGTCCAACGTCCTCGAACCCGTAGCGGATGAGTTCACGCGCTCCCTCGCTGGCCAAGCCCTTGCGCCAGTGCCGGCGTAGCAGCCGGTACCCGAGCTCAGCCTGCCATACCACCGGGCCCTGGTCAGCACGCTCCGGTGGTTCGAGGATCCACCAGCCGACGAACTCCCTGTCGACGAACCCGGCCCAGAAGCCGAGCCCCGGCACGCGACCAGCGATCGCAAGTCGACCGCGATGGAGCTCCTCGACCTCTTCGCGGGTCCGCGCACGGCCTGCACCCAGATAACGCATCACTTCGGGATCGGCGTCGAGCTCGACCTCGTGCTCAAGGTGCTCGTCCGACAGCGGAATGAGCTGGATGCGATGGGTCTGGAGCACCACCTGGCACATAGCACATCCTCACTCGCCGAGCCGGGCCGCGGCACGCGGGCTGCGGGTCGATCACCGATAGCGGAACCTCAACCCACACATGCTCTAGCCGAACCCGGGGCCGACGTGATCCCACACGTTCAGTCCCGTAAGCCCCGTCCGATGGACGGTCTCGATGAGCGGGCGACGTGCGGGATTGCGCCGAGGCTAAGTATCGCGCCACATATCAATCGCTCCGTGCACGCTCACGCCGTGCGATGGACGCACCGATCGACGGCTATCGCGCGCGTCAGAGTCGGCCGCTACGAGATGGTAGCGGTGCACGCTTGCCGGCGACGCTCGGCAACGGCTGGGCCAGTTCGCCGGGAGGGTCGAGGCCGTGATCGACGAGACGGTCGCGGTATCCGTGCTGGGGTTGCTACATTCTGGCGTCCGTCGCTCGCCCCGGGAGCGCGGCTGGTGGCTATTCATCGATCTGAGCTGGGTCTGACCGTGCCGATCCGTCGCCGAGCGTCCTCCGAACGGGGGACAACAGGTAACCACCGGAACCCACCGTCAGTGGACAGACTGAACTCGGCGGCCCCGGCATCGTCAAGGGTGCTCGCCGACCCGCGGCGTGCGGAGAGGAGACCGTCATGACTGCCGGGTTTCGCACCTGGTCGACCAAGTGGAGGCGCCCGGCTGTCGCCGTGGCGGCGGCGATCGCCGGATGTTTCGTGATCGCCAACGCCGCTCCGGCGTGGGCGGCGCCAGCCCCGTCGGCCGCAGCTCAGGATCAGCAAACCGAGACCTTCACCTACACCGGATCGGATCAGACGTGGACGGTGCCGTCCGGAGTGAACAGTGCGACGTTCACGGCGTACGGCGCGCAGGGCGCGCAGATGGCGTTCAACGGCGGATACGGCGGCATCGCGACGAGTTCGATCTGGGTCAACCCGGGTGACGTGGTCCACCTGGAGGTCGGCGGCATGGGCCTGCAGCGGCCGCCGAGCGACCCGGCCCAATGCATCCTGACCTCCCCTGCGAAGCCGTTGGTGCGTGCCGGCGGGCCCCAGGCCACGGCCTCCGACCAGACCGGAGGCTGGAACGGTGGTGGGAGCGGCGGACAGAACGGGAACTGCGGCTCAGCCGGCGGAGGCGGTGCCTCGGACGTACGGATCGGCGGCCTCGACCTGGGCGACCGCAAGCTGGTAGCCGGCGGCGGTGGTGGCGGTTCGGGCAACATGTTCTTCCAGCAGGCCGGCGGCGGCGGATTCCCCAACGGGGGCTCGGCGAACGGCGACGGCGGTGGCTCCGGCGGCGACCAGGCCGGTCACTCGGGCAGCGGCCAGCTCGGCCAAGGATCCGTCGGAGCCGATCCGGCCTGGTTTTCCGGTCCCGGCGGTGGCGGTGGCGGCGGCTACTACGGCGGCGGCGGTGGGCAGCCCGGCCTCGCGGGTGGCGGCGGGAGCAGCTACGGGCCGGTCGGCACCGTCTTCTCGAACGGGGCCTGGACCGGCAACGGCAAGATCACCGTGACGTTCGGCGGCACGCCGCCGACCATCACCGACTTGGCGCCACGCTTCGGGCAAGCGGGTTCCGGCATGTACGTCCAGGGCACCAACCTGGACAACTCCATGGTGACCACGTTCGGCTCGAACGTAGTCAATGGGGCGATTTGCTACTCGTCTACGAACTGCTTGGTGCAGGTACCGCCCGGATCGGGCACCGAATCGGTCCGCGTGCTCGTGAACGGGCAGCAGACGGAGGCCTCGGCCGCCAGTCAGTTCACCTATCTGGACGGTCCACTCACGTTGTCGTCCGTCAGCCCGCAGGCAGCGCCGCCCGGAGCGGCCGTGACGCTCACCGGCAACGGCTTCGTGCCGGACTCGGACTGGACGGTGGTGAATTTCAACGGGCAGACGAAGGTCAAGGTGTCGTGCATGTCGGCGACCTCCTGCACCGCAGTCGTCCCCGACGGAATGCCGATCGGACTTGGGACCATCAGCGTGACCACCATGGCCGGATCGACGAACACGCTGCCCTTCACCGTGTTGCCGTCGGTCACGCAGCTCGGTCCCGCGACCGGTCCCGCAGCTGGCGGCACCGTGGTCATCGTGATCGGCACCGGATTCAGCACGACACCCGGCGCCACCACCGTGACCTTCGGCGCGCACAGTGCCACCGCGGTCGGCTGCGCGAGCACCAACATGTGCACCGCCGTGAGCCCACCCGGGTCCGGCACGGTAAACGTCCAGGTGACCGTAGCCGGTGAGCAGAGCCCCGCCGCCCCCGTCAACCGATTCACCTACAGCAACTGATACCCCGACCGACCCGAACAAGAGGCGCGTCCCTCCCTCGTGAAGGGACGCGCCTCTTGCCTACGGAACGCGAAGAGTTGATGGGTGTCCGGTCGTGTCGCGATGCGTTCCGGGCTCGTCCGCTCATCGCGAGCTCCGCACGTGACGGGGTACGCGCTGGCGTGGAGCGGCCCACATACGGCTAGAAAGTGCGTGCAGGGCTAGGCGATGTCCGCTGCACACCGTCGCTTTGTTAGCAATTGATCATGCCCAATATCGTCCTGTCTGCGCGCGCAAACTAACCTAGCCTGATCACGCCGAACGACGGCTACGGACCCACCAATCCGCCTCGGACGTCTGCGGCCCGGGTATTGAAAAACGCATCGTCATCAGCCATGTCGGATTGCGGCAACGGCGCATTGCCGCCGGCGACGACGGCGCAGGCGGCGAGCCGGCGGAGGTGCGCCTCGGTGAGGTCGGGTGGCGGAGGTGGGCGGAGCAGCACGGCCGGCGGGGCAGCATCCCCAGTCCCTCGCGGGGGGCGTGCCAGCGACGGCGTCCGCTTGCCGCGCTCGATCTCGTTGATGACCGTGCGGGCGACGCCGGTCCGCCGCGACGCCTTGACCTGGCTGATGCCGAGCAGCTCACGTCGCCGGCGCAACTCGGTGGCCACCGAGCCGGCCGCCCGTGAGGTGGGCTACAGCCCCGTCGAGGCTCGGATCGAATTCGCGAGAGGCCATTCGCCAGCGGATTTAGAGGTCCGCCGTGCGGGGGTCGCGACTTGTGAACAGGCGTGATCCGAGTTCGAGTTTCCAAAGTGTGCGTTGGCAACCTAGTAGGAGGTCTTCTTGCCGGCGCTCATCCAGGCGCCGATGAAGGCGAGGAGCGCGAGGCCGAAGGCTAGGAGGGCGTGTTTGGTGTGGTGGTGGGCGCTGCCGGCTTGGTGGCCGGGGAAGAACGAGGGCAGGTGGCCGGCGGTGTCGATGAGGTAGATGACGCCGACAATGGCCAGGACGAGGCCGAGCGCGATGAGTGCCGCAGTGAAGACCGGGGATGTGTTGCGGGTAGATGACGGGCTGGCCATTGGTGTTTCTCCATTCCTGGGTCGGTGATGGCTAGGCGAAGCGGATGATGCAGACCCCGCCGGCGATGAGGCAGTAGACGGCGAAGGGGGTGAGGGTGCGGGTTTCGAAGTAGCGGGTGAGGTAGCGGACGGATAGGTAGGCCGCGACTCCGGCGACGAGCGCGCCGACGAGGACTTGGCCGTGGATGTGCACGCCGGCCGAGCCGGCGAGCGACGGTAGTTTCAGCAGGCCGGCGGCGAGGATGACAGGGGTGGCGAGCAGAAAGGAGAACCGTGCGGCGTCGCGGTGCGACAGCCCGCGGGCCAGGCCGCCGACCATCGCGATGCCTGACCGGCTGATGCCGGCGAGCAGCGCGAAGGTTTGGAAAGAGCCGATCACTGCTGCTTCGCGATAGTGCAGGGTGCGCAGCGCGCGGCGGCGCGTCGGCCGGGTCGCCGTGGTTGCGGTGGAGCTGCCGATGGTCGCGGCAATCGCGCCGTCGGCCGCGGCGTGATGTTCTTCGGCGGGCTGGTCGGTCGGCGCGACGCGGCGAAGCTGTTCGCCGGCGAGCAGGATCAGCCCGTTGATGGTGAGGAAGATCGCGGCGGCGAGGGATTTGGCGAACAGGGTGCGGAAGGTGTGTTCGAACAGCACCCCGGTGATCCCGACCGGGATGGTCGCGATGATCAGCAGCCAGGCGAGGCGTTCGTCGGGGTCGCTGGTGACGATGCGCCGCTCGCTGAAGCTGGGCCGCAGGGTGCGCAGGAAGCCGCGGATGATCCGGGCCCAATCGGCCCGGAAGAAGATCAGCAGCGCGATCGCGGTGGCCACGTGCAACGCGACGATGAACGCCAGGTACGGGCTGGTCTGGCTGGTGGAGCTGGCCGATTCGGTGACCAGGTGCTGCCAGTCGCCGCCGATGAAGGCCGGGACGAGCACCGAGTGGCCGAGGCTGGAGACCGGGAACAGTTCGGTGACCCCTTGCAGCAGGCCGATGACGACGGCCTGCAGGTAGCTGAGCATGAGCGGGACTGCCTCCTCGCGGCGACGATCGAGCGGGTGAGTGCGATTAGGTGGAAGGGGTCCGGGGGTCTCCAGGCGGGGTGTCATCGGATTGGGCGTCGTCGTTTTCGGGGCGCCGCCGGCGGCGGATCAGGACGGTGAGGATTGCGAGGACGAGGATGGCGAGCAGGGCGACGCTGGCCCGGCCGGCGATCTTCTTCCACCCTCTGGTAGCTGGCGCGGCGAGGTAGCCGAGCAGCGCGAAGCCGACCGCCCGGTTAGCACGGTCGTCGACCCCATCCTGAATCTGCACGGGCCAGGGTCACGACCCCTCCATTCACCTACAGGTTTGTAGGAGGATACACCTACAGTACTGTAGGGCCAGCGGGGGCGGCGTCGCCGGAGAAATTCCCTCCCTTTCCGACGGCCCGCCCTCGCCCGCGGGGTTCGTCGAGTGATGGGGCCAACAGTCCGGGTGGGGCGGAGGAGCGGCATGGAGAGTTCGCGGCGGGAGCCGGGCGGACTGGAAGCGGAGGTGTTAGCCGCCTTGTGGGCCGCCGACGCCCCGCTGACCACCGGTGAGGTGGTCGACGCGGTCGGCGGCGGCCTCGCGTACAACACGGTGCAGACCATCCTGACCCGGCTGCATCAGAAGGGTGCCGTGCGGCGGGAGTTGGCCGGGCGGGCCCACGCCTACACTCCGGTGCTGGACGAGGCGGGGCTGGCCGCTCGTCGGATGCGGGCCATGCTCGACCGCGGCGGTGACCACGCCGCGATCCTGACGCAGTTCGTGGGCACGCTCAGCCCGGATGAGGAGCGGACCCTCATGCGGCTGCTCGGCCCACCCCACGACCCCGGAAGGCAGGGCGACGGCGGATGATGCGGATGGAGCCCTATCTGCCGCTGCTGCTCGCGGCGCTGTTCAGCGCAGCCGCCCCGGTGATCGCGCGGCGCCTGCCGCCGGCGATCGCCACCTGGCTACTCAGCATCGGTGGACTGGTGGCCGCAGCCGGGTCGGTCGCGGTCCTCGGGTTCCTGGCCTTCACGCTGGCGGGCCGGGCGCCGTTGCTGGCCGAGCAAGGCCACTGGTCCCCGACCGCGTTGCGGCACGACGATCCAGTCGCCGTCCCCGTCGAGGTCGTCGCGATGCTCGCGTTGGCGGCCGCCACCGTGCGCGTCACCGCCGTCGCCCTGCGCCGCAGCCGTGCGCTGCTGGCCGCGCATCGGCTGGCCGCCGCGCTGCCGGCGCACGGCGCCGAACTAGCGGTCATCGCCGATCCCATCCCGTGCGCGTTCGCGGTGCCCGGCCGGCCCGGCCGCATCGTCGCCTCGGTCGGGCTGCTGCGCAGGCTCGACACCGGGCAGCGACGCGCCGTGCTCGCCCATGAACGCTCCCACCTACGGCATTACCACCACGTCCATCACACCGCCGCGCAGCTGGCCGCCGCAGCTAACCCGCTGCTGCGGGCGCTACCCGCTGCGATGGCGCTGACCACCGAACGGTGGGCCGACGAGGACGCAGCGCGCACCGCACACCGCGACACCGTCGCGCAAGCACTGATCCAGGCGGCGACCACAGGCCTTCGCAGTGCCGCGACACCGGCAGTGGTGCTGGCCGTCGCCGCGGAGCAGATCACCGCACGCGTGCAGGCGTTGCGGGCTCCGGCACCTCGGCCCGCGGCCTGGCCCATCGCCGCCCTGCTCGCCGTGCTGCTGCTCACCGCGGCGAGCACCCTGCTCGCCGCGCACGACACCGAGCGGCTATTCGAGCTGGCGAAACACGCGTACCTCGCCGCCCACCACTAGCGATGACCGGGTGCTGCTCCGCGACTGGCACGCATGCACACGCGGTCCATCTGATCGTTTCGTCGTCGGCGTCGGCATCGTCTACGAAGGCGCGCGCTCAATGATCGGGCCGTTGGTCGGCCACCTCGGCTCCGCCTCTCTCCTCGCTCTGATCACGGGTTGGGCGAGACAGCCGCGCTAGCGCCCGTGGAGCCGTCCTTGGGCCCACTTGTGAGGGACGACGTCGCCGACGCCGGTCGGTTGGCCTGGCTGCTTGGCCTCATTCAGGATCCGGTGCGATCCCGGGTGTTGTTCGCGCTGTCCGCTGCTAATGAGCTGTGCGTCGGTGATATGGCGCTGGCACTGGACGTCAACGAGGACGCTGCCTCCTATGCCCTGAAGCTGCTGCGGACGGCCGGACTGGTGCAGTTCCGCAAGCAGGGCCGCGTCGTCTATTACCGGCTGAGCGACGCGTTTCCGCACCAGCTGCTGGAGCATTGCCTGCGCCAGCTGTTGACGATCGGCGCACCGGAGGACGGTCAGCCGTGACCATCGTGCACGGGCTGCTGCATGCGCTGGGCATCGCCGGGTCGATGACCTGGCAGGTCACCTGGTCGCTGATCCTGGGTTTCATTTTGTCGGCGATTGTCGAGGCACTGGTGCGCAAGTCGACCATCGCCCGCCTGCTGCCGGACGACGGGCCGAAGAGCCTGGCGACCGCGACGGTGCTGGGTGCCGCCTCCTCGTCGTGTTCCTACGCCGCCGTTGCCCCTCGCCCGATCGCTGTTTCGAAAGGGCGCCAACTTCACCTCGGCCGTGGCCTTTCAATTTGCTAGTACCAACCTGGTCATCGAGCTGGGCCTCATCCTCGGCTTCCTGCTCGGCTGGCAGTTCACGGCAGCCGAGTTCGTCGGCGGCCCAGTCATGATCATCATCCTGGCGCTGCTGTTCCGGCGGCTACTCAGCCAGCGGCTAGTCGACCAAGCCCGGCAGCAGGCCGACAAGGCGGTGGCCGGCTCGATGGAAGGCCACGCGGCGATGGACATGAGTATCCAAAGCACGGGCTCGTTCCGGCAGCGGCTGGTCTCGCGCGACGGCGTCACCAGTGTCTCGCACAACTTCGTGATGGAATGGGCCGCGGTGCTGCGTGACATCGTCATCGGCCTGTTGATTGCCGGTGCTGCCGCGGCGTGGATCCCCGACAGCTTCTGGCAGCAGCTGTTCTTCACCGACCACCCGTCGGTTGCCAAGATTTGGGGTCCGCTGATCGGCCCGCTGGTGGCGATCGCGGCCTTCGTCTGCTCGATCGGTAACGTGCCGCTGGCGGCGGTGCTGTGGAATGGCGGCATCAGCTTCGGCGGCGTCATCTCGTTCATCTTCGCCGACCTGATCATCCTGCCGATCCTGATCATCTACGCCAAGTACTACGGCCGGCGGACGGCCTGGTTCCTGGCCGGCACGTTCTACATCACCATGGTCGCAGCCGGCTACATCGTCGAGCTGGTCTTCACCACGCTGCACCTAATCCCCACCGGGCCACGGCAGGCCAACGTCGGCGAGACCGGCATCAGCTGGAATTACACCACCTGGCTAAACATCATCTTTCCTTCGCATGTCTACGGCCTCGGGTATTGAAAAACGCATCGTCATGAGGCACGTCGGCTTGCGGTAACGTCGCACTACCGCCGGCGGGGGCGCTGTCAATCTCCCCTGGGCCGGATCGCCGGGTTCGAGTAACAAACCCTTAGGTCTCGCTTGAGTGGAGCTGAGGGACTCGATCACAGCGACCCGCAGAAGCGCGAAAACCCCTGCTACATAAGCGATTCGGCGTCCACAGGCATCCATACAAGTATCTAGAAACAACGCCGGATTTGAGCAAGGAGCTACGAAGTTGGCGGCGGAATAATCTTTACACAACAGACTATTGGATCCGGCCATTTTCGGCGATCCGAGATCGGGGTGATCGGACGGCCGCGCCGGCCGTCAGTGTGTATTTGACTCGCGATTCCATTCTGTGCGAGAGCTAGCTATCCCATCGACGCGCCGTGTCGTCCCAGCGGGTCGATGGCTGGGCCTCGTTGCCCAGGGCGCGACCTCTTATCGCACCGACCGCTGGCCGATGGTGATCAAAGTCACGCGGAGAACTCCATCTACGCACCAAGGGAGAACTCCATCTAGACGAGGACGTAGGCGCGCCTCGGCGGACGTTGTCAACGCGCCGGGGCCTCGCCCATCACCTGATTGCCAGGAGAGGGACCATGCTTACTGTATGGGAAATGGTCGTGCCTATCGCTCTCGCCGCCCTCGCGATAACTGTCTGGCTCGTGCTGAGGGACCCAACGCCATCGAGCCCTCCGGGCCGGCATCGGCAACCGCATCGAGACCCACACGATCCGATCCGACGCGACGACGAACCTCCACCTGATCAGACATGAGCCGACCGGCCCAATTGGCCGGATCGAACCCAGACAATGCGCAACTGGCCGCAATACATAGCTAGCCTCGCTCCCTCCAAATGCCCGCGCCAATAGGGCGCATCGTAAATTCCATAACGTAGTTAGCCGCAATCCCTCTCAACCGGAACTCCTTGTTGGGACGGTCAGCCGTCCGACTCGGTACTGCGATCGGATCCGACGTCGCGACCGGCCGCGCAGGCAGCTGCCCACGCGGTGTGGGCGGAGAGGTCTGCGGTGCGCTCGTCGCCGTGCGGCCGGCCCCTTTACACTTCACCGAGTGGGTGGCGCGGACATGGATCGGTTCGATGTCGCCATCATCGGCGGTGGGATCGCTGGTGCTGCGGCCGCGTGGGCCCTCGCCCCCCAGCTCCGCGTCGTGGTGCTCGAGGCCGAGAGCGGGCTCGGTTATCACAGCACGGGACGCTCGGCGGCCATCCTCACCGAAAGCTACGAAACGGGACCGATTCGCGACCTGACGGGGAGGTCCCGCACCATTCTGACGACCGAGTTTGCGAGCGTGCCGGGGCTGCTCAGCCGACGCGGCGTGCTATGGGTGGCCGCGACCGGGCAAGACGCCGCGGTCGAGCGCGCACTCGCCGCGGCGCGGGAATCACCGACAAGAGTCGACCTTCTCGATCCGGGAACCGCGCAGGCTCTGTGTCCGGTGCTGCGCCGGGAGCTCTGCTTGGCGGCGCTGCATGAGCCCGGTGCGATGGCCATCGATGTGGATCTTCTGCAGCAGGAGTATCTGCGGCGCGCCCGATCCCACGGTGCGACCGTGCGCACGAACACGCGGGTCACCGGAATCCGCCACGACGGACAGTGGCATCTGACCATTGACGGGACGACAGTGCGGTGCTCGCACGTTGTGAACGCGGCCGGGGCGTGGGCGGATGAGGTCGCCATCATGGCCGGGCTGAAGCCGATCGGGCTCACCCCGTTGCGGCGCACCGCGTTTCTGTTCCCCGCTCCGGTCGGCGCCGGTCACGAGTCGTGGCCGTGCACGATCGGCATTGACGAGGATTGGTACTTCGAGCCACAGGGTCCACTGATGCTTGGCTCCAACGCCGACGAACACCCCGACGTCCCAGGCGATGTGCGCGCGGAAGACATCGACGTCGCCGAAGCAATCGAGAAGATCAACAGGATCACCACGCTGAGCATCCGGCACGTACTCAAGCAGTGGGCCGGGCTACGAACGTTCGCCGCCGACCGCCTGCCCGTCGTCGGGCCCGACCGAGCTGAACCCACATTCCACTGGTACGCGGGTCTCGGTGGGTTCGGCATCATGACATCGCCCGCGCTCGGCCAGGCCCTCGCCGACGGGGTGCTGGCGCGACCGGGCCCCACTCATGATGCGTCAGATCGACGCGCGCCGACGACGTTCTCGTAGCGCGGTAGAGCTGCAGCGCCTATTGGTTGGGGATCCAGGAGTGCGAGCTAAGCGTGGCTAGATCGTTGACCATCAGCCCACCGTCGGAGACTGTCCACAGATCGGGGCCGATGATCAGCGATCGGGTGATTCCCGCCTGGCCTGCATCGGAGGGTGGGGTCGGCTGCGTGACGGTGCCGCGCTCGATGATCTGGTTGTCGGTGACGTTGAGCACGAGCGCGCCGGCGTTGAACTGCCCCTTCGTCCACGAATTCACCGGTAGCACCGCCGTGCCGGTCTGCGGCCAGTAGAGGAACGCGTGCGGGTCCGATTCGGCGCCGGACTGGAAGTTGGTTTTGACGAGGTGGGCAAGCCGCCGCGGGCGGCCCGGGTTGCTCACGTCGAATAGCGATATCTGCACGCCGAGTGGCCGACCCTGGGCGGTGGCCTCTTGTCCGATGCCGATCAGCGTCCGATCCGAGGCCGGGTGCAGGTACGCCGAGTAGCCGGTGAGCTCGAGTGTTCCCGCGATGCGGGGGGCGGCCGGATCACGCAGGTCGAGCGTGTACAGCGGATCCATCTGCTGGAACGTGACCACGTAGGCGAGTGGGCCGATGAAGCGGACCGCGTAGATCCGTTGCCGCTTCCCCAGGCCGTCGAGCTCACCGACCTTCGTGAGGGTGGCTGCACGCAGCACGTACACCGAGCTGGACGACGTGCTGACCGCGTTGCTGTCTCCCGGCTCGTCGGCGAGCGCGTCGCCGGTGGTGGTGGCGACCCGCAGGTACCCGTCGTATTCGGATAGGGAGTACTGGTTCAGCAACCGACCGGCCACCTCGCCCGAGGCGACGTACCGCGGGGCCCCGGGCCTGGAAATGTCGAAGCGGTGGATCTGGGTCTGCTGCGGTGGCATCGGCGGCGCGAGGCGTGGTGAGCCGCCGTTCGGCACGACCATCGCCGGGCGACTCGGCCGGTACCACCATTGTGGGTTGCTGGCTATGTAGAGGCTGCTGGTCGTGGCGTAGACGGTGTCCCCGTCGGCGGCCAGGCTGACCGGCGAAATGCTATGCAGGCCCGCGGCGAGGTCGATGCTGTAGATGGTGAGCAGGGACGTACCGGTGTAGTCGTCCGGATGGCTCACGCTGCCGCAGGCCACGGTTCGCGACGAGACCGCCCCGTCCGCATTGCGCAGTTGGTATTGCGGTAGCCAAGCACTGATCGGTGCCCGTCGCACCGCAGCGCTGGCCTGCGCGAGTTGCTGCGTGTCGTCGCTGGCACCGCCCGGCTGCGGGACTGCGAGGTTCGGCTGGCTGCGCACCACGAGCCGCACCGTCGAGCCGACAAGTCGCGCGTCCACGTAGTCGCCGCTCGGCGTGAGCGTGCCCAGTACCTTCGGCGACCCGGACAGGTCGACCAGCACATAGCTCGTCCCACCGATCGGAGCGGGATACGGGCGGGGGCCGGCCGCGCGGTCCGGGGCACCGACGCCGCCGCCGCCGCCGCTGAGGATCACGAGCGCCCGGTTGCCTTCGACGAGCAGATTCGACGCACCCCACGCCCGCTGCGGGTCGGCCAGCGTGAGACGTGCCGTGACCGTCTTCGTCGCGGTGTCGACGATTCGCAGCACGCCGCGCTCGACGGTGAGCACGCGGCTTCCGTCACTCTTGACGAGGTCCGGCTCGTCCGCGCCCGGCACGTAGTCGTTCGTCGTGGAATGCGGCGGTGCCGGAGCCGGCACGGCTGCCGCGTACATCCCGCCGGCACCCCCCGCCGCCGCAGCGGCCAAGGCCGGCGGCGTCACGCCCCAGACGCCCACGTTGCGCACAGCGTGCTGCCGCAGACCAGCCAACATGTCGGAGCAACCGTGGTACGACACGAGTCTGACGCCGCCCGCCGGGGTACCTGCCGGCGGCGGCATCAGACGGCTCGGGTCGCGGGCCGCCGACGTCGACACCCAGACCAGCCCCGCCGCGCCAACGACGACCGCTCCCACCCCGAACCAGATCCTCACATCCATAAGACGTGGCCGGACGGTCCCCACGTTCTCCGACGACTCGTACTGCAACAACTTGTGCGCGGGACGCATGCGGTGGTCCGATGCCGAGCATGGAGCACAGGCTGACCCAGATCGGCAACCGAATCGGCGTCTGGATGTACCGGACTCTGAACGGGCGACTCTCCAGCGGCAGTAAGCGCGTCCACGTCCTGCTGATCACCACGCCTGGCCGTCGAACAGGAGTCCCACGCTCCACCTGCGTGCGCTACCTCGACTCCGCCGCCGGGTACACGGCGTGGGGCACCGGCTCCGGCTCCCGCCGCGACCCGGACTGGTTCCGCAACCTTCGCGCAGGCACCCGAGGTCGCCAAGTACGCGCGACGATCAGGCCGGACGATCCCCGTGGCCGTACTCGAGCCGCTCGACGGCCGAACCACGCCCACAGCTTGATCTTCGCAGGGCACCGGAGTCCGACGTCAAATAGCGCGTGAGCGCCGAGGCCGCCAGCATCTCTTGGCGTGGTACGCGCACATGGCTGGCCCCCGTCGGAGGCCCGGTAGCGTCTGGCACCATGCAACCCGACCCGACCGTGTTCGTGCTCTTCGGCGCTACTGGCGACCTGTCCAAGCGAATGGTGCTCCCGGCGTTCTTTACCCTCGCTAAAGAGGGGTTATTGCCGGAGCAGTGGCGTTTGGTCGGCAACGGCCGCGGGGACGTCGCCCATGAGGATTTCCGCGAGCACGTGCACGATGTGCTGACCGAGTTCGGGCCGCCCCCGGAGGCGGGTCCGTGGGAGGAGTTCAGTTCGCGGCTGCTATTCGCTGGCGGCGGCTTTGACAGCGACGGCCCGGGCACCCTGCTGGAGGTGCTGGCGCAGGCCCGGCGCGAGATGGGTAGCGATGCCCAGCTGGTGCACTACTTGGCCGTACCCCCAGTGGCGTTCACCGAGCTCACGAAGGCCATCGGTCAGCACGGCTTGGCCGCCGGCGCCCGCGTCGTCTACGAGAAACCGTTCGGCACCTCGCAGCAAGCCTTCCGGCAGTTGGACGACGTGGTGCATTCGGTGCTCGACGAGTCGCAGGTGTACCGGATCGACCATTTTCTCGGCAAGGAGGCCACCCAGGACCTGCACGTGCTCCGTTTCGCGAATGGGTTGTTCGCGGCGATGTGGAATAACGAACATGTGCGCGCCGTGCAGATCGACGTGCCGGAGACGTTGGACATCGCCGACCGCGCCGCGTTCTACGATCACACCGGCGCGGTGCTGGACATGCTGGTCACCCACCTATTCCAGGTCGCCGCAGAGGTGGCGATGGAGCCGCCGGCGAGCCTGGACGCGGCGGACCTGCAGGCTGCCCGGGAGACAGTGATCAACGCGTTTCGCCCGCTCGACCCATCGGAGGTCGTGCTCGGCCAGTACGACGGCTACCGGTCCACCCCCGGCATCGCAGCCGATTCGACTACGGACACGTTCGTCGCCGCCCGGCTGTGGATCGACACCGACCGGTGGCGGGGCGTGCCTTTCCTGCTACGGACCGGCAAGCAGCTGGCCGCCGCGGGACAGCGCGTTAGTCTGCTGCTGCGCTCGCCCGTCGGGCCGATCGCGGCGCTGCCAGGCGACGGCAATGTGCTGGCGTTCTCGATGTTCGGCAGCGGTGAAATCGACCTGTCCATGGTCGCCAAACAACCCGGACCGACACTGACCCTTGATGTCGCGCAAGCCACCATCCCGCTTTCCCGACTGCCGGGCGCAGACCCACTGCCGCCGTACGCGCGGCTCATTCACGACGTGCTGCTCGGCGACCGATCGCTGTTCACGCGACCCGACGGGTTGGCCGCCGTATGGCAGGTCGCCGACCCGCTGCTCCGCAACCGGCCCCAGCTGCACCCCTACCCACCCGGCTCTTGGGGTCCCGCGGCAGCCGCCGAGCTGGCCGCACCTGACGGCTGGCTGCTCAGCCAGTAACACCTCGAATCGAAAGAAGAGGTGAATCTGCCGTAAGTCGGCGCTCAGGGCGCATCTTGCTCGACAGCTCATACACGGCGGTTTGGCGGCCAGCGGGGCGGTTCGGGAGTACTTTCGTACCGCCGCTCGGCGCCATGAGACGGAGTCACCATGTTTGTCGAGACCGTCACTGCTCCGCGTGAATTCTGGCAGCAGTGGACCACCCGTCTCCGCCTGTTCTCCGAGCCCCCCTCGGCTCTTATTGCTACCGTCGCCTGGGACGTCGGCGACGGCATGATCACCAGCGTCAACGTATGGGACAACCCGTCAGCAGTCGGCGATTTCTTCGTCGAGCGCATCCAGCCGGTGATCGAGGCAGAAGGCCCCCCAGATTACAAACCAGTTCGACACGGGAACGCCGTCGCCGCGTACTTCCGGGCCTAAGCGTCCAGCGGCGGTCCGGCTCCGCGACCGCCGTGAGCGGCCTCGTTGCCGACCCGACTCGCCCGCGCGAACCAACCGGCGGAGCAAGCCAAACAACCGGCGGGCCGAATGGCGTGCGTCGCGGCCATCCTGCCGCCTGGCGACCGCCATCGGGCGCAACCAGAACGGCTGGAGTCGGGCAGCGGGCGAAGATGGGTGGAGGTACTCCGAGACGGCGACGCAAACCGCCGGGAGGCGATGATGAGCAGTGATGACACCGGCGTGGTGGTCCCCGCAGATCCCGGTGGGCGGCGCAGCAGCTCGGTTCTCGGCCGCGCGGTTGTGGCCGACGCTCTGCGTGGCGTCGATGTGGTCGGGGCGCTGGGCGCCGAGCACGAAACCGACTGGCGCCGTGGCTACGTCGTACATTTCCGCCGGGTCCTCGAGGCCGGCTTGGCCTCTCGGCAAGCCGCGGTGACGATTGCGCGCGACGGTCTGCATGCTCTGCACCGGCGGATGCAATACCGGCAACCGGACGGCGGCGAGGTACCCCTCGACGCGATGTGGCACGCCCCGCCCCGGGCTGCGCTGTCGACAGTGGAGATCCGTGGCACCGGTGAGCCCGAAGCCGGGTTCACTCTGCCGTTTCGCGGCGAGCGGTTGTCCGGCGATGCGCTGGCCCGGCGGCTCGATTCGTGGGCGGAGGCGGGAGCGTTGGAACCGTCGGCCGCCGACCGAGTCCGGACGGTGATGGCGCACCCCGAGTGGCTGCGGTTGGACGGGCAGACAGTGGCCGTGCTCGGCGCCGACGCGGAGATGGGGCCGCTGCAGGCGTTGCTGCGTTGGGGAGCCCGCGTGGCAGCTGTCGACCTGCCGCGTCCGGAGGTGTGGCGGCGTCTGCTGGCAACCGGTCGCGACCGGGCTGGAACCCTGCTGGTGCCCGTTACCGCGGACCTGTCAGCCGTCGCGGACTCCACCGCGATAGCGGCCCACGCCGGGCTCGACCTGTTGACCGAAGTCGGTGCCGCTACCGAGTGGCTTCGCGGCCTCCAGGGTCGGATGGTCCTCGGCAACTACGTGTACGCCGACGGAGTGACCAACCTGCGGGTCTCTGCCGCGGTCGATTCCCTCACCCTGTCCGTGCAGAGCGAGCGGCCGGATCTGGCGCTCGCGTTTCTCGCCACTCCGACCGACGTCTTCGCTATCCCCCCGGACGCAGTGGCGCATGCGCGGCGTGCGTACGAGAACCGGTCGCGAGCCGCCCGGCTGCTCGGGTTGCCGTTGCGGACGATGTCCGCAGGACGGCTGCTCCGTCGCCAGTACGTGTCCGACGGGCAACCGGGCATCCACGACGCGCTCGTCCCGCAACAGGGTCCCAACTACGCCCTGGCCAAACGGCTGCAACGCTGGCGGGCGATCGTTGCACGCGACGCCGGCAGCATCGTGTCCATCAACGTCGCACCGCCCACCCGAACCCGCTCGGTGCTGAAGAACCGGGCGCTGGCCGCCGCCTACGCCAGCGCGCACCACTTCGCCGTCGAAGTGTTCGAGCCGGCCACCGCGAACACCCTCATGGCCGCACTTCTCGTGGCCGACCTGAACACGGGCGGCGGCCCCTCGCACGAGCACCCCTGGCAGGACGAGGCGTATGCCGCCATCCATGGCGGGCTGTGGCGGGCTCCCTACGAACCGCGCAGCGCACTCGGCCCGGCCGCCATCCTCGGCTACCGCGCGGCACGCACCTAACAGCTCGACCTCGCCGAGCTGCATGTGGCACTCGAAGGCGCCCGAATGCTCGGCCTCGGCCGACTAGGGTCCGCCAACGCTCCCGGGCTAGCGGTCAACGAACCAGCGGCAACGAGATCCCGTAATGATGGAACTTGCGGTAGATCGTCGCGCGCGACATGCCCAGCGCTC
Source organism: uncultured Actinomycetota bacterium (assembly GCA_963779485.1). Lineage (GTDB taxonomy): Bacteria > Actinomycetota > Actinomycetes > Mycobacteriales > Jatrophihabitantaceae > CAVVJA01. The sequence goes on along the minus strand of CAVZYJ010000006.1, from coordinate 2,206 downwards.
GGGCCGCGGCGGCCGGGCGCTGGGCGTTGTCGAGGAGCGCCTGCACGATGGCGTCGCGCTCCAACGCCTCGATCGGCGTCAGCACCCGATGGCCAGCCGTCCGGGCCTCCGGCGGCAGATCCGGCGTCTCGATTACCCCGGAATGCCGGCGCTTCACGACGTCGCCCAGCAGCCTCCGAAGCTGCGTGACGTTCCCAGGCCAGTTCAGGCGGCGCAGCTGCGCCATCGCCCGGGCCGACACGGTGAGCCGATCGTCGCCGATGAGTTGGCCAAGCAAGTGCGGCACGAGATCGTCCAGATCGTCGACATGATGTCGCAGCGGAGGAACTTCGATCGTGCGCGGGAACGCGAGCACCAGCGCATTGGACGCCAGATCGGTCGAGGTCACGGTGATTGCCACCCGTCCACGCTGGATCGGGTCGTCGTCGTCGGAGTCCAGCTCGAGCAGTTGGTCGGCGACCACTTCCGCCGTTGACGGGTCGAGCTGGTCGGCATGCTCGAGCACGACCATGGTTCCGGGCGTCGACAAGGCTTCGTCCAGTGCGGTCAACCAGGTATCGATGTCGCTTGGTCCGGGTGGCTCCAGGTTGCGGAAACTGCGGGTGGGATTGTGCAATTGGTGAACAGCCCGCAGCAAGGTCTGCTTACCGGTTCCCGGTTCGCCGGCCAACGCGAGCCACTCGCCAGCCTCGTAGCACGAATTGACCTGTTGGACGCACCGGGTCCAGATAGCGCTCGACCCGACCACACCGGGTGGCGTGAGCGACGATCGGATTCCATGGATCAGGACCCCGCCCGGTGCGGCGCTCCGCGTCTCCTGCACCAGCCGAACACGGAACACCGTGCCCGCCCGCCCCGCTTCGCAGCCGACTGGCGCGCACTTGACGTTGGCTGTCCGAGCACTGGGCAGCTCTACCGTGCGGGTCACGGTCCGATCGTCGCTGCGGAGCATCTCGGCGGCGTAGGCCAGCAGCGCCTGCTGCTCGGGAGCATCGAAGATGAGCCGCACGTGCTCGTTCATCATCACGACGTCGTTGTTGATCGCCAGCACCGGTCCGCCGGACTGCTGACACGCCTTGAGGTACTCCTGGAACAGCGCGAATTCGCGCAGGCTTGTCTGGGCCAGTAGCTCCTCCTCGATCTGACGGGCGGTAGCGGACGCGAGCGCCATGAGCATTGCGCCGGGCGCGTGCGCCCACGAGGTCAGGTCGAGGATGCCGATGACCGTCCGCCGAGTGGGATGGTGAATCGGGGCTCCGGCACAAGCGAATTGACCCAATTGGTGGGTGTAATGTTCGCGTCCGTCGACCAGCGCCTGCTGGCCACTGGAGATGGCCGTGCCAATACCGTTCGTACCCGCGAACTCCTCGGCGTAGCTGTATCCGGGTGCGAGAGACACCGCATCGAGCCGGTCGGTCAGGTCATGGCTGGTGGTGCGCCGGTCGAGTACGACGCCAGCGTGATCGGTGAGAATGATGCTGACCGGTTCGTCCTGCAGCTGTTGATGCAGCGTGTCGAGGATCGGCGTTGCGCTGCGGAGTAGCGGCGTCGCAATATCCCGATCGTGCGAGTAGGGCACATTTATCCGGTCGACATCGATGTCGTTATCCCGGCTGCGCTGCCAGGACGCGAGAATGATGCGCCGAACGTTGAAGTCGTCGTCCGTGCTGCGGCTGAGAAAACGCTCACGGGCGTGCGCCACATGGTCGTCGGTGGTGACCGCACGGGTGCGTTCAGGATCCACAGCCGCCCCCGTCACTCATCGTCGGTGGTAGCCAGGCCGGTCTGCCCACAGTATCCCGAGGTCAGGGGTTAGCAATCTCAAATTGAGACAGCCGCACCTTGCTGTGAGGGAAACGACCGGTCCGGCCGCCGCCCTTTCAGCCGACTGACGGGCCGAGCCCGAGTGACTGCGGAGTGCTCGCATCCGGTGATGGCTGATGCAATCCCTCGTCCAACGGGCCGAACTCGGTCATCAAGGCCGGGCTGCCGCCCCACGGCGTCTGCTCCTCGGCGACGAGTGTGTTGGTTGTGAGGAGCAGCCCGGCCACTGACGCGCCGTTCTGCAACGCGGAGCGAACGACGCGAAGCGGATCGATGATGCCCATCTCGATCATGTTCCCGTAGCGACCCTCCAGCGCGTCGAAGCCCTCGTCGATGCCGAGTTCGACCGTCTGCGCTATCACATCCTCGGCGTCATAACCCG
>CAVZYJ010000005.1:0-391676 GCA_963779485.1 uncultured Actinomycetota bacterium | reverse complement strand
AGGTACAGATGGCCAGCCTCCCCGATGGCACCAATTACGCGCAACAGACCGTCCTGAACGCGACCGCCAAGCAGCTGGTGGTGACCACGACCAATTCCAACTACCAACATCTGTGATCCGTTGCCGTTTCGCTCCAAGCGCCAGCTTTTGCTTCCGTCGTGAGCGTGCCATCGCAAGTCACCTCCTCCGTCCAGTGACACTCACATTTCAGTGAAGTCACGCTCGCATGTTTCTGTGTTGCTCAGCCGACCTGCTGGTAGCCAAAGGGAAGATCAAATGTTCTGCCCCTGCAAAATAGTCAAAACACTTTCACTACTATTCATCCTCGAAGCCTTGTCTTTCTCGTCCCAGGCGTTCGCGCAATCGACTTCGAGCCCTGACACACCGCAAGCAAAGCAAGCCAACCCGAATGAAGGATGGCATGTGGAGATTACGCCTTATCTATGGTTCGCCGGTGTGCATGGCACCACAGGAGCTCTCGAAGCCTCCGTGGATGCCAGCTTCGACAGCTTCAAATACTGCGTCCGTCAACTTGATTTGGCCCCTTTTGATCTTCTCTTTTGGCCCCACCCTTTGATGATTCATCACTCTGCCCCCGGCCGGAGCGAAGCCCTGCGGCGTTCGGAGGGCGATGTGGTTAGGGCGCAGCGTAGGCCGGGGCAGAGTGAAAGTTTTATTTGCTGCCGCCTTTCTTCTCCAGCGTTCTTCGACACCGATACGATTCATTCTCGGTCTCGATGATGTGCGCCTGATCGGTTAAGCGGTCGAGCATCGCCTTGCACAACCTCGCATTCGGAAACATCGTCATCCATTCCGAGAACGGCAAGTTCGGGGTCACGATCACCGCCGCGCGTTCCGCTCGTCCAGCGATAATCTGAAACATCATTCCGCGGCAGCTTCAGGCATCGCCACATAGGCCATTTCGTCGATCACGATCAGGTCATAGCGTGTCCAGCGGTTCGTCACGCGATTCCGCTCGCGCTGGTTCTCGGCTTCGATTAGTTCGTTCACCAACTGCGCTGCGGTGGTGAAGCGCACTGGGGATGAAACTCTTGGATGACAAGGGGCTTCCCCTGAATGAGTTAGGCTTGCAGTCGATCAAAGTCAAAATGACGGAGACCATGTTGACGCCAAAAATCGGCTATCGCTTCGCCGATGGCAAAAGAGTCAAAGTCGACGCCCTGTTTGGCATCCGCTATTGGCATGTATCGACCGACTTCACCTTGGGGCCTCAGTCGCCAATGGCCTTTTCCCGGTCCGTGAATTGGGTCGACGCAGTCGCTGGCGGAAGAATTCAACTAGCTCTTAGCCCGAAAGCGTTTGTCGCGATCAGGGGTGATGCGGGTGGCGGCTCCGCCCGACACGATTATCAGGCTGCGGGGTTTCTCGGTTACAAGATTCGCCGCAGACGGTTTTGCTCGGTGGTTACCGCTATCTCGGCGTGAATTACAAACCAACTGGCAACGTTCAATTCGTCTACGACGTCGACATGCCCGGCCTGATGTTCGGTGCTACTTTTGACATCAAGTAAACGGAGCTTGCGAAATCGTTCGCTTCTTCACTGGGATTCTTTAGACCGATTTTTCGCTGCCGCAAGTTCCGAACCCGCCGAGTGGCCCAACTTTCGGGCAAACTCGCTACGAATTACCAGCATTCCGCATAGACTTGAGCTGGTTGGTTTCCCAGGATTTTGCGATAGGCTGTGATGGTAGGGAGAAGATGGCATGGGTACATCAAGTCGAAACCTGAAGCAAAGAGCGTATCGGGAGCTGAAGGAATTTCTCGTGATCGCGGTTTACCTTTGGGTTGTCTTTGGCGTCTTAATAGTGCACACGTCGCTCGTTCTGGGCGAGCATCACATCGATTTTAAGTACCATGGTTTAGCACTGATCAATGCGCTGGCACTCGCGAAAGTCATGCTCGTTGCCAAAGACATGCACTTAGGCGAACGATTAAACGAAGCACCGCTCATCTATCCGACTCTCCTGAAGTCCGCACTATTTACCGTTGTGTTGGCTTGTTTCAAGATGCTGGAAGAAGTGGGCATTGGCCTCTATCGTCGGGAGTCCTTCCAACAGAGTATTGCGGATCTCGGCGGTGGCACCTGGAAAGGAATTCTTACTCTCACGGTGCTCCTGTTCGTTGTGCTCACCCCTTTCGTCGCATTCGGCGAGCTGCAAAGAGTTCTTGGCGAGGGTAAATTGGGGCTGATCTTTTTCCACCCGCGCCCCTTCGAAAACCAGCTAAGCAAATCTTGATGCCAAGGCACTGCAAACCAGCATACTCAACTCGGTCACTACCCAGCGGATGCGCTCTGCGCAAAGCCACCCGATTTGCCCCATTTCAAGACTTCGGAGCTAGGGACTCTGCGCCGTGCGTCGCCGCCGAATTGGAGCCGTCACAACCCCACAAAGAAGCAGCCAAGATCTGTTTTCTCGCAAGACTGCATGGACACCGAAAAGTCGGAGTGAAAACGCCCTTTCCGCCCTGAAGTTTCATGTTTCATGGTTGGTTTAATGCCTGTCAATTTTAGCAGTTGCTTAAGATTAGACTGTCGACCAAGGTTATGCCTGGTTGAGATGTGCGTTACTGCGTTACATCGAACGGTGGAAGCTTTTGCAAGTTCACTGACTTAGAAAAACCCCACTCTAATGCAGCTCACCATGATGTTTGCGGGCCCAGGAAGCCGGTCTGGACAGCGCTAGTTCCTATAGCGCATCGCGGTTTCGGCAGACTAAAAGGCATAGCACGAGAGAAAGAGGAAGACAGTCATCAAGGCTGCGCAGGCCTCCCCGGCAACGCGCGCCCCCTCGCGCCTTATAGTCGGCATCATTGTAATGCTCGTGGGAGTGACGGCGTGGAAGATGGTGGCCACGCCTTCGTCCAAAGCCAACCCAATTGTTTAAAGTGCCGCTTCCTGCGAGAGAAGAAAATGATTAAGACTTTCACGAAACAGCTTTTGTCAACGACACTATCGTTCCTGCTGGTCATTGCCGCAACACCCGATTGATGCTGGAGCTCAACAATCGACACAACAGGGAACGACGGGTTATTCGGGACAAGGTGCGCCGCTGTCTGCGGACGAGTTGCAACAACTGGTTGCGCCCATCGCGCTGTACCCGGACGCCCTGGTAGCCCAGATTCTTGGAGCTGCGACCTTTCCAGACCAGGTTGCGGTCGGCTGACGACTGGCTTCAGCAGAACAGCACTCTCACAGGCAAGGCTCTGATGCAGGCCGTTGATGCGCAATCGTGGGATCCCAGTGTGAAGGCGCTCACACAATTTCCTTCGGTGCTCGACAACCTGGCGAAGAACCTCAGTTGGACTTCCGCGCTGGGAGAGGCGTATCACACCCAGGCCGCCGATGTCATGTCGGCCGTCCAGGTGTTGCGCGCAAAAGCGCAAGCTGCCGGCAATCTGAAATCAGGCTCACAGATTACAGGTCGTGCAACAGTCGCCGCAAGTCATCGTGATTCAGCCTGCGAATCCGCAGGTGGTGTACGTTCCCGTGTACAACCCCACGGTGGTTTACGGTTATCCCTATGTGACTCCCGGATACAGCACGCGCCTCCCGTTGCGGCGACCGGCGTGGTTGCGTTCGGAGTTGGCATCGCGGTGGGCGCGATGATGAGCAGTGGCTGTTGCGGCTGGGGTTATAGCAGTTGGAACTGTGGCTGGCACGGCACCACCACGGTGGTGTATCACGGCGGGGCGTACTACGGAAACACCGCCTGGCACGGCGGCTACTATGGCTCCAGCGCCTCTGCCTATGGTGCCAACGGCGCCGCGCACGCGAGCTCCGGATATAACCCATCCACCGGGACTTACGCGCGTGGCGGCACAGTCTCGAACGGCTACGGCACTCAAAGTGCCGGTCAAGCGTACAACCCAAGGACCGGGGCCTACGCCGCCACCGAGCAAGGTTCCAATGCCTATGGAAGCTAGGGAAGCTCGACGGTTTCGAAAAACGGCAACACTGCGTACAGCCAGCATCAAACGACCGTCTCAAGGAACCACGGGATCGGTGCAAACCTCGAACGGCGGCAAGGCGGTTGGCGCGTCGGGTCAGTACAACAGCGCTGCCGTGGCGCGAGACCGCCAATGGCAACAAGTATGCGACAGCGAACGGCAACGCCTACAACAACACCGGGAGCGGCTGGAGCAGAAACAGCGGAAGCTCGGACAGTTCCAATTCTGCCGCTTCTACAGCGGCTGGGGAGGGCAGGAAAAGAGTAGCGGATCATCGGCCTTCAGCGGGAGCGGTGGCGGAGGCTGGGCAATCCAGGTCGGCGAGTGCTCGTGGTTCGGCAAGCAGGGCGGTGGCGGTGGCGGCGCAGGTGAACCAGCGGTGCAGTCGCAAACGAAGGCAAGTCTGATGAGCATTGCGGGTGAAGTGTCGGTAGTCACTGAAGTTTGGAGGACGGTTATGTCGCTCAAGTCCCGCAGAATTGCTGTTACGAAGTGCGTGCCGCTTCTTGCCGCTAATCATTCGCCCTCGCCGCCTGCAATAAGTCCGAATAAGCCCTCGTTCAGAGTGTTTGCTTCACCCGACGACGCGGGCAATGCGCTGCTGGAAGCGGCAAAGTCAGGAGATCAAAACGCGGTGCTGGCAATCTTCGGTCCAGAATCGAAGGAGATTATCTTCTCTGGCGATGCCGTGCAGGACAAGGCCACGGTCGACGCGATTCGTGGCGGCCTATGGGGTGATGCACCGCTGGCGCAAGATGCCGGATGGAGCCCAAATCCTGCTGGTCGGAGCTGACAATTTTGCCTTTCCGATTCCGCTGAAGAAGAACGATGCCGGGCAGTGGTTCTTCGACACGGCTGCGGGAAAGGATGAGATTCTGGCGCGCCGTATTGGCCGGAATGAACTGGCAGTCATCGACGTTTGTGGAGCGCTGGCCGACGCTCAGGCCGAGTACTTCTCACAGCGTCACGATGGCGGAAGCACGAAGCAATACGCTCTGAAGTTCATCAGTGACACCGGCAAGCAGAACGGTTTGTACTGGGAGTCGCCAGAAGGTCAGCCCAAGAGTCCGCTCGGGCCGCTGGTGGCGTTCGCAACCGCCGAAGGATATAGCGCAAAGCCGAACTCGCACACGCCTTTCCATGGCTACTACTTCCGTATGCTGACCCGGCAAGGCAGTCACGCGCCAGGCGGCGCGAAGGACTACGTGGTCGAATGGAAAGATGGTCGGTGGATTCGCCTTCGTCGCCTATCCGGCGGAATACGGCAATTCGGGAGTGATGACATTCATCATCAACCAGGATGGCGTGCTGCTCCAGAAGGATTTGGGGAAGACCACAACCGAAACCGCAACCGCAATGAGCGAGTTCGATCCCGATGCCGGTTGGAGCCCGGTACCGCAATGAATCGTTTTCTTTTCGACGGTGTGTTGGGAGTTGGATGCTGAGGTCATCTTGCGACAGCTTGATCAGATTCGCAAAGTCTAGTTGCCATGCAATTAGCATGACCGCTCCTGCTCACAACGTTCACCAATCCGGCAAGCAGCATTTTCAAGGTGGAGGTAACCATGAACGCTTTTCACAAAGCCGTGATCTGGGCCAGCTTGCTGTTCTTGGCCAAGGGGGTCGAAGCTCAAACGCCCGGTAATGTCCCCGTTATACAGTTCACGAAGGAAGGCAGCTCGGTTCGGTTCGCGGTCACGGCTTCCGTCTCCATCGAAGGAACATTCGATAAGTGGGACGCTACTCTCACGTACCCCTCTACGGATGTTGAAGCCGGCGTTCTGGATATCAAGATTCAGGCAGACAGCGTGAATACCGGAAGCGGCATGAAAGATGGCAAATTGAAGAGCAAGGATTTCTTCAACGCGAAAGACGATCCCTACATTACATTTCATTCGACGAAGCTGACCGAGACGGGTCCCACGACAGTCGAGGTTCAGGGAAACTTCACCATACGAGGAGTCTCAAAGCCAGAGACTCTGATCTTCGCAATTACAGGTAAAGGAACAGGTTCGGGCGAGATCAAAGGAACAATGGCATTTGACCGTAAGGAGTTCGGGATGAACAGCGGCATTCCCTTCATAAAAATCGCCGACCGCGTGGAGGTCAGTGTCAATCTACAGGGGAAACGAGTTAGCGGTCCGCCACTGGTCTTTAAACAATAGTGCGGACTGGACGCTCGGGATTGTGTTACCAGCGGGGCAGGGTCACGATGCGCCGCAGTGGGGCAAGCCAACTTCCCGTCAAATCCGCACGCCAGGAACCCAGGTCCGCTATAGCCTCATGGGTCACATATAAAGCCAGCCCGAGAAAACACGCTCCCCCAATCCTTAAACTGAATCTCTCGCTTCGTTCCCGTTTCTCGACATCCGTATCGACCGACATACGCCACAGCAGAGTGGCCCCAGACGTGACTTCGAGAAGGCTGTCGATTCCGAAACCGACAAGTGAAATGCTTCCGGCGAGCACTCCCGCGCCGATGCCGATCAAGGCTTCAACGCCGTTCCAAACGATTGTGAAATGCTCCAGGCGTTTTCCGCCGGTGAGCCGCGGCCTCTCGAGAAATTGTCGAGTCGTTCATAGGTGCAACGCTAAGGAATCTAGGGGATAGAGATCAACAGGCCACCGCTTAAACCGGCCGACCGTTCATGAGTTCTTCCAAAACCGTATTCGAAGCCTGGTTCGAGATACCATCCGAACCGGCGTTTTTTGGAAGGCCAGAACATAAAATCCAGTACCGCCTCGCCAGCGACGGAATTTGTAGTCACACCTCCCTGCCGAATGTGGACCCACTCCGGGCCGATGCCCGCCATGAATTCCACTTTCTTCGAAAGTGTCCAGGGCTTCTTGAACAGAAGGTCAACGTCCCATTCTGTGGAATGGCGGCTAAAAATCGGCGTTACGCCCGCCTCAAGCTCAAGCCACTTCTCGATGGGTGTGACCTCGACAGCCGCCGTGGGTGCGACATTCGATCCGCCCGACGTAATGTTCCAACTGGTTGCGGCCCCGAGTTCAACGACCGCGACTTCTTTAGGCTCTTTATCGGCCGACTGCGCGAGGGCGCTCGTGCAACTCAATAGCAATGCCCCCAACATCGCGTATTTGGTTACGCGGGCACGGCCAGCAATTCTCGGAGCGTTTTCCACCACAATGCTCGACGCAAACACCGCTCGCAGCAAACGCCGACGGCGTTCGCGGTTCTCACGATCCCTTTTTCGACACCGACGACTCACGTTAGCCTCTGATGTTTGAGCATGAGGCCTATAGTGCCTATAGGGTCAAGCGCATGAATTCAATCGAGCGATTCAGTATCGGAGAACTGTCGAAGGCGACGGGCGTAAAGGTTGTGACGATCCGCTATTACGAGCACGTGAAATTAATGCCGGTCCCGCCGCGCACAGAGGGAAATTACCGGATCTATAGGCGGGAACATTTGCATCGTTTGCAGTTTGTCCGGCGGTGCCGCGACCTAGGTTTCACACTCGACCAACTGCGGGATCTTCTGCGTCTCTCAATTCAGTCAGGCAGAAGATGCTCGGGCATCGATCGCATTACGAAAAACCACTTGAGGGAGATCGAAGGCAAGATCGCCGACCTACAACGGCTTGCGGTGGAACTGCGTCGCATAAAGAATTGCTGTCCTGGAAAAGGTCGCATCGCCGACTGCCGCATTCTCGCCGCGCTCACGCCGCCTGACGGGAAAATAGGCTTGCGGCCATGCGTGAATGCAGAGCTTCCCCAGCGAACTCGGGTTGCGCCAGTCAGTAGGGTTTGAAATTACTGAAACCTGACACATTGATCTTGCACTTACCTCTTTAGCGTTCGCACAAATTTGCGCGCGACCTGAAATCCTTCAGTCAGGCTCATTTCAAGATGACACTCCTTCGCTAGCGCATTGAACACGGGTTCCCATTCCCGTGGAGGCGCCTCAAGGTCACTCGGCAGCTTGTGGGTTGCGCGTCGTTCAAATGTCGCTTGGATCGCGAGATGAACCTTGTTTTTGTCGAGTTTCTCTTCGCGAATAAGCAATACCATATCGACAAGATCCTTCGTTCGCGTGTTGGTGCGCTCTCCCCCTTGAGAGAGTGTACGCGTGCAGCTTTTCCGCAAATTGCTGTTCCGCAGAAATCACGGGAACCGACGTTGCTTTGACGCCGGCGAAGCCGAGCCAGTCTTCTCCCTTAATAATGTCCAGGGGTTCGAGCACTTCGTCGCCGATACCGACGTCCACATGAAAGCGCGCAAACTCCCGTCCATCCAATCTTGCTTCTACGGGATATCGCCTTCCGCCTTCAGGCGCACCGTCTAGCTCTTCTCGCGCTTCCCCAATCAGAAATTCGAAGTAGTCATCCAAACGGACTGCCGCAGCTTCTTGCAGCCTTGCCCGGACCTGTTCACTTCTCTCTTCAGCTTTCTTGGAAAGACGTGTGCCATCGTACAGGGTCAAGTGGATGTCCTTGGTCGTGCGCGCGAAGCGGATCCGTAGCTTCATCGCATAACCGCCTTTGAGGACCCACGGGTAGGTCGCCTTCGGTCCCTTCGAGAACATACGCGCCAGGAAACGGTCAAACGCCACTTGGCGGCGAAGGCGCTGGAGACTGTGCCCGTTTCTCTAGCGCGTGTCTGCAAACGAGCCTCTAGCGCCGCGCGGAATGCCCCTGCCGTCTTATAGGATTTGGCTGCGTCCATTATGCTGGCTGCTCGGCGAGTTTGCGGAGCGAGCGTCTTAGATCGTCAGGTGACGCAGGATCGATTTCTCGCTTTGCGATAAGGCCACACCGAAGGGCTTCGTTAGCCATATTGCCTGCCGAAAGACATCAACTCGATTGAAGAGCGGCTGCGTTCGCGTTTCGAGTGAAGCCTGAAATTGCGCTTCCTTCTCGTCGCCCTCTAGCTCGCGCACATTGGGGGTCCGCCAAAATGATGAAGCTCGCGTGTTTTTTGCTTCGCGCCTGAGCCGTAAAGCCTTTGAAGAGTGGGTTTCGCGCCTCCTTGAATCAGCACTCGATACCGGACAATTTGGCGGACATTTACACGATTGAAGTCTAGCTATTTTAATGATATGAAAGGACTTGTTTATGGCAATAAATCGGACATTTTGGCGGACATTTCCAATGAAAAAGTGCACGTTCCCGCAATAAGGGATGGCGGTGAACCTACCCTTCTACCAATTCCCCATGTTGATTAATCGAAACATGCGTGACGGGTCTAACCGGAACGCTGAACTTGTAGCGCGCGTGCCTGCGCTCGCCCTCCCTTATGAGTGCGCCTTTTGCTGTGAGCTCTGTGATATCGCGGGTCGTCGTCGCCGGCGAGGCTCCAAGAGCATCGGGAATTTGAAGAGATCGGAAACCGCATGCGCCGCCATTGGGATGAAGGCGTAGCGCTTTCACTCAGGGCAGCCTGACGCGCGCTTGCCCTTTTCTGTAGTGTGCTCACGGGAATACAGCAGCTTATTGTTCAGCAAGTGTTCAGCAAAAACGAAGCTTCGTCCTTGATAGTTGAGTAGAAGTGCCGCCTGCCACGCCCCCGTCTTTCCGTTCATTTCGCGTTTGACGATTGGATTTCACTCGCTACGGCTAGCGCTTCGGAAAGGACTGCCTCCACATCCGCTGATGTTGTGCGGTGGTTCACGATGCAGGCACGCAGGCAGAACTTCGAATGCAGAACCGCGTTCGAAAGATAAACCCGCCCACGTTCGATCATTCGGCGAAGGATTTCTTTGTTCAGACGGTTGAGTTCGACTTCGGGCATCTTGCCGTCGCCCACATAGCGAAAGCAAACGGCGCTGAGCGTCGCTGGAGCCAGTAACTCGAACTCGGGCATCCGCTCAACCAACGTGCCGAGCTGCTGAGCTTGCTGCAAGTCTTTGCGTATGGAACCTCGGAAAGACTGAAATCCGTGGTATCGCAACGAGAACCACAGTTTTAAGGCCCGGAATCGTCGCGAGAGTTCAACCGACTCTTCAAAGAACGCATACCCCTCAATGGAATCTTCGCTGAGCGAACGCACGTACTCACCGCTGTGTGCGAACGCCGTTCGCGCGGCCTGCGCGTCACGATAAAGGAGGCATCCGCAGTCGAGCGGTTGATAAAGCCACTTGTGAGGATCGAGCGAAATCGAGTCCGCGAAGGCGAGCCCAGGAAACTGTTCTGGGACCGCGATTGCGGCAAGCGCCCCGTACGAACCATCGACGTGAAACCACGCTCCGTGCTTTGCAGCGATCTCTGCAATTTCCGGTAGTGGATCAATTGCGCCCGTGTTGACGGTGCCTGCCGTTGCGACCACCGCGACAGGAGTGACGCCCAGTGCCCGGTCTCGCTGCATTCGTTTCGCGAGTTCCTCGGGGTTCATCCGAAATGCGTCATCGACCGGAATGAGGCGCAAATTGTCCCGGCCGATCCCCAACAGGGCCACCGCTTTTCCTACAGACATGTGCGCTTCTGTGGAGGCATAGACGGCATGCGCTCCGACGGCGCGTGCTCCGCATTCGTTCGTGGGAAGTTTTGCTTCCCGGGCCATGGCCAAACCCATAAGATTAGCCGACGAACCGCCCCCCGTCAGAACTCCAGCAAAACCCTCGCAACTGATGGCCCGACCGATCCAGCCGATGACTTCTTTTTCGATCGTGACCGCGGCGGGTGAAGAACGCCAGGCCGTCACATTCTGATTGAGAACGCTGCACAGTAAATCGGCAGCGGCCGCGGCAGGCTCGCCGGAACCGAGCACGTACCCAAAGAATCTGCCATTTTGCGCCCGTGAATAAGCGGCCGCGTCTTTCAAGCCTGCGAGGGCTTGGTCAGGCAATCCCATTTCCGGGAATGGCCCGCGCAAAATGTCTTCGACTTCAACGCCGCTTCCTGGCGCCGGTATTGATCGCACTGACAAGCCTTTCAAATACTCACCGGCGATATCCAGAATCTGTTGCGACAGTTTCCGAAACTGCTCCGCCGACATATCGAGGGAATTCATCGCGTACGATTCTACTCTTCCAGCATCGAGGTCACGCACTCGCTTACGTATGGCGAGGAATCTACTCAGGTTTCTACGATCGAACCGCCACCGTTGTGACAGAAGATGCAGCGTTTGTTATTCGTGTGATGGAGCTTCGCGCAAGTACGGAGGCAACGCCTAGAAGCAATAACAAGAATATGTCGGCGGCTACCAAGATGGCCAATTCTTCCGGATTGCCACCATTCGCCCACGAACAAGGAACTGGCGAGCGACCTGCTCAGCGTTGTAATCGGGCAGTCCATCCGGTCATCAGGGTCAACGGCGCTGCATCGCGGGTGAAAATATTGATGTCCGCGTCGGAGACGTTCTCGGGAACATCTAAGATCTCGTAGTAATTCGAGGAAGCGGCGCCCCGACGCGTTCAGCAACCTCGGTGTAGCTCGTTTCCAATGAGGGCACAACGGAACGATGCTTCGTCTTGGGTTCAGCTGCCCGGTACCGACGTAACCGAGAATCACCTTACCCTTACGCTAGCCCGATATCCCAGTGGGTTCACCTTCTACGTGCGGCGGATGAATTTGGGTTCAACTTTATAGGCACGGGTGAGACAATCCAATCTCCCTCCGCGTATACGGTCCAGGAGAGACGTGCCTCATGTCTTATTCGCCCGTACTTGTTGCTCATATCCTTGCCGGTACACTTGGCTTGTTGTCGGGATTTGCGGCACTGGTTTTTCGGAAGGGTTCCCCTCGCCATATCTTGGCCGGAAAAATCTTTGTCGTATCGATGCTAACCATGGCTGTCGGCGCGGTGTACCTGGGAATCGTGAAAAATCAACCAAGCAACATCGGCGGCGGAATCATAACTTTCTACTTGATTGGAACCGGGTGGTTGACCGCGAGGCGTAGAGAGGGCGAAACGAGCCGTATGGACTGGGTTGCGCTGCTGATCCCTTTGGCCGTCGGTATCCTCACATGGGTGAACGGTATCAACGTCTTGCGTAGCGGCGCTACTTCACAAAACGGAGTTCCCGTCGGCATGAGTTTCTTTATGGGGTCGATCTGTCTGCTTGCTGCAGTTGGCGATGTTCGCATGCTCACGGGCGGCGGAGTCTTTGGAGTACAACGCCTCGCCCGGCATCTCTGGCGGATGTGCTTTGGGCTCTTCATCGCCGCAGGATCATTTTTCATGGGACCGTCGAACCGCCCGCTCAGATTGCTATCGGCCGTGGGGATTGGTCAGCATCTGCCTTCGGCGTTATTTAGCACTGGCTTGTACTTGACTCTCAGCACACTTCCGCTGGTTTTGCTGATTTTCTGGCTCATGCGAGTGCGCTTCACGAATGCGTTCAAGGGAAAATCGCTGCCGCCTGGCGACGATGTTTACTCAGTGCAGGTCTAGCCTTCGCAAGTGCGGACCAAAAAATCTCAAATGCCCGGCGTTCATCGATTCAGGTTGTGGGACTTGATGTCTTACATCCACTCCGCCAACTCTGAGGAAGGACCTGCAACGCGCAATTCATCCCGCATCCCCGGAACAGCTCAGCCTTGCGGACCTCGTCGGTGTCACAGCAACCGAGCCCAACACCGGCCACCGCCTTCTGGCCTCCAAATCCGCCGACGCTACTCCCTTGCGGTAGACTCGGCGACCCGAATCGAGGGAGCACCGAGTTCCCGACGGAATAGATGATCGACGTTTCGAATCCGTTAAGGATTTGGTCCTAACGATGCACAAAGTTTTATTCGAAGAAAGGCAGATTGTGATGCAACTCACAGTTCTCTGGAGACGCGATGAAAAATGAACTCTCACGACGCTCGTTTATGACCGGCACGCTCAAAACGGCTGCTGCCGCAACCTTGGCTCTTTCCGGCGCAGAGCAGGCGAACTCCGCCCTAACGCCACAGGATCCTCCCGCCGCCTCCGCCGGAGCAGGTCGGGTTGTCGATATTCATATGCACTATCAGAAAAAGCCTGGCTTCATCGACGACTTTCTCCGGAGCACCGAGCATCTGAATGTCACCGGTTGCATTCTCACGCCGTTCGAAAACCGGAAAGAGGTTGCCGATGCCGCGAAGAAACATCCGACGCGCATCATCCCCATCGGCTCTGTTCTCCTCGACGCGCCCGATGTCTCGCAGCAGGTCGAGGAGCTTCATGACCTCGGCTATCGGGGTCTCGGCGAACTCGAATTCCCAAAGAAAACCTACATTGACCCGTCATATACAAAGGTCTATGAACTCGCGAATCGCTACAAATGGGTCGTTCTCTTCCACACGGGAATCGTCCTTCGCGCTAAGTTCACCGAACCCGAAGACGTCGCGTCCTACCGTATGAGTTCACAGTATCTCGAAGAGATTGCCCGTCGATTCCCACAAATCACAGTCATCGGCGCGCACTGTGGTAATCCCGACTATCAGTGGTCCGCGGAAATTGCCCGGTGGAACCCCAATGTCTTTTTCGATCTGAGCGGCTCGACACTCACAAAACTGAGTGGGCGTCTCGATGAGTTTTCGAAATTCTTCTGGTGGTCAAACACGGGTGAAGGTACGCAAACGCCCGACAACAATCCCAGCGCCTTCACCAAAATCGTCTTTGGCACGGACACGAGTCCCGCAGGTGCAGACCATGTCCTGTCCCAGTACAACGCGATGTTCGACGCATGCGGCGTCCCGGACTCCGCACGCAACCTCGTTTTGGGAGGCACTCTCTCGAAGATTTTCGGACTTCCGGCATGAGATAAAGCACACGCGCCATTGCGTCAACCCTTTGCCGGGTAATAAGTTACGTTAAACGGAAGCTGTTCCAGTACCCACTTGTCCGTCCCATTTAGGAAAATTGCAAACCATCTCAACTGGTTCATGGACGTTGTCTCTCTGCTTGACTTGACTGACCCGCACTCAGGCTTTAAAGTTTTTCTCCATGCGAATTCCATTAGTCCTTAAGGCACTGCTAATTAGTCGCCGCTTTCCCGGCGTTGCCGTCTCAAGATCCGAAATGCTTTTCATCTCCAATGAAATAATCTCCTCCCGCATTCCGGGTTGCATTGTCGAGTGCGGCTGTTTTCGTGGCGGAAGCACCTCCATGCTTTCTCTCGCCTGCGAGAGAACTGGAAGGAAGCTCCATGTATTTGATTCTTTCAGTGGACTCCCTGCACCCTCGAACGGGGATTCCGTCCACCATGTTCCCGCCGATTACGAACTTCAAACCTACGAAAAAGGAGCATTCTCGGCGCCGCTAGAGACGGTTAAAGGCAACGTCTCCAAGTTCGGAGCAGTTGACACTTGTACCTTTTGGCCGGGCTATTTCGAGAGCACTCTTCCCTCTTTTCAGGAACGGGTTGCGCTCGTCTTCTGCGATGCGGATCTCGTTGAATCCGTTAAGACCTGCTTGCGGTATCTGTGGCCGTTGATGCCTGATGGCGCCGCCTTCTTCACTCATGAGGCCCACCATTTGGAAATAGCCAAACTGTTTCACGATGACAACTGGTGGACTCAAAACTTAGGGCAATCCTCTCCGGGACTTATCGGAGCCGGGTCTGGTCTGGGCCTCAATCTCAGGAGAAACAAGCATGGGTATCATTCAAGTTGCTTGGGTTTCTCAATAAAAAATGCACCGATTAGCCGCGTCACGGTAGAAAACGCATAAGCGGATCAGTTATGCCCCGCAATGCAAGCATAAGAACTGAAAGTCGCTGCAGCCGCGAGCGTGGCAATCGTGATCTTGAAAGGCGATGCGCTGGAATTCGTAGTCGCTAAACCAGCGTAAATACTTGCTCGCTTCCATTCCGAGGCGCAGGCCGACCCCTCGCTGCTGTAGGGTGAAGCCTTCCACATGGGATGTGAAACCTACCTCAAACAAGCTCTCGCGGATGCTGACGAAAGGAGGTGCTGGAGAACGCGAAGGCGTGGACAGTCTCGATTCCACCTGGCAAAGTCGATGACTATCTCGCGGTGAAGTCTCTTAAAGTACCAGCGGCCAACTCAAATACGTCCTGTACATAGAACTCATAGCATCGACGCGGTTTGATTCACATATGCACAAGATATGAAGCTGTACAAGTCAGGGGATGTACTTTTCAATGACGAAGAAATTGTCCGTCATATAAGAAGCGATCTTGACCGCAAGGTCTCTCCACGAGCAGTTCATCTCGACCGCTTGCCTCATCGTCAGAGTGATGGGATCGCGATGGGCGACAGCATTCCTGGCCGACCTAACTTGGTGGTATTTGTCGATTTCCGTTTGTGAAGCTTCAGTTGAAACGCGCGGATAAGAAGATCGGGTATATGAGCGGCCTTCAAATTCCTTATTTTGCCGATCAGACTTCGCACACCATAGGGGGCCAGCAATTCGGCAGGAAACCGAAACCCTGCATCGTCTAGCTCGCGGGAATATTTCCGATAACGCGGCCGCCATGCCAGCTTATCGCTGTCCTGCAATTTACGCTTTGCTCCCGTCTTTTCGTTGGCCTGACGGGCCAAGAAAGATCTAACCCGGCTTTCGATCCGTGCAAGAAATTCCGCCTCGCCTCCATGAAAAACAAACAATTCCTTGATGAGGTCCTCGACTGCCCTGGTCTCTGATGAGCGCAACTCACAGAAAAAAAGTCGGTTGGGAATAACTTATGCAGAGGGATCCTGATGGTCTTCTTCGTCGCGTGCGAAGAGGCGTGTATTACGTTCCGAAGAAAACCCGATTCGGAGAGAGCAAGCCGGAACTCGATCACGTGATGTCGCATTTGCTCGAGCATCGTGGCATTGCTTATGCTCCAACCGGAACGGCCGCGTATAACGGCCTCGGACTTACCACACAAATCTCCCCCAAGGTCACGTATCGACTGAACAGGCCGACACGTTCTGTGGACCCCGGACGGCGTTACTTCAACATAAGATCCGTGACGATCTCGCCCTCTTATGAAGTCGAAGGACTTGGTTCGTCCGAACTTGCAGCGCTCGATGCGCTGAAGGACCTTCACCGGATTCCAGACGCGACGCCGGCCGAGACGGTCCGGCGGATCATGGAACTCATTCGATCGGGCCGACTGTCGCTTGGTCCTTTGGTGCGGCTCGCGCGTCTCGAATCTCCGCGCGTGCGCGCGCTCGTTGGTGCGATCGGCTCTCACCTCGGCGCACCAAGAAAGGTCGCACGGCTGAAGAAGTCTTTAAACCCGCTGACAAACTTTGCTTTGAATGTTAGCTCGGTTCTTCCGAATGCAGCGGAATGGCAAATTCGGTGACGGAATACGCGAGCGACCTGCCTGATTTCAAAGACTTACTCCGCGCTGTCGCGGGCTCAAAGAGGCAACGCACGGCGATCGTTGAGAAAGACGACTACCTGTGTCGCGCCTTGCACGTGCTAGCAGCAAACCATACGGGTGAGTTCATCCTGAAAGGCGGTACGAGTCTTTCGAAAAGATGGAATCTTCTCGACCGCCTTTCCGAGGATTTGGACATCCTGGTTCGGACGGAAGCCGACTGGGGCAAATCCAAACGCGACACACGGCTGAAAGGGTTGCGGGACGCCATCGCCGAGACCAAAGGTTTCACGCTCGATCGGGAAGACAACCGGACTCGCGCGGAAACCGGGGTGAGCCGGAGTGCAGTCTACCGCTATGAAAGCGTGACAAGTGATGTTGCCGGGCTCGGTAGAAATGTTCTTTTCGAAGTTGGTTATCGAGGCTCGGCTGATGCTTCCGTGAAACGACCGATCCGATCGATGGTCGCTGAATATGCGAAGGACAAAGGACAACAAAATCTAGCTGAGGACTTACGGGATTTCGAGATCGAGCTGCAGGATCTTCGGCGGACGTTTGTCGAGAAGCTGTTCGCCATTCATGCGGCTTACGCGAACGATCTCGCGAACAACCGGATGCGGCACTATTACGATTTGGCCTGATTGTGCGTCCTTCCAGAGATTCAGTGAAGGCACCTTCTTTGCGCTGCGAAACTGCGGCCATCGAAGCGAAGAACCATCTGCCCCTTACAAATCGTACAATATTTTTCGCCGTCGGTCTTACGTCGGTACGGATGCGTATCGAGTGTGCGTCGCCGATGTGAAAAAAATCTGTCGCGAGTCGTTCGCCGATCCGTCAGTGCCGGAAGGCGATTCGTTCAAAGATAGCCCTGCTTCTCACGTGAGCGGAACGTTCGCTGAACTTGAGCGAAACTACAAACGGGAAGCAGAAATCTTTTTTTCTGAGCCGCCTACCCTTAAAGCGATCTTCGAAGAAATTGAGAAGGTCCGGCCTAAGCTTTGATTCGGACGAGTTTTACCCCAACTCGTTACGGAGTGTCCAACCTCGCTCGGCTGTGACAGCGAATCTCGAATCGAGACGAAGAATTCGGCGAACGTATGCGACCAACGTGCGAGAGCGCGTTACGTAACCAGCCGAGGCGCTGGCGTTGCGGATGGTGCGTTGCGGAAGAGATGGAGTGCGCACCGCGAAAGCAAGCGCGAGCAAACACTCGTCCCTTTTTGATTCGCGAGTCTTATTTCCAATCGAGGGCTGCGAGGTCCTTCCGGCCTACGGCCTCCAGGACTCGCGGAACAAAAAGCCAGACCCAAAACCGAAAGTAAACCGAAATACCATGTGCCCGCCGAGCCCCCTTGGAGAAGACCATGGAACCGGACATTTCTACTTTGCGAAAAACCGGACATTTCTACTTTGCGTTGACAGTGTCAACTTCGTGGGTTTACTACGTATCGTGCGCCAAGATAAGATTCGTCTCGCCAAATTCCTGTTTTCACAACGGAGCGCCTTGCACACCTCACCCGATGGCCAACGATTACCCGCTAGCTGGATTCCAATCGGTCTTCTCGTCGCATTGTTCATCTTCAGTTTGCGCGGCCCCGCAACAGCGCAGATACCACCTGCTCGGCCCACAAAGCCACAGCCCGCGGCAACTCCCGCCGCACCCTCATCTCCACCAGACCGAGCAATGTCGCACGAACTGACGCACACCGACCTCGAGGAATTTTTCGATCTCCTGATCAACGACCAACTCGCCCGGGAAAACATCGCGGGTGCCGTCGTCGGCATCGTCAAGGACGGCCAAATCGTCTTCGCGAAGGGCTACGGTTACGCCGACGTCGCAAAGCGCATTCCAGTCACTTCCGACGCCTCGCTCTTCCGCGTCGGTTCCATCTCCAAGCTCATAACCTGGACCGCCACCATGCAGTTCGTCGAGCGAAACAAACTCAGTCTCGACGAGGACATCAACACCTACCTCGATTTCAAAATTCCACCCGCCTTCGGCAAGCCGATCACGCTCCGCAACCTGATGGCGCACACCGCTGGCTTCGAAGATACTTGGCGCGACTTCGGTGTCAACGATCCACAACAGATGATTTCGCTCGAATCCTACGTAAAAACTCACATTCCTAGGCGCATCTACCCGCCCGGCGAAGTCTCCGCCTATTCGAACTATGGCGCAACGCTCGCCGGTTACGTCGTACAGCGCATCTCGGGAAAATCTTTCTCGGACTACGTCAACGAAAACATCTTCCGTCCTCTGGGTATGGCTCACACCACGTTTGCGCAGCCCGTTCCAGCCGATCTGGCGTCCACGGTCTCCAACGGCTACGGTCTCGCCTCCTCACCACCTGGACCATTCGAGAATGTAAACCTATTTCCCGCCGGCAGCGTCTCCGCATCCGCAAACGATATGTGCAAATTCATGCTCGCCCATCTGCAGAACGGTCATTTCAACGGGGCGCAGATACTCAGTCCGGAAACAACCCGCCTGATGCACTCCCGAAACTACACCTTCGATGATCGTCTCAACAGCTGGGCATACGGCTTCTACGAAGAACCGACCAATGGTCTCCGCATCATCGGTCACGGCGGCGACCTGCAACGCTTTCACAGCGACTTGCATTTGATTCCTGAGGCGAACACTGGCTTCTTCGTCTCGTACAACAGCAAAGGTCTCGGCGACCTCGGTCTCGACCGGCAACGCCTGCTCCAGATGTTCATGGATCGCTATTTCCCAGCTTCCGATCAATCGAAGCCCTCAGAGCAGTCGTTCACGCTCGATCCGTCCGTGGCTGGCGTCTATCGCCCGACTCGCCGTTGGGAGAGTTCCGTCCTCAAGATCATCAGCTTATTCCCCGCGCCCAACGGCGAGGTCGAGGTTTCCATTGAACCCGACAAGACCCTTCGCATCGACAGTTTCGAAGACGCCGCCGGGCAGCCTCTCAAGTTCCACCAAATTGGATCGCTTCTCTACGAGGACGCCGAAAGCCACCAACGCGCAGGCTTCCGCCGCGGCCGGGATGGCAAAATGCAAATGCAGGTCGGCGCCCCGGACGACGTTTTCATCCAGGTAGATGCGTGGCTGAAGAAATCCCTCAGCTATTTTGTTCTGATTGCCGGACTGCTCATCGTCATTCTCACGCTGATTCTCTGGCCCGTCGCCGCCGTGGTCCGCAAACACTATGCCCGTCCGCTCAATCTCTCCTCTACGGAACGCAAACTGCGAATCACCGCTTGGTTCGTCAGCGTGTTGTTTTGCCTACTGCTTTTCGGCTGGACCGTCGTTTTCGCCGTCGGCCTCCAGGACTTCGTCCGCATCATGACGGGCCTTGGCCGCTGGATCATTGTGTTCGGCGTTGTCGGGGTCCTGTGCGCGCTTGGAACCATCCTCGTGTGGTGGAATGCGTTGCGCACTTGGAAGGGTCCAGGAGCAGGTGCGTGGATGAAATTCCACGGAACGGCGCTCGCTCTCGCCTGCACCGGCCTGCTCTGGTTCGCACTTCTCTGGAACCTCATGAACTTCGACCTGCGCTACTAGGCCGCGACACCATTCCGCGCCGCGAGGTCAAAGCGATCCAGATTCATTACCTTGCTCCACGCGCCGACGAAGTCCTGCACAAACTTCCCGTGCGCGTCCGAACTACCGTATACCTCCGACAACGCACGCAGCTGCGCATTCGAACCGAAGACAAGATCGGCTCGCGTCGCCGTCCAGCGGACCTCTCCGCTCTTGCGATCGCGCCCCTCAAACGTATCCTCAGCCTTCGACGTCGCCTTCCACGCCGTCCGCATATCCAGCAGATTGATGAAGAAGTCGTTCGTCAACGCCTCGGGCTTCTTGGTGAACACGCCGAACTTCGTTCCGCCGAAGTTGGTATTCAGCACGCGCATGCCACCAACCAACACCGTCAGTTCCGGTGCCGTCAGCGTGAGTAACTGCGCCTTGTCCAGCAGTTCAACCTCCGCCGGCGCTTCGGCATGTCCGTTGGCATACGACCGGAAACCATCCGCCGCCGGTTCAAGCACCGCGAACGACTGCACGTCGGTCTGCTCCTGCGAGGCGTCCATGCGCCCCGGCGTAAATGGAACGGTCACCGAGATACCCGCATTTTTCGCGGCTTTCTCGACACCGGCGCAACCCGCCAGCACAATCAAGTCGGCCAGCGAGATCTTTTTTCCGTCCGTCTGCGCCGCATTGAAATCGCCCTGAATCTTCTCGAGCGCCTTCAACACCTTCTGCAGCTGTTCCGGCTGATTCACTTTCCAATCCCTCTGCGGAGCAAGCCGGATGCGCCCGCCATTCGCGCCGCCACGCTTGTCCGATCCACGATAAGTCGCAGCCGAAGCCCAGGCCGTCGACACGAGCTGCGAGACCGTCAGCCCCGACGCCAGTATTTTCTCCGTCAGCGAAGCCACATCGTTCTCATCCACCAACTTGTGATTCACCGCCGGAATCGGATCCTGCCAAAGCAATTCTTCCTTCGGCACCTCCGGCCCGAGATACCGCTCACGCGGCCCCATATCGCGATGCGTCAGCTTGAACCACGCCCGCGCAAAAGCATCCGCAAACACCGCCGGATTGTCATAAAATCGCCGCGAGATCTTTTCGTAAACCGGATCGAATTTCATCGACAAATCCGTAGTCAGCATCGCTGGCGCATGACGCTTCGATGAATTATGCGCGTCCGGCACCGACGCAGCGCCCGCGTCACCCTTCGGCTTCCACTGGTGCGCGCCGCCCGGACTCTTTGTCAGCTCCCACTCGTACTTGAACAGGTGCTCGAAGAAATCATTGCTCCACTTCGTCGGCGTGCTCGTCCACGTGACTTCCAGCCCGCTCGTGATCGCGTCTCCTGCGATGCCCGTAGAGTAAGCGCTCGTCCATCCAAGCCCCTGCTCCTCGATCGGCGAACCTTCCGGCTCCGCTCCCATGTGTTTTTTCGGATCAGCAGCGCCGTGCGTCTTACCAAACGTGTGACCACCCGCGATCAACGCAACTGTCTCTTCATCGTTCATCGCCATGCGCCCAAACGTCTCGCGAATATCCTTCGCCGCCGCGACGGGATCCGGCTTCCCTTCCGGCCCTTCCGGGTTCACGTAAATCAACCCCATCGTAGTCGCGCCGTACGGATTCGCCAGATCGCGCTCGCCCGAATAGCGTTTGTCCGTCCCCATCCACGTCGTTTCCAGTCCCCAATTCACATCCAGGTCCGGCTCCCAAACGTCCGGACGTCCGCCGGCAAATCCAAACGTTTTGAAACCCATCGTTTCCAGCGCCACGTTTCCGGCGAGGATCATCAAATCAGCCCACGAAATTCTCTTCCCGTATTTCTGCTTGATGGGCCAGAGCAAACGCCGCGCTCGATCCAAATTCACATTGTCCGGCCAGCTGTTCAGCGGAGCGAACCGCTGCTGCCCTCTGCCCCCGCCCCCGCGGCCATCGTGCGTGCGGTAGGTTCCCGCGCTGTGCCACGCCATGCGAATAAACAACGGACCGTAGTGCCCGAAATCTGCCGGCCACCAGTCCTGCGAATCCGTCATCAACGCCGCAAGATCTTGCTTGAGCGCCTTGTAGTCGAGCTTCTTGAACTCTTCCGCATAGTCAAAATCTTTGTCCATCGGATCGGACATCGCCGAATGCTGATGCAGCAGGTTCAAGTTCAGGTGGTTCGGCCACCAGTCGCGGTTCGTTGTGCCTGCGCCGCTGCTGTGATGAATGGGACACTTCGCTTCGGTTGCCATTTCGTACTCTCCTCAGTGCTTCGGTTCAACGGTTGAGCTCGTTGAAAAATCCGCGCATCAATCTCTACAAACTTAAAGTAGCATCGTAGTGGGGCATAGTTCCAATACGTAAAACCCATTCTTGGTATAGTCATTCTCTATGGAATTCCACCAACTGAAATATGTTTGCGCCATCGCCGACACCGGCAACTTCAGCCGCGCCGCCGAGCGCTGTCAGATCACGCAGCCCTCGCTCTCACAGCAGATTTTGAAATTGGAAGAGGATTTGGGGGTAAAACTCTTCGATCGCCTGGGCCGCAGCGTCCGCCTAACCGAAGCCGGCCGTGTTTTTGTTCCTCAGGCCCGCGCGATTCTCGAGCAAATGGACGTCGCGCGCTCCAGCGTAGCCGAAAAAAACGCAGACCTCCGCGGCAGCGTCGCCGTCGGCGTCATTCCCACGGTCGCGCCGTATCTGATGCCGGCTTACACCGCGGCCTTTGCAAAAAAATATCCCGACGCGAAACTTCGCATCATCGAAGAAACCACATCCGTCCTCATCGAAGGCCTTCGCGACCTCTCCATCGACGTCGCGATCCTGGCTCTCCCACTACACCACAAAGATCTCGAGCAATTCCCGATCCGCACCGAGCCGCTATTCGCCGCCCTAAGAAAAAACGACCCGCGCGCCCTGGCCACGTCGCTCGCCCTCAAAGATCTCCGCGGAGAATCCTTCGTCATGCTCCGCGACGGCCACTGCTTCCGCGATCTCAGCATCAGCACCTGCACCCACGCCCGCGTCACTCCCAACATTGCTTTCGAAAGCGGCCAGTTCAGCAGCCTCCTCGGAATGGTCGCAGCCGGCGTCGGCGTCTCCCTAATTCCCGAAATGGCCATCGACCGCAACGCCGGCTGCCGCTACGTCCGCCTCAGCGACCCCAAAGCCACCCGCACTATCGTAGCCGCCACCCTCCGCTCTCGCAGCCTAAACCGAATCCAACGCGCCTTCCTCTCCGAACTAAAACCCGGATCGGTGGAAAGAAACCGCTAGGTCGCGCGATCGAACCGATTCGAAGCCAAGCGGTCTTCAACGCGTAAGAACTGGCGCAATTCGCGAATCCTCAGGTACGTTCCGGCCCAGGCTAGCATCCCGACGATCACTGGAATCGCAACGGTTTGGCGGCTTACGATCTGAACCACGATTGCTCCGCCGAGATATCCTGTCACGAGAAGCGTTCCAACGATCGCGGTGCGACGCCAAAGATAGAGCAGCGCACATAGCAACTCCAACGTGGCGATTGGAAGAATGGCGTTATCTGGGAAACCGGCTTTCGCCAGTCCGCTCACCATTTCCGGTGCGCGCGCGAATTTCGCCAGCGCGCTTCCAATCATCACCAGCATCGCTAACGCTGCGAAAGCTCGACCTATCCACACTCCCGCGTCCGTGCGATTCATCGCGGCGTGCCTCCGTTCGGATTCACTTGGCCGCCGTCGCGCGCGGAGTGATCGTCGCCTCATACTCCGTCGGGCAGCCCGAGCCTGGCATCTTCACTCCCAGGCGATGGAACGCATCCAGCGCTGACAGGCGGCGATAGGCATTAAATGTAATCACGTGCGCGAACATCGCGCCGTACGTAAACGTCTCCGCCGGCTCGCACAGCGCATCGACAAAACTCTCGTCCCACGCGCCACGATCCCGAACGTCACGCAAGATGCGATGAAAATCCGCTTCCGCCTTCTCGAATCGCTCGAGCATCGCCGCCGGAGTGCGTTCCTTCGCAGGCAGTCCATCCAGAGCGGGCATTTCTCCGCCGGTCAGCGCGGCCGCCCACACTTCTTTGGTTTGCACCATGCGCTCCAGTATTTCACGCAGGTTTCGGTCCGGCTTGTCCCAGGGGAAAACCTTTGCGATGCCGTCCAGAGACTGATCGAGCTGGCCGTCGCTGAGTGCGGTGGCTTCTTTCAACAAACGCCGCGTGTACCAGGATTCCGTGCCCGCAAAAAGATCGAAGAGGTCCATGTTTGTGTTCGCTCCTTTCAACTGTGACTCCGTTGGCCGAAAATGGAATGCATTTGGCGCGGGCAAATGAATTCGCGTCACACCCGTCCGCCGATACATGCTCGGCGACAACCCGAACGCCGCGCGGAACGCCCGCGTAAACGCTTCGAGCGAACCGTAGCTCGCGTCCAGCGCGACGTCTGTGACCGAAGCCGAGGTGCGCGCCAACTGCCACGCAGCACGCTCCAGCAGCAATCGCCGCCTCATCGCACCGGGGCTTTCCTCGATCAGCGCCTGGAACAGACGAAAGAATCCGGAGCGGCTCTGATACGCGCGCCGCGCCAGTTCGCCGGCATCTCCAGTCGCGTCCAGCGAGTCGAGCACAACGCCCGCAAGCCGTCCCACCAACTTGTCGTCTTTAGCGCCCATGGCTCAAATCCATTTGCTCGAACGCAAACTAACACGGCAGGCGCGCCTGCGCCTGATGGAGAGTCCCAATTTTAGTGGATTCGACTTTAATTCGTGCAGTACCTGTCGCACCGACCAACTAGGCGACGGCCATTTCGAGGAATGAGTGGAGCACCATACCGAAGGTGCGTGCGGTTTCCGTTCGTGGTCGAGACATGGGAGCTCCCGTTGGGCAGGAAACCGCTGCACCACTCGATCGTACCGCTCGCCCATCAAGAAACGCGCGGCAGAGCCCCCGCCCTACAACGATTTAAGGTATTGAACCAAATCCGCCTTCTGATCCTGACTCAGATTCAACCCAAAGAAGGTGTTGTAGTGATCGACCACGCTACCCAACGTCGCAAACCGCCCATCGTGATAGAAGCCACCTTTGGTGTGTGTCCACAAACCCTTCAGTGGAGAAGTCCGGTAGCGCTTGTCCGGAGCTCGATTGGCCTGAAAATCGTCGACGCCAATTTCCTCCGGCGTATGCATGTTCCATCCGGGCTCGGTGAACAACGGCGCAACGTGGCAACTCGCGCACTTGGCCTGACCTTCAAAAACCTTCTTCCCTCGTTCGGCAGCCTCTTCGTTAAAGCTGCTCTTCGGCGGCTTCGGAGCAACAAGCCCAAGTTGATAGAAATGGAGCGGAGCGAGTTTCGACGTCACCAGGTCGGGATCGTTCTTTACGTCTGCGAAACCGTTTTGCGCCGCGACCGGGAATTGCTCCATATCGTTCAATCGCGAATCGAAAAAGTTTCCTTTGCCATGCATCTCAAGAACCGCGACGAACGCGTTCCAGTATGTAACCGAGCCCCATCCCGTCCACGTATGCAAATTCACACCGGCCAGTCCAAACGCCGGCGGTATCAGGACCGCCGCAGTTTTTCCGTCTGGACGAAATGCTTTGCCATCCATGAACAACTCTGCATCGAAATGTCCAGCGCCCCAGCTGTTGAGCACCTTTCGCACCGTCGTCTGATCAGCCCCCAGCAATTTCGCCGGCAAGGACAGGTCCGGCGCAAGCGCTATGATCGCACCGACATTCAAGTCGCGATTCGCCCAGCCATCCAGCCGTTGCCCGATGCCGGGCGCCAGTGAATCGTTCACTGTGGAATGGCACAACGCACATTGGATGCCCATCGACTTCAGCGTTCCCTGCTCGTTGAAAATTCCGGCAACGCCAACAACCGCATTCAGCTTCAGCAGCGCCAGCGTCGTAGCGGGATCATTGAGATTGACCTGGCCTTTCTTCAGCGCCTGCACAAGAGAAGAAGGAAGCGCGTCGACATCCACTTTCAGCCCCACCGCCAACGCCGTTGCGGGACTGACTCCGGGACCCACACCGCCGAGCTTTGCCCCTTCGATCGCTTGATGCAGATGAATCGTATCGCCCCAAAACGCTTCATCGCCGAACGTATCAAAGCGAAAAATCTCCCGGCCACGATTGGTCAGGCGTTCCGCGTGATCATCGCTATCGTCGTCTCTATCGTGCTCCGGATTTTTTACCTTTTGCAAATCGTCCTGCCCGTCACTTCGGGCCGAAGCCTCCGCGATGGATTGGGATCGCAGGAAGATGTGCGCCGACAGCAACATACCGCTAGCGAGCGCAGTGATAGCCACCAACCGCACCATCTTTTGATTTGAAGACACACCCACCCCCTTTGCCGCTGTGCACTGACCACGGGCACATCGGAAAGCAGCGAAGCTTTAGCGATGTAACTTTCGATTTCTGTCCAATGGCTGAGAACACTCAGCCGCGATGATTTCCACAACGCCGAACCGATGCCCGGGATTTGCAAACTCCAGGAGCTCGATTCCCAACACGACTGGGCTGTGTTGAGACGCTGTTGAAATCTTTTCCTGCCCCTCACATCAGGGGAGTGGGTGATACGCGGTTGGATACGCGAAACCAAGGGTGGTTACAAAAACGTTACAACGACGGGCGTTTGAAGCGTTTCGGGATTTGCATTATTGCATTCGCAGATTCGTCGGTCCGAATTTCTTCGTCGCAACAAACCCGTTCCCAACAACCCCAATGCGGATCCGGGATCGAGTGCGTCTCGGTGACTCTGCGTATGCGGGATGTTAGATCGTCGGCATCACGTTTGCGGCAGCGGTGGAGTCATTCGCGGACGCTGCTTGCGCTTCCATTCGTGGTCGTGCCGAAGGCGGGATTGATGCTTCTTCAATTGCGATTCGAGTTCGGCGAACGCCGCCTTGCAAGCGGCGCGAACGTTTTCGCCAGTGCCGGTGGCGTGCAGCGTCCCGGTTGGTAGAGAAAGGTTCAGCGAAAAGGAGTGCTCTTCTTTGTGGGGGTTTTGCGAAAAAACCCCGTGCAGCTGCACCAGATCAGGTTCATAGAATTTCAGAAGGCGGGACAATTTCTCAACGGCGTGCGCGGTATCGGTTTCGACAGCCTCGTGCGCCTCGACATGCTTGTAGCTGATGGAAAATTTCATGAATGCACCCGTGGGTTGGATTTCCTGCAGGAAAGGCAACGCAGACTTCCGCTGTGCGCCGCATAGTAGCCCCAGCATAGCGCCGCGCCGAGCGCGCGGCAAACCCGTTTTGCCACCTCAATTGCGAAACCGAAACCGTACCCCCGGCCAGCTTCCCATGTTCGAACCTCGCACCATCAAGCAGAGGTTTCAGCCCCGCACGCACTCACGTTGACACACCTGCGTCGCCCCGCCTACTCTGCATCGAGCCTCAAATCGACATGTAAGGGCATCGCTTCAGCGCGCCCTCTTAGCCACCCACGCAAACATGATCGCCCCGAATCCTCGCCCCGAAATCCGCATCGGCCCCGCCGGCTGGTCCTACACGGACTGGGCCGGCTACGTCTACCCGGCGCGCCGCCCGAAGGGCTTCCACGAAGCCACCTACCTCGCGCAATTTTTCGACACGATCGAAATCAACACGTCGTTCTATTCCCCGATGCGCGCCGACCACGCTAAACAATGGCTCGAGCGCGTCGCGGCGAATCCGCAGTTTCTGTTCACCGCAAAGCTGTGGCAGAAATTCACCCACGATCCGATCGCGACGCGCGAGCATGAACGCGCCGTGCGCGAAGGCTTCGACGTCCTGCGGGCCGCGGGCATGCTCGGCGCAGTACTCGCCCAGTTCCCTTTCTCGTTTCATCGCACGGCCGAAACCATGGTGAGCCTGACCGTACTGCTCCAGCGATTCGCCGACTACCCACTCGCCGTCGAATTGCGCCACGCATCGTGGAACGCGCCGGAGGTTTACGCGCTGCTGCGCGAACACCACGCGGCACTCTGCAACATCGATCAGCCCATCATCGGCCGTTCGATCGAACCGCGAGACACGCCGCTCGATCCGTCTTCGTGCTTGCCGCGCGATGCCGAAGCGTCGTCGAAGCGCGCGCCAATCGCGCCCCTCGGCTACATCCGCCTCCACGGGCGCCGCTACGACACCTGGTTCAACGACGATCCCGCAATCCCATCGTTCGAGCGCTACAACTATCTGTACTCCACCGAAGAGCTGACCCCTTGGGCCGACCGCATCCGCGCCGAAGGGGAGCACACGCAAAAAGTCTTCGCGGTCACCAACAACCACTACCTCGGCAAAGGCGTCGTGAATGCCCTGCAACTCCTCAGCATGCTGAAGGGCGCCAAGGTCAATGTCCCCGATCCGCTCCGTGTGAAATATCCCGAATTGGAAAAGATCGCCGCCCAATCCCCAGAACGTCCCACGCTTTTCCCGATGGGAAAGTGACGTCGTTCCAAAATGGGATGAAAGGGGTGCAACCCCGTCGATTCTCCCGTCGTCTGGAAGTGATGGGAATAACGAGAATTACTGAATCCCGCCCGGTGCGAAAACGCAGCGGAGCCTGGAGGTATTTGGATTGATTGGGGTTGCGGAGGTGATTTTCTCGAGAAATTCGTGAACGGGAGAGAAAAACGGAGCGGGATGGTTCGTGAGCTTCATGCGGGAGGGTAGCATAGAAGTGTTTCGTTGTTAGGCGCTGTTTCAGTAATGTTCAATTGTGGGATGCGGCGATGGCGTGGACGTTCGAACCAGTGTTGGTCGGTGAGTACTTCAGGGGCTGAAGCCGCGACCCACAAATTACTCCGTCACCTTGTCAGAGCTAATCGAAGTCGCTTCCCGTCAACGTACGTCGAAGAGATTGGGCTGCTCGGGTTGAGGTGGCGATTCGGGAGACTCGGCGGGAACCGAAGCTGGAGCGGGTGCTGGTTCGGGCAAGGACGGGTGGCCTTTTCGACGCCAAAGGGTGCGGAACTGGTCGATGGTGTGGGGCGAGAAGCCGGAGTAGTGGTTGTTGGCGTAGGCGTAGATGGTGACGCCGCGGTGGCGGATCTTGAAGCAGAAGTCGATCCAGCGCATGAGCTGCGGCGTGCGATCGATGACGGGCTTGTCCCACTTGACGGTGACGCCTTCGATCCATTTGCGGTCGCCGAGCCAGCGGATGTAGGTCCAGTCGGTGGTGACGGGATCGAATTTTCGTTCGAGGTCGTGCGGAGCGGGCATCGTCGATAAATCCTGCAGGACCAAGGCGATCTTGTGGTGCCGCAAGAGATCGGCGAAGTTAGCATCGAGCCAGTTTTTGTTGCGGATTTCAATGGCGAATTTCTTGTCGCCGGGAAGTTTTGAAAGGAACGGCTCGAGAATCTTTAGAAAATCCTGCTGCGTGGGAAATTTCAGGCGATCGAAGAATGGAAACTGGAAAACCACAGGGCCGAGCTTTTCTTTCAGCAGCGATGCGGTTTCGAGGAACTCGTTGAGATCGGCGTGGCAATCTTCGAGGAGCTTGTCGTGGGTGATGATGTTGGGGGCTTTGAGCGAGAAGACAAAATTGGCGGGAGTTTTGTCGAACCAGTTCTGGACGGTTTTTACGCTGGGGCAGCCGTAGAAGGTGGAATCGATTTCAACGGTGTCGAAGCGGGTGGCGTAGAAGGAAAGGCGGTCGGCGGATTTTAAGTTTTTGGGATAGAAGGGACCCGACCAGCCATCGGCGGTGAAGGAAGAGGAGCCTAGATGGAGAGCAGGTTCGGGCATCTGGGCGGAGTATAGCATCGGGGAATTTATGCTGGTGAAGTTGGCGGCATACGTTAGGGGTTGAAGCCCCTTCTTGGCAGGTTTTATGTCGTGTCTGAAGCCGCGACCCACAAACATCGCCTTCGGACTGATTTTTGCCGCTTGCTGCAAAACCAACCAAGAGCTGGTGGGGTTGCGCGTTGGGCTGGGGGCTGTCATTATTTCGGCGACGAAATGGAATTGGGCGGGCAGCTGCGTGTCGGC
Organism: uncultured Actinomycetota bacterium; assembly: GCA_963779485.1. Lineage (GTDB taxonomy): Bacteria > Actinomycetota > Actinomycetes > Mycobacteriales > Jatrophihabitantaceae > CAVVJA01. The sequence continues at coordinate 362,052 of CAVZYJ010000005.1, read as the reverse complement.
GCGGCCCCGGTTTGCGTTTGTCGTCGAACCCCACATAGAAAACTCACAAAGGATTGACCGTATGGCTTCCCGGCAAAAAGTTGTCTCCCTATTTTCTGCGGTTGTGTTGGCTGCGTTTGTGATCGTGACGCAGAACGGCGGCGCGTTCGCGTCTTCGTCGGGCGGACGGCGAGCGGCGACCGGTGGCACAGCGCAGGAGCAGGAGCCGACGGCGGGGAATACGAAGACGCCGAAGGGCGAGAAGCCGAAGGTCATTACCGACGCGTAATTCCGGACGAAGACGCGGACGAGGGTGAATTGGAGCCGGCGGCCGTGACGCTCGACCAGTCTCGCAGACGACGCCGCTGATCCAGGAGCTGTATCAGGCGACGCGGCTGACGAAAGAGAAAGAAATTCTGGAGCATTTGACGAAGGCGCAGAAATGATCGACAGCGGAACGGACATCAAGGGCACGGACGCGCAGGGGCGGACGGCGCTGCACTGGACGGTGTTTGGGTCGAGCTACAGCACGAAACCTTCGACGCTGATCAAGTACGAGGAGATCGCGGACGCGCTGGTGGCAGGCGGCGTGGACATCAACAAGGAAGATATTTATCAGGATACCGCGCTGGACTATTCGCTGTACGCGCCGACGTTTGAGATTCAAACGCTGTTGATCGAACACGGGGCGAGCAGCGGATTCCTGGCGGCATATTTATCAATTTTTCAGCGATCGAGGGCAGGAAGGATTGCCCAAGACGCCCGATCTGGCTGATTCAAGCATCGCGGAAAGCGGATCTGGTTCGCCGGGACACACGATGAGCATCCGGCTGGACACGCCGGTGTACAGCGACCGATCGCGAACGGGCGATCCGATCCTCGGCACGGTGACGTATCCGCTGTGCAAAGCGGGCGAATACATCGCATGCCCGGACGGCGAGCTGGTGGTGCCGCCGGGAACGAAGGTGAACGGCACGATTCTGTTTGCGACGAAGGCGCCGGACAAATATTCGCGGCCGCGGCTGGTGCTGGATTTTTCGAATATTTTGCACAAGGACGGGACGAAGTCGCCGCTCTACGCGCGCGTGATCGACGTGGACAACGCGAGGGAGACGGTGCGGAACAACGAAATATTGGGGATTGTTCAGCCGCACGCTTCGAAGAAGGCGGGGTCTGGCGATGGTGGCGTTCAGTGCGGCGAATCCGATCGCGGGATACACGATCAAGGGCGTTTCGACGGTGTATGGGCTGTCGATTCGGCGCGAAATCATGTTTCCGGCGGGAACGGATGTGCAGGTGCAGATTGTGCGGCCGTCGATGCTGCAACAGAAAAGGCGGGGTGGACGGGATGGAAGCTGCTACCGGTGGACGCGGAGTTGACGAAGCTGGCGACCGACGGCGCCGATGCGGACGGCGACGCCCGGAAATGTGCCGTCGGACCCGACGAACCTGATGTTTCTCGGCAGCGAGAAGCAAGTGATCGCGGCGTTTGGCGAAGCGGGGTGGTTTGAGGCGGACAATCTATCGGCGAAGTCGGCGCTGAAAGTGGCGCAGGCGACGCTGCGGCAGACGGGATATGCGAAGCGCGCCGATGTCGACGCTGACGATGCATGGGCGGCCGCCCGATCTAATGTTTCAGAAGTCGCTGGACACGTTTGCGAAGCGGCATCACGTGCGCGTGTGGAAGCTGGCGAAGACGTATCAAGGGCAGCAGGTGTGGGTGGGAGCGGCGACGCATGACATCGCGACGGAGAACAGCGAAAGCGGGAACGAAGTGGACGCACCGCATCGATCCGCACGTGGACCGCGAGCGCGAGTGGGTGCAGACGGATTTGTTGTTTGTGGGGACGGGCGTGGCGTACGTGAACGTCGATCGGCCGACGGCGCCGAAGAAGCTGGGGAATGCGACCGGGCGACACGATCGTGACGGACGGGAAGATTGCGGTGGTGCAGATGGTGAAGGTGAAGGCGGATGTGGAGGCGGCGAGTGGTAATTGAAGAGGACGAAGTAAGAAGCAATGAAGTGAAGAACGTAACGATTCGGAGGAGACTGTGCGGCCGGTCCGGGCCGCCGTGATGGTTGCGTGTTGGTGAACCGGTCGTGATGCGCCAATGGCTGACCCCTTCAAAGCTGCGGCGCAGGCGTGCTGCGCCCCACATGAGGCCAACTGAGGGGAATTTCGGAAGATGGGTGTGGAGGATAGCGACGGGGATTACGCGCTGTTTCGCGGCGGATATTGCGGGGACGCTGATTTTTGCGATCGAAGGTGCGGTCGCGGCGGTGCGCGGGAATCTCGATTTGATGGGGTTGATGGTGCTGGCGTTTGCGACAGCGCTGGGCGGCGGAATTATTCGCGACGTGTTGATCGGAGATACGCCGCCGGCTTCGCTGAAGGATTGGAGATATGCGGCGACGGCGTTCGCCGGGCGCGGCGATCGTTTTCTGTCTTGCACCGACCGATCGAGCGGCACATGGATGGCGCGATCGTAATCCTGGATGCGGCGGGATTGTCGCTGTTTGCGATTGTGGGGACGCGGAAGGCGCTGGTGTTTGGATTGCACCCGCTGGTGGCGGTGCTGCTGGGAACGATCAGCGGAGTGGGCGGCGGGACGATACGAGATGTGTTGCTGGCGCAGGTTCCTACGGTGTTGCGCGTCGGATGTGTACGCGACGGCGGCGCTGGCGGGCGCGATCGTGATGGCGGCGACGTATCGAGCGGGAGTGCCGCGCGTGTGGGCGGGCGCGGTCGGCGGGTCGATTTGTTTTTGTTTGCGCGTGGTGAGCGTGTGGGAGGCATTGGAATTTGCCGCGGGTGCTTGGGGCGTATAGCGACGAAAAATCCGGAGGGCGCGACGCGGACTGCCTCCCTCGCTACACGGTCATCCAGTCGTTTGCGCTTTGGAAAAATAAAATCCGGAAGATGTCAGCCGAGTTGGGCCGCAGCGAAGGCGTTGCGCTTGACAAGTACATTCCTTTTACTTACGGCCAGACAACAAGAGAGGGCTCAACGGGCACAAGCTGCGGTCTCCAGACGGAGGCTTGCCACGACCCGCCAGGGTGAGACTTGCGTCACCGGCTTAGCCGGTCGCGGCGGATTCTCGTCGATCTCACGCGCAAAATTCAGAATGGGGAGAGACGTGATGCGAAAAGAGAGCCTATTGGTGTTAGGCGGTTTGTGTGATGGCAGGCATGGGTGCGATCGGAACGTCGGCGGATGAGCTGGTGTTTCTCGCACCGGTAGTGGGATCGAATCCTGGAGCGACGATCGGCGGTGTGGCGAGCGGCGGCGCACCGTGGGTGGTGCGGCGTGGCATCGCGCGGTGATGACCGATGATGGGCGACTACGAGCCTGGACGTGCGAGGATTGGTGCTGCCGAGCGCCAACAATACGACCGGGCCCGTAATCACTGGCGGTCGCGGCGAGCGTGTGTATGCGCGAACATCGTGGTGGCGACGAGCAACGTGGCGAACCTGACGACCGACCGGCGATGCGGAGATTCACGCAAAGTTGACGGTGGCGTTGCCGTGCGTGGGAGCGGTCGTGCTCGTGCGCGCTGCGGCTGGTAATGGAGCGCCGTTGCCTGCACCGGGAGCATTTATCGCGGCAACGGGGCTCGCGAAGCGGCGGGCAGAATAACGATGACCGGGATCACGATCGGAACGATGATCACGGGCACGACACGGTAGTTTGAGGTTGTAGCGGTTGGATCGGATTGTTCCGTGAAGGGGCACGCGAGTTCCTTTTTTTTGAGGGGCTGGCCTGCGTTTTCTGTGGCTTGGCGATTCGGAAGGTAATTTTTGGGTGTGGCCTGCGGCGTAAAGGCCGGGCGAGGTGCCCCACTCCTATGGCGTGGGCGGCGACGTTACTTCGTGCGCGAGATTTCGGCGTCTTGAAGACGGGATTTCTCTGGCGGCGATGCTTTGCGCGGCCACGCGGCGCCTTGGCGGCACGGCGCTTTTCTTGGGCGATGGACTTGGGGTCGATGAGCCACTGGCCGTTGCCGGGCCGGCCGGGTTGCTTTTGTTTTGAGCCGGAGAGGCGGCCGAGGCTGAGGAGGCGGCAGACTTCGGCGCTGGTCGTGTTCATTACGACGGCGGTTTGCTGGGCGGTGAGCCAGTGGTGTCGACTAGAGGCATGGGAGTCCTTCGGCATGACTACAGAATTACTTTAGCGGTAAGTCTATTTTGATTCAATAGTACTGATTAGGATTTTACACAATCTGTTAGATTCCGATGTGATGGCCGGCCGTTGCTCGTGTTTCCGAGCATGGCCGAGCGCTGCAGCACGGAAGGCAAAGGCCGACCGAGAAGCACGACTTGTTGGTGGGCGTTTGGGCGCAGCAGCGCCGCCCCTACACAACGGTGGCCGGTTGCTACAGGAATAGGAGTCGAGTCCACGGGATTTGCTACAGCCTGCGGGATACTTTCGCGGTAAGTGTTGCTAAATCGTTACTTCTTGAAGAGGTCTTCGAAGGCCTGGCGGGCGTCGTTGTGGCGCGGCGGAGCGGCGGGAGGCTTCCGCCAGCGCCGGCGACGGCCGGATCTTCTGCGCGTAGGACGTGGGCGCGGTGTCTTTTTCGACGGTGGTGCGGAACTCGTAGAATTTGCAGTTGTTGCGGGCGTCCTTGGGAGTGATGCGTTCGGGGATGGGCTGCGTGCACTCGAACTGAGCGGCGGAGTCGAAGAAGCGGCACTGCTTACAGCAGTGGAGTTCGAGACGCGCACTTGGGACATTTTCCGTTGGGATCGAAGCCGGAGTTTAAAACGGTGCCGCAGTTGGAGCAGCGAGCGCGGGTGACGGTGCCGACCATGCGCGGGGTGCGCGGGCCGAACTGATCAGCATTGCGCGGTCCGCCGGATGGCGGGCGGCGATCCTGATGATGCCCGTTGCGGTTTTTGTCTTTTTTTTCGTTATTCTCGGCATCGCGATAGCCGCGATGACTGTATTTGCGATCCACTGAACTACCTCCGTCCGTCGTTGACCGGCGGACTGCTTATATGCGGGCCGATCGGCTCGCGGAGGTACCCGTCCGGCGCGAAGGTGCCCACGATGGCGTCGGCGTCACCGGCGTCCAGCGCGTCCTGGTAGCGGCCGACGACATCGCCGGGGCGGACGGCGCCGGGCGTGAGTATCGGAGGCCGGACGTGGCGCCGTCCGTCGACCGGCCACTGGCTGCAGTAGGTGCGGAACACCACCGACCGGGTGTCCGAGGACTCGGCGACGACCGCCACCGGCCAGGCCAGCTCCCGCCCGTCGTCGACCAGGTGGGCCAGCAGCTCGACCACCGCGCGCCCGTCGACACGGGTGGAGGCGACCGTCTCGATCCGTGCGTGGCGCTCGGCCAGCCATGCCTGGTTCCGGAGGACGAACTGCCGCAGCTGCCGGTGGCCGCGGACCTCGCCGGCGCGGGGGTCATGGACGACGACCTCGCCGGGCCACACGGTCTCCAGGGCGTGGGCGTCACCCTGGCTCAGCGCGGTGAGGTACTGCGCCACCGGATCAGCCTGACCGGCGGCGCGGGTCTGCCTGCGGGCCAGCTCCACGGCGCTGACGAAGTCCGGGAACCACGGCATCTCGACCCCACGCTCCTTCAACCGGGCGGGGCAGCGTCGCTGCGGGCTGCCGCCTCCTGCCATCCGGCACCATCTTCATCCCGGCTCCGCCCGGACGAAACCCCCCGCGGGTCCGGGGGTTACCCGGGTGCCGGCGTCCTGCTTTGCTGGTGCAGACCAGGTCGGTGTCGCGGAGTCGAGGCGAGGACCGTGCAGGTCGGCCCCGCGGCGCCGCGTGAGAGGCGGTCATCCCATGCGTTCCGACATCATCCCCGGCGGCGTCTTCCCCGACTACGCGCTGCCCGACCACACCGGCACCGTCCGCACGCTCAGCGAGCTCCAGGGCCGCGATCCGCTGATCCTCACGCTCGCGCGCGGCCACTACTGCCCGAAGGAGCACCAGCAGCACCTCGAGCTGGCGGCGTTCCAGTCGAAGGTCGCGGTGGCCTACACCCAGATCGTCACGATCTCGACCGACGACCACCACACGCTGCAGGAGTTCCGCGCGTCGGTCGGCGCCCAGTGGACCTTCCTCTCCGACCCCGGGCGGACGATCCAGAAGGACCTCGACATCCAGGAGTACACCGACCCCGACCACGACCCGATGATCCCGCACACGCTCGTGCTCAAGCCGGGACTGGTCATCCACAGCATCTACAACGGCTACTGGTTCTGGGGTCGCCCGTCGGTCGACGACCTCTGGCGTGACCTGCGCGCGGCGACGAGCGAGATCCGCCCGGACTGGGACCTGAGCACGCCGGGACTCCGCGAGGCCTGGGACGCGGGCGACTACTCGCACTTCCACGGATGGGACAGGCGGTCCGGGTGCCACCGACTGGCAGTGCGCGGTCCGTCTAGGCCTCGCCGGGCGGCCGGGGCTGAGCCGGCTCGGGGGGCAGTGGCGGGCGGGGCCGGTAGTCCGGTGGGGAGCCGCCGTCGGCGAGGGCGGCTTCGGAGTCGGCCAGCCCGAACCGGGTCCGCACCTGGGTGAGGAAGTCGCCGTGGGTGACCCTGGCCACCCGGGCTCGCTGAGGGGCGGCATGGACGATGACCCAGTCACCGGGGTCCAGCACCCCGGTGAGCTGTCCGTCCACGCTGAGCGCGACCTGACCGGAACGCTCGAGCACCCTGACGGCCACACTCTGCCGCACGGAAAGGACCAGGCTGCGGTTGAAGATCATGTGGGGCGCGACGGGAGTGAAGATCAGGGCGTCCAGCATCGGGGAGAGGATGGGGCCGCCGGCGGCGAAGCTGTAGGCGGTGGAACCCGTCGGTGACCCGACGATGAGCGCATCGGCGGAGTACGAGGCGAACAGCCGCCCGTCGATGTACACCGCGACGCTGGCCTGTCGGTCCCGGGCCAGCTTCTCGAACACGACGTCGTTGAGGCCGAAGACCTCCAGCGGCACACCCCAGCCGACGTCCTCGGGGTCGCTGGGGCGCAGCTGGGGGCACGGCATCACCGGCCCCCTCCCGTAGCGCAGGAGACTCTCCAGGCCCTCCGGCACCTCGAGCGGGCGGGAGGCCCTGAGGGTGAGGGCCATGCGGGCGTCCACCTGGTAGGAACCGCTGCGGACCGCATCCAGCGCAGCGCAGACATCGGCGACGCTCACGTCGGTCAGGAAGCCCACCCGGCCCACGTTGACACCGAGGATCAGCGCACCGAGCGGGATGGCGACCCGTGACCCGCGCAGGAACGTCCCGTCGCCGCCGACGGTGACGATCAGATCGGGGTGCCCGGCACGCTCAGCCTCCTCGGCCGGGCTGCGACGCGCGTCGCCGCCCCAGACGTCGATGTCTGTGCAGGTGACATCGTGGTCGACAGCCCACCGGCGCACGTCCTCCGCGGTGCTCACCGCAGCCTCCTTGCCGCCGTGTGTCACCAGCCCGATGCGCTCGATGCTCATGTGGGCTCCTTCCTTCCCCGTGGCTGTTCCAGCTGCTGCGTCGTGCACACGCAGGAGTCGTCTACTGAGCCGCGATGACGTCCTGCGCGACCGTCTCCGCGATCCGCTGGTGGCCGGCTGCGTTCGGATGGTCGCCGTCGGGAGCGAGCAGGTGGGTCTCGTCCCAGGTGTCGTCGGGGCCGCGGAACGCCGTGCGGAGGTCGACGAAGAGCGAGCCGGTCGAATGGGCGATCGCGCGGATGGTGTCGTTCACGCTCGTGGTGACGGCGGTGGCGGCGTCGACGTAGGCCTGACCCTGCTCGGCGGCGTACTGGCCCCCCAACCAGACACTCCAGTAGTCGAGCAGCACCACGGCGACCCGGCGGCCGGCCGTCAGCTCGTGGATCCGGGCGACGATGGCCGTCAGGTTGCTCGCGATCTCGGGAAGCCGCTGCTCGTAGCAGGCGACGTCGGTGGCACACGCCGCGGAGTGGGCGACGTCGTTCGCGCCCACCTCGACCGTGACCGCCTGGCTGCGCCTGAGGCGCCCGATCAGCAGGACGTCGTGCTCGACCTGCGCGAGCACGTCACCGCTCTCCGCTCCGGCAACCGCGGCGTTGGTGATGCGGACCCGGTGACCGCCGGCGTGCGCGACGTCGGCGCCGACCAGCTGCGGGTACGGCGTGCAGTCACACGCGGTCCCGTACGGGACCGAGTCGCCCAGCGCCGTGGTCGCGGTCACCTCCTTGAGCTTCGCGACCAGCTCCGGGGAGAGGGTCGACGACGCCGACCCGGAACCAGCGGTCCGGGTGCCGCTCACCGTCGTCGAGGACGCACCGCACGCGGACGGACAGCCTGCGGCGACGACGAACGCCAACAGCGCAGCCCGCCACCGTTCCCGGGGACCATGACCCGACACCGTCACCCCCTCAGTCTCACCGCCCCCGGAGGCCGGCCGCCACCGTCGCGGTGGGGATCTCCTGGCACCCACCCGGTACCGTTGGCCTGTGCTGTATCGCGCCACCGAGCTCATCGCCTACCCGCTCCTGCGCGCGTACTTCCGCCCGGAGGTGCACGGCCTCGAGCACGTGCCCCGCACCGGTGCCGCGATCCTCGCGGCGAACCACCTGTCCGCCGCCGACGAGGTGTTCACGCCGGTCGCGGCGCGGCGGCAGGTCGTCTACTTCGCCAAGTCCGAGTACTTCACCCAGCCCGGCCTGAAGGGGCGGTTCGTGGCCCGGGTGTTCACGGAGTTCGGTCACGTGCCGGTCGACCGCGACGACGCCCGGGCCGCAGCATCGACGATCCGGATCGGCGCCGAGCTCCTCGGCCGGGGCAGTGCGCTGGGCATCTACCCCGAGGGAACCCGCTCGCCCGACGGACGGCTGCACCGGTTCCGCACCGGGGTGGCGCGCCTGGCGCTGAGCTCGGGTGCACCCGTCATCCCGGTCGGGCTGGTCGGCACCGACGGGGTCCTGGTCGAGGGCGACCGCCGCTGGCACCGCAGCCACGTCGAGGTGCGCTTCGGCCCACCGCTGGAGTTCGCCGGCAGGAGCGAGGACCGGCGGTCCTCCTCGGCGCTGCGGGAGGTCACCGAGGCCGTGCGCGTCGCCGTCCAGGCCCTGTCCGGGCAGGAGTACGTCGACCGCTACGCCAGCTCGGTCAAGGCCGGCGCGTAGGAGATCGACGGACGGCGACGGCCACCCGACCGTTCCGCAGCGAGCCGTTGTTGCCCGGGGGCAGGGCCAGCCCCTCGGAGAGGGTGAGCAGGTCGTTGTCCGACGTGACGTCGAAACCGTTGTCGCTCAGCATGCTTCGCAGGTGGTCCGGCCGCCACAGCGAGCGCCACGGCTCGCCCGCCAGCGGGTCCGGCTGTCGGGTCACCCGCAGCAGCAACCGCATCGCGACACGCATGACGCTCGTCGGCAACGACTTCGCCTGGTAGTTGACGACGAGCCGGCTGGCCGGCGCGGACAGCTCAGCGATCTGGGCGACCGTCGCCCGCACGTCGCCCGCGGTCAGGTACGGCACGACTCCCTCCCACACCCAGGTGGTCACGGCCTGTCGATCGAAGCCGGCGCTCTCGAGGGCGGGACCAAGACGTTCGGCCGCCAGGTCGACGGCCACCGGGACCACCCGCCCGGCCATCGGGACGAGGCCGCCGATCCGGCGTTGCTTGTCCTGCTGCGAGGCCGGGTGGTCGACCTCGAACACCGTGGCCCCGGCCAGCTCCGGCATCCGCCAGGCCCGCGCGTCGAGCCCCGCGCCCAGGAGGACGAGCTGCCCGGCGGCGTGGCCACGGATCGCCGCGTCGATCGAGATGGTCCGCGGCACCATCGTCAGCCCGGTCCGCCGAACCATCTCGTACGCCACCCGGTCGGCTGCCTCGGTGGGCACCCGGTCGGCGCGCACGCGATCCACGACGACGTGATCCGCCGGGTCGAGCAGCTCCCGCGCGACCGGGTCGGAGAACCGGCCCACGGCGTACCGGCCGTCCGCGGTGGCCCGGCCCTGGCAGACGAGGACAGCCGTGGAGCTGGCAGCACGCTGGATCATCCGGGCAGTCTGCCAGCGCCGTGACTCAGCCCGGGCCCTGCCCGGCGTCGATCTGCTGGGAGAGGTAGCGCTGCAGGCCGACCAGGCGGATCGCGTCGAGCTGGCTCTCGAACCAGTCCGCGTGCTTCTCCTCGTCGCGGACCATGTCCTCGAACACCGCTGCGGTGCCGTGGTCCCGGAGGCCGTGGCATTCCTCGGCGGCAGAGTTGAACTGCGCCACTGCGGCCCGCTCGCTGGCGAGCGCCAGGTCCAGCATCTCCTCCGGCGTCTCGCCGACCTGGATCGGGTTCAGCCGCTGCACGTTCGGATGGCCGTCGAAGAGCAGGATCCGGTTGATGATCGCGTCGGCGTCCTTCATCTCGTCGATCGACAGGTCGTAGAAGACCTTGCCGAGACGGTGCAGGCCCCAGTTGTCGAGCATCCTGGCGTGCAGGAAGTAGGTGTTCGTGACCGTGAGCTCGAAGGTCAGCGCGTCGTTGAGGAGCTCGACCACGCGGGGGCTAGCTGGCTGCACTGTGGACCTCCGGGAGGTACGACGCGTCGCTCGACTCGTGCTGGCACACCAGCCGCTTGAGGAAGAACACGCAGGAGCCGCAGGACTGGCCGGCGCCGGTGGCCCGGCACACCTCGGCGAGCGTGCGCGCCCCATCGGCGATGGAGGCGGCTACCGCCCGGTCGCTCACCACCTGGCAGTGGCAGACGATCATGGGCGTCTCCTTCGGCAGGTCGTCTGTCAACGGGTTGCCAGCCACGGTAGCAGCCGGAGTTAGGCAAGGCTAACCATACTCGAATCGTGGCGGGAGGGTCAGCCGGGCCGCTTGGCCGTCGACGTGGCAAGCCGCGCCCGCACCGCGACCCCGGCGCACAGGATGACCACGAGGCCTCCGACGACGGTGGTCCAGGTGAGCCGCTCCCCCAGCAGCAGACCGGCCCAGCAGAGGGAGAGCACGGGCTGGACGAGCTGGACCTGGCTGACCTGCGCCATGGGCCCGATGGCCAGGCCGCGGTACCAGGCGAAGAAGCCGAGGAACATGCTCACCACACCGAGGTAGGCGAACGCGACCCACTGCATCGGCGTGCCGGACGGGGTCTGCCGGGTCGCGGACCAGAGCGTCAGGACCACCATCAGGGGCGAGCACAGCACGAGCGCCCAGGACACGGTCTGCCACGCGCCGAGCTCACGGGCGAGCAGGCCGCCCTCGGCGTACCCGACGGCCGCGGCGAGGACGGCACCGAAGAGCAGCGCGTCGGACCAGCGCAGGTGCCCCAGGCCACCCCACTGGGCCGACGCGAACCCCATCGCCGCCACCGCGCCGACGCCAGAAACGACCCAGAACATCACCGGCGGACGCTCGTGGCCGCGCAGGACGGCCATCGTGGCCGTTGCGGCCGGCAGCAGCGCGATGACGACCGCTCCGTGGCTGGCGGGGGCAGTGGTGAGCGCGAACGAGGTCAGCAACGGGAAGCCGACCACAACCCCACCGCCGACCACCGCGAGCCGCACCCACTGCCGGCCGTGAGGAAGGCGCTGGCGCGTCACCGCCAAGGCGGATGCGGCCAGACGGCCGCCACGACCGCGCGGCCGGAGCCGATGAACAGTGGCGAGAGACCGCCGACGGCCACCCGGGTGAACGGCACGGTGAAGGAGAACGCTGCTACTCCCAGCAGCCCCCACATCAGCCCGGCGACCGGGGGCGGCGATACCGCCTGGCGAGCTTCGAGAGTAGCGCTACTATGCTGCGTCATGAACAACGATAGCAGTTCCCGGATTGCCGAGGTACTGCGTGAATGGATGGCGACCGCCCCGCCCGGCGCGCGGCTGCCGTCCACCCGATCCCTGGTCGCTGAGCACCACGCCAGTCCCGTGACGGTGCAGCAGGCACTGCGCGACCTCACGAGCCAGGGCCTCATCGAGACCCGACCCGGGCGTCGGGACGTTCGTGCGGGCCGTGCGCACGGCCCGACCCTCGGACTACGGCTGGCAGACCGCAGCCCTCCGCTCGCCGCAGGCCCGGGTCCAGACTGTCGCCACGGCGATGCGCACCGTCCCGAACGACGTCATCGCCCTCCACGCGGGCTACCCCGACCCTGAGCTCCTTCCCGGTCGCCTCGTGCGCTCGGCCCTGACCCGGGCCGTGCGCGGCGACACCGCGCTGTCGCGACCCCCGGTTGCGGGTCTGCCCGAGCTGCAGTCCTGGTTCGCGCAGGAACTCGGCACCGCCAGCCCGCTCGGCGTGGCCCCACCCACCCCGAGCGACGTCGTCGTGCTGCCCGGGAGCCAGAGCGGCCTGCAGCTCCATCTTCCGCGCCCTCGTGTCCTCCGGGCAGCCGCTGCTGATGGAGTCCCCCACGTACTGGGGAGCCATCACGGCGGCCGCCCAGGCGGGGGTCCGCGTGGTCCCGGTGCCCACCGGTCCCGACGGTCCCGACCCCGGCGAGCTCGGCGCGGGCTCTTCCGGCTCGCCGCGGGTGGCGCTGGTCAGCTACTCGACCAAGCCCCGCGGCGGCGTCGTGCACACGCTCTATCTGGCCGAGGAGTTGGCCCGAGCCGGCGTGCCGGTCTGCGTGGTAACGCTCGGCGATCCCGAGTCACGGATTCTTCCGCGAGGTTGCGGCGCCGTACCGGGTGATCGCGGCGCCTCCGCCCGCAGCCACGCTGGAGCAACGGATCTTCAACTCGATCGACGCCCTGGAACACGGCCTGGAAGAGATCGCGCAGGACGTCGACATCCTGCACGCCCAAGACTGCATATCCGCGCGCGCCGCGGCGCGCGTGCGCGACTCCGGGGCCGGAGTCCGGGTGTTCCGCACCGTGCATCACGTCGACGACTTCACGACGGCCGCCTTGATCGAGTGCCAACGCAAGGCGATCGAGGAACCGGACCGGATCATCGTGGTGAGCGAGGACTGGCGGACGCGCCTACGAACGGAATTCGGCGTCGACGCGGTCGTCATCCACAACGGCGTGGACGCGGCCCGCTTCGGCCCGATCGACCCGGCGCGGCGGGCGGCCCGGCGGCGAGCCGCCGGAGTGTCCGATCGCTTCGTGTTCCTGTCCGTCGGCGGTATCGAACCGCGCAAAGGCAGCACGATTCTGTTCGAAGCGCTGGCCCGGCTCGGGCGGGAGCGGCCGCCCGGCCCCGCACTCGTCATCGTCGGCGGCCACTCGTTCCAGGACTACACCCGCTACCGCGACGAGGCGCTCGCCGGACTGCCCGCGCTCGGCCTACGCCTCGGGCCGGACGTCGTCCTCGCGGGCACGGTGAGCGACGAGGTCCTGCATGAGTGGTACCGGAGTGCGGACGCGCTCGCGTTTCCCGTCCGTCAAGGAGGGATGGGGACTGGCCGTGCTCGAAGCGTTGGCCGCCGACCTGCCCGTCGTCGCGAGCGATATTGCCGTGCTCCGCGAATACCTCACCGCGGACCGCACGGCAGTGCTGACCCGCGCCGGCGATCCGCAATCGCTGGCGGACGGAATGCGCCGGATCGTCGACGACGCGACGCTGCGGGCCGAGCTGATCCGGCACGGTCGCGAGCTGGTGCCGGCCTTCAGCTGGCAGCAGACGGCGCGAGAGCATGCGCGCGTCTACGCGGACCACGCAGGCTGATCATCGTCTGAACCGTCCTCGGCGTCACCCAGGCTAATGACGGCGCACCACCGTCGTGATCTTGGACTTACAGCCCTGGGACGACGATAAGTCCAAGGTCACGGCTGGCACCTGCAGCAGCGAACCTCACACGGTCCAGGTCTGCATGATCAGGGCGTTCTGGCGTCGGGCGGTGAGCACCGAGTCGAGAACGTCGAGCGGGTTGATGGCCTTCACGCCTTCCATCATGTCGATCTCGCGCATGCCGTAGAGAGCCGCGGCGGAGAACCGGCACGCGTAGACGTGGCCGCCTTCGTTCATGAACGTCTGCAGCTGCCGGTTGTAGGACTGCGCGCCGGGGAACGGTTCGTCGCCGACCTTCGGGTACCCGCGCGTCGCCGCGGCCATCAACGAGCCGGGACCGTAGAGCACCAGGTGGGTGTCGAAGCCCTTCCGGTTGATCCGTGTCGCCGTCAGCATGTTCACCAGTCCGACCGATCCCTCGAACGGAACGGTGTGCATCAGGATGTAGGCCTTCTCTCCGGGCTCGGCCTGGATGTCCTCGAATACCTTCTCGTCGTAGTCGACAATGGCGTCGCCCTTGCTGACCCGCTCACCGACGATCTGTGCCATGTCCCGAACTTCCTTTCTCCACAGGTGGAATCGCTTCCGAGTTGGAGTGCGACTACACCGCGGGCCCCTGCGCTCGCGGTGGCGGTGCCCATTGCCGGCGATGACTACCCGGCATCGCCAGCAAGATCTTGTGCCGCAGCGGCCACGGCAACGCCCGGTAGAGCGGCGCGAATACCCTCAGCCAGAAGATCTCCACCGCACCGTGCGGGGCTCGCGGCGGCCGCGCGTCATACTCCCGGGCGATCCGGTCTTGAGCGGCCACCAACAGGTAGTACTGGGCGTTGTCCCGGAGCCAGCGTGCGGCGCGCATGTCAGCCGTTCCGCAGCCGGTCGAGGCCGTTCTGGGCGGCGAGCACGATCGGCTCGTTCAGCGCACCGATCGCCGGCGAGTAGACATTCTCCATCGTGGCCAGGTCCGAGAAGCTGAAGCCGAACTTGATGGCCATGGCCAGGAAGTCAGCTCGTTCCTTCACGCCCTCGCCACCCACCATCTGCGCGCCGATCAGCCGCAGGCTCGACGGTTCCGCGAGGAGCTTGACCTTTACCGGCTTCACGCCCGGGTAGTACCGCGCGCGGGAGATCCCCTGCGCGGCTCCGAGCACGTACGGAATGCCGAGAGCCGTCGCCGTCGTCTCACCGAAGGAGGCGCCGCCGATGATCCACTTGCCGGCCGGCGTGCCCCAGGGCACGTACACCGCCCGGTAGACGCGGGAGCCGCCACCGGCGTTGACCCCGGCCACCTTGCCCTGCGCGTAGGCGTGGCTGCCGGTCAGGCCCTGCAGAGGCACGCGGGTGAGTCCGTGCGGAACCTCGATCACGTCACCGGCGGCGAAGACGTCGGGCACCGACGTCGCCATCCGCTCGTCGACGATGACACCTCCGGTCGAGCCGATCTTCACCCCAGCGGCGGTGGCCAGCGCGGCGTTGGGGCGTTTGTGCGTACACACCACGGCGATGTCGGCGGGGATCTCTCCGTCCGACGTGTCGACCGCCCGAACGTGCCCGTCGCCGAGGAAGGCCGTCAGCGTGCGTGTTCATGTGCGTCGTGACGCCGAGCTCGCGCCACGACTCCTCCACCGGCGCCATGATGTCGGGATCGGCCATCTCGGCGAGCGGCCACGGATGCGGGTCGACCAGGTGGGTCTCGATGCCCCGATGGGCGAGCGCCGTCGTCATCTCGACGCCGAGCGGTGAGGCCTCGACGACGACAGCGACCTTGACCGTGTCGAGGACCTTGTCCCACTCCATCGCTTGCCGGATGTTCTTCACGTAGTACAGGCCGTCGAGGTCCCCGCCGGGCACGCCGGGATCGGCATAGTTGAACCCGGTGGCGACGACGAGCGAATCCCACCGCACCTCACCCTCGCCGACGACGTGGACAACGTGCCGAGCGAGATCGAGCGAGTCGACGGTCGTGGTGTAGCGGATATCGATGCCGGCCTGGACGTAAGCCTCCTTGGTCGCCAGGAACAGCCGCTGAAAGTTGTCGATTTCCTTGCCGTGCACGTAGGGGATGCCGCAGGGGCTGTAGCCGACGTCCTCGAACTCGGTGTAGACCACCACCTCGGCCTCCGGGTCCGCGGCCTTCGCGCCTCCTGCCGCACCTATGCCCGCCGCGCCGCCCCCCACGATTACGATCTTGCGGCCCACCCGACCCACCTATGGCCCGAGGTGGCGAAGCCACGCCGAAGCTCGGCCCGCTCACCATGATTGACTTTTTTTCACTATATTGGATGCCGCTCAACCGTCAAGGGACCACAGATGACTCGCACGACGACCAAGTCCGCCCGCGCGGTCCGGCTGGACGAGCACGTCGATGGGATCGTGAGCTCGATCGGTCCGCGGTTGAAACACCTCCGCCAGGAAAGGCATTTCTCGCTTCAGCAGCTGGCCGCACGAGCCGAGGTGTCCGCCGCGGCGATCCACAAGATCGAGCGCAACGACATGGTTCCCACGATCACCACGCTGCTCAAGATCGCGACTGCGCTCGACCGTCCGGTGAGCTACTTCGTCGACAGCGACGAGGGTCCTCGGGAACCGGTTGCCTTCACGCCGGCTGGCCGTCGACCAGCGGTCTACACGCCGCACGCCGGGCTCTCGCTGGCCGGCGTGTCGGGTCCCTACACCCCGTTTCGGAGCGCGGCGGCGGTGGCGACGGTCGAAGCCGGTGCGAACAGCGGCGACAAGCCGCTCGTCCACCCGGGCGAGGAGCTGATCTTCGTCCTCGAAGGTGAGCTGACGTTCGACATCGCCGGCACCCGCTACCGATTGGGCCGTGGGGATGCGCTGCATTTCATCGGGGACCAGGACCACCACTGGGTGAACGAGGGCAAGACGCGGGCGCGGGCAGTCTGGATCGCGCTGCGCGACTCCTGACGGGTTCGAGCCTGGCCGAGGCTCTTAATCAGGCGCGTCCGCCGTAGAGCGCTTCGTAGTTTTGGTACAGGATGCGTTGCTTGAGCTCCTCGCTTACCGGCGCACCATTGATCTTCCAGTACTCACCCCAGAAATCGCTCCACGGCTCGTCGGAAGCGAACAGCACCCGGTCTTCTCCGATGCCGCGCCGCTCGATCTCGGTCATCAACCACCGCGCGCCGAATCCGATCGTCCAGGTGGTGTCGCAATACACCCGGAAGCCCTGCTCCACCCAATCGAGGAACTGAGGAACGAGCTTGATGTGGCCGCTCACCCCACCACCGAAATGCACCAGATAGATCTTGATTCGCTTGCCGTACTGCTCGACGAGTGGGACGAAGTTGTTGATGTCCGAAGAGCCGCCCGCGCTCGTGTGGAAGTGAAAGACCAAGTCATGCTCTTCGACCGCGGCGAAGCAGGTCTCGGCGATCTCGCGGGTGTCGTCGTCCCAGGTTCCCGGGTCGGGGTTGCCGCCGAGCAGGAATGTCGTCTTGAGGGCGACGACACCAGGCTCGCCGGCGAGCTGTAAAGCCGCGAGCGTCATTTCCTTGTTCTGAGGGAGAAAAGACACCCAGATACCGCCGACCAATCGATCGCTGGACTGGATCGAGTCGAGCACGAGCGGGTTGAGCGAGAAGGGCTGACCTTGGACCGGGATGCCGTAGTTGGGCAGGACCAGGCCCCGCTCGACCCCCAGGCCGTCGAGATGCCGAAGGTAGGCCTGGGCGTCTGCGAATTCGTAGACCGTCGGCTTGACCGGCTCCTTCAAGTTGTAGAACGGCCACGCCTGCATCTCACCGATGTGGCTGTGTGCGTCGATGACGCGTCCCTTGACCCGATCGGGTGATGCCATGCCGCCCCCTCATCACGTCTACTATGTGATTCGTTTGCGTCGCATAGTAGACCTGCCGTCTGCGACCGACAGCTATCCGTCGTGGTCCAAGATCACGACCGAAGCTACCCTCACCAGGCGGATACTTGCTCACGTAGGGCAGCCATGGAGGAGGTCACCATGACCGATCCGTATGCAGGTCAACCCGGACCCGGTGCCCCGTATCCTGGCGTCCCGCAGCCTGGCCCGCGCGGCCCGGCGGAGCGACCCAAGCGCCGGATCAACGCCCGGCTCATTGTCGGCGGGGTGTTGCTCATCCTGCTGGTCGTGTTCGCCGTCGAGAACACCCGTTCGGTCACGATGCGGTTGATTGGTCCAGAGATCCACGCGCCGTTGTTCCTGGCCCTCTTGATCGCGGCCGTGGTGGGCGTTCTCATCGGGCTGGTAATCCGCCGGCGGCGCAAGCCGAGGGTCTAAGCCGCGATATCAGCCGCTGGCCCAGCCGGCGGCAAGGAACCTCGCGACCGCGGGCAGTTGCGCTTCGGCCCAGGTGATGTCGTGACCGCCGGCGGTGATACGAAGATCAACTGTGGCGCCGTGTTGTTGCAGCAGCGTCGCGTACGGCTCGGACGCGTGGGCGGTGAGGGCGAGATCGTCGCTGGCTGCCTCGATGAGCAGCCAGCGGATCCGCGCGGCACCGGAGACGAGGTCAGTCGGGTTGTAGGCTGCCTGCATAGCCGGATTGTCGCCGAAGACCCCGTCCGGGTCGTCGATGGTGAAATACCCGGCGAGTGAGGCGACCTGCCCGTACAGGTTCGGGTGCCGGAGGGCGAGCATCGCCGCTCCGTACCCGCCCATCGAGAAGCCACCAATCGCGCGCATCCCGCGAGGACGAGGGTGCGCGCCCTCCACCGTGCTGATGAGCGGGCCGGTGACGAAGGTCTCTACCTGGCTGCGGCCATTGACCGAGTTGGCCCACTCGGTGTCGGCGAAGTCGTCGTCGTTGCCATCCGGGCAGGCGACCACGAAGGGCGCTACGCCGGAGGAGAAGAGAGCGGCGAGGGTGCTTCCCACCGACGGGTTGCACAGATCGCTTGCCGCACCGGGCTCGCCGTGCAGCAGGTAGAGCACGGGCAATCGGTCCGGCTTCGCGACGGCCGGGGTGTAAACGAGGACCTCGCGGTGACCGCCAGGAACGGCTGATGCCGGGACTTGCAGGCTTCGCCAGCTGCCACCGACCGGCGTCGGCGGCCCTGATCGCGTGTTGGGCGACGTCGAGCCCGGGACGCCGGCCGCGTGCGCCGTGCAGGCGGTGGCGAGGACGCCGATGAGCCCGAGGACGGCAAGCGCCCGGGCCGTCCGGACGCCTCCGTTCCGCACCGACGCAGGATTCCGGACCCACTCCGGAAGTGGTTAAGTTGAGCGGAACAGACTCAACTTGCGGGGCGTTGCCACCAATGACCGAAGATCGAGCGAGATAGCAAAGGACACCCATGGATCTGACCACCCGCAGCCAGCAGGCGGTTTCGGCGGCGGTACGGGCGGCCGCAGAGCGCGGTAACCCGGCGACCGAGCCGGCCCACCTGGCCGTGGCGCTGCTCGACGACACCGAGGGTCTCACCCGGCCGCTGCTGGCCACGCTGGGCGTCGATCCGCTGGCCGTCCGAGCCGCCGCGGCGCAGCTCGTGGACCGCTTGCCGGCCGCCTCGGGCGCGTCGGTGGGCGCGCCGCAGGCGTCCCGGGCCTTCCTCGCGGTGCTGAGCGCCGCCGAACGGGAGGCTCGCGACCGCAGCGACGAGTACGTCTCGACCGAGCATCTGCTGATCGCGCTGGCCCAGCAGGGTGGCGACGTCGCGACCCTGCTCGCTGACCGCGGCGTGACGCCAGCGACGCTCGCAGATGCGCTGCAGTCGGTCCGCGGCTCGGCCCGCGTCACCAGCCTCGATCCGGAGGGCACCTTCCAGGCCCTCGAGAAGTACGGCGTCGATCTGACGGCGCGCGCCCGCGAGGGCCAGATCGACCCTGTCATCGGGCGGGACAGTGAGATTCGCCGAGTCATCCAGGTGCTCAGCCGCCGCACCAAGAACAACCCGGTCCTCATCGGCGAGCCCGGCGTCGGCAAGACGGCGGTCGTCGAGGGTCTAGCCCAGCGCATCGTCGCGGGCGACATCCCCGAGTCCCTGCGCGGCAAGAAGCTGGTCGCCCTGGACCTCGCGGCGATGGTCGCCGGCGCGAAGTATCGCGGAGAGTTCGAGGAGCGACTCAAGGCCGTCCTGAACGAGATCAAGGATTCCGGCGGCCAGGTCATCACGTTCATCGACGAGCTGCACACGGTTGTCGGCGCAGGCGCAGCCGGAGAGAGCGCGATGGATGCCGGCAACATGCTCAAGCCGATGCTCGCCCGGGGCGAGCTGCGCATGGTCGGTGCCACCACGCTGGACGAGTATCGCGAGCGGATCGAGAAAGACCCCGCGCTGGAACGTCGCTTCCAGCAGGTCTTCGTTGGCGAGCCCTCGGTCGAGGACACCATCGGCATCCTGCGCGGCCTGAAGAGTCGCTACGAGGCCCACCACAAGGTGCAGATCAGCGACGGCGCGCTGGTCGCCGCCGCGACCCTGTCCGATCGGTACATCACGTCGCGTTACCTGCCCGACAAGGCGATCGACCTCGTCGACGAGGCGGCGTCGCGACTGCGCATGGAGATCGATTCCCAGCCGGTCGAGATCGACCAGTTGCAGCGCGCCGTCGACCGCCTGCGCATGGAGGAGATGGCGCTCGCCAAGGAGCAGGACAAAGCATCCGTCGAGCGACTGACCCGGCTGCGGGCGGAACTGGCCGACCGCAGCGAGCAGCTGGACGCGCTCAACGCCCGTTGGGAGCGAGAGAAGGCCGGGCTGAACCGGGTCGGCGAGCTCAAGGAGCGGCTGGACGACCTGCGCGGGCAGGCCGAGCGAGCCCAACGCGACGGTGATTTCGAGACCGCCTCGCGGTTGCTCTACGCCGATATCCCCGCGGCCGAGAAGGAACTGCTCGGCGCGTCCGAGGCCGACGCCGCGCAGGACGTGCTGGTCAAGGAGGAGGTCACGGCCGACGACGTCGCCGAGGTGGTCGCCGCCTGGACCGGCATCCCGGCCGGGCGGCTCATGGAGGGGGAGACCGCCAAGCTGCTGCGGATGGAAGACGAGCTCGGCGCGCGCGTGATCGGCCAGCCGGCCGCGGTGCGGGCCGTTTCCGAC
Organism: uncultured Actinomycetota bacterium; assembly: GCA_963779485.1. Lineage (GTDB taxonomy): Bacteria > Actinomycetota > Actinomycetes > Mycobacteriales > Jatrophihabitantaceae > CAVVJA01. The sequence continues at coordinate 341,374 of CAVZYJ010000005.1, read as the reverse complement.
GCGGTGCGCCGGGCGCGCGCCGGCATCTCCGACCCGGACCGGCCGACCGGATCGTTCCTGTTCCTCGGGCCGACCGGCGTCGGCAAGACGGAACTGGCCAAGGCGCTCGCTGCGTTCCTATTCGACGACGAGCGCGCCATGGTGCGCATCGACATGAGCGAGTACAGCGAGAAGCACTCCGTGGCCCGGCTCGTCGGCGCTCCACCCGGCTACGTCGGCTACGACGAGGGTGGACAGCTGACCGAGGCCGTCCGGCGCCGCCCGTACAGCGTGGTGCTGCTGGACGAGGTCGAGAAGGCACATCCGGACGTGTTCGACGTGCTGCTCCAGGTGCTCGACGACGGCCGGCTGACCGATGGTCAGGGTCGCACGGTGGATTTCCGCAACGCGATTCTCGTCCTGACGTCCAACCTCGGGTCACATGCTCTCGCGTCCGAAATGCCCGACGCCGCCAAGAAGGATGCCGTGCTCGCCATTGTGCGCGAGCAGTTCAAGCCGGAGTTCCTGAACCGGCTCGACGACATCGTCGTGTTCGACTCGCTGACCACCGAGGAGTTGACGAAGATCGTCGACATCCAGGTCGCGGCGCTCGCCCGTCGACTCGAAGGCCGACGGCTCACGCTCGACGTCACCGACGCCGCTCGAGAATGGCTGGCGATGAACGGCTTCGATCCGGTCTACGGCGCCCGACCGCTGCGGCGGCTGGTGCAGACCGCCATCGGCGACACGCTAGCTCGGGCCCTGTTGGCCGGCGAGATCCGTGACGGCCAGACCGTCCACGTCGACGTTCTCGACGACCGGTCCGCGCTGACGGTCGACGCAGCCTGACCGAAGAGCCTCCGCACCTAGTGTCGCGCAGGGCTGTCGGCTCTTGTCAGAACTGGTAGTAACCCCCGGCGCGGGGCTCGTTAGGCATTGTCGTGACCCGCAGCCATTCGGAGGTTTCCTTCGTCCAGGCGAGCGCCAGCGCGATGATCGACAGTACGACGAACAGGATCGTCCAGATGATGGTGTTGGCGTGCGCCAGGAAGATCCAGTAGACGCACTCGACCAGGCAGATCGCGACGCCGATCGTGAGCAGCTGCCGCCCCCGGGACCGGCCGCCGCTGAACATGACTCCGCCCGCGATCAGCAGCCCGGCTACCCCGAAGTTGACGAGCGCATCGATGATCAGCTCGACCGTCGTGCCGATGTTGTTGCTATCGGTGAGGCTGTCGATACTGCGGACGATGGATGCACCCACGAAGAGGATGAAGGCCGCCACGATGAGCATTCCGCCCATGACATAGCAGATCACGCCGGCCCAGAGGACCGAGCTTGGCCGGCTCACCCACACCCGCGCGCTGTCCGGCTCGGCCGGCGTGGGAAAGGTCTGGCCCGGAAACGTTGGAGGCGGTTCGAACGGGGAGGGACGAGAGGCGCCAGTCGGCGGCGGCCCGGAGTAGCCCTCGTTCGGATCGTGGGCCGACCAGGACGGAGGCGGCCACGGCGGCGGGTTTTCGTTCATTCGCTAACGCCTCGTCCGCCGGTCAGCCGTTGAAGCCGTGCTGCAGGCAGATTCGGTAGGCCGACGTCCCGGTGTCGAACCGATCCGAGCAGTCCTTCGCGCGGTTGTACACGACGATGAACAGCGTCGTGGCGGCGATCGCACCGATGATGGCGCAGGTCAAACCGGCGATGGCCATACCCCGCCCTCCGGCGCCCCGGGCGGCCGCTCGGAGCCCGAGCACGCTGAAAACGATGCCCAGGACGATCAACGGAATGTCGAACAGCGTCAAGAACGACAGGATCAGCGCCAGGATGCCGAGTACCAGTCCGGCGATTGCCTTGCCGTTGCCGGTAGCCGGTTGCCGGTACTGATGGGAGTCGGGGGCGGTCGGAAAGGATTCGAACTGGCTCGGTTCCGGCGGACCGAAGCGGTACGGGTCGAACGGTTGCTCCTGCGGCGGCACGTTCCACGCCGGCTGGGACGGCCCGGATGGCGGTGCCGACGAGTAGGGCTGCGGCGGCAGGGACGGCGCCGACCAGGCCGGCCCAGGCTGCTCGTAGCCACTGGACGTCGGCTGCTCGAATCGACCGGTGCTCTGCTCGTAGTCGCCGGGCGCGCTCGGGTCCGGGGTCGGACGGTCAGACCGAGCGGCGTCGTCCGGGCGCCCCCAAGGATCATCGGATCGCCCCGATTGCGACCGGGGCTCCTCCGGCGGCGGGGTTGATGTCACGATCGTCCCTCTCGATGGACCGCGCCCCAGGGACGCTTCGTCTTCGAACTCTAGTCGTTCTGGTGTTTACGGGCAGCGCACGTACACTTCCGGCGTGACCGACCAATCCTCAGCCCGGCCGCAGCCACGGACCATCCAGGTCACCTGGATGGCTACGCTCGTGGCCGCGGCCTTCTCGGTCCTCGGCCCGGCGTCGTACTTCACGGCGCGTACGTGGATCGAGGACCAGCAGCGCGCCACGATCACGAAGAACACGGCCAAGCATTCGGCCGAACAGGTTCAGCAGGATCTGGCCAACGTCGCGAACAACGTCAGCAAGGCGCTCCCGGTTCAGCTCATCTTCGGCGTGATCGGCGCCGCGTTGCTCGTGTTCATCGCCTTGAAGGTGCGCGAGGGCAAGTACTGGACGCGGTGGGGACTGGTTGGAGTCTGGGTTCTGGTCACGTTGACCGGCTATAGCTCGATCGGGCTCGGCGGCCTGATTGTCGTCGGGTCGAGCGCACCCACCCAGGTCAAGGTCGCGTCCTTCCTCGGGGCCGCGGCGTTTCTCGTAGCCCTGGTCGCGGTGAACCTCCCACCGAGCGTGCTCTACCTGAACGCCAACCGGCCGGAGCGCGCCGGGAGCACACCGGGGGGCGCCGGCGGTCTCGGCGGTCTCGGCACCCTCTTCCGGCCTCGCCCTGCGAGCTCGCCCGCTCCGCAGCCGACGAAGCCCGCGCCGTCCCGGGCCCGCGCGCCTAAGCCGGCTCCGCCGGTGCAGCGCACCAAGGCCAAGACCAGGCCAGCGTCGACGGAGGCCAACGGTCAGTCGCCGCCGGCCTCGCCAGCGCCGAAGAGTGGCGGCGGAACCGGGCGCAGCCGCGGCAAGTCTCGCGGCCGATGACCGTCCGGCGAGCATTGGTGTGAGGGCCCGCCGCTGAGCACCGCTCTCGTTACTGGTGCGACCTCCGGTTACGGCGCGGCGTTCGCGCGCGCCTTGGCCGGGGAGGGTCATGACGTCGTACTCGTGGCTCGCGATCTTGACCGACTGAGCTCGGCTCGCACCGTGTTGATGGAGCAGCACGGCGTAGACGTCGAGGTGATTTCGGCCGATCTCGTCACGGACGACGGCTGCGCGCGGGTGGCCGCGCGGCTGACCGACCCTGCCCGGCCGATCGACGTCCTGGTGAACAACGCGGGCCTGGCCACCTACCGGCGATTCGGCAGCGCGGACATCGCCGACGAGGAACGCCAACTCGACCTCAACGTGCGAGCGGTGCTGCGCCTCTCGCACGCGGCCGTGCGAGCCATGACGGCCCGCGGCGCCGGCGAGATCATCAACGTGTCGTCCGTTGCCGGGTTGGTACCGCGCCGGGGCAATGTCACCTACTCGGCCAGCAAGGCCTGGGTGACGATGTTCAGCGAGGCGCTGGCGCTGAGCCTGGCGGACTCCGGCGTTCGGGTCATGGCGGTCTGCCCGGGTTTTGCGCACACCGAGTTCCACGAGCGCGCGGGTGTCGACATGTCGCGCGTCCCGGCCTGGATGTGGCTCGACGCGGACGATGTCGTGGCGGCCGCGCTCGCGGATGCGCGACGCGGCAAACCCGTCAGCGTCCCCAGCGTTCGGTACAAGGCGCTCATCGGTGCCGCCCGCCTTGCGCCCCGGCCGGTGCTGCGCCGCATCCTCCGCCGGGTCTCGCTGTGAGAGTCCCTACCATGCGAACTGTGGCCGGCCAGGACAGGAGCGGGGAATCGACGTGACCGATCGCGACGACCTGCTGTCCCTGATCAAGGAGCTGGCCGTGGTGCACGGCCGCGTCGTCCTGTCCTCCGGGCAGGAAGCGGACTACTACATCGACCTGCGCCGGATCACGTTGCATCGGCAGGGCGCGCCGCTCGTCGGCCGCGTGCTGCTAGATCTGTGTGCCGACTGGAGCTTCGACGCCGCCGGGGGCCTCACCTTGGGGGCCGACCCGGTCGGCACCGCCATCCTGCACGCCAGCGACGGCACGATCGACTCGTTCGTCGTGCGGAAGGCAGAGAAGAAGCACGGGCTGCAGCGCCGTATCGAGGGACCGGACGTCGCGGGCCGACGAGTCGCCATCGTCGAGGATGTTTCGACGACCGGCGCCAGCCCGCTCACCGCGGCCGAGGCCGCGCGGGAGGCCGGCGCGGAGATCGTCGGCGTCGCGCTCATCGTCGACCGCGGCGCCGGCGACACGATCCGGGCCGCCGGCCTGGAGTGCCGGGCCGCCTACACCCTGGCCGATCTCGGCCTCGCCTGACCGTGCCCGATGACCGAGACCCCGATACCGGCGATGCCCAGGAACCCTACCCGGCCGGTACGGACATCGGGGTAGGGCCGTACCCGCCGCCCTGGCCGGATGACCCGCGGCTCGACCCCGAACTGCTCGCCGTCGGTGACCGCCGCAACGTCGTCGACCGATACCGCTATTGGCGGGTCGAGGCCATCGTCGCGGACCTCGATGCGCGGCGCCATGACTTCGCGGTCGCGATCGAGAACTGGCGCCACGACCTGAACATCGGCACCGTGGTCCGGACGGCGAACGCATTCCTCGCGGCCGAGGTGGTCATCGTGGGTCGCCGCCGGTGGAACCGGCGAGGAGCGATGGTAACCGATCGCTACCAGCACGTGCGGCACGTCGCCTCGATCGCGGAGCTCGTCGCGTCGGCGGACGGGCGAACCGTCGTCGCCGTGGACAACCTGCCCGGCGCCGTCCCGATCGAATCGCTCCGGTTGCCCCGACGATCGCTGTTCCTCTTCGGTCAGGAAGGATCCGGCCTCACCGATGAGGCGCGCGCCGCCGCTGATGTCGTCTGCTCGATCTCGCAGTTCGGCTCGACTCGGTCGATCAACGCGGGGGTGGCGGCGGGCATCGCCATGCACGCGTGGATTCGAAAGTACGCGCTACCGCCCGATTAGGCTGTGCGCCGTGAACAGCCGGCACTGCTCCGAAGAGGCGGCGCATGAGCCGTCGCGATCGGGGATGGCCGCGCACCTGACCAGGAACGTGGGTGGTCTGCTCTACGGCACGCTGATCGCGGCCTCATCGATGACGATCGTGAGCGCCCACCCGCCGAGCGGCGGGTTCGTCGCCGTCGCGGTCCTCGCCACGCTCGGCATCTACTGGCTCGCCCATCTCTACACCGAAGTGCTCGCGGAACGCATCGCTGAACCCGGTGTATCGGTATGGCACCGCACCCTCGAGGCGGCCGGTAACGAGACGGCGATCCTGGAGGGCGGCCTTCCGGTCGCTGCGTGCTACGCGATCGTGCACGCCTTCGGGGTGGGCATCTCCGAGTCCGCGCTGATCGCGCTGTGGGTGACGGTCGTTCTCCTTGGCTATATCGGTTATCGGATCGGCCGCTCGCTGCAGGCGTCCGGGCCCCGCATGATCTTCGAGATCCTAGGTACGGCGGCGTTCGGCGTTCTGATGATCGCGCTCAAGTCGGTGCTGCACTGATGCCGGACTGGCTGCAGCGGGGGGCGAACGAGTACGGCGTCGTCTTGGCGGCTGCCTTCGCCATCCTCATCGTGGCGCCGTTCGAGCAACATGGCGTGCGAGGACTGATCGTCGTCCTGCTCGGGTTCCTGCTCGTGTTCGCGATGTGGACGTCCGGCGTCAACCGGTACCTGATGGGTGTCACGATCATCCTGTCCGTCGCATCTTTCGCGACAGTGATCATCAACGACGTCCGCGGCATCAGCCGGGGGGGCGAAGTCGCGTTCAGCGCAGTCAGCGCCGGGCTCGCGGCCGCCTCGATCGCGGTTATCGTTCGCCGGCTCGGCGGCCACTTAGTCGTCTCGGTACGCACCATCACCGGGGCACTGTCGGTGTACCTGCTCATCGGCCTCTTCTACACATACCTCTACGCGATGGTCGGCGAACTCCGGCACGACGGCTTCTTCGCGCAGACCGGACCACATTCGCCGGTCGTCTTCCTGTACTTCAGCTTCGTCACGCTCACCACCGTCGGGTACGGCGATTTCTCCGCGGGCAGCGACGTCGGGCGCATGCTGGCTGTCCTCGAGGCGCTGATCGGCCAGCTCTATCTGGTCACCGTGGTCGCCATCGTCATCGGAAATATCGGGCGTCCACGGCACCGGCCGGATCCAACCGACCCGGAATGATCCGGTCGGTTAGGCGTCCTGCTGTTGCAGGTAGCGGCCGAAGTGCGGCACGGTGAAGGCGATCCGTCCGCGTTGCCCGGAGTACACGAGTCCCTTCTTCAGCAACGCGTCTCGGGCGGGCGAGAGGGACTGTGCGTTTCGCCCCAGGGCTTCGGCGACGGCCGACGTGCCGATGTCGATCGATTCGTCGTCCACGGTCAGGTCGGCCATCGCTCGCAGGTACTCCCGTTCGGCCGGAGTGGCCCGTTCGAACCGGGACCCGAAGAATCCCACCGCCAGCTCCGCTTCGGCCTGGGGGGCGGCCATCTGCACATCCGATGCCGTGATCGGCGAGCGCGGTGCGACGTCCCACACGACCTTGCCGTAGGCCTGGATGAAGTACGGGTAGCCGCTAGTGGCTACGTACATCGCGTCGAGCGCCTCGTCCCCGAAGTCGGCGCCCTCTTCGAGAGCCGGCAGGCGCAGCGCGGCGTCGGCGGCCGCGCGATCGAGCCGGTCGATGCGCTGATAGCGGAACAGCCGCTCCGAGTAGGACTTGCTCGCCGCGAGTACCGCGGGCAGGTGCGGCAGCCCGGCGCCGACGAGAACCAGCGGCAGCCGCTGCTGGGACAGTTCGTGGCACGCGGCGCACAACGCGGACACGTCCTGCGGTCCCATGTCCTGCATCTCGTCGACGAACAGCGCCACTCCGCGACCCGAGCCGGCCGCCAGCCCGGCGACGTCGACCAGAAGCTCGACCAGGTCGATCTCGATGTCGCCGGAATCCGCCCGGCCGAGGACGGCCGGAACGTCGATGCCCGGTTGCCACGGCCGCGCCGGCCGACCACCGGTCGTGGATCTCCCCGGCCGTCCAGTGGTCGTCGCGGCCGACCGGGATCCGTCGCATTGCGCGAATGACTTGAGCACACCCAGGACATGCCGGCTCTCCGAGGCCGGCACGCCCGTCAGCTCCCGGATGGCGACGTGCAGCGCCGCCGCGACCGGCCAGCGCAGCGACTGGTCCGGCCGCGCTTCGAGCTTGCCGCTGCCCCAACCACGCCGCACCGCGGCGCTCCGCGTCGCATTGAGCAACACTGTCTTGCCGACGCCGCGCAGCCCGGTGAGCACGATCGAGCGATCGGGCCGGCCGTGTGCCACGCGCTCGAGAACGACCTCGAACGCGGCGAGCTCGGCGTCGCGGCCGGCCAATTCCGGCGGGCGCTGCCCGGCGCCCGGGGCGTACGGGTTGCGGACCGGGTCCATGATCGGACTGTATCGGTGCGTCTAGCGAATCCGGCAGATTTCCGTATACGACGCGATCGTGTCGCGCTCGGCCGGCCTGTGGAGTTCGTCCGTTCGCTGGGTCAGGCGTCCGTTGGCACGGTCAGGATCTCGACCCCGTCATCGGTGACGACGAGGGTGTGCTCCCATTGCGCCACCCACGATCCGTCGGCGGTCAGCACCGTCCACCGGTCATCCCACATGACCCAATCCACCGTGCCGAGCGTCAGCATCGGCTCGATAGTGAACGTCATGCCCGGCTCCATCACGGTCGTCGCACGCGGCTCGTCGTAGTGCAAGATCGTCGGCTTGGTGTGAAACGACGGGCCGACGCCGTGGCCGGTATAGTCGCGCACCACGCCGTAGCCGAACCGGCGAGCGTAGGCCTCGATGACCCGCCCGATCACGTTGACCGGTCGTCCCGGCCGCACGGTCCGGACCGCCCGCAGCAGCGCCTCGTGGGTACGCTCGCCGAGGTCCTGCACCTCGGTGCTGGGCGTACCGGCGTAGAACGTGCCGCAGGTGTCACCGTGCACGCCGCCGATGAATGCCGTGATGTCGATCTTGACGATGTCGCCGTCCGCCAACGGCCGCGCGTCGGGGATGCCGTGGCAAATGACCTCGTTGACCGACGTGCACAGCGACTTGGGAAACCCCTTGTAGCCAAGCGTCGACGGGTAGGCGCCGCGGCTGATCACGAACTCGTGCCCGACCGCGTCCAGCTCGTCGGTGGTCACGCCTGGCTGCACGTGGCGGCCGACCTCGACCAGCGCATCCGCCGCGATCTGTCCCGCCACCCGCATCCGCTCAATCGTTGACGCATCCTTGACCATCGGATCGTCGCGGTCGGCCGGCCCGCTGAAGCCGACGTAGTACGGCCGCGGAATCCACGCCGGAACGGTCCGCGTCGGCGACACCGCCGCTGGAGCCATCGGCGCACGAACCGGCATTCCCCCATCATGCCCGACCCAGGTTTCGCGCCGGCTGCTGGGCCAGGCTGTCGGGCGGCGGCTCGGGCCGCTCCGGCGGCGGCCGCTCCCGGCTGGCCTGATCATGTCGTGATCTTGGACTTAACGACGCTCCAGGGCTGCAAGTCCAAGATCACGATCCGCTAGCGAGCGCGGCACCATTGTGATCTGAGAGTTATTGCTCTATAACGTCGATAAGTCCAAGATCACGAGCCTCAGCGAGCCTCGGGGAAAGCAGCTGCTCAACGGCCGGCTCGCTTATCCACAGCGCACCTCAGCGATATGCAGCTTATCCACAAAATGCGTCAGGATCTGTTGGAGTGTGGTTATCTCAACCATGCTTGTTTTATGAACAGCGCCGAGCTTCCCCGGGTTCTCGACGCCCGCGCGCTTCGAGTGCGAGGGATCTCCGCGTCGACGGTGCGAAACGAGGTCCAGCGCAGGCGCTGGCGGCGGTTGGCTCGCGGGCTGATCCTGACGCGTCCCGATCCACCGACTCGGGCGGACTGGGTCGTGGCTGGTTTGTGTGCCGCCGGCGAAGGCGTGGTGAGCGGGTGGGATGCTCTTCGGTGCTACGGCCTGGCCGTGCGCGATCCGCCGCCGGCCTCGGTGCTGATCCTCAGCACTCGCGGCGGTTGTCGAGATGTAGGGCAAGCACACATTCGCCGGGTCGGCGGCCCGGTGAGTTCACGCCGGCTGTCAGTCGACGATGACACCCTGCCCCTGGCGCGCATCGCCGCGCCGGCGCGCGCAGTCACGGACGCGGCCCCGTTCTACCACCGCGAAGACACGGTACGTGCCCTCGTTACGGCAGTGGTACAAGGCGGCCATTGCACGCCGGACGAGTTGATTGCGGAACTCGATTCGGCGGCCCTTCGGGGAAGTGCGGCTCTACGTCGTTCCGTGGAGCATGTTCGAGACGGTGCTCGTTCTGTCGCTGAGGTTTACGCGGCGGAACAGCTTCGTCACGCTGCCGTTCCGGACTTCGAGCTCAATGTGCCGATAGTCGACGCGCAACAACGAATTATTGCCATCGCGGACATTCTTTGGCGTGACCTGCGGGCGATCCTGGAAATTGATAGCCACGAATTTCACTTTGCGGCGGAGAATTGGCGGCAGACGACCCATCGCCACAATCGGCTGACGGCCTGTGGTTTTGCGGTGACGCATTACCCGCCGTCCCGAGTCATGTCGGACCACCAGTGGACGAAGGAGGTGACAAGCTGGCTTTCCGCACGGGCGCTGGAGTTACATGTGCCATATCGGACGAGTTCCCGCATCGTCCGAGATGGTCCGCCGCTTCAATTGCCCATCGGATCGACCACGTGATCATCCAGCGGCAGAGCCAGTGATTGTGCAGTGCGGTTGGCGGCGGCAGTCGCGCGCGGCAGGTGATCATCCAGCGGCGGAGCACCCGATTGCGCAGTGCCTTCGGCGGCAGGCGGTGGCGGTCAAACCCAGACGTGATCTTGGACTTGCTGCCTGATAGCGACCGTAAGTCCAAGATCACCGACCGAAAGCTGCCCTTCCGCTCGAGGGGCGATAGGCGGAGCGGCCCGGTGAACGATTCAAGGGTGTGAACGGTTCACGAGAGGACTCAAGAAGAGAGGAGGAATGGTCAGACTTCAACCACCATGGGGACGAGCATTGGCCGGCGACGGTAGGTCTGGTCGACCCAACGGCCGACCGTGCGGCGCACGATGTGCTCGAGCGCGTCCGCGTCGCGGACTCCATCCGCCATTGACTGTTCTACCCGGGAGATCAGCTCGGCGCGGATCGGATCGAGCGCGTCCGGGTCGTCGGTGAACCCGCGGGCGGTGATTTCCGGGCCGAAGACGACCTTGCCGGCCTGCAGGTCGACGGCGACGAGGATCGAGAGGAAGCCCTCCTCGCCGAGGATCCGGCGATCCTTCAACGCGGCGTCGCCGATATCGCCTACGGCGAGCCCGTCGACGTAGACGTAGCCGACCGGAATCCGGCCGACGATGGCCGCCCGGCCGGCACGTAGGTCGACGACGGTGCCGTCCTCGGCCAGCATGATGCGCTCGTCGGGCAGTCCGGTGGACCGAGCGATCGCGGCGTGCGCGCGCAGATGACGCCACTCGCCGTGGATCGGCATGTGGTTGCGGGGCCGGACCGCGTTGATGAGGAAGCGCAGCTCGCCGGCTGGCGCATGCCCGGAGACATGCACCAGCGCCGTCGACCTGTGCACGACAGTGGCGCCCATCCGCGACAACCCGTTGATCACCCGACCGACCGCGTTCTCGTTGCCGGGGATGAGCGACGACGCCAGCAGGATGGTGTCGTCGGGCACGACTCGGATCGTCGGATGCTCACGGTTGGCCATCCGGGACAGCGCCGAGAGCGGCTCGCCCTGTGAGCCCGTCGAGACGAGCACCACGCGACGAGACGGGAGCTCCTCGGCCTCCGCGAGATCGACCAGCGCGCCGTCGCGGACGTGCAGCAGGCCCAACTCCCGAGCGATCTGCATGTTGCGCACCATGGAGCGCCCGACGAGAGCGACTTGCCGCTCGGTCGCGGCGGCGGCGTCGAGTACTTGCTGCACGCGGTGCACGTGTGAGGCGAAGCACGCGACGATGACCCGGTCGGTGGCCTTGGTGATCACGTCGTTGATGACCCGTCCGACATCACGTTCGGAGGGCAGGAAGCCGGGCACCTCGGCGTTCGTCGAGTCCGCGAGCAGCAGGTCCACGCCCTCGTCGCCGAGCCGGGAGAAGCCCGGCAGGTCGGTCAGCCGCCCATCGAGCGGTGTCTGGTCCATCTTGAAGTCGCCGGTGTGGAGCACCGTGTGGTTGCCCACCCGAATGGCCACCGCCAACGCGTCCGGGATCGAGTGGTTCACCGCATAGAACTGCAGGCCCCACGGCCCGACTGAGGTCGTGTCGCCCTCGCGCACCTGCTCCAACTGCGGGCGGATCTGATGCTGATCGAGTTTCGCCGACACCAACGCCAGCGTCAGCCGAGAACCGATGAGCGGCACGTCGGGACGCTCGCGCAACAGGTAGGGGAGCGCCCCGATGTGATCCTCGTGGCCGTGCGTCAGCACGATCGCGTCGATGTCGGCCAGCCGGTCGCGGAAGTACGACCAGTCCGGCAGCGTCAGGTCCACGCCGGGCGAGTTCGTCTTGCCGAGCAACATGCCGCAATCGACGACGAGCAGCCGGCTGCGGCCCGGACCAGCCCGGTGCTCGAAGACCGTCATGTTGCGGCCGATCTCGCGGATGCCACCCAGCGCGACGATCCGCAAGTCGCCCGGAGCCAATGCCGGCGGAGCTGCGGGCCGGGCAGCGCCGTCCGGGTCCGTCATGGGATGGAGCCTAACTGGCGGTTCGGAGGCCGCCGGAAGGATCGAACCGGAGTGCCGTCCGCGGGCGCCCCGGCCGGCTGATGAGTCACCCGCCGCGGTGCGCGCTCTCCGTGGTCGGTTGACTGGCCGCGCGGCGATCGGCACGACGGGCCCGCAGGAAATGGATGGTCACTGGTAACAACGACAGCACGACGATCCCAATGAGGATCGGGTCGATCAACGGCTCGACCGTCTTCCGGACGAAGTCGATGTGTCCGAGCCAGTAGCCGCCGAGGATCAACCCCACTGTCCAGAGCACGCCGCCGATGACCGAATACAGCGCGTAGAGAGAGAACCGCATTCGGGCGACGCCGGCCATGACCGTCGCGACCGTGCGGACAATGGGAACAAAGCGGGCGAACAGGATCGTCCATGACCCGTAGCGGTCGAAGAACGCGGCGGACCGGATGACGTACTCCGGCCGGAACAATCGCGACCTCGGCCGGTCGAACACCTTCGGTCCGGCCGTGCGGCCGACCCAGTACCCCACGAGGTTGCCGGCGACCGCGGCGATAGGAGCGCACACCAGGAACGCCCACAGCGGTGTACTGATCGTCCCGGTCGCGATCAGCAGCCCGGCGCTGAAGAGCAGCGTGTCGCCCGGCAGGAAGAATCCGAGGAGTATGCCGCATTCGGCGAAGATGATCAGTGACAGGCCGATCAGCCCGAAGTTGGACAGCAGATGGCTGGGGTCGATCGGGTTCGCCGCCAGCACGGCACCAGCAGCGGAATGCATGACGCGCGAGTCTACGGCGGGAGCGCCACAGAGGCCGCACCGCGCTGCGACGGCTCTCAGGAGCGGTCGGCCGCGGCTTGGTCAACAGCGATCGGCCTGCGGCGCAAGAGCGGTCCGCCAGCGGCTCAGGAGCGGTCGCCCACTGGTCAGGACCGGGCCGCCAGCACCCGACGGTCTGCGCGATACTTGGCCCCATGCCGATTGCCACGCCTGAGCAGTACGCCGAGATGCTCGACCGCGCCAAGCAGGGCGGTTTCGCGTATCCCGCTATCAACATCACCTCGTCCGAGACGCTGAACGCCGCGCTGCGCGGCTTTTCCGACGCCGGCAGCGACGGCATCGTGCAGGTGTCCACCGGTGGCGCCGAGTTCGCGTCCGGAACCAAGGTCAAAGAGATGGTGACCGGCGCCGTCGCTCTCGCCGAGTACGCGCATGTGGTGGCCGCGAAGTATCCGATTCATATCGCGCTGCACACCGATCATTGCCAGAAGGAGAAACTCGACAGCTACGTCCGGCCGCTGATTGCGCTGTCGCAAGAGCGCGTGGACCGGGGCGAGGACCCGCTGTTCCAGTCGCACATGTGGGACGGGTCGGCCATCGAGCTTGGCGAGAACCTGGAGATCGCCGCCGAGCTGCTGGAGAAGGCGTCGAAGGCGCACATCGTCCTCGAGGTCGAGATCGGCGTCGTGGGTGGCGAGGAAGACGGCGTTGTCGGCGAGATGAACGAGAAGCTCTACACGACGCCGGGCGATGCGCTGCGAACGGCCGAAGTCCTCGGAACGGGCGAGAAGGGGCGGTACCTGCTGGCCGCCACGTTCGGCAACGTGCACGGCGTGTACAAGCCGGGCAACGTCAAGCTCCGCCCTGATGTCCTCAAGGAGATTCAGGACGCCGTCGGCCAGAAGCTCGGCAGTCCCAAGCCGTTCGAGCTGGTGTTCCACGGCGGATCCGGCTCGGCGCTGGAGGAGATCCGGGAGGCCCTGTCCTACGGCGTGGTGAAGATGAACGTCGACACGGACACCCAGTACGCGTTCACCCGTCCGATCGCTGGTCATATGTTCACCAACTACGACGGCGTGCTGAAGGTCGACGACGAGGTGGGCAACAAGAAGGCCTACGACCCGCGCTCGTACCTCAAGGCGGCCGAAGTCGGCATGGCCGACCGGGTCACCAGGGCCTGTGAGGATCTGCTCTCGGCCGGGACCGCACCCTCGAGCTGACCCGAGGCGAGCGGCCCCAGCGAAAGCCACGGTGCCACTCCGGCTAGAGAGTGGCACCGCGACTGGATAGCGGACGTTACACCAGAACCGGGACGTCCCGGTCGACCTCCGGCTCGGCAGCCGTGTCGGCCGGCTCGGACGCGGTGCGCGCGCCGCGCAGGCCCAGGTAGGCGGCCACACCTCCGGCGGCGACCAAGGCGGCCGCGACGAGCAGGCCGAGCTGGTAGCCGGAGAGGAAGGCGTCGACGGCCGATTCGCCCGATCGCACGGCCGCGCCCTGGCGGGCGGTCAGGATCGCGCCGATGACGGTGATTCCGAGCAGGCCCGAGACCTCGCGCGACGCGTTGAAGATGCCCGACGCGACGCCCGCCTCGTCCCGCGGCATGGCCGAGAGCACCGTGGCCGTGAGCGGCACCGTCAGCCCGCCGCCGATGCCGATGGCGGCGAAGCTCGGCATCAGCTGCCAGAACGTCGCGTCCGCGCCCAGCAGGCTGACCGAGGCGATGCCGGCGGCCATCAGCGCCATGGCCACGCCGACCGACCGGTACGCGCCGATCCGATGGGCGACTCGCTCCGAGGCGATTGCGCCGGCCGCCATCAGCAGGGCCATCGGCACGAACGCGGCACCCGCCTCGGTCGGTGAGAAGCCGAGCACGTTCTGCAGGTAGAGCGAGGTGAAGAAGTAGATCCCGAAGATGCCGAATCCCCACATGATCAGGGCGATCAGTCCGCCGCTGAACACCCGGTCGCGGAACAGGCTCATGGCCACCATCGGCTCCGCGGTCCGCTGCTCGCGCCGCACGAACGCCAGTCCGAGGGCCGCCGCCAGGGCGAAGCCGCCCAGGATGATCGGGGACGTCCAACCGCGGTCGTGTCCCTCGATGAGCGAATAGGTCAGCCCGAACAGCGCGAGGCTGGAAAGCGCTACGCCGGGCAGGTCGAGGCGGTGCGGCGCCGCGGACTCGCGCGACTCGCTGATTGCCCACAGGCCGAGGGCCAGGGTGGCGATTCCGACCGGGACGTTGAGGAAGAAGATCCAGCCCCAGCTCAGGTGGTCGCTGATGAGGCCACCGAGCAGTGGGCCGAGCGCCAGGGCCAGCGCGCCGACGGCACTCCACACGCCGACCGCCATGTTGCGCTCCCGCGGATCGGAGTAGGTGGCCGAGATGATCGCCAACGTGGTCGGCGTCAATAGCGCCGCGCCGAGACCCTGCACGGCCCGCGCGGCCACGAGCACGTCGGCGCTCCCGGCGAATCCAGCGACCAGGGACGCCGCGGTGAAGATGATGAGGCCGATCGCGAACAGCCGCTTGCGTCCGTAGACGTCGGCCAGCCGGCCGCCGGCCAGAAGCAGGCTCGCGAACACCAGGATGTAGCCGCTCACGACCCATTCCAGGCCGGCGGTCGACAGGTGCAGGTCGCGCTCGATCGTAGGTAGCGCGACGTTGACGATGTTGTTGTCCAGGTACGTCATGAAGGTGGCCAGGGCCACCGCGATGAGCGTCCAGGTGCGTCTCATGAGGAGTCTCCTATACGGCGTACATGTCTGCTGTATAGGTAACCCCTTACGGTGTATAGTTGTCAAGTGTGATTACCAGGACGATGCCCGGAAGGGCAAAAACCGACCTCAGTCGCGAGGCCATCGTGCAGAGCGCGCTGACGATCGCCGACGTCGAGGGGCTCGAGGCGGTGACGATCCGGCGGGTCGCGCAGGAGTTCGGTGTCACGCCGATGGCGCTGTATTGGCACGTCCAGAACAAGGACGAACTGCTTGCCGCGATGGGCCAATCCTTCTTCGATGGCATCGGCCGGCGGTATGCCCGCACTGGCCGGTGGGACGAGCAGATCCGAGGCGTCGTCGTGGCCCTTATCGAGGCGTTGCGCGAGCACCCGGCGTCGGCCGAGCTGACGTTCGGCCAGGTGCTCAGCTGCGATGAGGGTCAGGAGATCGCCGAATTCGCCCTCGACGTGCTCCGCACCGCCGGCTTCGATGTGGTCGAGGCCGCTGAGATTGCCCGCCTGGCGCTCCAGGTCGCAATCATGCTCGTCACCCAGCAGGCCGGCGAGGAGCTGCAGGTCCCGGCCGACGAGCGCGATTCGAGCATGGCCGCCAAGCGCGCGGCCCTCGAGCGCCTTCCGGTCGAGCGGTTCCCCCGGCTGGTCGAGGCCGCCGACGCGCTGACCGACTGCGCCGACGTCGAGGGCTACTACGCCTCGGGCGTCGACATGTTCATCTCAGGAATCCGGGCGCGACACCGGCACCGCTAACCGCCCGGCGCATTCCGGCCGACCGGCTTGTTGGCACAATGCCCGTCATGACGTCCGGCAACCTGCTCGCCCCACCGACCCGGCTGCCCGACGATCCGGGCGACGTCCGGCTCGAGGGGGGCGAAGACCCCGAGCGGGTCGCGGCGGCGTGCCCCACGTCGTCCGCGGCCTGGGCCACCCTGGCTGAGGCCGCGCTCGCCGATGGTCGGAATGTCGAGGCGTACGCCTACGCGCGCACCGGCTACCACCGAGGACTCGACGCGCTGCGTCGCGCCGGCTGGCGGGGCAGCGGTCCGATCCCGTGGTCACACGAGCCCAATCGAGGCTTCCTGCGGTCGCTGCACGCGCTCGGGCGCGCCGCGGCGGCTATCGGGGAGACGGACGAGGCCACCCGGTGCGCCAAATTCCTGGCCGACAGTGACCCCGCGGCCGCGGCCGCGCTCGAAAGCCGGTAGTCACTTCTCCCGTCGCGCTCGTGGCCTCGGGGTGACTCTCAGTTCACGATCATCTGCAGGTGGTCGCATCCGTCGACTAGCCGGCCGAGAGACGGCTGATAGGTCGGGAGGACGGCTAGCCGACCGGCACGGGGGGCAACGCTTCCACGGCGGCCGCCAGCGCGGCGGCATCGAGATCACGGTCGGTCATGGTCCCGGACAGGTAGGCCTCGTAGGCCGGCAGATCCAGGTGGCCATGCCCGCACAACGCAGTCAGGATTACCCGTTCCTCGCCCGACTCCCGGCAGCGCACCGCTTCCTCGATGGCGGCGGCCAGCGCGTGCGTCGGCTCCGGCGCCGGCACGATCCCCTCCGTGCGCGCGAACTGAACGCCGGCCGCGAAGCATTCCAGCTGCGGTTTGGCGACCGCCTCCATCAGGCCCTGCTCGTAGAGGTGGCTGATGATCGGGCTCATCCCGTGGTACCGCAGGCCGCCGGCGTGGATCGGGTCCGGGATGAAGTCGTGGCCCAGGGTGTGCATCTTGATCAGTGGTGTCATGCCGGCCGTGTCCCCGAAGTCATAGGCGTAGACGCCACGGGTGAGCGACGGGCAGGCGGCCGGCTCGACCGCCCGGATCACCGGTGAGATCCGGCCGGCCAGCTTCTCGCGGAGGAACGGGAAGAAAAGTCCGGCAAAGTTCGATCCGCCACCGGTGCAACCCACGATCAGATCCGGGGTCTCTTCCACCTTGGCCAGCTGGAGCAGGGTCTCTTCGCCGATGACCGTCTGATGGAGCAGCACGTGGTTCAGCACGCTGCCCAGGGCGTACTTGGTGTCCTCGGCCTTGGCTGCGACTTCCACCGCCTCGCTGATCGCGATGCCGAGCGAGCCGGTCGAGTCGGGGTCCTTCGCGAGGATGGCCCGGCCGGCCTCGGTGCGGTCGGACGGCGACGGGTAGACCGTGCCGCCGAAGGTCTCGATCATGATCCGCCGATAGGGCTTCTGGTCGTACGACGCGCGCACCTGCCAGACCTCGCAGGCCAGCCCGAACTGGGCGCAGGCAAAGGCGAGCGCCGTGCCCCACTGTCCGGCGCCGGTCTCGGTCGTCAGTCGCCGGACGCCGGCCTGGGCGTTGTAGTACGCCTGCGGCACGGCCGTGTTCGGCTTGTGCGAACCCGCCGGGGAGACGCCCTCGTACTTGTAGTAGATGCGCGCCGGTGTCTGCAGTGCCTTCTCCAGCCGATAGGCGCGGTACAGCGGACTGGGCCGCCAGAGCTTGTAGACATCGAGCACGGCGCCCGGGATGTCGATGTACCGCTCCGTGCTCACCTCCTGCCCGATGAGTTCCATCGGGAACAAGGGGGCCAGGTCGTCCGGCCCGACCGGCTGCAGGGTGCCCGGGTGCAGCGGCGGCGGAGGGGGGACGGGGAGGTCGGCCAGGAGGTTGTACCACTGCGTCGGCAGCTCGGACTCGTCCAGGACAATCTTGGTTGGAGTAGCCATGTCGCACACTATGGCTCGCCTCAGAGCCTCCGCCAATAGGCGCAGGCTCTAACGTCGCGGGGAATACCCTTCACCGGCCGGAGGAAAGGGGGCAGTCATGCCCGCGGTAATTCTGGTTGGTGCCCAGTGGGGCGACGAAGGCAAGGGCAAGGCCACCGACCTGCTGGGCGGTCGGGTCGACGCGGTCGTCAAGTTCAATGGCGGCAACAATGCCGGGCACACGATCGTGATCGACACCGCGCACGGTCGGGAGACGTTCGCGCTCCACCTGCTGCCGTCCGGAATCCTGTCGCCCGGCTGCATTCCGATCATTGGGAACGGAGTGGTCGTCGACCTCGGCGTGCTGTTCGACGAGATCGACGGGCTGACCGCGCGCGGGATCGACACCTCGAAGCTGGTGGTGAGCGGGTCAGCTCACGTGATCACTCCGTACAACCGCACGCTCGACAAGGTGACCGAACGCTTCGCGGGCAGCCGGCGGATCGGGACGACCGGACGCGGCATCGGTCCGACCTACGCCGACAAGATGAACCGGATCGGCGTGCGAGTTCAGGACCTGTTCGACGAGCCGGTGCTGCGGGCCCGGGTGGCCGCAGCGGTCGAATACAAGAACCAGGTACTGGTCAAGGTCTACAACCGGCGAGGCGTCGAGGTGGATTTGGTGATCGACGAGTTGCTGGGCTACGCCGACCGGCTGCGGCCGATGGTGGCTGACACGTCGCTGCTGCTCGGCGCCATGCTCGACGAGGGGCGAACGCTTGTCCTCGAGGCGGCCCAGGCCACTCTGCTGGACGTCGATCACGGGACCTACCCGTTCGTGACCTCGTCCAACGCCACGGCGGGTGGCGCCTGCACGGGCAGCGGCGTTCCGCCGACCCGGATCACCGGCGTGATCGCGGTCATCAAGGCCTACACCACCCGCGTCGGTGAGGGCCCGTTCCCCACCGAACTCCTGGACGACAAGGGCGACCGGCTGCGTGAGGTGGGCGCCGAGTACGGCACGACGACCGGCCGGCCGCGCCGGTGCGGATGGTTCGACGCAGTGGTCGCCCGGTACGCCACGCGCATCAACGGGGTCACCGACTACGTACTCACCAAGCTCGACGTGCTCACCGGCCTGGAGGAGGTGCCGGTGTGCGTGGGCTACGAGGTCGACGGTGTCCGGTACGACGAGATGCCCCTGTCGCAGCAGGAGTTCGCTCGGGCGACGCCGATCTACGAGACCTTCCCGGGCTGGCACGAGGACATCAGCGCCGCCCGGAGCCTCGGCGACCTGCCCCGAAACGCGCGGGATTACGTCGCCGCTCTCGAAGACATGATCCGGGCTCCGATCTCTGCCGTGGGCGTGGGCCCTGGACGCGACGAGATCGTCACCGTGCGCGACCTGCTCGGCTGAGCCAGCCCGCCTCGCGGCCGTCCGGCCCGCTCAGGATCGGGCGGCACACTGGGCCGATGCGCGCCGCGGCCATCTTCTGCCTGCTCGCGATGATCCTCGCCGGTTGCACCAGCACGTCGAACGGACCCACCGTGTCACCGCCGGCGACCGCATCCAGCGCGCCGAGTGCGCCGAGCTCGCCGGCGCCGGCCGGCTCGGCGCCGCCGACGACCGTGGACTGGCCCACCTACCACGGTGACGCGGGCCGGTCCGGGCTCTCCCGCAGCTTCCCCGAGCCGACCCGGCTGGCCGTCGCGGCGGCGATCAAGTTGGACGGCGCGGTGTATGCGTCGCCGATCGTCGCGCACGGCATCACGGTCGTGGCGACCGAGAACGACAGCGTGTACGGGTTCGACGCGTCGGGCCGCCAGCTCTGGCGGACGAATCTCGGCTCGCCGTCTCCGGCCCAGGAGCGGCCGTGCGGCAACATCAACCCACTCGGCATCACGGGCACGCCGGTCTACGACGCGTCGACCGGCTCGATCTACGCCGTCGCCGAGACCGGAGGGGCGACTCGGCACGAACTGACGGCGCTCGACCCGCGCAGCGGCCAGGTGCGCTGGCACCGGTCGGTGGACCTGCCAGGAGTCGACGCGACGGTCATGCAGCAACGCGGGGCGCTGGCCATCACCGGCGGTCGGGTCTGGGTGCCGTTCGGTGCCCTGGCCGGCGACTGCGGCGACTACAAGGGCCGCATCGTCGGCGTGCGGCTGGACGGCTCCGGTGATCCGGTCTCCTACACCCCGCCGACCGAACGAGGTGGCGGAATGTGGAACCCCGCCGGCGCGACCGTCGACAGCCGAGGCCGGCTGTTCGTGGTGTCGGCGAACGGCGCCGCCTTCCCCGGTGACGACTACGACCACACCAACTCCGTGTTGGGGCTATCCGCGGACGCCCAGCTCGTCGACTCGTTCGCACCCTCGGACTGGGCCGAGAACAACCGGGGCGACGTCGGCCTCGGTTCGCAGGGCGTCGCCCTGATCGGCACCACCTGGGCCGTGCTGGGCGGCAAATCCGGCCCGGTCTACGTCCTGCGCCAGACCGCGCTGGGCGGCATCGACGGGCAGGTGAGCGTCCAGAACATCTGCCTGTCCTTCGGCGGAGCGGCGGTCGACGGTGACGTGGTGTACCTCCCGTGCACCGACGGCGTCCGCGCGGTGCGGGTCAGCAGCGACGGCAAGCTCACGGTCCTGTGGCACGCCGACGAGGCGATTGCCGGATCGCCGGTGATCGGCGGTGGCCGGATCTGGTCGTTGGACCAGAACGCCGGCATCCTGCACGCGCTCGATCCCGCGACCGGGCACTCGACGGCGCAGATCGCGGTCGGCCAGACGAGCCGCTTTGCCACGCCGGCGTTGTCCGGCGATCACCTGCTGGTACCCACGCTGGCCGGGCTGACCATCGTCTCGACCCGATGAGCCGCCTCCGCGAGGTGCCCGGCCGGGGTATTAGGCTGGCCGCCCGTGCGCGTCCTCGTCATCGGTTCGGGCGCGCGCGAGCATGCGATCTGCCTGGCACTGGCGGCGGATCCGACCGTGACCGCGTTGGCCTGCGCGCCCGGCAACGCCGGCACCGCGGCCGTCGCCGAGCAGCACGGTGTCGACCCGATGTCCGGGGCCGCTGTCGCCGGCCTGGCCGCCCGGCTGCGAGCCGATCTGGTCGTGATCGGCCCGGAAGCACCACTGGTGGAGGGGGTCGCCGAGACGGTCCGGGGCGCCGGAATCGCGTGCTTCGGGCCGTCCGCGGCCGCCGCTCGCCTGGAGGGCTCCAAGGCGTTCGCCAAGCAGGTCATGGCGACCGCCGGGGTGCCGACGGCGCGCGCGCGGGTCGCGTCGACCGCAGCCGAGGTGGCCGCGGCGCTGGATGAGTTCGGGCCGCCGTTCGTGGTGAAGCACGACGGCCTCGCGGCCGGCAAGGGAGTGGTGGTGACCGCCGATCGGGCGGCCGCGTTGGCGCACGCTGCGGCCAGCGATCGAGTCGTCATCGAGGAGTACCTCGACGGGCCCGAGATGTCGCTGTTTTGCGTGACGGACGGGACGACCGTCGTGCCCCTTATCCCGGCCCAGGACTTCAAGCGGATCGGCGACGGCGACAGCGGGCCGAACACCGGCGGGATGGGGGCCTATGCGCCCTTGCCGTGGCTGCCCGCCGGGACCGTGGACGAGGTGGTGGCCGTGGTCGCGGAGCCGACAGTTCGCGCGATGCGCGAGCGCGGCACGCCGTTCGCCGGGCTGCTGTACATCGGGCTGGCGCTCACCTCGCGGGGGCCCCGCGTCGTCGAGTTCAACGCCAGGTTCGGCGACCCCGAGACCCAGGTCGTCCTGGCCTTGCTCGACAGCCCGTTCGGCGGCCTGCTCACCGCCGCCGCGACGGGCCAGTTGCACCGGCACCCCCCCTTGGTCTGGCGTGGCGGTGCCGCGGTAACCGTCGTCATTGCGGCGGCTGGCTATCCGACCAGGCCGACGACAGGGGACGTGATCATCGGCGCGGAGCAGGACGGAGTGCTGCACGCCGGCACCCGTCGCCGCGAGGACGGGGCCATCGTCTCGTCGGGTGGTCGGGTGTTGTCGGCGACCGCGGTCGGGCCGACCTTGGCCGAAGCCCGCGCACGGGCGTACGCGCTGGCCGCGACGATCATGCTGCCCGGCAGCCAGCATCGATCGGATATCGCGCTCCGGGCTGAGCAGGGCGAGATCACGCTCTGACCCGAGCCGATGGATTGGTTGCCGGGTGCATTACCGGAGTTCATGCTTCTCGTATGGCGGCACCCGCTGACGACCGGGGCGTGGACGTCGTCGAGATCGGCGGAGCGAATGGGTCCGACGATGGTCTCGACGTCATCGAGCCACGCCGACGGGTCTCCGGGTGGCTCGTGCTCGGTGCGATCGCCCTGCTCGCCGGTGGTGGCGCCGTCGGCTGGCTGGCCGGCCACACCCAGCGGGAGCCGGCCACGGTTGTCACCATCGAGCCGTCGCCGATCGTGACGACCGCCGCCACGCCGCCGCCGGTCGGCTGTCCGGACGACGCCCGCGTCGCTCCGATCCTGCCGATCCAGTCAGACCCGCTGGTCGCCGCGTTGCGCTCCTGGTTTCCGACGTTCGCCCTGGTCGGCGGCGAGCGCGGCCAAGGCACCCTCGGGCGGATCTGCGGGGCGTCACTGACCGGGCGCGACCCCGGCGGCGTGACCGTTGACGTCACGATCGTCAGCGCGAACAGCGTCGACGTTCTCGGGTCCCACCGGCCCTCGCAGGTGCTCCGCCTCGAGAGTGCAGGCAACGATGTGCGTGCTGAGCTCGTGCGGGTGACGGGGCAGGGAGCCACGATCGATGTGCTGATGACCGGCCCGACCGGGCAGCGCGCGTCCACGCGCGCGATGGAGAACCTGGCGAACGACCCGCGCCTCGATCTGACCTGACCGCTCGCCGCCGGCAGGCGCCCGAGCGGCGTGCCGGGCAACCAGGGACAATGGCGGGGTGGCCGAAGGCAAGGCGGTGATCCCGAACATCTTGGCCGGCCGTTACGCCTCCCGGGCCATGACCGCGGTGTGGTCGCCCGAGCACAAGATCGTCTTGGAGCGCCGGCTCTGGGTCGCTGTGCTGCGCGCCCAGCAGGATCTGGGCGTCGACGGGCCGGACGGCGCCCTAGAGGCGTACGAAGCGGTGATTGACGACGTCGACCTGGACTCGATCGCCGCGCGGGAGCGGGTCACCCGGCACGACGTCAAGGCCCGGATCGAGGAGTTCGCCGCGCTCGCCGGGTACGAGCAGATCCACCAGGGCATGACTAGCCGCGACGTGACCGAGAATGTCGAGCAGCTGCAGGTGCGCTCAGGGCTGCAGCTCGTGCGGCACAAGGCCCTCGCGGTGCTCGCCCGGCTGGCCCGGCGCGCGGTCGAGTACGACGAGCTGGTCATGGCCGGCCGCACCCACAACGTGGCTGCTCAGGCCACCACGCTCGGCAAGCGATTCGCGTCCGCGGCCGACGAGCTGCTTGTGGCCGTGGCCCGGCTGGACGAGCTGATCGCCCGCTATCCGCTCCGGGGGATCAAGGGCCCGGTCGGCACGGCCCAGGACATGCTGGATCTTCTCGGCGGCGACCTCGCTCGACTGGGGGCACTCGAGTCCGCCGTCGCCTTCCACCTCGGGTTCGACCGCGTGCTCGACAGCGTCGGTCAGGTCTATCCGCGCTCACTCGACTACGACGTGCTGTCTGCGCTCGCGCAACTGGCGGCCGGGCCGTCGTCCCTCGCGACGACCATCCGGCTGATGGCCGGTCACGAGCTCGTCACCGAAGGCTTCCGGCCCGGGCAGGTCGGTTCCTCGGCCATGCCGCACAAGATGAACACCCGGTCGGCCGAGCGGATCAACGGGCTCACGGTGCTGCTGCGGGGATACGCGGGCATGGCCGGCGAGTTGGCCGGCGACCAATGGAACGAGGGCGACGTGTCCTGCTCGGTCGTGCGCCGCGTCGCGCTGCCGGACGCGTTCTTCGCGCTCGACGGGCTGCTCGAGACGACGCTGACCGTCCTGGACGAGTTCGGCGCCTATCCCGCGGTCATCGGCCGCGAGCTCGACCGCTACCTGCCCTTCCTGGCCAGTACCGCGGTTCTGGTCGCCGCGATGCGGCGAGGCGTCGGCCGGGAGACGGCGCACGAGCTGATCCGGACGCATGCGGTCGAGGTGGCCCTGGAGATGCGTGAGAAGGGCCTGGAGACCAACGACCTGTTCACCCGGTTGGCGGCCGACTCCCGGCTGGGCCTTTCGGCCGCCGAGCTGGACGCGCTGCTCGCCGATCCGCGGACCTTCACCGGCGCCGCCCGAGCTCAGACCGCCGCCGTGGTCGCGGCCGTCGGCGCGGTTCTCACGAGCGACCCGGCGGCGGCCGGGTACCAGCCCGAGGCAATTCTCTAAGGCTGCCGGGCTGCCGGTCGACCCGTGGCCGGCGGCCTACCGCTTCGCTCACGCCGGTATCGGACTCGCAGACCGCGCATATCCCAGCCCACGCGAGAGCTTGTTGCCCCCGGCCGCCCGTCCGGCTAGACGCTGACATCCTGCTGTGCGTGGTGGAGCGCCAGGACTGCGTCGGCGAACTCGTCGGGGTTTTCCTGCGGCGGGTTGTGGCCGGATGCGACCCGCCGGTAGTCGATCAGCTTCGTGAAGTGCGCGGCGTGCGCCGCGAGCGACGTGGGCGGGGTGACCGCGTCGTGGATGGAGTCGATCACGATCGTGGGCACGGTGATGGGTGGCTGCTCGGCGATGAGTTCCTCGATGTCCTCGTAGGCCTCGTCTCCGGGTACCAGGCCGAAGCGATGCCGATAGGAGTGCACCACAACGTCGACGAAGTCGGGATTGTCGAACGAGCCGGCCGTGGCCTGAAAGTCGGCGTCGCTGTGCCGCCAGGTCGGTGACCAGTCGCGCCAGAGTAGACGGGCGAATTCAGCGCGGTGAGCGCTCAGGCCCTGACGGCCGCGTTCGCCGTGCAGGTAGTACTGGTACCAGAACGAGCGCTCGACCTCCGGTGTGGCCGGGACGTTCGCCGCCGCGATGTTCTGCACGTTGTATCCGTTGACGGTGACCAGACCCGCGACCTTTTCGGGCCACAGCGCGGCCACAAGACACGCCGCGCGGCCACCCCAGTCGAAACCTGCGACCACCGGCTTTCGCAGATCCAAGGCCTCGATCAACGCCAGCAGATCGTGTGCCAATGCAGCCTGCTGACCGGAACGCAGCGTCGACGCCTCAGCAAACGTGGTGGATCCGTAGCCTCGCAAATACGGCACCACGACATCGGCCCCAGCGTCGGTTAGCACGACGGCGACACGGTCGAAACACCGCACGTCATAGGGAAAACCGTGCAGCAGCACCACCGGCCATCCCGAAGGGTTACCCGACCGCTCGTACCCGACGTCCAACACACCAGCCCGTACCGTCACGGCGCCCGTCATGATCGAAATCCTTCCAGAAGCGGTACCGCCAAACGGACATCGACTCGAGTTCGCCTAACGGGCATCCAGCCACCCTGACCAGCTTGTCAGCGGGAGCAGTGTGCCGGGCTTGCCAGGTATGGCCGGTCTGTGCGTTAAGTTTTCGTTAGATTGCCGTGACCTAGGAACCGCATGTGAACCAGGCCACGAAGTTCTCCCGAAAGCAACGACGGACGCAGGAGGAGGACGTCAGATGAAGGACACGTCGCGCAGAGGATTCCTGGCGATCGCCGGGGCTGGAGCTGCCGCGGCCGGTGTGGCGGCGGCTGTTCCGTCGGCTGCAGCCGCCCCGAAGCCACCGGACATCGGAGACGCGGAGGGACCGCTCGTCGCTTACGTCACCGACGTGCGCACCTCCGAGGTCGCGTTGCTGGTCGGGGAGCGAGAGGTCGTCGTCCACGACCAGGAGCTCGTCGCTCGGCTCAACCACGCCGCGAAGGGCTGATCCCATGTCGTCCCACCGGGAAGCGCCGGAGATCAGCAAGGACCCGGTCGCCGATAACACCGACACCTACGCCTTCGTCAGTCCGGACAAGCCGAACACCGTCACCCTGATCGCCAACTTCATCCCGTCTCAGATCCCCGAGGGCGGCCCGAACTTCTACGAGTTCGGCGACGACGTGCTCTACGAGATCAACATCTCGAACCGGGGTAAGGCGCAGGACGACATCACCTACCAGTTCCGCTTCACCACGACGATCCGCAACCCCAACACCTTCCTGTACAACACGGGCCAGATCACCAACATCCATGACGCCGCCTGGAACCGCCCCCAGACCTACTCGGTCACCCGCGTGCAGCGGGGCAAGGCGCCCCAGCGGCTGGCAACCGGCCTGCTCTGCCCGCCGGTCAACGTCGGGGTCCGCAGTACGCCGAACTACGCGGCGTTGGCCACCCAGGCCGTCTATCACTTGCCCGGCGGCCGCAAGGTGTTCGCCGGTCAGCGCGGGGAGAGCTTCCACGTCGACCTGGGCAGCATCTTCGATCTCGGCACGTTGCGGCCGTTCCAGGACCACCACTTGATCCCGAGCGCTGCGGCCGCCGGCGTCAACGCGACGCAGGCCACCAACGTGCACACGATCGCCCTCCAGGTGCCCAAGACCGATCTGACCGTCGGTGGGCACAACCCAACCGACCCCAAGGCGCAGGACTCGGTGATCGGCGTCTACGCGAGTGCCAGCCGGCAGCGGTCCAAGGTCTGGGACGACCAGCACGGGTGGCAATGGCACGGGCCGTTCCGCCAGGTCTCCCGCCTCGCCAACCCGCTGTTCAACGAGGTCATCGTGCCGATGGCCAGGAAGGATCGCTGGAACCGAGTCGAACCCAGCGACGACAATCAGTTCGCCCAATTCGTGCTCCATCCGGAGCTTGCTGGGCTGCTGCCGGTGCTGTATCCGGGCGTGTTCCCGCACCTGGCTGCGTACGTAGCGGCCAAGAAGCCCCGGGGCGACCTGGCTGCCATCCTGCTCACCGGCATCCCGGCGGGCATTGTCCCCGGCTTTCAGAATTTCACCGGCGCCACCCAGGCCGACCTGCTACGGCTCAACCTGGCCATCCCGCCGGCGACCAAGCCGAACCCGCTCGGCCTGGTGGCCGGTGACCCAGCCGGCTTCCCCAACGGCCGCCGCCTGGCCGACGACGTGGTCACCGTCGAGCTGCGCGCGATCGCGGGCTTGACCATCCCGCTCGTCGACCCGTCGTTCACGCCCGACGGGGCGGCCGCACTCATCCAGGACGGGACAGCAGGTCCACCGGCGAGCAACAACCTCCCGGCCTTCCTGAACACATTCCCGTACGTCCCCCTGCCCGGCGGCGGCTACCAGACCATGCCGGGCACTACGTCGCCATGACCGCCGCCGTGGCCCATTCGCATCACGAGAATCCGCACGCCGGACAGGGTCCAGTCGTCCTCGACATCGGCGGGGACGTCGGGGCGCTCGTGATGGCCATGCCCGAGAGCCTGGCCGGGGTGGAGATCGAGATCCGGTCGGTCGGCGAGAGCCGGCCGGCGCATGTCTCGCACGTCGCCGTTGTGGGGCGCCCGGTGGCGGCCGGGACCGCGTGGAGCGCAGTGTTTCCCGAGCTGCGCGAGGGCCGCTACGAGCTCTACGAGCGCCTCGACGGTCGGCCGCAACTGACCGTCGAGATTGCCGGAGGTGAGGTCACCCAGCTCAGCTGGCCTCGGTGACCGAGGGTCGCGGGGTCGGACGCCGCCCGTCGGGCCCCGCGACCAACGTCTGAGTGCGCCTGCGACGATCGCCCGGTGACTGCTAACGGCCTGATGCCGGTGCATTCGGGCAAGGTCCGAGATCTCTATCGCACCGTCGACGGCGCGGTGCTCATGGTGGCGAGCGACCGGATCTCCGCCTACGACTTCGTCCTGGACACGCCGATCCCGGACAAGGGGCGAGTGCTTACCGCGCTCTCGGTGTGGTGGTTCGAGCAATTGGCCGACGTCGTCCCGCACCATCTGATCAGCGCGGACGGCCCCGCGATTCCGCCGCAGTGGCGAGGCCGAGCGATGCTGTGCCGCCCGCTGGACATGATTCCGGTCGAGTGCGTGGCCCGCGGCTACCTGGCCGGCTCGGGGTGGGCGGACTATCAGGCGGGCGGTCGGGTGAGTGGGCTGGCCCTTCCGCCGGGCCTGCGGGAAGGGTCGCGTCTCGACGAGCCGATCTTCACCCCGTCGACGAAGGCGTCGCGGGGTCAGCACGACGAGCCGATGACGTTCGACGAAGTCGCGGGCCTCGTCGGGGAGCATCGGGCCCGCGAGCTGCGAGAGACCACGCTCGCGGTCTACGCGCGCGGCGCTCGGCTGGCCGGGCATGCCGGCGTGCTCCTCGCCGACACCAAGATCGAGCTGGGTCTCGACTCCGAGCGGTCGGGTCGTGCTGGCCGACGAGGTGCTCACGCCCGACTCGTCGCGGTTCTGGCCGGCCGACCAGTGGCAGCCAGGACGTAGCCAGCCCAGCTACGACAAGCAGTTCGTGCGCGACTGGCTCACCTCACCCGCTGCGAGCTGGGATCGCCGGAGCGGCGCGCCGCCGCCACCACTACCGGACGAGGTCGTCGCCGCCACGCGCGACCGTTACGTCCGCGCGTACGAGCTGCTGACCGGCCGAAGCCTCGCCGACTGGCCGGACGGCGTCTGAGATGCCCGGCTATGCTCACGGATTGGTCGGTCGGAGGGGGTTGGCGTGGCCCTGGTGGTGGTCGACGTCGTGCTCAAGCCGGAGATCCTCGATCCTCAGGGTCAGGCGATTCTGGGAGCGCTCGGTCGGCTCGGCATCGACGGGGTGATCGGTGTGCGTCAGGGCAAGCACTTCGAGCTCGACGTGGCCGACAGTGTCGACGACGCGACCCTGACCAGGGTGGCCGACACGCTGCTGGCCAACCCGGTGATCGAGGACTTCGCGATCTACCGTGGCTAGCGGTCCCGCGAGGGACAGAGGCGCCTCAGACGATGAAGCCCAGCTCCGACCGCGAGCTGCCGATGACCGCTGTCGGGTCGGTGTCCAGGACCTTGTGCAGCAGCTCGGCGTAGACGTCGCGGAAGTCGGTCGTGACCTTGAGGTCTCCGTTGTCCAGATCCGAGAGGGACGGCTCCGTGCCGTAGAAGCCGCCCTTGACCGGTCGCCCGGCTAGGAACACCGGGCCGGCGGTGCCGTGGTCGGTGCCCTGGGACGCATTGGCCGTGACCCGCCGGCCGAACTCGGAGTAGACGAGCGCGACCACGCCCTGGCCGCGGGGATCGCCGGCCATGTCCTCGAGGAAACCGGACAGCGCCGTGTCCAGGACGCCGAGTTGGGTTTGCTGGGTGCCCTTCTCGTCGGCGTGGGTATCGAAACCGCCGAGGCTCACCGAATACACCGACGTCGGGACGCCGGCCTTGATGCAGCGCGCGACAACATCCAGCTGAGCCTTGAGACTCTGCTGGCCGCCGGCGGACCCGGCGGCGGCGGTCTGATCGTGGTCGGGCTGGGTCGAGCTCGGGTCGAGCACCGAGTCGAAGGTGGCCGCCGCCGTGCGCTCGGCCCGATAGGACGCCGTGACCATCGCCTCCGCTGACGAGTCGGACGGGTCGGGCTGGCCCAGCCCGCGCAGGGCCGTCTCCAGGGCGCTCGGCAGCGGGATGTCGCGGCCCAGCGGGAGAGCGGCCGCGGCCGACTTCGTGCCCACCGCGAGCGGAGGAAGCACCGCTCCGATGTTCACCGCCCGAACCGGGTCGTCGCCGGTGGCGTCCAGCCATCGACCGATCCAGCCGGTGTTGACCGGCGTGTCCGGGGATGCCGTCTGCCAGATGTCCATCGAGCGGAAGTGGCTGTGGTCAGGCTTCGGGTAGCCGACGCCGCGCACGACCGCGAGCCGCTCACCGCCCCAGAGATCGGCCAGGCCCTTCAGGGCCGGGTTCAGGCCGAGCGACGAGTCCAGGTGCAGCACGTCGCCCTCGGCGTAGGCCAGCTCCGGCCGCGCGTCGTGGTAGGCGGGATCGGCGTACGGCACAAGCGTGTTGATGCCGTCGTTGCCGCCGTACAGCGTCACGATCACGAGGATCTTGGAGCCGACCGGTTGCGGATCGGAGGCGGCCCGCTGGGACAGCTGGTGCCAGGTGACCAATCCGGATCCGGCGGCAAGGGCCACGCCTCCCGTGACGCCCGAAGCGACCAGGAAGCGGCGGCGAGTGATGGTGTCCATGAGCCCTCAGTTCGTCAGATACTCGGGCGTGTTCAGCGCGATCGCCACCAGCCGGCGCGGGTCGGCGGCCGCTTCGGCCAGTACCGCTGAGCTTCGCGGTGACCAGGAGCCGACACCGAGCAGATGGCCGACCGCATCGACCTTGGCGGCAGTGGAGCCGCGAACTGCGTCCAGGTCGGCCTTGCCGGCCAGTGCGGTCGCAGCCTGCATCCGGGCGTCGGCCGCCGCCGTCGACAGCCAGGCCGCTCCCGACGGCCAGCCGCTGACGTTGGGCGGATAGAACGGGATCTGGCCAAGAACCCGGAGCACGGCCACCAGCTTCAGGGCGGCCGCGTCGTCCGCAACCGGAACCCGCAACGCGCGAACCGCGCCGATCAACCACTCGACCGGGTCGACGACGATCGTGCCCGCTGCCGTGATGAACTCCGGACTGGTGAGCATCGCGGTCAGCAGCGCGCCGAGGTCACGTCGGCTCCCGTAGGCCGCGACCAGCCGGTCGAGGGTCGCCGCATCGGGCGGACGCGCCGACACGAGCTGGGACCAGATCCGCGACGCCACGAAACGAGGCGAGGCCGGCCGGGCGAGCACCGCGTCGCAGAACCCGGTCGTGTCGAGGTTGCCGGTCACGCCAAGCACGGTCTTGCTGCCGTTGTCGTGCGCCCGGGCACTGAGAAAGGCGGTGCCGTCGGCGCGGAACCGCCAACCGGTCAGGGCCCGGGCGCCCTCGCGCACGTCCTGCTCGGTGTAGCCGTCGCCGTGCCCGAGCGCGAACAGTTCCATGAACTCGCGCGAGAGGTTCTCGTTGGGCGCGGCGGCTGAGTTCTTCTGCCCGTCCAGCCAGAACAGCATCGCCGGATCGGTGAGCATCGCCAGGGCGAGCGTCCGGAAGTCGCCCCGGCCGGCCCGCCGGAGCGTCTCGTTCTGGCCGGCCATCCAGGCCGGGCGACGGACCTTGGTGGCCGCCGTCGCGAAGTGGTTATGCCAGAGAAATGTCAGCTTCTCACCGAACGGCTCCTCGACGGCCACCATGCGGCGGATCCACCATGTCGTCAGCGTCGACAGCTGGCGGCGAATCTGCTGGTTACGCTGCTGCCGCTCGTCCTTGGAGGCGCTCTTTCCGAGCGGCGCGATCGCCTCGAAGGTCGGGGCCGGAGTGCGCCGCGCGCCGCTGTCGGCCGTCGGATCGGCCTGGAGAATGTCGTGAACGTGAGCGGCAATGCCCATCCGCTCGACGACGTCAACCGCAGCCCCCGTCGCGCCGAATCCGGTACGACGGAGCAGCCGCGCCGTTGCCGTCCAGCCAGCCGACTGCATGGCGCACAGCCTGCACCGGAATTGTTCGAATCGGGTGAAGACGACGCGAACCATCGGTGAGGTCGGCGCCCGGGGATGACTGGATGGCGCTCTCGCCCGGCCCGCCGGCCGGTAGCCTGTTCCGGTGCCCGCGCGCGTCGGTGTCGTGACATTTCCCGGCAGCCTCGACGACCGCGACGCCCAGCGTGCCGTCCGCATCGCTGGTGGTGACGCGGTTCCGCTGTGGCACGCCGATCCGGTTCTGCCCGACGTCGACGCGGTGATCCTCCCGGGCGGCTTTTCCTACGGTGACTACCTGCGGTGCGGGGCGATCGCCCGGTTCGCGCCGGTCATGGACGCGGTGATCGCCGCGGCTCGGGATGGCCTGCCGGTTCTCGGGATCTGCAACGGGTTCCAGGTCCTGTGCGAGGCGCACCTGCTGCCGGGCGCGCTCGTCCGCAACGACCACCGGAAGTTCATCTGCCGCGACCAGCGGCTCGCGGTCGAGAATGCCGCGACCGCGTGGACCAGCGGCTATCAGCTCGGCGCCGAGATCGTCATCCCGATCAAGAACGGCGAGGGCGGCTATGTC
This sequence comes from uncultured Actinomycetota bacterium, assembly GCA_963779485.1. Lineage (GTDB taxonomy): Bacteria > Actinomycetota > Actinomycetes > Mycobacteriales > Jatrophihabitantaceae > CAVVJA01. Next base: position 309,268 of record CAVZYJ010000005.1, on the reverse strand, counting down.
GCGGACGAGCGAACTCTCAACGAGCTGGAGGCGACCGGCCGCGTGGTCGTGCGCTACCTGGGCGATAACCCCAACGGCAGCTTCCGCGATATCGCCGGCGTCTGCAACGCGGCGGGCAACGTCGTCGGACTCATGCCCCACCCGGAGCATGCAGTCGACCCGCTCACCGGGTCGGGCGTGGACGGACTGCCGTTCTTCACCGAGCTCCGCAGGTCGCCGCGCCCGCGTCGACGTCGAGCCGAGCCGGTGGCGCGATGATGCTCGACACGGTCGCCGTGGCCGAGGCCGATCCGCGGCGTCCCCAGCCGTTCCGTGATCTCGGCCTCAAACAGGACGAGTACCGGCGTATCCGCACCATCCTCGGCCGGCGCCCGAGCAGCGCCGAGCTCACCATGTACTCGGTCATGTGGAGCGAGCATTGCTCCTACAAGTCGTCAAAGATTCATCTGCGCCAGATCGCCGAAAAGGCGCCACCGAGTGAAGCGCTGCTCGTCGGCATGGGCGAGAACGCCGGCGTGGTCGATGTCGGCAACGGATGGGCGGTCACCTTCAAGATCGAATCGCATAACCATCCCTCCTATGTCGAGCCGTACCAGGGTGCGGCCACCGGCGTCGGCGGCATCGTCCGCGACATTCTGACCATGGGCGCCCGCCCGGTCGCGGTCATGGATTCGTTGCGGTTCGGGCCGGCCAACGCGCGGGACACGGCCCGGATGCTGCCGGGCGTGGTGGCCGGCATCGGCGGGTACGGAAACTGCCTCGGCCTGCCGAACATCGGCGGTGAGGTCGACTTCGATCGGTCGTATATCGGCAATCCGCTTGTCAATGCGCTGTGCGTCGGCGTCCTGCGCACCGACGGGATCAAGCTCGCCCGGGCTACCGGGGTCGGCAACCGGGTGATTCTGTTCGGGGCCAAGACGGGGCGGGACGGCATCGGCGGCGTGTCCGTTCTCGCCAGCGCGACCTTCGACGAGGGCGACGCCAAGCGGCCCAGCGTCCAGGTCGGCGATCCGTTCGCGGAGAAGGTGCTCATCGAGTGCTGCCTGGAGATCTTCGCCGCCGATCTGGTGGTTGGCGTGCAGGACCTGGGCGGCGCCGGGCTGTCGTGCGCGACGACGGAGCTCGCGAGCGCCGGCGAGGGCGGCATGCACATCGATCTGGACAAGGTTCCGCTGCGTGAGCCGTCGATGAGCCCGGAAGAGATCCTCGCCTCCGAGTCGCAAGAGCGGATGTGCGCGATCGTCGAGCCGGACCGGGTCGACGCGTTCCTCGCCGTGTGCGCCAAGTGGGAGGTGCTTGCCACCGTCATCGGCGAGGTGACGGACACGGGTCGGCTTCAGGTGGACTGGCACGGTGAGCGGATCGTCGATGTGCCTCCGCGGACCGTGGCCCACGAAGGTCCGGTGTACCGGCGCTCCATCCAGCGCCCGGCCGAGCAGGACGCATTCGTCGACCACGACGGGCACAACCTGCCGCGTCCGCGCACGCGCGATCAGCTGCGGGCGACCGTTCGGCAGCTCGCGGTGTCGCCGGGTCTCGCGGACAAATCCTGGATCACCGACCAGTACGACCGGTACGTCCTCGGCAACACCGTGCTGGCCCAGCCGGACAACGCCGGGATGATCCGCCTCGCCGACGGAAGCCACGCGGGGCGTCGCCATCTCCATCGACGGCAACGGGCGTTACACCCGACTGGATCCCTACGCCGGCGCGCAGCTCGCTCTCGCCGAGGCGTACCGCAACGTCGCGACGACCGGGGCTCGGCCCCTCGCGGTCACGAACTGCCTCAACTTCGGCTCGCCCGAGGACCCCGGGGTCATGTGGCAGTTCAGCGAGGCGGTGCGCGGGCTGGCCGACGGCTGCCGGGAACTCGGCGTCCCGGTCACCGGCGGCAACGTCAGCTTCTACAACCAGACCGGTGCGACGGCGATCCTGCCCACTCCGATCGTCGGCGTGCTCGGGGTGATCGAGGACGTCAACTGCCGCACACCGCACGGGTTCTGGTCGGACGGCTCGCCGGTCTACTTGTTGGGGGACACGCGCGAGGAGTTCGGCGGGTCCGAGTGGATGCATGTAGTGCACGGTTTCCTCGGTGGACGACCGCCGCGCGTCGACCTGGCGCGGGAGCGGCTCCTGGCCGACGTCCTCATCGACGCTGGCCGGGACGGCCTGCTCGATTCAGCGCACGATCTGTCCCAGGGCGGCCTGGCCCAGGGTCTCGTGGAGTCCTGCCTCCGGCATGGCTTCGGAGCCCGCATCGTGCTGCCCGAGGGCTTGGACGCGTTCGTCGCGCTGTTCTCCGAATCGGCCGGGCGGGCGATCGTCACGGTGCCGCACACCGAGGAGACGCGCTTCACCGACTTGTGCCGGGCCCGCGGCCTGCCGCACCAGTACATCGGCGTCGTCGACGTGTTCAGTACCGGCCTCGAGGTCGAGGACCAGTTCCGGCTCCCGCTGCCCGAGCTGCGCCGGGCCTGGTCGGCGACCTTGCCCCGCCTGTTCGGCTAGCCGCGTTCATGAGCTCGTCGTCTCGACTCGTAGAGCCGGCTGCGGCGATCCATGCGCAGGCCGAGCTGATCGCCGACTGGTTGGAGGCGCTCCCGACCGCCGACTTCGACCGGCCGTCGGTGCTGCCGGGATGGGACCTGCGGACGCTCACCGGCCACGTCGCGCTCGTACTCGCCGGGCTGTCCCACCGCCTCGCGACCCGGGCGGCGCCACCCGCGACGTCGGTCGGCGAGTTCGTGACCCGCTATCGGCGGGACGTCGCAATGATCGAGGAGAGCACCCGGCAGCACGTCGAGGGGCGTACGCCCACGGAACTGATCGCCTCGGTGCGGAGGTATGCCGACCCCCTTCCGGCAACCGCCGGTGTGGCCCCAGCCACGATCTTGCAGACCCCTCGCGGGCCGTTGCGGGCCGATGACTGGCTCAACACCCGCGTGGTCGAGCTGGTGGTGCACGCCGACGATCTGTCCCGGTCGGTGCCGGATCGGGACCCGGTGCCCATGCACCGGGCGGCGCTAGCCAGCGCCGTGCGGCTGCTGGCCGAGATTCTCGCCGCCCGCGCGCCCGGCCGGTCGGTGGAGGTGCGCGTCTCGCCGTTCGTCGCAGTGCAGGCGATCGCCGGCCAGCGGCATACCCGAGGCACGCCGCCCAACGTCGTCGAGACCGATCCGCTGACCTGGATCCGGCTGGCGACGGGACGGATCGGGTGGGCCGACGCCTTGGACGCCGGATCGATCACGGCGAGCGGCACCCGCGCGAATCTCGACGCGCAGCTTCCGCTGATGAGCTGACGTCCGCGCGGCGGACAGTCGCCCCGGCGTGGCCCCGTACACTCTGGTTGTGGCGCGCGCTGACGGACGGCTCACCCACCAGCTCCTCCCGGAAGAGAAGGGTCCGCAGGACGCGTGCGGCGTGTTCGGCGTCTGGGCCTCCGGCGAGGAGGTCGCCAAGCTCGCCTACTTCGCTCTCTACGCGCTGCAGCATCGGGGCCAGGAGGCCGCCGGCATCGCGGTCAGCGACGGTGCCTCGGTCCTGGTGTACAAGGACCTGGGGCTGGTTTCCCAGGTCTTCGACGAGGCCACGCTCAATACGCTGAAGGGGCATATCGCCGTCGGGCACACCAGGTACTCGACGACCGGATCCACGACCTGGGAGAACGCCCAGCCGGCGTTCCGCACCACCCGCGCGGGAACCGGACTCGCGCTGGGCCACAACGGCAACCTGGTGAACACGGCCGAGCTCGCAGTCGAGGCCGAGCGAGCTGGCCTGCTGCGGGGCGCGATCCACGACCGACTCCGATCTGGTTACCGCGCTCCTCGCCGCCCGCCCGGACGTCTCGCTCGAGCAGGCGGCACTCGACGTGCTGCCGATCCTGCGCGGGGCGTTCTCCTTCGTGTTCATGGACGAGCACACCCTCTATGCCGCTCGTGATGCGCAGGGGGTGCGCCCGCTGGTCCTGGGCCGGCTGGCCCGCGGTTGGGTCGTGACCTCCGAGACGGCGGCGCTGGACATCGTCGGGGCGTCGTTCGTGCGGGAGATCGAACCCGGTGAGCTCATCGCGATCGACGAGGACGGGCTGCGCTCGTCGCATTTCGCGGTGGCCGAGCCGAAGGGCTGCCTGTTCGAGTACGTCTACCTCGCTCGGCCGGACACCACGATCGCCGGGCGCAGCGTGTACGCCACCCGGGTCGAGATCGGCCGGCGGCTCGCCCGGCAGCATCCCGTCGAGGCGGACCTGGTCATCCCGGTGCCCGAGTCGGGTACCCCCGGAGCCATCGGTTACGCCGAGGCATCGGGTATCCGGTACGGAACCGGCCTGGTCAAGAACGCCTATGTCGGCCGCACGTTCATCCAGCCGTCGCAGTCGATCCGCCAGCTCGGCATCCGGATGAAGCTCAATCCGCTGCGCGATGTCATCCGCGGCAAGCGGCTCGTCGTCGTCGACGACTCGATCGTGCGGGGCAACACCCAGCGGGCGTTGGTTCGGATGCTGCGTGAGGCGGGCGCGATCGAGGTGCACGTCCGAATCGCGTCGCCCCCGGTGAAGTGGCCTTGCTTCTACGGCATCGACTTCGCCTCCCGGGCCGAGCTGATCGCAAACGGGCTGGACGTCGATGCGATCCGGGCGTCCATCGGGGCCGACTCGCTGGGGTACATCTCGCTCGAGGGGCTGATCGCCGCGAGCGAGCAGCCCAAGAACCGGTTGTGCCGGGCCTGCTACGACGGCGAGTATCCGATTCCGCTGCCCGACATCGTCGGCAAGCACGTACTCGAGGGCATCGAGCGATCGGTCAACGGCGGCGGCTCTCGGCCGACGGAGCTGGTCAGCGGCTACGCGGCCGAGGACGCCCTGTCCCGCCCGTGACCGATCGCGGTGCATCCTACGCGGCGGCCGGCGTGGACATCGAGGCCGGAGACCGGGCCGTCGAGCTGATGAAGGCCTCGGTCAGCCGGGCCGGCCGGCCCGAGATGCTGACCGGACTCGGTGGGTTCGCGGGTCTGTTCCGGCTCGACCTCACGCGCTACCCGCAGCCGGTCCTCGCGTCGTCGACGGACGGGGTCGGCACGAAGCTCGCAATCGCGCAAGCCGTCGACCGGCACGACACGATCGGCATCGACCTGGTCGCGATGATCGTCGACGATCTCGTGGTCGTCGGTGCCGAACCGCTGTTCCTGTCCGACTACATCGCCACCGGGCGGGTCATGCCGGAGAAGATCGCGACGATCGTGTCCGGCATCGCGGCCGGGTGCCGGCAGGCGGGCTGCGCGCTCGTCGGCGGCGAAACCGCGGAGCACCCGGGCGTCATGCGTCCCGACGAGTACGACCTGTCCGGCACCGGGATCGGGGTAGTGAACGTCGACGGCGTGCTCGGCGCCGACCGGATCCGATCGGGAGACGTGCTCATCGCGCTAGGCGCGTCGGGTCTGCACAGCAACGGCTACTCGCTCGTACGCCACGTGCTCGCCGAGAGCGGGACGTTGCTGGACGCACGCCCGGCGCTCCTTGGCGGTCGTACCCTGGCCGACGAGCTGCTGGAGCCCACGCGCATCTACGCCCGCGATTGCCTGGCGCTGGCGGCCGAGTGCGGCGCGCGCGCCTTTGCCCATGTCACGGGCGGTGGCCTCGCCGGAAACCTGCAGCGGGTGTTACCGCCCACGCTCGACGCGATCGTCGACCGCGCCACGTGGGCGCCGTTGCCGATCTTCGAGTTGATCGCGGATCTGGGCGCGGTGCCGCAGAGCGAGATGGAACGAACCTTCAACCTCGGCGTCGGCATGGTGGCGGTGCTGCCGCCCGAGCGGGGCGCCGATGGCCTGAACCTGGCGCAGGCACGGGGGATTACGGCGTGGCGTATCGGGCACATCGAGCCGGGCTCTGGGTATGTGCGGGTGACCGGCGAGTACCGCCCACGCCGGTCGTGATCTTGGAGTTATCGTCGCTCCAGCACAGTAAGTCCAAGATCACGAAGATCGGCAGCAGGCGTGGCTGGACACCGGTCAGTGCCGCGCAGTCGCCCAATCGTCCGGGTCGTACTCGTCGTCGGACTCGCCGCCTTCGGTGTCTTCGGTAGGCTCTGTGGACCCGGTGAGTTCGCGCTGCAGCGCGTCCAGATCGGTGTAGTGGGAGTTGTACTTCAGCTCCCGGGCCACCTTCTGCTGCTTGGCTTTCGCACGGCCGCGCCCCATGGCTCGACCCCCTCGCTACACGGTCGTCCGGGCGGCTTGCCGCACTCCGGGAATGTTGGTCATCGTCGTGATGTCAGCGTACCGCGCAGTGAAAAGCACGTGCACGCATCGGGATGGCCTGGTGGGGGTGGCGTCGACCACCCGATCCTCGCGCATGGGGCGCCCCGCACCCGATGGCACATAGTGGACAGTGCAACTGTCATGTGGACGGAATTCCCGCACTCCAGTGCATACTTGGTTCGTAACGCCAGAACGTGGCGTCGCGTTACATATCGCATAGAAGGGGGCGCCCGGATGACACACTCACGTCACCGTCCGGAGTCGGAGCCACTGCTGACCCCATCGGAGGTGGCCACGCTGTTTCGCGTGGACCCAAAGACGGTCACTCGCTGGGCCAAGGCCGGCAAGCTGACCTCCATCCGTACCCTCGGCGGGCACCGGCGTTACCGTGAATCGGAAGTGCGGGCGCTGCTCGAAGGCAACACGAACGCCACAGTCGAGAGCTGATCCACACCGTAGGCGCGCCGCATCCGCTGGTCCGGCCAGTCGTCGGTGCGGCGCTCTTCGCTTCTCCGCGGACTCCGCGTCGGGCGACCCTCCGAGCATCCGTGCTGCCTTCGACTGACGTCGTGGCTACTGAGAGTGCCTACGACCGCGGACGACCTCGCCCAGGTTGCCAGATGGCGAAGAGCGGGTGAATACTTGTATAGAGCAAGTAGTTGTATACGACATCAAAGGGTTCCCCAGTGATCTCCGCTGGCCCCCAGCTGGACTACGTCGCGCCGCCGCGGCCCGCCGCGGCGACGTCGGCACCTCCGTTCGCGCAGTCGGTCGAGGTTCCACCCGGCGGCCCGAGCGAGGCAGAGGTCCGCGAGCTGGGGTCGTGCATCTCGTCGCTCATGAGGTCTTTCCATCGCGCCAAGGCCCAGTTCGTCGCCGCAACCGAGCACGACGTCGCCTGGTCGGCGCACATCGTCCTGGCCCGCTTGGCCGTCGAGGGCCCGCTGCGGGCCGGCGAGCTCGCCGAGCTGATCCAATCCGATCCGTCGACGGTGAGCCGGCAAGTGGCCTCGATAGTCAAGGCCGGCCTCGTGAAGCGCGAGGCCGACCCGGACGATGGCCGCGCCTCGCTGCTCGTCCTGACCGACGAGGGGCGCACGGTGTACAGCCAGCAGCTCGACGTCCGTAGCCGCCACATGGCGATGATGCTGCGGGATTGGTCGGAGGAGGACTGCCGGCAGCTCGCGTCGCTCCTCGGCCGGCTGACCGTCGACTTCGAGAAATACCGTTCCGAGTTGTACGGCGTGGCCACTCCGGCCTCGACCCCCGGAGGAGGCTGCTGATGTCTTCGACTTCCGCCACCGCGCCTGCGACTGACGGTGCATTGACCCACAAGCAAATCCTCACCATTCTCACCGGTCTGATGCTCGGCATGTTCCTCGCCGCGCTCGACCAGACGATCGTGGCTACAGCGATCCGCACGATCGGCGACGATCTCAACGGCCTGTCCGCCCAAGCCTGGGTCACGACGGCATTCTTGATCACCTCGACGATCACGACGCCGCTCTACGGCAAGCTGTCCGACATCTACGGGCGCAAGCCGCTGTTCATGATCGCCATCACGATCTTCCTTGTCGGATCGGCGCTGTGTGGCCTGGCCCAGAACATGTACATGCTGGCCGCGTTCCGGGCGTTTCAGGGCATCGGCGCCGGCGGGCTGTTCTCCCTAGCGTTGGCGATCATGGGTGACCTGATCGCGCCCCGCGAGCGCGCCCGCTATCAGGGCTACTTCATGGCCGTCTTCGCCACCTCCAGCGTGCTGGGTCCGGTCGTCGGCGGCTTCTTCGCCGGTCAGCAGAGCATCCTCGGCATCACCGGGTGGCGCTGGATCTTCTACATCAACATCCCGATCGGGCTCGTCGCCCTGATCGTCGTCAACCGGACCCTGCACATGAGCCATCAGCGGCGCGACCACCGCATCGACTGGCTAGGTGCCACCGCGCTGGTCGTCGGGCTCGTTCCGCTGCTCATCGTCGCCGAGCAGGGTCGGCTATGGGGCTGGGCGTCGCCGGTCGCCTTCGCCTGCTACCTGGTCGGGCTGGCCGGGCTCGTCGGTTTCGTATACGTCGAGGGCCGGATGGGTGACGATGCCTTGATCCCCCTTCGACTGTTCCGCAACCGGGTGTTCGCGGTCGGGTCCGCGCAGTCGACCATCATCGGTGTCGGCCTATTCGGTGGCGTGGCCTCGATCCCGTTGTACCTGCAGATCGTCAAGGGGGCGTCGCCGACCGAGGCAGGGCTGCTGATCCTGCCGATGGTGGCCGGCATCATGGCCGCGTCGATGATCGCCGGCCAGATCACCTCCCGCACCGGGCGCTACCGGATCTTTCCCATCATCGGCAGCGCCTTGCTCGTCATCGGCATGCTCCTGCTGTACACGATCGGCGCCCACACGCCGCTCTGGCAGACCGACCTCTACATGATCGTGTTCGGTGCCGGTCTCGGCCTGAACATGCAGTCGATCATCCTCGCGATGCAGAACGCCGTGCCGGTGCGCGACATGGGAGTCGCCACGTCGTCCGTGACGTTCTTCCGCCAGCTCGGCGGCTCACTCGGGACGGCAGTGTTCCTGTCCATCCTGTTCTCGACCGCGCCGACGAAGATCGCCGAACGATTCCAGGCGGCCGGAGTCCGGGTTCCGGCCGGTGCGATCAATCTCAACAACACCTCGAACATCCAGTCGCTGCCTCCGGCGGTGAAGGAGCCGATCCTGGCCGGGTTCTCCGACGCGATGAACCTCGTGTTCCTCGTCGGCGCGTGCGTGCTCGTCGGCGCGTTCGTGCTTTCGCTCATGATGAAGGAAGTTCCGCTCCGGCAGATGTCCGGCATAGAGCAAGCTCGGGCTGACGCCGGCGCAGCCGCGGCCGCCGCCGCGAGCCAGGACGGGCATGCGGCAGCCGGGCCGGACGGGGCAGTGGTCGCTTCCGCCGGGCGGTCTGCCGCCGACGGGGTGAGCCGCGCCGACGGCGCAGTTCCGGCGGCTCGACCACCCGGGGGCCGATAGCGCGCCGAGGCCGCGCGGTGTTGCCTTCGATCTCGACGGCGAGCCCGAAACTCTGCCTCGATCGCGTGGCCTCGCGAACCGGGATGTCACGGTGCATCCGCCGCCGCCAGGGCGAGGATCACCTCGGTTATCTCATCGGGCGATCGGGTCGCGTCTACGACTCGGGCCAGCCCCTCGTCGCGGTAGTAGGCGAGCAGCGGCGCCGTCGCCTCCTCGAAGATGCGCAGACGGCGGCGGATCACCTCCTCGGTGTCGTCCGAACGTCCTTGTGCCTGGGATCGGGCCAGGAGCCGCTGCACCAGCACGTCGGCCGGCGCGTCGAGGTAGACGACGAGATCGGGCCGCGCCTGCGCGGGCGCGGCCAGCTTGCGCGCCTCGGCGGCCTGCGGCACCGACCGTGGAAAGCCGTCGAGCACGTAGCCGCGACTGGCCGACGCGGCCAGAGCCGGTGGCACGACCAGCTGCATCACCAGCTCGTCCGGCGCCAGCTCGCCCCGGTCGAGGTGTTGCTTCAGCTGCTCGCCTAGCTGGGTGCCAGCTGCTACCTCCGCCCGCAGCGCGTCACCGACAGCGATGTGTTCCAGCCCGAGGGCATCGGCCACACGCGCGCCCTGCGTCCCCTTCCCCGAGCCCGGCGGGCCGATCAGGAGGATGTTCATCGCACCGCCTTCCGGCCGGAGTCAGCGACTGGTTGCCCTCGATCTCCCGCTCCTGCGCAGCGTATGGCGTCCATTGGAGCGTCCCGCTGTCGGCGTGGCGTCGTGCTCGTGGCACGGACTTGGGACCCGGTGTCGTGCGCTGCGGCCATGAGTGGCTGCCTCCGGTTCCGCCGATCAGCCCAGGCCGACTAGCTCTGCTCGTTGTGCCCGAGGACTAGATTCGGTTCGCGATTCGTTGCTCTCGCCTATCGCTTCGGCGGGTGCCGCGGATGACGATTTGGCCTGACCCCATCAGCGCTCATCAAGGGGATGCCATGAACCTTGCCGCCAATCTCCCCCATAACGCCACCGAACACCCGGACCGTGTCGTCATCCGCCTCGGCGACAAAACTGTCAGCTACCGCGATCTGGACGAATCGAGCGCGCGAGTTGCCGGGCTACTCGCGCGCCGCGGCGTCGTGCCGGGGCAGCCGGTTGGGATCATGCTGCCGAACGTGCCGGAGTTCGCGGCCGTGTACTACGGCGTGCTGCGGGCCGGTGGCGTCGTTGTCCCGATGAACCCGCTGCTGAAAGCCCGCGAGGTCGCCTTCTACCTGGACGACTCCGGTGCACCGCTGATCTTCGCCTGGCACACGACGGGCGATGAGGTGGCCGCCGGGGCGGCCCGGGCCAGCGCCGAGGTCGTCATGGTGGATCCGGTGTCGTTCGCCGACCAGCTGGCGGGGGTGTCGCCCGCGTGGCCGGTCGTCGACCGCGCCAAGGACGACACGGCGGTGCTGCTGTACACGTCGGGAACCACGGGTCGGCCGAAGGGTGCCGAGCTGACACACGAAAACCTGATCAACAACGTGGCTGTCACCCGAAGCGACCTGCTCGAGGTCGGCCCGAACGATGTGATCTTCGGCGGCCTGCCGTTGTTCCACTCGTTCGGCCAGACCTGCACGCTCAACGCGGCGATCAGCGCTGGCGCGTCGCTGTCGCTACTTCCACGCTTCGACCCGAAGCAGGCGCTGGCGCTTCTTGCCGACCATCACGCGACGGTGTTCGCCGGCGTCCCGACGATGTACAGCGCGCTGCTCGCCGTGCCAGATCGCGCCGACGCCGATCTCGGAGCGTTGCGGGTGTGCATTTCCGGCGGCGCGGCCATGCCGGTGGAGGTGCTGCACCAGTTCGAGGACGCCTTCGGCTGCACCGTGCTGGAGGGCTATGGCCTGTCCGAGACGTCCCCGGTCGCCTGCTTCAACCACCCCGATCGGGAGCGTAAGGCCGGCTCGATCGGCACCCCGATCCGCGGGGTGGAGATGCGGGTGGTGGACACCTCGGGCGAAGAAGTTCCGCAAGGTGAGGTCGGGGAGATCGCGATCCGCGGGCACAACATTATGAAGGGCTACTGGAACAAGCCCGAGGCCACCGCTGAGGTGCTCTCGGCCGACGGCTGGTTCCGTACCGGTGACATCGGCCGGATGGACGAGGACGGCTACTACTACATCGTGGACCGCAAGAAAGACCTGATCATCCGCGGCGGGTTCAACATCTACCCGCGCGAGATCGAAGAGGTGCTCTATGAGCATCCGGAGGTGGCCGAGGCGGCGGTGATCGGCGTGCCCCACCCGCAGTTGGGTGAGGAGGTCGCCGCCGCGGTCGCGCTCAAGCCCGGCGCGACCATCACTACCGACCAGCTGCGCGATTACGTGAAGGGGCAGGTCGCGGCCTACAAGTACCCCCGCGTGGTGTGGTTCGTCGACACCCTGCCCAAGGGGCCTACCGGGAAGATTCTCAAACGGGAAATCAAGGTGCCGGAATCCGCGCCGGCCGGCGCGACGAACCGGACCGAATCGTGACCGCGTCGCTCACTCCGGACGAGGCCGCCGAGCTCGCCGACCAGGCCGCGCCGCTCGACGCTCTGCTCATCGACGCCGCGCTCGGCACGACGCGCAGGTTCGCGCCGGACATGTCGACAGCGAAGCTGGCTGTGAATCTGTCTCGCCGCCCGGGTGTGACGCTGCGTCGGGTGGGCTCATTCGGCGCCGAGCTCGGCCGGATCTTGATCGGCACGTCGACCGCAGCCCCGTCCAAGCGGGATCGCCGCTTCGTCGACGAAGCATGGACGGAGAACCCGCTGCTGCGCCGGCTCCTACAGGCCTACCTCGCGGGCGGGCAGACCGTCGGGCAGCTCGTCGGAGACGCAGAGCTCGGCATGGCGCGATGAGCAGCGGATGCGGTTCCTGGCGGAAAACCTTGTCGAGGCGTGCGCACCCAGCAACGTGCCGCTGGTCAATCCGTCATCAGCCAAGGCGGCGATCGACAGTGCCGGGATCAACCTGCTTCGCGGCGGATCCCGGCTGGCGCGCGACCTCGCGTCGCGGCCGCGGATCCCGGAGATGGTCGACCAGGCGGCGTTCGAAGTAGGCCGCAACCTCGCCACCACGCCCGGCTCGGTCGTGCTCCGCACCGAGGTGTTCGAGCTGATCCAGTACGCGCCGCAGACGGAGCAGGTCCGCGAGGTGCCGCTGGTGCTCGTCCCGCCGACGATCAACAAGTACTACGCGCTCGACATGGCGGCCGGCCGCAGCCTGGTCGAATTCCTGCTGCGCGAGGGTCAGCAGGTCTTCGTGCTGTCCTGGCGCAACCCGGACGCGCGGCATGCGTCCTGGAACTTCGACACCTACGTCCGAGCCATCCTGGACGCGATGGACGCGGTCGAGCGGATCACCGGCGTTGAGCGCACCGCGCTGACCGGCGTTTGCTCCGGCGGCATCCTCACCGCCATGACGGCCGGCTATCTCGCGGCGACCGGTCGGCAGGATCGGCTGGCGGCGGTCGGCCTCGCTGTGACTGTGATCGACACCGCGCGCGCCGGCATCGCGTCGGCTGTGACCGACCGCCGCCTCGCCGAGCTCGCGAAGGCGCAGTCCAAGCGCCGCGGCTACCTCGACGGCCGCGCACTGGCCGAGGTCTTCGCCTGGCTGCGCCCTGGCGATCTGATCTGGAACTACTGGGTGAACAACTACCTGCTCGACAAGAAACCGCCGGCCTTCGACATCCTGTTCTGGAACGCAGACACGACTCGGATGGCGGCCGGCCTGCACGCCGACTTCGTCGACCTGGCTATGGGCAACCTGCTCGTCGACGCCGGGGCGATCAACGTTCTGGGCGTGCCGATCGACCTGTCCCGCATCGACACCGACGCCTACGTCGTCGCCGGCATCGCCGACCACATCACCCCCTGGCAGAACTGCTACCGCACCACGCAACTGCTCGGCGGCACGACGCGGTTCGTCCTCTCCACGAGCGGGCACATCGCCGCACTGGTCAACCCGCCCGGGAACCCCAAGGCGAGCTTCCAGGTGAACAAGACCAATCCCGCTGACCCCGCCGGCTGGCTCAAGAGCGCCGAGACCCATCAGGGCACCTGGTGGACCGACGTATCCGCGTGGCTCGCGGAACGCTGCGGCGGGCAGCGGCCCGCGCCGGAGCAACTTGGCGGTGGCGGCCTACGCCCGCTCGTCGACGCCCCAGGCACCTACGTCTTCGACAGCTGAGGAGCAGGCAGTGTACGAGACCATCGGCCGCTCACTGGGCACCGACTACTTCCGCATCGCCGACCAGCTCACCCCCGAGGAGCTCGACTACCTTCGACGCACCCGAGCCTTCGTCGACGACGAAGTGCTCCCGGTCATCAACGACTACTGGGGGCGCGCCGAATTCCCGCGACCGCTCATCGAGAAGATGGCCGGGTCTGGGCATTGTCGGCGACGGCATCAGGGTTACGGCTGCCCGCCGATGAGCCCGATCGCCAGCGGCCTGGTGCATATGGAACTCAACCGCGGCGACGGCAGCCTCGGGCACGTTCCTCGGCGTTCAGGCCGGTCTCGCGATGCAGTCCATCGCGATGCTCGGTTCGGAGGAGCAGAAGCAGCGCTGGCTGCCGGCCATGGCGCAGCTGGAGAGCCTCGGCGCCTTCGCGCTCACCGAGCCGACGCACGGGTCGGACTCGGTCGCGCTCGAGACGACCGCTCGCCGCGACGGCGGCACGTGGATGATCAACGGCGCGAAGAAGTGGATCGGCAACGGCACGATCGCCGACGTCGTCGTGGTGTGGGCCCGCGACGAGGCCGACGGGCAGGTCAAGGGCTTCCTGGTCGAGAAGGGCACCGCTGGCTACGACGCGCGAAAGATCGAGGGCAAGGGGTCGCTGCGTGCGGTCTGGCAGGCCGAGATCACGCTCACCGACGTGCAGGTTCCGGAGGCGAACCGGCTGCCGGGAGCGAACAGCTTCAAGGACACCGCCCGGGTGCTCGCCGGTACCCGCAACGCGGTCGCCTGGGGCGCGCTCGGGCACGCCACCGCGGCCTACGAGATCGCCGCGCACTACTGCGCGGCAGCGGACCCAGTTCGGCAAGCCGCTGGTCAGCTTCCAGATCGTGCAGGACAAGCTCGTCAAGATGCTCGCCGAGGTCTGCTCGATGCAGCTGTACTGCCTGCGGCTCGGCCGGCTGATCGAGGAGGGCCGGCTGACCGACACGATCGCGGCCATCGCCAAGATGAACAACACCCGCAAGGCCCGGGAGGTCATCGCCGAGGCCCGCGATCTGCTCGGCGGCAACGGCATCCTGCTGGACTTCCACGTGATGCGGCACATGGCCGACATCGAGGCGATGCACACCTACGAGGGCACCGAGACCATCCAGACCCTCATCGTCGGGAGGGACATCACCGGTGTCAGCGCCTTCGCCTGACGTCCGGTTCGTCGAGGCAGACGGCCTACGGCTGCGCACCTCGGTGTCAGGCACCGGACGGCCCCTGCTGATCATCACCGGCCTTGGTGCCAGCCTGGAGCTCGAGCGCGCCGTTCGAGCGCGAGCTGAATCGCCGTGGCATTCAGACGATCAGCTACGACGCGCCCGGCGTCGGAGCATCGACGCCGTACACGTGGCCGCGGCGGATGCCCGGCGTCGCGCGAACGGCGGAGCGGCTGCTCGATGCTCTCGGCTATCGGATGGTCGACGTGTTCGGTGTCTCGCTCGGTGGCGTCGTCGCCCAGCAGCTTGCCCACCAGGCGCCGACACGGGTCCGCGGCTGGTGCTCGCTGCTACCGGGCCGGGTCTCGGCGGGATCCCGGGCTCGCCGCGGGTGCTGTGGGAGCTGGCCACCCCGCGCCGCTACTTCCAGCCCGATCGCTACCGGCGCGTCGCCGGACTCATCTACGGAGGAGCGGCGCGCCGCGACCCCGATGCGCTGCTGCACGGGACGCCGGCCTGGTTCATCGCACGGGCCGACGATTCGCGGCTACCTCGGGCAGATCTACTCGATCGCCGGCTGGACGAGCGTGCCGTGGCTGTGGCGCCTGCGGCAGCCGACCCTCGTGCTGGCCGGCGACGACGACCCGATCGTGCCGGTGGTCAACGGGCGCATCCTGGCGCGCCTCCTTCCCAACGCCAGGCTTCACGTCGTGCGTGGCGGCGGCCACCTGTTCGTGCTCGAAGATCCGGCGGCCGTCGCGAGCAAGGTCGCGGAGTTCCTGTCGGCCGCACCGGCCGGCCGCGCATAGCTCGAGACCGTGCTCCTGCGTGAGTGGCCAGGGGCGGGATCGAACCGCCGACCTACCGCTTTTCAGGCGGTCGCTCATACCGACTGAGCTACCTGGCCGCATCGCCGAATCTCGCGGATGCAAGACGTCGCGGACGTCCGAGTCGGGAGCATACCCGACCGCTCAGCCGCCGGCGGCCTCGTCGTAGCGCCGCCAGACCAGGTCGACGACCGCCGGATGAGCGCCGATCGGGGCCGTGACGGGTAGCCCCGGCGCGGCGGCCCGCACCTGGTCGGCAAACAATCCCTCGGCGAGCAGGTAGGTGGCGACGGCCACCGGGCCGCGCCGGCGGAGCTCCGCGATCTGCGCGGCCGGGTCGGCGTCGAGCGTGACCGGAACGACCGTTCGCTGCATCCGATCGGCCAGATCGTCGGCCGCCTGGGCAAGATCGAGGGCTGCGGCCGGGTGGCTCGATCCGGACGCGGCCAGCGCAATCGAGTCGGCCGCCTCGCCAGCCACCTCGGCCAGCCGGTCGACGAGGGCCGCGCTCAGCAGGGGGTGGGGGCCGAGCCGATCTGCCACCCGGACGTCGGGCCGGCCGGCGGTCACGGTCGGAATGTCCTGCGTGACGTGGTAACCGCTCGACAGCAGCATCGGCACGACCACCGACGGCCCCGAGCAGCGGTCCAAGGCGGCGCGCAGGCTTGGCTCGGCCACGTCGAGATAGCACAGCTCGACAGCCACCCTCGGCCGCGCGGCGCGGAGCCGGTCGGCCAGCTCGGCCAGCGTCGCCAGCCCAACGGCCGATTTGGTGCCGTGCGCGGCGGCGATCAGGCGAGGCGCGGCCACGGACGAACCGTACGCGGCATCCGCAGCGTCGCGTCGTGCGAGCTCATGTGACGGGAGTTGACGACTGAGCGCCTCAGTAGGGCGCAGCGGTCCCACGAATGCGCAGGACGCTGCAGCGTGGGGGAGAGAGTGGGCACTAGCCGCGGCCGACGAACGGCATCTTGGTGGCCATGACCGTCATGGTGCTGACGTTGGTGTCGAGGGGCAGGTTGGCCATGTAGCGCACGGCGCGGCCGACATCGGCCACATCCATGCGCGGCTCGGGCCGGACGGTCCCGTCGGCCTGCCGGATGCCGGCGGCTTGCTCGGCGCTCATGTCGGTGGCCGCGTTGCCGATATCGATCTGCCCGCAGGCGATGTCGAACGGTCGGCCGTCGAGGGAGGTCGACTTGGTCAGCCCGGTAACGGCGTGCTTCGTGGCCGTGTAGGCGACGGACAGCGGCCGCGGCGCATGCGCAGCGATCGAGCCGTTGTTGATGATTCGGCCGCCCTGCGGGGTCTGCGCCCGCATGACGCGGAACGCCTCACGAGTGCAGAGGAACATCCCGGTCAGGTTGACGTCCACGACCGACTGCCATTCGGCGAGCGTGAGCTCGTCGATCGACCGCTCCGGGGCACCGACGCCGGCGTTGTTGAACAGCAGATCGACCCGGCCGTGGTGGGCGACGGCCGTGTCGAACAGCTCGCGCACGGAGATCTCGTCCGTGACGTCGGCGACGATCGGATCGAACGCTCCGGTGCCCCGTCCGGCTGTGCCGAGCAGCGTCTCCAGACGCCGCCCGGCGAGGACGACGATCCAACCGTCGCCGGCCAAGGCCAACGCGACGGCCGCGCCGATGCCACTGCCAGCGCCGGTGATCACGGCGATTCGTGACGCCTGTGACATGCTCATTGGCGGCGACTCTATTCCGGAGAGGACGTGGCCAGGTGGAGCCCGAACGGTTCGCCACGCCGGAGCGCTATCCCGATCCCGCCATACGGCTGCTTGACGCGCGCTTCGACCGCTATTGCATCGGCAACGCCGCGGTCGAACGTATTGCCACGGGCATGCGTTGGGTCGAGGGACCGGTGTGGTTCGGCGACCATCACTCCCTGGTATGGAGCGATATCCCCAACAATCGGTTGTGCCGGTGGGACGAGCGGACCGGTGCGGTCAGCGACTTCCGGCGCCCCTCCGACTACGCCAACGGCAACACCCGTGACCGGCGCGGCCGGCTGATCTCTTGCGAGCACGGCACCCGGCGAGTGACCCGCACCGAGTACGACGGCTCGATCACCGTGCTCATGGATCGGTACCGGGGCAAGCAGCTCAACGCGCCGAACGACGTGATCGTCGCGTCCGACGGCTCCGTGTGGTTCACCGACCCGGGCTACGGAATCATGTCCGACTACGAGGGTCGGCGCGCCGCCTTCGAGTTGCCGACCGCGGTCTACCGGATCGATCCCAGCACCGGCGACGGTGAGCCCGCCGTCAGCGATCTCGAGCGGCCCAACGGTTTGTGCTTCTCGCCGGATGAATCCCGCCTCTACGTAGTGGATTCCAGCACGCCCTACATCTACGTCTACGACGCTAATCCGAGCGGCGAGGTCCGGAACGGGCGGATCTTCGCCGACCTGACCCCGGCCAGCAGTGACGGCATCCGCTGCGACGAGGATGGCAACGTGTGGGCCGCCGTCGCGGGCGGCGAACAGTTCGACGGGGTGTACGTGTTCGATCCGGACGGCACTCACATCGGTCACATCGGGCTGCCGGAACGGTGCGCGAACCTGTGCTTTGGTGGTGCGGTTGGCAACCGGCTGTTCATGACCGCGAGCCGGTCGGTGTACGCCGTGTTCGTGAATACCCGCGGCTACTGACGAGGCGACGCTCAATGAGCGAGCTTCCGGGGCTGCCGTACGCGTCCGTGGATCGATGGCTGCGGACGACTCGGCCGGAGCTGGTCGGCGACCGCGACTGGTCGGCGGAGGTCATATCCGGCGGTCTGTCGAACATCACCTACCGGCTGCGGCTGGCCGGCGGAACCGTGATCCTGCGCCGACCACCACTCGGCGGCATACTGCCCACCGCGCACGACATGCAGCGGGAGTATCGGGTGCTGTCCGCGCTCATCACGACGGCGGTGCCGGTGCCGCGACCGATCGCCCTGTGCACGGATCCGGACATCCTGGGGTTTCCCTTCTACGTCATGGCTGACGTTCCGGGCTCGGTGTTACGAACCGCCGAGGACACCGCGGCGCTGACCACCGAGCAACGGGCCGGTGTGGGCTCCGCCCTGGTCGCCGCGCTCGCCGACCTGCACGCGGTGGACGTCGCGGCCGCCGGCCTCGCCGGCTACGGCCGGCCGGACGGGTACGCGCTGCGCCAGATCCGCCGGTGGGGCGAGCAATGGGAGCGGTCGCGCACCCGGGAACTACCCGATATGCAACGCTTGCTCGACGCCTTGGTGGCCGAGCTTCCGGTCGGTGGCGACACCGCGATCGTGCACGGCGACTACCGACTGGACAACACGATCGTCGATCTCACGACGTCCCCGCCGCGGATCGTCGCGGTGGTCGATTGGGAGCTGTCGACGCTGGGTGACCCCATCGCCGATCTCGGTCTGACCCTGACGTACTGGCATGACATCGGCGACGACGAACGATCGCGGATACCGATCGCGGCCGGCGTCACCGCCCAACCCGGATTCCCAACCGCGGCGCAGTTCGCCGCTGACTACGTGCAGCGCACCGGCCGCGACCTGGCTAGCCTGCCGTTCTACCGAGCCCTGGGACAGATGAAGGTCGCGGTCATCCTGGAAGGCGTACGCGCCCGTTACCTCGGCGGTCACACCGTGAGCGAAGGCTACGAAGACATCGACGATGCCGTGCCGGCCCTGGTGGCTCGTGGGCGGCAACTGCTCCGGGACTGACCAATCCGGGCGGCGGCGTAGCGTGGCTAGCGATGGTCACCCGTGCCCGAGCCTGGTTCGCCGCGCGCACCACAACCGCAACTGACTGGCCGCTCGAGCAGCTGCTCATCCGCAAGGCGAGCCGCCCGACGCGCATCTCGGTGATCGTCCCCGCGCGCAACGAGCAGGCGACCATCGGGGCGATCGTGCGCCGCATCCGGGCCGACCTCATGGACGCGGTGGCGCTGATCGACGAGTTGCTCGTCATCGATTCGGACTCGACCGACGCGACGGCTCGGGTGGCCCGCAGCGAGGGTGCGCAGGTGTGGGCGGCGGCGGAGATTCGTCCAGAGCTCGGTGCCTATCGGGGCAAAGGCGAGGCAGTGTGGAAGGCCCTGTTCGTCGCGACCGGCGACCTCCTCGTCTTTCTCGACGGCGACCTGACCGAGTGGGGGTCGCATTTCGTCACCGGATTGGTCGGACCATTGCTCGCCGATGAGCAGTTGCAGCTCGTCAAGGGCTTCTACGATCGGCGCTTCGCCGACGACAACGGCGATCCGGCTGATGCCCGACCGCAGGGTGGCCGGGTGACCGAGCTGGTGGCCCGGCCGCTGCTCAACCTGAGCTGGCCGGAGTTGGCCGCCGTGGTGCAGCCGCTGGGCGGCGAGTGGGGAGTCCGCCGGGAACTGCTGGAGTCGCTGTCGATCCCGGTCGGGTACGGCTTGGAGATGGCCGTCTTGCTGGACACGTGGCAGCGCTATGGACTCGACGCCCTGGCGCAGGTCGATCTCGGGGTGCGTCGGCACCGACACCAGAGCGTGCACGATCTCGGAGTGATGGCCGCGGAGATCCAGCATGTCGCCTTGCTGCGGCTGCACGCCGATTCAACTGCGCAGGCGGTGCTGCACCAGTTCGACCGAGCGGTCGAGGGCGGGTGGGTGGCTCGTCCGGTCCCGGTGCTGGAACGGCCGCCGGTAGCAAGCATCTTCGCGCAGAGCGAGTGCCATTGAGCAACAACACCCTGCAGATCATGGCGATTGTCAATCGCACGCCGGACTCGTTCTATGACCGGGGCGCCACCTTCGCGTTCGACGCCGCGATGCAGCGGGTCCATGACGTGGTGCGCGACGGCGCTGACATCGTCGATATCGGTGGCGTGAAGGCGGCGCCCGGGGACGAGGTCGACGTTGCCGAGGAGATCGAGCGCACGCGTGACTTCGTGGCCGCGGTTCGGGCCGCCTATCCGGACCTGCCGATCAGCGTCGACACCTGGCGGCACGAGGTCGGCGAGGCGGTGTGTGCCGCCGGGGCGACCATCCTCAACGACGCCTGGGGTGGACCCGATCCCGACCTGGCTCGGGTCGCGGCCGAGTACGGCGCCGGGCTGGTATGCACTCACGCTGGCGGCGTGGTGCCGCGGACGCGCCCGCATCGCATCGAGTACGAGAATGTCGTCGACGACGTCGTACGCACGGTCGTGGTCCTCGCCGAGCGGGCCGCGGCTCTGGGCGTGCCGGCCGACCGGATCTGGATCGACCCGGGTCACGACTTCGGGAAGAACACCTACCACTCGTTGGAGGTCACCCGTCGGCTCGGCGACCTCGTCGCGACCGGCTGGCCCGTTCTCATCTCCGTGTCCAACAAGGACTTCGTCGGTGAGACGCTCGGCCGCCCGCTCGGCGAGCGGGTGCTCGGCACCCTCGCCACGACAGCGATCTGCGCGTGGCAGGGCGCGACGGTGTTCCGCGCGCACAACGTCGCCGAGACCAGGCAGATCCTCGACATGGTGGCATCGATCCAGGGCATACGACCGCCGGCCCGGGCGATTCGCGGCCTGGCGTAGCGCCTGCGGACGCTCTTGGCGCCGACCCTTAGCTCGAGGGCACCTCGGCCGAGTGGCCGAGCTTCCGCAGGGCGGCGCGAAGTCGTTCGGCGGCATCGTCCATATCCGCCGGCTGCGGGTCTGTGGTCGGCGCGGGCGAAGTCGAGATCGGCCATCTGCCACAGCGGGATGACGTGTAGGTGCACATGTGGCACCTCCAACCCCGCGATGATCATTCCGACTCGCGGGGCGTCGAAGGCTCGCTGCTGGGCCTGTCCGATCTTCTGGGCGACGCTCGTGCAGCGCGCGAACAGGTCGGGATCGATGCTCTGCCAGTGATCGACCTCGGCGCGCGGCACGACCAGGGTGTGCCCGGGACGGATCGGGGCGATGGTCAGGAATGCGACCACCTCGTCGTCCTGCCACACGAAGCGGGCCGGTAGCTCGCCGGCAATGATCAGGCTGAAGGGCGAGGGCATCCCGCCATCATGGCTGAACGCTGGCCGTCGCCGAATGCGGGTGGGGCGTCCATGCACCGCCGCCGAGCGGGAGGACGAGCTCGAAGCAGCTGCCGACGGCCGCCGGAACGCACCGCAGATCCCCGCCGTGCGATCGGGAAATCGCCCGCGCTATCGGCAATCCGAGACCGGAGCCGGATGTACTGCGGCTGGCGTCGGGTCCCACCCGGACGAACCGGTCGAAGATCCGCTCCTGATCGCCGGCCGGAACTCCGTGGCCGCTGTCGGTCACGGTCACGACCGCGACATCGTTCTCGGCCCGAACCGCGACTCGCACAAGGCCGCCGGCCGTGGAGGCCGCAGCTGCGTTGTCGAGCAGGTTGCCGAGTGCTCGGGTGATCGCGTCTTGATCGGCGATGACGGTTGGCACCGCTGCACCCGTCGCGAGTTCGACCCGCAAGTCCGGCCGGCGCAGGTGAAGGGCCGTCACCCGCTCACCGGCCAGCGCGGCCAGGTCGACCGGCCGGCACTCGAGACTTATCGGGCCGTCGGCCTGGGAGTCCAGCCGGGCCATGAACAGCAGGTCATCGACCAGGCGCGAGGAGCGGCGGGCCTCCCGAACGACCTCGACCAGCCGGCGTTCCCGGGTCTCCCGGTCCGGGTCGGTGCGCAGCACCTGCTCGGCGTTCGCGATGATGGCTGCGAGCGGCGTGCGCAGGTCATGTGACGCGTCGGCCAGGAACTGGCGCATCCGGTCCTGTGCCGACCGGGCGTCGGCCTCGGCGGCTTCCAACGCGTCGAGCATCCCGTCGAATGCGGCCGCCGTCCGGCCGAGATCGGTGCTCGGCCGGGTCGGGCGCAGCCGTCGGCCGCGGGCCCCATCCCGGATACGCCAGGCCAGGGCGGTCATGCGGTCGAGGGGCGCGAGGGCGAGGCCGACGAGCCGGATCATGATCAGTCCGACGACCAGGAGGGTGACGGCGCCAGCGATGAGCTCGATGCGACCCAACAAGGCCAGCGTGTGGTCGATCTCGGCCTGGGAGGTCTGCAGCGTCAACGTCGCATCGCCGAGATCGAGCCGAACGCTCAGCTGCTCGCCGTTCTCCTGCACCGCGGCCGTCGTCCGGTGAATGGGCGGCACCTGTGGACGTGGACCGGGTCGGCCGGGAAAAGCGGGTGCCTCGCGCCCGATGTATTCCTGCCCGCCCGGGGTCGTCAGGCTGGAGGTAATGCCCTGACCCGCCAGCCGGTCGGCCAGGGTCTGACCGGACACGCCCTGATCCGACAGCAGCTGTCCGTAGCTCGCCCGATCCAACAGGCGCTGCCGGAGATCCGTGCGCATCCGGTCGCCCAGGAAGTAGTTCACGACGAGCGCGACGGCGACCAACACGACCATCAGCAGTCCGAGCGCGATCACGACGACCCGTCGGCGCAACGAGCCGGTGGGCAACGTTTCGGCCGTCATCCGCGCGCGCTGCCCGCCGGCGGCTCTCCGATCCGGTAGCCGACGCCGCGGACCGTGTGGATGAGCCGCGGCCCGTGTTGCTCCAGCTTGCGGCGCAGCGTCGACACGTAAGCCTCGACAAGGTTCGGGTCGTAGGCGTCATAGCCCCACACCTGCGTGAGAATCTGCGTCTTGGACACGACTCGGCCCCGCTGGCGGGCCAGGTAGCCGAGCAGCCGCAGCTCGGTGGCGGTCACGGCAATGCGACGCCCCCCACGCAGTACCTCGCCGGCGTCCTCGTCAATGACGACGTCTGCCACCTCGACGGTCGTCGAGCGAAGCCGGCCGGTGCGCCGCAGCACGGCCCGCACGCGGGCGACCAGCTCGGCCGCGACGAACGGCTTGACCACGTAATCGTCGGCACCGGCCTCGAATCCGCACAACCGGTCGGCCACGCCGTCGCGCGCGGTCACGAACACGATCCCGGCCTGGGTGTGGCGGCGCAAATGTTCGGCCAGCACCAGGCCGGACATGGTCGGGAGCATGACGTCGAGCACCGCGACATCCGGCCGAAAGGCGGCAACCTGGGCGGCGAAGTCGGCGCCATCCGGGTTCGAGCCCACGGTCAGGCCCGCGTCCCGCAACACCTCGCAGATGGCTCGGCGCAGCACGGGCTCGTCCTCGACCACCAGAACTCGAGCGGCGTCGCGGTTCACGAATAGATCGTGCGCTGCGTTCCTGTAGAGATTCTGAAGAGTCCGGCAGATTCAGCTGGCCTTCAGCCAGCCGGAGCAGTCTCGGTAGGACGGGACGTTCCCGCGGAAGGAGATCAGCCCACATGGCCGAGCAGTCCACCCGTCGCCTGCGTTTCGCCCTGATCGGCGGCGCGGCGGCGGTTGTCGTGGCCGGCGGAACCGGCGTCGCAATCGCGGCGGCGTCCGGGCCGGGCTCGAGCACGCCGTCAGCAGCGCCGCCGAGTTCAGGGAGCTCGGCCCCGACTCAGACACCTACGCCACGCAAGCACGAGCCGCACCTCGCCGGGACGGTGACCTCGGTGCGCGGGAGCGAGATCCTGATCAAAGACTTCGATGGGTTCACCCGCACGATCAAGACGAGCAGTAAGACGACCTATCGGGACGGCCTCACCGCCAGCCCCGCAGTGGGCACCCGGATCGTCGCGATTGGCGCCGTGGACGCGGACGGTACGTCACTCGACGCCACCTCGATCGGCAAGGGCTTCGAACCCGGTGAGGGCGGCCGCGGTGGCTTCCGGCATCCCGGCCCCGGGCGAGGATTCGGTCCCCGGCCGCCGTCGGGATCGGCTCCGTCCGGCGCACCTTCCGCCCCCTCCGGCGCACCTTCCGCTCCGTCCGGTGCACCTTCCGGGCCATCGTCCGCGCCCAGTGGCTCCGGCTCCTGACCGTCGAGCCGGCGGGGAAGCGGCGGGCCGCAAGCTGGCCGGCCCGCCGCCTCTCAGGCCCGGCACCGTTCCCCCGCGGTGTCGGGCCCACCGTCGTCCGGGGAGGGTGATTCCGCGTGGCTGGCGACCCCGACCGGACTTGAACCGGCGACCTTCGCCGTGACAGGGCGAGCGGAGGGCCGTTGGCGATGGTTGGGTGTGGCTGGAGCCCTTGAGTTTACTGGGCTCCGTGCGTTTGAGACGTTTGGGTAGTCGGTGGGTGTTTTCGGGTCTGCTGTTGCCCCGGTGTTGCCCCACGGAGATCATCTTCAGCCGTGATCGCGTCGCAGCGTCTCGGGTGGGTGTCGTCGGGTGATGGTCGACAATCTCTGCAGACTGGCGGAGATCAACTTCCAGTGGCCTCACGATCTTGGTCGGCAGGGCGTGTCGCTCCATGCAAGAGAGGAGGTCGGTAAGCCGTGTTGAGAGGCCGGCTACGGCGCGATCCGGCTCGGTGCCCACCTCGGCGCTAGCGGCTTGCGCGGCCTTCAGCGTCGGCACTAGCAGTCGACATCCGGCATGTCGCGCCAGCGCGGCAAATGCATGGACGTTGAGCGCGCTTTCATAGCGGGCGTGTTGTCGCTCGGAGGTTGATCTCGCCGGTGAGCCACTGCTCGACCATTGTGCCTATCGTGACTTTGGCTCGCGATGGATCGACGTACGAGCCCGTTTCGACCGCGGCTGTCACGGAGTCGAGCCAAGGACTAGGCGTCGGGTGCAGCGCGCGAATAGCGTCCCTTGCCGGTGGCGTCGCGGTAGCGGGCGCGCGCCAGCGGCCACCGGGGGCGTTTGGCGATGTTCGCCATCGGGATGCCTCCTGGTCGGGTCGACATCAGGCCGACTGTGGTCCGTGTTGCTGATCAATCCAAGCGTGCAGGTCCGACCGTCGGTAGCGGACCCCGCGGCCGATCTTGAAGCTGTGCGGGCCGATGCCGTTGTGCCGCCACCAGCGCAGGGTGGCGACCGGGGTGCGCAGGAACTCGGCGGCTTCGGTGATGGTGAGCAGCGGATCGTCGTTCATGGCGGGGTGTCCTTCCGCAGCTGATCGGCTAGTAGGTGCCTCACTCCGTACATGCACGTGGTGGGCAGGGTCACGGACAGTCGATCTCCGAATCGTGACCGATTCGTGATGGTGGTCGGCGGCAGGCCGCGGCTTTGCCAGCAGGCTGGGTCACGCCCGCGACGGCTGGGGCTGCGGGGTCAGCGGGTCAGCGGCCGATGCTGCAGCCGTGGTCGATCTGCTGGGTCGGGTACGGCTCATGCCGGATGGACCGGGCCGGGTCGAGGGGACGAAAGGCGGGCTGCTGGTAGTCGAGGATCTGCTCGGCGTGCCAGGCGGCGCGGGCGCTCTCCATCAGCCCGCCAGGATCTGGGCTGGCTGGTCATCGCCGGGTCGGAGGCGAGGGTGGCGACCCGCTGGTCGGCGCGGGTGCCGCGATGGTGGGCGGCCACGAGCTCATCGGTGAGCTCGTCGATGAGCTCGGCGGCACCGGTGTCGTAGACGGGCTCGTGTGAGGCCTGTTCGAGTTGGCGGCGGGCCTGCTGGTAGGCGGTCGTGGCCGCGTCGTATCGCTGGCGGGCCTGACGGGCGGCGTCCAGTCGGGCGACGTGGTGGGGATGGTCGGCGGCGGCCAGCCGCTGCGCGTGCTGGTACATGGCCTCGGCGATGCGCGGCACGTTGGACGGGTGGCCGATCGGCCACCGACGCAGCGTCGGCATGTCGAGGTCGCTGTCGGGGAATGCGGGTGCCCAGCGGTTCGCCCAGGTGTCGAGGTACCGCTGGGCGTCCCGGATGCGGCCGCGGTGCATGCCGAGGGGGCCGGGGCCGGCGGCGAGGATGCGGGTGGCCTGGTCGGCGCCGGGCAACTGGGTGTCCCAGGTCTGGCCGGAGCTGGGCGGCGTGCTGCTCGGCGCGTGTGGTGAGGGTGGCGGCGCAGCCGGCGGCTGCTTGCTCGGCCTGCTCGGCGACCCCCCGCGCGGTGTCACGGTCGGCCTCGAGTGGGCCTAGGACGTGCTGGCAGTGGACCCACCAGGCGGCCTGCGCCTGAGCACGGTCCAGCCGGTGCTGCAGGTGCTGCAGCTGCCGGTGGGCGACCAGTTGCTCGGTCCACGCGCTGGCGCAGCTCGTCCAGTACGTCGGCGAGCCGGTGCGGGTCTTCCGGTCGCGACCCGGGGTGTAGCCGGCGGCGGCGCGGGCGGCCGCGGCTTCGGCAGCGGCTGGGCCCGAGGTCGGCCCGGTCCCGGCTGAACGCAGTGATCCACTGCTCCCGCGCGTCCTCGAGATCGCCGGGCGACCAGGTGCGCGGTGTTGGACTGGCGGCCGCGGGTCATCGCCACATAGGCCGCGGCGGTCGTCGTGGTGTCCGTCATCACGAGATGAGCCTCGCTCGGTGGTATCGCCTTGCGCGCCGTAGCCGGTGGTGGCGTAACCGAGCTCCAGGTGGTCGCGGACGTAGCCGGCGGGTAGCTCGCGTTATGCCGCGGCCTTGGTCGTGGACGGTGAGCCGGCCGTCGCGGTGCACCCGGGTGACGGTCCAGGTCTGCCGGTTCGCCACGCCGAGCGTCGGGTCGTTGCGGCGGGTCACCACCGCATCCCCGGCGCCGATCCGCTGCCCATCCACGGTCACCGCGGCGCGGTGGTCGTCGACGGCGCCGGCGGCGACGAGCCGGTCGCGGACCGCGGCGTTCAGCGTGGCGGCGTGGTCGCGGGTGTCGACCACCACCGCCGGGGTCAGGCCGGTGAGCCGGCCGGCGGCGAGCTGCTCGCCCAGCGCCTCCTGTCGTTCCATCTCGCTGCCGTACAGCGCGATCTGGCCGCGGGCGTGCAGTGCGTCGAACACCGCGGCGGGATCCTCGGCGTGCGCGCATCGCCAGGCTCAGCTGCGCGTACTCGACGTCCGGCACGGTGCCGCCGTCGACGGCGTGCGACGAACCGGTGGACCGTGTCCAGGTCGACCCGGCCGGCCGGGTCGGTCCAGCGGTGGGCCAGGTCGAGCACGCCGCCGCGGCCGACCGCCGGCAGCTGGCGACGGTCGCCCACCAGGGCGACGCGGGCGCCGGTCTCATCGGCGATGGTGAGTAAGGCGCGCGCGGTGTCCTGGTCGAGCATGCCCGCCTCATCGACGAGCACCAGGTCTCCGGCTCGCAGCACCGCCTCGGCTGTCGGGTCCGGCGGCGTGCGGCTCCAGCGGCCGGTAGCATCCCACCGCCAGCCGTACTGCCAGGCTAGCCACGCCGCGGAGCCGGCTCGCGTCCCCACCTCGGCGCTGGCGGCTTGCGCGGCCTTCAGCGTCGGCGTGACCACCATCAGCCGACGGCCTCGTGCGGCGAGCAGCTCACGGACCGCGGCCAGCGTGGTGGTCTTGCCAGCACCGGCCGCACCCTCGACCACAACAAGTCGCGTCTCGCCGGCCAACGCCGCGATCGCGGCTTGCTGTCCCTCATCCAGCACCACCTGGTCATCGACGGTGACCTTGGCCGAGGTGGTGGGCTGCGCGCCGCGGGCGGCGAGCCGAGCGACCAGCTCGGCCTCGACGTCGAGGACGTGCTGGGAGGTGAGCGCGCGCACGTGCTCCGGTGTCGCCTGCTCGCGCAGCGGCACGCACAGGGCGACGGTGCGGGCGGTCAGGTCTTCGGCCAGCTCAAGACGCACCGCCGCGTCGGCGACCATCCCGCTCCGGGAGAGCAGGTGTTCGACCTCGCCGCGCACGTCCGCGGTGTTCCACGCCGACCGCGCCGCCCCCAGGCGCGCCAGCACCTCCGCGACGGCCGCCTCCCGGTCGACTTGGCCGGGCAGCGGCAGCGCGAGCTGCACCGGCCGGTTGCGGTCCCGGTAGCCCAGCGCGGCCAGTTCAGCCAGCCAGCGAGCGTGCACCTCGGCGCCGGGTTCGGGCACCACCTTGTCCGGACGCGCGTCGGCCCACGCTCGGGCGTCCCATGCCCGCCGCTGCCCAGGTCCCGGCTCCTCGTTCTTGTGTTCGCGGCGCCACTCGGACTCGTACCGGTCGATGTTCGCGGCGACCTGTGCGGCCCGTCGCGAGAACGGCCCGACGAACCGCGCGAGCCGCTCGATTTCGCCGTCGGGGTTGAGGGTGAAGCCGTGCCCTGCCAGCGCGGCACGGAAGCCTGGGTCGCAGGCCACGGCGGCGTGCCCGATCCCGTTGATCGCGTGGATTGAGTCGCGCATCGCAACCGTGTCCAGACCGCGCCACGCCCCGGCGGCATAGACGCGGGCGTTGACCTGTAAGTGCAGGTGCCGATGCGGGTCACCAGCACGAGAGGTGTAGTGCCGCACCGTCACCGCCTCGAGTCGGTCGACCAGGACGGCGACCTGAGCCCCGCGCGGCCCAACGCGGGTGGTCGCGTGCGCAGCGAGCCAGCCGATCACCTGCCCCGCGGCGCGGTCCTGCGCCGCCTCATACGCCTTGGCGATGTCCGGGTGTAGCTCGGCGGCGAGCGACCAGGACTTGGGTCCGTTGATCGTCGCCTCGACGAACCGCACCGCATGCGGGTCGCTGCGCAACCGCCCAAGGGGCTGTCGGGTGTCTGGGTCGCGGCCGGCAACCCACGCCTCATAGCCGTCACCGCATAATGGGGCGAGCTCAACAATCGGGATGTCCGGGCCGGCGGTGAACCGCCGCGCGATCCCGCTGCCCTCGGCCAGGTAGTAGTCGTCCGCGCGGGACCGGTCGGCGTCCAGGTAATTGCGGGCAGCAGAAGGTGTACCGCGGTAGACCTTCACTCCACCGTGCATTTTCAACGAGCCCCAATAACACCCAACAATGCGTTCGGAATTACCTGCACCTCGCCTTTTCGGCTACCAAATTGGTAGCATACGTGCCGCTATTCGGTAAAGACTTGGAAATCGATGGAGAATGGTGATGTTGATTGAATACCGAATTCGCTCAGTCGGATTGGTCATTCCGGCCGGTAAGTGGGCGTCGGGCGGGACTCGGTCAGGTGCCTGAGGACATGTAGGCGGCGAGGATGTAGTTGGGGTGGCGGTCGAGGTGGTGCGCGCCCGCAGCGCATGGTCGTGCCCGGGTCGGCGTGGCGGGCCGCGATCTGCGTGTCGCGCAGGTCGACACCGGCGTCGAGCATGATGGTGACGTGTGGCGCAGCATGTGTGGATGCATCCGCGCGATCTGCACCCCCGAGGCGCGCTGCCGGCAGCGCAGCCGCCGGGTCGCGGCGTGGCGATCCATCCACGTGCCCGCGCGATTGAGCAACAACGGCCCGGTGCTGCGGTCGGCCGCCGCGCGGTCGACCGCTCGGGCCACAGCCGGCGGCATCGGGACGAGCACCACCTTGCCGCCTTTGCCGACCACCCGCAGCACCCGGTGGCCGTGTTCCTCCCCCAGGTCGGCGAGGTCCAGATCACACGCCTCGAAGATCCGCAGACCCAGCAGTCCGAGCAGGCAGACCAGCGCGAAGTCGAAGGGGTTGCTCGAGTCGCGCGACGCGGCGAGCATCGCCTCGAACTGCAGATGTGTCAGCCCCAGCGTCGGCGACTGCGCCGGCACGTTCGGGCGGCGCAGGTACTCGGCCGGGGAATGCTCCAGCACGCCGTCGATGACACAGGTCCGGTAAAACCCCGAGACCACGGCCATCCGCCGCGACAGCGTGCTCGCGGCGTAGCGGCGCTGCTCCGCATCCACCGCACATACAGCTCGACGTGCGGTCTGGTCGCGGTCAGCGGATCCAGACCGCGCTCGGCACACCAACACAGGTAGCAGCGCAGGTCCGACTCGCTGTGCCGGCGCGACTGACCCTTGAACCGGGCCAAATACGCCGCCACCGCCATCCGGAGCGCGTCAAACTCGACGCTGGGCATGATCTCGGTCAGCACGGACGTAGACATCACCACACCATCCGGCCAACGACCCACACCCGTCGAGCAGCCACCATCTGCAAACGCCCGGATCGATTCCGGTCAAGGATCGATCCGCTCATGCCGAGTTGCGGACGTACTCGGCGCCGCCAAGACGAGCTATATCCTTCAATGACGCCAGCACGCGTCCAGGTCCTATGACACGATCAATTCGTGCACAGCTGGCGGCTGGGAGCGGGCCGTGCGTGGTCTCGTGTCAGATGGTGGCCCGCGCTGGCCTTTGCAAGCGTCGACCGTCATGTGCGATTACTGCGTTTGTCTGGACACGGCCATCTCACCAGGAGCGTCGCCTTGTCAGCCATCGCCGAACCGACGAGTTTGAGTCGACCGCGCAGTCATCCGGCCCGCTGGGTCATGCAGGTCAGTACGCCTATACAGCGGCCGCCCAAGCAGGCGCACCACGACGTCGCCGAATTCGACTACCTGCTTTACGACTACGAAGGCGTCTTTCTACGCGAATGATCATTTACGAACGGTTGACCACCCTGCCGGCCGAGCTCCGGAGCAAGTTGGACGGGTAGCTGGCACGGGAGCCCGACGCGCAGTTCGTCGACCGCGAGAACGTCCCCGGACGGCTTGGTGAGCTCGTGCAACTCAACAGCACACGGCAAGGCTCTGGTCATGGCGACGGGTCGGAGTTCAGGTAGGACAAGACGGCGAGTACGCGGCGATGGGCGGTGTCCGAGTCCTCGATGTCGAGCTTGGTGAGGAGATGGCTCACATGGGCCTCGACGGTCCTGGGGCTCAGCGAGAGCCGTTCGGCGATACCCGCGTTGGTGAGCCCCTCGGCCATGAGGCCGAGGACGGCGCTTTCGCGGTCGGACAGCTGATCGATCTTCCCGCCGCCGCGTCGGGCGCCGACCATGGCCGTGACCACCTTGGGATCGAGGGCCGATCCGCCGTTCGCTACCCGCTCGGCCGCCTCGACGAACTCGTCGACCTCGAAGACGCGGTCCTTGAGGAGATAGCCGAAGCCTGGCCAGGCCACGAGGTCGGCAGCGTTCGCGGTCTCGATGTGCTGGGAGAGCAGCAGGACACCGAGGTCGGCGCGCTCCGACTTGAGCAGGCGGGCGGCGGTTACCCCCTCGTCGGTGTACGACGGTGGCATCCGGATGTCGAGTACGACCAGGTCGGGCGAGGTCGTCGCGACCAGTTCCATTAGACCGTGTGTTGAGCCGACGGTGGCGGCCACTGTGTGGCCCTTGTCGGTGAACAGCCGCGCCAGCCCGTCGCGCAGCAGCGCCTGGTCCTCGGCGATGATCACGCGCACGGCAGGCTCGCTCTCAGGCTCGTGCCCGAGCCCGGGCGAGACGTGATCTCGAGGGTGCCGCCGTGTGAGCGGGCCCGGTCGGCGAGGCCGAGCAGGCCGGTCCCCCGGCGGAGGTCCGCCCCGCCCATGCCGTCGTCGTCGATGGCGACCACGAGTTGGGCGGCGTCGTGCGCGACCGCGACGACGATCCGCTCAGCCCGGGCGTGCTTGACCGCGTTGGTGAGTCCCTCGGCGGCGATGAAATAGGCGGCGGTCTCGATCTCAGGGGTGAACCGCTCGGAGGTGACGTCGAGCCGGACCGGGATCGGGGTCCTGGAGGCGAGGTCGTCGAGGGCGGCGCGCAGGCCGTGGTCGAGGCTTGACGGCCGCAGACCACCGGCGAGCTCGCGGAGGTCGTCGATGGCGTGGGCGGCCTCGTCGACGGCCTCGTCGAGGTCCTGGATCGCCTGCGGGGCGGACCCGTTCAGCGTGTGCTGGACATGCCGCAGGGTGAGCCCGATGGTCACGAGACGTTGCTGGGCGCCGTCGTGGAGGTCGCGGGCGAGCCTGCGCCGTTCCTGGTCGGCGATTGCCACGACGCGCGCCCGCGACGCGTCCAGCTCGCCGACCTGGCGACGGAGGTCGACCTGGAGCGCGGCGATCTCGAAGGCCAGCCGCCCCGCGTCGAGCGCCTCAAGGACCAGGCGCTCCGCGTCAGGCGGGTGCACCACGACGGGGGTCAGACGGGCGCTGGTCGCGATCGCGGTTCGGACCTGGCGCCTTACGTCGTCGGGAATCGGTTGGCCGTGGATGTCGAACCAGCTCTCGCTCCCGGTGTCGAAGGCGACCGTGCACGTCGGCTCACCGACAGCTGCCCGGAGCCGATTCTCCAGGTCGTCGACGGACGCCACGCCTCGGCGCAGGGCGTCGACGAAGTCGGCCATCACCCGCCGCGTCTCGTAGCGAGCACGCCGGAACCGGCGGTCGACGAACTCCTGGACCCGGTCGCGGACCGGCCGGAAGGCGACCGCAACGACGAACGCACCGACAGCAGCCGCCACCGGTGAGGACAGGGCCGCGCCCACGAGGACGACCACCGCGGCGTACGTCGCCGCCAGCAGGCCGGTGATCGCGGCGTACGCGACGGTGCGGCTGACGATGAGGTCGAGGTCGTAGAGGTGGTAGCGCAAGATCGCGACCGATGTCGCCACCGGGAGGAGGGTCAGCGCTGCGGCTGCAAGCAGCTGCACGGGTGGCCACACCGTCCAGAGCACCGCCGAGATCGGGAGGACGACGGCGACGGCTGCAGCCGCGAACGCCATCCATTTCAGCTGGAGGTGCTCGACTCCCTCCGAACGTCGGAACCGCAGGACGAAGACGACGACCGAGGCCAGCAGCGCAGCACTGATCAAGGCAGTGCCGCAGACAAAGAGCTCTTCGGTCCAGGTGGCGCTCGCCGCATACGGGTTGACGTGGCCAATGAACTCGGGGCCGAGGCGAGGGTTCAGCGCCCAGCCTGGTAGACCCAGCAGCACACCCAAGGCGCACACCCACGGGACCCAGCGGCCCGGGCCGCGAACGTGTCCGTCGGGGAACCACAGGAACAGCAGGACCAGCCCCAGTGCGGCGACCATCCAGCCGGAGAGCGCAACGACCTGGGCCGGTGCGGCGGCTGGCCAGCCGTGCAACGCCGCCTGCTTGCCGTACGCGAGGAGCACGTCGGCGAACGTGGCGTTGAGGACGGAGGTGACCACCAGCAGCCAGCCGACCCGGTGGTGAGGGTGTGACCAGATGACCGCGGCACCGGCGAGGACCTGGACGACGGCGTACACCGCGTAGATGAGGGCCTGGCCGAGCGAGCCGGCGCCGAGTGTCAGCGCCACGGCGGCCGTCTCGAAGACGACTGTGAGCATGACGGCGACGATCACCACGACGCGGGCCGCGGACTCGGACATGCCTGGATCTTCCCACCCGCGACCGCCCGCGGGGCAGCGCCAAAACCCTCGACCGAGCTAGGTGCCAGCGCGCATCCGCGTTCGCGAGCGCCGCCCGATGCCGGGACTACGCGGCGTTCCTATCGTCGAGACAACTCATTCCAAGGAGGCCCCGATGACCACACTCACATCCTCGTCCACCACCAGCTCGCAGCGCCCATGGGTGCACACAGCTGCCGCCTGGTGCCTAGCGGCCGGTCTCGTAGGAGT
This sequence comes from uncultured Actinomycetota bacterium, assembly GCA_963779485.1. Classification (GTDB taxonomy): domain Bacteria; phylum Actinomycetota; class Actinomycetes; order Mycobacteriales; family Jatrophihabitantaceae; genus CAVVJA01. The sequence goes on along the minus strand of CAVZYJ010000005.1, from coordinate 275,557 downwards.
GGCCCAGGCCGCCCTCGTGCTCGCCTGGCCGAAGCAGGTGAGCATCGACCGGTTCAGCTATCCGTTCACCTCGGCAGGCTTCGTGATCGCCCAGGCGACGTTCGCCCTCCAGCACATCCCGCTAGCCATCGGTGTGGCAGCGCTGGGCAGTCTCCCCGCCGTACGTAGGTCACGCACAGCCCGGATCGGGGTCGTCGTAGCAGTCGTCGGCCTGGCCCTCCTGGCCCTCCTCGAGGTTATCGCCATGTCGGCATACGGGGACGCTGAGCACTCCTCCTACGGCAACCTGATCCTCAACGCATACACCGCACCGGTGCTGCTGGTGGGAATCGGCCTCACCGCCGCCGGCGTAGCCCTGCTGCGACAGGGGCGCGCTGCCTGGACGGACGCGCCCTGGATGCCGTGGCTGGTCCTGGCCCTCGGCGTATACGTGTTCTTCCCGCTGAGCCCGGCCATCTCCGGTTCCTTCGACGCCGGCCGACTCGGCATCGGTGGCTGGATGCTCCTCTACACGCTGCTCGGGTACGGGCTGCTTCGCGTGCGCAACGACCACTGAGCTCGCCATGACGACAACGCAGGCCAGCCCCACCCGCGGATAACAGGCGAGCGGCCGTCCGCGGGCATGGCACTACATCGGGATCGGCTCGCTCTGCGGCCTCGCCTGGGCGGCCTGCGCGGCTTCATGGCGCAGGTCGCCGGCAGCGGGTCCGAGGTCGAGTGGGTCGGCACATTCGGATGGATTCTGGCGCCTGGCGTCGCGACCGGCGCCTTGCTCGGCTCGCTGAGTGGCTGCGTCTGACCGGCGGACGCCGAGGCTGGCGGTGGCTCGCCGCCAGCCCCTTTGGCGTTCGCAGCGCTGTTCCTCAGCGATCCACTGCACCTCGGCGCCTTCTTCGCACCGGCATCGGCGGCGCGATCGGCGTACCTCTGATGGCCGTGGCTGGTGGCTACGCGATGTCCGGGCGGGGTCCGCGGTGGTCGCGGGCGTTGCTCGGCCTGGTCGCCCTGTGCAGCATCCCGCTCTGGGCGCTGACAGCCCCCAACGTGGGGGGCGGCGACCTGGGCTCTGAGCCAGCCGCGCGGAGCGTGGGTCGCGGTGTACTTCTGGTCCTTTCTCGCAGTCCTGGCCGTAGCGTCTTCCGTCCCGCACCGTCGCCCTGCCGAGCTTCCCAAAATGAGGACTGACACAGCCGACCATCGTCACAACGAGCGGACAACGACGCGGGCAAGCCCGCGTGCGAAACATCCGGATCTCATAGGTTCTATCGAGCTGGTTCTTGCGGCAGGCTCGATGCTGGTAGCGGCTGGCGGGTCAGCACTCACCGGATCTGACCCTGGACGAGGTCTCGCGGCAGACCGTGCGCCCGCTGGTCGTGAGGAGGCGTAACCGCTGCTGGGATGACGTGCCCCGGTTCTGTTCGGTGAGCACTTGAACTATGAGATCGCCGGCTGTCTCCTCCACGCTGCTGAGCGATGTACAGGCACGACAGATGGAGGAGCGTGGATGTTGTTCGTTGGTGATGATTGGGCCGAAGATCATCACGATATCGAGATTGTGGATGAGAAGGGTCGGCGGGTGGCGCAGCGGCGCCTGCCCGAAGGGCTGGACGGCGTCAGCCGCCTGCACGCGTTGATCGCTGCGGCGATGCCCGCGGAGTGGGCCGAGCTCGAGGAGGGTGAGGCAGCTGCTCGGGTGAAGGTCGGCATCGAGACCGAACGCGGCCCCTGGGTCGCCGCTCTGGTCGCGGCTGGGTACGAGGTGTTCGCGATCAACCCGATGTCGACCGCCCGTTACCGCGAGCGGCATTCGACTTCGGGGGCGAAGAGCGACGCCGGTGATGCGCACGTGCTCGCCGAGATCGTGCGCCTGGACCGTGCCCATCACCGCCCGGTCGCTGTCGACTCCGACAACGGCGAGGCGATGAAGCTGGTGACTCGCGGCCATCAGACGATGATCTGGGAGCGCACTCGCCACGTGTTGCGTTTACGCAGCGCCCTGAGGGAATACTTCCCCGCAGCGCTCACCGCCTTCGGTGATCTCGACGAGCCGGACACGCTCGCGCTGCTCGCCGCAGCACCGGACCCGGACCGTGCCGCGCGCCTGCCCAAAGCGAGGATCGCGGCCGCGTTGAAACGCGCCAACCGCCGCCACATCGACACTCGCGCAGCCGAGATCCAGGCGGTGCTGCGCGCCCCCGCGCTGCGTCAACCGGCCCCAGTGCAACAAGCGTTCGCGGTCATCGCTGCCGGCGAAGTGCGCCTCATCGCTGCACTCAACATCGAAGTTGATGCTCTCGGTGAGGTGGTGGCGCAGCATTTTGGCCGCCACCCGGACGCTGAGATCTACGCCAGCCAGCCTGGGCTCGGCGTCATCCTCGGTGCCCGGGTCTTGGCCGAGTTCGGCGACGACCCACACCGCTACGCCGACGCCCGAGCCCGCAAGAACTACGCCGGCACCTCACCGATCACCCGGGCATCCGGGACGAAGAAGATCGTCATCGCCCGCTACGCCAAGAACGACCGCCTCGCCGATGCCCTGCAGCAATGGGCCTTCGGATCAATGCGCGGATCATCCGCGCACGCGCCTACTACGACGCAATGCGAGCACGGAAGATCGGTCACCAGGCCGCCTTACGCCAGCTAGCCAATCGCCACGTCGGCATCCTGCACGGTTGCCTAAAGACACGCACCCTCTACAACGAGACCACCGCATGGAGACACCACAACGACGCCGCTGCTTGACAATTTGAAACCTGGGATGTCTGCCGCGATCCGCGCGGATGCGCACGCTACTGACGCTGTCGAGCTGGGTCGCCACCATCCTGCGAGGGGTGCTGGTCGCGGATTAGGGTCTCGTGACCCAGCAAGCCGCGAGTGGGCTGCTTCATGTCCTGAGCCTGTTCTGGCAGCACCGCGGACGAGTTCCCGCTGCCGCGTACGCCCGGGGGCAGTCCAAGCGCACACTCGACGCGCTTATCGCCCTCAGCAATCGACAAGCTGCTCGGGGCCCTGGGGCCCGTGAGCTGCGCGGCGCGTGAACGCGTGCGGGGCGCTCTCTTTAGGACAGGCCTGCGAGCTGCGTCAGGCGGGACAGGCCCGCGTCGGCATGCGTCCGGAATCGCGCAACGGCCGCGGTCAACTCGGCTCGGTTCACCTGGTCGGGTGGCATGCGGGCGGGGTTCAGGGCGACCCGGTCGGCCCACGCCTTGATGTCCGGCTCCGCTCCGAATGATGTCGTCGCCCTGGTGCCGAAAACCTGCATCAGGCACCAATCGGTCGGGGTGTCGGGCAGCGGAGTCGGTGGGCAGAGCCGGTTCTTCTCGGCGTCGTCGTCCCAGGTCGCCTCCACGACCCGACCAGCGCTGCCCCGAAGCACGGGAACCCGGCCCGGATCGGCTGCACTCTGATCGCGGCGGGCCCCCAGACCGGCACCAGCGGCGGGTACTTGAGCCCCGACGCGGCGCAGTGGACGACCACAGCGTCCTTTCGCGTGACGATCTCGCCGTCGGCGAACACCAGGCGACCCGGCGCCACGTGACGGATGTGCCCCTGTCGCACGACGTTCTCGACCAGACGGAGCCGGTCGAGCTCCCACTGTGCGAGGGTCGGAGTCTTCGCCATCGTCGGAGTCACGGACGGGTCGATGCGCAGCATTACGCCCGCTTCCTCCAGGCGGACGAACAGCTCGTCGGCGGAGGACGCCGCGGCGCCGGCAGCCATCGTGTCGGCCGCCATGCAGACGTAGATCGGTGGGTCGGGCTGGACGACGGCGCGGTTGAGCATCCAGGGGTCGCGGGGGCGAACCCAGCAGATCGCATCCGGAGCGACCCCATTGCCGAGCAGCCAGACGACCGCGTCAGTGGCGGTCTTCCCAGACCCCACGATCACGAACTGCCCAGGCGCCTCGCCGAGGTTGACGAGGCCGTTCACCGCGACGACGCGCGCACCGTCCGCGACGCCGAACGAAGGCGGGGTGTTCGCCGGTATGTCCGGAGAGAGGAAGCGCGCGTCGACGACGCGGCACCGCCCCGCTACCTCGTAGCGCCGCCCCGACAGGCGGGACGCGAATTGGCGGCTGCCGAGGTACTCGCAGTGCGGGTAGAAGGTCACCTTGCCCGATCTCAACATCCGCTCGCTCAGCACGCGGGCGAAGTAGGTGCAGACCTCGCCCCCGGTCGCCCGCTCATACAGGCCGGCCTCCGGTCCGTCCTGCTGCACACGGCCCCCACCGAGCAGGGTGGAGGCTACCCCGTAGAACGCCGATGCCTGGTGCAGACGAACGAACGCGTAGTCATCAAGCCAGTGGCCACCCGGGCCGTGCCGCCGGTCGACCAAGACAACCCGCACGTCCGCATGATCGACCAGCGCGTCAGTGAACGCCATTCCGGTAGCACCGGCACCAACGACCAGGTAGTCGGCGTCGACCGTCGTGGCCACGCCTCATCTCAGCACGACGAGGGGGTATGCACGAGTTCCATGGCCTGATCGTCACCTTGTCACCCGGTTTTCACCTAGGCTGCCCAGGGCAAGGCGCCCGAATCTGGCCGCGGAGCGTCTCTACCGGGTCTGCCGCCGAGAGTGCGCACGCTCGTGTCGATGAGCGGAACCTGTCCAGCGTCTACTCGGGCATGTCGGCCTGGCTCACCAAACAGATCACCTGCTGCAGACCGCACGCTTCTAGCCCCACTTCTGATGCCTCCGCTCGTCGGGTCCAAAGAATTGCAGAAGCGGACGTGCAGGAGAGATCGACTCGACGCAACGCATCAACCGCAGCGCACAAGGTCTTCCCGGAGTACACCAGGTCATCCACCAAGTGGATCGGAGTCCCCGGCGCGAGACGCTCGCCCACGAGACGACCATCGCCCACAGTCGGGTCGTCGCCGTAACTGACGAAGTAGGTCTTCGGGGTACTACGTACAAGGACTGCGGGAATCCCGAGCCTCAACGCTAGCGCGCCGACCAACGCCCAGGACCCTTCATCAGCACCGGCCAGTGCGTGTCCCTCAGGCACCGTCTTGGCCAACTCCTCGACCACCACACCGAAGTCATGTGGGCTCCCGAGCATCCGCTTCAGGTTCGTGAATCCGCGAGCAATCCACCCGCTATGGTCAGGCACCTCGTTGTCGGATACGCAACGGGCAACGATGTCCGCCACGCCTGGCGCAGCGACAATCAAGACCCGCACTCATGCACGGTAGCCCCACGACTGAACGCACTCACTTGCCGCTGTCGGGCGCTCGATAGCGTCCGACCATGCCGCGAGTGGTGTGCGTTCCTTCCGAGATCCGGCGGTGACATGGCCTCACAGCTGATCGAGCTTCTCTTCCGGAACGGCTGGCGGCGGCGCGCTCGCTTCGGGCTTGCCAAGACGTCGCCGGGCCGAGAACATCGAGCCGCGGGCCGGTTTCGATGGGGCGAACTTAGCCAAGCCGACGGCCGGCATGTCGATGTAGATCGACTCGATCTGTCCGCCGCGGGAGTAGGTCTCGTGCCAGAAGCCGGTGCCACCCCTGTCTTGCAGAAACTGCTGCCACCACTGCTGGTGCGGCAGCGACCGCGCCCAGCGCTCCAGGGAGTCGAAGTCGCGCCAGTATTGCCGCATGCCTGCGTGCGGCGGGAACAGCGAGAACAACAGGTTCTCGTGGAGCAACAGACCGTCCGGCTTGGCCGCGACTGACTTGCCGATCTTGGGGCCGAAGGAGATGAGGGTCTTCAAGCCCCGGGGCGAGTTGACCTTCATTCCCAGGTAGATCACGACAAGGTCCGGATACTGCGACAGATCGACCGTCGACCGATTCAGTGCACGCGTCACAGGTCAACCCTCCTCGGTTCTTGTGCGGCGACGCTACTCGCGCCGAAGCGCCGATCACCCTGCGCGCCTCCTGACGACACCTACTGCTTGTGGCGAAGACCGATGGACCGGTTTCGATGTTCCAGCCAGTCATCGGTTGTACACATCATCGTGTAGACACCGCACGTTCCAGGACTGTATGCACAGCGTCGGGAGCGCTCGCGGTCCAATCGACCAGAGGCCGACGCCGGACGCAACGTCCTGATCTGCCGCATTGTTTGTGCATTGGCGTGTACGTGGGGACGCTCGAGAGCCGTCGATATACGCGGCCGAGCGCCGACGCCTGACCGCGCAGATGGGACGATCTGGCGCTGGGCCTAGCTACTTCGACCTGAAAAAGTCGGCGCGTGGCGGTCCCAGATGATGGCGGTGATCGGGAGGATGGCCTCGACCCCTTGGGCTAGAAGGGATCGAGGCCATCGTGCTCAGAACTGTAAACGTGCAGCCGACGTTGTGGGACGCGATCTTGCCGGCCGAGCTGTTGGTGTTGCCGGCCGAGTTGGGGCGGGTGGATGCGCTGCTGGACGATCCGGTGTTCTTCGCGCCGTTCGCGCGCTACTTCGATGCCCGGATCGGTCGTCCGTCGATCCCGATGGAGACCTATCTGCGGTTGATGTTTCTGAAGTTCCGCTACCGGCTGGGCTATGAGTCGCTGTGTCGGGAGGTGTCCGATTCGATTTCCTGGCAACGGTTCTGCCGGATCCCGTTCGGGACTCGGGTGCCGCATCCGACCACGTTGATGAAGATCACCACCCGGTGCGGGGACGACGCGGTCGCCGGGTTGAACGAGGCGCTGCTGGTCAAGGCTGCCGCGGTCAAGCTGCTGCGCACCGACAAGGTCCGCGCCGACACCACCGTGGTCGCGGCCGATGTGGCCTATCCGACCGATTCGGGTCTGTTGGCCAAGGCGATCGGCACGATGGCGCGGACCGTGGAGCGGATCAAGGCCGCCGGCGGCGCGACCCGGACTCGCGCCCGAGATCGGCGGCGCTCGGCGGGTCGGCGAGCCCGCTCGATCGCCTGCAAGCTGCGGCTGCGCGGTGAGCAGCAGCGCGACCAGGCCCAGGCCGCGGTGCGCCGCATCACCGGCGAACTGGCCGGGATCGCCGAGCAGGCGATGCGAGAGGCCACCGCGGTCGTGCGCAACGCCACGCGCGCTGCGCCGTGCGACCGGGCAGCGCAAAGGCCGGCTGCACCGGGCGATCAACGACCTGGACACGATCGTGCGCAGGGCTGAGCGGGTGGTGGCGCAGGCCCGCAGCCGCCTGGCCGGGGTGATGCCCGAGTCGGCCACCCGGCTGGTCAGCCTGCACGATGTCGACGCCCGCCCGATCCGCAAGGGCCGGCTGGGCAAGCCCGTCGAGTTCGGCTACAAGGCCCAGATCGTCGACAACGCCGACGGCGTCATCCTCGACCACACCGTCGAGATGGGTAACCCCGCCGACGCCCCGCAACTGGTCCCGGCGATCGAACGGATCACCCGCCGGACCGGACGCCCACCGCGCGCGGTCACCGCCGACCGCGGCTACGGCGAAGCCACCGTCGAACGCGACCTACACGACCTCGGCGTGCGCAGCGTGGCGATCCCGCGCAAGAGTAAACCCGGCTCCGCGCGCCGCGAGTTCGAACACCGTCGAGCCTTCCGCGACAAGGTCAAATGGCGAACCGGATCCGAAGGACGGATCAACCACCTCAAACGCAGCTACGGATGGAACCGCACCGAACTCACCGGCATCAACGGCGCCCGAACCTGGTGCGGACACGGCGTCTTCGCCCACAACCTCGTCAAGATCGGAACCCTCTCAACATGAAGCACGAGCCGACCATCCCCACATGCCCGAATCAGCACCCGCCGAACACCGCATCACAGGCCTAGCCCGCGACCGTCACAACATCGGAGCGTTCTTCAGGTCGAAGTAGCTAGAAGATGCACTGGGTCGCATCGGAACGGCACTGTCGTAGCGGATGAGCCTGCGTACGTTCCCCGACCTGACCCCGCCGGTCATGCCGATGGCGCTAGGAGCACGATCGGAATTTCGCGCACGGTGTTCGCGATGGCCGCCGCTACGGAAGGCGTCTCGGCCACGATCTGACCCAAGAGCATCTGACGTTCCCGCGGGCCAGCCACGCGCGCGCGCACTTCTAGGACCCGACCGCCAACCTCGACGGTGGTAAGCGGGTTCGCCCTCAGGTTGTGATACCACGCCGGATGCTTTGGCGAGCCGAAATCGGATGCCAACACCGCCATTGACTTGTCGGCGACCGGCCAGTAGGTCAGCGGCGTCACGCGTTCCATTCCGGTCCTGCCGCCTACATGATGCAACAAGAGCATGGGCATCCCCGTATACGCACCGCCAACGGATCCCTGACGTGCACGAAACTCGGATATCACCCGCTTATTTTCGGATCGCATGTCCACGTCCTGCCTCCAGTGGCCTGCGCTCAGTCGGTGAGGGAGCTAACGGCGGCTCGGCGTCTCGTGAGCGATGCGGCCGAGGTCCCGGTTGATCGTCAACTGGGCATCGGCGGCGCCGGTGTCCGCCGCAGCAGTTCTAGCCAAGTCATGGGGCGACGGATGCTGGGCGGCCCGCCGCCCGAGTTGTCGCCAGCCTATGGACGAGTTCGGCCGCCGTGTATGTCGTTGCGTACGGAGACCCGTCGGGCTCGAGCGCTCGGCCGTTAGCGAGTGGCCCGGCGCTCACCGGGTCGAAGCCGAGCCGGTCGAGGAGCTGCATTGCGGTGCGGACGGAGTTGGCGTCGTCGCCGGCAACGCCTATCGCGATCCGATCGCTGCCGTCCGAACGCGCGTACTCCTCGATTTCGGGGTAGCCAAGCTGGTTGAGTGTCTTGACCACGTGTGCTGCCGGAAAGCGTCGCTGTACGACCGAGCTGGTGCCCTCGGCGGCACCGGCCATCTCAATGTCGTCGCCGTCGGTTTCCGGCCAGTAGTTCATCGCGTCGATCAGGACCTTGCCGGCGAACAGATCGGGCGGCAGTTCACGGAAGCGGTGCATCGGGAGCGCGAGGACAACGATGTCGGCGAAAGCGGCGACATCCGCGCTCGTTCCCGTGCGCGCTCCGGGAGCGAGCACCTCGGCCTGGAGCGCGATCCGATCGGCCGGGCCAGATCCGGAGATCATGACCTCGTAGCCGGCGGCGATTGCGGTGCGTGCGAGCGTCAGGCCGAGTTTGCCGGCGCCGACGATGCCTAGGGTGTCGGTCATGCGTGCGTCGACCTCACCGGGGCGTGCGGAACCGCCGGTTCGTCCGCGTCGGCGCCGTCGTTGCGGGCGGGCGCCGCGGCGAGCAGTTCGCGCAGTTGTGGGAAGACCTCGGTCCCGAGCAGTCTGATCGATTCGGCACGCTTGTCGTAGGGCACCTTGCCGATCGCGTAGTGCACGCCGAGCCTGTCGACGTCGAGCGCGCTCATCGATTTCGCCAGCCGGTTCGCCACCGTTTGCGGTGAGCCGACGAAGAAGGCGCCGTGCTCGATCTCGGCCTCGAACTGGGCTCGCGTGGGTCGCCGCCAGCCGCGCTCGCGGGATGCTCGCTCGAACGTCTCGAGCCAGTGCGGCCACTGGGTCTCGACCGCCTCGGAGTCAGTGCGGGCGACGTAGGCCAGCGTGTGCAGCCCGACCGGCAGTGGTGGCGATCCTTTCGCCGCGAGAGCCCGTCGGTACAGGTCCACCAGCGGCCGGAACCGCTCCGGGCGCCCACCGATCACCGCGAGCATCAACGGCAGGTCGTACCGTGCCGCTCGGAGCACCGATTCCGGGCTACCGCCCGAACCCACCCAGGTCGGCAGATGCCCCGGCGGCAGCGGCGGCGTGAGCACGAGGCCGTCCAGCGGAGCCCGATGCTGGCCCTGCCACGTCACCGGGCCGCCCCGCAGCAGCTCGACGAACAGCGCCAACTTCTCCTCGAACAGCTGCTCGTAGTCGCGCAGGTCGTAGCCGAAGAGCGGGAAAGACTCAACCGCCGATCCGCGGCCGAGGATCAGTTGCGCGCGGCCCTCCGATACGGCATCGAGTGTCGCGAAGTTTTGATATAAGCGGACCGGGTCCTGCGTGCTCAGCACGGTGACAGCCGTACCGAGCTTGATGCGCTCGGTACGCGCCGCGATCGCAGCCAGCACAACATGGGCGGCCGAATCCATCATGTCATCGCGGTAGTGCTCGCCGATGTTGAACGAATCGATGCCGACCTGCTCGGCCAACACCCCTTCCGCCACCGCGTTGCGGACGACCTGGTCACCCGGGATCGGCGCACCGTTGTCGTCCGCCGTTACCGCGAGGAACGAGTCAAGCCCGAGCTCGTAGTCGCGCTGCAACATCGCCACCAGGCTCCCTTTGCATCTAGTGGTGAACTACCATGTTCGAGGCGTATAACTGTGGTAGTTCACCGCAAATTCCCCGATGGAAGGACGATGACCACAACCGAGCTATCGACTCTGCTCGCCGGGCTGGGTCGCGAGGTGACCGCGCGAGTCCGGAGGGCGATCCGCCCGCTCGGGCTCGGCGCGCAGCAATACCTCGTCCTGTCCCAGATCGGCGAGCTTGGCCAAACCAGTCAGGCCGAACTCGCCGTCGCGCTCGGACTCGACCCGAGCAACCTCGCCACGATCGCTAGCGATTTGGTCGCCCTCGGCCTCGTCGATCGGGCACGCACCCCGGCCGACCGGCGCCGCTACACAGTACGGCTCACCCCAACCGGCAAAAGGGCGCTCGCGCATGCCGAGAATGCGATTACCACGACCGAACGAGACCTCCTCGGCACTCTCAATGACATGCAGATCAGACAGCTCCGGGCGCTGCTGCGCCGAATAGCCGACCCAATCGACCTATGCCCGTCGGCCGACGATCCCACCTGCGCCGACAACAAGTAGCGTCGAGTGCACGACTCGTACGCCGGTTTCGCGTGCGCACGAACCGTCGATAGGTGCGCCAAGCAGCACCGCGGCATCCTGCGGGCGATCGGTCAGATGATCCGATCTGTTCGTCGCCGCAGGGCGCTGTCGCAGTCAGCGTCCGGATCAGCTGCCGGTCGGGGTCAGTGTGTTCGACGACGGTTTCGTCGCGCATGACCAGCGGCCAGACGCCAGTGGCGTGATACAGCCGGGTGGTGCCGGCTGCGGGCCAGTTCTGGTCGACGGCCCGCACGTGGGAGGTGCCGACGACCCAGTCGCTGTAGTACGAGCCGTTGGCTGGTACCGCGAACACCTGCGCCGGGGTCGCGGCGATGTGGCAGCTGCCGCGGCCGGTCAGCCCGCCGGCTCGTTGTCGGCGTTGGCGGCGGCCTGCGCCTCACCGGTCGGATGGTCGGTCGCGGTGGGATCTGTGCCGGTATCCGTGTCGCGGCTGGGACTGGCGGTCGGGGTCTGGTCCTGGTCGTTACCGCTCTGGGGCTGTTGGTCCTCGGTCCGGTCGGTCATCGTGGACATCCTTTCTGCGTCATCGCTAGCTATCAGTGGGGTCCTCGCGACGGTTCGGCTGCGGCCGTTCCCGGCGCGCCACGGCCGGTCGGTATCGGCGGCGGTAGACGTCGCGCGGGTTGTCAGCTGGCGCCGTCCTCGTTACCGAGGCTGTCGCGCTGAGGTTCTCCGGTTCGCTCGAGACGGTCTTTCGCCGCCCGCTCGTCGTCGTCGTTGGTCCCCATCTCGTCAGCGCCTGACTGAGCTCGAGTGGCCGAATCAGACTTGGACGGCACACCGCGAGTCTCCGCGGGCAGTTCGACGTCGGTCCTGGGCTCGGGGAGCATCGCCGCTTGAGCCGGGACGGCGGCGGCCGTTGACGGGGGGTCGTCGATGTCGGCGACCACCACGTCGATCCGCCGGTCGATCATCGGCGCGAGAACTGAGGCGATCTGGCTGTACAAGTCCCGCGCAGGAACGCCCCACCGGGCCCTTACCTGGATCTCCACCGCGTCCGACCGCACAGTCACGCCGGGGACACGCCGACCCGGCAGGTAGGACGCGACCCCCCGAACCGGCCACCAGTCAACGCAGACACGCCGGCACACGCCTGCACCGCCCGCGCCACCGCGTCGACGTTGACGTCATCCACGACCGCGTCGTCGGTGTCGGGCTGCGGAGGCACGGGGTCCGCGGCTGGTGACGCCACCTGCGTCGCTAACTCGGTCATGACACCCGCGACGGGCTGTCCTGCTGGTCGTCGGTGGAGGGCAGGTACACGTCGTCGACAGCCACATTGACCTCGACAACCTCTAGGCCGGTCATCCGCTCCACGGACTGCTTCACGTTGCGCTGAATGCTGCGGCCCAGCTCGGGGATGCTCACGCCGTACTCCACGACAACGTCCAGGTCGATCGCCGCCTGGGTTTCGCCGACCTCCACGCCGACGCCCTGGGACACGTTCGAGCCCGAACTGCCGGGGATCCGTTCCTTAATCGCCCCGAACCTGCGCGACCCCCCGGTGCCCATCGCGTGCACGCCGGAGATCTCCCGGCAGGCCATCCCGGCGACCTTCTGCACCACGCCCTGCGCGACACTGATCTTCCCATCCTCGGTCGCGAGCCGGTCCTCCGCCGCTGGGGCGTTACTGCTGCTGATCGCCGGGGACTTCTCCTCGGGCTTCGTGCTGGTTGATTGGGTCATGCAGGGATGCTCCTTCACAGCGACGTGCACAAACACGACGAGTGACGTTCCGGGTGGGAGTGAGAGTGGCACCGGCCGGCGGGAAACGATGGCCGCATCCTGACCACTAACAGTTAGACACCGGACCGGGCGAAACATCGCACACCAGTTCGCCCGCGCTACAACTGATCGGTTTAGTTTTTACCCCTGGCGGCGCGGGTCTAAACAGTCCGCGGCCGGAACGCTGAGTCGATTACGGGAGGTGCAGCGTCTGTGTCGGCGATCGCCGCGTCGGGCAGTGTTCGGCGTGCTCGTCGTGGTTGGGGCCGTCACGGGTCGGCGCGAAACGGCGCGCCGAGGGTGTTGAGGTGCCGCAGGGCGGCGGTGTAGGAGCCGAGCAGGGTGGTTTCGCAGAGGCGATGTGCCGGTCCGCACAGTAGCCGCGGACCAGGGCTCGCCCCGCGCACCGCCCGCCGGCGAGGCGACGGTCATCGAAACCGACGAGACAGGTGGAACCGCGGTCATGTCCGTTCGCCTGCCGCGTAACGTGATAGCCCAACTCAAGGCGTTGGCCGAGCAGCGCAAGACGGGCGCCACTGTGCTCGCCCGCGACCTCATCATCGAGAGCCTAGCCGCGCAGCCCGGGACAATGTCCGGAACGATCCCAGTCGCCGAGGTGCTGCAATTGGTCACCGCTCACGGGTACGTCATCGGGGGTCGGCGAGCGGTCAGCGCTGCAAAGGCCGCCAAGGAAAGCACCGACACGGCTCGCGGCCAAGAGTGCTCCGGTCAAGCCACGGCGAAGACGACAAGAGGGAAGCGAACGACAGCGTCTGCCCGCAACACCAGCCATCGATCGACCTAGAAACCGCGATCGGGCGACGCGCCGACACATCAGGCGCGCCCGCACAGATGGCACGGCACTCGGACCGACTCTTGCAACGGGTAGTTCGCCAGCCACAGCAATGCCCTCGAACCGTCGTTCTGTTCGGGCCCGACTACTGACCGGCTCCAGACTGGCGGTGCTCCAGATCGGGCAATCTGAGCGCTCGCTACGTCTTGGCCGTGATGATCGGAGTCCGGGGGCCGGGCGTCCGAGCGAAAGCTTCGTCGGGAGTTATTGCCGACCGCCAACGGCGCGCGTGAATCGTGCGCCGAGTCTTCGGCTCTATGGTCATCGAGGGATGTTCGCTTCGACGTCGCGACACTCGACGATCGACAAGACGCCCAGCGGACGCGAACGGGGAGGACACGATAATGAACGACACCACGACTGCGAGCGCGGAGAGCGCGGTCCGGCCGTTCCGAATCGAAGTACCTCAGGGCGAGATCGACGAGCTGCGCCGCCGCATCAATGCGACGCGTTGGCCGACCAGGGAACTCGTCACCGATCGGTCGCAGGGTGTGCAATTGGCGGCGATACAGAACCTCGCGCGCTACTGGACGACCGAGTACGACTGGCGCCCGTGCGAGGCGCGATTGAACGCGCTGCCGCAGTTCAAGACCGAGATCGACGGGCTGGACATTCACTTCATCCATGTCGAGTCGGCACACAAGAACGCATTGCCATTGATTATGACGCACGGCTGGCCGGGCTCGGTTGTCGAGCTGCTCGAGACTATCGGTCCACTCACCGACCCGACCGCGCACGGCGGCCGCGCTGAGGACGCGTTCCACCTCGTGCTGCCGTCGATCCCCGGCTACGGATTCTCCGACGAGCCGACCGAGCTCGGCTGGGGCCCCATCCGTATCGGACAGGCCTGGGCGGAGCTGATGCGGCGCCTGGGCTACACCCGGTACGTCGCGCAGGGCGGCGACGTGGGCTCCCAGGTCACCGACGCGATGGGCCGCCTAGCACTCGACGGGCTGATCGGCATCCACACCAACCTTCTCACGCCGGCGCTGGGCGATGCCGAGGCCCTGAGCGAGTCGCCGCCCTCGACAGAAGAACGTGCCGCCCTCGACGCGCTCGCCGAATTCCATGCGACCGGCGCTGGGTACTTCGTGGAGCAGGCGACGCGCCCTGAGACAATTGGCTACGCCCTGCTAGATTCACCCATCGCGCTGGCGGCGTGGATGATCGATCACGATACGGACAGCTACCAGAAGATCGCCCGCGGATTTGTCGACGGACAACCCTCGGGCAATCTCACCCGGGAACACATCGTCGACAACATCACGCTGTATTGGCTGACAAGCACCGGGGCGTCGGCTGCGCGCTCGTACTGGGAAGAAGGACAAGAAAATGCTCGTGCGGCCGGCCAGGCTCCCACGCCGGTCTCGATTCCGGTCGGCTTCACGACGTTCCCCGAGGAGATCTGGCGGACGCCGCGCAGCTGGGTCGAGAAGGCGTACCCCAACGTCATCTACTTCAACGAGGTGGACAAGGGCGGTCACTTCGCCGCTTGGGAGGAACCAGGGCTCTTCTCGGAGGAGTTGCGCGCCGCCTTCCGGCCGCTGCGCTAGCCGCCACTCGTGAACTAGGCGTCACCGATACAACCGGTATTGGCTCGACCGAACATAACTGCCGATCCGCGCCTCGACCCCGACACCACAGTCTGGGCCTCGACCGACGCCGATTCGGCGCTCGGGGCGGCCTGAGCCGTCACTGTGTGTGCCGGACAGCGTCATGTCCTCTCTCATCGGCGGCTCGTGGCCGACCGATGAGCCGCAATTCGACGCCCGGGCCGTGCGCGTGTAGCCCTGGTGCGCTCGGTTCGGGTGATCTCGGGGATGTCCGGCCCGGACCGTGCGCTACTGCTGCGCGCCGAAGAAGTCGATCAGGATCGGGGTGATTACCTCGGGTGGCGCGTTGTGGTCGTATCCGTCAAGCATCTTGAGCTGCGCGCCTGGCGTCGCGGCGGCCTGTTCGGCTACTGAACGCTGGAACCAGGCCGGGCTGTTCTTGCCGCCGAGAATGAGGACGGGCACAGTGATCTTGGCTAGCTCGGCCGTTTGTATCCCGCCCGCGGTGACGGCAAGGTCGTAGGGCAGCGTGGGGGTCAGCGGCTCCAGGGCTGTTACCCACGGGGCGCCGGCCGTCTGCGCGAGCAGCTCATCCGGTAGCCTAACGACCTGCGACATCCAGAAGGTGACGGCCTCGCGTTTGCGGCCGGAGCCGACCAGCTCGCGAATATGGTGCGCCGGATCAACGGCCGGCTGTGGCGTGTCCTCGTTGAGGAACGGCGCCTCGTAGGCGACGATGCCGGCGACCGGCAGGCCGGCCGCTGCAGCCCGCAACGCGACGGCCGCGCCGGATGAGTGGCCGTACACGAACGGCGGTTCAGGCCCGGTCGCCGCCGCGACGGCGGCCAGGTCCGCATACTCCTTGTTCGGCGCGAACGGCTCGGTGTCGCCGCTGTCCCCCCGGCCGCGACGGTCGTAGGTGACCACCGTGAATCGCTGTTTGAGCTCGTCGGGTGCCACGAACGTGTGGCGGGTGCAGAACGCGCCCACGGTGACAACAAGCGCAGGGCCGTCACCGGTGCGGTCGTAGGCGATGACGGTGCCGTCGGCCGACTTCGCAGTTTCCATGTGCGCCCTCTTCGTGTCTGGCAAGTGAGACGATCGCTCAGCGCGGAACTCATATGCCATCAGCGTGAATCCAGCTGTGCCCGAGGGCAAGAACGCGATGACGCTGGTCCGACACGGCGCCCATGACGACAGTCGCCTGTCGCACTGGACGTGCAGCCGCCGAGTACGGAATCGGCGATCAACGAGGTCGTCGGCGTGAGCCGTAGCCGGGAGTTGCTGACCGCGCGTAACCAGCTGAAGTTTGCGCCCAACCTGTCAATCCGTGCGCCGGCGTCGTTGGTGAAGGTCGGTTCGCTGAACGAGGCAGGTCGTGCCGAAGCGAGACGACGTGATGTCTGCCGAGACATGTGCTTCGGCGTTGCCGCCGGTGCAGGTGGACTGGGTGGTGGGGGTGTCCTGCGCGGGACGCTCTGTTCCTGGGCCTACCCGGTCTTGTCTGCGAACGAGTGGTGTTCGTGGGTGACCACCCACCGGTCGTCCACCTTGCTCAGGCCGATGGTGAGCCGCAGCCGCTGTTCGGGGTCCCGCTCGAAGTCGGCGGGCGTGCCGCAGCGAAGTAGCGCGAAGGCAAATGCGACCTCCGCGCCGGCCGTGACGTCCAGCGATTCGATCTCGAACACCGCGCCGGAGGACTGCCATTCGAAGAAGCCTGGCCAGCTGTCGCGGTAGGCGTCGATGCCACGGACGCCGCGCTCGGGCGGCGGCACGTCGAACATGACGATGTCGGGTGCGTGGTTGGCGAGCACGGCGGGCAGGTCGCCGGCGTGGACGGCGGTGGCCCAGACCTCGATCAGGTCGCGGATCTGCTGTTCGTCGGTCATCGTTCCTCCTCGATGCGGTGCTTGAGGGTGGAACCCCGGGCGTCGCGTGAATTCATCGCAGCGCGCCATGATGGGCCGGTGACCGTGCCCGCCGCTCTGCTCGACGCTGCGCGTTCCGGGGACGCCGGTGCCTTCGAGCAACTGGTCGGACCGTACCGCGGCGAGTTGCAGGCGCACTGCTACCGGATGCTCGGCTCGTTGCACGACGCGGAGGACGTGGTGCAGGACAGCCTGATACGCGCCTGGCGTACCGTCGGCAGCCTCGATGACCGCGGCTTCGTCCGCGCGTGGCTCTACAGGATCGCGACAAACCGGTGCCTCACCGCGATCGAGCGGCGCGGTCGCCGGGAGCTGCCCTTCGATCTCGCGCCCGCAACGCCCGCCACCGAGTTCCGCTGGCTCGAGCCCTACCCCGACACCTCGCCCGAGACGCGATACCTCGCCCGGGAGAGTGTCGAGCTTGCATTCGTGGCGGCGTTGCAGCACTTGTCCGCGCTCCAGCGGGCTGCCCTGATACTGCGGGACGTGCTCGGCTTCTCGGCTGCCGAGACCGCCGACCTACTCGACACGTCGACCGCCTCCGTCAACAGCGCTGTGCAACGTGCCCGAAAGGTGATCGACTCGACCGCACCGACCCAGCAGACCGTGCTGCGAGACCTCGGCCACGAAGCGACCGCCGCGATCATCGCGCGCTGGGCCGATGCCTGGGAAGCGGGCGATGTCGACGCGATCGTCACCATGCTCGCCGAGGACGCGCGCTACTCGATGCCGCCGCTGCCCGAGTGGTACCGGGGGACGGAGGAGATCCGCGCCTTCCTGGTCGGTGGCCCGCTGCAGTCACGCTGGCGGTTCCTGCCTACGACGGCAAACGGCCAACTCGCGTTCGGCACCTACCTGTGGCACGACGACACTCAGCAGTTCGTACCCGGCGGCCTCGACGTCCTCACCATCCGGGACGGACACGTCGGGGAGATCGTCGCGTTCCTGACCGCCGACCTCACCCGCTTCGGACTTCCACCAATCCTGTAGATCACCCGCTGCAACTACCGGACCCCCAGCATCGCGATCACCAGCGGCTGGCACCAAACGGCGACGCCCAGCGCCCGCCTCGAGCACCACGACCGCCGCGCCGCCACACTCGAGAAAGGCGGCCTGGACCCTCGCGGTCGCTGTTGCTCTCCGACACCCCGTCATACGCGCCTCCGCCAACCGGAACCGCACATATCAGCGCGGCTGAGGCATCCGGATCACAGGACATGGGAAGCGCCGATTCGGCGATCCGTAGCAGCTTTCGTAGTAGCAGTCGGTTGCGGGTGGCTGACGGATGGTGACTGGTCATGACCGCGTATGCGTCGCGGGTGCCGTGCCAAGGGTCCTTCGCGCACTCGTCGGGGCTGATCTCGCGGGTGGGGGCGGTGGTTAGCGGGTCCAGCTGGCCGGTGGCCGGACCATGAGTTGGGTGAAGAGGGTTTCGGCCAGCCAGCTTTCGAACTGGTCCGGGCTCCAGCCGCGCCCGCGAACGAGTCCGCGGTAGGCCCATGGTCCGGCGTACCACCACAGGCGGTCGGCGGCCTCGGAGATGGTCAGGTCCGGACGTAGTGCGTGCTGGCCTCGCAGCGCGGTGACCGCCACGGTCATGCCAAGGATCAGTTGTTCCATGAGGGTGTTCCAGAGTGCCGCGATCTCGGTGTCGGTGGCTGCGGCCGACTCGATGACGCCTTGGATCTCAGCGGTGCGGGTATTCGTTTCGCGCAGGTGAGCGGCCAAGATGCGCGCCTTGTCGCGGGGCCGGCCCGCCTCGGCAATGTGTCGCACGAAGGGTCGCTGGGCCATCGGGATGGGCTGATCGTCGCCGGCCACCGTGACGTCGAAGACCTCGGACAGGATCGCGGCCTTTGTGCCGAACACCGAGTACACCGTCTGCCAGGCCACGTCGGCCTGCTCCGCGATCTGCAGGATGGTGGTCGCGGCGTAGCCCTGCTCGACGAACAGGTCGTGGGCGGAGGCGCGGATCCGGCGGCGGGTCTCCAGCGCTCGACGGGCTCGGCGGCCCGGCACGGCAGGCGAAATGGTCGGCGGCTTGACGGCGGGCACACTTTAGAGTAACACTCGCGGTATAGAGCGATGCTCTATCAAGAGAGTGTTGCTCTATCGAGGAGGCGGTAGGTCGTGAGCGCGCCGTATCAGGTCATGTATCGGATCGGATTCACCCCGTGGGACAAGCACGAGCCCGCGCCGCCGCTGGTACGGCTGATCGACACACTGCCCACCGGGCGGATTCTCGACGTCGGGTGCGGCACCGGCACCGACGCGATCTACTGCGCCGGCCGCGGCTGGCAGGTCACCGGCATCGACGCCGTCTCAGTACCGATCCGCCGGGCCAGACGCGCAGCCCGCATCGCCGGGGTCGAGGTGCATTTCCTGCACGCAGACATCGCGCGCATCGCAGCGCCCGAACTCGGTGCCCAGTTCGCCGTGCTGCAAGACATCGGCTGCTTCGCCGGCCTCAACGACACTGCCCGGCAGCGCGCGGCCGCGACCATGACCGCAGTCGCCGCACCCCAGGCCCGCATACTGCTGTTCGCGTTCGGACCCGGCGGCGGAGCCCGGTTCGGGCCACGGCGGATCGAACTACCCCAGATCCAGGCCCTGTTCCCGGCATGGCATGTCGAATTCAGCCGACCCGCCGACGACATCGACGTCGAAGGCCCAATGCGCGACGCGCCCCGCTACTGGCACCAACTGATCAAGAGCTGACCCGACAGCCCGGCATCGTCCAAGCCGCTGAACATCGGCTGGAGACCGCCCACATCCGCGGTGATCGAGCGGTGCATATTCGGCGATCCACGAAGACGGAACGATCACTCGGCGTACGTGCTGCGGCATGTGCTCTCACGTCAGCGCTACCTCGCGGTCAGACCGATCGGCGGCGTGAGCTCCTTCGTGGGCAGGGCTTTGTACCCGCTCGCATGCTGGCGTACGCACCGTGCTTTCCGAGTCCACTGCCGCCTCGCGAGGAGTTGGCGTCTCCAGCAAGGCGAGATCAAACGATCGCTCAGGCCGCTGAATGCGTTGCTCTTGCTGACGACGGTTCAGCTCGCCTCTGTGGGGCTGGCGAGGTCAGAGCGTGCCTCAAGGGTGTAGTGGATCGTCTGCGCGACGATCTTGCCGTTCTCGATGACGTAGGAGTCAACGCCGTCTCGCACGCGGACAGTGGAGTCCTGGTACGTCCATTCGAGCAGACCGACCGGCCCATCGGCCGCGACGCAGGTGTACTCAAATGCCGCGTGCTCAGGCAGTTCCTCGGCGAGCAGCCGCGCCAGTTCCCGCACGCCTTCGTATCCGTGAAATGTCCCGCGATTGATCAGAATGACGATGTTCTCGGAGACGTTGCGTCGTAGATCCTCCGCCAAGACCTGCTCGAGGGGCACGTCGACCCACGCATTGGCGATGTTGAGGTGATCGTCAAGTACTTCCCGAGCCGATCGGTGGCTCAGCTCGTCCATCGAGTTCTGTACGTCCTCGCTGTTCCCTGCCATGGAACGAGACTGGCAGTCCGGCGGCTCCGGCGCCAGGGAACGCCCTCAACGTCGACGTCGGCACATGACGTCGCCTCGTCACTCGTCAACGGGCGATGACGCCGGCATCAGAGTCGGCGATCATCGACGTCGGCGTGATCACGATTGGTGATGACGGCGTCGGCTGTTCTTACCCCCGGTTCCACGTGGGGTCTCGGCCACTATGCACGCCAGCGATTACTGCGGGGTCGCACGACCGCCGGATCAAGAAGGAGCTGGTGCGGCCTCAGCCCGTGGCCGCGTCACCCGATGGGCGAGCCAAGGCGTTGTCGACGAAGAGGTACGCAGCGCTAGTGCACCGGTCGTCGTCGGGCACCAGACCAAGGTGGATCTCAATGCCGTGCCACGAGGCGAGCCGTAGCCGCCTCCCGCATAGGCACGCACGGCGAAGCCGAGTCGCTGATAGTGCTGCATCGCCACATCCAGGCCATGGACGGCGAAGATCGGCGCTATGCGTTGCATGGCGTCAGCCTCGCAGAGGACCGGCGTGCGCGGCGATCGGATTCAGCGACCCCCGCAACCCGGTCATGAAACGACCGGCCCCTGCGATGCCGCACCCTACCGACCGCGTGGCGCACGAATGGGAGCGCTCAACTTACGAGAGCACGATTGACAGAACCGACTCGGCAAGCGTGCCGGACCAGGTCATTTCCGACCTCGACGTTGACGTCGACGTGCCAGCCAGACCAGCGACACACATCACGCAGCGGCAGCCACCCGACACCGGTCAGACGTCCACAGAGAAATCGGTGATCACCGAGATCCGCGCGGTCACCGTACGTACTCACATCCGTCGCTTCGTTCGACGCCGGCTCCACGCTCGCGACCCGTCGCGCTGGTCGGCCACGCGAAAGGTAGCGGGTCGCACAGACGGGACGATCTGGCGTTGCGGCGGGCCATTGCAGTGGCCTCCCCGGAGGCGGGTCTTATGCGGGTTGCCTGTGCTCCAGCGCCACGGTGCTCGCCAGCCGGCGAGGCGCTCGAGTGAGACCTTGGCCGATCAGCCGCACTTGTCCTGGCCGATTGCCATGCGTAGGTGAAGGCGAACTAAGAGCGTGTTTGGTAAGTCTCAATGAGTGGTCGAGGGTTGCCACGGGCGGCGTCCAGGTGTCGGGCTAATCCGACGGATCATCAGCCTGATCATCGCCCACTTGATCATCGCGTCGGAGTGTTCAGGGAGGCGCTCGTAGTCGTGGGCCAGGCGGCGGCATCTGACGATCCAGGCGAAGGTCCGCTCGACGACCCAGCGACGCGGCAGTACCGCGAATGTCTTGATGCCCATCGGCTTGCGGACGATCTCGACGCCGATCCGCAGCCGCTCCCGGGCCCAGTTCAGCAGCTTGCCGGCGTAGCCGCCATCGGCCCAGATGTGCACCACCGAGGGCATGGTGAACCGCAGCCGTTCCAACACGGCGCGGGCGCCGTCGCGGTCCTGCACCGACGCCGTCGTGATGATTACTGCCAGCAGCAAGCCCATCGTGTCGACGACGATGTGACGCTTGCGGCCGTTGACTTAATCCGGCTGTTGCTTGACGAGCGTCGACCTCGGGCGTTTCATATATCTAGGTTCCTAGATAAATGGAGTGAGTGCTGGTGATCGAGTTCCATCTCGACGCCCGCTCGGGTGTCTCGCCATATCGTCAGATCGTGGATCAGGTGCGCCGCGCGCTGCGCCTGGGCCTGCTGGATGAGGGTGACCAGCTGCCGACGGTCAAGGAGGTGGTGGGTCAGCTGGCGATCAACCCCAACACGGTGCTCAAGGCGTACAAGGAACTCGAGCACACTGGGCTGGTGTCGCCCCGCCCCGGCGTTGGCACATTCGTCACCGCGACACTGCGCGACGGATCCCTGGCCGCGCACGCGCCGCTGCGCCGCGACCTGATCCGCTGGCTGGCCAAGGCGCGCCGTGCCGGCCTGGACGAGGAGAGCATCGAGGCCCTGTTCCGGGACGCCTTTCGGGCCAGCGCAGAACAGGAAATAGCGTGAGCGCCGTCCTGCAGGCCGAGGCCTGGGCAAGCGGTACCGCCGCAGGTGGGCGCTGACCGACTGCGCGCTGTCGGTCCCGTCCGGTCGCGTCGTCGGCCTGGTGGGCCCGAACGGGGCCGGCAAGACCACCCTGCTCAACATCGCTGTCGGCCTGCTCGCCCCGACCCGCGGGCACATCGACGTCCTCGGCGCCCCGCCCGCGCGCGGGCCGGCCGAACTCGCCCGGGTCGGCTTCATGGCCCAGGAGACCCCGACCTACTCCGCGCTCAGCGTCGCCGACCACCTGCGCATGGGCGCGCACCTCAACCCCGGCTGGACCGCGAACTCGCCGAGGGTCGCATCGCGCAACTCGGACTCGACCCGGCGCAGCGGGCCGGCAAGCTGTCGTCGGGGCAGCGCGCCCAGCTGGCACTGACCGTCGCGGTGGCCAAGCGGCCGCAGTTGCTGATCCTTGACGAACCTGTGGCCAGCCTCGACCCGCTCGCCCGGCGGGAGTTCCTGCAGAGCCTGATGGAGGTGGTTGCCGACCAAGGCATCACGTGGTGCTGTCCTCCCACCTGGTCGCCGACCTAGAGCGCGTCTGCGACCACCTGATCATCTTGGTCGCATCCCGGGTCCGGCTGGCCGGCGACGTCGATCGGCTGCTCGCCACCCACCACCTGCTCACCGGCCCGCGCCGCGATCCCGACCGGCTCCCGGCTGAGCAGCGCCTCGTCACCGCCCGCCACACCGATCGGCAGTCCACGCTGCTCGTTCAAAGCGAGGCCCCGATCCTGGACCCGGCTTGGACGGTGGAGCAGGTTGGCATGGAAGACCTGGTCCTCGCCTACATGAGCCAAGCCAGCACGCCGGCCACCGGAGGCAACGGCCGGCTGAGGGGAGTGCCGCGATGATATGGATGGCCTGGCGGCAATTCCGCACCCAAGCCGCCGTGGTGTTCGGGGCGATGGTGGTCCTCGCGGTCGTCCTGGTGGTGACCGGCCTGCGCCTACGGCACCTGTACGACGTCAGCGGCATCCCCGGCTGCTCCGCCGCTGGGGACTGCGACACGGTCACCACCGCCTTCACCAACCACTACCGCTGGCTGCAGACTCTGCTCGGCAGCGTCCTGATCATGTTCCTGCCAGCCGTCACCGGCGCGTTCTGGGGCGCGCCGCTGCTCGCCCGCGAGTTCGACACCGGCACCTTCCGGCTGGCCTGGACGCAGAGCATCACCCGCACCCGGTGGCTGGCCGCCAAGATCGCCGTTGTGGGCACGGCCAGTGTGGCCGCATCCGGCCTGCTGAGCTGGCTGGTCACCTGGTGGTCCACGCCGCTGGACGGGCTCAGTGACAACAAGTTCGACCCGGCCGTGTTCTCGGAACGCGACGTCGTTCCGATGGGCTACGCTGCGTTCGCCTTCGCCCTCGGGCTGATCGCCGGGCTGCTGATCCGGCGCACCCTGCCGGCGATGGCCACCACGCTCGTCGGCTACATCACCGCGCGCCTGGTCGTCCTCGAGTGGGCACGCCCCCACTTCGCCGCCCCCCTACAGGTCACCGCGTCCATGCCAGAGCCCGGCTCGGGTCCGGCCAAAGCGGTGAAAGCGCCCGCTGCGAGCCAGATACCACAGCGTTCCTGGATCGTGTCCAGCCGGATCACCGACCCCACCGGCCACTCCGTCGCCGGGATACGGATCACCCCGGCTGACCCCTGTGTCGCCAACCACAACTGCCTGGCCGGCTACCACCAGACCATCACCTACCAACCCCCCAGCCGATACTGGCCCTTCCAGTGGGACGAGACCGCGCTGTTCGCCGGCGTCGCCGTGATCCTGATCGGCTTCTGCTTCTGGTGGATCAACGGCCACCGCCTGCCCGGCGCACGCCGGCGCACCGCCGCACCCACCCGGCCCGACACAGCCAGCCACACCCGGAAATCTCCCGTGCCCACCCAGTAGACCCACGCCCACGCCCAGACACTGCTCGCAAGTACTACTGCAACACTCGGCGAGACGGAGCGAGGGTCTGCCAGCGACGGAGCCGCGGGGACAGCGGCTGTGCCACGGGTCGGCCGGCGTTTGCTCCGCCGCTGGAGCGCCGACCGCTCGCCGCACACAACACCCGCCCGAAACCGCCCCAGCACCGCCACCCAATCGCGCGTATTTCGGCGATCCCGGCAGCCTCAGCGACGTTGGCAGCGAGCTGACGGTCGACGCGCGCAGCACCGTCTGCGCGAAACCGATCCCGCGACGCACGCGCATATGGGTTCGTATGGCGCCGTCCCGCATGTCGCCCTGTATCGGGAATCCGTTACGGACGGGCTGTCGGAACTCTCATCCTGTCCAGCCGCTACCGACGGCTGCGATCGGGCCGCAGGTCCCCTTTCAGAATGAGCGCGCCATTCTCGGATGCGGAGACTAAGACCTAGGTGAGAAGTGGCTCTGACCAGGCGCTTTGTGCAACGCCGTCGGTGTCGTGAACGGTTCCGCTTGGCTCGGGTCCTCACAACGGGACGGGGCGTCACTTGTCGTACGATCGCTCAACTTGCTTCGGGTTCGGTTGCGCCGAAGACTTGGCGGGCGAGGGTGACTGCGGTCATTGCTTTGGGCCAGCCGGCATAGAACGCCAGGTGGGTGATGGCCTCGAGGAGCTCGGTTCGTGTGACGTCGTTCTCGAGAGCCCGGTCAAGGTGGTACGGGAGCTGGTCGGAGTGTCCACCGGCGATTAGTGCGGTGACGGTGATGAGGCTGCGGTCCCGGGCGGAGAGTTCGGCCCGGTTCCAGACGTCGTCGAAGAGCACGTCGTCGGTCAGCGCTGCCAAATTTTGGGGCGATGTCGCCGATCGCGCTGCGGCCGCCGCCGACTTGTCTGGGTTGATCGGTCATCGGTGTTCCTGTCGCCTGGTGAGGCTCACGGGGGGCTGGTGTTGTATTCCTCGTCGGTGACGTGCTGTCCCCAGGTGGTGGTGGCGTCGGGGTTGTCACTGTTTTCGAACATGGCGAGGTGTTCCATGAAGTTGTCCGGGGTGGCGCCGTGCCAGTGTTCTTCGCCGGGTGGGGTGTAGACGGTCTGTCCGGCGGGTACTTCGATGATGTCGCCGCCGCGGGCCTGCATTCGGGCGATGCCGTGGGTCACGTGCAGGGTCTGTCCGTTGGCGTGGCTGTGCCAGGCGGTGCGGGCGCCGGGTGCGAATCGGACGAGGCCGACTACCATCCGCTGTTCCTTGTGCTGTGGGCTGGCGATGACGTCGAACCAGACGTCGCCGGTGAACTGTTCCGGCGGGTTCTTCACCGTTGGCGGCTTCGGTTGGATGTGGATGGTCTTCTCCTGTCGCTGGTGGTGGGGTCAGCGTGGCCCTGACGGTCGGGGTGCTGCCGGACCCGTCGCGGGGTCTCGCGGCTGGGCTGAGTTTGTCACTGGGCGGTGTAGCCGCCGTCGACGGGAAGGGCGACGCCGACGACGAAACTTGCGCCGGGGCTGCACAGCCACAGCACGGATGCGGCGATCTCCTCGGCCTGTCCGAGGCGGGCGATCGGTGTCGCGGCGGCGGCTTCGGCGCGGTTGAGTTCGCCTTTGGTGATCATGTCGGTGACCATCGGGGTCTCGATGGTGCCGGGGCAGATGGCGTTGATGCGGATGCCGCGGGGTGCGTATTGCAGGGCGGCGCTGGTGGTCAGCCCGATCACGCCGTGCTTGGAGGCGTGGTAGGCGCCGCGGCCGGGTAGTCCGACCAGCCCACCGAGGGAGGAGCAGTTGACGATGGCGCCGTTGCCCTGGGTGCGCATCTGGGCCAGCTCGTGCTTCATGCAGGCCCATACCCCGCGCAGGTTGATCGCGTTGACGCGGTCGAAGATCTCGGCCGGTTCGTCGGCGGCATCGTTGGGGGGAACCTGGATGCCGGCGTTGTTGAATGCCATGTCGAGCCGTCCGAATGTGTCGACGGCGGCGTTCACCATGGCGGCCACGCTGTCCTCGTTGGAGACGTCACACGGGACGCCCAGCACTTGGTGGCCGGCGGCGCTGAGCTCGTCGGCAGCGTCATGGAGGGTGGTTTCGTTGACGTCGGCAAGGACGACCGCGGCTCCGGCTTCGGCGAAGGCGCGGGCGGTGGCCAGGCCCATGCCCGAGCTCCCACCGGTGACGAGGGCAACCTGCCCGGCGAAGTCGTAGGTGGGGTTCACAATGTCGATCTCCCTCTCGTAGTAGTCAGTGATTCAGAGCAGCGCGGCGGCGGTGACGTCAATCAGGCGCGTTCGATCCTGGCCTGGAAATCGTCGACTTGGTGTTCGATCTGATCCATCGAGGTGTCGAATCGTCCGATGCGGACGATGCCGTTGAAATAGCCGACCTCGCCGTAGTAGAAGACCAGGTCGCCCGATGGTGCGTAGTAGCCGATGTCGCGGATGTCGGGGTCAGCCCCTGCCGGTACACCGTCCATGGTCAGGGGGCAGGAAAGCTTTGCGATCTTCTCGACCTGGTTGAAGTCGGTGAAGGTCAGGGTGAGCGGCAGCTGGGCGGCGAGGTCCCGCGCGGTGGCGTTGTCAGCCAGTCGTGCCGTGATCGCCGTGTCGGCGATCATAATCTTGATCGGTGTCTCGCCGGTTGCCGGCGACGATGCGGTGCTCGCGGCCGGCGGTGACGGGGCGGTGGCAGATGCGGGTGTACGGCTGGGCGAGCTCGGACTGCCTGGTGCCTCGCCGCCAGGCGCCGGGCCCGGACGGATCGAACAGGCAGCGGTCACCATCGTGGGCAGGAGCAGTGGCATCAGCAGCGGCCAGCACGGTCGACCTGCCGACCAGCGGGCGGCAGAAGGCAGTTTGATCATCATGGCTGTCGCGCTTCCTGAGGTTGATGTGTTCTGGCGGACGGTCAGCGGTCTGGGAGCCGGCGGGGCTACAGCGGTCCTGCTTCCCTCGGCGACCAGCCTCATACCCGGTGACGAAGGACGCTGTATCGAGACTGAGCCCGACGAGGACGCAACACGTTGCCGCCGTCTCCTGGGAACGATGTCAGGGGCGGAGGAGGACCTTGATGGCCTGCCGACTGTCCATGGCCTTGTATCCCTCCGCAGCCTCAGCGAGCGGGAGCTCCAAGTCGAACACCTTGCCAGGCTGAATCCGGCCGGTGGCAACCCGGTCCATCAGGTCGGGCAGGAACCGGCGCACCGGGGCCGGGCCGCCGTGCAGGTGGACATGGGTGAAGAACAGCTCCGTCCCGTTCAAGGACACGTCGTGGGTGACGCCGACGTAGCCCACGTGCCCGCCGGCCCGGGTGGAGTGGATGGCCTGCATCATCGACTCCTGGGTGCCGACGGCCTCGATCACCGAGTGCGCCCCGAGCCCGTCGGTGAGGTCCTTGATCGCCGCGACGCCTTCGTCGCCGCGTTCGGTGACGATGTCGGTGGCGCCGAACTCCAGGGCCAGCTGCTGTCGTGGTTCGTGCCGGCTCATCGCGATGATCCGTTCCGCGCCCAGCTGCTCTGGCGGCCAGTACCCCGAGCAGCCCGACCGCGCCGTCGCCGACGACGGCGACGGTCTTGCCGGGCCCGGCTTCGGCGGCGACGGCGGCGAACCAGCCGGTGCCGAGCACGTCGGAGGTGGCGAGGAAGTGTGGGATCAGGTCGTCGGCGGGCACCTCCGGGGTGGCGACGAGGGTGCCGTCGGCCAGCGGCACGCGCATCCGCTCGGCCTGTGCGGCGCCGGAGGGGCCGAACGCCTCCTGGTGCGGGCAGGACGGCTGGTAGCCGGAGCGGCAGATCTCGCAGGTGTTGTCGGAGGCGAAAAACGACCCGACCACGAACTGGCCCGGCTGCACGGTGGTGACCGCCGATCCGACCTCCTCGACGATGCCGCAGTACTCGTGACCCATCGGCCGCGGCCCGTTGAGCGGTTCGATCCCGCGGTAGGGCCACAGGTCCGATCCGCAGATGCAGGTCGCCGACAGCCGGATGACCGCATCGGTCGGTTTCAGGATGGTCGGTTCGGCGTAGTCCTCGACCCGCACGTCACCGGGGGCGGTCATGACGGCAACACGCATGGCTGGTCTCTCCTCGATCGGGTGGGGATGGGCCTTCACTGGTCTGATCGTCAGATCAAACCGGGCCCGGAATTCAGCCAACACCGTCCCGGCTCGGCGTGGGAGTCTCTACCGAGACGTGTACTGATAGGGAATCCCAGTCGTGGTAATGACCCCGTACGGTCGAAGCCATGGACAACCGAGTCGAGGTCCGCGAGTTTCTGACCTCGCGGCGGGCCAAGATCACCCCGCAGCAGGCCGGCATGCCCGAAGTCGGCGCCCGCCGCGTCCCGGGTCTGCGCCGCGGCGAGGTCGCCGCCCTCGCCGGGGTCAGCGTGGAGTACTACTCCAAGCTGGAGCGCGGCGCCATCGGCGGCGTCTCCGCCTCCGTGCTCGACGCCCTCGCCCGTGCCCTCCAGCTCGACGACGCCGAGCGCACGCACCTGTTCAACCTCGCCCATGCCGCCGACGGGACCAGCGCCGGCATGCGGCCCCGTCGCCGCACCAGCAAGCAGTGGACGCCGCGGCCGAGCCTGCACCTGGGTGCTGGACAAGATCACCGCACCGGCCATCATCCGCAACGGACGGATGGACCTGCTCGCCACCAACGACCTCGGTCGAGCCATGCATGCCGCCCTCTACAACAGCGCCGGCAACGACCAACCCAACTTCGCGCGCTTCACGTTCCTCGACCTCGACGCGGCCCACGACTTCTACCCCCGGTGGGAGATCGCCGCCGACACCTGCGTCGCCATCCTGCGCACCGAGGCCGGCCGTGACCCGCACGACAAGGATCTGCACGATCTCGTCGGAGAGCTGTCCACCCGCAGCAGCGACTTCCGCCGCAGCTGGGGCAGCCACGACGTCCGGCTCCACGGTGCAGGCAGCAAGCTGTTTCACCATGCCGTGGTCGGTGATCTTGACCTCTCCTATGAGAGTGTCGACATGATCGCCGACCCCGGCCTCACCCTCACCATCTATGCCGCCGAGCCAGGGTCGAACACCGCCGACGCTCTCGATCTCCTGGCCTCCTGGCAGGCCACCGAGGCCGCCGAGACGGCCGCCACGGCAGGCGCCGTCCATCGCTAGATCTCGGCTCCGGCCCCACGATCAGCGGTGGTGGCGCAGCCGCGCCCACCCGCTGCCCACGATCTCCGACTCGCCCGGCGCACCGCGCCGGCCAGAGACACCCGGACGGGCAACCTCGGACCCTCCAAACCCGACGCGACGCTGCGCTCTTGTACTCGGCGCCCCGTCACTCACGGAAGGCGCCCGATCAGAAGGATCGCGTCCTCACCATGGCCACCGCCACCCGTACCTCCACCATCAACGACCCGACCACACTCACCGCCACCGCACCATCCACCTCCTACCCCGATCCGACGGTCGAGCTCTCGACGTCGCAGCCCAACAGCGCCCACGCGGACTGCGACCGCTGGGCCGCATCAGCCCCGCCATCCTCGAGGCGGGCAGCGTTCCCAGCCACCCGTACCTGGCCCAAGCCGTCGGCCCGAACGGCGCCGTGCTGTGGACAACCACATCGGGCCTCCGCGCACCAGGGGCCACGACGCGCTGCCGCTGACCCCGGCCCAACCACCACGATCAGCCCGCCACCCCGTACTGAGGAAACGCAGATGAGAACCCGCACCCTGAGCCGCCGGCAGGTCAGCGCCATTGGTCTCGGCGGCACGCCGATGTCGGTGGAGGACCGACCCGACCAGGCTCGCTCCATCGCGACCGTCCACGCTGCCCTGGACGCGAGGATCACCCTGATCGACACCGCCGACGCCTACCACCTGGGCTCCGATGAGGTCGGCCATGACGAGGTCGGCCATGAAGAGGTCGGCCACAACGAGACGCTGATCGCGGCCGCCCTTGCCTCCTACGGCGGCGACACGTCCGCCTTACGCCGAAACGATGGGCGCACCGACCGAGCTCGCCAACGAGGGCGTGATCCAGATGGCCGGGGAGCTGCCCCTGTCGCCCACCGTGCTACCCATCCCCGGCGCCTCCCGCCCCCAAGCATCACCGACTGCGCCCAGGCCGCCGGCCTCGACCTCGCCCCCGAGGAACTCCAGGCCCTCACAGCAATCCCAGCCGCTGACTGAACTCATCAAGGTCCAAGACATCTCGTAGGAGGAACCTCAGCATGACCACCCTCGCCATCGTCGGCGCCGGTCCCGGACTGGGCGCGGCCGCCGCCCGCCGCTTCGGCGATGAAGGCTTCGCCGTCGCCGTCCTCTCCCGCCACCAGGACCGCGTAGACGCCCTGGCCGCCGAGCTCACCGCGGCCGGACTGACCGCCCGCGGCTACGCCGCCAGCGTTCGTGACCCTGACGCCCTCACCAGTGCGCTGGACAAGGCGGCCGACGACCTCGGCCCGATCGAGGTTCTTCAATACAGTCCCGTCCCGCAGGCCGAGTTCATGCACTCGCTCCTCGACACCACGGTCGCCGACCTCACCGGTGCCGTCGAGTTCTCCATCTACGGTCCCCTCACCGCCGTCCGCCACGTCCTGCCCGGAATGCGCGCCCTGGGGCGAGGGACCGTGCTGTTCGTCAACGGCGGCAGCGGCGCCCGACCGAACCCGAAGGTCGCCGGCACCTCCATCGCCTTCGCCGGCGAAGGCGCCTACGCCGCCATGCTGCACACCGCTGTGGCCGAGGAGAACATCCACGTCGGCCAGCTGATCATTCCCGGCGGCATCACCCACGGCCACCCCACCCACGACCCCGACGTCCTCGCCGACCGGCTGTGGAGGATGCACACCAGCAGAGACGCCTTCCGTGTCTTCGCCGAACCGATGAACCTGTAGACGAAAGGAAACACCGATGTTGACCGTTAACGCCTACGCAGCCACCTCCCCGACCGACCCGCTGGTTCCGACCACCAACACCCGGCGTGATGTCGGATCGACAGACGTCCTGATCGAGATCGCCTACCCCGGTGTCTGCCACTCCGACATCCACCGTCCGCGGCGATTGGGGCCCATCACCTACCCCCAAGTCGTCGGTCACCAGGTCGCCGGCACCGTGGTCGAGGTCGGAACCGACGTGACCATGCACGCCGGCCGCGACCGGGTCGGTGTCGGCACGATCGTCAACTCCTGCCGAGAGTGCGACAACTGCCGCGCCGGGGAGGAACAGTACTGCCTGCAGGGCAACACGGAGGCCTACTGCAGTATCGACCGGGACGGCACCATCACCCAGGGCGGGTACTCGACCTATGTCCTCGTCGACCAGGACTTCGTCCTCCGCATCCCTGACTCGCTCGACTTCAGCAAGGTCGCCGCGCTGTTGTGCGCCGGCATCACCATCTGCTCACCGCTGCGGCACTGGCAGGCCGGACCCGGCACGGAAGTGGCCGTGGTCGGCATGGGAGGGCTTGGGCACCTCGCCGTCAAGTTGTCCCATGCCATGGGTGCGGAAGTGACGGTGCTGTCGCAGACCCTGTCGAAGCGCGACGACGGTCTCCGGCTTGGCGCCGACGCGTACTACGCAACCAGCGCTCCGACACCTTCGACCAGCTCGCGAACAGTTTCGATCTGATGATCAACACCGTCTCAGCCCCGTCGACCTCAACGCCTATCTGCAGTTGCTGCGCAGGAACGGCACTATGGTCAGCGTCGGCGCGCCGTCCGAGCCCCTCCCGATCGCCGTGTTCTCCCTTTTCGGAGGCCGGCGTTCCTTCGCCGGATCTTCTACCGGTGGCCTCGCCGAGACCCAGGAGATGCTCGACTTCTGCGCCGAGCACGGCATCGTGCCGGAGACCGAGCTCATCGACGTGCAGCGATCAACGACGCTTACGAGCGCGTCCTCCGCTGCGACGTCCGCTACCGCTTCGTCATCGACGCCGCCAGCCTGCGCGCGGCCGACTAGAGCCCACACCCAGACCCGAATGACCCGAACGACCCGAACGATCCGAACGATCCGAACGATCCGAACGAGGAGGAGCTAAGCATGCCTGAGCAGAACGGCGACGTCGCCGGGAAGGCCGCGTTCGTCACCGGTGCGGCCAGCGGCATCGGACGGATCACCGCCTTGGTCTTCGCCCGCCGTGGAGCCAGCGTTGCCGTCGCCGACATCGACGAGGGACGGAACCAGGAGACCGCCCAGCTGATCACCGAGGAGGGCGGTCAGGCGATCGCGGTCCACTGTGACGTGACCCGGGGCAAGGACGTACAGGCCGCACTTCACCAGACGGTCGAGGCGTTCGGAGGCCTCGACTACGCGTTCAACAACGCCGGCGCCGAGCAACAGCCCAAGCCGACCGCCGAGATCGCCGAGGAGGAATGGGATCGGATCATCACCATCAACCTCCGCAGCGTCTTCCTCTGCCTGAAGTACGAGATCCCGCTGCTGCTCCAACATGGTGGCGCGATCGTCAACACCTCCTCCGGCGCCGGGGTCAAGGTGTTCGGCCGCGGCGCCGCCTACGCCGCCGCCAAACACGGCGTGATCGGCCTGACCAAAGACGCCGCCCTGGACTACGCCGGGTCCAACATTCGGATCAACGCGATCTGCCCCGGCATCATCAACACCGAGATGATGGACCGCTTCACCGGCGGCACCGACGAAGGCCGGGACACAGTCATCGCCCAGGAACCGATCGGCCGTATGGGCCGACCTGAGGAGATCGCAGCCGCCGTCGTCTGGCTGTGCTCCGACGCCGCCTCCTTCGTCACCGGACACGCCCTGGTCGCTGACGGCGGCCAGACGCTGTAGCAAACGCCAGGCGTCGAGAAGAAGCGCAGGCTGCGATCGAACGCGCCGCCTGATTACCTACTCACCACCACGTAACAGATCAAGGGAGAAGCACATGGAGAAGCGCACTTTGGGCACCAGCGGTCTGGAGGTCTCGGCCATCGGGCTGGGCTGCATGACCATGACCGGCGGCTACAGCACCACGCCGGATCACCAGGACATGATCGCCCTGCTGCACCGCGCCGTCGACCTCGGTGTCACATTCTTCGACACGGCCGAGATCTACGGGCCGCACGTCAACGAAGAGCTCGTCGGTGAGGCCCTGGCCCCCTATGGCGATCGGGTGGTGATCGCCACCAAGTTCGCCCAGGACATCGACCCTGAGGATCGCAAACCTCGTGGGCGGATGCTGAGTCCCACGCAGATCGCCGGTGCCGTGGAGGGGTCGCTGCGCCGCCTCGGGCTGGACGCGATCGACCTCTACTACCAGCACCGGGTGAACCCGGACGTGCCGATCGAGGAGATGGCCGGTGCCGTCAAGAACCTGGTCGACGCCGGCAAGGTCCGTCACTTCGGCATGTCCGAGGCCGCGGCCGACACCATTCGCCGGGCCCACGCCGTGCAACCGGTCATCGCGATCCAAAGCGAGTACAACCTGTGGTGGCGCCGACCCGAGACCGACATCCTCGCCGTCTGTGCCGAGCTGGGCATCGGCTTCGTTCCGTTCAGTCCACTCGGCAAGGGCTTCCTGACCGGCACCGTGGACACCACCACCACCTTCGCCGACAACGATCTCCGAGCTCAGATCCCTCGGTTCGCCGGCGAAGCGCTCGAACACAACCTGGCCCTGGTCACCGAGGTCAAGGAGATCGCCGCAGCTAAGGGCAGCACACCTGGACAGATCGCGTTGGCCTGGCTGCTGGCTCAGCAGCCGTGGATCGTTCCCATCCCCGGAACCACAAAGCCGCACCGGCTGGAGGAAAACCTCGCCGCCGCTGACGTCGTCCTGACCCAGTCCGAGCTCGCCCAGCTCGACGAGCTGTCGTCGAAGATCGACATCCAAGGCGGCCGATACCCCGATGCCCTAGAAGCCCAGACCAACCTCTGAGCTCATGCAGAGGATGACGTCGCCGAATGGGCCGGCGGCGGCCCTCAGGTACCCAGCACCGCTTAGCCTCCCGCCACTCGACAGAGCCGAGTCGTGCAGATAAGGGTGAAAGTCAAGAACCGCCGCACACCCGAGAGGTCATCTGCGCCGCCGTCACGGGCACACCCGCACGCCCGACCGCAGTCATCGCCGGCCTTCACGTCGACGACGGCCGCCTGGTGATCGCAGGCCGATCCACTGAACTGTCCGCAGGCCAGTCCCGCCAGCTCGCTGCCGTGCTGAGGGAGCCGAACACTCCGGCGCCGATGACGTCGGGCCAGGGTGATCCGGTCCGGCGGCTCGCGCCGCAACCGGCCCGCGCCAGATTCGGCGATCCCGAGCGCGCCGTCAAGCGATTCGATGACGCACGACGACCGGAAACCTCGCAGTGTTGCGCATAATTTATCCAGGTCGCCAACGTCCGCAGATCGGCATGAGCGGATGTTGCGCAGGCGAGGAAAGCGTGTTCGATCATGCGGAATGATCTTCGCGGGTACACAACGGGTACACACGCGGTCCGAGAACGGTCAACTATCGCCAGCGCTCACAAACGAATATGGCTCAGCAAAACTGGGAGATCCAACGCGTTCCATCATCTGCAAATTCGGTCTGAGACGCACTCTCAAGGCGACGTCCGCCCGGTGGCAAGGGGCGGTCGGCCGAAGGCAGCGCCGCCGGCCCGCAATGCGGGAGCATCTAGGGAACGGAAGGCGCGCGCCCGATGTGTGTCGGGCCCTGGGTCGAAGATGATCTCCGGCAGTCCGCAAATAGTCCGCAGGATATCCACAAACGACCGATGTTGATCATCGGTTCCCAACGAAGTCGACATCGCTCGAGCCCAGCAATTTCCTGGCATGGAGGGATCAGGGCGCCTACCAATCGAGGTCGCGATAAGGCGGCCCGAACGGCTTCACACGGCACGTGTCACGTGATGGCGGGTGATGACTGATCGCGCCCCGGTCGTCAGCTGCTGCGGGAGAGATCGCGAAGGCGACTTTCGCGGAAATCGCATGACATACCTGCGTGCTTCAATGCGGAGATCACGTGCGAGGCGGGGAGCTTTACATGGCCAACATTGCAAAACGCTCGGATGGTCGGTGGCGGGCCCGCTACCGCGTCGCCGCCGGCGTCGAGCTCGCCAAGAGAGGTAAGTGACGATCAGATGGCGAGCATCGAGAAAAGAACACGCAATGGCAAGATCAGCTGGCGGGCCATGTACCGTGAGCCGGACGGCACCCAGCGCAGCCGCAGCTTCTCGCGGCGCGTCGACGCGGAACGGTTCTTGACCACGGTCGAGCATTCGAAGATGGTCGGCAGCTACCTCGACCCGAGCCTGGCGCGGGTGACCGTTGGGCAGTGGGCCGGGCAATGGCTTGCCGGCAAAGCCAACCTGAAGCCGACCACGGCCGAGCGGTACGCCGGGATCCTGCGCGTGCACATTGAGCCGCGCTGGGGCACTGTGAGGCTCGCCGATGTCACCCACGCCGCGGTGCAGGCCTGGATCTCGGATCTAGCCACCCGGGTGTCACCGGCAACAGTTCGCAAAGTGCATCAGGTGTTCGGTCAGATCCTGGGCCTTGCCGTGAAGGACGGCCGGCTGGCACGCAACCCGGCGACGGCCGTGGACCTGCCTCGCGTCGTCGTCACCGAGCGCCGCTACCTCAGCCACCACCGGGTACGCGACCTCGCCAGCCACTGCGGTCAGCAGGGACTCACCGTGCTGTTCCTCGCCTACACCGGCGTCCGTTTCGGCGAGATGGCCGCGCTGCGGGTCGGCCGGCTGGACCTCCTGCGCCGCCGAGCGATCATCGCCGAGAGCGTCACCGAGGTGCATGGCGCACAGGTCTGGTCCACGCCGAAGGGCCACGAGCGCCGCGAGGTGCCGATCCCGCGTTTCCTGGTCGACCAGCTGGCCGTCCACGTCGCCGGCAAGAGCCGGGCCGACCTGGTGTTCACCTCACCGCGAGGTGCGGCGCTGCGGGCGGGAGTGTTCCGCCGGGACGTGTTCGACCGGGCGGCCGAGTCGGTCGGCCTGGACGGGTTGCACCCCCACGAGCTGCGCCACACCGCGGCCTCCCTGGCCATCGCCTCCGGCGCCAACGTGAAGGTGGTGCAGCAGATGCTCGGCCACAAGAGCGCCACCATGACGCTGGATCTCTACGGGCACCTGTTCGCCGACCAGCTGGACGAGGTCGCCGACGCCCTGGACAGTGCCGCGCGCGCTGCTGATGTTGCCCAAGCGTTGCCCCAGGCCAATATTGTGAATCTTGCCGGTCGGCGTCAGGACGCTGTAGCCCAGTAGATACGGGACCTGTTGGTGGCGACCCCGACCGGACTTGAACCGGCGACCTTCGCCGTGACAGGGCGACGCTCTAACCAGCTGAGCTACGGGGCCTCGACGTATCTGCGTGGTGCTTGGTGGTGGTGCGTGCCCCCAACGGGATTCGAACCCGTGCTACCGCCTTGAAAGGGCGGCGTCCTGGGCCTCTAGACGATGAGGGCGGAATATCCGACTCATGCTATAGCCCCGCCGGAGGAACCCGCCCAGCATAGGCGACGCTCGGCATTCGCCCCAACTCGCCGTCGTGCGGTCAGTGAACGAGGCCGAGTCGGTCCGCCAGCTCGCGCAGGAGATCGTCGAACAGTGCCTCCGCGTTGCCGTCGCTGAGCGCGAAGTTCAGGTGCCCGAACGCCTCCGTCGCCACGGCGCCGTAGATCCGAGTCGCTCACCGCCGCTTCCTTCTCGGGGATCCCGGGGAGCGGCGCGCCGAACAGCAAGCCGAATTCCGGGCGATGCGCGAGCGCCCAGCGCCGGAATTCGCGCGATAGCAAGGTTAAGTCCACGATCACGACCGAGCTGGAGGCTCAGGACGACTGCGGGACCGGCTCGTGGGCGTCATCCGCGTCGAGCAGTTCGTAGCGCGGGTTGGCGAGCGCCAGATGGCCCTTGTACTCCCCGACGGTGCCGGTTGCGCGCACGACAGCGCCCGGCACGATACCGGGGATGCGGGTGCGCCCGAAGAACAACAGCCGGACGCCGCCGGTGTCGTCGAAGACCTGGGCTTCCAGCGACTTTCCGGCGGCCGTGCCGACCTGGACCATCTTGATCCGGCCTTCCACTGTCACCCGTTGCTTCCAGGCCACTTCGCCGATCGGCACGACGCCTCGTCCGCGGGCATGATGCGCGGCCACACCCACCTCGTCGTCGTCAGGGCCGGTTCGCACGCGGGTAGACGGTAGCGCCGGCTCGGCGGCCGCTGCATCTTGACTTCGCTCGAGGCGTTGCTCGACTTCGGGCGAAAGGGTGGTATCGAAGGGCACGATGGTCGCCGACACGTGCGGAATCCGGCCCAGGGCCGTCGCTATGCGGTCAGCGGTACGGTCGTGCAGCAGGCGCTGGGACAGTCGCCGGAAGGTGCGGCGGGGCAGCAACGCCGTGACCTCGGCCCGGTCCTGCACGACCATGCCGAGCACCAACTCGCTGGCCGCCCGCACCAGCCGACGGTCCGGACACTCCACCACTGTGAGAGGTACCCGGTCGCCGATTCCGCGCGCCACCCACTCGGCCTCGAGATCCTCGGCCACGTCACTGTCGATCATCAAGTGGACGGCGCGGATCTCCGTCGGACGGAGGCTGCCCGCGTAGCGCAGCGCGCGCGTGACCGCGAGGTCGAGCCGGTCCACGAAGACGACGACGACGTGCCGGGCGTAGTGCCCGCGCAGGTGGCCGCTTTCCGCCGCCGCGGTGACCAGATTGAGCGCGTGCTGCTCCTCGCGGTACTGCTCGTTGAGCCGCACGAGCGCGAACCAGCCGAGCGGGAACAAGATCACCACAAGCCAGGCGCCTTCGGTGAACTTGACCACGGCGAAGATCAGCACCACGAGAAGTGACACGATGCCGGCGGCGAGATTGATCGCGAGTCGCCGTCGCCACCCGGGTTCATGGTGCGTCGAGTGGTACTTGGCCATGCCCAGGCCGGCCATCGTGAAGCCGGTGAACACGCCGATCGCGTAGAACGGAACCAAGTGGTCGACATTCGCGCCCACCACCAGCAACAGCGCGATAGCCGTCACAGTGAGCACGATGATCCCGTTGCTGAACGCCAAACGGTGCCCGCGGCGCATCAGCTGCCGGGGCAGGAACGAATCCTCGGCGACGAAGCTCGCCAGGAACGGAAAACCGGTGAACGGCGTGTTCGCGCCGGTGTAGAGGATCAAGGCAGTGGCGATCTGGACCAGGATGAACCCTAGGTGCCCAATTCCCGATGTCCCGAACGCCGCCTTGGCCACCTGGCTGATCACGGTCGGCACGCCGTCCTCGTAGGGCACGGCATGGGTCTGCACGGCCAGGTAAGAGACGCCCGCCACGAGGAAGCCGAGCATTAGGCTCATGAGCGACAACGTGCGGCGGGCGTTCTCGCCCGCGGGTGGCTTGAACGCGCTCACTCCGTTGGAGATCGCCTCCAGCCCGGTGAGTGACGATCCGCCATTGGCGAAGGCTCTGAGCAGCACGAAAATTGCCGCCCAGGAAAAGATCGCGTCGTGTTGGTTGGTCACCGGGAATTGCCCGGGCAGGTTCGTCGCGTACTGCGGTAGATCGCCGATGATCTCCCGGCCGACCCCCAGCAGAATCACCAGCGACAGGGCGAAGAAGAAGAAATAGGTCGGAAAGGCAAACGCCTTGCCCGCTTCCCGAACGCCGCGCAGGTTGCCGTAAGCGAGCACCAGGACGACGCCGATCGTGATCTCCAGATTCCACTGCTCGACTGAGGGCACCAGAGAGGAGATGGCCAAGGTGCCGGCCGCCGCCTGGACGGCCACGGTCACGATGTAATCGATCATGAGGGCCACCGAGGCTATTTGCGCTACCCGCGGACCGAAGTTGTCGCGGGCCACCACGTACGAGCCGCCGGCCTTCGTGTAGATCATGACGACCTCGCGATAGGAGAGCGTCATGAGGATCAACACCCCGATGACGACCGCGGTCATCGGTCCCAAAATGTGAAAGCTCGCCAGTCCGAAGACCGGCACCAGCGCGACCAGCATCTCCTCGGTT
Source organism: uncultured Actinomycetota bacterium (assembly GCA_963779485.1). Lineage (GTDB taxonomy): Bacteria > Actinomycetota > Actinomycetes > Mycobacteriales > Jatrophihabitantaceae > CAVVJA01. Next base: position 236,293 of record CAVZYJ010000005.1, on the reverse strand, counting down.
CCATACGCGGACGAGGAGATACAGTCACTCGACAGCACGCCGAGAGCAGCCTTCTTGGTCAGCTTTTCCTCGTGCAGCCGGGCCGTCACGAGCGGCTCGCCGAGTAGCGCGCGCTTGATCCGGTAGCTCAGCCGTTCCGGGATGTTCACCGTGGCCGACAGCACGTTGTCGCGCAGCCGGGCAACCTCGACCGGTGACGGCGCCGGCTCGTCGTCCAGCACCGCCGGGACAGCCTGACCGGAGTCAGACGTGGGCGCCGGATCGGCCGACTGCTCGAGGGCCATAGCTGAACGCTAGCGCGTGAACAGTCCCGGCCGAATACGCACCGCGCCCACCGTCGCGCCCCCGCCGGTGACCGGGATCTCGGCCCGCTCGTCGAGAACCGCGCCGCTCAGGCCAATGCGACGAAGCCCGGCAATCACGGCACATTCCGCCGCACGGGCGGCACCATCGTCGATCTTGACGGCGACCGCGCCGGTGTTCGCCAGCGCCGCGGCGAAGACCCCCTCCGCGCCGTCCTTCGCGAGCAGTCCGGGCCGGCCGGCCATCAAGCGGCTGGCCGCCCGATCGGTCCCGCCGACCAGCTCAGGATGCGCTCGCATTGCCGCCGCCACGTCGGCCTCCGGGCCGCGCTGAGCGGCGACGAGCTGGGCGTACGCCCGAGCGAGGCCGAGCAGGGTGATCGCGAAGACTGGCGCACCGCAGCCGTCCACGCCCACCCCCGCGACGGGCTCGCCGGCGAGCCGAGCGACGGCGTCCGCCAGGTGCATTTGCAGAGGATGATCAACAGCTCGATAGCCGTCGGTCGGCCAATCGTTCGCCTGACAGGTGAGCAGCATCGCCGCATGCTTGCCCGAACAGTTCATCCGCAGCCGGGTCGGGCCGCCGCCGGCCGCGACCCACTCGTCGCGGGCCGCCTCGCCCAGCGGCCAGTCCGGCGGGCAATCGAGGTCGTTCTCGTCGAAGCCCCCCTGGGCCAGCATGGACTCCACGACCGTGACGTGGCGGGGCTCGCCCGAGTGGGAGGCCGCGGCCAGGGCGAGACCGGAGCTGGACACTGATAGGCCGAGCTCCCGCATGCCGACCGCCTGCAGCGGCTTGTTCGACGAGCGCGGAAAGATCGGCTGCGCCGGTGCGCCGACCGCTTCGACCACCTCCCCGCTGGCGTCGAGCACCACCAAGTGGCCACGGTGCAGCGACTCCACGACGCCCGACCGTTCGACCTCGACCAGCGGCGCGCCGGACCGAAGGTTGATCACCGCAGCCGCCCGACCGGGGCGCGCCTCACGGGCATGGCCGCATGCCGAGCAGCCGCACGCCGTCGTCGTCACGGAGCACGGCGGTGATCCACCCGCCGCTGTGTCCGAGCTGGCGCAGGGCGTCGGGGTCGGCGCTGAGTTCGACCGGCAGGAAGGCCCGGTGCTCCCAATCCATTCGGGCCTGATGGCCGGCCCGCGCGAGCGCGAGTACCGAGCCGTGATTCGCCAAACTGGCCCGAGTATTGGTCAGTTGCCGGATAACGTCGTCGAGGGAATCGACGAGGGGCCGGTTCCCGTCGCACCAGGTGGCCACCAGATCCGGACGGGTGCGGGCCACTCGGGAGCCGGACATGTAGGAACCCGCGGCCAGGCTCAGGCCCATCGGGCCGCCGCCCAGGCCGACGAGCGCCAGCACCTCGGCGAGCACGTGGGGTAGTCCGATGATGCGAGCCACCGCGGCATCCTGCTCGTCGGTGGTCGCTGGCACCGGTTTCGCCCCGAGGTCGCAGACCAGCTCGGCGAGCGCCAGCCACGCGTCGAGGTCGGTGTCCGCCTCCAACGTCAGCGCCCAGGGCGCGTCCCGGAACAGCAGTGGATCGGCCGCAGCCCATCCGGTGTTCTCCGTGCCGGCCAGCGGATGTCCCCCGACGAACCGCGCTGAGGGGATCACTCGGCGTACCGCCGTGAGCACCGGTGCCTTGAGCGTGCCCACATCGGTCAGCACCGTGCCGGGTGTCAGGTGCGGAGCGAGGGACTGCAACGCGGGTTCCACCTCGGGCAGCGGCATGGCAAGCACGACCAGGTCCGCGCCGTGGACCGCGCTTGCATCGGTCGCGGTGACCGGAAAACCAGCGGTGCTTGCCGCTGACGCAGTCGCCAAGTCCGGGTCGTAGCCGACAACCTCGAGCCCGGTATGCCGGATCGCCTGGATCAGCGACCCCCCGATGAGGCCGAGGCCGAGCACCGCGACCCGGCCGAACGCCGTAGTCACGGGGCCTTGCCCCAGCGCGCGCAGATCACCGCAGAACGGTATCGCTCGGAGCCTCCGCCGATAGGGGCGCCGTAGCCGAGCGGGGCCCGGGCGCAGGGCGGCAGTTCCTATTGGCGGAGGCTATAGCCCTAGAGACCGCAGGCGCGACGTGTCAGGATCGATCCAGGACGTGGCGGCGATGGTCGAGTCGGCGGTGATGATGGCAGGGCGTAGATATGCGGTGGCGGCGTTCCGTGACGCTGGCCTGTGGCGCTGCGAGCCGCTGCCGCCGACTGTGCTCACCGATCTCGGCGTCCTGCTCGCTGCCCTGCGTTCGCAGCCGCCGGAAGGTGGGCCGTTCGTCGTCGCCAACATCGACGACGAGTTCTTCCTCATCGCCCGGCAGGACGGAGCACGTATCTCGCTGCTGCTGAGCGATCTGACGGCGTCGGTCGAGTATCCGCTCGCGGAGCAGGTGCTGGAGCGCCTCGGCGAGGATCCGCCCGACGACGACGAGCTCGACGAAGTCTGGCCGATCGGCGACCTCGACCTGTTCGCTGATCTCAACTTGTCCGAGGACGAGATGGAGCAGGTGCTCGACGATCTCGACGCGTATCCGGACGAGATGCTGGATGCGATCGTGGAACGGATAGGGCTCGCGGAGGAATACGCGCGGGCAAGTGAATCGGCCCGCGTCTGAACCTCCGGGGAGTCGGTATGAGCTACTTCGCGGCTGTGCTGACCCGCACGAAAGATCGGTGGCGCGGGGTCGAGGTCGATCTCGACGACTGCGAGAGCATGGACGATATCGCCGACCTCCTCCGTGACGAGCCGGGCGACGTGCGGCTGCTCGTCGTCGAGCAAGACGACGAGTACGTGGCGTTGGCTCGGGTCGACGCCACCGATGACGAGGCCCACGTGTTTCTCTCCGACGGGCACGCCGCCGACGGCTATCCGCTGGCCGCTCTGATCGCCGAGGAGTTGGGGGAGATCGCGGACCCGGACGAATCCGATGACATCGACGAGACAGACGAGATCGACGACGAGCTCGTAAGCGACGTGCTGGTCGCGCCTGGCCACGACAGCGCGCCGCTCGGCGACGCGTCCGTCGTAGACGACTTGGGAACCAGCGCCAGCGAGTTGCTCGGCCTGTGCGCCCATGAGGGCACCTTGCCGATCGACGTGATCGTCGCCATCTGTGAGAAGGCGGGTTGCGCGGACGAGTTCGAGGCCATCCGCGCGTGACCTCGCCCGACGCGGCGATTCGGGCCGCGCTCGACGTGGCCCGGGCAGCGCCATCGACGGGCGACGTTCCGGTGGGCGCGGTGGTGTTCGATCGCACCGGCGCGATCATCGCGACCGGGCACAACGAGCGCGAGGTGGCCCGCGATGCGACCGCCCACGCCGAGGTACTTGCGCTGCGCCGTGCGGGCGCGGCGATCGGCTCCTGGCACCTGCTGGGGTGCACGCTGGCGGTGACGCTCGAGCCCTGCGTTATGTGCGCCGGCGCAGTCGTCCTGGCCCGGGTCGACCGGCTGGTGTTCGGCGCGTGGGATCCGAAGGGCGGCGCGGCCGGCTCGGTCTGGGATCTGGTGCGCGACCGCCGGCACAATCATCGGCCCGAGGTCATCGGCGGGGTGCGCGAGGCCGAATGCGCCGCGCTGCTGCGGGAGTTCTTCCTCGATCGGCGCTCGGCGGCCGCGCTGCCAGAGCCGTCGGCACCACCCCGGGACGGCGTTCTGTAGCGCCGGCTCCGCGAATCGGGTCCGGTAGGCTGGCGCGCGGTGGCGTGTCCGAGCGGCCTAAGGAGCACGCCTCGAAAGCGTGTGAGGTGCAAGCCTCCGTGGGTTCAAATCCCACCGCCACCGCAGTAGGAGCCGCCTCGTTATGGCTCGGCGTCGCTTCGCGCGCATCGATGGGGCGGAAGTGAAGTCCTGGGGTGGTCAGGAGTGCTCGGCCGTCCCACGCGTGCGCTGGACGCGACACATCGTGCGGCCAAAGCTGTGGTCGACCTGGTCAAGGACGCCGCACGGCGTCGTTGCGCGACGGTGCAAGCGCCCTTTGACCAGGCCGCCCGGTCGAGTTATCCGACAGCTACGAAGGGCTGCCTATTCCTGCGACGAACCATGCATCCAGAGGTTTCAAATGATCAGCCTCGCCAGGACGGTTAGCGGAGCCGGTCTTGGGCGGTGAAGGCGACGGAGTCGTAGCTGCGTACGGTGATGGTTGCAAACCCGTTGCCGCGGACCGTGACCGTCGGTCCGGTGCAACGTCCTGCGACGATACCGCCATGAATGATGTCGCAGTATGTGCCTTGTCGTAGCCCGGTCTGCACCGTAATGGTCTTGGCGGTTGTTTCGTTATTGGTGCTGAAGAACCCGCGGCCACCGCGACTAAAGGCGATTAGGTTCACGCCGTCGTCGTACCAGTTAGCCACTGGGGCGCCGCCGACGTAGTTGTGGAAAGCCACCATGTTCCGCACGCCGGTGTACTGGTCGACGCACACCCATGTGGTGTTGTTGCACACGGTGTTCGTGATCAGGCCATTCGCGTCAGAGGGCGGGGAGTCGTCGCTGGTGAGCCACGCGAAGCTGGCGTAGACCTGCGGAGTGCCGTGCGGCCAGGCGAGCATGAACTCGTTGGCGATGGTGTTGTTCGGGTCTTTGTAGTTGAGGGTCGAGCCGTTGCGTTCGGTGTCGTGGTTTTCGATGAACACCAGTTCTTTGTTGCTGGGCAGCAGGCCGGAGTCCGCACCGAAGATCTTCAGGTCGCCGATGTTTCCGTCGTTCGGCGGGCTGTTGTAGCTCTTGAACGCGCTCTGGATTTGGCTGGCGTAGTCGAAACCGAGCAGGTTGCCGACGTTCTGGAACGCGAATGCCGAGATCCGGCCCGGGCTGCCGGGCGCGACTTCCAGCGCCAGGTACGGACGGGCGCCGTCCACCGTGTTGTGCAGCCGGGACTCGATCGCGGCCAGGTCGGTCTGGCCGATGTGCTTGGCAGCGTCCACCCGGAACCCGGAGACGCCGTAGCTGATCAGCTTGTTCAGATACGCGGCGAGGGTGTCGCGAACGTAGTTCGACTGGGTGCGTAGATCCGACAGGCCGACCAGCTCGCAGTTGAAGACCTGGGTGTAGTCGTTGAAGTCCGTGATGTTGCCCTCACGGTCGCTGGTACCCGCGGCCGGTGGGATTGGGCAGTCGGCTGGGTAGCTGTGGAAGTTGCTCGGCCCGTACAGGCCGGGGTAGTTGTACTTGGTGTAGCTCACGCCGCCGTAGGAAATGTTGCCCTGGCCGGTCATGTGATTGATGACCGCGTCGACGAGCACCTTGACACCGGCGCGACGGCACGTGGCGACCATTGACCTGAACTGCGTCTCGGTGCCCATCCGGCTAGTGAGGTTGTAGTCGACCGGCTGATACACCTCCCACCACGGGTGCAGCACCGTGTTGCTGCCATTGCCCAGCGACGTTCGCTTGACCGAGTCCTGCGGCGGAGCGACCTGCACGCTCCCGTAGCCCGCCGGACCGAGCACGTTCGTGCATTCGTTTGCGACCGAGGGCCAGTTCCACTCGAACAGGTTCGCCGACACATCACGGACAACCCACCCGGCACGACTGTCCGCTGTCGGTGCGTTCGCAGACGACGACGCGTCCGCAGGTACCACTGCCCACGCCGTCAACCCGCCCGCAACAAGAACGGCGGCGCCGGCCGCGATCCCCCTGCGCCGGAACCAGCGGCGAACGAGCGGTGCGGTAGACCGGCTCATAGCAACCCTCCTTGACGGCGGCCGCCCACGCGGCAGAAATGGAATAAGCGAGGGCAGATTAGCCCTTTCGGCAGTGGCCGCGTAAGCCCTTACAGACTCGAGATGTACGGCCAGCGGGCGTCGACGGAACCGTCGCGGCGTCGGCTCGCGCGCAGTCATGCGATAGGAGTCGACTTCTGAGGTGATCAAGAGTGCACATCCGTCCCATGCACGCGCGGGACGCGGCAGGATGATCGCATCCGGATGATCACCGGGCCAATTGCCAGACACAGCGCGGCCGCCCGGAAGCTACTGAGGGCCGCGCAGCGCCGCAACGCTCTGCGATAGCTACTACCGAGCGTGATCAGGACGGGGCGGCGTCATGCGAATGATCCTGACCCGCCTCCGGCTCCGGGGCGCCGCCCATCATCGCCAACATGTCCCGACCACCGGTGCGGAAGAACCGCCACACCAGCGTCGCGGCCAGGACCAGGAAGACGATGTTGAGCACGGTCGTGTAGTTCCAGCGGATGGCGTCCTCGCCGACGCTCGCGTTCCGGGGTCCCTCCGGCACGAGGCCGAGTGGTTGAAAGGTCAGCTCGACGACGTAGCCCGCGGCAACCATGCTCACGTAGAACGTCCAGGTGATGAGCCACGCCGCACGGCGGCCGTAGTAGCGCCGGTAGATATGGATCAGCGGAATGATGATCAGGTCCGCGAAGATGAACGCCACGACTCCGCCGAAGGAGATACCGCCGTTCCAGAGCACGGCGGCGAGGGGCACATTGCCGATCGAGCACACGAACGACGCGACGGCAACCAGCGGGCCGATCAGCGGACCCCAGATCTTGGCCGCCACTGGATGGTCGGTGAAGAACAGGCTTTGCCAGAACGTGTCGGGCACCCATGCCGCGGCCGCACCAGCGAGGAACAGGCCGATGACCAGATCGCGAATGATCGCGGCCCATGCCATCACGAAGTTGTGGCTCACCGAAGTGAAGCCGGCTGGGCTGGCCAGGCGTCGGGCGAAGCTGCCGGAACCTCCGACGCTCATGTCCATGGCGGCGTGACCCTCCATAGATCCGGCCAACCCGTGCTCGGCCTGCTGGAGCGCGGCATCGCGGGTCCAGCTGGTGAGGAACCGTCGGAACAACAGGGCTACGAAGAAGATCATCAACGGACCGCCGACGAACTCGGCGAGCGTGAACTGCCAGCCGAGCAACAGGGCCAGGATGAGCCCCAGCTCGATGACGAGATTCGTGCTCGCGATCGAGAACGCCATTGCGGCCGTGAAGTCGGCGCCCTTGCGGAACAGGGATCGGGCCAAGGCAACGGCCGCGTAGGAGCACGACGACGAGGCTGCGCCCAATCCGGTGGCCGTCGCGAGACTGCGCGGACGATCGTCGGGGAGGAGCCGGGAAATCGTCGACTTCCGGACGAGCGACTCGATGATCGCCGACAGGGTGAAGCCAAGGATGAGCGACCAGGTGATCTGCCAGGTCATCGAGCCGGTGGTGGCGAGCCAGTGCCGAACGGCGTCCCACGCGGCGCCCATGCTCACCTCCCCCGAAGATCGGTCCGACGACTAGAGCCTCGTCGTGCGCTAGGAACGTCTCATGCAGCCCACGACGCTTGCGCGTGCCATGTGGACCCTCTATGAGCCGATCCACGCCATTACGTATTTTGCCGTCGAGGCGCGTACCGAGTTCGAGCAGGCCGGGCTGCGGGGATTCTGGCGCGGCTACTTCGCCGGCCGGGCCGCGCCGCTGGGCGCGATCGGTCCGGCTCCGGTCGTCGGGCTGTTCAACAGCTTCGCCCCGTCGATGGTCGAGCGGGCCCTGCCGGCGGTCTGGGAGCTGATCAGTCCGGCGGAGGCGCTGGCGGCCCGCAGCCGTGGCGCGGCCGCGGTGCTGGCCGGAATTGTCGAGGCACGCGAGGCGGACCGACTCGCCGACCTGCTCGACCCGGTCGTGGCCGCACACCAACCGGCCGGCCACCCGCTCGGCGCGGCCAACCTGGCCGTGCCGGTACCGGAGGATCCGCACGCCCGGCTGTGGCAGACGTGCACGTCGCTGCGCGAACACCGGGGTGACGGGCACGTCGCTGCTCTCGTTGCCGTGGGCGTGGCCGGCACCGACATCGTGGTGCTGCGCTGCGCGTTCGACCGGGATCGTGACGTACACCAGCCGGCGCGCGGACTGTCCGACGAGGACTGGCTGGCGGCGACGTCCCGGCTCGTGCGCCGCGGCCTGCTCGACGCCGATGGTGAGGCGACCACGGCCGGCCGAGCCGCGGTGGCCGAGGCCGAGGAGATCACCAACCGCGCGGCGGCGCCGCCCTGGGAGGTGCTCGCCCCCGGCGAGGTGCTCCCGCTTGCGCGCAGCCTGAGCGCTCCGGCCCGCGGGTGCCGGGCGCTCATTCCGGAGGTCACACCGATCGGCGACCTGCGGCTCTGGGACGTCGACGCCGATCCCGAGTACCGCAATCCGTGAGCCGCCATCGCTCAGACCAGCGTCCCTTCCCGCGCGGCTCTACCCAGCATCGCTTCCCGCGCGCTGGCGGTACCGGTGAGGCCCGTGGGGCACCCAGGAGCGCTCAGGAGTAACCCGAATGCGCGGGACGCGACGTTCGCCGGCGCGGGCGACCGACCGATGCGTGCCGCGGCAACCGTCGAATGTGACAAGAGCGGAGGATGCGGGATTTGAACCCGCGAGGGGTTGCCCCCAACTCGCTTTCCAAGCGAGCGCCATAGGCCACTAGGCGAATCCTCCGCTGGGCAGGATACGGGCCCCGACGAAGCCGGTCGACCGACCGGCCAGCAGCAACGTGGCCGCGCGCCGGGGCGACCCGCGTACGATCAGACGCCGACCCCTCGTGTGGCGCTCACCCTGCGAACCTCCCCAGGGCCGGAAGGCAGCAAGGATAAGCAGGCTCTGGCGGGTGCGCGAGGGGTCCCAATTGGGCGCCGACGACGGTCCCGGTCGAGGGCGGCAGCACGTCGGCGGGGTGCTCTAAGGTCGATGGCGTGGCTGGACCGAACGTGGCGTTGTACCGCAAGTACCGGTCCGCCACCTTCGCCGAGGTCATCGGGCAAGATCATGTGACGGCTCCGCTGATACAGGCCCTGCAGTCCCGCCGGATCAACCATGCCTACCTGTTCTCCGGCCCGCGCGGCTGCGGCAAGACATCCAGCGCTCGCATCCTGGCCCGTTCGCTGAACTGCGTCCAGGGCCCGACGGCGACGCCCTGCGGCGTGTGCGCGTCGTGCATCGAGCTGGCCCCGAACGGGCCCGGTTCGATCGACGTCATCGAGATCGACGCGGCCAGCCACGGGGGCGTCGACGACGCTCGGGACCTGCGGGAGCGGGCGTTCTACGCGCCGGTCCGCGACCGGTACAAGGTCTACATCATCGACGAGGCCCACATGGTCACCACGCAGGGCTTCAACGCCCTGCTCAAGCTCATCGAGGAGCCGCCCGACTTTTTGGTGTTCGTCTTCGCGACGACGGAGCCGGACCGTGTACTTCCGACGATCCGCTCCCGGACCCACCACTACCCGTTTCGGCTCATCCCACCCGGCGTGCTGCGGGCCCACTTGGAACGCATCTGCGCTGCGGAAGGCATCCAGGTCGAACCCGGCGTATTGCCGCTCGTAGTGCGCGGTGGCGGCGGTTCGGCCCGGGATTCGCTCTCCTTGCTCGATCAGCTCATTGCCGGCGCCGGTCCGACCGGAATTACCTACGCGCGAACGGTCGGCCTGCTGGGAGTCACCGATGTTGCGTTGCTCGACGACATGGTCGACGCTCTCGCCGCCGGCGACGCGGCCGCCGTGTACGGCACGGTGGATCGCGTCGTCGAGGCCGGCCACGATCCCCGCCGGTTCACCGCGGATCTGCTCGAACGGTTCCGAGACCTGCTCGTCCTGGCCGCCGTGCCGGACGCCGCCGATCGGGCCCTCCTCGACGCCCCGGAGGACGAGCTCGCCCGGATGACCGAGCAGGCCGGCCGCCTCGGCATCGCCACGGTGACCCGGTTCGCCGAGATCGTGCACACCGCGCTGATCGAGATGCGCGGCACGACCTCGCCCCGGCTGGTCCTCGAATTGCTCTGCGCGCGCATGCAGCTGCCCGACGCGGCGACCGACTCGGCCGCGCTGCTCCAGCGCCTCGAGCGCCTCGAGCGCCGGCAGGCAGCGACGCAGGGCGCGGCGTCGGTCGAGTCGGCCCCGAGGCGACCGGCCGCGAGCGAGGCGCCGTCGGCGACCGACCCAGCCTCGATGACGGCATCGGAGGCGGCTCCGGCAGCGGACGAGGTGCCGGCAGCGGACGAGGTGCCGGCCCCCACGCCATCGGGCGGCCAGTCCGCCTCGACGCGGACGATGGATGCGGTCGCCATCCGCCAGCTGTGGCCGGCGGTGCTGGACACGATGAAGAGCGGCAAGCAGCGCACCCGGGCGCTGTTGCAGAATGCCCAGATCGCCGAGGTGGACGGTGACCTGATCACGCTGACCGCGCCGAGCGCCCCGCTGGCGCGGATGATCAGCGAGGACAGCAACGTCGACGTCCTGCGGTCGGCGTTGCGGGACGAAGTCGGGGGTGACTGGCGAATTGCCGTCCAGGTGCTCGACGCGCCGCCGCTCGCTGCCGACGCCGCCCGGCGACCGGCCGCGTCAACGGCGGCGCCGCCCGCTGAGCCGGATCCGCGCGACGACACCGATTTCTCCGCGGCCTCGTCGGCGCCGGCCGACCCGGAGGCGGACGCGCTCGATCTGCTCCAGGCCCGGCTCGGCGCGCGCCCGGTCGAGAGCTGAGAAAGCCCCTATAGCACATCGCGCAGCGATTTGGGAAAGCATTCACAAGCGCGTACCTTTACCGGCGTCCAGCCGCTTCTAGCACACCGGTTGTGCGCCACTGCATGGGGTATCTGAATAGCGCGCTTCCGGCACTCATCGAGGAGCCATGACCGACCAGCGGCATGCGTCGGGCGGCGCGCCCGCCCCGGATGGCGGCGTGGCGGATGCGGCCGCGGTCCACGCCCGAACGGGCCGCGCCGTCCCGGACGCCACCGTGGCTCGGCTCGCGACGTACTTCCGGGTGCTGGGCGGATTCGTGGACGGGCTGGCGGTGACCGTGTCGTCGGACGAGCTGGCCGCGGCGGCCGGCGTCAATTCGGCCATGCTGCGCAAGGACCTGTCCTACCTCGGTTCGTACGGCATCCGCGGCGTCGGGTACGACGTCATCACGCTCACCGAGGAGATTGCCCGGGTACTCGGGCTGACCGTGCACCGCTCGGTCGCGTTGATCGGCGTCGGCAACCTCGGGCAGGCGCTCGCCGGCTACTCGGGATTCGCTTCGCGAGGTTTCCGCATCGCGGCGCTGCTCGACGCCGACCCGCTGCGCATCGGGTCCGAGATTCGCGGTCTGGTTGTCCAGGACGTCGCGCATCTCCACAGCGTCGTGCGCCGCGAGAACATCACCATCGCGGTCCTGGCCATTCCGGCCGCCGCGGCCCAGGAGGTGTGCGACCGGCTGGTCGACGCCGGCGTCACCAGCATCCTGAACTTCGCGCCGGTCGTCTTGAACGTGCCCGAGCACGTCGACGTACGGCAGGTCGATCTGGCCGCCGAGCTGCAGATTCTCTCCTTCCACGAGAATCGCAAGGCCACCGAGATGCCCAAGGTTCAGGCGGGTGGTCGGCGATGAGCGTGCTCGTGGTCGGCCTGTCGTACAAGTCGGCACCGGTGGCCGTGCTGGAGAGCGCGAGCGTATCCACGGACGACGTGCCGAAGCTGCTCGACGAGCTGCACACCGCGCCGGCGCTCAGTGAAGTGCTGCTGCTTTCTACGTGCAACCGCATCGAGATCTACGCCGACGTCGCCCGCTTCCACCCGGCGTCTGGCCGAGATCAGCGGCGTGCTCGCTCGGCACGCCGGCCTCACCGTCTCGGACCTCGGCGAGTACCTGTACGTGCACTTTGCCGAGGCGGCGGTCGGGCACATGTTTTCAGTCGCCGCGGGCCTGGACTCCATGGTCGTCGGCGAGTCGCAGATCCTCGGCCAGCTCCGGTCCGCCTACGCGGCGGCCGGGCACGCCTCGACCGTCGGCTCGGTGCTCCACGACCTCGCCCAGACCGCGCTGCGCGTCGGCAAGCGGGCCCACACCGAGACTGGCATCGACCGGGCCGGGGCGTCCATCATGTCGGTCGCGATCGAGGGTGCGGCTGCGGTGCTGGGTCCGCTCGATGGCCGACGGGCGGTGATCGTCGGCGCTGGCTCGATGGGTGCGCTCGCGGCCGCCACCCTGCGACGCCGGGGGATTCTCGATCTCGCGGTGGCCAACCGATCACCGGATCGCGCGCGGCGGCTCGCTGACTCCGTCGGCGCCCGGACGGTCGCGATGGACGACCTGGCGGCCGAGATCGCCACCGCCGATCTCCTCGTGAGTGCCACCGGCGCGACCGGATTGGTCCTGCCGGCGTCGTTGATCAGCCCACGAACCGGTCGTCCGCTCGTGATCGTCGATGTGGCGCTACCCCGGGACGTCGACCCGGTCGTCGCCGTTCGGCCCGAGATCACCTACATCGATCTCGAATCCCTGCGCCAAGACGGAGCGACGGTCAGCGAGACCGAGGTGCGCGCCGCCGCGACGATCGTCGACGCCGAACTCGGTGGCTACCTCGCGACCCAGCAGCAGTTGGCGGTCGCGCCGACGGTGACCGCGCTGCGCTCGAAGGCCAACCAGGTGATCGACGCCGAGCTGCTCCGGCTGGACGGCCGGTTGCCGTGGCTCGATCCGGCGACTCGCGCCGAGGTGGCCGATGCCGTCCGCCGCGCCGTCGAGAAGGTGCTGCACGCGCCCACCGTTCGGGTCAAGGAGCTCGCCGGCCGGCCGGATGGTGACAAGTACGCGGCGGCGCTTCGCGAGCTGTTCGATCTGGACCCGGCCGCACCGGAGTCGGTGGCCGCGGTCCGGACGTCACCGGAGCGACGCTCATGAGAGCCGTCACCCGCGTGTTGCGCGTCGGGACTCGACGCTCGGCCCTCGCCCGCGCTCAGACCGACCTCGTCGTCGCCGGCTTGCCCTCTCCGGTCGAGGTCATCCCGATTGTCACGGCGGGCGATCGCACTTCGGCACCGCTTGACGTCATCGGCGGAACCGGGGTCTTCGTGTCGGCCCTGCGGGACGCGCTGCTCGCGGGCGACATCGACGTCGCGGTGCACTCGGCCAAGGACCTTCCAGTCGTGCCGGCCGAGGGCATCGTCCTCGCCGCTGTGCCGGTGCGCGAAGATCCACGAGACGCGCTGGTAGCTCGGGACGGGCTGACCCTGGCCGAGCTGCCGCGCGGCGCGCGGGTGGGCACCGGATCGCCGCGACGCGCGGCCCAGTTGCGGGCGCTCGGTCTCGGGCTCTCCGTCGTCCCGGTTCGTGGCAATGTCGATACCCGGCTGGCTCACGTCGGCCACGACCTCGACGCGGTCGTCCTGGCCGTCGCCGGTCTGCGTCGCCTCGGGCGCTTCGACGCGATCACCGAGGTCCTCGACCCGACACGGTTCGTCCCGGCCCCGGCCCAAGGAGCGCTGGCCGTGGAATGCCGCGCGGACGACATCGCCGCGCGCGAGGCTGTTGCGGCTGCCGATGACGCCGGGACGCGGGCGTGCATCACGGCCGAACGGGCCCTGCTGGCCGCGCTCGAGGCCGGCTGCTCGGCCCCGATCGGCGCGCTGGCCGAGATCCGCGGCGATGCCTCACAGCTCGTCCTGACCGCAGTTGTCACCGCCGCAGACGGTAGCGATGCCGTGCGGCGGACGCTCACCGGAGTGGTAACCGATCCCGCGGGGCTAGGTCAGCGCTTGGCCGCTGACCTGATCGCTTCAGGAGCAGAGAAGATGATGGAGAGTTCGCCATGACCCGTGCCCGCAAGATCGCCGGCCGAGTCACGTTCGTCGGTGCCGGGCCGGGGGACCCGGGCCTGCTGACCAGGCAGGCGGTCGACGCGCTGCAACAGGCCGACATCGTCTACGCCGACCCGTCCGTGTCCGACCTCGTCCGGGCTCTCGTGGTGACCGAGATCCGCGAACTCGAGGTCACCCCGACGGACACCGCCAAGGCGATGCTCACCGAAGCCCGCGCCGGAGCCACCGTCGCCCGGGTGGTGGCGGGGGACGTCTTCGTCGACGATCGCGCGGTCCGCGAGGCGTTAGCGGTTGCGCGCACGGTCGTGCCGTTCGACATCGTCCCTGGGCTGTCGATCGCCGCCGGCACAGCTGCCTACGCCGGTGTACCGGTCGGCTCGCTGCATACCGAGGCCGATCTGCGGCAGACCGACACGGCCGACTTCGACCTGCTGGCCCGGTCGCCGGGCACCTTGCTGCTGACAGTGCCGGCGGATCAGGTCACCTACGTCGGTGCACAGCTTGTGTCGTGCGGACTCAAGCCCGACACCCCGGTCACCCTGACCACCGACGGGACAGGCACCGGACAGCACACGGCCACGGCGACTGCGGGGGAGCTCGGACTCGCGGTCGCCGGCATGACCGGCACGGTCGTCGTCGCCATCGGCAAGGCCGCGGCCCAGCGGGAGAAACTCGGCTGGTGGGAGGCGCGCCCGCTGTACGGGTGGAAGGTGCTCGTCCCGCGCACCAAGGACCAGGCCGGGGCGATGAGTCAGCGGCTGCGGCTGCATGGCGCGGCCCCGGTCGAGGTGCCGACCATCGCCGTCGAACCGCCCCGCACGCCGACCCAGATGGAGCGGGCGATCAAGGGCCTGGTCACCGGGCGCTACGAGTGGATCGTCTTCACCTCCACGAACGCGGTGCGCGCCGTGCGGGAGAAGTTCGAGGAGTTCGGGCTCGATGCCCGCGCCTTTGCCGGCGTGAAGATCGCCTGCGTGGGTGAGGCCACCGCCGCTGCGGTGCGCGCGTTCGGCATAACTCCGGAGCTCGTGCCTGCTCACGACCAGTCGTCCGAGGGCTTGCTCGCGGACTTCCCGCCGTACGACGACGTCCTCGACCCCATCGATCGGGTGCTCTTGCCGCGCGCGGATATTGCCACCGAGACCCTCGCCGCCGGGCTCCGCCAGCGCGGCTGGGAGATCGACGACGTGACGGCATACCGCACCGTGCGCGCCGCCCCGCCCGCTGCCGAGATCCGCGACGCGATCAAATCCGGCGGCTTCCACGCGGTCTGTTTCACCTCCTCTTCGACCGTGCGCAACCTGGTCGGAATCGCCGGCAAACCGCACGCCAAGACCGTCGTGGCGGTGATCGGTCCGCAGACCGCGGCGACGGCCCGGGAGTTCGGCCTGCGCGTCGATGTGGAGCCCGAGACGCCCACCGTCGCCGCGCTCGTCGACGCACTCGCCGAGTACGCCGCGGCCCGGGTGGTGGAGCAGCGCGAGAAAGCGGCGGCGGCCGCAAAGAAGGCGACGCGCCCCTCTCGCCGGGCCACCTTGCGGGGCTGACGATCGTGCACGAGCTGCCCAGCTTGCCCGGGTTTCCGGCCTCCCGGCCCCGCCGGCTGCGAGCGACGCCGGCGCTGCGACGGCTGGCCGCGGATGTCGTCGTGACCCCGTCCAGCCTGATCCTGCCCATGTTCGTGCGCGAGGGCGTGACCGAGCCGCAGCCGATCCGGTCGATGCCCGGCGTCGTCCAGCACACCCTCGACTCGCTGACCAAGGCCGCGCATGACGCGATCGAGGCCGGAGTCGGCGGCCTGATGTTGTTCGGCGTGCCGGCCAGCAAGGACGCGCGCGGCTCCGGTGCCGACGCTCCCGACGGTGTGCTCAATCGGGCGCTTCACCGGCTGCGCCACGAGTTCGGTGACGCGACGGTGCTCATGGCCGACCTGTGCCTCGACGAGTTCACCGATCACGGTCACTGCGGGGTGCTCGACCAGGACGGACGCGTCGACAATGACGCCACGCTCGAGCGGTACGTCGCCATGGGAGTTGCGCAAGCGGAGGCGGGCGCGCATCTAGTCGGTACCAGCGGCATGATGGACGGTCAGGTCGGCGCCGTCCGGTCGGCCTTGGACCGGAATGGCGCGGCAGATGTCGGCATTCTGGCCTATTCGGCCAAGTACGCCTCGGGTTTCTACGGCCCGTTCCGGGAAGCGGTCGACTCGTCGTTGCGCGGCGATCGCAAGGCGTATCAGCAAGATCCCGCCCGCAGCGTGCGAGAAGCGCTGGCCGAGACGGCGCTCGATGTCTCCGAGGGCGCCGACGTCGTCATGGTGAAGCCAGCCCTTCCGTACCTGGATATCCTCCGCGCTGTCGCGGAGGCGGCACCGGTGCCGGTCGCGGCCTACCAGGTCAGCGGCGAATACGCGATGGTCGAGGCCGCGGCGGCGAACGGCTGGCTCGACCGGGACCGCGTGATGATCGAAACGCTGACCGCGATCCGTCGCGCCGGCGCTTCGATGATCTTGACGTACTGGGCGGTCGAGGCCGCCGCGATTCTGCGCTGATGCTGTTCAGCGCCGAGTTACCGTAGATGGATGGGGCGGCACACCGGGCATTCGCCCGGTCGGGTCAGGATTGCCGAGGACGACGATCTCGAGCGGATCGCCGACATCGAGGTGCGCGCTCACACGGTGTTCGCGGTCGACGTCGTCGAGCAGCTACCGGCGAGCAAGAATGATCCCGAATCGCTGCGTGACGCCGCGGTGGTGTTCGTTGCCGAACGGCCGGCGGTCGGCTTTGCCCGAGTGGACGTCGTCGACGGGCTGGCCCACCTCCAACAGCTGAGCGTCCTGCCCGAGCACACCCGGCTCGGTATCGGTGGCGAGCTCCTCGAGGCCGCCTGCCGGTGGGCGACCGATCATGGCTTCGAAGCGATCACCCTGATCGCTTTCGCGGACGTGCCGTGGCATACCCCGTTCTACGCTGCGCGCGGCTTCCGCGAGATCGACGAGCTCACCCCCGGTCTCGCGGAGCTGCGCGACTGGGAACGCGACCTCGGCCTGGACGACGTCGGCCGGCGCGTCGTCATGCGACGGGATCTGGGAGTTCCTCGACCGGCGCCGGACGCGGGGTCGCCGGTCGTAGCTGGCTTCGCGCCAGCGCCGCGAAGCCCCGCACACCTGTCATTGCCATGAGCCGGCGGGGCGAGAATAGCGACGTCACTGGCACGGAACCCGCCAGCGCCCCGAAGAACTGACTCGTTTCCTCCGGCCGCTCCGCGATGGCGCTGAACATCGCGCGCTCCGCGGTCGTAGGCGGCGGGAAGGACGCGAGCCGCACCGTGAAGTCGAACATCGGCTTGGTCTCGGCGTCCCGCTGCTTCACATAGCGAGCGAGGGAACGGTCCAGCCGTCCGCCGCCTAGGCCGGTGACGATCGCGTCCGAGAGCAGGTCCGCATCCCGCAGAGCGTGGCCCATGCCCTGCCCGGTGATGGGGTCCATGACAAGCCCCGCGTCGCCGGCGAGGGCCCAACCGGGGCCGGCCGAGACCCGGATCTCGTTCGGCAGGTCGGAGGTGCCTCGCACCGGCCCGACCTGGCGACCGGCTCGGATCCGGGCGCCGAGCGTGCCACAGTCGTCGAGCGTCTGCCGGACGTGACCGGCCGGGTCGGTACGAAAGACGTCGAACTCGCTCGCCGGCCAGCCCACGTAGGTCACGATCATCCCGTCATCCGTGGGCCAGGCGCCGGCGACCCTGCGGTCCAGGCTATAGATCTCGCCGGCCGTTATTTCGACGTCCCGCCAGTAGCAATAGAAACCCAGCGAGCGCGCTGCACGGGAGCGTCGGCTCGGCGCGCGCACGGTCTTGGCCACCATCGAATGCTTGCCGTCGGCACCGACGACCAGGGCGGCCGTGTCGTCGGTTGCGGTCGAGGATCCCTTGTGGCGGGAGCGGATTCCGCGTACCCGACCATCGGTCAGCAGCAGTTCGTCGACGATGGTGTCCTCGCGCACGTCGGCGCCCGCCTCCCGTGCGGCCTGGACGAGCAGGGTGTCGAGCACTTCACGTCGCGGGCTGTACAGGGCCCCGGAGCCGTCCACCTCCGGATACCGACCGGCAATGACGACCCCGTCGACGTCGAACCGGACGTCGGGGACCGGTGGCGTGCCCGTCGCCTCCAGGCGATCCAGCAGCCCCCAGCGGCGCAGCCGGGCCGCTCCGGGCGGTTGCAGCTGATGGCTGGACAGCGTGTCGCTCGGAAAGTGCGCCCGATCGACGATGAGCACCGACAGGCCCTCCCGGGCGAGCAGCATTCCCGTTGCGGTGCCGGCGAGCCGGCCCCCTACCACGATCACGTCATACGACATGGTGATCCCCCTCCTTGCTTACCGACGGCGCACCGGTCGGCTGGACCTCTATGGCGTTGCGCACGAAACGCACCAAGGCCTCGACTCGCTCGGCCAGCCGGGCGTCACCGAGCTGGTCGGTGAGCGCCTGCGCGCCGATGAAGCCGCCGACGGCTGTCTGGGCCATCTGATTGGGGTCGAGGTCGGCGCGGATCGTGCCCTCTGCTTGCGCTTCGGCGAATTGTGCGGCCGTACCCTCCACGGCGGCGCGAATCGAGCCGCACACCTGATCGCGCAGCGCCGGG
Source organism: uncultured Actinomycetota bacterium (assembly GCA_963779485.1). Taxonomy (GTDB): domain Bacteria; phylum Actinomycetota; class Actinomycetes; order Mycobacteriales; family Jatrophihabitantaceae; genus CAVVJA01. Next base: position 217,768 of record CAVZYJ010000005.1, on the reverse strand, counting down.
TCTCGGGCGAGCTCCTCGGTGAGTCTCCGCAGGGCAACCGGGCCCTCACCGGACTCGGCCAGCCGAGCGATGATGCGCGGCGTTGCGAACAGCCGGTCAACGGCGCGGGGATGGCGCTCGGTTTCGCGGCGCACTTGCTCGTTCCATCCCTCGTGGTGGTCGGCAAGCACGGCCAGCGCCAGCGCTTGCTTGGACGCAAAGTGGAAGTAGAAGCCGCCCTTGGTCAACCCGGACGCGGCGATGATCTGGTTCAACGAGGCCGCCGCGTAGCCGTCTCGCTCGAAGATCGGCTTGGCCGCGTCCAGGATGACCCGCCGGGAGCGCGTCCCTCGGTCAACCGTCGCCGCCGTGGTCATGGCCCGGAGGTTACAAACCGACCGGTCGGTATGTCAAGAGGAGTCCGTCCTACGCATCTGCTGTCTCGTCTCGGAGCAGCGCGGTGGCCTTGGTGATAGTTGCGTGCGAGACGTCAAACTCGGCTGCCAGAACGTCCCGTCGAGGCAGCCTGCCGGCTTTGCTGTATCGGCCAGCTTTGAGCCGTGCACTGCTCGTGCGCCGGAACGCCGGGCGCGTTCCTAGACTGGCTGCATGCCCCGGTTGATCTTGTTGAACGGTCCGCCGGGATGTGGCAAGTCGACGATGGCGCAGATGTACGTCAATGACAATCCGATGGCCTTAAACCTGGATATCGACCGAGTGCGGTCACTTCTTGGTGGCTGGCGGGCGGACCCACAGGCGGCCGGGTTGCTCGCGCGAGCGATCGCATTGGCCGCTGCGCGTGTGCACCTCGCCTCGGGTCATGACGTGATCGTTCCCCAGCACCTTGGCCGGGCGCAGTTCATCGAACAGCTTGAGAGGCTCGCTATAGAGGTCGGCGTTGACTTCCGGGAAGTGGTCTTGCTTGACGATAAGGATCAATCGCTGGCTCGATTCGCCGAAAGGACGCGAGCTGGATCTGATCCGACACATCGTGAGGCACAGGACCTGCTCGACCGTACAGGCGGCGCCGACGAGTTGGCCGCGATGTATGACCGGATCTTGTCGATCATCGCAACCAGACCGAACGCCCGGGTCGTTCGAACTGAGGCCGGCCAGATTGACGCCGCTTACCTAGAGGTGCTCGGGGCCATCGGATAGTCAGCTCGCCTCGAACATATGTTCTACAGTCCAACCTGTGATGCGGATCGTTGCGTGTCGGGCTGTGGCAAACCGGTAGCGGTAGGGGACCGGGCTCGGCCGGTCGACTACCACTGCGGAGACGCTGACCGGCCGAGGTGCGATTGGCACGGATGCACGACGCTAACCGTGGTCGATGGTTGCGTCGCCGCGGCGGACCCGGTTTAGCGGGCAGCTCGCTGGGGTACCTCAGCAGGTGACAAGGTGCGCTTCTCAGGAGCGAGGTCGCGAAATGACCACGTCGATGTCGGTGTCGGTGCGGACGGCTGCGCGAAGTCGGCCAATGGCGCGACTGGCCCGGGCGGGGTTGGCGGCCCGGGCTTCTGTCTATTTGCTGATTGGCGTGCTGGTGATCGCGTTGGCGCTCGGCAACTACGCTGGCGAGCCCGATCAGCAGGGGGCGTTGCAGGTATTGACCGGGCACACCGGCGGTGTGGTGTTGGTGTGGTTGATCGCGATCGGGCTGTTCGGGTACGCGCTGTGGCGGTTCACTGAGGCGGCGTTCGGGGTGGCGGGTCAGGGGCGCAAGGTCGGTCCGCGGCTGCAGTCGTTGGCACGAGGGCTGATATACCTGTTCTTCTCGATCACCGCGGTTCGGGTGGCGACGGGCAGCAACTCCGGCAGTCAAGCGCAACGGCAGGAGTTGTGGACGGCCAAGGCGATGCAGCACACGGGCGGGCGGTGGATCGTCGGCCTGGTCGGTGTGGTGATCGTGGTCTGCGGCGTCGTGCTGGTCGCGGAAGGGTTGACCCGCAAGTTCGAAAAGTATCTGCAGCTGGGCCAGATGAGCCCGACCCAGCGGCGCGTGGTGGTCGGGCTGGGAGTCGCTGGGACGGCCGCCCGGGGTGTGGTGTTTGCCCTCGCCGGAGTGTTCGTGATCGTCGCCGCGGTCACCGCCAACCCGGACAAGGCGGGCGGGTTGGACCAGGCGTTCCGCGAGTTGCTGAACATGTCCGCCGGACCGGTTCTGGTGTTCCTTGCCGGGCTCGGTTTGCTGATCTTCGCGGCCTACGGATTCGCCGAGGCCAAGTGGCACAAGGTCTGAACCTGACATGCCCACGATCGCCGTCCACCCGGACATCGCGCGAACCTCGGCCCGAGGTATCGGTGCGGTCCGGTATGCGCTCGTCCGGTTGGTTCCCTCGGCTGTCGTCCTGTGGGCGCTCATCTGCGGGATCGGCTACCTGCTGACCCGCTCGTTCCAGGGGACAGCATTTGAACGCTGGGACGGATCGGTCGATCGGTTCTTCGTCGACCACCGTGTTGCCCCGTGGACCATGGTCACTCACGGATTGACCTTCGCCGCCGAGACCTACACGGTGATCGCCGTCGGGCTGGTCTTCTTCGTCGGTATGAGAGTGCACCTGGGCCGATGGCGGGAGTCGATGTTCCTCCTGGCCGCACTGCTCGGCGAGGTCACGATCTTCGTGTGTACCACGCTGATCATCGACCGGCCCCGCCCGCCTGTGCCGCATCTGGACGATGCTCCACCGACATCGAGCTTTCCCTCGGGCCATATGGCGGCGGCCGTCGCGCTCTACGGCGCACTGGCGCTGATCGCACTGTGGTCGAGCCGACGGTCGTGGCTACGCGCATTGGCAGTAACGGTCGCGATCGTCGTGCCGATCTGCGTCGGATTCGCGCGCCTGTACCGGGGAATGCATTACCCGACGGATGTCCTGGCTGGTGCGCTGCTCGCGCTGCTCTGGCTGACGATCACCGCGACCGTTGTGCTGCGGGAACCGCGGCCATGAAGCTTGCGGTGATCTACAACCCGTCGACGGTTTCCGACATGGAGGAACTGCGGGCCGAGGTCAAATGTCGCTGGCCGCACGACGAGGTGTTGTGGTTCGAGACCGAGATCGAGGATCCGGGCGCAGGCCAAACCGAGCGAGCCCTCGCCGAGCGGGCCGACCTGATCCTCGTTGCGGGCGGCGATGGCACGGTTGCCGAAGTGGCCGGAGTGCTCGTTGAGACGCAGGTCGCATTGGGGTTGCTCCCGGTCGGGACGGGTAATCTCCTGGCCCGCAACCTCGGCCTACCGCTTGACCTCGGTGCGGCACTCGATCGGATCGCTGGCTCGGGCCGTGACCACATCGACGTGTTACAGGTCGAAGGCCGGCACTTCACGGTCATGGTCGGATTGGGATTCGACGCGGCGATGATGCGCGAGACCGATGACACCAGTAAGGCTCGCTTCGGCTGGCTCGCCTATCTCGGCGGTGGCGTCAGGGCGCTGCGCCGGACACCGCAGCGGCGATACACCATCAGCCTGGATGGACGCCCCGACGTGAGAATCACAGCTTTGGCCGTCATGATCGGCAACGTGGGTCAGTTGCAGGGCGGCATGGCGGTGCTCCCGGACGCCGACCCACGAGACGGCCAGCTGGATGTGGTCGTGCTCGCCCCGCGTACCTGGCGGGACACGGTCGGACTGCTCGCCCGGGTTGTTCGCGGCGGCTTGCGAACCAGCCCGCGAACGAGGATGTTCCAGGGCCGCACGGTGACGGTGCGGGTCGATAAGGCGGTAGCCGCCGAGTTCGATGGTGATTACGCGGGCGAGATCAGCGAGCTGACCGTCACTGTCCGGCCGAAGGCACTCACGCTGTGTACGGGCTAGGGACGGTGGCGAACCCGATCCCGCAGCGAACGGCCGTCGGGATCGTAGGCCAGCCGGTACAGCGGCACGGCCCACGGGCGGTGCCGGCGCGGGAGTCGCTCCGGTACGTGCGGTCGCAGCCGGCCCGGGGGTCGCTCTCCGGCGCAGTCGTCGTCGTACCACGCTTGCAAGGTCTCGGCGCTGCGCCGCATCACGTCGAACGCCTTGAGCGAATCGAGCATTTCCGGGTCGTCGCTTCCGTTGAGGTCGAGGTGTTCGCGCCACAATCGCAAGCGCAGCTCGCGTGCGAAAACCCGGGCCCGATCGCCCAGCCCACCCGGATCGCCCGGCTCCCGCTCGTCCACGTCCTGATCAAGCACCGCGCACGACATCTCGCTGTCGTGCGTCCACGAGCGTCGGTTGAGGTTGTCCGACCCGATCATTGCCCATACGTCATCCACGACGACCACCTTGGCGTGCACGTACACCGGCGTGCCGCCGTGATTCTCGATGTCGTAGATGGCGAAGCGGTCCTGGCCAGCGGCCCGACACACCTTGATCGCTTGCTCGCGTCCCACCAGACTCGGCCACCGCGCTGCCCCCTCCTTGTCCGGGAATCGGGGAACCACCGCGATCACATGCAGGTCGGGCTGGGCGCGCAGCGCATCGGCGATGAGGTCGGCCACGAACGGAGCCCACAGGTACTGGTCCTCGATATAGATCAGACGCCGGGCCCGAGCAAGCACCTTCCGGTAGGCGTACCCGATGCTTCGTTCACCGAGCGGCGCGAACGGGTACCGGCGCAGCCTCGCCGGGTAGGTGCGCAGTACCTGAACGACGTGCCTACCGGCTGCCGGTGGCTCCGGAAGCGGAGCCGGCAGCGGGCTACCGACGAGCTTGCCGGCGTGGTAGGCGCGGTCGATCGCCATCCGCAGCGGACTGGGGAGGTCCAGCGCGCTGCTCCCGGCCCACCGCTCCCGAAACGTGTGCTCGACATCCGCGACACCCGGCCCGTGGATCGCGGCCTGCACGTCGTGCCACGGCGGACGATTGCCATACTTGGCTGGAAACTCCATCGCCTGCAGGTCTCCCGAGTGCCGGCCGTCATCGTGCCGGCTCAGGCCAAGATCGATGCCACCGACGAACGCAACGTCACGTTCCGGTCGTCCCGGGTGTCGGATGACGACAAATTTCTGATGGTGGGATCCGGCCCGGCGGGTGCGCGCGTCCAGCAGTACCTCACCGCCTGCGTCGGAGACCTTTCGGGCCAGCTCGGCGTTCTTGCCTTCGCTCTGATCCAGCCAGCTCGGTTGCGATCGCCAGATCAACCCGAAGATCAAGACACCGCGCTCGGCCAGATCAGCCAGCACGCGTCCGACCGACGTAGCTGGGCCGCTGAGCAGCTCTTCCGTATCTCCTCGGAAATCGGCAAAGTAGACCTGATCGCCGGCGCTCGTCTCACACAAGGCCTCGTACAGCGCCCGAAAGTAGCTCGCGCCGTCGATGAGCGGTTCGACCGCGTTGCCTGTGGTCCAAGCCCGAAGTTCGGTCGCCCGGTTGCGGCGCTCACCATCAGCGAGAAACCAATCCTCGATCGCCGCCCCCGTCGCGCGTGCCACGAGCGTCAGTCTGTCGAGGGCGAGCCGCGCCGTCCACTACGAGGTTGCCGGCGGTGTCGCCATGCCTGAGAACACGGTCGCTGAGCGACGAGAACGAGCCGCCCGGCGCTTTGGCGTGCATGCTGTGCTGGCCTTCGTCGCCGTGCTGCTGGTTGCCTTACCCTTCGCCGGCCTCATCTTCCTGATCGTCTCCAAGTCGGCGCCGCTCGCGCACCTGGATCGGGATACCGCCAATTCCTTGCACAGTTACGCGATTGCGCATCCGGCGTTCACCGCGAGTATGCGAACGGTCAGCGCGATCTGGTCCCCCCTCGGCTGGTGGATCATTCTCACGCCGGTCTTTCTCTGGCTGCTGCTGAGCCGCCGTCCTCGGCTCGCGGCCTTCTTGGCGATCACGGCGATCGGAAGCTCGCTGCTTAACACGCTGATCAAGTGGGCCGTGGATCGAGCTCGGCCCCAGTTGCCAGACCCGGTCTCCGTCGCCGCCGGTACGTCGTTCCCGAGCGGTCACACCCAGGCCGCCACTGTCGGCTTCGGCATCCTCGTCCTGATCTTCCTCCCCGTCATTCCCCGGTGGGCCCGGGTGTGGTTCGCGATCGCAGCTGGGATCGCGCTCGCGCTCGTCGCGTTCTCACGCATCGCACTAGGGGTGCATTACTTGTCGGACGTCGTCGGCGCCATCGTGATCGGCACTGCCTGGCTGCTCGCCATGACGGCTGTCTTCTCCGCCTGGCGCCGCGACCTCGTCCGGCTCGCGGTGCCACAGGAGCCGGCCCTCGAACCGGCAAACCACCACGAATAGTCGACCAGCGCGCTGAACCTGCCCCGGAACTGGCGCGGCGACGCTGATTCGTCGCTGCCCGTTGCCTGCGGCCGGCCGATGCGCCGCTACAGCCCCGCAGGGGTGACTGGAAGACTGGACGGGTGACGGACGCGCCGGTATCGCAGGAGCTGTTCGAGCGCGCTCAGCGAGTCATTCCCGGCGGCGTGAACTCGCCGGTGCGGGCCTTCCGGGCGGTCGGCGGTACCCCGCGGTTCATGGTCAGCGGCCGCGGTCCGTATCTGACCGACGCGGACGGGCGGGAGTACGTCGACTGCGTCGCGTCGTGGGGACCGCTGATCCTCGGGCACGGTCATCCCGCGGTCGTCGAGGCCGTGCGCGCGGCGGCCGGTCGCGGGCTGTCCTTCGGTACGCCGACGCAGGGCGAGGTTGAGCTCGCCGTCGAGGTGATCAATCGGGTCAGCCCGGTCGAGCAGGTTCGGTTGGTCAACTCGGGCACCGAGGCCACCATGAGCGCGATCCGGCTGGCTCGGGGCTTCACCGGCCGCCGCGCGGTCGTGAAGTTCGCCGGGTGCTACCACGGCCACGTCGACGCCTTGCTCGTCGCGGCCGGGTCCGGCGTAGCCACGTTCGCGCTGCCCGACACACCGGGCGTTACGGGGGCGCAGACGGCTGACACGATCGTGCTGCCCTATAACGACCTCGCCGCGGTAACGGCAGCCTTCGCCGAGCACGGCCCGGACATTGCCTGCGTCATCACCGAAGCGGCAGCCGGAAACATGGGCGCGATTCCTCCGTCGACCGGGTTCAACGCCGGATTGCGAGAGATCACCGCTCAGCACGGCGCCCTGCTGATCATGGACGAGGTGATGACCGGCTTCCGGGTGAGTCCGGCCGGTTGGTACGGGCTCGATCCGGTCGATGCCGACCTGTTCACCTTCGGCAAGGTGATGAGCGGTGGCCTTCCGGCGGCCGCGTTCGGCGGACGAGCCGACGTCATGGCCTACCTGGCGCCGGCCGGACCGGTGTACCAGGCCGGGACGCTCTCTGGGAATCCGATAGCGGTAGCGGCCGGCCTGGCCACGCTGCGCAACTGCACCTCGGACGTCTACGAGCGATTGGACGCCACCGTCGCTGTTGTCGGCCGACTCGTCGACGACGCGCTCAGCGCGGCCGGCGTCGTCCATCAGGTCCAGTACGCCGGCAACCTGTTCTCGGTGTTCTTCGCCGAGTCGCCGGTGACGAACTTCGCCCAGGCCAAGGCGGCCGAGGTATTCCGGTACCCACCCTTCTTCCACGCCCTGCTGGACGCCGGCGTTTACCCGCCGCCCAGCGCGTTCGAGGCCTGGTTTCTGTCGGCGGTACACGACGACGCGGCGATCGAGCGCATCGCCACCGCGCTCCCGGCGGCGGCCAAAGCAGCAGCCGAGGTGCGGGCCGAAACATGAGCGAAGTTCAGCCGCTCCGAGTCGTCCATCTGCTACGGCACGGTGAGGTGTGGAACCCCGACCGGGTCCTGTACGGCCGCCTGGACGGCTTTCCCCTGTCGCCATTGGGCGAAGAGCAGGCCCGGGCGGCGGCGGACTATCTGGCCAAGCGCGACATCGGCTATCTCGTCTCGTCGCCGCTCGAACGAGCCATCCAGACCGCTCGTCCCATCGGCGAGCGGTTCGGACTGCCTACCCACCTCGACGTTCGCCTCATCGAGGCCGAGAACAAGCTGCAGGGGCGGCAGGTGTCCGGCGGCAAGGCGCTACTCGCTGATCCGCGCAACTGGCGATACCTGGTCAATCCGCTTCGACCGTCCTGGGGCGAGCCGTACGTCGAGATCGCGGCGCGGGTGCTGGCCGCCGCTCGAGCCGCGCGCGACCGCGCGGGTGACACCGCCGAGGCCGTGTGCGTCAGCCACCAGCTGCCCATCGTCGCCGCTCGTCGCTACGCCGAGGGACGGCCTCTCGCGCACGATCCCCGGCGCCGGCAGTGCGCGCTGGCCTCGGTGACCTCGCTGACCTTCGCGGGTGATGTCGTGGTGCGAGTCGACTACGCCGAGCCGGCCGGTGCGACGCCGGCCGGATCCGTCGCCGGAGCGTGATGCCGGGGCGGGGCGGGCGTCGGACCCGGGCAATCGCACCTAGGTTCGTAGCGCACACTGGACGAGCCATGAGCACGTCGACCCAGCCGCGCCGTTGCCGCGCCCGCAATCGAGTCGTCGTCGCCCTGGCCGGAGTGATCACCGCCGGCCTCACGCTCGCTGCATGCGCGACCGGGAAGGACGCGGTCGATCAGCAGGCGGGTGGCCAGTATCGGTTCGTGGGCGCGACCGCCAAGGGCCAGACGATCGCGGTGGCCGACCGCAAGACCGTCGGCACCGTGACCGGATCCTTGCTCGACGGCGGGGATTTCCGGCTGGCTGACTACAAGGGCAAGGTCGTCGTCGTCAACTTCTGGGCGTCCTGGTGCACGCCGTGCCAGACCGAGAGCCCGCAGTTCGACCTGCTCTACCGAGCGGTCAAGGCCCAGGGGATCCAGTTCGTCGGCATCGACGCCAAGGACAACTCGCGCAGTGCCGGTCGCGCGTTCGTCCAGGCCAACGACATCAGCTTCCCCATCGTCTGGGACGAGCAGGCGCGGGCCGCGCTCGAGCTGGGCAAGGTCCCGTCGGCGAGCCTGCCGTTCACCGTGGTCGTCGACAAGCAGCAGCGCATCGCCGCTGTCTACCTCGGCGCGGTCCAGCCCGCGGATCTCCGTCCCGTGATCACCGAACTCGCCCGCGAGACATGATCGCCGTCGCCAGCGAAGGATTGGCCGGCACGGTCACCGACGGGCCTCTGCTCGTCGCCGCGGGGGTGTCGGCCCTCGTCGGCTTGGTCGGGTTCCTCTCGCCGTGCGTGCTGCCGCTGGTGCCCGGATATCTGTCCTACGTGGCGGGACTGAGTGGCACGGACGAACGGCACCCGCAGTGGCGCATGGTCAGTGGTGCGGTGCTGTTCGTCGTCGGCTTCACGGTCATCTTCGTGGCCGAGGGATTGCTGTTCGGCAGTCTCGGCGAGGCCATCCGGGTCCACACCGTGCTCATCGAGCGGATCCTGGGCGTCGTTACGATCATGATGGGTCTGGTGTTCCTGGGCCGGTTCTCCTTCCTGCAGCGGGAACTGCGCGTTCACCGGCTGCCGCCGGCGGGGCTCGTCGGAGCGCCGTTGCTCGGCGCCGCGTTCGGGCTCGCGTGGGGGCCCTGCTTGACGCCGACGTTCTCGGCGGTGTTCGCCCTTGCCTATCAGCAGGGCACCGCGGCGCGGGGAGCGTTTCTCCTCACGTTCTACTGCCTGGGACTCGGCATTCCCTTCGTCCTGGTCGCCCTGGGGATCGGGTGGGTGTCGGGCGCGCTCGGTTTCGTGCGGCGGCATCGGCGTCTGATCAGTCAGGTCGGCGGCGCGCTGCTGATCGTCATCGGCGTGCTACTCGTCAGCGGCACCTGGGATCACTGGATGAACTGGCTGCGTGACGTCGCCGGCAACACCGGCGTCGGATCCGACCTATGACCGTCGAATCGGGTGCACGGTGACCGCGATCGTGCGCCTGCTGCGCCGCGGCTGGCGCCGCCTGATCAGCATGCGCACCGCGCTGGTGCTGCTGTTCCTGCTCGCGGTCGCCGCCGTTCCCGGGTCGCTCCTCCCGCAACGTCCGCTCAACCCCACCAAGGTCGACGTGTACCTCGCCCAGCACGGCGCCTGGGGCCGATTCCTCGACCGGCTCGGCCTGTTCGACGTGTTCGGCTCGGCGTGGTTCGCGGCGATCTACCTGCTGCTGTTCGTATCCCTTGTCGGCTGCCTGGTGCCGCGGATTCGCCTGCACGCCAAGGCCATTCGGGCGAGGCCCCTTCCGGCGCCGAAACGGCTCGAACGGCTGCCGGAGTCCGGTCAGTTCGCGACCGCGGCATCGGTGGACGAGGCGGCGGCGGCGTCCCGCGCGGTACTCGGGCGCCGGTGGCGGGTGATGCCGCGGCACGAGGACGGTGGCGGGCTGACCCTGTCGGCCGAGAAGGGCTATAGCCGCGAGACCGGCAACCTGATCTTCCACATCGCGCTGCTTGCCGCCCTCGTGCTCATCGCGATCGGCCGGCTGTTCAGCTACCAGTACAACTTCGTCGTCAACGAAGGAGCGGGCTTTTGCAACGGCGTGGTGCCGGACTCGGCCCGGCTCGGCCGCCTCGCGCAGGACGGAACGATCAGCCCGGCGCCGTTCTGCATGCAACTCAACCAGTTCACCGCGACCTACCTGTCGACCGGTGAGCCGTCGAAATTCATCGCCAAGGTCAGCTACAACAAGACGGTCCGCGCGCCCTCCGGATCGGCGACGATCACCGTGAACCATCCGCTGCGCATCGAGGGCGATCGGGTCTATCTGATCGGGCACGGCTTCGCCCCGAAGATCACCGTCCGGATGCCGGACGGCACCACTCGGGAAGACGTTCAGGCCTTCGTTCCTCAGGATCCGACGACGCTGCTCTCCGAAGGCGCGTTCAAGGAGTATGGCAAGCAGGGCGCGAACCTCGACATCGGCATCGAGGGTTTCTTTGCGCCGACGCCGGAGGACACCGGTGGCGGTGTCATCACCTCGGTGTCGCCCGACGTGAACAATCCCATCCTCGGCATCTTCATCTACCAGGGCACGATCAATGCCACCGGTGAGCCGCAGTCGGTGTACTCGCTCGACACGACGAACCTGACCCGCACCGGCCAGGCCAATCTGCAGATCGGCCAATCCGTCCGGGCCGCCAACGGCGTTACGGTCACGTTCGACGGCTGGGTGCCGTGGGCGAGCATGCAGGTCTCGCATGATCCCAGCCAGGACTATCTCCTGATCGCCGGAGTCGCGATGGTGCTGGGCCTGATCGGCTCGCTCAGCATCCGGCGCCGTCGCCTCTGGCTGCGGATCACCCCGGCTGCGTCCGACGATCCGTCCTCGCTTACCGTGGTCTCCGTGGGCGGGCTTGCCCGCAGCGACTCGGGCAACTTCTCGGGCGAATTCGCTTCGCTGCTGGAGCGCCTGGAAGCCGCGGTCGGCCCCGCTCCGGAGCCCGAACTCGTCGGGGCGGGAAGGGAGTGACGGTGGCGGTCAACAGCGGCATGGCACACCTGTCCGACACCCTGTTCACCACCGCAATCGCGATCTACACGCTGGCGATGATCGGCTACGCGGCCGAGTACGCGTTCGGCCGGCGCGGCCGGGTCGCGCGGACCTCCCGCGCCGCCGCGCCGGCCAAGGTGCTGGTCGGGGCGGGCGGCTCCGCAGAATCCCGCGTCGGTGCGTCGCCTCCCCCGCGGGTGGCGAAGTCGAGCGGCCCGAGTCGTACCGGACGAGGCTCCGCGGCCGGCGACCGGTTCGGTCGGATCGCCGTCGCCCTGACCGTCTTCGGCGCCGTCGTTCATGCCTCATCGATCGCCGTCCGTGGCGCGGCCGTCGATCGGCTGCCGTGGGGCAACATGTACGAGTTCGCGTCGGTGGTCGGGCTGATCGCCGTCGTCGCCTTCCTCGTCTCGCTCGCCCGGGCGCCGCAGATCCGCTACCTCGGGCTGTTCGTCATGCTGCCCGTCATCCTGGTCATGTTCCTGGCCGGAACGGTCCTGTACGCCAAGGCGTCGCCGCTCGTGCCCGCGTTGCAGTCCTACTGGCTCGCGATTCACGTCTCCGCCGCGGCCAGCGCGGAAGGCATCCTCATGACCAGCGCGGTCATCACGATGCTGTTCCTGGTGCGACAGCGGTACGACAAGCGGGTCGCCGCCCAGCTCCCGGTGCGGTTCCCGGTCTCGATCGGCGCTCGGCTGCCCGAGCCGGCCACGCTGGACAAGGTTGCGTACCGCACGGTCGCTTTCGCGTTCCCGATCTACACCTTCGGGGTCATCGCCGGCGCTATCTGGGCCGAGGCCGCGTGGGGACGCTACTGGGGTTGGGATCCCAAGGAAACCTGGGCCTTCATCGCGTGGGTGATCTACGCCGCGTACCTGCACGCCCGGGCGACCGCGGGCTGGAAGGGCCGGTCGGCGGCCTGGATCAACTTGCTCGGCTTCGGCGCGATGACGTTCAACTTCTTCGTCGTGAACATCGTCATTTCCGGCCTGCATTCCTACGCCGGGCTGAACTGACCTTTCTTCGTCAGATCCGCTCGGCCTCTTCTATGTCACGGCACTACCCGAACGTGAACACGTAGGCCTCGGCGCCGGGCTCGAGGAACGTGATCTCCAGGGTGCGCTCGCGCACCTCGCCGTCCTGCCGTACGAGCTGGTACAGGCGGCCGTCCCGGAGCACGCCGTTGCCGTCCTCGTCGACGTCGACCCCGTGCGAGGCGCGGGGAGCCGCGCCGTCGAGGAGCACCCGGAAAGGGATCGGCTCCCGTGCGCCGAGAGACAGGACGAGATGCGCGTCGCGCGCGTGAAACCGGTAGGCGATGCTTCCGCCGGCTTGCTCGAGCCCGACCTTCTCGGGCCCGATCGTCCACTCACCGGCAAGGGCCCAGTGGTTGCGGCCCAGGCGATCGGGGAGGTGGTACGTGCGGCGTTCGTCGAACGCGACGCCGGCCGATGACGCGAACTGCTCCGCGCGACCGTAGCCGAGATACGTCTCGGGCGTGCGCAGATGTTCCCAGTCGGCCTCGGCCTCCACGCCCAGCCCTTCGACGGTGACGAGCTCGCGCTCGACGCCGAGCAGCCGCTGGATCACGCGCTCCGATTGCTCGTAGCGGCCTTCGCCGAAGTGCTGGTCGCGGATGATTCCCTCCGCATCGACGAAGTACAGCGCGGGCCAGTAGTGGTTGTCGAATGCGCTCCAGATCGCATAGTCGTTGTCGACTGCGACCGGGTAGTCGATTTCTCGCTCGGTCGTCGCCTGCCGCACGCGATCGATTTCGTGCTCGAACGAGAACTCCGGCGTGTGGACGCCGATCACGACCAGCCCGTCGTTTCGGTAGGCCTGCGACCAGGTACGGACGTACGGCTCCGTGCGCAGCCAGTTGATGCACGTCAGCGTCCAGAAGTCCACCAGGACGACGTGCCCCCGCAGCTCGGCCGGCCCAAGTGGCTCGGCGTTGAGCCACCCGGACGCTCCGTCGAGCGGGGGCATGTGCAGACGGTCGAACACGGTCAGCTGGCCAAGCGACGGGGCCGCGCCGGCAGCCCGTGGCCCGCGGCCGGGACCGCCTCGGTGTGGGGATACATGCTGATCTCCCTTCGCGAAGAGCTGACGGCCTTGGTTTGGCGACGCCCCGAAACCTGGTCGCGTCGTATGCGCGTCGCGCCCGTCGAATCCGTCGTCAACTCGCTAGTCTCCCCGATCTCGCTGTCATCGGCCGAGGCGTCGACTGTCCGGTCGGTGCGAGTGCTGGGGGCAGGCTGAGGCGCACGGGGATGTGGTGGGTGGTGTTGCGGCGGAGCGTTTGGCTGGGGTCGATCCAGCGGGGTGGTCGCCAGTGCGGTGCGCCGTTGATCATCTGGCCGGTCCAACCGCGTTTGCGGTGTTCGCGGTGGTGGTATCCGCAGAGCAGGGTGAGGTTACTTAGCACTCGCTAGTGGTCACGCGCCTTCCCAGACCAATGAAGCGCCCCGGCCGCGAGCGGCGAACTCAACGACCGGGACTTGACCGGACGGAGCCGGGCCCATGCACAGCACACCACAGCTACCCACCGCCGCGGGAGAGCACTTCGCCGACGCGGAACGGATCCTGGCCGCCCTGCCGCTCGTCAAGCGGGGTGCCGACCGTGACCGGCACGTCCAGGTCGCGCTCGTCCACGCCACACTCGCGGTCGCCGCGGGCATGCTCGGCGAATGGCAGGCGACCACCGGGCCGGAGGATGCGGGTCCGGCCGAAGCGGCCAGAGGCGGTCATTAGCGCATGACGAAGTTCCGATACACCCCCAGCGCGGACGGCGGCATGTGAGTGTGTTTCGGACGTGCGACGATGACGACATGCCGGGGTGGATTCGCTCCTACTGGGACGAGGAAGAACTCGCCTTCGTCGGGGAGGTCAGCGACGACGGGTGGATCACTCGTCACGTCGAAGTTGGCGGGAGCCGGCCTTCGCTTCGGTTGGTTGGCTGTTGCGTGAGTATCCGATGGTGAAGCGGCGCGCCTCCACATCAGGACGAATAGTAGAACGATCGTGATGCCGATGGTGTTGAGGATCGTGATCGACACCGTGACCAGCGGGTCGGCTGCAAAGGGAAAAATCATCATAAGGAGCATCGGAGAGATGTTGCGTACCGCCGTGGTCGCCTCGGTCGCATGCCTGATTCGCATGTCTTTGATTCGAAGGCTGGAAACGAGAAGGTAGCCACACCCGAGGCCGATGAATGGGCCGGCAAAGGCCGCGATGTAGCTCTCGGTGCCCCAGGTCTGCGTGAACTGATTCCAATACGCCACCAGCGTGAAGTTGAGATTGAAGAGCAGACACAGAATTGCAACTCGGACAACCCACTGTGCCAATGGTGGCGTCAGGTCGGGCCACCAGACCCTGAAGCCGCACCCGAGAACCAGCGGCAGGAGCAGAAAGAGCAGCAGCGGCCAAGCAACATCCCAGACAGAGGTCTTGGGTTGCGCGTCAACCGCATCGATGGCGAGGGGCAACCCTAGCGGGAGGGCGATAATGGTCGCGACAGTCAAGATCACTAACAGCGTGCGGGATATGCTTACATTCGCCTTGGCTAACCGGGCGAGGAGGGGAGCGAAAGGCATACCTGCCGACAGGGCTGCGACACAGAACCCGACCTTGATCTCTGCAGGAATGGACGAGGCTATCGTCAGCAAATAGACGATGAACAGCAGCGGGATGATGACGAAATTGATCACCAACGCCCACACGGCAATCTTCCAATGGGCATAGGCCTCTGCCAGTAGCTTGCCGACCGGAAGCCTGAGGCCGAGCCCGAACGAGTTCAATATCACGAAGAGCAGCCCAAACCCGTTGATCAGGACAGTCTGACTGGCTGAGTTGTCATATCGCTCCAGTCTCACGAGCAGACGATCCACCAGGTAACATGCCATTTGTCCCTCAGCCGTGACCGGTACGGGGCGGCTGGACCCCATCATGGACCCCGAACCCTCCGTCGTTCGACCAGGTCGATCCGTGCCTCTGCCTTCACGGTCACACCCTGCCCCACGGCGGCTTCGCGTCGCACATCGGCATGAGCGCGCCCACGCGCGGCGTCGGATCGCATGGTCATCGGCCCGTCGCAGTCGTGGCAGCGGACGATCATCGAGTACGGGTTGTCCGCCCGCCCGGGGCGGGACGTTTGCGGTCGGCCGCGGTGAGCCCGGTTCCACACCGTGTGCCACACGTCCGCCGGCACCAGCGGCGGCCAGGTCGCCGGCACCGTCTGTGCAGCCCACCCGGCCGGTGCGCTGGCCGCCCGTCTGTCGTGTGGGCGCGGATACCGGCGTAGGTGTGCCGCAGGACCAGGTCGCGGATGTGCTTGGGGGAGAACACCAGCCCGGTGCGGGTGCGCACCCCGCGGGCCTCGAGGTCGCGGGCCAGCGCGCGCAGCGTGTCACCGCGGGCCAGCCGGATGTACATCTCCCGGACGATCGGCGCCTCGACCGGGTCCGGATCCTGCCCGAGCAGCACCCGTTTCCCAGCCGCGGTCAGCTCATAACGACGCTGATACCCGTACGGGGCGCGGCCGTGCAGCTGGCCGGCTTCGGCGGGGGCCTGCATCGACCGGGTCACCCGCAACCGGATCTTCTCCGACTCGTACTCGTTGTCGGTGCCGTCCTCGGCGAGGCTGCGCCAGTCCCGCGGGTTGGCCATGTCGTAGAGCCGGGCGTGCGTTTCCACGTAGATCCGTACCCGGTGCTCCCGGCAGTCCTCCAGCAGCGTCAGCCAGGTGGAGGCACGCCGGTCACCGCGGCTGGACTCCCACAGCCAGATGACATCGACCCGGTCGGCGGTGACATCGGCGTGCAGTTTCGCCCAGTCGGTGCGGGTCTTGCGGCCATGCCGGGACGCGGACACGCCATCGGAGTAGACGGCGTGCACCGTCCAGTCCTCGGCGCCGGCACGTCGGCCGCCTAGGGCGAGCTGCTCGTCGATGGATGAGTTCTTGCCGAGTGACTGCCGACCGTAGACGTCCACCGTCGGGTTGTGTCGGGTAGGCACGCGGGGCCGCGTACCACTGCGGAAGGTGCAGCTTGTTCAGGTCGGTGTGGCCGCCGTCGGCCCAGGCGATCACGTGGTGGGTTTGGCACCAGTCGGGGGGCCGGTCGCAGCCCGGGAATTGGCCGCTGCCGTCGCTGCCCACCATCGCGCCAATTCCCGATTAGACGGCTACGCATTCGCCGTGCGAAGTGGACTGGCCCATCCCTCGGGGATCGCCGCAACCGCCCCTCGCCGCCAATCCGTCGCTCGAACCACTTGACCATCTGGGCCGCAAGGTGCCCCGCCCCGCTCGCCCCGGCCACGAGTGAGCCGTAAAGACCTAGCGCGACACCGAGCACGATGAACCAGCGTTCAGTCGGGATCAATACAGCCCGGATCGTGCCGGGGTAACCGTGCGCGTCTGTCGCTGACACGCCGCGATCGATTGACGCGAATTTGCTGGTCTCGACCGCGTGCTCCGGATGGTGCAGGTTGCCAACGACGTTTCCATCGACTGCGCGCATCAATCCGGAACGACCGCCCCGGTTCCCAACCCGGAACCACGTCAAGTCTCACCCCGCCCGAACCAGACGGCGAACCCACCGAGCAACGGCGTCACCGCCACCCCGGCTGCTGCTGGCGAGCTGGTGATCACCATCGCAACTACAGCCACGACCGCTATCACCAGCAGGGCGACGAGCTTGATCCACCCATCCTGAGACCAGCCCGGTTCCTCTTGGCCACCCTCCGGGCGTCGTTGTACCGTCACTCTCGTTCCCTCTCTTCCGTTGCGTGCGGGCGTCTGTGGAACTTGACCGGCTCCCGTTCCAGCGGGAGCCGGTTCTCATATCGTTACAGATGCGTCCCCACACCTTGTGGGCGCTGAACCGCCAGAAGGAAGCCGCCAGAAGGACCCACCAGAGGAAACGGGGGGCATCTGTTGGCACCTCGCGGCGCGACCTGTAGCCCCGCGACGCTCGGAAATCTCGCCCGTGTGCCCCGAGGTTCGGCGTGTTCACCAGATTGCCGTTGTGACCCAAAGGCCAGTCCCGTGCCTTCAGCGTGTTGAGCGTGGCCTCGTTAGACAGCTCGGAGACCAGGCCGATGTCCTTTTAGATCAGCACCGAAAAGCCGTCACTGACCCTTCGAGGCTGGCGTCGCGGGCTCGCGCTTTGACCTCGGTCCCCATCGGCTGGATGGTCGATGCGGGGGCGGGCTCGCGACGGGATTCATTGGCCGCCGCCGACCGCGCCCTTTGTGAGCAGCTAGGCCCGGTACCTCTCCACCGGGTCTAGTTGCTTTTGTGCTATTACTCGGGATTCTCTACTGACTCGTCGGGCGGCTGAAGGTGCTGGAGGAGGGATTCCAGGGTGTCGTCTCTCGGCAGGCCGAGCTTGTCCAACAGCCGGATGACCAGGGTGCTGGCCTCTCCGGTTGCGAGCTTGGCCCACTTCAGCGCGGTCTCTGGGTCGGTTCGCTCCATGAACTCAACCACCAGGTTGGCGTCATCGGCAGCACGCCGAGCGGTCTCGATGATCAAGTCAATCCCACTGGGCTCCATCACGCGCGCGAGTCTACTTTCGTTTCTGCGGGCTGGAGAGGGCAGGGATAGGCAGGGGTAAGGGGGGAGGTATCCAACGGGATCGTGGGTGGTCGTCTGACCACTCGTCCGGCCAAATCTTTCGCCCCCGGTCTGAAACACACGACCAAGCTTGCCGGTCGCGTCAGCCCGGCCCGCCCCCAGAAAGGGCACCGAACGGAGGATCTCTGCGCTCCTTCCCGCACCGCGTACACGCCATGTACGAGTCGCCGTCTGGATTCTTCCTTTCCCTCCATTGGTGAAAGGTCAGTAGGCAAAGTAGCTTCCCGAACATGCGGAAAGTATGCCGTCACGGTCTCGCCGGGCACGGCGGCGGCCCGGACCTGCCACAGTCGACGCATGATGCCGCCACCTAAGGGCATGAAGTCGGCCGGTCGGCGGCTGTGGAAGTCGATCACCGACGACTACGACCTCTCCGGTGCCGAGCTTGAGATCTTGCGCCAAGCGGTCCGCGTCGCCGATGCGCTCGATGATCTCGCCGCCGTGGTCGCGGCCGAAGGCGTCATCGAGCCCTGCGTCGGTCGAGCGGCCCACGGCCTGGTGACCGCAGGAGTCGACCGAAGCCGTGAGGGTCTAGTAGGGACATCACTACTAGACCCCCCTTGGCGTCGGTCCTATGCCTCGTCCGTCTCGATGGCGATCATGGTCGCGGCGATGGCGAACACCGCGTTAACGAGCGCGAGTTGTAGGTGATGGCCTTGAGTACCGCCAGCTGGTCCGGATTCATGGTGCGAGCGTGCTCGACCAGCGTTCCCTCTACCGCCTCCGCCTGCTCGGCCGCGTCCTGCGGTAGCTGGTCGATGGTGCGGCAGATCAGCGCCGCATGCCGGGAGGACAGAGCTCCCTCGGCCACCGCGGCGGCGACCAGCGGGAACCGCGCCGGCACCCGCTCACCGGACAGCGCATGACGTGGCGCTAGCTCTCGGGCCAGCCGCACCCGACCGGCCGCGTCCCGGCGACCGATCCGCAACCGCTCCGTCAACAGCACCGCCGTCGACGGGCAACCCAACTCGGCCGCGACCCCCGCGTCTCCAGCTCCGCGACCAGACCGTGCATCACGGCCGCCCGCTGCCGGGTATCGGTCTCCATCGCGGCCACCAGCTCCAGCAACTCCTCGCCAGACAGCGCCGTCAGTTCGAGAGCGCGCAACTCCTCCTGAGCCGCTACCAAGTGCTCAAGCGCTCTCTCGAACATGTGTTTGAGTATACCGCACAGGTCCGACAGATCAATCGAGAATCCACAGCAATGGCAGCGAATTCTTGTTCCAAGCCTCACGCGCCCTCAGGGCAGAAGCCTGAACAATCGTTGCTCGGCAACGAGCTCCCGGGACACCGGCGTTCAGCTGAGTTCCTCGGCCAGCGCGACGATGACGCCTTCGGGGCCGCGGAGGTAGCAGAGCAGAAAGATGTCCTCGTATCGCACCACCTCGCCGATGAGCTCGGCGTCATGGGTCCGCAGGCGGGCGATGGTGTCCTCGATGTCGTCGACGGCGAACATGATGCGACGGATGCCCAGCGTGTTCGGCGGCGCGTTCCTCGGCTCGGGGCTGATCATGGTCGGCTTCTGGTAGCTCATCAGCTCGAGCTTGCTGTGGCCGTCCGGAGTCCGCATCATGGCGACGTCGACGCGCTGGCCGTCGAGTCCGACGATGCGGTCCGACCACTCTCCCTCCACTGTCATCTTGCCCTCCAGCTCTAGGCCGAGTTCGACAAAGAACGCGACAGCGGCGTCGAGGTCGTTGAAGACAATGCCGACGTTGTCCATCCGCAGGATCGTCATGTCCTCAAGCGTAGGGACCCGGACGATTGGGCCAAACAGCCCGACCGGTGCAGCCGACGTGGTTGAACTCCGCGAGAGCCGGGACAATCGAGAATCACCAGTAATGGCGGCGAATTCCTGGGTCGAGGCCGAACCCGTCAGCGCTGAAACGTGAACAATCGTTGCCCGGCAAGGAGCGCCTTGTCACCACCGTCGTATCGCATCGCGCCGATCGCTGTAATGTCGCCGTCGTTGTCGAGCCTGGAGTAATCCAGCTCGGCAAAGCCGGCAGCCGCGAACCCGGCCCGGACCAGGTCGTTGCGATCCCCGTGGTCGCAGCCGCGTGACCAGAGCAGCGTGCTACCCGGGCGGCACAGTTCCGGCGTGGCCGCGATGGTCCGCTGCAGATCCTCGTCGCTGATGTTGCCGAAGATGCCGACCATCAAGACGAGATCGGCCGGTACCGCGCCGACATAGGCATCGGTGGTCCCGGCGTCGACGGTGCGCACCTCGACCCGGGCCGAGACAGCAGCGGCGGCCTCCCCGGCCCGCTGGGCGATGCGCGGATGCAGCTCCAGGAGCGTGACGGAGACCCGGTCGGCGTCGCGCCGTTGGGCCAGCACACCGAGAATGTCGCGGCCGTCGCCGGCGCAGCTGCTGAGCACCCGCACCGGTCCGGGGTATCGGTCCAGCGCTGCGGTGATGTGCTCCTGAACGATGCGCAGTCGCCACGACAAGCTCGAGCTGGGGTCCTCGTACGCCTCGTGCCATCTTTCGTAGTCTCGCACCGGTCTACCTCAGCACACGCGCTCGCACTGCCGGTGGCCCGCGCTCACCGCCGCGGGCGACCCAGCGCCGACTGTCGCGTCGAGCTCACCGACCGCCGGGAGTTCCCCCGGTCCCGCCACCGAAACCGGCCCCGCCGCCGAAACCGGCCCCGCCACCGAAACCGGCCCCGCCACCGAAGCCCGCGCCTCCACCGAAGCCCGCCCCGCCGCCAAGTCCACCGGCCCCGCCGACACCGAGTCGGCGGGCGTTGAGGGTGGAGGAGTTCGCCGGAACCGGCTCGTCGAGATTCGCAAGAACCACACGCTGACCTTCGACGAGACCCGAGGTGATCTCGGTACGGTCCGGGCCGACGGCACCGATCGTGACCCGCACGGTAGACACCGTGTTGCCCTTCAGGACTGAGACGACGTGCAGTTGTCCGAGCGTCTGCACGGCGGAGCTGGGCACGGTGAGGACATTCGTCACCGAACTCGTGGTGATCGCGACGGATGCGCCGAGGCCGTCGTAGAGCTTGGCCGTCGTCGGGCCGAGGAGCACAGTGACCGGATAGCTGGTCGATGATCCCGTTGTGGTGTTGAGGATTCCGATCGCCGAGACTTTCCCGAGCAGCGCCACGGAAACCCCATCAACGGTGACGGACGCAGAATCGCCGATCTTCACTCGATCGATGTCGGCCAGGGTGACGGTGGTCGACACCTCGCGGTTACCCGCGCCGATCACGGTGATGCCCGAGCTTCCAGCCGAGGCACCGTCGCTCAGTCCGACTTGCGCCACCTTGCCGGAGATCGGGCTGGTGAGGGTGGCCTGCTCGGCATTCTGCTGCGCCACGGCGACATTGGCCGCAGCTGCGTCGACCTGGGCCTGGTCCGCGGCGAGTTGGGCGGCGGTGATGACCTTGCCCGATCCCGATCCCGATCCCGATCCCGAGCCCGATCCAGAGCCGGAGCCCGAGCCCGAGCCCGAGCCGCTAAGACCCGACCCGGTCGAGGAGCCGGACGAGCCCGAACCGCTCCGCGAGCCGGACGAACCCGACCCGCTTCTGGAGCCGGACGAACCGGAGCCACTTCCCGAGCTCGACGAGCCGAACCCGCTCTTCGAACCGGACGAGCCGAAGCTGTTCTTCGAACCGGACGAGCCGGATCCGCTACGACTTGCCGAGCCGCTGCCGCCGGAGCTGGTGTGGGTGGAGGATCCAGCTGAGCCCGATCGGCCGCTGCTGCCAGAGCCGGACCCGCTGCTGCCAGATCCGGACCCGCTCCCACCTGATCCGCTACCCGTGCCACTGCCCCCGGACGAAGCAAGGAGGGCCTGCTGCAGTGCGGTCACGTCGGCGTCGAGCGCTTTCTCGTTCGCGAGCTGCGCCTTCTCCAGCGCGGCGACCTGTTGCTGATCGGCGAGCACGGTCGCGATGAGGTTCTGGCAGGCCGAGAGCCCGCTGACGCTCGAACCACCTGTTGGCGGTACGGGGGCACCGGTGGGCGGCGACGCGGATGCGGAGGCTGACCCGGAACGTGACGTCCCGGCGGATCCGGAAGTCGCGGTTGGGGCGGGGTGCGGGCTGGAGGTCGGCGGCGACACGCTCACCGCCGCGCATGCCTTGGTCTCGGCGTTGATGTCCGCCGTCGCGGTCGCGAGCCCGGCATCGATGGCTTGCTGCTGGGTGAGCACGACCGTTTGCGCCTGGGCAACCTTGGCCTGGGCGGCCGCGACCCCCGAGCCGGTGCCCGAGCCTGATCCGGTACTCGCGCCGCCATGCGTGCTCGCGCCACCCGATCCGGAGCCGGTGCCGGAGCCAGGATTCGCGCCGGTGCGAGTAGCACCGGAGGATCCCGGGCTGTTCGACGCGGCCGGCGTGGGTGCCGGGCTCAGCAGCGCGGCCGGTGTCACCGTCAGCGCGGTCAACGCCACGCTCTGGGTGACGTGTCCCGTCGAGCTGCTACCGCTGGCCGATGTCGCCGATGTCGTCGACGTCGTGGTCGTGCCGGCCAGCTGCGCGGCGGTGTCCGCGGCGAGCGTCTGCTGGGCCTTGGCCACATCAGCTTCCGCGGCCTGGGTTTGTTGGTTGAACTCGGTCAGGTCGAGCTCGGCCAGGGTCTGTCCGGCCGCGACCTGTTGGCCGAGCTTCACCGCGACCGATGCGACCTTGCCGGACACCGCGAAGCTGACGGTGGCCCGGTTGACGGACGAGACCGTGCCGACCGAGGTGACGGTCTGCGTGACCGAGCCCCGCGTGGCGGCGGCGAATCGATACGCCGGTCCGGAGGAGTTGGCCATGGCCATCGCGACACCACCGCCAACGCCGAGCGCGACCACCGCGGCGATACCCGCGATGAGGATCCGCCGGCGCCGACCGCGTCGCGCGGTCCCGTGCTCACCCACCGGTGCTGCTCGATGCTCCGCCGGCTCGCCCGCGGCCGAAGCCGACCGTGCAGCCGGTCGAGGAGGCCGGGCTGACCGCGATCCGGGTGGCCGCCACGGTGCCGGTCGAGTCCGTCGAACCGAATGCGGAGACGCACTTGCCGACCGCGAGCGCCGCGGACGTCGCGCTCCCAGTCGTCGTGTACATGGTGCTGGAGTCGACGGTCACCGTATAGGTGATCGAGTCGGTTCGCGTGGCCCCGACGACGGTCATCGTCGATGCGGTAACCGCGGTCACCTTGCCGGCCGCACCCACGCCGAAACCGCCGCGGGCGAAGCCGCCCGACGGCGTCCCGCTCGGGAAGGCTCCGGAGGGGGCGCCGCTCGGGGGCGCTCCTGCGCCGTTCAGCCCGCCGAAGGCGCGGTTACAAGTGCCGTTCACCGGCTGGGTGATCACCACGGTGGCAGCCGTGATGCTCGTGACCCGCACCCGGGGGCTCGCCGACGGAGCTGCGCTCGGCGCGGCGGAGCCGGAGGCCGCGCTCCGCGCCGGCATGGCGACCACGCACCCCCCGACGACGACGGCGGCCTTCGTCGTCGTCGCGGTCTGGGTGAAAGCGGTCTTCGGGCTGTAGGTCACCGTCACCTGGCCGGACTGGGGACTCTGCACCTCCAGGCTGCTGGCGGCTAGCGCGGCGATGGTGCCTTGGGCCGCGGGGCGCGCGCCGCGCGGTGCGCGCGATCCCGAGGTCGAGGGACTCGACCCGCTGCTTGCCGGCGATGTCTGGCTCGCGGCCGCTGCGCCGGACCCGCTCGTCGTGGAGCTACTACACGCCGCCAACATCCCCACGACCGCAAGGGCCGCGCTCGCGCCAGCCAGCAGCCGGATGGGGCTGACGGAAATTCGAGTGCTCATGATCTTCCTTCGATCGAAGTCATTCACTGCGGAGTGCGTCGATGGGTGCCAGCCGGGCCGCCCGGGTCGCCGGGTAGACGCCGAAGATCACGCCGATCGCGACGGCCACGACGAGCGCGACCGCGATCGCCGTCGGCGATATGGCGATCGGATTGTTGATCAGGTGTGGCAGCACGATCGCGCCCACTATGCCGAGCGCCGCACCGAGGATTCCTCCTGCGAATCCCAACACCGATGCCTCGACGAGGAATTGCCGACGGATCACTGCTGGCGGCGCGCCCAGCGCCTTGCGCAACCCGATCTCACGGGTCCGCTCGGTGACGGACACCAACATGATGTTCATGACGCCGATTCCGCCGACGAGCAAGGACAACGCGGCCACGCCGGCCAGCAGGATCGTGAGCGTCTTGCTCACCGAAGTGGCGGTGGTGATCAGCGACTGCTGGCTGGTGATCGTGAAGTCAGCGTTCGTCGGCACGGTCACGTGATGGAGGCTCAACAGCTGGCTGTCTGCCTCCTGGTACGCCGCCGAGAGCACGGAGCCCGATCGAGCGGCGAGGTAGATCGACGACACCGAATTGCGCGTGCTCCCGCCGATGAGCCGCGAGGCCGCGGTCGAGATCGGCACCAGGGCCTGATCGTCCAGATTGCTCGTCGAGTCCGAACCGGCCGAGTTCAGCACCCCGATGACCGAGAACGGAATCCCGTTGATCGTGATCGTCTGCCCGACAGCATCCGTCGTGCCGAACAACTCCTGTGCGGTCGTCGGGCCGAGCACGGTGACCGCAGCCGATTCGGCCAGATCCGCCGTCGAGAGGAACCGGCCTTCGGTCACGGTTCGGGCCCGGACCGCGAGCCAATCGGGCGTCGTGCCGACGACCGACGTCGTCCAGTTGGCCGTGCCGTTGACGAGGCTCTCGGACGTCGTCTTCACCGGAGCGACACCGGCGATGTCCGGCACGGCCACGGACGAGCTCAGCGCCGTCGCGTCCGCGACGGTCAGGGTCGACGCCGAGCCGAACCCGCCCCGCACGCCAGTCGTGCTTGTCGCGCTGCCCGGCGAGACGATCAACAGGTTGCTGCCGAGGGCGCTGATCTGCGCGCTGACTTTCTGCTGCGCGCCCTCGCCGAGGCCGACGGTCAGGACCACGGCGGCGATACCGATCAGGATGCCCAGCATGGTGAGGGCCGAGCGGAGTCGGTGCGAACGCACGGCATCCCAGCCGGTCCGGAAGGTCTCCAGCCAGCCCATCAGCGACCACCGCTGTCCGAGCTGACCAGGCCGTCCAGGAGCTGGATGACGCGCTGCGCCCGCGCGGCGACATCATGCTCATGCGTGATCAGGACGACGGTCCGTCCCTGACCATGCAGCGCGTCGAGCAGGTTGAGGATCTCCTCCGTCGCAGTCGAATCGAGATTGCCGGTCGGCTCGTCGGCCAGCACCAGGGCGGGGTCGGTCACCAGGGCCCGCGCGACGGCAACCCGCTGCTGTTGGCCGCCGGAGAGCTCACCGGGCCGATGCTCGATCCGGTCGGCCAGGCCCACCCGTCCGAGCTGCTCGACCGCTCTCGTTCGACGCTCGGGGCGCCGCACGCCGGCGTAGCAGAGCGGTAGCTCGACGTTGCGCCAGGCCGACATGCTGGCAAGCAGGTTGAACTGCTGGAAGACGAAGCCCACCCGCCGATTGCGTATGTCGGCGAGCTCGAACTCCGAGAGTTGCCCGACGTCGTCGCCGGCCAGCAGGTAGTGGCCGGTGGTGGGCACGTCGAGACAGCCGAGGATGTGCATGAGCGTTGACTTGCCCGAGCCGGACGGCCCCATGATCGCGACGTACTCGCCCGAGGCGATCGAGAGCGAGACGTCGCGGAGCGCTTCGACGAGCACCGAACCGGTGCGATAGGTCTTTCCCACTCCCTGCAACTGGATGACCGGATCAACGGCGATGTCGGGAATCGGCGCCGTGATCCGCAGTTCGGGCTGCATGCTCATCAGTTGCCGCCGGCCCCGCCCCCGCCGGTGCCGCCGGCCCCGGCCCCGCCCGTGCCGCGGGCTCCCCCTCCGCCGAAGTTGCCTCCGCCGGGGAACTGCCGCGTGCCGCCACTGGGCCGCGCGCTTCGACTCGCGCTGGAGCCGGCCCCGCCGTTTGACGTCGTCGCGATCGCGACCGCGACCTGGTCACCTTCGTTCAGGCCGGACGTGATCTGCGTGCTCCCTCCGGACGACAAGCCGACCTCGACCGGATGGGCGATCTGCTTGCCACTGGCCACCATGTAGACGACCCGCTTGCCGCCGACGGTGTGCACCGCAGCCGTGGGGACGACCAGCACATCGGTCAGCTGCCGGTAGATCAGCGACACGGTTGCGGTGTCGCCGGCGTGCAATCCGGGCGGATTGCCGGTGACCGACACGACCACCGGGAACGTGGCCACGCCGGACGACGTCGTGGCCATCACGCCGACTGATGCGACCGTCCCGTACACGACGCTCGGCGCGCTCCCGGGGATAATCTGAGCCTGGTCGCCGGGTGCGACGAGGCCGACGCCGGTGGAGTCGACCGTCGCGTTGACCACCCAGGACGTCGTGCTGATGACGAGGAACTGGTCGCTCGACGAGCTGGTCGAGTTGGCCGAGTTTCCGGATCCGGATCCACCGGTACCCCCGGTGCCACCGCCCGTGCCGCTGGAGCCACCGGAGGTCGTACCGCTCGAGCTGCCCGACGACGAGCCGACCTGCTCCCCGACCGTAAGGTTCACCTGGGCGACCACACCGGCGATGGGCGAGGTGAGCGTCGCCTCGGACATCGCCTGCTGGGCGGCGGTGACCTGACCTTGCGCCGAGGTCGCCGCGGCGGTATCGGCCGCGAGCTGAGTGGCGGTCGTCGAACCGTCCGCGTTGTCGGCGGCCACCTTGGCCTGCGCGGTGGCCAGGGTGGCCTGGGCTTGGGCGAAGTTCGCGGCGAGCGTGGCGGTGTCTACCGTCGCGAGTACCGTGCCCGCGCTCACTTGCTGTCCGGCGGTGACCGCGACCCGCGTGACCTTGCCCGAGACGGTGAAGTTGACCGCGTCCTGCTCAGCCGGCGCGATTGTTCCCGTCGACGTGACGCTCTGGCGGATGGTTCCCGTCGTCGCGGCCACAAGCCGATAGGTCGGATTGTTCGCGCTGGAGGCGTCGTCGCTACTCGCCCACCACAGACCGCCCCCGGCCGCGAGCAGCGCGACGATTGCCGTCACGACGACCCAACGACGCCTGGGGTGGCGCAAGTGCAGCGCTCTCATCGCTGCTGTCCGTCCATCGCGGCCGAGCCTGGTCGGCGGTTGGTCAGGACAGCCTCACGACAGATTCAAGCCTGGATCAAGCGCAGCTGAGCGTGGGATAAGGTGCCCCGGTCGCCGCTGTACGCCGAACCGACACCGCCTCAGTGGAAGCTGCGCATCGGTGACTTGGGCCCGGAAGAACTCCCCGGCCGGCTGGCGCTCGGTTCCCCACCACCATCCGGCCCGGAACTCCGACGGGATGGCGACTCCTTGGAAGATCCGTTCGCGCTCAATCGACACGCCGAACGGATACCGACCGTAGGCCGCGCCGTTTGGATTACCCCAGCGCTGAAGCATTACCTGGGACAGCTCGCCGCGCGAGCTCACCCGCAGCATCACGGTTTCCGTCTCGGCGCCGATCGGCCACGTCCCGACGACGGTGTCAAGATCCTCAGCGGCGGTCCAGGTGGCGTTGCGAAACATTGTCGGTACGAACACGGTCTCGCCGGCGAGCCGGCCGGCTGCGCTTCGAGTGACGTCGACTCCGCCGGCGCGGAGCACCGGAATCAGGTCGAGCAGGCGCCACCTCATCTCGCCCGTCCCACCGGTCAGCCGATCGAAGCCGACGACCGGTAGTGCGAAGAATCGGGCCGTCGCAGCCCAGATGTAGCCGTCGGAGGGCGCGATGACTTGGGTTGCCGTGAAGGACCGCCACGAACCGATGCGAATGCTGCCGCGCATCGTCAGAGTTACCGAACGCCAGAGCGGGGTTCCGGGGGCGATGGCGTGTCCGAGCCATCGCCGCGCCAGCTCGGGCAGGTGCGCGACGGTCGATGGATCGAATGGGGGCTGGCTGGGGCTGGGTGCGTCGAGCCGCGCCCAGTCCGCACGTATCGCGCGCGCCGCACGGGGCACCCTTGGGTCGAATGCTGCGCTCATGACGCTCAACCGATCGTGATCTTGGACCTATTGTCGCTCCAGGGCAGCACGTCCAAGATCATGTCAACCAGTCTCGCGCCGCCCCGGGGCGCAGTTAGCCCACGCCAGTCAGGGCGAAGAACTCGGCGCGGGACCGCGGATCGCGCCGCAAGGTGCCGAGCAGGGTCGAGGTCACGGTGGTGGACTCGGTGGCGAGGACACCCCGCTGGGTCATGCAGGAGTGCCGCGCCTCGATGACCACGCCGACCCCCTTGGGCTGCAGCTGGTCGGCGAGCCAGTCCGCCACCTGCTTGGTGAGCCGCTCCTGCACTTGCGGACGGCAGGCGAAGTGCTCCACGATCCGGGCCAGCTTGGACAGGCCGAGGATCCGATCGCCGGGTAGATAGCCCACATGGGCGATCCCGACGAACGGCAGCAGGTGGTGCTCGCACACCGAGCGCACCGGGATCGAACGGGCCAGCACGAGCTCGTCGTAGTCCTCGTCGTTCGGGAACGTCGTCAGTTCGAAGGGGCGCGGGGTGAACAGCTCCGCGTAGGCGCGGGCCATTCGTCCGGGGGTGTTCCGGAGGCTCTCGGTATCGAGCGAGATGCCCAGCGCTTCGAGGAATTGCCCGGCCGCGAGCTCGGCGGCCCGAAGGTCGATTCCGGCGGGCCGCTCCAGTGCCCGTAGGGCGGAACCAGTGCGCATCGACCAGCCTAACCGTAGGGTCACGATATTTATCCAAAGAAGTTTGGTCTTATTAACTCACGCCGTCAAGTTTTCGCAGGAAACGGACTTTCGAGCACACCTCTTGGCGATATGCTGGGAGCCGTGAGACGCGGTGACGGGTCCCGCGCGGCGATCCGGGCGATCGCCGCGCTGGACGACGATCTCCGGCGTCACCTCCATGAGTTCATCCGCGCGCAGCGCCGCCCGGTCACGCGCGAGGAGGCGGCCGCGGCTGTCGGCATTTCCCGCAAGCTCGCCGCCTTCCACCTCGACAAGCTCGTCGCGGCCGGGCTCCTGCGCACCGACTACGCGCACCGGGGCGCCTTGCGTCCGGTGGGGCGCACGCCGAAGGTCTACGCACCCGTCGACGCCGACATCCGGCTGAGCATCCCGGACCGCCAGCACGAGGTCCTGGCGACCATCCTGATCGACGCGGTGCTCACCGAGCGCGCCGACGAGACCGCCCCGCAGGCCGTGATGCGGGCCGCGCGCGATCGCGGCGTCGCGGCCGGTGCGACCGAGCGCCAGAGCTCTCGTCCCGGCCGGCTCGGCGCGGAGCGCGCGCTGACCTTGAGCGAGGGTGTGTTGAAGCGGCACGGGTACGAGCCCGACCGCATCTCGCCCACGCGAATCTGCCTGCGGAACTGCCCGTTCCATCCGGTGAGTGAGCAGTTTCCCGGGCTCGTGTGCGGGCTCAACCACGCGTTCCTGACCGGTTTCTTGACCGGGCTGGACGCGCCGACCGTGCGTGCGGTACTGCAACCGCGCGCCGGTGAATGCTGCGTCGAATTGCGCACGGCGAACGCAGCCGACCGCCCACCAGCGGTTGCTACGCCGATACCGTCGCCTGCCGCGCAGCCGCGGTACGGCTGAGCGCTGCTGAGCGCCCCACCAACCCCACCGGCACCACGCCCGCGCGGGACGTGACGCAAGCGGCCGGCCGGCGACATCCTGCCCCGCCACGAGATATACCGCGATATGTCATCCCGCCGTCGAAGTGGTGAGGTCGTACACCGTGGCGTTGCCTATCGTCGTCGCGGTGAACGTCGAGGTAACCCACTGCTCAATCGCGTAGGCCGTCGATGACTGGGCACTCGTCGAGCCGATGAATCCGCCCGAGTCGGGCACGTAGTAGTGGATCTCGCCCCGAGCGACGAGCTGCTGGAACGCAGCCAGGCTGACGGCTGGATCGGTGCCGTTGTAGCCGCCGAGCGCCATGACCGGGTAGCCGCTCGCCAGCTCGAGGGACGCGGCCTCGTTGTCACCGGTCGTCGCGGCCACCCAGCGGTAGTTGGCGGCGTTGGTCTGCAGCGCAGCCGTCAGGTCACCGCTCACGGTGATCGCGCCGCCGAGGCCGCCGCCCGGACCGCCGAGGCCGCCGCCGCCCGGACCGCCGCCGTTGCCGCCAAAACCACGCCCGGCACCGCCGAACCGACCAAATGCGCCGGCGGCCGCACCCCCTAATCGAGCGCCGCCACCCGGCCCGCTGAACGAGTTGTCCGGTCCCGCGCTCGGGATCGCCCCGGTGTGCGCCGTAGCTGCCGTCTGCACGGCGTACGCCGCCGGCGCGAGCAGCAAGGTGAAGCCGATGGTCATCGCGGTCAACATCGTCCAGCGGCGCATGAGGACTAGACCCGCGGCGGCCACGGCGCCGAACAGGACGACCCATGCGAGCCAGGGGTGCCAGGTGCTCCGTCCCAACAGCTCGAACGTCCACACGGCGCCGGCGACGAGAATGGCGCTGATCCACCCTGGAGACGTCGACCAGAGCGCGACCACGCCGATGGCAACCAGCGCCGCGATAGCCGGGGCCAATGCCACCGTGTAGTAGGGATGGATGATGCCGCTGGCGAAGCTGAACACCACGGCCGTCACGATGAGCCAGCCGCCCCACATCAGCACGCTGGCCCGCAACCGATCGGTGCGTGGCGCAGCGCGGGTCACCCACAGTCCGCCGACGAGCGCGACGAGCGCGGCCGGCAGCAACCAGCTGATCTGGCTGCCCATCTCGCTGCCGAACAGTCGACCCAGACCGGTCTGGCCGGACGAGAACCCACCTGTCCCACCGCCCGGGCTGCCGTTGTTGCTGGTGCCGTCCAGCCGCCCGATCCCGTTGTAGCCGAAGATCAGCTCGAGGATGCTGTTGCCGTTGGTCCCCCCGATGTACGGGCGGGCGCCGGCGGGCCAGAGCTCGACCAACGCGACCCACCAGCCGGCCGACAGCACGAGCGCTCCGAGTCCGGCGAGCAGATGGGTCAGCCGGCGGCCAGGTGACACCGGCGCGGCCACCCCATAGGCGATCGCGAGGCCGGGGACGACGAGGACGGCCTGCAGCATCTTGGTGAGAAACGCCAATCCGAGGACGGTTCCGGCCAACGCCAACCAGCGCAGCCGGCCCGCTTCGAGCGCCCGCACCGTCGCGTAGGCCGACGCGGCGAGCAGCAGCACGAGCAGCGCGTCCGGATTGTCGTAGCGGAACATCAGGGTGGCGACCGGCGTGGTCGCGAGGATGGCGCCCGCGAGCAGGCCGGCGTTCGGTCCGGCCACGCGTTTCACTGCCGCGTAGACGAGGGCGACGGTGGCGACGCCTTCGAGAGCCTGGGGGACGAGCAGCGACCAGGAGTTGACCCCGAATAGTCGCATCGACAGGTCGATCACCCACAACGAGGCGGGGGGCTTGTCGACCGTGATGAAGTTCGAGGTGTCCAGCGAACCGAACAGGAACGCCTTCCAGCTGTGGCTGCCGGCTTGCCCGGCCGCGGCGTAGAACTGGTTCGCCCAACCGGATTGGTCGAGTCCCCACAGGTACAGCGCGGCCGTAGCGCTGAGCAGGAGCGCGAGCAGGAGGCGGTCGCGATGCGGCCGCCCTCCGCTCCGGACCGCACGCTGGCCTGAGCGGAACGGGCCGGTGGACCAGCCCGATTCGGCTGCACCCGCGAGCGGCACCGGCGACGGCTGCACCCCGTAGCGAGCTTCCGCCGGCTTCATGTCAGCTCCCGGTCGTGGGGGAGGTGAGGTCGTAGACGGTCTGGCCGCCCACCGACGTCGAGGTGAAGTTCGACGTCACCCAGCTGGTGATCTCGCTGCCGGTTCCGCCGCCTCCGGCGCCGCCGCGGCCCCCGCCGGCTCCGCCGACGATGAAGTAGTGGATCTCACCGGCGGCGACATAGGCCTTGAATTGCGCAAGCGTCGGCGTCGCATCGGATCCGCTCCAGCCTCCGATGGCCATGACGGCCTTGCCACCACTGGCCAATTCGAGGCTGGCCGCACTCTGGTCGCCGATCGTGGCCGCGGCCCAGCGGGTCGAGGTCGCCTTGAGCAGCGCCGCGAGGTCGGAGTTGGACGAGCCTTCGGCACCGGCCCCGAAGCCGCCGCCGTTCAGGTTGCCCGACGGCGGCCCGCTGAGGTCGCCCGACCGGCCGAACGGGCTGGCTGCGCCGGAGCCGGCGAAGCCCGTGGCCGTGCTCGCGGCCGGCCCGGCCGACGGGATCGAGCCGGCGTGCGGCGTGGCCGCGGTCTCGGCCGCGTACGCCGCTGATCCGCCACCGACCGCGAGCAGTCCGGCCAGTCCGGCGATCGCCAGGCCGCGCCGACCGAACTGGCCCGGCGGAAGCGCGATAGCCACGGCGGCGAGCAGCGCTCCGAACAGGACCGCGTAGCGCAGCCACGGATGCCAGTCCGACGCCCGGGCCATCAACTCGTAGCTCCAGACACCGGTCACGGCCACCCCGCCGGCCAGGGTCAGCCGGGCACCGAGCTCCGCGCGATGCCGCCATAGCACCACCGCACCAATCGCGACGAGGGCGGCAATGGCGGGAGCGAGTTGCACCGCGTAGTAGGGGTGGATGATGCCACTGGCGTAGCTGAACACTCCGGCGGTGATGACGAGCCAGCCGCCCCACAGCAGGGCCGCGGCTCGGGTCCGGTCGGTTCGAGGTGCGCGGCGGGCGACGACGAACAGGGCGACGCCCGCGAGCAGCGCGGCCGGAATGAGCCAAGAGATCTGGGTGCCGAACTCGGAGTTGAACATCCGGCCGAGCCCGGTCGAGCCGCCGAATCCGCCCCCGCCACCTCCTCCGGGACCCCCGCCGGTGCCGCCACCAGCGAAGCCAGCTCCGCCGATTCCGGGCAGCTGGCCGACCGTGCCGGTGCCGCCGCCCGGCTACCGCTCGGCGCCCCACCGCCTACTCCACCGCTCAGCCGGCTGAGCCCGTTGTAGCCCCAGGCCAGCCCCCACACGGAGTTGTCGCCCGAGCCGCCGATGTAGGGCCGGCTGCTGGCCGGCGTCAGGGTGACGGCGAGCACCCACCAGCCGGCGCTGACGACCATGGCCGCGCCGGCGAGCAGGAGGTTGCGAATGCGCCGGCCGAGCGTGGTGTTGGCGGCGACCAGGTAAACGACGGCCAGCGCGGGCAGCACGGTGAACGGTTGCAGGCTCTTGGTCAAGAAGTCGAAGCCCATTGCCGCGCCGGCGACCAGCAGCCAGCGCAGCTTGCCGTCGTCGATCGCCCGCGTGACGCCGTAGGCGGCGAGGACGAGGAGCAGCGTCATCAACGCGTCCGGATTGTTGAAGCGGAACATCAGCACCGCGACCGGCGTCACGGCCAGCAGCGCGCCCGCGATCAGCCCGGCGATCGGCCCGAACCAGCGCTTGACCGTGAGATACAGCAGCGCGACGGCCGCGACGCCCATCAAGGCCTGCGGGACCAGCATCGACCAGGAACTGAAGCCGAAGATGCGGCCGGCGAGCTCCATAGGCCACAACGAGGCCGGTGGTTTGTCGACGGTGATGAAGTTGCCCGAGTCCAGCGAGCCGAAGAACATCGCCTTCCAGCTCTTGGTGCCGGCCTGCACGGCCGCGGCGTAGAAGTCGTTGGCGTTCCCCGACGCGCCGAGATCCCACAGATACAGCAGGGCCGTCGCGGCAAGCAGGGCAAGCACCGACGGGCGGACCCAGGTCGGCTGACCGCTCGGGCCCAGCACGGCGCGGCGCAGCCCACGCCGGCGCGGCGGGGCCAGAACTGGCGCCGGTGCCTCGGGGAGGAGGTACGGGTAGGTCGTCGTCATGGCCGGGTCTCCACATCCTGGACGGTGAGATGGGGGGCGGGGCGGCGCGCGGAGAACACCCATTCGCGCAGGAGCACGAAGCGGAGCACGGTCGCGGCGAGGTTGGCGAGCAGGAGCACGCCGACCTCCACGACCCGGGACGGGTCGGCGCTGAGCCCCGAGAGCAGGGCGAGGGCGCCACTCGTCACCGCCAGACCGAGTCCGAACACGACAAGGCCCTGCAGCTGATGGCGGGCGACCCCTCCGCCCCGCACGCCGAAGGTGAATCGTCGGTTAACGGCGGTGTTCGCCACGGCCGTCACGAGCAGCGCGACCAGATTGGCCAGCTGCGCACCGAGGCCGCCGCGAAGCAGCACGAACAGGAGCAGGTAGGCGACCGTGCTGGCCGCTCCGACGGCCGCGAACCGCAGGATCTGGCCGGCGAGCGTCGGCGGCACGCCCGGTAGCCCGATGGGCTGCCGGCCGAGCTGCTGCCGCAGGTCGCGCAGGGGGAGGGCTCCGCTGGCGAATGCGCGACCGACACGGACGATGCCGCGCAGGTCCGCCAGTGCGGTAGCGACGAGGTCGACCCGACTGTCCGGGTCGTCGATCCAGTCGACCGGAACCTCGTGGATGCGCAGCCCGGCCCGCTCAGCCAGGACGAGCAGCTCGGTGTCGAAGAACCAGCTCCGGTCGTAGACATAGGGCAGCAGAGCGCGTGCGCAGTCTGCGCGCATCGCCTTGAATCCGCACTGCGCGTCGGAGAAGCGGGCCCGGAGGGTCGCGTGCAGCAGAAGGTTGTACCCGCGGGAGATGAGCTCCCGCCGCGGGCCGCGAACCACGCGGGCCGTCCGGGACAGCCGGGTGCCGATCGCCACGTCGCTGTGGCCCGACATCAAGGGCGCGATCAGCGGAAGCAGGGCGGCGAGATCCGTAGACAGGTCCACGTCCATGTAGGCGACGATGCGGGCGTTGCTGGCGGCCCACACGTCATGCAATGCGCGACCGCGACCCTTGGCCGCCAGGTGAACGGCCCGCACGTCGGCGAGCTCGCGCGCCAGTTGCTGGGCAATCGGCCACGTGCCGTCGGTGCTCGCGTTGTCGGCAATCGTGATCATCGTCGGGAACGGGAAGTCGTCGCGCAGGTAGGCGTGCAGCCGGCGCACGCTGTTCGCGAGGTCGCGCTCCTCGTTGTAGACCGGGACGACGATCTCGACGTCGGCCGTCACGGTAGGGCTGGAGGGGACCAGCTGGGCGCTGGCCTCGATGGTGGTCACGTGTCGTTCCGTCCGGAGTGGCGGATCATCTCGGGGATTCGGCGAGGCGTAAGGCCAGTGCGGGGCAGGCTGCTACGGTCCGCCGCTCGGCCTGGCGGTCGACGGGAGCGGCTCGGGCGTCGAGCAGGATGGGGAATCCCCATTCGTCCCGGACGATCTGTTCCGGCAGGAGCTCAGCACACAGCCCGTGGCCGTCGCAGCGCGTCCAGTCGATCTCGAGCGTCATTGCGTCCCTCCGATCGGCAGCTGACGTCGCACCGGGCGGCCGCAGCCACCTCGCCGATGCGCGGCGATGTCGTCGGAGAGGACGGCGAGGCCGCTCCGGACGAATCGGGCCGCGCCGTCCGGATGGCGGCACGCACCGCGCCCGTCGACCAGGTCGGCGTGCCGGAGCGCCCAGGCGAGACTGTTCGGGTCGCCTGACCACAGGGCTCGGACGTCGCGCGCGAGGGCCGGCAGCCCGAAGACGCACGGCCCGCATTGCCGGGCGGATTCGGCCGCCAGCCAGTCGACGACCCGGAGCAGCTCGCCCAGCCCGCACGTGGATTGATCGAGTACGAGAACGACGCCAGCGCCGAAGCTGCCTCCGACCTGGGCGATTCCGGCGCGAGACAGGCGAATCTCTGGGTCGGCCGGAAGCCAGCTTCCGTGGTAGCCACCCACGACCACCGCCTGCGCTGGCGCGGCGTGGCTCGCGTCGAGCAGCAGCCCCAGAGGCGTACCGAGCGGGATCTCGACGACGCTGGTCCGCGATACGGCTCCGCCGACGGACACCAACGTGCTGCCCGGCTCGCCGAGCGCGCCGGTCTCGGCGTAGCGCTGCGGGCCGAGGCGGAGCAGCACCGCGAGCTGCGCGAACGTCTCGACGTTGCCGAGGACGATGCCGGACGAGCTGGCGTGGATGCGCCGGCCGGGAGGACGGGCCGGCCCGCCCCGGATCGACCGGACCACGGCACGGGCTTCCCCGCTGACGAATCCGCCCGCCACGCGGTGGATTCGCACGTTGCGAGCGTCGGAACGCTCGGCTATCGCCCGGCGGAGGGCGGCGACACAGGCCGGGTCGTGTACTGCGAGCGTTACCCGGCGGGCGCCGATCGTGGCCGCCAGGCCGAGTGCACCGTCCAGCACGAGGTGCGGAGTGCGGCGCAGGAGCAACCGGTCCTTCAGGCTCGCCGGCTCGCTCTCGCACCCATTGACGACGACCTCGCGGCGGGTATCGGCGGGCAGCGCGCGGATCTTGGCGGCGAGCGGAAAACCAGCTCCACCGCGCCCGGCCAAGCCGACGCCGTCGAGCATGCCCAGCAGCCGGGGCGGATCGACCGCCGGTTGCGGGCCGTGGACCGCGTCGTGCGCGGTCCGATCCAGGTGGGCCAGCCCCCGATCGAGGCCGGCGAGAAGTCGCGGGGCGCCGATGCTCCAGGCCGTCGGTTCGGCCGGCGCAGCCGGGCTCGGGCGGGTGAGCACGGTGGTCACCGGGTCGCCTCGAGCGGAACCATGGCTCGGCGCACGTAGCCGCCGCGGGCGATCGAGACCAGCCGGGCGGTGATGGCGGCGAGCACGACGATGAGGCAGCTCAGGAACAACGCATCGACCCAGCCTTCGCCGACGTCGGTGCCGGACCGGAAGCCGTGCAGGATGGCGGCGCCCCATCCGACGTAGGCCAGTGCGTGCAACCCGCGCCAGGCGCGGATGGCGTAGGCCGAACGGGCCAGCCGTCCGCGGGCCAGGCCGAGCGCGCTCACCCCGAGGACCAGGTAGGCGGCGAGGGAGCCGAGGGCCACCGAGCCGGGCCGGTAGCTGGACTGGAACGGGACGAGTGCCCCGACGATGCCGACGTGGGCCTTGGCGTCAGCCAGGATCGCCGTTACGTGCACTGCGAGCAGCGCCAGCCCGAGACCGGCGGCGGCCCGGTGCGCGTACTGGACGACGACCCGCCGGGCCGCGTTCCGGCTCGGCATCGACACCAACGCACCGAGCGCCGTCGCCGCGCTGAGCGCCACGAGCGCCGCGAGACCGGCACCCCGCGCGGTGTACCAGAGCGTCATGACGCCACCGCCTCCAGGCCGGCGGTCGGCCACCAGGCGGTGGCCGCGACGGTGCCGTCCCGAGCCACGAGCCGCGCGGCCAGCCGGCGCGCGGTGAGCCAGTTCAGGGCCGCGTTTCCGAGCACGATCGCCGCCGTGCTGGCGGTATTGGCCGCGAGGGCCGACTGGGCGTGGACGGTCACCGTGCGCCACGGCCCGTTGGCCGGCGCGCCGGTCGTCGGGTCGAGGATGTGGTGCATCGGTTTCCCGGCCCGGGTCCAGCGCCGAACGGTGGTCGTGGAGGTCGCCAGGCCACCGTGGCGCACCAGGACGAGTTGTCCCGGAGCGCCTTCGCGTTCGGCCACGAGCACGTTCCAGCCCGGCGCATTGCCGTGTACGGCCAGGTCTCCGCCGATCTCGACCAGCACCGCGGTGCGGTGCCGTCGAGACAGGACGAGTGCGGCCAGGTCGGCCAGGTGCGCCTTCGCGGTCGCGCCGAGATCGAGCGCGGTCCCGGCCGGCACGGTCAACAGGTCGGCATCCCGGTCCAGCAGCACGTCGTGCCAGCTCGCGGAGGCGGCCAGCGGACGAACCGGTTCGCTGGAGTCCGCGACGGCGCGAATGTCACGGTCGTAGCCGATGCGCTGCATGGCCAGGCCGACCGTGGGATCGACCACCCCGCCGGTGACGGCCGCGGCGTCCAGCGCAGCCTGCACGAACTCGACCAGCAGCGCCGGCACTGGCGTCGGCCGCCCGGCGTTGGCGTTGGCGCGGGACAGGGCAGAGTCTGGGCGGAATCGACTCGCGGTCCGATCGACGAGGTCGAGCAGGGCAGTGAGATCGCGGGCCGCGGCATCGCGAGTGTTCGGATCAGCAACGACGAGCCGCACCGTGCAGCTCCACGCCTGCTGCACGTGCGTGCATCGGGCGAGCGCCGGGCCGTCGAGATCGGCCGTGACGCGTCGCCTGCTGGCCGAAGCCGGCGAACCGGTCGGGTCGAGGGTCGTGGTCATGATCCGTTGCTCCCTGCCGCTGGGGCGTTGCTCTGGTCAGTCGAACCCACACCGTTGGTGCCGTTGTCGGATGTCGCCGTCGGCGTGGGGGTGCTGCTGGCGCTGCTGCTCGAAGAACTCGGCGTGCCGGTTGTCGCCGACGAGTCGCCGGCCGTGGCGCCGGAAGTGGATGTCGAGGCGGATGTCGCGGGCGATGTGGTTGACGTGCTGTCCGTCGCCGCGGAATTGGCAACCCCGGCCACGAGGGTCGCGCCGAGAGCCGCACCCGCCGTTGCGACACCTGCTGCCGTCAGGGTGGCGCGCCGCAACACCCGATTCGGTCGCTTGGGGGGTGGTGTCGTTGTCATGGCTACGACGATCGCCGGGCGCGGTTCATCGCAGCCTCAGCCGACCGTCAAGTGCGCCTCAAGATCAGTTAGGAGGCGGCTGAAGGCTGACTGGGTCGCTCAGCCCGTCTCAGCCGGCGCCCTTTCGGTCGTGATCTTGGACTTGACGTCGCTGGAGAGCAGTAAGTCCAAGATCACGAACCCGTCGAGGCGCCGGGGAGATCTTGCTACGGGGCGCCGAGATACAAGCTGACCTGGGCGCCCCCGGACGGCGACCGGCCGGTGTCCATCCAGCCGCCGCTCGCCTGCGCGCACCGGCGCGCGATCGAGAGCCCCAGCCCGCTGGAACCGCGGTCGCTGCGCCCGCGGATTTCGGCTCCGTCCGGCAACCCGGGTCCGGCGTCGCTCACGGTCAGCTCGGTCAGACCGGACAGGCTCGACAACCGCGGTCCGTACGGACCGGCGCCCGACAGGGCTGGTGCGCCGATCGCGTCACCGGGGCTCAGCACCGCGTTCGGCCGGACCGGACGGGCCGCCGACCCGGGGCCGAACGACGGGCCGGGTGCTTGGTCGAGCCGGACCGCCGCGTCCGGGACGAACGGGTCGCCTGGTTCTGGGCCGAAGCCGCCGCCACCCGCGCTCCACGGGGTCCACGAGTCCGGCGGAGCGGAGCGCAGCGACACCGCGAACGGCGTGCCCTCGGGAGTGTGGGCCACGACGTTCTCGATCAGCGCGTCGACCGCCGCGGCCAGATCCTCGGCTGACGTGCGGACGAGCAGCGGGCCGTCCGGAAGCGTCAGCGTGCACGCCCGTTCCTGCTCGTCGGTCAGGGCGGACCAAAACGCGACCCGATCGCGCACCACCGCGGTCGCGTCCGCGGACGGCAGCCGGCCTTCCCGTTGCGGCCGGCGGGCGGCATGGATGACTGCCGTCAGGGTGCGCTCGAGCGCCGATGCCTGCGTCGCGATCCGCTCCCGCTCGGCCGGATCGCGCAGCGACTCCGATTCCAGCCGCAGCGCCGTGAGCGGCGTGCGCATCCGGTGGGAGAGGTTCGCGACGGTCTCCCGTTCCTCGGCGACGAGCTCGTCGATCCGGTCGGCCAGCTGGTTGAGGGAGGAGCCGACGTCCGCCACCTCGCGCGGCCCGTCGGTGGGGGCCCGCGCCGTGACATCGCCCGCGGTGAGCTGATGGGCGGTCTCAGCGGTCTGGACGAGCGGTCGGACGATGCGCCGGGTCAGCAACTCGGCTCCGAACACACTCACCACGAGCAAGGCCAGGCTGCCGCCGAGGACCAGCATCAGACGGCCGACTTCGCCGCTGTGCAAGGCGGAATCCGACACGTAGACCTGGACGAAGTACAACCCGTCCGGAAGACGCAGGCCGAGTTCAGCGACTTGACCGCCGGAAATCTGGCGTAGCTGGGCCTGTTCGCCGCCCTCGCCTCCCGGGGGTGGGCGGTTGTTCTCGCCCAGGTTCGGCGGCGATCCCGACGGCAGGCCATTGCCGGGCACCGCGAGGCCGAGATCGCCTCCGCCCGGCGGAGCGGTGCCGAGGATGGTGCCGTTCGGGATGCGCACGCTCGTGCGCCGGTCGTTGTTCTGCGCGAGCGCCTTCAGGTAGGACTCGATCGCGGCCTGGTTGTTGTTCGTACGAATGAACAGGGCGACGTTGTTCGCCTGCAACACGGCCGCCCGCTCCGCGTTCTGGAGAACGGCGGACCGGATGAGGATCGCCACCGGGATGGCGAAGGCCAGGATGACGAGCGTCGTCAGCCCCACCACCAGGGCCATGATCTGGCGGCGCATGGTCACCCTCCGGCCTCCGAGGGCGCCATCAGCCGCACGCCCACTCCGCGCACGCTGTGCAGGTAGCGGGGTTCGGCGGCCGACTCGCCGAGCTTGCGGCGCAGCCAGGACAGGTGCACGTCGACGGTTCGGTCCGAACCGCCCCAGGCCAGCTGCCAGACCTCGGCGAGGAGGTCGCGCTTGGTTACCACTTCACCGGCCCGCCGGGCGAGCGCGAGCAGCAAGTCGAACTCCTTGCGGGCGAGGTCGACCGGCCGTCCGTCCACGACCACTTCCCGGCTGCGGGTGTCGATCGTCAGCCCACCGACGGTGATCAGCGGTTCCTCGCCGGCCTGACCTATGCGGCGCAACACCGCGCGGACCCGGGCCGTCAGCTGGGCCGCGGTGAACGGCTTGATCACGTAGTCGTCGGCGCCGAGATCGAGCAACCGGACGATTTCCGCCTCGTCGTCTCGAGCGGTGGCCACGATCGTAGGGACGTCGCTCACGCTCCGCAGCATGGACAGCACATCGGCGCCGTCAATGTCCGGCAGTCCGAGATCGAGGAGCACGACGTCCGGTCGTTGGGCTACGGCCGAGGTCAGCGCGGCCATGCCGGTGTCGACCGAGTTCACGGTGTGTCCGTGCTCGCGCAGGGCGCGCATCAACGCCGAGCGGATAGCCGCGTCGTCCTCGACGAGCAGGATCTGGACCACCGGAGGAAAGGTCAGTTCTGTTGGTCGGGTCCGTCGGGATGGTCACCGCGTTCACGCTTGCGCAGGTTGCGCAGGAATTCGGGATCGTCATCCGGGGCTACGGGCCGGCGGGGCAGGCTAGTGGGTCGGCCGAACTGGCCGGCCCACCCCGCCCGCGGGGCGGCAGTACGAGCCGGAGGAAGGTCGGACTTGCGCGGGCGGCCGACGACGAACCAGAGCACGGTGCCAACGACGTTGAGCAGCACGATCACGATCACCCAGAGGGTTTTGGGCAGCAGGCGGATCCGCTCCCGCGGTGCGGATATGGCATCGAATATTGCGTAGAGCCAGAAGCCGAGGGCGACGAGGGCGACTAGGCCACCGAACCGGATCATGACCTCAGCCTAGGCTTGCTTGCTGTGGGTTTCGCTGATCTGCAGGACTTCCTCCGCGCGTTGGAACGCGACGGGGACCTGGCTCGGGTCGCGACCTCGGTCGACCCGGACCTCGAGGTGGCGGCGATCGTCCAACGGGTCGTCCGTGAGCGGGGCCCGGCGCTGTTGTTCGAGCATCCGAGCCGCGGCCGGCTGCCGCTGGCGATAAACGTCTTCGGGACAACGCGGCGCATGGCCCGGGCTCTGGGGGTCCAGTCGCTCGACGAGATCGGTGCGCGGATCGGGGACCTGCTCCGGCCGGAGCTTCCGCGGGGCGTCGGCGGACTGCGGGACGCGCTCGGCAAGGTGGCTGCGCTGCGGGCGGCGCCACCCCGGCGGGTCAAGGCGGCCCCGGCGCAGGAGGTCGTGCTCAAGGACGACGACGTAGACCTGTCGATACTGCCGGGAATCACCGCCTGGCCGGACGACGGCGGCGTGTTCTTGAACCTGGGCCTCACCCACACCAAGCATCCGGAGACGGGCGCGCGCAACCTCGGGCTGTATCGCCTGCAACAGCACGACAACCGGACCGTCGGCCTGCACTGGCAGATCCACAAGGACTCGACCTCGCACGCCGCGGTGGCCGAGCGGCGCGGCGAGCGGCTCCCGGTCGCCATCGCCTTCGGCTGCCCGCCGGCGGTCACCTACGCGGCGTCCGCGCCGCTGCCGGGCGACATCGACGAGTACCTGTTCGCCGGATTCCTGCAACGTGACCGGGTGGATCTGGTCGAGTGCCTGTCGGTGCCGCTCCAGGTGCCCGCGGCGGCGCAGGTCGTCCTCGAAGGGTGGGTCGAGCCGGGCGCGCGTCACCCGGAGGGCCCGTTCGGCGACCACACCGGCTTCTACACGCCGGTCGAGCCGTTCCCGTTCGTGCACGTCGACGTGATGACCATGCGGTCGGACGCGATCTTCCAGACGATCGTCGTCGGCCGACCGCCGCAGGAGGACGGCCCGATCGGCAAGGCCACCGAACGCATATTCCTGCCGCTGATCCGGCTCACCATTCCGGAGATCGTCGACTACGACCTGCCCGAGGCGGGCGTGTTCCACAACTGCGTCATCGTCTCGATCGACAAGCGGTTCCCCAAGCACGCGCAGAAGGTGATGAACGCGATCTGGGGCGCCGGACTGATGTCGCTGTCGAAGCTGATCGTCGTCGTCGACGCCGATTGCGACGTGCACGACTACGCCGAGGTGGCGTGGCGGGCGTTCGGCAACGTCGACTACGCGCACGACGCGCTGCACACCGTCGGGCCGGTCGACCACCTCGACCACGCGTCGTACGAGCAGTTCTTCGGCGGCAAGCTCGGCGTTGACGCCACCCGCAAGCTGCCGGGCGAGGGGTACCGCCGCGACGGGGGATGGCCGCGAGAGTGTGTCGTGGACCCGGCGATCACCCGGCTGGTCGACCGGCGCTGGGGCTCGTATCGCATTCCGCGCGGGGTCGACGGAGGTGCCGGGTGACCGGACCGCGGCGCGCGACCGTACCCGGTCGGCGCGGCGCCGGCCCGGGCCGGATCGCGAAGTTCCTCCGGCTGGTGATGATCGAGCACTCGGTCTTCGCGCTGCCGTTCGCCTACATCTCGGCGTTGACCGCAATGTGGCAGCAGAGCAGTTCGGTCCACTGGCGGCAGCTGTTCCTGATCACGGTGGCCATGGTGTCGGCGCGGACGGTGGCCATGGCGGCGAACCGGATTCTCGATCGTGGCTACGACGCGCTGAATCCGCGCACCGCGCAG
This sequence comes from uncultured Actinomycetota bacterium, assembly GCA_963779485.1. Taxonomy (GTDB): domain Bacteria; phylum Actinomycetota; class Actinomycetes; order Mycobacteriales; family Jatrophihabitantaceae; genus CAVVJA01. Next base: position 174,810 of record CAVZYJ010000005.1, on the reverse strand, counting down.
CGCGAGCTGGTCACCGGCGAACTCGATCTGGGCGCGGCGTGGATCGGCACGGTCATCGCCCTGATCGTCTTCCTGGCGAGCGCCGCCGCGCTGTCGTGGCTCTGCCTCGTGCTGTCGCCGATCGCCATCGCCGCGCTGGTCCTCTATTCCTACGGCAAGCGGTTCACCGATTTTCCTCAAGTACTGCTGGGGATCGCGCAATTCGTGGCGCCGGTCGGGGCCTGGCTGGCGGTGACCGACGAGGTGTCGTGGGCCTCGGTTGCGCTCGGCCTCGCGGTCGGTACCTGGATCGGGGGATTCGACCTCATCTACTCCTGCCAGGACGCCGAGGTCGACCGCCGCATCGGGTCCCGTTCGTTCCCGGCCCGGTTCGGTATCCCGGCGGCGCTGCGCGCCTCATCGCTCGTGCACGTGGCCACGCTCGGCGCGTTCGTCTGGTTCGGTCTGGCCGCGGGACTGGAATGGTGGTGGTGGCTTGGCGTGCTGCTGACCGGCGCCGTGCTCGTGTACGAACACCGCATCGTGCGACCCGACGACCTCACTCGGGTCAACCGGGCCTTCTTTACGGCTAACGGCGTGATCGGCATCGGGCTGTTCGTGTTCGCCCTGGCTGACCTGATCGCGCAGGGGCTGCGCTGGTAGGCGTGAGAGCGCGATGACGAGGGCACCGTGGGTTGTCGGCGTGTCCGGAGCATCCGGTACGCCCTACGCCCGAGCGGTTCTGGGCGGCCTGCTCGACGCTGGACAGCCCGTGGACCTGATCGTCTCGCGCGCGGCCCGGCTCACCCTGCTGGACGAGACCGGCCTGCGCTTCCGAGACTCGCACTGGGCCGCGGATCTGGCGACCTGGCTGGTTCGCGACGTCGCCGACGCGGACCTCGCCTACTGGGCGGCAAGCGACCTCGCCGCTGGCCCGTCGTCGGGGTCCTACCGGACGCGGGGCATGGTCGTCGTTCCGGCGTCGACCGCGTCCGTGGCCGGCATCGCGATCGGGCTGTCCAAGGATCTGCTGCAACGGGCCGCCGACGTGACGCTCAAGGAGGCCCGACCCCTCGTGGTGGTGCCGCGCGAAACGCCCTACACCCGCGCCACGCTGCAGCACCTGCTCGAGCTGCACGATGCGGGCGCCGTCGTGCTGCCGGCGAGCCCGGGCTTCTACAGCGCACCCGCATCGGTCGACCAGCTGGTGGACTTCGTCGCGGCGAAGGTGCTCGACGTGCTGGGCGTGCCGCACGACTTGATCACCCGCTGGACCGGCGAGCTCGGCGGCGCCCGCTGATCGGACGGTCCCGTACCCTGGCGGCATGCCCTTGACCGAGCTTCGCAAGGCTGAGCTGGCCGAAAAGGTGGCCGCTGGAGAGCGCCTCGACTACACCGACGGGGTCGATCTCTACGCCGCTGACGACCTGGCCTGGCTCGGCGGTCTCGCGCACGGCGTCCGGACCGCGAAGAACGCTGACATCACCTACTTCAACGTCAACCGGCACCTGAATCTCACCAATGTCTGCAGTGCGTCGTGCGCGTACTGCTCGTTCGAGCGCAAGCCGGGTCAGGCCGACGCGTACACGATGCGGGTCGAGGAGGCCGTCGAGAAGGCGTTGGCCATGAAGGACGAGGGCATCACGGAGCTGCACATCGTCAACGGCCTGCACCCGACATTGCCGTGGCGCTACTACCCCCGGGTGCTGCGCGAGCTGAAGGCGGCGGTGCCGCAGGTCGCGCTCAAGGCGTTCACCGCCACTGAGGTGCACTGGTTCGAGAAGATCAGCGGGCTGCCGGCCGACGAGATCCTCGACGAGCTGATCGACGCCGGCCTCGAATCGCTGACCGGAGGCGGCGCGGAGATCTTCGACTGGGATGTCCGCAAGCAGATCGTCGATCACGACACGCACTGGGAGGACTGGTCGCGGATCCACCGGTTGGCGCACAGCAAGGGACTGCGCACACCGGCCACGATGCTGTACGGCCACATCGAGGAGCCGCGGCACCGGGTCGACCACGTGCTCCGGCTGCGGGAGTTGCAGGACGAGACCAGCGGCTTCGTCGTGTTCATCCCGCTGCGGTTCCACAACGACAACAACCGGCTGTCCCACCTGCCGATGGCCCAGCCGGCGGATGTGCTGCGCACGTTCGCGGTCAGTCGGCTGCTGCTCGACAACTTCGATCACGTCAAGGTGTTCTGGGTCATGCACGGGTTGTCGACGTCCCAGCTGGCGCTGAACTTCGGCGCCGACGACATGGACGGCTCGGTTGTCGAATACAAGATCACCCATGACGCGGACGGCTTCGGCACCCCGGACAAGCTGACCCGCGAGGATCTGCTCGGGCTAATCCGCGATGCCGGGTTCCGCCCGGTGGAGCGGAACACTCGCTACCAGGTCGTTCGCGAGTACGACGGACCGGTGCCGCTCGCCATCCGGCGGGCCGAGCCGCAAGCGGTCTGGGCGTGACCCAGTCGCCGTCCGACGAGCCGACCCGCGAGCCGGCCGAGGAGGGCGCGGGGCAGCCGGACCAGCCGCCGGACGACGCCGGGCCGCCCGACCCGTCGTTCGGTCGCTCGCTGGGCACGCTATGGACGTACACGATCCTGCGGTTCCTGGTCTTTGGGGTGCTGTTCGGGCTGCTGTGGCTCGTCAGCGTTCCGGTCTTTCTGGCCGCGGTGCTCGCGCTGGTGCTGTCGGTGCCGCTGTCCTACGTGGTGCTGGCCAGGCCCCGGGCCGCGCTCGCCCAGACCGTCGAGGCGCGGATCGCGACTCGTCAGGCCCACAACGAGGATCTCAGTTCGCGGCTCAAGGGCGACGACGGGGAAGCCAGCCCCGACCCGTCTTGACAATTCGCACTATGCGGCAGGCCATGACCGTGCGCACACTGAGAGGGTGACCGGACCCGATCCCCAAATCCGTATCGGCTACGCCGAGCGTTCCGCCGCTCAGGAGGCGCTCGACCAGCACTTGAGCGCTGGCCGGCTCGACCCGCACGAGTACGCGGACCGGTTCGCCGCGGCTGAGGTTGCCCGCACCCAAGCGGAGCTCGATGTGCTGTTCACCGACCTGCCCGACCCGCGTCCGCGGAGCGGAACCGGGACCCGCCCGACGGCGGCCATCGGCGGTGCCGGCGAGCGGCGGGATTGGTATCGCTACGTCCCGGAGTCGGTGGCCGGGCGCATTGCCGCTCTGGTCGCCGTGGCCGTGGCGGCGATAGTGGTGTTGCCGTTCGTGGTGGTCGCGGTCGTGCTGTACTTCATCGTGCTTCCGCGAATCACCTGTGGTCGGCGGTGGAGCAGCGGCGGTCCGCTGTGGGGCGGGGGCGGACGTCCTCGAGATTGGCTGCGATGAGCAGTATTCCCGCCGGGGCGGACGGATCCTCGCGGCCGCCCATCCGCATCGGCGACAACGAGCGCACGGGCGCCATGCAGGCCCTGGATGCGCATCTGTCGGCCGGGCGGCTGGACCCCGACGAGTACGGCGATCGGGTCGCGAAGGTCAGCGCAGCGCGCACCCGGGAGGACCTGGAGGTGCTGTTCGTCGACCTACCGGAGCCCCACCCCCTGTCCGGTGGATCGCCGGCGACCACCGGTGCGCCTCCGGCCCGGCGTCACCCTTCGGCTGAAGCCGACCGCGACGAACGCGCGCTCGGCGGACGGCCCGGCGTGGTGCTCGTCGCGCTTGCCCCAATCATCGCGCTGGCCTTGTTCTTCGCCACGAGGTGGTGGGTCTGGTTCCTGCTCGTCCCGGCTATCGCGGTGATCGTTTACGGCGGTCGCGACGAGCGACGCCGCGGCCGATAGCCGACGGTGCCGCTCGGGGAACGGCCGGTCGTCGGCGTCCTGCATCCCGGCGCCATGGGCGCGGCATTGGGAGCCGCGCTCAAGCCGGTCGCCGCGCAGGTCATCTGGGCGGCCGCCGGCCGCTCGGACGCCACGAGCAAGCGCGCCGAGATCGCCGACCTCGTGGCCGTCCCCGACCTCGCCGAGCTCGTCGCCCGCAGCGATCTCGTCATCTCGATCTGCCCGCCGCATGCGGCTGTGGACATCGCCCGCGCGGTCCGGGCGGCTGCACGTGGGGACCGCCCGGCCGCCTACCTGGACGCGAACGCGGTCGCGCCGGCCACGGTGGCCGCCATCGCCGAGCTGCTCGGCCCGGATTCGGTGGTCGACGGCGCGGTCATCGGCGCACCGGCCTGGCGTCGCGCGGACACGGTGCTGTGGTTGGCCGGTGGCCCGGCCGCGGCGGTAGCGGCACTGTTTGCCGCCTCCCCGTTCGAGGCTCGAGTGCTGCCCGGCGGCCTAGGTTCGGCCAGTGCCCTCAAGGCCTGCTTCGCGCTGCAAAGCAAGGCCTTGCCGACGTTGTGGTCGATCCTGGCCGAGGCCGCGCAGCGGTACGGCGTGGCTGACGAGGTGCGCGCGGAGTTGGCCCGCGACGGGATCGATCTGGACGCCCAGCTTGACGCGCTCGACCGGCGGGCGCGGGGCAAGGCGTGGCGGTGGTCGGGCGAGATGGACGAGGTGGCGGCGGCAGTGGCCGCCGTGGGCCTGCCCGCCGGGTTCGCGTCCGCCGCGGCCGAGACGTATCGCCGGCTCACCGCCGACCGCCCGACGTCAGCCTGACCCGCGCAGGATCGCCGTCAGATCGTCGACGAGCCGCCGGCTGCCCGCGATGTGCCACCGGTGGCCGTCGAGCGGCACGACTGCGATGTCACCACCGGCCGCCGTAACCAGGGCGGCGCCGGGTAGCCAGTCCCAGGGCAGGCAGTCATGCTGCAGGAAACCGCCGAGCCGACCATCGGCCACCCAGGCCAGCTCGATCGATCCCGAGCCGAAGGTGCGCACCGTGCCCGCGCGGCGGAGCGCCCGCAGCAGCGGTTCTCGCACCGAGTCGTCGGGAATGGTCGTCGGGTGCAGGTAACTCGCGACCGACACCTCGACGAGCCGCCGGTCGGCGATCGGAGGCACCGGCTCGCCGTTGCGCGTCGTTGGTCGGCCGCGCCCACCGCACCACAGGTCGTTCCCGGCCGGGTGATACACGGCGCCGCCGAGGAGCTCGTCGGCGGCGGTGAGACCGACGGCGCTGCACCACAGCGGGAGGCCACTCGCGTAGTTGTAGGTGCCGTCTATGGGATCGACGAACCAGGTCCGCCAGCGTCCGGGTTGCGCCGATCCTTCCTCGGCGACTATGCCGTCCTCCGGCCGGGCCGCGCGCAGCCGGTCGACGATTAACGCCTCGGCGGCGACATCGGCGGGAGTCACGAGGTCGGTCACGGATGTCTTGCGCGAGGAGGCCACTCCGGAGCGCCGCATCCGGGCCGCGAGCGTCCCGGCGGCCCGGACGAGGTCCGACGCCAGCGTCAGGTCGTCCGGCTCGTCGGCCACCCGGTCAACCCTAGATGCCCAGGCTGCCGATCAGACTCCGCCGCTCGGCCGTCGTGATCTAGGAGAAAGCGTCGCTGCAGAGCAGCAAGTCCAAGATCACGACGGCGGTTGGCCAGCACGCCCGAGCTGGCGTTTGGCCCACGCGTAGCGTGGGAGCGATGACGACCCCGCCCACGCCGCCCGTGCCGTCACCCCCGCCCATCCCGTCACCGGTGCCGGGGCCGCAGCCCGGTCCGCCGACACCGCCGTCGCCTGCGCCTACTCCGCCGCCGACGCCGGACCCGGGCCCCTCGCCGGGTCCGGTACCGGGGCCCGGGCCGCTGCCCGGACCCGAGCCCGGCCCGCTTCCCGCGATCGAGCGCACCGACCGGTGACGTCCGCGCGGCCTCGCGTCGGACACATCCAGTTTCTCAACTGCCTGCCGATCTACTGGGGACTGGTGCGGTCCGGCGCGTTGCTGGACGTGGAGCTGACCAAGGACACGCCGGATCGGCTCAACGACGCGCTCGTTCGGGGGGATCTCGACATCGGCCCGATCTCCCTGCTGGAGTACCTGCGCAACGCCGAGGAACTGCTGCTCCTGCCGGATCTCGCGGTGGGGTCCGACGGGCGGGTGCTCTCGGTCAATCTGGTCTCGCAGGTGCCGCTCGCGGAGCTTGACGGGGGCCGGGTCGCCCTGGGTTCCACGTCGCGGACCTCGGTCCTGCTGGCCCGCATGTGGCTCGCCGAGGTTCATGGGGTGCATCCCGACTACTTCGTCTGCCCTCCGGATCTCACGGCCATGCTGCTCGAGGCCGATGCCGGCGTTCTTATCGGTGACGCTGCGTTGCGCGCGACCTATGACGCGCCCCGGACGGGTCTTGCCGTGCACGATCTGGGCGAGGTCTGGCGCGAGTGGACCGGGCTGCCCATGGTGTTCGCGGTGTGGGCCGTGCGCCGCTCGTACGCCGTCGCCAACCCGGGCCTGGTGAAGGACGTCCACTCCGCCTTCATCCGCAGCCGCGACGAGGCGCTCGCGCATGTCGACATCGTGGCCGACCAAGCGGCGCGCTGGGAGGTGTTCGACGCCGGGACGCTGGCTACCTACTTCCGAACCTTGGACTTCCGGCTCGGTGAGCGCCAGCTGGCCGGGCTGTCCGAGTTCGCCCGCCGAGCGGCAGTGGTCGGGGCGGTTGCTCGGGACGTCACGCCGGACTTCGCCGAGGTGTGACGACACTGTCGGATCGGGGAGGAGACTGAAACCGTGCCAGCGTCGAGTCCCGCCGACGGGGGTCGGGTGGTGCTCGCCGTGGACGGCAACTCACTCGTCCACCGCAGCTACCACTCGCACGCCGGCACCGGCCGCCATGGCGCGGACGGCGACCCGATCTGGGCGATCCGGGGCCTGCTGACCCAGCTCGTGGCCGCCGTCGATCGCTTCCAACCCGACGCCGTGGTCGTCGGTTTCGACGATCCCGACGTGAGCTGGCGGCGCGAGAAATGGCCGCAGTACAAAGCCAATCGCGCCGACAAGCTGCCAACTCTCGTGCGTCAGCTCGCGGTCGCCGCGGACGTCCTGCGCGGACTCGGCGTCGGCGTTGTCGTCCCGTCCGGCCTGGAGGCCGACGACGTGCTCGCCTCCACCGCCCAGGCCGTCGCGGCCTCCGGTGGCACCACAGTGATCGTGACGTCCGACCGGGATGCCTTCGCCCTCATCGACGGCCACACCCACGTGCTGCGCATCATCAACGGGGGCGTCGAGTGTTCTCCACTGATCACCGCCGAGCGGTTGGTCTTGCTGCTCGGCGTCCGCCCGGACCAGTACGCCGACTTTGCCGCGTTGCGCGGCGATCCGTCCGACAACCTGTCCGGCGTACGCGGGATCGGGGCCAAGACCGCGGCCCGCATCCTGGCCGAGCTAGGGTCCGCGGCGACCGCCTTCGCTGCGCCCGAGGAGGTGGCGCGGGCCGTCGGATCGTCGGTTGCCCAGCGGCTGCAGGCACCCGACGCGCGCCCGACCTGGGAGCTCAATCGTCAGGTGATGGCGATGCGCGCCGACGTCCCGATCGACATTGCCGCGCTGCCCGTCCTGCCGCTGCCGCCGACCGCAGTGCGGGCCACCTTCGAGGCCATGCAGCTGCGCTGGACCACAGCCGAGGCGCTGCGCGTGCTGTCCGGCGAGCCCACCCCGGCCGCGGACGAGCGCCGGCAGTCCTGGGACACCGTGCCGGCCGCCGCGGTCAGCTGGGCGCCGCGACCGGGCCCGATCGCGCGCCGCAAGCTGCGCGACCTGGTGGGCGCCAACCAGCTCGCGCTGTTCGAGTAGGGGACGCCTTGGGCGCCTGCGCCGGAGTTCGACAATTGCGTTGCCGGTCCGACCTGCTGCACGCTGAGCCGCGTGTACAGTCCGGCCGATCTCCTCGCCGCCTACGACGAGCAGCTGCGCGGCGACGGCGAGTCGGCGCCTGACGTCGAGACCGACCGGGACGGCCCGCTCGTCCGGGTCCACTATCAGCATCGCGGTTTCATCGGCTACCGCAGCCTCGAAGGCCTGAGCGACCAGGAGCTGGATGCCCTGATCGACCGGCAGATCGTTCACTTCACCGCGCGCGGCCAGGCCTTCGAGTGGAAGACGCGGGGCCACGACTGGCCGTCCGACCTGCCCGACCGCCTGCGCGCGCACGACTTCGTCGCGGAGCCCCGCGAGACGGTGCTGATCGGGGTGGCCGCCGAGCTGGCCGCCGACCCGGTGCTACCCGACGGCATCGCGCTCCGTCCGGTTCGAGCCGACGACGACCTGCGGCGCATCGCGGCGATGGAGTCCGCGGTATGGGACGAGGACTGGAGCTGGCTCGCCGACGAGCTGCGCGACCTCGTTGCCAGTGGAGACACCGAGGTGCTGGTGGCCGAGACGGCCGACGAGGTCGTGTCGGCAGGATGGATCGCCTACAAGCCGGGCACCGAGTTCGCCGGCCTCTGGGGCGGCTCCACGCTGGCGGCCTGGCGCGGGCGCGGGATCTACCGCGCTCTCGTCGCTCGACGGGCCCAGCTGGCCGTCGGGTACGGTTATCGCTTCCTGCAGGTGGATGCGTCCGATGACAGCCGACCCATCTTGCAGAGCCTCGGTTTCGTCGCGGTGACGACGACGACGCCTTACGTCTGGACACCTGCCGGCGCGCAGCCCAACGCCGTCGGCTCGTAGCCCGGCACTCGGGTCGTTACTGTCAGCTGACGTGACTCCTCGCCCCGTGCGCATCGGCGTCCAGCTCCAGCAGCAGCACGCCGAGTACGCCGTCATCCGGGATGCGGTGCAGGAAATCGAAGATCTCGGCACCGACATCGCGTTCAACTGGGATCACTTCTATCCCCTGTACGGGTCGGCCGACGACAAGCATCTCGAGTGCTGGACCATGCTGGGCGCGTGGGCCGAGCAAACGCGCCGGCTGCAGATCGGCGCGCTCGTGACTTGCAACAGCTACCGCAACCCCGACCTGCTCGCCGACATGGCCCGCACCGTCGACAACATCAGCAATGGCCGGTTGATCCTCGGCATCGGCTCGGGCTGGTTCCAGCGGGACTACGACGAGTACGGCTACGAGTTCGGTACCGCTGCCGGCCGTCTGGACGCGCTCTCCGAGGCGCTCCCTCGCATCGAACGCCGCTGGACGAAGCTGAAGCCTCCGCCGACGCGGAAGATCCCGCTGCTGATCGGCGGTGGCGGCGAACGTAAGACACTGCCGCTGGTCGCCCGCTACGCGGACATCTGGCACACGTTCGGCGAGGTCGGGACGATGCGGCGCAAGTCGGCCATCCTGGCCGAGCGGTGTGCGGACATCGGCCGCGATCCGAACGAGATCGAGCGTTCGGTCGGTGTCCAGGGCGAGCCGGACCGCGCCGGTCCCGCGCTGCTCGCCGCGGGCATAACGATGTTCACCGTCGGCGTCGGAGGTCCGCGGTTCGATCTCGGCCCGCTCCGCCGGTGGGTTGCCTGGCGCGACTCCCTGTAGTGGTCGGCCGTAGGCTAGGCACTATGCCAGGACAGATTTTCCGGCTGCTCGAGCACGCAGCGGACGGTGGCCGGGTCAGTCCCGACGAGGCGCTCCGGCTGTACACCGACGCGCCGCTGCATGCGCTCGGGCGGGCCGCCGACACCGTGCGCCGGCGGCGATACCCGGACAACATCGCGACCTACATCATCGACCGCAACATCAACTACACCAACGTCTGCGTGACCGCCTGCAAGTTCTGCGCTTTCTACCGGCCGCCACGGCACGCCGAGGGTTGGACGCACTCGGTCGAGGAGATCTTGCGTCGGTGTGGCGAGGCCGTGGAACTGGGCGCCACGCAAATCATGCTGCAGGGCGGCCATTCCCCGGAGCTCGGCATCGAGTGGTACGAGGGGACGTTCGCGGCGATCAAGGCGACCTACCCGCAACTGACTCTGCACTCGCTCGGCGGATCCGAGGTCATGCACATCTCGCGCACGTCCGATCTCGACGTCGCCACGGTGATCGCCCGGCTGCATCGGGCCGGGCTCGATAGCTTTGCCGGGGCCGGCGCCGAGATCCTCGTGGCCCGGCCGCGCACCGCGATCGCACCGTTGAAGGAGTCGGGCGAGGCCTGGCTCGCGGTGATGGAGGCGGCCCACGAGCAGGGTGTCGAATCCACGGCGACGTTCATGATGGGGACCGGCGAAACCAACGCCGAACGCATCGAACATCTGCGGATGATCCGCGACGTGCAGGATCGGACCGGTGGTTTCCGCTCGTTCATTCCGTGGACGTATCAGCCGGAAAACAACCACCTCAAGGGACGGACCCAAGCGACGAGCCTGGAGTATCTGCGGCTGATCGCGGTGGCCCGGCTGTTCTTCGACAACATCAACCATCTGCAGGGGTCGTGGCTGACGACCGGGAAAGACATCGGCCAGCTGACCTTGCATTTCGGCGCCGACGACCTCGGTTCGGTGATGCTCGAGGAGAATGTCGTGTCCTCCGCCGGCGCGCGGCATCGCAGCAACCGCACGGAGCTCATCGAGTTGATCCGCGGGGCGGGGCGGATCCCGGCTCAGCGCGACACCCTGTACCGCCACCTCGTCGTGCACGAGGATCCGGCGCTCGACCCGGTCGACCCCCGTGTCCATTCGCACTTCTCCTCGACCGCGCTGCCCCTCGTGCCAGCGCAACGGGCCGCGAGCTAGCAGCCACTAACGGCCATGTCCCTAGCTGTCGCGATTCCGTGCGGGATCGCTGCCGCGGTGGCCTACGGCGGGGCAACGGCCGTCCAGCACTCGGCCGCACACACCGGCACTGGTGAGGCGGACGCTGGCGGCCTCCTGCGGCTGCTGGTAAGTCCCCGATGGTGGCTATCCGTCGGTGGCGACGGAGTCGGCCTGCTGCTCCAGGTGGTCGCGCTTGCCACGGGGCCCGTCGTGCTCATCCAACCGCTACTGGTCCTCGCCCTGCCGGTATCCCTGTTCGTCGGCTTTCTGATCGGCGGGCCGCGACCACGCAGGGCGGACTACGGCGCGTGCGTGTCGATCATCGCTGGTCTCGGCGTGTTCTTCGTGCTAATCGGCGACCCGGGCGACGGCGAGCCGCTCCGTCCGGGATCGGCTCTCATCACTATCCTGATCGGGCTCGCGCTCGGCGCGATCATCCTGCTCGCTGTCCGCGGCCGGCGGCCAGCCGTCCGGGCCGTCGGGTTCGGTTGCGTCGCAGGCGGGTTCTTCGGGATGGTCGGCGTCATGATCAACACAGTGGCCCAGACGTTCGACGCCAGCTCCTGGAACGGGTTCGCGCATGCCGAGGGGTTGGTTCCGCTGATCGGGGTGGTGGCGCTGGGCGCCTTGGGATTCACCCTCACCCAGATCTCCTTCCAGATCGGTGCTCTTGGCGCGAGCTTTCCCGCAAATGAGTCCACGGCGCCGCTCGTCGCGGTTCTGCTCGGCGCCTTGCTGCTGCACGAACACGTGCCCGTGTCGCCGTGGTATGTCATCGGCTACTTGCTCTGTTTTGCTGCCATCGTCTACGGCACAATTCGGCTCGCCAATTCCCCGTCCCTCGAGCATGCTCCGGAATCGGCGGATGCGAGTCCGGTCGCGGAGACGGGCCGCGCATGAACCGCGCGACGCTGGACAAAAAGCCGGTCGAGGTCGCCTCCATGTTCGACGGCGTGGCCCATCGCTACGACGTCACGAATACCGTGCTGTCTCTCGGCCTGGATCGGCTGTGGCGGCGGCGCACCCGGCAGGCGATCGAGCCGCATCAGGACGAGCGAATCCTCGACCTGGCCGCCGGAACCGGCGTGTCCACCGCCGAGCTCGCTGACCGCACATCATGCCGCCCCGTCGCCTGCGACTTCTCGTTGGGCATGCTGCGGGCCGGTCGCGCGCGCAAGGGGCGGCGCGCCGTGCCGTTCGTCGCCGGCGACGCGCTCCACCTGCCCTTTCCCGACGGGGTGTTCGACGCGGTCACGATCACCTTCGGGCTGCGCAACGTCGCGGACGCCGATGCCGCATTGCGGGAGATGGCCCGCGTCGTCCGGCCCGGTGGTCGGCTCGTGGTCTGCGAGTTCAGCCGGCCGACATTCGCGCCCTTTCGTTTCGTCTACACCCGCTATCTGCTGAGCGCGCTGCCGCTGATCGCGCGGGTCGTGTCGTCCAACTCCGATGCCTACACCTACCTGGTCGAGTCCATCCGGGAGTGGCCGCGCCAGGAGGAGCTGGCGCACCGCATCGACGCCAACGGGTGGACCGACGTGCGATGGCGCAATCTCACCGGCGGGGCGGTCGCGTTGCATCACGCCTACCGGATGGCGTGAGCGAGCAAGCATCGCTGGCGCGCCAGCGCCGAGCAGCACGGCGTGCGGAGCGAATCGCAGGGCCCCCGGCGAACGTGCGGCGCTTTCGCGGGGTGCATGTGCGCCGCGCGAGGCGCGTGATCCAATAGGCGCTGCGGCCGAACCCGGTGCCGCTCTCCCAGACGGATCGATGATCCGTCCCCTACGGCTTGGAGAAAGGATTCGCATGAGCATCAGTGACGACGAGGTCGCATCGGCCGGTGGCGATGGTGGTGCGGACGGCGCGGCCGACAGCGGTGGCGACGGCGGCGCGGGCTTCGGCGACGGCGGAGCCGACGGCGCGGCTGGCGACGGCGGAGCCGATGGTGGCGCCGACGGCGGTGCGGACGGTGGCGCTGACAACGGTGCTGACGGTGCGGCCGGCGACGGCGGAGCCGCGCGGCGATGGCGGAGCCGACGGGCCGGCTGGAGGCTGATCGGTGAACGACACCGGCGCGGCGCCTGCTGCGGACGGCCTACCCAGCGACCGTTTCACGGCGCTGCGCCGGTGCATTGCCTGTGATACAGCCACATTCGCCACCGCGCATTGGGGCCGAGCCCCGTTGTTCACGCGGAGGTGCGACCTCGATCAGGACTTCACCGATCTGCTCGACGCGCGCGCCGTCGACGAGCTCGTGTCCCGCCGAGGCTTGCGCACGCCGTTCCTTCGAATGGCCAAGAACGGGACGGTGCTCCCGGCCGCCCGCTTCACGCGGGGCGGAGGCGCCGGTGCTGGCGCCAAGGATCAGGCCGCCGACGACCGCATCCTGACCGAGATGGGCAGCGGCGGCACCTTGGTGTTGCAGGGCCTCCATCGCACGTGGCCACCACTCGTCGATTTCGCCACCGAGCTGGCCGCCGAGCTCGGTCACCCGGTTCAGGTCAACGCCTACATCACGCCGCCGGAGAGCCGAGGGTTCGCCGCCCACTACGACGTGCACGACGTGTTCGTCCTGCAGGTCGCGGGGCACAAGCGGTGGCGCATTCACGAGCCCGTCGTGCAGAACCCGCTGCCCGATCAGCCGTGGGAACAGCATCGAGCCGCGGTATCCGCCCGCGCGGACGAGCAACCTCAGCTCGACGTCGTCCTGGAGCCGGGCGACGCGCTTTACCTGCCGCGCGGTTATCTGCACTCGGCCGACGCCCTTGGCGAGATCTCCATCCACCTGACCGTCGGCATCCATCCGGTGACGCGGCAGCATCTCGTCCAGCAACTCGTCGCGCGGGCCCGGGACGACCCGGCCTTGCGAGCGTCGCTGCCGATGGGAGTCGATCTCGGCGACTCGGACGTCCTCGCGCCCGAACTGGCGGCCACCGTGTCCGCCCTCGCCGCCCATCTCCGGTCAGCGGCCGGCTCGGCCGCGGTCGACGCCGTCGCCGGCGCGATCGCCGACGAGCTGGACGCGCAGACCCGCGCCGCGCCACTGGGCCCCCTTGCCCAGCTGCAGGCCGCCGAGTCGATCGGGTCCGACACCGCGCTTCGGATGCGGGCCCGGCTGCGCTGCCGGGTCACCCGGCGGGGCGGCGATCTACAGCTCCGGCTCCTCGACAAGACCGTCGAGCTGGTCGCCGCGGACGAGAATGCCGTCAAGGCCGTGCTCACCGGCGAGGTCCTGACGCCGGCATCGCTGCCCGGGTTGGACGCCGACGAGCAGCTCGCTCTGGCGCGGCTACTGCTGCGCGAGGGCGTGCTCGTGCCGGCCTGAGAGCGTGCCGGCCGAGCCGGCGGGTGGCCATCCGGTAAGCCATCCGCATCCACGTGAGTCGCTTGATCGATGCGCCTTACACGCTCAGCTGCGCGGCGATCCGATGCTCGGCACGGCCTTCCCGGCCAGCCGACTACTACTGGTCGAGCAACCCGGGCCCTGGGGCCGCGCCGGCCTGGCCGCCTCCCGGTTCAATCGCGCTGTCGCCGCGGCACTCGTCGCGCGAGCCGAGGAGCGCCGGATCCGGGTACTTGCGATCCGCCGACCCGGACGGACGCCGGTGGGCACGATCCGCCGGTGGGCGCTGGTCGACTGCCGGGATGGTCGAGAGTGGGCGCGGTGGGGCAGCTACGAGTCCGAGGCCGAGCTGCTGGAGCTGCCGCTGGATGGGTCGGTGGGCGAGCCGACGCCGGACCTGGCCTACCTCGTCTGCACACACAGCAAGCACGACACGTGCTGTGCGCTCCGTGGCCGCAACGTCGCGATGGCCCTGCATGACGTGCGCCCCGGTCAGGTCTGGGAGTGCAGCCACGTAGGCGGGGAGCGCTTTGCCGCGAACGTGCTGGTCCTCCCGACCGGCTTGCTGTACGGGCGGGTGCTGCCCTTCGCGGCCGCGGAATTCGTGGCCGCCTCCGAGGCCGGCGAGGTCGTCGGTGCCCTGCTCCGCGGCCGGGTTGGGCTGCCGCCGACGGCGCAGGCGGCGCTCGCGTTCGGGTACGAGCATCTGGCCGTCCGGCGGTTGAACGCGATACGGCTCGTACACGTGTCTCGGGTCCAGGACGGGCAGGCCGTCGTGCGGCTGTCAGGTCCGCACGGTCTCATCGACGTGACCGTCCTGGTCGAGCGCCACGACGGCGACCGCCTCACCTGCAACACACCGGGGTCGGGGCGATTCCTCGGTTACCGGCCGGTCAGCGCGGTGCCGATCGAAGCCTGAGCTCACTCAGGTTGACTCGGCGTCCTCGTGCTTCTGCTCTTCGAGTCGTTTCCGGGACGCCTCGATCTCCTCCTCTGCGGCGACTCGGCCGACCCACATGGCTCCCTCGACGCTCTTGCCGGGCTCGAGTTGCTTGTAGACCTCGAAGAAGTGCTGGATCTCCAGCCGGTCGAACTCGGGGACGTGGTAGATGTCGCGCAGGTGGTCCAGCCGCGGGTCATGGACCGGCACGCACAGCAGCTTGTCGTCGCCGCCCTTCTCGTCGGTCATCCGGAACATGCCGATCGCTCGGCACCGGACCAGCACGCCGGGGAACAGCGGATCGCCTTGCAGCAGGACCAGCGCGTCCAGCGGGTCGCCGTCCTCGCCCAGCGTGTCCTCGACATAGCCATAATCAGCTGGGTACTGCGTCGAAGTGAACAGCGTCCGGTCGAGGCGGATTCGCCCGCTCTCGTGGTCGACCTCGTACTTGTTGCGGCTACCTCGGGGGATCTCGATGAGGACGTCGAACTCCACGGCAGGGCCCCTTTCGCGCGCGCTCGCGATCATGTTCCCGCATTAGAGTCTGCGCCAACAATGCCGCGGCCCTAGGCCGGTGCCGCGAACCGGGCGTACAGGCACCAGATCCAGCCCGCACCGATCTTGCGTGATCTTGGATTTATGGTCGCTCCAGGGCTGTAAGTCCAAGATCACGAAGCTTACTGATCGGAAGCAGCCGGCCCGGCTGACCGGAAGCAGCCGGTCCGGCCCACCGGTGTTCTAGGGTGGCTGATCGTGAGCGGCGGCGGGGCACGGACCGTGCTCGTCGTGGGGGTCACCGCCGTCCTCGCTCTCGGGGCCGCGCTGGGCGGCTATCTCCTCGCCAGCGGGATACGCCCGGCGGGCGGGTCGCCGACGGCGACCGCGACCGGCCCGCTTCCGTCCGCGGTCCGCGCGGCGATATCCGCCCCGTCGCCGTTCGCCACGGCGTCGGCCGCTCTGCCGCCCACCGCTGCCGGCGTGTCCGCCGCCTTGTCCACTCCGCTGGACGATGCCCGGCTGGGCGGCCGCGTGCTCGCGGCGGTCCGGGATGCGCAGTCCGGAGCCGTGCTGCTCGACCGGAGCGCCGCCACCCCGACCGCTCCCGCATCGACGGCGAAGCTTGCGACGGCTGCGGCCGTGCTCAGCGTTCGTCGCGCCACGGATCGGATCACCACCCGCGTGGTGGCCGGCACGGCGCCGGGCACCGTCGTGCTCGTCGGCGCCGGTGATCCCACATTGACCGCGGCGCCAGCAGGTGCCGAACCCGCCTACCCCGAGGCCGCACGGATCTCCGACCTCGCGCGCGCCGTCCGGGCGGCGGGGATCACCCCCACCGCCGTGGTCGTCGACAGCTCGCTGTTCACCGGCCCGCTGGTCGGCCCGGGCTGGGCGCCCGGCGATGCACCCAGCGCCTATGCCGCCCCGATCACCGCGGCCATGGTGGACGGTGCTCGCGACAGCCCCGGCGCCGACGCCAGGAGCGGCGATCCGGCCCAAGCTGCCGGCCGGGCCCTGGCCGCCGATCTCGGGCTGCCGCCGTCTGCCGTCACGCCCGGCCCGGCCCCGGCCGGGGCTCGCGTGCTCGGGCAGGTGCGGTCAGCGCCGATCGGCACGCTCGTCGAGCAGATGCTCAGCGAGTCGGACAATGTGATTGCCGAGTGCCTGGCCCGGCAGGTAGCGCTGGCGTCCGGGCAGCCAGCGTCGTTCGCCGGCGCTGCGGCCGCGACGGCGAGCGTCTTGCGCGCTGCCCGCATCGACATCGGCACCGGGCTGCTCGACGGGAGCGGCCTTTCGCCGAGCGATCGGATCAGTCCGGCCGCCGTCGCCACGCTGCTACAGGTGTCGGTGACGGGACGGCCGGCGCTGCGCGATGTGCTGGACGGGCTGTCCGTAGCCGGCTGGGACGGGACCCTCGCCACCCGGTTCGACGGCGTCGCCGGCGTCGGGGTGGTGCGCGGCAAGTCCGGCACGCTGACCGGCGTGTCCGCCCTGGCCGGCCTGCTCCGTGACCACGATGGGCGGCTGCTGCTGTTTTCGATCGTCGCCGATCAGGTTCCCGACGGCGGCACCGACGGGGCGCAGCACGCCGTGGACGCGATCGTCGGCGCGCTGGTCGACTGCGGCTGTCGCTGAGCGGAGGTACTGGCGTAGGCGCTAGTCGTGCACTAGGCGGCGTGGGTGCTTGATCATCGATCGCGCATGTCCTAGACAAGACCCGTCAGTCGGCCGTGACTGGGACGGAAGGTGTGCCATGGACGATCCCCTGCCCAAGCGCCTAGGTGCGGAGTTCCTCGGCACGTTTCTGCTGGTATTCGGCGGGTGCGGCGCGGCCGTGATCTCGTTGAAGTTCGATCAAACCGGCATCGGCATTCTGGGCGTGGCGCTCGCCTTCGGGCTGGCCGTGCTCACTATGGCCTACGCCGTGGGCAACATCTCCGGCGGCCATTTCAACCCGGCGGTGACGATCGGGCTGACAATCGCGCGGCGCTTTCCTGGCCGCGATGTGGCGGCCTACCTCATCACCCAATTCATCGCCGCGATCGTCGCCGCGGTCGCGCTGTGGATCATCGCCCACGGTCAGAAGGGTTTCTCTTCGAAGGCATCCGGATTCGCGGCGAATGGCTACGGCGATCATTCACCCGGCCACTACAGCCTCTGGGCGGTCCTGATCGCCGAGATCCTGCTGACCTGCTTCTTCGTCTATGTGATCCTCGGCGCCACTGACCGGCGCGCCACCGCGGGATTCGGCGGGATAACCATCGGCCTGACGCTCACCTTGATTCACCTGGCCAGCATTCCGATCGACAACACCTCGGTGAACCCGGCCCGGTCCCTCGGACCCGCGCTGTTCGCTGGAGGCTGGGCCATAGCTCAGGTGTGGGTGTTCTTCGTCGGACCGATCGCCGGCGCAGCCATCGCCGGAGCGACCTATTACCTCATCGTCGGTGGCCCTGGCCGCGAGCCGCTCGCGAACGCGCCGGTCGGCGAGTCGCGCCGGCCGTAACCGAGACCGGCGGCCTCGGCGCCCGCAGCTGGGTACCGTGGCCGTCATGCCCTCGCTGATCGACTGGGATCTCGCTGCGCGCACCGCGCGCCGCTTGTCGCCACCGCCGCCCTCGGTATCGCGCGACGAGGCGGACGACACCGTGGGCGAGCTCTACCGAGCCGCGGACACCGCTGCCGGCCATGTCGCCGCGCTGACGCACCTGGTCGAGCCGCCGATCACGGCGCTCACCCGAGTGATCGATCGGGACGCCTGGATCGATGTCAACGCGGCCGCGATGCGTAACGTCATGACGCCGCTCGTCGACCGGCTCGCGGCCGCGAACTCGGTGGGCAAGATGGCCGAGTCGCTGGGCAGCCGGGTGACCGGTGTGCAGGCCGGCGCGCTGCTCGGGTTCCTGTCCGGCAAGGTATTGGGCCAGTTCGAGTTCTTCGACCAGCCCGGCGGTCAGCTGCTGCTGGTCGCGCCGAACATCGTCGGGGTGGAACGCCAGCTGGGCGTGGACCCGTCGGACTTCCGCCTCTGGGTCTGCCTGCATGAGGTGACCCACCGAGTGCAGTTCAGCGCGGTTCCCTGGCTGCGTCAGCACATGCAAGATGAGGTCGATGCTCTGACGGCGACCGTGGAGATCGATCCCAACGCCCTGCGCGAGCGAATCCGGGCCGGGCTCGGTGAGTTGACGGATGTGGTCCGCGGGCAGGGCGACGGCTCCGGGTTGCTGTCGGTGATCGCGACTCCCGAGCAGCGGACGATCCTCGATCGGGTGTCCGCGTTCATGTCGGTCGTGGAGGGGCAGGCCGAGTTCGTGATGAACGCGGTGTCCTCCGACGTGATCCCGACTCTGCCGACGATCGAAGAACGGTTCGGGCTGCGTCGCCGCAGGGGCGGCAACCCGCTGGACCGGTTGCTGCGTCGATTGCTCGGACTGGAGGCCAAAACCCGGCAATACATCGACGGCGCCACATTCGTCCGAGCCGTTGTGGACAAGGTCGGCGTCGACGGCTTCAATGCGATCTGGTCCTCGCGCGAGACCCTGCCCACGAAGGCCGAGATCGCCGCGCCGGCCGACTGGATCGTCCGCGTCCATCCGTGACCCGAGCCGCCAGAGCCCGATCATGGTCGTGATCTTGGACCTGCTGCCTTGGGCGACAACATCTCCAAGATCATCACGAAGCGGCAGAGCTGAAGCGAGGAAGGGCTGATGGGGCCCCAGCCGGCCGTCGCCGACGTCCGCCGGGCCGTGCGGACTGCCCTCGCCGGCAGCGAGGTGCGACTCGCCGGGCGGGTACTGGTGGCCTGCTCAGGAGGTTCGGACTCGTTGGCTCTCGCCGCGGCGACGATCTTCGAAGCGCCGCGCGCCGGCCTGTCGGCCGGCCTCGTCACCGTCGACCATTCGCTATGGCCCGGATCACTGGAGCAAGCTCGCGCCGTCGCGTCCATCGGTTACGAGCTCGGCTTCGACCCGGTGGAGGTGGTTCGGGTAGCCGTCGATACGGCCGGCGGTCCGGAGGCGGCCGCTCGCGCGGCAAGGTACGTGGCTCTCGACGCCGCCGCCGGGGCGCTCGGCGCGACCGTGCTGCTCGGCCATACTCTCGACGACCAGGCCGAGACGGTTCTGCTCGGCCTGGGTCGCGGATCCGGCCCACGCAGCGTGGCCGGGATGCGTCCGGTCGACGGACGCTACCGCCGACCCTTCCTCGGTCTGCGACGAGCGACGGCAGCGGCGGCCTGCCAGGCCCTGGGGCTCACGCCGTGGGACGACCCGGCCAACGGCGATACCCGCTTCCAGCGGGTAGGGCTGCGCACGCAGGTGTTGCCACTTCTCGAGCAGGTGCTGCAAGGCGGGGTGGCCGAGGCCCTGGCTCGCACCGCCGCGCTCACGCAGTCGGATCTCGACGCGCTCGACGCCATGGCCGAGTCTTACCTGCCCGCGGCCGGCGCGGATCTCCTGGCGTCGGAGCTGGCCGATTGTCCGCAGGCTATCCGCACGCGGGTACTGCGGTGCTGGTTGAATCGCGCTGGCGTACCCGCGCTCACCGCCGTTCATCTCGCCGAGCTGGATGCCCTTGTCGCGCGCTGGCACGGTCAGGCTCGGGTCGATCTGCCGGGCGGGTTCGGCGTGACCCGAGTATCTGGCAGGCTGTGCCTGGTCTCGCCGCACACCCATAAGGGGTAGCTGTGTCGTCTGTTCTCGACGCCGACATCGACGCTGTCATCGTGTCCGCCGACCAGATCTCGGCCAAGATCAGCGAGCTGGCCAAGCAGATCGACGCGGACTACGCCGACCGGGAGCCGTTGCTGGTCGGGGTGCTCAAGGGTGCCGTCATGTTCATGTCCGACCTGGCCCGCGCGATGTCCCGTCCGTCGACGATGGAGTTCATGGCGGTCAGCTCGTATGGATCCTCGACGACCTCGTCCGGCGTGGTTCGCATCCTCAAGGATCTGGATCGCGATATCACCGGGCAACACGTGATCATCGTCGAGGACATCATCGATTCCGGGCTCACCCTGTCGTGGCTGCTGAAGAACCTGCACAGTCGCAACCCGGCCTCGGTGCAGGTCGTGACGTTGTTACGCAAACGCGACGCGATCAAGGTCGACGTGTCCGTGGAGTACGTGGGGTTCGACATCCCCAACGAGTTTGTCGTCGGCTACGGGCTGGACTACGCCCAGCGTTATCGCAATCTGCCCTACATCGGTCGGTTGCGCCCGTCCGTCTACGAATTGCCGCTGGGGGGGCCCGGTCTTGCCGGTGAGCCGTGACGCCCGTCGGCAGGCTGAGAATCGGCTGAGGATACGTTCACTGGCAGCGATGGCCCGCGAGGGCGTGGAACGCCAGGTCGTGACGGCGCGTTGCACCCGGTAGCGGGTCGTTCAGGATTCTCGGATCGTGGGCCACCCCGTGTACCGTTCCAGGTGAGCATCGCTTCCGATCTCACGCTGGTTTCCCGGGTGTCCCAGTGGTCGAAGCAGGAGGAATGCGAGTCCGCCGCCGCGACTCGCAACGATAATGGATCGTAAGCGCATCGTCAGATCGTGGTGGCTGTGGGCCGTCGTCGCCATCGTGTTGTTCTTCGCGCTTCAGTCGGTGCTGAGCTCGGGCGACGAGTACCACGCGGTGAACACCTCGGAGGCCATCGCCCAGATCGACGCGGGCAACGTCGACAAGGCGGTCATCCACGACAAGGAGCAGTCGCTCGACCTCGATCTGAAGACGGCGGTTGACGGCCACAGCAAGATCTCGACGTCCTACCCGGCCGACGCCACCCAGAGCATCTTCAACGACCTACAAGGCAAGGTGCCGAGCAACGGCTTCACCACCCAGGTCAGCAAGAGCAACGGCTGGCTGAGCCTGCTGTTCAGCCTGCTGCCCTTCCTGTTGATCTTCGGTGTGCTGTGGTTCGTCATGACCCAGGTGCAGGGTGGCGGCAACCGGGTGATGAGCTTCGGCCGCAGCAAGGCCAAGTTGGTCAGCAAGGACACCCCCAAGACGACATTCGCCGATGTCGCCGGTGCCGACGAGGCCATCGAGGAGCTGCAGGAAATCAAGGACTTCCTGCAGAACCCGGCGCGCTATCAGGCCCTGGGGGCCAAGATCCCGAAGGGCGTGCTGCTCTACGGGCCGCCGGGAACCGGCAAGACGCTGCTGGCGCGGGCCGTGGCCGGCGAGGCCGGCGTGCCGTTCTACTCGATCTCCGGATCTGATTTCGTCGAGATGTTCGTCGGTGTCGGCGCCTCCCGCGTCCGTGACCTGTTCGAGCAGGCCAAGGCCAACGCTCCGGCGATCATCTTCGTCGACGAGATCGACGCCGTCGGGCGGCACCGCGGCGCGGGTCTCGGCGGTGGGCACGACGAACGCGAGCAGACGCTCAACCAGATGCTCGTCGAGATGGACGGATTCGACGTCAAGGGCGGCGTCATCATGATCGCCGCCACCAACCGACCGGACATCCTCGACCCGGCACTGCTGCGGCCCGGCCGCTTCGACCGGCAGATCGCGGTATCTCCGCCCGACGTCGAAGGGCGCAAGGCCGTGCTCGCCGTGCACGCCAAGGGCAAGCCGTTCGCGGCCGACGTCGACCTCGGCGTGATTGCGCGGCGCACGCCCGGCTTCACCGGTGCTGATCTCGCCAACGTGATCAACGAGGCGGCCCTGCTGACCGCGCGCACGAACGGCCGGCTGATCACCACGGCCGCGCTCGAGGAGTCCATCGACCGGGTCATCGCCGGGCCGGAGCGCAAGACCCGGGCCATGAGCGACAAGGAGAAGCGGGTCACCGCCTATCACGAGTCCGGGCACGCGCTGACCGCGTGGGCGATGCCGAACCTCGACCCGGTGCACAAGGTGACGATCCTGCCGCGCGGCCGTTCGCTCGGGCACACCCTCGTGCTGCCGCTCGAGGACCGGTACACCCAGACCCGCTCGGAGATCCTCGACCAGCTCGTCTACGCGCTGGGTGGTCGGGCCGCGGAGGAGCTGGTGTTCCACGAGCCGACCACCGGCGCGTCCAACGACATCGAGAAGGCCACCAGTCTGGCCCGCGCGATGGTCACCGAGTACGGCATGAGCTCCAAGCTCGGCGCGGTGAAGTACGGCACGGCGGACGCCGAGCCGTTCCTGGGCCGCGACTACGGCCACACCCGCGACTACTCCGAGGACATTGCCGCCGACATCGACACCGAGGTGCGCGACCTGATCGAGGCGGCCCACGACGAGGCGTGGGAGATCCTCGTCCAGTACCGCGACGCTCTCGACGAGATGGTGCTGGAGCTGGTCGAGAAGGAGACGCTGAACAAGGACGACCTGGAGCGCATCCTGGCGCCGGTGCGCAAGCGGCCACCGCACAACACATTCAGCGGGTTCGGCAAGCGCACGCCGAGCGACCGGCCGCCGGTCGAGATCCCGCTCCGCGCTCGCTCGAACGGCCGCAGCGACACCACGAACGGCCAGGCTCCCCCTGTTCCGCAGACCACCCCCGGGTACGGCCAACCCGGGTACGGCCAGCCCGGACAGACCTACGGCCAGCCGGGCTACGGCCAGCCGGGCCCGGGCTATGGGCAGCCCGGCCATGGCCAGCCGGGTACTGGCGCACACCGGAGTCCCGGCACCGGTTACGGCGGTCAGGCGGCCCCCGGTAACGGTCAGCCCGGCCAGGGTTACGGAGGGGCGCCCGGATCAGGCTACGGCCAGTCGCCGTATCCGCCGCCCGGCGCGGGACAGCCCGGTGACCGGGGCCCGCAGGGCAGCCCGTATCCACCGCCCGGTGGCAACCGCCCCGAGCAGCGTCCCGGCCCGGACGGTGGGACTCAGGGCTCAGCGTGACGCTGCGGCGGGGAAGCCGGTGACCGACCGGCCCGATGGCGTCGACCTTGCCCGCGCGGAAGCGGCCGTGCGCGAGCTGTTGTTCGCGGTCGGCGAGAACCCCGATCGCGACGGCCTGAAGCGCACTCCGGCCCGCGTCGCTCGCGCGTATGCCGAGGTGTTCGCCGGCCTGTTCGTCGATCCCGACGCGGTGCTCGAGACGACGTTCGACGAGGATCACGACGAGCTGGTTCTGGTCAAGGACATTCCGCTGTACTCGATCTGCGAACACCACCTGCTGCCGTGGCACGGGTCAGCGGCGATCGGCTACATCCCCGGAGAGGACGGGCGCATCACCGGCTTGTCGAAGCTGGCTCGGCTGGTCGATCTGTACGCGCGCCGCCCGCAGGTCCAGGAGCGGCTGACCTCACAGGTCGCCGACGCCCTCAGCCGCGGCCTGCAGCCGCGAGGCGTCATCGTGGTGATCCAGGCCGAGCATCTGTGCATGGCGATGCGAGGCGTTCGCAAACCCGGCGCGCTCACCGTGACCTCGGCCGTGCGGGGGATCTTCCAGACTGACTCGCGGACCCGATCCGAGGCCCTGTCGCTGGTGCTGGGCCGGTAGGCACGCCGTGGCCCTGCCGTCCCGGCCCGACCGCCTCGTGGTCGTCGGCGTCCTCAACGTCACGCCCGATTCGTTCTCCGACGGCGGCCGGTACACCAACCTCGACAACGCCGTCGCCCATGGCCAGCGCCTGGCCCGCGAGGGCGCCGATCTGGTGGACGTCGGCGGCGAATCGACCCGTCCGGGGGCCGAGCGCGTCCCGGCGGCCGAAGAGGAGCGCCGGGTCATCCCGGTCATCGAGGCGCTGGTGGCCGGCGGCGTTCCGGTCAGCGTCGACACCTATCGCGCGTCGGTTGCGGAACGCGCGCTGGTCGCGGGCGCGTCCGTCGTCAACGACGTGTCGGGTGGCCTCGGAGATCCGGACATGGCGGCGGTGGTTCGGGATGCCGGCTGCCCGTGGATCCTCATGCACTGGCGTGGGCCCAGCCGGCAGATGCAGGACCTGGCGCAGTACGCCGACGTCGTGGCCGACGTCCGTCGCGAGTTGGGCGAGCGGGTCGAGGCGGCCGATCGGGCCGGTATCGGCGCCGACCAGATCGTGATCGATCCCGGTCTCGGGTTCGCCAAGACAGCCGCGCACAATTGGGCGCTGCTCGCCCATCTCGACGTGCTGGTCGGACTGGGCCTGCCGGTGCTCGTCGGCGCCTCGCGCAAGTCGTTCCTCGGGCGCGTTCTCGCCGACCCCGACGGCACCCCGCGGCCGGTCGACGACCGGGAGGCGGCCACGGTCGCGCTCACGGCCTATGCGGCCGCCCAGGGCGCCTGGGGGGTGCGGGTCCACGACGTGCAGCCCAACGTCGATGCGGCCCGCACGATCGCGGCGGTCCGGGAGGCAGCGACCCGATGAGCGATCGCATCACGTTGTCCGGGCTGCGGGTCCGGGGCCACCACGGGGTGTTCGCGACCGAGCGACGCGCGGGTCAGGACTTCGTCGTCGACGTGAGCCTGGATCTCGATCTTGGTCCGGCGGCATCGTCGGACGACGTGGCCGATACCGTCGACTACGGGGAACTGGCGCAGGCCCTCGCGGCCGTGGTCAGGGACGAGCCGGTCAACCTCCTGGAAACTCTGGCCGTGCGGCTCGCCGACGTCTGCCTGGCTGACCGCCGGGTGGCGGCCGCGACCGTTACCGTGCACAAGCCGCAGGCGCCGATCCCGTTGCCCTTCGACGACGTCGCCGTGATCGTGCGCCGGGGCCGATCATGACCGACGCCGTCCTTTCGATCGGGTCCAACGTCGGCGATCGGCTCGGCGCACTCTGCAGTCCGCCGTGGACTCGCTGCGCTCCTTCCTGGGCGCGGTCTCGCCGGTCTACGAGACGCCGCCGTGGGGGCCGGTCGACCAGCCCGACTACCTCAACGCCGTGCTCCTCGCGTCGGACGAGAGGGCCGATCCGCAGGCGTGGCTCGCGCGGGCGCACGCGGCCGAGGAGGTGGCGGGCCGGGTTCGTGACGTTCGCTGGGGACCGCGCACGCTCGATGTCGACGTCATCACGGTCGACGAGACTCCGGCTGGGGGATCCACGCCTCACCCTGCCGCACCCTCGGGCAGCTCGTGCGGGCGTTCGTCCTCGTCCCGTGGCTCGCGGTCGACCCCAAGGCCCGGTTGTCCGGTGACGCGGTCGGCGACCTGGTGGCTCGGCTGCCCTCGAGCGAGGTTTCGGCCGTGCGCATCCGGCCGGACCTGGTGCTGGGGTAGCGGTGCGTCGGACGAGCGTCGGGGACCTGGTGCTGCCCTTCGTGGTGGTCGGGCTGGCGGTCTACCTGGTCTTCCGGTTCTTCTACGGGTCGATCCCGCCGCTGCAGTACATCCTGCCGATCCCCATCGCGATCCTCGCCGTCGTCGAGTTCTCGATTGGCCGCCGGGTGCGCGCCGTGGTCCAGCATGAGCGCGATGCGAAGCCCATGGCGGCGATCTCGGTGGCTCGGTGTGTCGCACTGGGCAAGGCTTCCGCGCTCGTGGCCGCCGGGATCTGCGGCGCGGCCGTGGGCGTGATTGCCCGCGTCGCTCCGGATGCTTCAACCGTCCGCGCCGCCAGCAACGACTTGCGGGTCGCGCTGCTGCTGCTGGTCGCCGGCGTGTTACTGCTGGTGGCCGGCCTCTTACTCGAACGCGCCGGCATTGACCCCTCCATCAAACGCCGAGCTAACGGGAAAGACCCGGATTGATAGGCAGATTCTATTCTGCAAGCGATATCGGCCGGTTCCCCGTAAACCCACCCTTTCGGCGGTAAGCTCGCCGAATGCCCCGTTCCCGAACGAGGACATTTCTCCGCTGGTTCGGCATTGTGCTGGTGCTTGGGCTGGGCGCGACGGCAGTAGCCCTGGTAGTCCTTGGCGACTCCCAGAAACAGCTGCGGATCGGCGTGTTGCTGGGCATCTGGGCGGCTGTCGTGGCGTACTTCCTGCCGCCAGGTCGCCGCGACGAGCCGCGGAATGTCTCGACGAACTATGACCCGGTCCGGCCCGTGTTCAATGAAGTCGGCATACGCACCGAGGCCGACCCGCGGCGCGAATACCAGGCCCAGTTGGAGCGAACCCTCCGGCACGAAATGGAGAAGGTCCTCAACGAGCAGGTGACTCGGCTACGCGGCGAAGTGGCCATGTTGCGCAACGACTTGGTCGAGAAGGTGAACGGCCAACTGCGCTTGGAACACACCGAGACGACCCGAGTCATTGGGTCGGACATCGAAGCGCTGCAACAAGAGGTCCGCCGGCTCGCGGTGTCACGCGAGTACCTGACGACACCTATAGGGTCGTTGACCGGCTCGAAGGAGCCCGTAACGGTGGGGGCGATGTCCGGCGAGCTGTCCGGATCAGGACGACCGCCGAGCGGGCCGCGGGCCGCTTCCTCGCCTCCGACGATGTCGTCTCCGGCATCGCCGCGGCCGACGTCGCCGCTTTCTACGATGTCGCGTCCGGCTCCGGCCCTTCCGACCACGTCGCGTCCGGCGACCTCGCCGCCGGTTCGACCGGTTCCGACGTCGCCGCCGGTGACGCCGCTTCGAGACGTGGCCCCGCGGATCTCGCCCACGGTGTCACTCCCGCCGGTCGCGTCGATTCCGGCTCCGCCGCCCATGGGAGCGGCGAACCCACCGCCGCGCCCTGCGGCAACCGCGGCGCCGCCGTCCGCACCGCGTCCGGTGATGTCCCCCGCGCCGAGTGCTACGCCGCCCCGGCCGGTCGCGTCGTCCGTACCGCCACGACCGGTGCCATCTCCGGCACCGCCGCTAACCCCCGTCCCACCCGTTCGGGCGGCATCGGTGCCATCCGCCGCTATGCCGCCGTTCGGCCCGACGGGATCGGTGCCGATGACGCCGCCGCTCGGCTCACCGTGGCCACCGCAACTGCGACCCGAGGCGGTGCCGGCCCCGGAGCCTCAGTCGCCGGTGCGCCCGGCGCCCTCCCGCCCACCATCGCCACCCGGCGCGCTCGCGTCTCCGGTAGCGCAGCCGCTGCCGGAGTGGCCGCCGGCGCGGCTGACCCGAACTGACGCGCCGACATCGGAGCCGTATGCGCCGCCTGACCCGTTCGGTGCGATGCCGCGCCTGGGCGTGTTCCGGGACGGAGATGGCGACGAGATCGTCGCCACGCTGCGGGACGGCTACGTTGGCCGGCGCCGAGCCGGGCCCAGCGAGCAGCCACATCCGGGCGCATCGTTCAACGGTGGGTCCGGCCCCGCCTGAGCCGAAAGCGGCCCTGGATCAGTCATGGCTGAACGGCCACTCGCCGTCGCGCGTGTGCTGGGCGGCCCACTGCTCGACGAGTTCGGCCGTGTTCCGGACCTCGGTCTCCAGGCCGACGCCGGTCTGGTCGGCGAGTAAGTAGACCCGATAGGCGAACTGGCCGAGTCGAGCCGACCAGTCGGCGTTCGGCCGGAACGGCCGGCGTCCTCGATCGGTGATGTCGGTCGCCGTGGCCGCGAGCGCGCCGAGCAGGCTCTGCAGCTCGAGCAGCAACGCCGGGGCGGTCGCGTGTAGGCCGGCAATGTCGGCACTGCGTGCGACGGCTGGTTGCAGGTCGTTCACGGGCGACCAACATACCGCCTCGAGCGCACCGCCCGGCCGAGGTGTCGCCGTGACGGCCCTCCTGCGGCCCGCTCCTCGATCCTTTCCGGTCGTGATCGTGGACTTACGGCCTGGGAGCGACTGGGTTCAAGATCATCGCCATCGGGGGAGGCGGGCCGCGTAGGCTCGATCGCGGTCTGCTCCGCCGATCCGCCCCGCGTCCCGAGGACTCCCGCTGACCACGACACCTGCCGCCCCCGCGCGACTGCGGGTCGGGATCGTCGCAACCGGGCGGGTCGGCAGCGTGCTCGGGTCGGCCCTCGCGCGGGCCGGACATCACGTGGTGGCCGCGAGCGGGGTGTCGGCCGCGTCGCGACGCCGAGCCGAGCAATGGCTCCCAGGCGTGCCGTTGCGCCCTCCGGACGAGGTTGTCGCCGCGGCGGACTTTGTGCTCCTCGCGGTCCCGGACGATGCGCTCCGGCCGCTTGTCGCGGGTCTGGCCGCCACCGATATCTGGCGCCCGGGGCAACTCGTCGCGCACACTTCCGGGGCTCATGGCATAGACGTCCTCGACCCGGCCGCGGCCCGGGGTGTTCTCCCGCTCGCCTTGCACCCGGTGATGACCTTCACCGGCCGACCGGAAGACCTCGATCGACTCGACGGTGCGAGTTTCGGGGTGACGGCTCCGGAGGAGCTGCGGCCGGTCGTCGAGGCCCTGGTCGTCGAGCTTGGCGGCGACCCGATCTGGATTCCGGAGCCGGCCCGGCCGTTCTATCACGCGGCCCTCTCGCTGGGCGCGAACCACCTCGTCACGCTCGTCAACGACGCGACCGACACCCTCACCCATGCGGGTGTCCAGTCGGCCGCCCGGCTCATCGCCCCGTTGCTCTCCGCCTCGTTGGACAACGCGCTTCGCCTCGGCGACGGCGCGCTGACCGGCCCGGTGTCCCGCGGCGACGTGGCGACCGTCGCCGTCCATCTGACGACGTTGCGTCGGGAAGCGCCCGACGTCGTGCCCGCGTACGTCGCCATGGCCCGGCGGACGGCGCAACGCGCCGAGCGCTCCGGACGCCTGCCGGCCGCGCGCGCCGCGGAGATCGTCGACGTCTTGGACCGCGGATGATCGTCACGCGGACCCGCGCGGAGTTGGCCACCGCACGCGCCGAGCTCGTCGCGCCGGTCGGACTGGTGCCGACAATGGGCGCGCTGCATGCCGGGCACGCGGCGCTGCTCGGGGTGGCTCGAGCCGACTGCGTGTCGGTCGTGGCGAGCATCTTCGTCAACCCATTGCAGTTCGGTGCCGGCGAGGATCTCGACCGGTACCCGCGATCCCTCCCAGCCGATCTCGCGATGTGTGACCGGGCCGGCGTCGACGTCGTGTGGGTGCCATCCGTCGCCGATGTCTATCCGCGGGGGATGCCGGAGGTGACCGTGTCAGCGGGCGCGCTGGCCGACGAGTTGGAGGGCGCGTCCCGGCCCGGACATTTCGCGGGCGTGCTCACCATGGTGGCGAAGCTGTTCGGGCTGGTTCGACCGGACGCCGCCTACTTCGGCGAGAAGGACTACCAGCAACAGGTCATGGTGCGCCAGATGACGGCCGACCTCGAGTTGGGCGTCGACGTCGTCACCGTGCCGACCGTGCGCGATGCGGACGGCCTCGCGATCTCCAGCCGGAACCTGTACCTGTCCTCCGCCGATCGTCAGCAGGCCCTGGCCCTGTCGCAGGCGCTACACGCTGGCAAGCAGGCTGCGGCCGGCGGCGCCGAGGCCGTGCTGGCCGCCGCTCGGGCCGCGTTCACCGGCCGGCCCGACCTGACGCTCGGCTACGTTGCCCTCCGGGCCCCTGACCTCGGACCAGCACCCGAGCACGGACCGGCTCGGCTGCTCGTGGCGGCCGGGGTCGGCCCGACACGGCTCATCGACAACGCCGAGGTGGTGCTCTAATGCCTCCCGCCGATCTCGACGTCGTGATCTTGGACTTGCTGCTCTAGGGAGACGATATGTCCAAGATCATCAGCAGTGGCCGGCTTCCTGTCCGGTTGCTCGCTCCGGAGCCGGGCTGGCACATCGAGACCGATGTGGTGATCGTCGGCTCCGGCATCGCCGGGCTGTCGACCGCCCTGCAGATCGCCCGCCAGTCGGCCTTGCGCGTCCTCGTGGTGACCAAGGACGTGCTGGCCGCAGGGTCGACGCGGTGGGCCCAGGGCGGCATCGCCGCGGCGCTGGGCGCTGGTGACAGCCCGGAGCAGCACTTCGCCGACACGATCGCCGCGGGCGACGGCATCTGCGACAAGACGGCGGTGCGCGTCCTCGTTCGGGAGGGCGCAGCGGCCGTGCACGACCTGGCCTCCATCGGCGCCCGCTTCGACCGGTCCCGGGACGGCCAGCTGGCGCTCACCCGCGAGGGTGGCCATCGCCAGCACCGCGTTGCGCACGCCGGCGGCGACGCAACGGGCGCCGAGATCGAGCGCGCCCTGGAAGCGCGGCTGCTGTCGGCGTCAGGGGTCGACGTGATCGAACATGCCGTCGTCCTGGACCTGCTGCGGGATGCGGCCGGTGCCGCCTGCGGAGTCACGCTGCACGTCATGGACGAGGGCGAGCGCGACGGCATCGGAGCGGTTCACGCCCGCGCAGTCGTGCTGTCAACCGGCGGCCTCGGCCAGGTCTACACCGCCACCACGAACCCGCCCGTCTCCACCGGCGACGGGGTGGCCGCGGCCTTGCGAGCCGGGGCGGTCGTCCGCGATCTGGAGTTCGTCCAGTTCCACCCGACCGTCGCCTGGCTGGGCAGCCGGTCCCGAGGTCAGCAGCCGCTGGTCAGTGAAGCGGTGCGGGGCGAGGGCGCGGTCCTGGTCGATGACGACGGCATCCCGTTCATGGCCGGTCAGCACGAGCTGGCCGACCTCGCGCCGCGCGACGTCGTGGCCAAGGCCATGCTTCGGCGGATGCGAGAGACCGGGACCGAGCACGTGTGGCTCGACGGTCGAGCGTTCGGCGTCGAGAAGTGGCGAGTGCGGTTTCCCACCATCTACGCGACGCTCACGAGTCTCGGCATCGATCCCGTGCACGAGCTGATCCCGGTGGTGCCGGCCTGCCACTACGCGTCCGGTGGGATTCGCACCGACCTGGTCGGGCGCTCGACCCTGCCGGCTCTCTACGCCTGCGGCGAGGCGGCCTGCACCGGCGTGCACGGCGCGAACCGCCTCGCGTCCAACTCCCTGCTCGAGGGGCTGGTGTTCGGGCGGCGCATCGCGGCCGAGATCGTCGCGGTGCTCGGCGAGCCCGCGGCCGCTGTCGAGCCGGCCGACTCGGACGGCGTCGGGGCCGTCGCCGATGACGCGATCCGCCCGGATGTGCAGCAGATCATGTCGGCCCACGTCGGCGTCCTACGGGATCGGGCCGGTCTGGACCAGGCCGGCGCCCAGCTGGCCGCGCTCACCACTCGCACGGGGACTCGCGGCGCAACCGAGGGCTGGGAAACCACCAACCTGCTCACCGTGGCTACGGCATTGACGGCGGCCGCCCGCGCCCGCGAGGAGACTCGCGGAGCGCACTGGCGCGAGGACTTCCCCGACCGCGACGACCGACGGTGGGCCGGACACCTCGACGTCCGACTCGATCGGGCCGGCGTACTGCGGCAGCGGTTCGTCACCGACCTGGTGCCATGATCGGATCCATGACTCGCCTTGGACGGCCGCGATGACGTCGGTCGACGCCTCGGTGCGCGCCGTCGTGGAGTCCGCGGGCTTGCCCCCCTGGTTGGTCGACGAGGTGGTGTCGCGGGCACTCGGCGAGGACATCGGCGCCGAGGGTGACGTGACCACACTGGCCACCGTGCCCGCGACGCTCACCGGTCGGGCCGACCTGGTATCCAGAGCGGACGGGGTGGTGGCCGGGTTGCCGGTGGCGGCGTGGGTGTTCGACCGGGTCGGGCCCGGCCGGGTGCGAATGGAGTTCGGCTCGATCGACGGCGCGACCGTCACCCCGGGCGAGGTGCTGGCCACGGTGCGGGGACCCGTTCGGGACCTGCTGACGGCCGAGCGCACCGCACTGAACCTGCTCGGCCACCTGTCCGGTGTGGCGACGTTGACCCGCCGGTGGGTGGACGCCGTGGCTGGAACCGCGGCGCAGGTTCGCGACACCCGCAAGACCCTGCCCGGGCTGCGCGGCCTGGAGAAGTACGCGGTGCGATGTGGCGGCGGCGTGAACCATCGCCTGTCGCTGTCCGACGCTGCGCTGGTCAAGGACAACCATGTCGCCGCGGCCGGGGGCGTCGTCGAGGCGTTCCATCGCGTGCGCGAGGCATATCCCGATCTGCCGCTGGAGGTCGAGGTCGACACCGTGGCCCAGGCCCGCGACGTCATCGACGCGGGCGCGGAACTGGTGCTCCTGGACAACATGGCGCCGGAGGCGTTGCGCGAGGTGGTCGCCTACGTGCGCGAGTCGGGATCGATCGCCAAGCTCGAGGCATCGGGCGGTCTCACCCTCGACCGGGCGGTCGAGGTCGCGGAGACCGGCGTCGACTACCTGGCCGTCGGCGCGCTGACCCAGTCCGCTCCGGCGCTCGACATCGGGATGGACATGCCGTGATGCTGCTCGCCATCGACATCGGCAACACCAACACCGTTCTCGGGGTGTTCGACGGCGAGAAGCTGGACCGCTCCTGGCGCATCAAGACCGATTCGCGCAGCACCGCCGACGAGCTCGCGCTGATCTTCCGCGGGCTACTCGCCGACCACCCGGTCGACGGCGTTGCCGCCTGCTCCACCGTGCCCGCGGCCTTGCACGAGCTGCGGCAGATGCTCGCCGACTACTACGGCGACCTGCCGACCGTCCTGGTCGAGCCCGGCATCCGGACCGGCGTGAGCCTGCAATACGAGAACCCCAAGGAGGTCGGCGCCGACCGCATCGTCAACACCCTCGCCGCCTATCACCTGGTACACGGTCCGGCCATCGTCGTCGATTTCGGCACCACCACCAACTTCGACGTGGTCAATGAGCGGGGCGACTTCATGGGCGGCGCCTTGGCTCCTGGGATCGAGATCTCGTTGGACGCGCTGGCCGCCCGCGCCGCGCAGCTGCGCAAGGTCGAGCTGGTCGAACCCCGTGGACCGATCGGCAAGAACACGGTCGAAGCGTTGCAGTCCGGGATCCTCTACGGCTTTGCCGGCCAGGTCGACGGGATGGTGCGCCGGCTACGCGTCGCGCTCGTCCCGGCCGACCCGGCGTCGGTGGTCGTGATCGCGACGGGCGGGTTGGCGCCGCTGGTTATCCGCCACTGCGAGACCGTGACCCGCCACGAGCCGGACCTCACCCTGCTCGGGCTACGTCTCATCTACGAGCGCAACGTCTGAGGGGCTTTGTACGCAGACACTGTTGCCCTGGGGACGGAATCTGCATACCGATCGTCAGGTGGGTCCGAGCGCAACATCTAAGGTGTGCGCTGTGGAGTTGCATGTCTTCAGCGAGGCCCAAGAAGGCGCGACCTACAACGATCTGCTCCGGGTCGCCCAGGCGGCCGAATCCTTTGGCTTTGCTGGGTTCTTTCGCTCCGACCACTACCTCGGGATCATGGGCGGCGGCCTACCCGGCCCGACGGACGCTTGGATCACACTCGCCGGCCTAGCCCGCGAGACGCGGCGCATTCGGCTCGGCACCCTGGTCAGCCCGGTGACGTTCCGGTTGCCCGGTCCACTGGCCGTCATGGTGGCCGAAGTCGACGCGATGAGCGACGGGCGCGTAGAGCTCGGCCTCGGGTCGGGCTGGTACCCACGGGAGCACCGGGCCTACGGCATCCCATTTCCGGATGTGCGCACCCGATTCGACCAGCTCGCGGAGTACGTGGAGCTCATCGACGGGCTGTGGCGGACTCCGGTTGGGGAACGGTTCTCATACGAGGGCGCGCACTACCAGCTCATCGACTCCCCGGCGCTGCCAAAGCCGGTGCAGTCTCCGCGACCGCCCATCATCTTCGGCGGACTCGGCCGTCACCGCTCCGCCCAGTTGGTGGCCCGGTTCGGCAACGAGTTCAACGTCGCGTGGAGCCCGCTGGCGGTGACGTCGGAGATTCTCACTCGGCTGCGCACGAATCTGGCCGGCACGGCTCGCGACCCGGCGAGTCTCGCCTACTCCGCCGGGCAGGTCGTCTGCGTCGGCAAGGACGAGTTCGATGTGCGGCGCCGGGCGGCTGTTCTCGGTCAGGACGTCGCGTCACTGCGCACGGCCGGGCTCACCGGAACCCCGGCGGAGGTCGTCGACAAGATCGGCCAGCTGGCCGAACTCGGCGTCAGCCGGATCTACCTGCAGTTCCTCGACCTGACCGACATCGCGCAGCTGGAGCTGATCGCGGCCGAGGTCCTGCCGCAGCTCTGAGCGGCGCGCGCGGCGTCACAGCCAGCCGCGTTCGTCGGCCACGCGCACCGCCTCGACCCGGTTGCGGACACCGGTCTTGGCGATCGCGGCCGACAGGTAGTTGCGCACGGTGCCTTCCGAGAGGAACAACCGGCCGGCGATGTCGGCCACGGTCGCGCCGTCCCGCGCGGCAACGAGCACGTCCCGTTCCCGTCCGGTGAGCGGTGACACGCCGCCGGCGAGCGTCGCCGCGGCCAGCGCCGGATCCACCACCCGCAAGCCGCGCGAGACCCGGCGGATCGCGTCGGCCAGCTGCTCGGCAGGCGCGTCCTTCACCACGAAGCCGAGGGCGCCGGACTCCATCGCGCGCCGCAGGTAGCCCGGCCGGCCGAACGTAGTCACGATGATCACCCGGCAGGCCGCCACCTCGTGGGTGAGCGCGGCGGCCGCGGCCAGCCCGTCGAGGCCGGGCATCTCGATATCGAGCAACGCGACATCCGGCTGTTTGTCTCGTGCGGCCGCCACCACCTCGTCGCCGCGCCCGACCTGGGCCACCACCTCGAAGTCGTCCTCGAGCTCGAGCAGCGCGGCGAGCGCCGAGCGGACCAGCGCCTGGTCATCGGCGAGCAGGATGCGGATCGTCACGCCGGGATGGTCGGCTCGTCCACCGTCGGCCGCCGCTCCGGCACGGCCGGTTCACCGATCTCGACGTGCAGTCGCCAGCCGTCACCCCGGCCGGTGGTGACGAGCGTGCCGCCGGCCGCCTCGACCCGTTCTCGCAGCCCGGTGAGGCCGTTGCCCGCACCAGCGATTCCGCCGCGACCGTTGTCGTCGATGGTGATCCACCGGGCGCCGAGCGCGATCGTGCAGCGGCTGGCTCGGGCATGCCGCACGACGTTGGTGACGCCTTCCCGGACGACCCAGCCGAACAGTTCGGACAGGCTCGGATCGACGACATCGACGGCGCCGGGCAGTTCGACCTGCAACCCGGCGGCGCGGAGGACCTCACGGGCGCTCGCCAGCTCGCCGACCAGCGTCACGTCTCGGTATCCGGACACCGCAGCACGGACGTCCGCCAGGGAGCTTCGGCTGAGCTGCTCCACTTCGGCGATCTCCCGGGCCGCCCGCTGCGGATCGCGCTCGGCGAGCCGTTTGGCGAGGTCAGCTTTGACGGTGATCGTGGTGAGCGAATGGCCGAGCAGGTCATGCAAGTCCCGCGCGATCCGGCTGCGCTCGTTCTCCGCGGCCAGCCGGGCCACCTCGGCCCGCGCCGCGGCGAGCTGCACGTTCGACTGGATGATTGTGAAGAACGCGTACATCGCAAAGGCCACGAGCACGACCGTGATGCCCTGCTGCCAGTCGATCTGGCCGCCCCAGGACCGAACGACGACCGGTGCGAACAGGTTGAGCAAGACGAGTGCGACGATCATCGCGACGGCCCAGGTTGCCCGACTCGCCACGGTGAGGACGGCGATATAGACGCAGAAGACCAGCGCATCCTGATGCGCGATCGGCAATTCCAGCGCCAGCAGCACGAAGGTCGCCGCGTAGAGCCACCAGAACAACGTTCGCCGCGACGTCCAGCCAGCCGGTAGCGCGGCCAGATAGCAGGCGGCGAAGGCGACGATGATGAGATATCCGGCGATGGCCACCCAGCCACTCGCGTGCTGGTTGACTCCGGACGCGGTCTGGCCCAGATAGATCAACCAGAAGCTGGGAAAGACGTACCGCCACCCCGTACGCCACCTCTTCTGCTGCTCGGCAAAAGCCGTGGCGTTCGGGGTCGCGGCGGGTTCCCAGCCGGTAGTCATCCTGCATCGAGCCTAATGGGGTCAGACCCGTTGGGTGTCGCGCCGGTAGGCACGGGCGGCCAGCCCGGTGAACACGGCGGTCCAGACGGCGATGACGATCCAGGCCTTTGCTGGCCAGGTCTCGCCGGTGTAGGCGACATGACCGGCCTGGACCAGCCAGTAGGACGGCAGTAGCTCGATGAGGCGCAGCATGAAGCCGCTCTGCCCGATCGGTCCCCAGGCGCCGCCGAGCAGGGCGAACAGCGCCGTTATGCCACCGAGAGCGGGTCCCATCGAGTCGACCGTGAGCACGTGGCCGAGCCACACGCCGAGCGCGGCGAAGGGGATCAGACCGAGCAGGATCAACCCGATCATGGTGGCCCATCGGCTCGGCGACAGGTGGACGCCGAGTGAGACGCCCGCTGCGCAGAGCAACACGATGCTGACCGCCGCGAGGGCGTAGCCGGTGATCACCTTGGCCCGGAAGTAGGTGCGCGGGGTCAACGGCGTCAGCCGAAGCTGCCGGTTCCAGCCCACGCTGCGTTCCGCCGCGATGCGCGCGCCTCCGGCGAGCACGGCCGCCATGGTGCCCCAGCTGATCATCCCGGCCAGGTAGTAGGTGGGGAAAGGGATGCCGCCCAGCGTCAGACTCTTGTTCGCGCCAGCAACGACGTAGAACAGAATGAGCGGAAATATCAGGGAGAAGATGAAGAACCGGGTGTTACGCATGGTCCGGAGCAATTCGTAACGCAGGTAGGTGAGTGAGGTGCTCATCGGGCGATCTCCGCGGGGTTGGTGGACGTGGTCGAAGCGTCCTCGTCGGCCGTCAGCGCCAGGAACGCCTGCTCCAGGCCCGCGCCGCTGATCTCGATATCGCGGACGGCCGGGAATCTCTGCAGCAGCGCCCGGATGGCGACGTCGGAATCGGCGCAGGTGAGCAGGATTGACTCGCCGCGGAGATCGGCCTTCGAGACGCCGGGCAGCGCGGCGAGCGCGTCGAGGTCGGCGTCGGGTAGCGTCGCCCGAATCGATCGGGCGCCTACCGTGGCCTTGATCTCGGTGGCCGGCCCGTCGGCGACGATCTGACCGCGGGCCAGCAGAATGATGCGGTCGGCATAGGCGTCGGCTTCCTCCAGGTAATGCGTGGCGAAAACGACGGTCTTGCCGCGACTGGCGAAGGTGCGCATCGTCGTCCAGAACGCATGCCGAGCCTCGACGTCCATTGCGACGGTCGGCTCGTCGAGGACCAGCAAGTCGGGGTCGGACACGAGGGCAATGGCGAAGCGGACGCGCTGGGTCTGTCCTCCGGACAGCTTCTGGGTACGCCGGCGCTGGATGTCGCCGATACCGGTGAGGTCGATGACCTCGTCGACCGGCATCGGGTTGGGGTACAGCGCCGCCATCATCGTCACCAACTCGCGGACGCTCAGATCGCGTATCAGTGAGCCGGTCTGCAGCATCGCGCCGATGGCCCCGAGTTTGATCGATTCGGCTGGTGGCCGACCGAACAGGGAGACCGAACCGCCGTCCGGCGGCAGCAACCCGAGGAGCATGTCGATGGTCGTGGATTTCCCGGCGCCGTTCGGACCGAGCAAGGCGACGGTCTCACCGGGTGCGATCGTGATATCGATGCCACGGACCGCGTGGACTACCCCCTCGGGCGAGCGAAACGACTTGGTCAGCTCGGACAGGACGATTCCCATGGGCGCGCGGTCGGATGGCAGGCTCGGATTCATTCCTTCAGCGTGCCGCGTCGAATGTGTGCCGAGGAGTGTCACGGTGGCAGGACTCGACGATGACATTCGTCAGTGTCGGTGGACAGGCCGATGGCCGTTCGGCTTCCTCGATAGGGTTATTTCGTGAGCACGCCCCCGCCGCCCGCGCCGGACGAGGACGGCGAGGCTTCTCCCGACCTGCCGGAACAGTTGCGGATCCGCCGGCAGAAATACGATCGACTGCACGCGACGCTCTATCCGGTCAAGGTTCCGCGTACTCATTCGCTGGCCGAGATCCGGGCGAGCTATCCGGATCTCGCTGCCGACCAGCACACCGGCGACGAAGTGGGCATTACCGGCCGGGTCATCTTCGCTCGTAACACCGGCAAGCTCTGCTTCGCCACGCTCCGCGAAGGGGGCGTGGAACTGCAGGTCATGGTGTCGCTGGATCGCGTGGGAGCCGATGCGCTCGCGGCCTGGAAGTCCGATGTCGATCTCGGCGACCTGCTGTTCGTCCACGGCGAGGTCGTCTCCTCCCGCCGGGGCGAGTTGTCGGTACTGGCCGACTCCTGGCAGATCACCGCGAAGGCATTGCGGCCGTTGCCGGTCGCGCACCGGCCGCTATCCGAGGAATCTCAGGTTCGGTTGCGGTACGTGGACTTGATCGTACGTTCGGACGCGCGACGCATTGTGGAACTGCGAGCGATCGTGCTCCGGTCCTTGCGATCCACGTTGGATTCACGCGGATACCTCGAAGTGGAAACTCCGGTACTGCAGGTCATCCATGGCGGCGCGGCGGCGCGTCCGTTCCGTACTCATCTGAACACGTTCGATCTGGACATGTCGCTGCGTATCGCCACCGAGCTGTACCTGAAACGGGTACTGGTCGGTGGCATCGAGCGGGTCTACGAACTCGGCCGATCGTTTCGCAACGAAGGCATCGACTCGACCCATTCACCGGAATACACGCACCTCGAAGCTTACGAAGCGTACGGCGACTACGACACGATGGCCGAATTGACGCGCGCGCTTATTGTCGACGCGGCGCTCGCGGCCGGCCAACCGGTCGCGCTCGCACT
The DNA here is from genome assembly GCA_963779485.1 of uncultured Actinomycetota bacterium. GTDB lineage: Bacteria > Actinomycetota > Actinomycetes > Mycobacteriales > Jatrophihabitantaceae > CAVVJA01. Next base: position 136,087 of record CAVZYJ010000005.1, on the reverse strand, counting down.
GGACGGCACAGAGATCGACCTGATGGGGGATTGGCGGTCGGTCACTGTGCACGATGCGGTATCGGCGGCCGTCGGTGAGCAGATCACGGTGGCCACGGATATCGCACAATTGCGGCAGTGCGCCAAAGCGGCGAACGTGCCGGTTCCTGACCGGGCGAACGCCGGCGAGATCGTCCTCGAACTGTTCGAGAAGCTCGTCGAACAGACGCTCATGGAGCCCACGTTCGTCCGCGACTATCCGGTTGAAGTGCGGCCTTTGGCCCGACCGCACCGTCGCGATCCACGATTGGCCGAGGCGTGGGATCTGGTCATCGGAGGAATCGAAATCGCACCGGCATACTCCGAGCTCGTGGATCCAGTGGAGCAGCGTCGCCGGCTGATTGCCCAAGCGGAAGCGGCGAGCCGGGGCGATCCAGAGGCAATGCAGTTGGATGAGGACTTTCTGCAAGCACTCGAGTACGGAATGCCACCCGCCGGAGGAATGGGATTGGGTGTCGACCGCCTGGTGATGTTGCTCACTGGACGCGGTATTAGGGAGACGATTCTGTTTCCGCTCCTGAAGCCGCTGTGAATCCTGGCGTCACCGTGCCAGCAAGGACCCGAATGTCACCAGTACCTCCGGCGACGCGCTAATATTTAGAAATCCGAATTACTCCAACGAAGGAGCGGTCTGCGCATGGCCAAGAAGGTACAGGTCACGCTTGTAGACGACATCGATCAGAGCACCGCCGCCGAGACTGTGAGCTTCGGGCTGGATGGCGCCGTCTACGAGATAGACCTCTCGAAGTCGAATGCAAAGAAACTGCGCGAGGCGCTATCGGTGTATGTCGGCAATGCCCGGCGTGCTAGCCGCACCGGACGATCCGCACCGCGGGCGGCCCGATCGACGGCCCGGGCCGGTCGGGAACAGACTCAGGCGATCCGCGAATGGGCGCGATCGAATGGGTACACCGTTAGCGATCGTGGCCGGGTTCCGGCTGCCGTCCTCGACGCGTACAACAGCGCGGGCTAGCAACACGCGGCGCTCGGCCGCCGCATCAGCCTCTGGACCACCCCCGGCTGCCCTGGGGGTGGTTCTGCGCGCACGATGGGCCGCGAGGGTAAGCGCGCGCTGCTCGCAATCCGGAGATACTGAACAATACGGGCGTCCGTCTTCGGGGCGCCGGAGCAACCGCGTTCGCTGCGAGCGGACGATGTCGCGGCATCGCCGCCCGTGTTGGAACGTTGATATAGCTGACGCCCGGTCGTGCCCTATGTGACCGGGCTCGTTATACGCCGGCGCTACAGTCGATGGTGGCACCGTCACCACGGCGCGGGAAGGAGTGGAACATGTTCGAGAGGTTCACCGACCGCGCACGTCGGGTTGTCGTCCTGGCCCAGGAAGAGGCCCGGATGCTCAACCACAACTACATCGGGACGGAGCACATCCTGCTCGGCCTGATTCACGAGGGCGAGGGTGTCGCCGCGAAGGCGTTGGAGTCGCTCGGTATCTCGCTGGACGCAGTACGTCAGCAGGTCGAGGAGATCATCGGTCAGGGCCAGCAGGCGCCAAGCGGACACATCCCGTTCACGCCGCGGGCCAAGAAGGTTCTCGAGCTGTCGCTGCGCGAGGCGCTGCAACTAGGCCACAACTACATCGGCACGGAGCACATCCTGCTCGGCCTCATCCGTGAGGGTGAGGGCGTGGCCGCGCAGGTGCTCGTCAAGCTGGGCGCGGACCTGAACAAGGTGCGCCAGCAGGTCATCCAGCTGCTCAACGGGTACCAGAGCAAGGAGCCGGCCGGCACCGCGGCCGAGGCGACACCGTCGACGTCGCTGGTGCTCGACCAGTTCGGGCGCAACCTGACCCAGGCGGCCCGGGAGGGCAAGCTGGATCCGGTCATCGGCCGGGAGAAAGAGATCGAGCGCCTCATGCAGGTGCTCTCTCGCCGCACCAAGAACAACCCGGTCCTGATCGGTGAGCCCGGCGTCGGCAAGACAGCCGTTGTCGAAGGGCTGGCGCAAGCGATCGTCAAGGGTGAGGTGCCCGAGACTCTCAAGGACAAGCACCTGTACACGCTCGATCTCGGATCACTGGTTGCCGGTAGCCGTTACCGCGGTGACTTCGAAGAGCGGTTGAAGAAGGTGCTGAAGGAGATTCGCACCCGCGGCGACATCATCATGTTCATCGACGAGATCCACACTCTCGTCGGTGCCGGCGCCGCCGAAGGCGCGATCGACGCGGCGTCGATCCTCAAGCCCATGCTCGCGCGAGGCGAACTGCAGACGATCGGCGCGACGACCCTCGACGAGTACCGCAAGTACTTGGAGAAGGACGCCGCGCTCGAGCGGCGGTTCCAGCCGGTGCAGGTGGGCGAGCCGACCGTTGCCCACACCATCGAGATTCTCAAGGGCTTGCGGGACCGATACGAGGCGCATCACCGCGTGTCGATCACCGATGCGGCGCTCGTGGCGGCGGCCGGCCTGGCCGACCGTTACATCTCCGACCGGTTCCTGCCGGACAAGGCGATCGACCTCATCGACGAGGCCGGATCGCGCATGCGCATTCGCCGGATGACTGCACCGCCCGACCTTCGCGAGTTCGACGAGCGCATCGCCGAAGTGCGCCGGGAGAAGGAGTCCTCGATCGACGCGCAGGACTTCGAGAAGGCGGCGTCCCTCCGGGATCGCGAGAAGACGCTGCTCGCTGAGAAGGCCCAGCGCGAGCACGAGTGGAAGGCGGGCGACCTGGACGTCGTGGCCGAGGTCGACGACGAGCAGATCGCCGAGGTCCTCGCGACCTGGACGGGCATCCCGGTGTTCAAGCTCACCGAGGAGGAGACGGCCCGCCTGCTGCGCATGGAGGATGAGCTGCACAAGCGCGTCATCGGGCAGCAGCCGGCCGTGCAGGCGGTCTCGCAGGCGATCCGTCGAACCCGGGCCGGCCTGAAGGATCCCAAGCGTCCGGGCGGATCGTTCATCTTCGCCGGACCCTCGGGCGTCGGGAAGACCGAGCTGTCGAAGGCCCTCGCCGAGTTCCTGTTCGGCGACGCGGATGCACTGATCCAGCTGGACATGTCCGAGTTCCACGACCGCTACACCGTGTCGCGGCTCGTCGGTGCGCCTCCGGGCTATGTGGGCTACGACGAGGGCGGCCAGCTGACCGAGAAGGTGCGGCGCAAGCCGTTCAGCGTCGTGCTGTTCGACGAGGTCGAGAAGGCCCACCCGGACGTGTTCAACACGCTGTTGCAGGTGCTGGAGGACGGCCGGCTCACCGACGGCCAGGGTCGCGTCGTGGACTTCAAGAACACCGTGCTGATCCTGACCACGAACCTCGGCACGCGCGATGCGTCGAAGGCGATCGCGAAGCTCGGGTTCGCCGCGGCCAATGACGCCGCCGGCGACTACGAGCGGATGAAGCAGAAGGTGACCGACGAGCTCAAGCAGCATTTCCGGCCTGAGTTCCTCAACCGGATCGACGACACCATCGTTTTCCATCCGTTGTCGCCGGAGGAGATCGTGCAGATCGTCGACCTGATGACCGCGCGCCTCGACGTGCAGCTACGCAGCAAGGACATGGGGCTGGAGCTGACCCCTGCCGCGAAGTCGCTGCTCGCCGACAAGGGCTACGACAAGGCGCTGGGGGCGCGGCCGTTGCGGCGGACCATCCAGCGCGAGATCGAAGACGCCCTGTCCGAGAAGATCCTCTTCGGTGAGCTGGCGGCCGGGCAGATCGTCGTCGTGGACGTCGCGCCTGGCGAGGACGGGAAGCCGGCGTTCACCTTCCGGGGCGAGAGCAAGTCGGCGCCAGTGCCCGATCTTGCGCCCGTCGGCGACAGCGGAGCGGCCACCCAGTAGACGGCAAGTCAGTTGGCCTCGGACCGGGTCCGGGGCCAACTGTGTGCCGGTGACCTCGCGGCCCACTCGTCCTCGAGCAGTGCGAAGTCCAGCTCATCGGTCCACTCGCTCTTGAACCATTCGTTGCTCCGCAGGTGGGCCTCTCGGCGCATGCCCAGTCGCTCGGCTAACCGGGCAGACGCGTCGTTCCGGGCGTCGATCCGGGCGATGACCCGGTGCAGTCCTAGCCCGTCGAACGCCAGACCGAGCAACGTTTGCACCGCCTCGGTCGCGTACCCGTGGCCGCCGAACGCCGGATTGAGCACGTATCCGACCTCGCCGCCGCGATGTTCCCGGCTGTGCCAGAACAGCACGACGTCGCCGACCAGATCGCCGGTTGCCGTGATTTCCACGCCCAAGGTCAGGTTTTGCCCGGCGTCGTCCAACGATGTCCGGACCCAGACCGTCGCCAACCGCTCGGCGATGGTCGCCGCGTCCATGGGGTCGAAGGGCACGTAACGACAGACGTCCGGTCGACTCCGGTACGCCAGCATCGCCTCGGTATCCGACACTGACAACGGACGAAGGCTCAGTCGAGCGGACCGCACCGGGTACGTGGGCGACAGTTCCATCCGGTCATGTTCTCAGCCGGCTAGCTGGGCAGGGCGTACCGCCCGTCCGGCTGGGCATCGATCAGGCCGTCGACGATGAGTGTGTCGAGTGCGCGCTCCCGCTGCACCGGATCAGGCCAAACGACATCTAGCGCTGCCCGGTCGACAGGATCGTCAGTGCCGCGAAGCACGTCGAGCAGCAGCCCGCGGACCTGGCGGTCGGTCCCGGCGAAGCGCTGCGCTGTCGGGGCCGGACCAGTCGGTGGCGGTGCACCGGCCGCGCGCCAGGCGCAGCACTCGGCGAGCGGGCATGCCCCGCACTGCGGGTTCCGGGCCGTGCAGACCAGCGCGCCCAGCTCCATGAGCGCCACGCTGAGCCGCGCCGCTGTGGCAGCTTCGGCCGGCAGCAGCGCCTCGACCTCGGCGTGGTCGCGAGCGGGCGCCGGCGGGGCCGGCTGGGCCCGACCGCGGACGGCACGGGCCATCACCCGGCGGACGTTGGTGTCGACCACCGCGTGGCGCTGCCGGTAGGCGAAGGCGGCGACCGCGCGGGCGGTGTAGGCGCCGACGCCGGGCAGGGTGAGTAGCGCGGTGACATCGGCCGGAACGTCGCCGCCGAACCGCTCGGTCAGCACGACAGCGCATTCCCTTAGCCGGAGGGCCCGCCTCGGGTAGCCGAGCTTTCCCCACATCCGCACCGCGTCGCCGGGCGCGGCGGCGGCCAGATCCGCCGGCGTCGGCCAGCGGGCCAGCCAGGCCCGGTAGGCCGGCTCGACGCGGGCCACCGGTGTCTGCTGCAACATGAGCTCGCTGACCAGAACGGCCCACGGCGTGGCCTCGGCCGCGCGCCACGGAAGATCACGCGCCGACCGGCGGTACCAGTCGAGTACCGGGGTCGCCAGATCCATAGGTCTCTTAGCCTGCCAGAGGCCCGCGATTATGGATCACACACCGCGCGGTTCCACCGCTGCGCTACGCCGCTGAGTTACCGTCTGGACACCATGATGCATCCGGTCGGCAGCAAGCCACCCGCCGTGTACTGGCGGCGCCGGGTCGTCCTCATGATCGCCGTCGTTCTCGTGGTGATCTCGATCTACGTCTTCCTTGCCCGCGGATCCAGCCGCCCCGGGGCGTCGGCCCTGCCGCCCGCCGGTACGCCCTCGACGAGCGCGGCCAACGATCCGGCGCGGACCAGCGCGCCGGCGACACCGCGCCCGAGCACCACGTCGGGATCGACCGGCTGCCCCGGCGGCACGCTCAAGCTGGCGGCAGCGACCGCCGCGCCCAGCTTCAAGCTCGGCAGCCAGCCGGGGCTGGCGCTCCAGGTCACGAACACGGGCAGCAAGTCGTGCGTCGCCGACCTGTCCGACACCCAGATCGAACTGCTGGTCTACAACGGTGAATCACGGGTCTGGGGCAGCCACGACTGCCAGATCGCGCCGGGCACGCAGCTGATGACGCTGAATCCGCGTCAGGCGGTCCGGCGATCCATCACCTGGACCGGGCTGTCCTCGCAGCCCCATTGCGCCGGCACCCGCCAGCTGGTCGGCGCCGGGACCTACACGCTGCACGCCAAGTTGTCCGGCGTCGAAGGTGCGCCCGCGACGTTCAGCCTGACCTGACCGGGTCGCTGATCACGGGTAGCGATCGATGATCGAGGCGTCCGCGAGCCGGGAGATGGCTTCGCGTACCGATCTCGCCCGCGCCTCGCCCAGACCGTCGACCGCCTCGAGCTCCTCGACGCTCGCCGCCAGCAGCTTCTGCAGGCCCCCGAAGTGCTCGACGATCTGGTCCAGCAGCGGCTCGGGCAGCCTGGGAACGCGGGACAGCAGCCGGTAGCCGCGGGGACTCGTCGCCGCGTCCAGCGACTCCGGCGTGCCGCCGAAGCCGAGCGTCCGAGTCACCGCGGTGAGGTCGAGCAGGTCCGTCGCCGAGAGCTCCGCCAGCTCGACCATGACCAGCTCGGAGCTACGCTCGCGGCGTCCCATCGGCGGGTAATCCCGGGCGATCAGCTGTCGATCGGCGTCGACGCCGGCCAGGAGCTCGTCGAGCTGCAGAGCGAGCAACCGACCGTCGGTTCCGAGTTCGACCACGTAGCCGACGATCTCGTCGGCGATACGGCGCACCATCTCCAGCCGCTGGAGCACGATCGTGGCGTCCCGGACGGTGACCAGATCCTCGATTTCCAGGGCCGACAGGGTGTTGGACACCTCGTCCAACCGGGCCTTGTACCGCTCGAGGGTGGCGATGGCCTGGTTGGCCCGGGACAGCAACTCGCTTGAACTCTCCAGGACGTACCGCCGCGTGCCCAGGTAGAGGCTGATGATGCGCATGGACTGGGACACCGAGATGACCGGGTAGCCGGTCTGGACCGCGACGCGCTGGGCCGTCCGGTGCCGAGTTCCGGATTCCTCGGTCGGCACGGCCGGGTCGGGCATCAGATGCGTGGCGGACCGAAGAATCCGGGTGCCGTCCGAAGAGAGCACGACTGCGCCGTCCATCTTGGCCAGCTCGCGCAGCCGGGTAGCCGACGACTCGACCGAGAGTGGGAAGCCGCCAGTACACAGGGCCTCGACCGTGGGGTCCCACCCGAGGACGATCAGCGCGCCGGTGTTGCCGCGCAGGATGCGCTCCAGGCCGTCCCGCAGCCAGGTCCCCGGTGCGACCGTGGCCAGGACAGCCCGCAGCGCCACTTCGCGTTCAGTGGTCGGCACGGTCACCTCCGCGACGTCGCTACCCGGACAGTCTAGGGGCAACACCGCGGTCACCATGCGTAGCCGACCTCGGGCGGAACGGTCACCGGCGGTCGGGCGTCACTCACCGACCGCCGAGCTGGCCGTTGCGGCGACGGCACCGGCGGCCGAGAGAGCCGCGCCGATTGTCGCCACTGGGCGGGTGACGATGCCCGCGGGTGGTGGGTCGCGGTACCCGCCGGGAACGAGTGCTGTCGTCATACCCAGCCGCGCGGCCTCGGCGAGACGCCGGTCCAGCCCCGGCACCAGCCGCACGTCGCCAGACAGCGAGACCTCGCCGATCGCGCAGACCGTCGGCGGCAGCGCCGTACCGCGGGCCGCCGACGCGAGCGCCAGCGCGATCGCGAGATCGGCGGCGGGCTCGGTCGCGGCAATGCCGCCGACCGTGGCCGCGTAGATCTCGTACTCCGCCATAGACAGCCGGGCGTGGCGGGTCAGCACGGCGAGCAGCATGGCGACCCGGCCGGCGTCCAGGCCCGACACCGCGCGCCGCAGCGAGCCGCCACCGATGCCGGGGGTAGCGAGCGCCTGGATCTCGGTGACCATCGGCCGGCGTCCCTCCACCGTGACCGTGACGCACGTGCCCGGTACGGCGGCAACCCGGTCGGACAGGAACAACCCGGACGGGTCCGCCAACCCGGCGATGCCGCCCTCGCGCATCTCGAAACAGCCGACTTCGTCCGCAGCGCCGTAGCGATTCTTGGCCGCGCGAATGAGGCGCAGCGTCGAATGTCGCTCGCCGTCGAAGTGCAGCACGACATCGACCAGATGCTCGAGCACCCGAGGCCCGGCAATGGCACCGTCCTTGGTGACGTGCCCGACGAGGACGGTCGCGATCTCCCGTTCCTTGGCGACGGCGATCACCGCCGACGTGACGGCGCGGATCTGCGTGACCGCGCCGGCCGAGCTGTCGACTCCCTGGCTCGCGATGGTCTGCACGGAATCGACGACGAGCAGCCCCGGCGCAACCCGGTCGACGTGGGTCAGCAGCGCGCTCAGGTCGTTCTCGGCGGCGACGAACAGGGCCGGATGGAGCGCGCCGGTGCGTTCCCCGCGCAGCCGGACCTGAGCGGGCGATTCCTCCCCGGTCACGATCAGCGCCGGCCGGCCGCCTCGAGCGGCGTACCGCCGGGCCACGTCGAGCAGCAGGGTCGACTTGCCGACACCCGGCTCGCCGGCCAGGAGGACAACCGATCCGGGGACCAGGCCGCCGCCCAGCACCCGGTCGAGCTCACCGATGCCGGTCGGCTGCGCCCGCGCTCGCTCCGGATCATGGTCACCGATCGGCCGGGCCGGAGCGCTCACCGGTCCCGGCCGCACCGATCGGACCGCCGGCCCGGCGCCACCCTCGATCAGCGTTCCCCACGCCTGGCACTCCGCGCAGCGGCCCACCCATCGGATTGCCGTCGCGCCGCACTCGACGCAGCGGAAGGTCGGCGCGGGAGCGCGGGTCGTGGCTCTGGTCACGCGAGGGACGGTAGATCGGGGCTCCGACAGTTTCGCCGGATCGGCGCCGCTAGCCGCCTTCGGTCGGCGAGACGTTGAGCGTCGGCGTTGCCGACGGCGGGCTGGTCAGATGGACGGGCACCTTGGCCGTCACCGATCCGGCCTTGGCGAACTGGAACGTGACCGAGATCGTTTGCGCCGGGAACAGATTCTGGGTCAGCCCGGTGAGCACCACTTGTGGATTGCCCGGATCGAACCCGATGCTCACCGACTGGCTGCCCGGCACGGTGATGGACGTTGACTGCTGCTGCGAGCTGGAGGCTTGCGACGATGCCGGACGACGACACGCCACCTTGGGGGAACAGATCCACCGAGGCCGATCGATCACTCGTGACGCTGACGAGCTGGTCGGGCGTCGCCGCGTTGTTGACCAGATACATCTGCATCGGGGCGGAGCCGCCTTCGGCCCAGCTGCGGTCCGACGGCGCTGACACCGCGACCGCCCGCAAGGCCATGGTGCCGACTTGGGCCAGCGCCCCGTCGACGACCGGCACGATCTCGGCTGTGCTCGTTACCTGACCGGCCGCGCAGCCGGCTAGCAGCACCGCGATCCCACCCGCGACGAGCAGGCCCCGCAGGCCGCGCGTCCTAACCGGCTCTGCACTCACGTCCTCGACTCCTCGCGGTCGGTTCGCGGTGACTCTCGGGCGGTTGCGGTTCGCGCGTGTCGGGCCGAAGACTCGCCGCGCGAACGGCGACCGAAGCTCAGCGTAGCGATCGACGACCGGCCCGCAGAAGCCGGCCACGCCGAGCGCGCTGCGGTCCTTCGCAGCGGATGTCGGACGGTGTGCGCCGACCGGTCGAAGGGGCTTGATCGTCCGCGCATAAGCCACATTCCTGATCCTGGGTGATCTAGGTCGTGTTATCCTGGAAGAAGTGGAAAGGGGCCCGCACACATGACGTTTCAGGTCGGCGAGACCGTGGTTTACCCCCATCACGGGGCGGCCAAGATCGAAGCAATCGAGAAGCGCACGATCAAGGGCGAGCAGAAGACATATCTGGTTTTGAAGGTCGCGCAAGGCGATCTCACCGTTTTGGTACCGGCGGACAACGCCGAGATCGTCGGCGTCCGCGACGTCGTCGGCCAGGAGGGCCTGGACCGCGTGTTCGAGGTGCTTCGCGCGCCGCACACCGAGGAGCCGACGAACTGGTCGCGGCGCTACAAGGCCAACGGCGAGAAGCTCGCCTCCGGCGACGTCAACAAGGTCGCCGAGGTCGTCCGGGACCTGTGGCGTCGGGACCGCGACCGCGGCTTGTCGGCCGGTGAGAAGCGCATGCTGGCCAAGGCTCGCCAGATTCTTGTCAGCGAACTGGCGCTCGCCGAAGGCACCAACGAGGACAAGGCCGAGATCGTGCTGGACGAGGTGCTGGCCGAAGCGGTCGCATAGCGCACGGCTCGTCCAGACAGATGGCGGCGCCCGGTCACCCGACCGTCGCCGCCATTCTTGTTGCCGCGGGTGAGGGCATCCGGCTCGGCGGTGCGACACCAAAAGCGTTTACGGTCGTGCGCGGGCGCACGCTTCTCGAACATGCGCTGACGCCGTTTCGGGCCTGCTCCGCCGTTCGCGACGTGGTCGTCGTCGCGCCTGGAGCCCATCTGGCTCATGCCGCGGCGCTCCTCGGTGACGAGGTGACCACCGTGCCGGGCGGCCCGACCCGGCAAGCGTCGGTCTCCTTCGGCCTGGCGGCCGTGGCCGATGACGTCGACACCGTGCTGGTCCATGACGTGGCTCGGCCGTTCGTCCCGGTCGACGTAGTCGAGCGGGTGCTCGCGAGGCTCGCTGACGGCGCCGACGCGGTCGTGCCCGCCCGGCCGGTCACGGACACCATCAAAGAAGTGGATGAGGAGGGTGCTGTCGTCGCGACGCTGGATCGGTCGGGGCTGCGGGCCGTGCAGACGCCCCAGGGGTTTCGCCGGGCGGTGCTCGAAGCTGCGCACGCGGCTGGCGCCGGGCGCAGCCTCACCGACGACGCCGCGCTGGTCGAGGCGCGGGGCGGCCGCGTCGTCGTGGTCGACGGCGCCGACGAGGCGTTCAAGATCACTCGCCCGTGGGATCTGGCGCTGGCCGAGGCGGTGGCGGCCCGGTGATCCGGACCGGGATCGGCCTCGATGTCCACCCGATCGAGCCCGGTCGCCCGTGCCATCTGGCCGGTCTGATCTGGCCCGGTGAGGACGGTTGCGCCGGTCACTCGGACGGTGACGTCGTCGCCCATGCGGCCTGCGACGCCCTGCTGTCGGCCGCGGGACTGGGCGATCTCGGCGCGCAGTTCGGAGTGTCCGATCCGCAGTGGTCCGGAGCGTGCGGCGCGGACCTGCTCGCGCAGGTCATGCGTCGGGTGAGCGCGGACGGTTGGGTCGTGGGCAATGTCGCCGTGCAGCTGATCGGCAACACGCCCCGCCTGGCGCCGCGCCGCGCGGAGGCGGAAGGCGTGCTATCGGCTGCGATCGGCGGAGCTCCGGTCGGGCTCGCGGCAACGACCACGGACGGGTTGGGTCTCACCGGCCGGGGGGAGGGTCGGGCCGCGATCGCGACCGCCCTGATCAGCCGCGACTAGCCGAGTCAGGAGCGCTCGCGAGCGCTTTCCAGCCCTGCTAGCGTCGCTGCTCAACGGTCGTGATCTTGGACTTAACGGCCCTATTCGGCATTAAGTCCAAGATCATCGGGGAGTGCCGGAGGGCCTAGCTAGGCCCCGGCGAGCGCCTGGCTCAGATCGGCCCAGAGGTCGTCCACGTGCTCGATGCCGACGGACAGCCGCAGCAGCGACGGCGGTGTGCCCCGCGTCGCATCCGTCTCGTAGCGGGCCCGACGCTCGATGAGCGACTCCACGCCGCCCAGGCTGGTGGCGTGCGTGATCAGCGCCACTCGTTCGCACACCGCCTCGGCGTCCTCGGCCGACCCGTCGACGTCGAACGAGATGACCGTCCCGTACCCGCGATGCAGCCGCGTCGCCCGCTCGTGAAACGGGTCGGACGGCAGCCCCGGGTAACGGACTCGGGAGACCCGCGGATGCTCGCTGAGCCGGGCCGCGAGCTCCAGCGCGTTGGCCTGCGCCCGCTCCATCCGCACCGCCAGGGTGCGCAACCCCCGCAGCGCGAGAAAGCACTCCAGGGCGCCGGGCATGGCTCCAGTGCGGGTGCGGCGCGTGCGTAGGGCCTCGGCCCGTTCCGGCGAGCGGGTGACCAGCACGCCCATCAACAGATCGGAATGCCCGGCCAGCGCCTTGGTGGCCGCGTGCATGACGACGTCGGCACCGAGGTCGAGCGGCCGCATGACCAGCGGGGTATTGAACGTCGAGTCGACGTAGACGGTGGCGCCGGCCGGGCGGGCGGCTTCGACGATGACGGGCAGGTCAGCGATGCCGAGCAGCGGGTTGGTCGGGGATTCGACCCAGATCAGGTCGGCGCCGGTCCAGCGCGGCCACCGTCGCCGCCGTGTCGGTGATGTCGACCTCACGGACGGTCATCCGGCCCAGTCGCACCTGCTCGGCGAACAGCAGCGACGTTCCGCCGTATGCCGCCACGGGAGCGACAGCGACGCTTCCCGTCGGCTGGCCCTCGATGACGGCGGCGGTCGCAGCCATGCCGGAGCCGAACGCGATCGCTTCGCCGCCTTCGAGCGCGCCGACCGCCGCCTCGAACGAGCGGATCGTCTCGCTCGACTCGGACCGCAGGTAGCGGTTCTCCTCCCCGTGATGGAACGGGGCCGACAGCACGATGGGCGGGTTGAGGGGCGCGTCGGCCGTCCGGGCCGGCCGGCCACTCGCGACGGCGACCGTTTCGGGCTGTAGTCCATGCATGCCTGCGACGCTATCCGGGAAGCTCGGCGTCGTCGTCAGACCGATCTCATTACGATGGCGCGGTGACGCTGCACGTGTACGACTCCGCGACTCGGTCGGTTCGGCCGTTCGTTCCGCTCGTCCCGGGGCACGTGTCGATCTACGTGTGCGGGCTCACCGTGCAGGCGGCGCCGCACATCGGCCACGTGCGCTCGGCCGTCAACTACGACATCCTGCGCCGCTGGCTGCTCGCCTCCGGCTACCAGGTCACCTACATTCGCAACGTCACGGACATCGACGACAAGATCCTGGCCCGATCCGCGGACGCCGGTCGGCCGTCGTGGGAGTGGGCCTACGAGTTCGAGCGGTCCGTGATGGAGGCCTACGCCTCCCTGGGTTGCCTCCCGGCGACCTACGAGCCGCGCGCGACCGGCCACGTGCCCGAGATGATCACGCTGATGCACCGGTTGATCGACGTCGGCCACGCCTACGCCGCGGACGGGGACGTCTACTTCGATGTCACGTCCTGGCCGGCCTACGGCGAGCTGTCGGGCCAGAAGATCGACGAGATGCAGGCGTCCGGAGACAGCATCGGCGACGAGCGTAAGCGCGACGCGCGCGACTTCGCCTTGTGGAAGTCGGCCAAACCGGGCGAGCCGGCCTGGTCCACGCCGTGGGGCGAGGGGCGCCCCGGCTGGCACCTGGAGTGCTCGGCGATGGCCACCAAGTACCTCGGCTCGACGTTCGACATTCACGGCGGCGGCTTGGATCTGATCTTCCCGCACCACGAGAACGAGCAGGCGCAGTCGCACGCTGCCGGGGATGGGTTCGCGCGCTACTGGATGCACAACGCGATGCTCACCCTGGGCGGCGAGAAGATGTCGAAGTCAATCGGAAATACCCTGCTGGTCAGTGAGATCGTCACCCAGTGGCGGCCGGCGGAGGTGCGGTACTACCTGGGCGCGGCCCATTACCGGTCGCGGATCGAATACTCGCCCGAAGCCATGGACGAGGCGGCGGCCGCGTACTCGCGCATCGAGAACTTCGTCGAGCGAGCCGTCGAACAGGTGGGCGCCGACCCGCAACCGCGGCCGTTGCCGGCGGAGTTCGTCGCCGCCATGGACGACGACCTCGGCGTGCCGCACGCCCTCGCGTTGATCCATACCGCCGTGCGGGACGGCAATGTCGCGCTGGCCTCGGGTGAGCTGACCGCTGTTGCCGACCGGCTCGGCGCGGTCCTCGCGATGACGGCCGTGCTCGGCATCAATCCGCTCGACTGGCAGCGTCCGGAATCGACCGACCTGCTCGCCACCGTCGACAGCCTGGTTCGGCTCGCTCTGCAGGCCCGGGAGGATGCGCGATCCCGGCGGGACTACGCCGCCGCGGATGGCATCCGGGATCAGCTCGCCGCCGCCGGTGTCGTCGTCGAGGACACCCCGTCCGGGCCGCGCTGGACCCTGAAGGGTCGCTGACGTGGCCGGCAACTCGCGCCGGCAGGGTGCGGTACGCAAGTCGAAGAAGGGTGCGACGGTCGGGTCCGGCGGCCAGTCCCGGCGCGCGCTACGCGGGCGAGGGCCGACCCCGCCCGCAGAGGACCGCACCGGGCATCCGGCCGCCCGACGGACCGGCGACTCCGCCCGTCGGGACCAGGGCCCCCGCGGCAGTGGCGCTCGATCCCGTCGAGCCGACACGGCCGGAGTTGGTGGTCGGCCGCAACGCGGTTGTGGAGGCCCTGCGGGCGAAGGTGCCCGTCACCGTCGTCTACGTAGCCGTTGGGATCGACGCCGACGAGCGGGTCACGGAATCGGTACGGCTGACCGCGAACCGGGGGATCTCGCTGGTGGAAGTCGGCCGGGCCGAGCTGGACCGCATGACCGGCGGCCTACCGCACCAAGGCATTGCCGCCCAGGTGCCGCCGTTCCAGTACCTGGATCTGCCGGATCTGCTGGCCCTCGCCGACGAGGCCACGGCGGCCACGCTCCTCGTCGCGGTGGATGGCGTCACTGATCCACGCAATCTCGGTGCGGTGATTCGTTCGGCGGTCGCGTTCGGCGCGCACGGCATGGTCGTACCGGCCCGCCGAGCGGCAGGTGTCACGGCCGCGGCGTGGCGCACGTCGGCCGGAACGGCGGCTCGGCTCCCCGTCGCGCAGGTCACCAACCTGGTGCGAGCACTGCGCGACGCGAAGGAGGCCGGACTGTTCGTCATCGGTCTCGACGCCCGCGGAACGACCAGTCTCGATGATCTCGAGATGGCCGACGATCCGCTGGTGGTCGTCGTCGGATCCGAGGGGAGCGGCCTGTCTCGGCTCGTCGGCGAGACGTGCGACCTCACCGTGGCGGTGCCAATGGCCGGGCCGGCCGAGTCGCTGAACGCGTCGGTGGCCGCCGGGGTCGTCTTGGCCGAGATCGCCCGGCGCCGCCGCGCCGGCTGACCCGGGCCGCAGAAACGTCGACGGGTGCCCGCCCCTGGCAGGCACCCGTCGGTCCTAGCGGCTCAGCCTGATGATCCGCCCAGGCGCTCGCCGGTCTCCGGGTTGAACACGTGCTCCTCGCCCTCACGGACCTCGACGTGGATGATGTCGCCGATCCTCGGTGGTACCCGGCCGTCGAACCGCACGATGTACTGCTTCTCGTAGACCTCCGGATCGCCGGTCAACTCGCCGTACACGAAGGCGTCGGCGCCCAGCTCCTCGACCAGGTTGACCTTGATCTCCAGGCCCGAGTTCGGGTCGGCGCCCACGTGGAAGGACTCGGGACGCACGCCGAGTGTCACCTTGGACAGGCCGGCTTTCTTGACGGCGGCCTCGGCCTCGGGGCGCAGCCGGAGGACGATGTTGCCGAGCTTTGCCCCACCAGGCACCAGTTCGGCGGGACGGAGGTTCATTGCCGGCGAACCGATAAAACCGGCGACGAAGGCATTGGTCGGCGCGTCATAGAGGTTGCGCGGCGTGTCGACCTGCTGCAGGAAGCCGCCTTCCTTGAGAATGGCGACCCGGTGGCCCATCGTCATGGCCTCGACCTGGTCGTGCGTCACGTACAGGGTCGTCGTGCCGAGCCGGGCCTGCAGGGCGGCGATGTTCGCGCGGGTCTCGACCCGCAGCTTGGCGTCCAGGTTGGACAGCGGCTCGTCCATCAGGAACACGCTGGGCTCGCGCACGATCGCCCGACCCATGGCCACGCGCTGCCGCTGGCCACCGGAGAGCGCCTTCGGCTTGCGCTCGAGGTACGGCTCGAGGTCGAGCAGCCTGGCCGCCTCACGCACCTTGGCGTCGCGGTCGGCCTTGTTGACGCCCTTGAGCTTCAGCGCGAAGCCCATGTTCTCGGCGACTGACATGTGCGGGTACAGCGCGTAGTTCTGGAACACCATCGCGATGTCGCGCTCTTTCGGAGGCAGGTGCGAGACGTCCCGTTCGCCGATGTAGATGGCGCCGAGATCGACATCTTCCAGTCCGGCCAACATGCGCAACGCCGTCGACTTGCCGGATCCGGACGGGCCGACCAAGACGCAGAACTCCCCGTCGGGGATGTCCAGGTCGAGCTTGTTGACCGAGGGCACTGTAGCCCCCGGATAGATCCTGGTTGCTTCGTCGTACTTGACGGAAGCCATGGGATTCTCCCTTCGGTGTGTTTGACCGCACCGGTTGCGGGTGAGCCTTGGGCGCTGGCTAGACGCCGGTCGGTGCACCTCACGGTTTTCCGATCGATCAGCGTGGGTCCGCCCCACCGAGAGCAGGCGGCGCCGGTCGACCGGCGTAGCGGTCTGGGCACCGATATTGGACCTTGGCTGGTACCGCCCCGTCAAGGAGCCGTCGGCACCCAGTAGCGCAGCTTGGGCCCGCGCCGGTCTTCGTACACGCCGCCATTGGCCTCGATCGTCTTGCGGGATCCGACGTTGTCCCAGTCGCAGGTGACTAGCGCCTGCTCGATACCCAGCCGGTGGGCGACGGGCAGCGTGGCCCGCAGCATGGCGGTCGCATGTCCGCGCCGGCGAGCAGTCGGGCGCACGTCGTAGCCGATGTGGCCGCCGACGTTGAGCAGGAACTTGGTGAGTTCGTGGCGGATAGCGATGCGGCCCAGATACTGGTCTCCGTCGATCCACCACAACGTCGTGCACGGCACGTATCCCTCGGGCCGGGGGGTCTCGGGGCGGGCCTGCGCCCGCAACTGGCTCGTGTAGCGGTCGAATTCCACGGGATCGGCCCAGGTGGGGCCATACTCGCGGATCTCGCTACCGATCATCGTCGTGTCGTCAGCGGATCCCCGCCCCTCGGCCTGGAACTCGGCCATGGCGGCGAGGAACGAGGCGTGGACGGTGCCGGACGGAGGGCACAGTTCGGGCACGCCCGCAGTCAATCAGCTGCCTCCACCGATTTCCGGCGCTCTCGCGGCGGCCGGTAGAAGCGGACGGGCGGATCCTCGCCGCGCAGGACCGCCACCTCGTCCCGGATCGCGGTCATGATCCGGTCGGTCACCGCGACCACCGTCCGGGCGGTCGGCTCGGCCTGGCGAAACTCGGACAGGTCGACCGGCTGCCCCACGGACGCAGCGGCGGTCCGGCGCCGCAGCAAGCGCCATCGGCGCTGGTCCTTGACCTGTTGGGAGCCCCACTGCCCGATCGGGATGACCGGCGCATCCGGCGCCAGGAGCACCAGCCGGGCGAGCCCGGACTTGGCTTGCATCGGCCACTGGGCCGGATCCTTGGTGATGGTGCCTTCGGGATAGATGACCACCGCCTCGCCCGCATCCAGCGCGGCCTGCGCCGCTTCCAACGACTTCGCCGCATCGGCCGTACCCCGACTAACGGGAATCTGCTTGCTTCGGCGCATGATCTGGCCGAGCACCGGGTTGTCGAAGATCGTGCTCTTGACCATGAATCGGGGGATGCGGCCCGCTTGCCACACCACCCGAGCGATGAGGACCGTGTCGACGTGCGAGATATGGTTCGCGGCCAGAATCACCCCACCGGACGGTGGGATGCGGTCGAGATGGCGAAACCGAATCCGGAACGTCAGCGTGCTGAAGGGATACAGCACGACGACGACAGCGCGGACCATCCATCCGGCCTTGGGCTTGTGCAGTCGGCTCACGTCGCTCCCTCGCTCTCGGACAAGCGCGATCATCCTCGGTCCGTGGCGCGACTACGATCGAGACTCCGCCGGCGTGGCGCAATTGGCAGCGCACTCGACTTGTAATCGAGCGGTTCCCGGTTCGAGTCCGGGCGTCGGCTCCAGCAATTCCGGGGGTTTCGGCGTGTAATCACCTCCCCGAACAAGATCAAGGCAACATCCGGGAACATCGCCATTCACGCCTCAACGATCGACCGAGTGAGCGCCGCTGCAGCTTCGTCGGTGTGCCCGGGCACGAGGTGCGCATGGATCCGGAGGCAGATGGCGGGGTCATGGCCGAGGATCGCCGCGACGACGTGGACGGGAGTGCCGCCAGCGAGCATTAGGGACGCCGCAGTGTGCCGGAGGTCGTGCATCCGGATCCGGTCAAGGCCCGCGACGGCGCACAGCTGCTCGTGCCGATGCGAGATGTGATCGGGCTTGAGCGGCAGCCCGAGGACGTCGTGAACACATGGCCGGTGTCCCTCCATGCGGTCCCTGCGGCCACCCAGGCAGCAATCTGCGTCTTGCGGTGCTCACGCAGCACATCGACCAGGTACGGATCAAGCGGGACCCGCCGCTTGCGCGGGCCGTCTTGGGTCCGCTGGGGATGTTCTCACGCTGCATCGTCAGCTCGGCGTTCTCCCTGCGCAGCCGCTCCAACTCCGCCCGCTCGTCCTCACCCAGCGCGCCGCTGCCCTCACCGCGAGCCCGCCGGTCCTGGGCGCACCAGTTACCCAACGTGCCCTCGTTGACGCCCAACTCCCAGGCCACCTGCGCGATCGGCTTACCAGTCTCGCGCACAATACGCACCGCGCCGACCTTGAAGTCCTCATCGAACTTCCGACGTGTCTCTACCATCGCCCCTTCTTGAAGGCGATGTCTCCACGCTACGGGGGGAAGCCCTGGAGTCTGCGCGGACTATGCGCGGCCGGCGGGGATGACGGTCCGGATGCCGATGCATATGCTGCGGCCCGGGCGACGTATGCCAGAGGGAATACGGGGGTCTTGATCGGTGACAGCCCGACCGCTCGTCACCCTCCGCTCTACCTGTCGCTTTCCCGGACCGGGTCTTGTCACAGGCGACGTGGCAGTCGTGATGAACTCTGCTCGCGGTTGTTCGATCAGTTGGTGCCGGCGGCGCGTTTGATCGCATTGCGGATGCGGCAGTAGGTGCCGCAGCGGCAGACGTTCATGATCGCGTCGATGTCGGTGTCGGTGGGGGTGTTGTTGGTTTTGAGCATGGCCGCGGCCTGCATGATCTGGCCGGGTTGGCAGAATCCGCATTGCGCGACGTCCTCGTCCAGCCAGGCCTGCTGGACGGGGTGCAGGGTGCCGTTGTTGGCTAGCCCTTCGATGGTGACGACGTTCTTGCCGGCCACGTCTGAAATGTTGACGGTGCAGATTTGCGCCGCCTGCCCGTTGATGTGGCTGGTGCAGGCGCGGCATACGCCGACTCCGCAGCCGTATTTCGGGCCGGTGATCCCGAGCTTGTCGCGCAGCACCCATAGCAGCGGCATGTCAGCCGGCGCGTCGACGCTGACCGGTTTCCGGTTGAGGTTGAAGGTGTAGGTCGGCACGGGGTTCAGGCTCCTAGAAGGTGATCGGGAAGCTGCGCGGTTTGAGGCCGGTGGCCCGGGCGTAGGCGTTGGCGACCGCGGCGGCCGCGGCCGGGACGGTCAGCTCACCGGCACCACCCGGGCTGCTGCGGGTCGCCGGCATGACATACACATCGCAGGACAGGGGCGCGTTTGCCTGCCGTGCGTAGAGGAAGTCTTGGTAGCTGCCCTCGCGGAAGGCGCCGTTGTCCAGGTGGTTTCCGGCGGACAGGATCGTGGAGATGCCGTCGATCACGTTGCCCATGCCCTGCGCCTGGAGTCCTTTCGGGTTGACCGGCAGCCCCACGTCCAGGGCCACGACCGCCTTGGTCACCCGCGGTGTCGAGGTGGTGCAGTCGATCTCGACCAGGCACGCGGCCAGCGATCGGTACTCGGCGTGGAAACCGACGCCCTGCGCGGTGCGTGGTGCCATCGGCCGTCCCCAGCTGCCGGCCGAGGCGACCTTGTTCAGCACCGCCCGTTCGGCGTCGGTCTTGAAGAACTCCAGCCGGAACGCCACCGGGTCTTTGCCCATGCTGCGGGCCAACTCGTCGACCATGATCTCCTCGGCGGTGCGCGCCTGCGCGGAGTACACCGAGCGCCACGTTCCGGTGGGCAGGTCGTAGGGCACCTCGGCGAGCGTCTCGGTCACCACGCCGAAGTTGTACGGGCAGGCCTCGCTGAGCTGGAAGTATCCGGTCCCGACCGTCGGGCTGCCGTAGCCTCCGTCGACCAGCGCCTGGCCGGTGCCGCTGCCGGTGAAGTCGACCGCGACGCTGGCCATGCGGTGCTCGTAGCTGAGCACGTCGCTGCCCGAGTAGGTGGCCCGGATCTGATGATGGCTGCGCGGGCGCATCCGGCCGTGCCGCATGTCGTCGTTGCGGGTCCACATCAGCTTCACCGGCCGGCCGATCGCCTTGGCCACCTGAGCGGCCTCGACGGCCGGGTCGGAATAGATCCGCCGGCCGAACGAGCCACCGCCGCGGACCACGTGCACCGTCACTTGGCCCGGCTGCAGGCCGACCGCGCCGGCCACCGCGGACTGGGCGCCGGTCGGCGACTTGGTGGCCAGCCAGATCTCGGCCGAGGTGGAGCGCACGTCGGCGACCGCGCTGCCGACCTCCATCGGGGCGTGGTTGACGAACGCAAAGTCGAATGTGCCCTCGACGTAGCGGGCCAGCAGCGGCGGCACCGCGAACGGCGCGACCGCCGAGGTGAGCTTGGCCTTCACCTCGGAGTCGGATACGCCGTCGACGCTGCCCGCACCCCAGCTGACCACCAGCGCGGCCTTGGCCTTCAACGCCTGATCGAACGTCTGGGCGGTGACCGCGACCCCGGTCGGGAGCTGGGTGATCGCCACCACACCGGGCATCGACCTCGCGGTGGTCCCGTCGTAGCTCAGCACCGTGCCGTTGATTGTGGGCGGCCGGGCCACCACGGTCGGCAGCGCCCCGGTCACCGCGACGTCAAGGGCGTAGCGTGCCTGTCCGGTCACGATGTCCCGCGCGTCCACCCGGCCGGTCGGCTGACCGATCAGGCCGTACGCGGCGGACGATTTCGGGTCCGACGACACTGCGGGGATGAGCACCTGCGACGCGGCACCGGTCAGCGACCCGTAGGTGGCGGTGCGCCCGTCCGGCGCCCACACCGCCGTGTCGTGGGTGGTGAGTGTGGAGGCCGGCACGTTCCACCGCTGTGCGGCCGCAGTGACCAGGCGGGCCCGGGCCGCCGCGGCGAGCTGACGCACCGGGTCCCACAGGCTGCGCACCGAGCAGGAGCCGCCGGTCGACTGGGCCGTGCCCAGATCCTGCCGCGCGTCAGACAGCGGCACATCCACGTCGGCCAGCCGGGCGTCCAACTCGTCGGCGACGATCATCGCCAACGCGGTCGTGATGCCTTGGCCGACCTCGGCCCGGGGCACCTCGAAGCGGATCCGGTTGTCCGCGGTCACCTGCAGCACGAACAGGTCGGTGTCGGCCTTGGTCAGCGCCGTCATCACATCGCCGAAATCCGTGACGTCGGCCGGCTGCGGCAGGCTGGGCACCACAGCGCCGGCCTTCGCCGGGGCCAGAATCTCCGTGCCGACTCGTGCCGCCACGGTCAACGCGGGCGCCGCGACCAGAAAAGTCAGAAAGCGGCGCCTCGCCAGTCCCCGCGGTGCGTCCCCATCGGTCAGCTGGCTCGCTTCAGACGCGAATTCCGGCACGGAGTCTCCTCAACAGAGCGGGCACGTGGTGCGCGGGGCGGTCTTGGGACTTCAGGCGGAGCGGTTGGCACGCGGCCGTCGCGCAGCCTATGGGCAATCCTGCCGAGGATGCCAGACCCGACACGGTGGATTGCGACATCATCGAGTGCTTCGCTGCCGGGCAGAACCGGCGGCGAGAAGCAGCGCGCCGACCTCGGTTGCAGTCCAGCCCGACGCGAACATGTGCGGTATTTGGCAGCCCGATTCACGCGACCTCAGACCGGGCGCTGCAATCGGGCGGTGCTGGTGGGGATGGCTCGGTTGTGTTGGATACACACGCGCTTCTAACTCGCGAGGTGATCGCCCGCAGCCCTGGGCCCTGGCACCGGGGTGCTCACGGCTGGGGACGGCCGGTGGGAGGGATACTCGATTTCATCGTGATGACCTTGGTACGGCGCGTCGCCGGATCGCTGCGCGCCCGCCTGGGTGTCATGGTCACGACGCTTCGCGAGCGTCCCCGGAGCGCAGCGGCGGCAGTGGTCGCCTTCGTAGTGCGCTGGTCGCTGCGGATTGGTCTGCCGCTCGCTGGCGCTGCCGCCATGTTGACGCTGTTCCCGTATCACGCCGTGGCGGGTGGAGCGCATTTCCTGGTACAGGGCACCTTGCTGACCCGTCGTGGGCTCAGCGCGGACACCACCTTCGGAAGCTGGGTCTTCCCGCACGTCGATGGCCTCCCGGCCGGCGTTCATGTGACTCCGGTCAACGTGGATCTGGTACGGATAGCCTCCGCCGCATCGTCGAACCCGCAGCAGTATGCCGAGAGACTTCGCGCCGACTTGGTCGACCAGTTGCCCGCGATCACCGCGTGGCTGATCGGCGAGGTGCTCATCGGGGCGTTGTTGGGGCTGGGCGCCGCGGCTGCGGTGAATCTGGCGATCCGGCAGCTACGCGGCATGCCCCGACGTGAACACGAGCTGCGGCATCGGCTGCGTCAACTCGCCGCGGCCAGCGCGGTTGTTGCTCTGATCACCGTCGTCGGTGCCGTCACCTACGAACCGCGCTGGCCTCGTCAATCGCGTTCGACCGGCACCCTGGCGGCCCTTCAGCTATTCCCCAACCAACTGCGCAGCTACTACACCCAGAACGCCAAAGCCGTCGACGTGCTCAGCGCAGTGGCGGCAATCCAGTCCGGCCTACAGCAGCACATCGAGCAGGCTGATGTGCCCGCCGCTGCCTTCAACATCATGTTCATCTCGGACATGCACCTGGCCAGCACCTATCCGCTGGTCGCGCAGTATACGAGGAACTTCGACGTCAAGTTGGTCATCAACACCGGCGACGAAGCCGAATTCGGCACCCGACCAGAGATGACGCGCACCTACCTGGACCAGCTTCGCGCCGTGACCAGGATCGCCCCGATGATCTGGCTGGCCGGTAACCACGATTCACCAGACACCGTTGGTGTTATGCGCTCCGTACCGGGCGTGACGGTCCTCGGGACCAAGACAGCAGATGGATCGGGTGGCTTCCAGGTTGGTGCGCAACTGATGTTCGCCTACGGGTTGAGCATCGCGGCCATGCCCGATCCGCGAGTCTATGGCGGCGGAGGCGATTTCGGGGCCGCCAACAGCACGACCGTGAACGCCCTGGAAGGCCGTGCCGTCGACGCCGCGTTGTCCGGTGTGCCGCGGCAGGAACGCTTCGACATCTTCGCCAGCCACGAACCCGTGGCGATCGACGAAATCAGAAAAAAGCTGCCGGGGCAGATCAGGCAGACCAACGCCGGGCACGTTCACGCGCAAAACAGCGACAAGGATGTCCAGAACGGCGGGCCGATCACCCTAGTCGAGGGTTCGACCGGCGCCGGCGGGCTCGACAACCTCAGCCGCGGGACACCCGCCCCACCTATCGAGTTCAGCGTGGAATCCGTGGCGGCGAACTGCCAGTTCACCAAGATCACCCGCTTCCAGATCACCGGTACGGCACCGAGCGTGTCAACCAACGTCACCACCGGCGTCCTGCCGCAGGTCACCGCCTCGACCCGCTACCTCAAACCGCAAGACCTCCCTCGGACCCGCCAGTGCGACACCAGCCTCGGCCTCTCAAGCCCAACCGGACTCTGACAGCGGCGGCAGCGTTGGAATTTCACCGCTTCGTGGACATATCTCGACTGGGGTTCTGGGGGCTATGCGCCGGTCCAGCAGCCCATGATGGCGGCGGCGAGTTCTGACGCCAGGTCGGTGCGGAGTACGGGTGGCTGGCCGAAGTGGCTGGGTAGCTTGGTGACGTCGATGCGCAGGATCTTGTTGTCCTTCAACACAACAACGGAACCGGCTGGCGCGGCGTAGGCGAATTCGCCTAGGCCGGAGAGTTGTCGATCGGCAGCGAGGCGCTGCCTGGAGGTGGTGAAGTAGGTGCGAGCGGAGGCTGGGTCGCCTGATTCCTGCACGGACAGGGTGAGGGGTCCTGCCGCCAGGTGGTAGCTGCAGGTGTAGACGTGATCGGCCCAGCTCGACGTGGTTGGGGGTGGGTTGGGCAGGTGCAGGACCGCGGCCACCTGTGTCTTAACTTCGAGGCTGCAGATCATCTGGGCCGACTCGGACGGGCCTGCCCCGCCTTGGCTACTGGACGGGGCTGCGGCCGCGGCGCTGGTCGGCCCGGGCGGGTTGCTCTGGGTTTTGGGCGGTGTCGCAGAGGCGCACCCGGTCAGCAGCACGGCGCAGACAACCAGAAGGGTCGGACGTTGGCCGCGACCGTTCACCGCATTCCCCTTCCCTGCAGGATCGGAGCCGTACGGCATCGAGCAGGTGGCGGCCGGGATGATCACCGTGGCGCCAACCGTCCAGTTGGTGGCTCCGCTTAGGGTAGCCGTCAAGATGCTGGCATTTTCCGGCGGGACTAGTCAGACCTTCAGGGTCGGCCACGGGTGATTCGGCCGCGGTGAGGGGAATGGTTATCGTGCGACGGTCGCGATGGCTGGTGTTCTCGGTGTTCGTGGTGGCGGCGTTTTCCGGGCTGGCTGGGCCGGCCGACGCGCACGCGGTTCTGGAGCGCACGGCGCCGGCGGATGGCGCGGTTCTCGGGTCCTCACCCGGGGTTGTCGCGATGGTCTTCGATGAGCCGGTCGGGATCTCGCTGGGTTCGGTGATGGTGTATGACGCGCGTGGTCGGCGGGTCGACAAGGGTGGTCCGTATCACCCGGCGGGGAATGGCAAGGCGGTGTCGCAGAACGTGCCGCGGGACCTGCGGGCGGGTGGATATGTAGTGACCTGGCGGGTGGTGTCGGCTGATTCACACCCGGTGCATGGGGCGTTTACCTTCCAGATCGGCGCGGGTGGGTCCCGGACGGCGCTTCGCGGTGAGGCGGCGTCGCTGCTGGCCCGAGGCCAGGGCAGTCGGGCAGTGGGGGTCGTGTTCGCGGTCGACCGGGCGGTCGGGTTCCTGGCCCTCGCGGTCGTGGTTGGCGGAACGTTGCTGCTTGCCCTCGGCTGGCGCGCCGGCGCGGCTGAGGCCCGTGTTCGGCGGCTGCTGTGGGGATCGTGGCTGGTGGCGATTGTTGCCACGGCTGCGGCGATCTTGCTGCAGGGCCCGTACGGTGCCGGCTTGCCGTTGCGCGACGCGGTGTCGCCGTCGGTTGTCGGCGACGTGCTGCAGTCCCGGTTCGGCCAGCTGGCGCTCATACGGCTCATCGCGCTGGTCGCGGCCGGTTGGCCACTGCTCCGTCTGCTGCTCGGCGCCAGGCGCCAGGCGCGATCTGATCTGCCCCGCTGGTGGACGCCGGTCGCCGTGGTCACAGCGACGGTCATCCTGCTCACCGTCGGGCTGGCCGGCCACGCGAGCACCGGACGGTGGGTTGTGCTGGCCATCCCGTTCGATTTCGTTCATCTCGCCGGGGTCGCCATCTGGGTCGGGGGGTTAGCGGTGCTGGTGACCGGTCTGGTGGTTCGTCGCCGCGCTGGCGCCGGGATCCCGCACCAGACGGTCCTGGTGTTTTCCCAGCTGGCGCTGCTGTCGATCATGGCGATCGCTGTCTCCGGCGGTTTCGCGGCGTGGCGGCAAGTCGGTTCACTCGGCAACCTCGCCACCACCGCCTACGGTCGGCTGGTTCTCATTAAGATCGGGCTGTTCTGCGTCATCGTCGCGCTCGGCGCCTGCAGCCGGGTGCTCACCCACGGCACACTCGACCCGCAGCTGTTCCGCCGACGCAGCCTGCTTCCCGTGTCGGCGGGGGATTCAGCCAGCCTGCCGGCCGTGCCCGCGCCGGATACAGCAGCAGCCCCCGGCGCCGCAACCTCGCTGCCGGACAGGCGCCGTGCCCGGCTGCGGGTCACGACCACCACCGAACTGATCGTTGCCGGCATCGTGCTTGCCGTCGCGGCGCTGCTCGTCAACGCCGAACCCGCCCGGCTGGCCGCAACCCGCCCGCTGGCCGCGGAGGTCCATGCCGGACCGGACGTGTTGGTCGACGTCACGCTGGACAGCACCCGCGCCGGACCGAACAACCTGCACGTCTACACGTTGTCCCGCGGCGGCACGCAGCTGATCGTCCCCGAGGTCCGCGCCGCCCTGACTCTGCCTGCGCACGGCATCACCGACCTGCCGGTCCGTCTGAGCATCGCCGGAGCCGGGCATTTCATCTCCCTCGGCCTGAACATCCCCCTCGCCGGCCGATGGACGCTGAACCTGATCGTGCGGACCAGCGCCTTCGACGAATACCACGCAACCCCGGTGACCTTCTCACTGCAGTGACGCGCGCAGGCCGCCGTTCAGCTAGGTGCGGGCACGAGGCGCTGGGTGGCACCGGACATGGCGTGCCTCAGATCGGAGTCAGCTGTGAGTTTCCGAGGGCGGGAACTAATCCGGTGTCTCGGCCGACTGTTATCCGGAACACGCCCCGTTAGGGGCGCCGCGGACTGTGAGGAGCAGGAATGGCCGGAAGGCGTCGTGCAGTTGCCGGAGCCCTCGTCATGGGCGTCGTCGGAGCCGGATTGTGGTTCGCTGGACCGGCGTCGGCACACGTGACGGTCAGCGCCCAGGAGGCGGCACCGGGTGCCAGCGACGTGGTCATCACGTTCCGAGTGCCGACCGAGAAGGACACCGCGAGCACGACCGGGCTGGCCGTGCAGTTACCGACCGACACCCCGATCGCCTCGGTCTTGGTGGCGCCGCACCCGGGCTGGACCGACATAGTGCACACCGTGACCCTGAAGACGCCGATCCACACCGACGATGGGGACATCAGCCAAGCCGTGTCGGTGATCGACTGGAAAGCCAGCAGCCCCGCCGTGGGGATCAAGCCCGGGCAGTTCGACCTATTCGTGATCATCGCCGGCCTATTGCCGAAGGTGAACTCGTTGACATTCAAGGCGGTCCAGACCTACAGCGACGGCTCCCAGGTCGCGTGGATCGAGACGCCGGCACCCGGAAGCAGCGCCGAGCCCGAACACCCCGCGCCGGTGCTGTCGTTGAGCGCGGCCGCCGGCAGCGGCGGGACGACCAGCGGGTCGGCAGCACCGTCGGTCGCTGCGACGCCCGCCGCGTCCGCGTCAGGCGCCAGCAAGGGCGCGGCCACCACCGGAATCGTGCTCGGCGCCGTGGGTGTCCTACTAGGCGCAGCCGCGCTCGCAGTAGCCTTGATCCGTCGACGGCCGGCCCCGACGCCGGCAGACTCAAGCGAACAGCGGAGCGAGCAACCCACCCCGCAGTTCTGACAGACTGCCCGCGCTGGGGCGCTGGCGTCTCTCATGTTGTGACTTTGCGGGTGCGTTTACTTGATCTTCGCGTGGCAACATCTGTGGCAACTGAACACCGCAAAACGGCTGCCCACGGGGTCTAACTGGTACGAACAGGAGACCGAGAATCGCCAGAGAACACTAGGGATCTGCCAGCAGCAGCCAACTCGGGCTAACTCGGGAGGCCGTCTTGTAGTCGAGCGGTTCCCGGTTCGAGTCCGGGCGTCGGCTCCAGCGAATCCGGGGGAGATAGCGCTTTCGTCGCGGTCAGATGTTGATCTTTATCCATGAAGACCTGTCTGCGCTGTCTCGTGCGGTTCTATTGTCCTGGGCGGCCCATGATGTCGCTGATCGCCCAGAGCGTCGCTCACCGGGTGGCGCGACCACGTGGTGCGGCGCGCACACAGCGCGAAGCTTCTTGCGGTCGCGGACCACGATGCACCGTTGCCCATGATGCAGGTAGGTGGGGCGCCGATGGCCTCCGATCGGTGCGATGCTGATGCAGCCGCCGCCACTACACGGCAAGGGAGTCAGGGATGGAATCGCCGCACGAGCCGGTTGCGGTGCTCGGCATTGGCGCGATGGGCCATGGGATGGCGGCCAGCGCTTTGCGCGCTGGTATCCCGACGATTGTCTGGAACCGCAGACTGGAGGCGACTCGGGACCTTGCCGAGCGCGGAGCCGTCGTCGCCGAGACTGCCGCCGATGCGGCGCGACGAGCAGCGATCGTGGTCACGATGGTGACCGACACCGATGCTGTCATTTCGATCGCGCGGGATCAGGGCATGCTCGCGGCTCTGGCCCCGGGCGCAGTCTGGGTCCAGATGAGCACCATCGGCGTCGCGGGAATTGATCGGGTCATCGCCCTGGTGGCTGCCGACCGTCCGGACGTGACGGTGCTCGACGCGCCGGTGTCGGGAAGCACCGATCCGGCGGAGCACGGTCAGCTCACGATCTTCGCGTCGGGCCCCGACGGGGTCCGCGGGCGCGTAGCTGCGCTGTTCGACGCGCTCGGTCAGCGCACGATGTGGGTCGGCGAGGTCGGGGCCGGCTCGCGGCTGAAGCTGGTGAACAACACTTGGCTGGCGTTCGTTTCCGAAGCGGTTGCCGCGTCGGTGGCTCTCGCGCATCGGTTGGGTCTTGACACCGAGACGGTGGAGAACGCACTTGGTGGCGGGCCGCTGGCGTCAAGCTGGCAGGCAGCCAAACTGCACCGAATCGTCGAGCGCGATTTCTCGGCCCAGTTCGCGTTGTCGCTCGCCCTCAAGGACGTTCATCTGGCCCTGGAGGCCGCTGATGGGGAGCGGTTCGCCGCGCTTGCCGGCCTGGCTGACGAGTGGCAGCAGGCCGTCGATCTCGGCCTCGGTGAGCAGGACCTGACCGTGGTGACACGCGCGCTCGAGCCGCAGGACGCAACGCCATAACCCGCGGGTGGGCATGAACACTTTGGTGACCGAGGCGACGTTGTGGTGCTCGGTCGCGAAGCTGCGGCAAGTACGGCTTGAACGGTCATCGGTATCTGCGGCCGCGAGTTCTCTCGATCGAGACGGCGGTGTCGATCAGGTCAGTGAGGTGTTGCTCGTGTTGCTGAGCCCGGCCCCGATCTGCAGGAGCGCTCTATCCTGCGGAGCCGCTGCGCTGCGGTGTGCTTCCGGGTAGTCCAATTCGTCGTCGATCTTGCGCACCCATCGCACGGCGAGTACCACGCCGCACAGCGCCACGAACGCCGCGGCTACTAGCGGGATTGTCGTCACCATCGTGTCGCCTCCTCAGCTATTCGGCGAAAACGTTGCCGGTGATGGCCTCGGCCGATCTCGCAGCGGACTGCTCAGCTGTGTCATGTCACGCGGCTCGACCAAGCCGGCGGCCGGGCGGCGCGGCGGTGAGCAATTCGGTCACGTGGGCGTCGATCCACTGCTGACCGGTCGCGGCGGCTACCGATACCCGGTGGTGGCCGTCGGTCACGAAATGCCGGTCGCCGACGCGATAGACGTCAATCGGTGGGATCGGCGCGCCGCGCCGTTGGGCCAGCGCCAGCCGCTGCCAGCGGGACCGCACCCGGTCGGTGGTCGGCCGGAAGTGCCGGTCGAAGCCGTGCTGAATGTCGACGCTGCCGATGATGGTGTTCACCGGTATGGTCTGCAGGCCAAGATGCTGCTGGCCGCGCTGGCCGAGCGGGCCAACGACCTCCGCGAGCGGCACGATGCGGTCACTATCCCGAGGGTGACCGCGCAGCCGGTGCCCCAGTGTGGCCAGGACCTGGCGCCGCCGGGCCCGCAGAAAATCGTTCTCCACGTCTGCCTCTGGAAGTCCAGTGTCTAGCATGATCGCCATCTCCATCAATAAGAAACTAAACTACTAGTTTAGTAAACAATGAAGACGTCGGAAAATATTCTGGTTGTGGGGCCCGCCACAGCTCGCAGGTCAGGCGCTATGTGCCAAAAACTGATAGTTTAGTTTTGTTCTAGACGGGCGCCGGGCGCCCCCGAATCGAAAACGGCGGACCTGTGTGGCGGGACGGAGCTTCAAACCAGTTAGTTCGGGCCACCGGCCCGCCGATCATCCGGCTCAGGTCTCGCGCTCACGAACCCGGAGATAGCGAGATGGAAGCGACCATCCGGAGGTGACGATGACCGCGATCGGCCTGATTGGCCTCGCCGCCCCAGGCAGCTGGATAAGTGCCCCATGAGCCGCGACGCGGCAACCGCGCCACGGCAACGCGGGCGGCCACGCAGCGAGAAAGCGCACCACGCGATCTTGCAAGCCGCGGCAGAACTCCTCCTGGAACAAGGCCTGACAGCGGTCAGCATGGACGCGGTCGCCGCCCGCGCCGGAGTCAGCAAGGCCACCATCTACCGCTGGTGGCCCACCAAAGAAACCCTCGCGCTGGACGCGCTCTACCACGAATGGGCAGACCTCCCGCCGGCCCAGGACACCGGATCGCTGCGAGGCGACCTGCTCTCACTCCTGCGCCCCTGGGCCCGGTTGGCCAGCAGGCGACCCTACGGGCGCGCGATCGCCGCGCTGGTCACTGAGGCTCAGACCGACCCGGCATTCGCCCGCCAATACCGCACCCGCTTCGTCCAGCCGCGCCGCGACCAGGCCCGCGCGATCTTCCGCCGGGCCATCACACGCGGGGAAATTCCACGGCAGACAAACATCGAGGTCGCCCTCGACCTCCTCTACGGCCCGCTCTACCACCGGCTCCTCCACGGTCACGCCCCACTCAACGACCGATTCGTCCGCGACGTCATCGACACCGCCCTCCACGGCATCGCGCCGGCCGCCCCCAAAAGCGATGCCACCTGAACGAACCCGCGCGACCAGCTGGAGAAACTACGAGCTGCCGGGGATGCTCACGGCACGGCGCACGAATTGTGCCTCGAGTGATCGACGGCCTGACCGGACTCGAGGCCGATAGGTAGGGCCAATCGGCGCAGTCGATGGCGCTGCCGCTACGCACGGGCTGGTTCGTGCTGCGTAGCCATTCTGGCGAGTTCGACGCGGGAGGAGATCTCGAGTTTGGTGAAGGTGTGGCGGAGATGGGAGGAGACCGTGTGCGGGGAGAGGAACAGTCGCTCGCCGATCTGGCGGTTGGTCAGGCCGCGGGCAGCAAGCCGGGCGACCCGCAGCTCGGATTCGGTCAGCCCACCCCAGCCGGCTTCGCGCCGTTGCGGGCCGATGCGACGGCGAACACCGAGGTCGCGCAACCTTTTGCGGGTCCGGGCAGCGTCTCGCGTTGCGCCGAGGCGTACGTAGGACTCGAAGGCTTCGCCGAGCCATTGCACGGCGGTGCTGCGGTGGCCGGCAGTCGCGACGTGCGATCCAGCGTCTTCCAGCGCGGAGGCGAGCGCGAGCGGGCGCACGCCGGAGCGGTGGCTTTCGACCGCGGCTGCCAGTGCGTCGGGGTTGCCGTCGAGCAGTCCCCGGGCGTGGGCCGCGACGCCGGCCATGGTCGCAGTGGTGGGGTGGTCGGCGGCGCGCCGCTCGGCCCGCTCCACGGCGTCCAGCGCACGTGCACGGTCCCCGGCGGCGAGCGCGATCCGGACTAGTTGGGTGTCGTCGGTGATGTCGCGCGGCAGGCTGGGTAGGCCGTTGCCCGGTTCGTCGTTGCCGCCGGTAGTGATGTAGGCCAGCGCTCGCGCCGGGTCGCCATGGGCTGCCGCCTCCAGTGCCCGCAGCCAGTTGAGGGACTGGCGCATGCTGGGAAGCCGCTGGTCGAGCCGTTCGGCCCCGAGCTGGTGTGCGGTCGCAACCAGGCGGTCGTCACCGGTGTGCAGCCCGATTCGGCCGAGGGTCAGCAGGCCGGCGGCGTTGGCCACATTGGCGCCGCCGACGTCGGCCATTGCCAGCGCGGCGTCCAGATTCGCCCGGCCATCGTCGAGGTGACCGGCCTGGAACAGGTGGCGACCGCGCCAGGCGAGCCAGATGTGCACGGCCCAGGCTCGTCCCGCCCGCTCAGCGGCGGCCAGTCGGACGTTCGACTCCGCCAGCGCCGTGTCGACGCCGTCCAATATCGCCTGGGCCTCGCAGCGCCATGCGCCTGCGACGTCCGAGCTTGGATCCTCCGGACCGCGGGGTTGTCCCGGGGGGACCGCGTCGATGATCTCGATCGTCCGCTCGTACCGCTCCTCGGCGTACTCGAGCACCGCGACCGCGGTGCGCAGCGGCAGGTCCGCGCTGCGCTCGCCGGAGGTACGGATGGCGTCCGCGGCGAGACCGGCCACCCGGGCGGCTTCCCGGTAGTGGCCGCTGGTCGCCAGGTTGTGGGTTAGCCGGGCCAGGTGCTGGGCGCGCAAACCGGCCGGCACGCCGTCGAGTGCGAGCGCCCGCCGGTTGTCCTCGGTGCGTTCGCCGGGTGAGCGGGAAAACATCATGGACAGGTTCAGCCGGACCTCCGCCTCTTGCTCCGGCGGCAGCGCTCGCTGGAATTCCCGTGCGGCCAAGGCCGTAGCCTCGGCGGGCGCCCGGCAGCGTGCAGCCGCAGCACCGTCTCGGCGACCAGCGCACCGCGGTTCGGGTCGTCGCCCGGCGCCAGCTCCAAGGCGCGCGCGGTGATGTCCGCGGCCGCCGCCGGCTGGGTCCCAGCCAGCTCCGCCCCGGCAGCCCGCAGCGCGGCGACCGCGGCTGCGTCGCCGGGCCCGGCGCTGGCCAGCAGCAGCGGCGCCACCTCCGCCGCGCTTGCCCCGGCACCGAGCAACACCTCCGCCGCGTGCCGCTGCAGCGCCACCCGCATCGACGCCGGGATGGTCGCCAGCACCGCCTCCCGGACCAGGTCGTGCCGGAACTCCAACCTGCCGTCCACCTCCGCCACCAGGTCCGCCCCCATCAGCTCCGCCACCGGCCCGAGCAACGCCGGAGGCGGGCTGCCCCCGACGAGCGCGAGCCGGTCGACGGAGAACCTGCGTCCGAGCACCGCAGCCAGCTGCACCGCATCCCGGGCCTCGGCCGAGACCCCGTCCAGCCGGTCCCGCATGCCCTCCCGAACCCGGGCCGGCAGCAGCTCGTCAAGCAGTTCGGCGCGCCCGTGCTCGACCCGGACCAGCCCTTCCTCGCGCAGCCCGTCGAGCAGCTCCGCCAGCAGGAACGGATTCCCGCCGCTATGCCCGGCTAGCCGCAGCAGGCGGGAATCGGCCTCCGCGTCCAGCCGGTCGGCGGTCACCTCGGAGACGGCCTTGGCCGGCAGCGGGCCGAGCGGCAGCCGCACCGCGCCGGCCTCGAACAGCCGGGTCAGCGTGCTGCGCAGGTCGGTGCCGGCCGCCGACGACCGGACCGCGAGTACCCACAGGATTGGCACGGGCGCCAGCTGCGGCACCAGCGTCCGCAGCGCGAGCAATGTCGCCGCATCGGCCCACTGCACATCGTCGATGACCAGCAGCAGTGGCTCCCGCAGCGCCGCCTCTTCGAGCAACGCCTCCAACTCCTGCAGCAACCAGTACCGCTGATCCGGCCGCGGATCCAACGCCAGCAGCCGCTCCGCGCTGAGCAGCGGCGGGGACCCGAAATGCAGCGCCCCCAGCAGAGACCACAATGGAGCCACCTGATTGGCCTCATCAGCTTCGCCCCGGGCCACCCGCAGCCCAGATACCGTGGCGAGGCTGACCGCCTCCGCTAGCAGGCGGCTCTTGCCGATGCCCGGCGGCCCCTCCACCACCACAACACCGCCCGCGCCCGCCCGCGCGCCCGCTATCCGCTCCGCCAGTACCGACAACTCCCGGTCGCGGCCACGGATCCGGCGGCTGCCGCCGCCGGCGTACGCGGGCTCGCCGCGCGTGGACACAAGCGTGAGAGTTCCCGCACACGGGACGACGGTCAAGAGCAGCCCAAGGCGGCAGCA
Source organism: uncultured Actinomycetota bacterium (assembly GCA_963779485.1). Lineage (GTDB taxonomy): Bacteria > Actinomycetota > Actinomycetes > Mycobacteriales > Jatrophihabitantaceae > CAVVJA01. Next base: position 102,665 of record CAVZYJ010000005.1, on the reverse strand, counting down.
CGCACCCCACGGCGTCCCGAGCCGGCTGCCCAGCTCGCATTAACCATCCCCGCCTGCGGATCCGCGGCCGGTTAACCATCGCACGCCCGGCGCATCCGTCCGGCGACAAAGGCACAAGGAATCAGGCGAGCGTGCGGTGCGTGGACCGGCATGACATAGCCACAGTGAACACACGACCATCTCAACCCAAGGAGACCAGCAATGACCAGGTACCGAAACCAGGACACGATCCGCCGGATGGGCCGCCACGTCGGGGCAATGTCGATCGCAGTCGCCGCCTTCGGACTGACCGCGGTCGCCTGTAGCAGCTCCCCCGGGGCCGCACCGGCCGCACCGGGCGCACCGACCGCCAGCGACGCCACCGTCAGCGCTCAGCCGACGGCGCTCGGCACGATCCTCGTCGACGCCCAGGGCAGAACCGTGTACGACTTCGCCAACGACAAGACCAGCGCGTCGAGCTGCACCGGGGCGTGCGCGGCCAACTGGCCGTTCGTGCCGGCACCGGCGTCGCTGCCGGCGTCGCTGCCCGGCGTCACCGGCCCGCTTGGCACCACCATCCGCAGCGGCGGTGCCCGCCAGCTCACCGTCGGCGGCCACCCCGTCTACACCTTCGCTGGCGACTCCGCGCCGGGCCAGACCAACGGTCAGGGCAAGGTCCTCGACGGCGGCCTGTGGACCGTCGTGTCCCCGTCCGGCACGCCCGAGACTAACCCGGCCGGCGCCGCTTCTCAGGCCCCGGCTGGCGGCGGCTACTGATACCGCCGCGCCGAGGGGAGAACAGGTGATGACCGAGCACCGGACTCTCGGATCTCGCACTGAACACTTTCGCCCGCCTCGCTGGCGGTTCCGGTCGGGGCTCAGCACAACGCAGCGGGCATTGGCGGTAGCGACCGCAGTGCTGCTAGCGATCGACGCATTCGTTCACTTCCAGGACGCCCACTTCTACGATCTGGTAGGCACCTCGACCCTCAGCGAGGGGAACCTGTTCCGCGCCCAGGCCGCGGCCGCGGTCGCCGTCGGGATCGCGCTGATCGTCCGCCCACGCCCCCTGGTGTGGGCGGTCGCGGTACTTGTCACGGCCAGTGCCGTCGGGGCGGCCGTGCTCTACACGGACGTCGACGTCGGCCCGCTTGGCCCGCTGCCAGATCTGTACGAGCCGACCTGGGCCGTGCCCGGAAAGAGTGCGTCCGCCGTCGCCGAGGGGATCGCGACCTTCCTCGCGATCATCTGCTTCGTCGTGGCCGTTCGGACCCGTCACTCGGCGGGGGAACACGTCCAGGACTGACTGCCGCCGCGGCGTCCCCGCCCGGCCGGCCCGACGCCGCGACCCTTGGCCTGCGGGCGCCTGGGACGCAGACCGCGCCGGAGGATGGTCAGGTGCTCGGCCCTTGTGCGACCTCGTCAGGTCGGACACCCCGCGGCGACGTGACGTCAGGCCTGTTCTGTTCTGCGGCCGAGGTCGGCGGCGGCGTTCGCATACAGCTCGCGTAGTTGGCTCGGGGTGGGGCACCAAGTCGATTCGAAGCTGCTGGTGTCCCAGCCGGCGAGACGGGCGCCTGCTTCGTAGGCGCTTTGGCAGAAGGCGAGCAGTGTGGTTCTGGGGTGGCGGGCGGTGCGCACCGTCTCGTAGGGGAGGATCGCCAGCGAGCCGGAGCCGGACTCGGTCCAGGCGCCCCCGGATAGCGGCTGCTCGCGTAGGCCGTCGGGTTCTGGGGCGGTGTAGGAGTAGTAAGCGGCGTCGCCGAGGTTGTCGTCGCCGCGCCCCTGAAGCCGAAGTGCCGGCTCCCTTGTGGGAAACCGGCACGGGTCGGAGTCGGAGGCGGTGGTTACAAGTCGAACTCGCCGTTCTTCGCGCCGTGCAGGAAGGCGCGCCACTCGAGGTCCGTGTAGTGCAGCACGGGTCCGTCGGGATCCTTCGAGTCACGGACCGCGACGCCGCCAGCGACGAGCGCGACTTCGACACAGCCGCCGCCTCCGCTCGCCACGGCCTTCCGCCAGCCCAGCTGGCCGGACGGGTACTTCGGTGGGATCACGCGTTTCCTCCTTCGATGGATGGTGGAGTGCTAGTCCTCGACGAACGACTTCGCGATCGCGGCCATCCGGGCTGCGGAATCCTTGGGTGCCACGGCCATGGCCCGCAACTGGTCGAAGACGCGGCGGTAGCGAACGAGGTCCGGTCGGGCCTGCAGGTAGTGCTCGCCGAGGAGCCCCTCGACGTAGACGATGTCCGGAACATCCTCCTGGAAATGGAGTATCACGAAGGCGCTGAGCAGAGCGGGATGGGCGCCGGCGCTGAACGGCAAGAGCTGAATGTCGATGTTCGGCTGGGCGGCCCGCTCGACGAGGGCGTCGAGTTGCTCGCGCATCACATCCGGGCCACCCACGTGAGTCCGGAGCGCCGCTTCGTGAATGACGGCCCATAACTCGAGCGGCGGGTCGTCGGTGAGCCGGCGTTGCCGAAGCTGGCGTGACTCTACCGTCTGTTCGATCTTGGCCTCGCTCGGATCGGGCAAGGTTGTCTCCAGTACGGCCCGGGAGTACCGCTCGGTCTGCAAGAGACCGGTGATGATGTCGGACTTGAAGTCGGCGATCGACGTGGCGGCTGTCTCTAGGCCGACGTAGGTCGGGTGCAGTAGGTCGTAGTGCTGCCACCATGAGTCTTCCCGGCTCTCCCGGGCCAGGCTCATCAGATGTTCGCGCTCGTCCGGGCTCACCTCGTAGTAGTCACACAGATCCCGGATGTCGCGTAAGTTCACGCCTCGGGCGCCGGTTTCCAGTCGGGTGATCTTCGTCGTGGACACCATCAGCGTTTGGGCGACGTCCTCGGCTGTCTTGCCGCGAGCTTGGCGCAGCTCGCGGAGTCGCGTACCGAGCTCGCGACGGCGAAGCGTGGGACTGGCCTGACGCGCCATGGTGCGGCAGCTCCCGGGTTGATGCGGGCGGCACGTGCCAATAGGGCATGCCGCTGGAACCGACACGCATTAGACACCCGTAATGGCGGGCAAGGCAAGCTGATCGGACCGACTATCCCGCCACGTGTGTCCAGCCAGTCACTGACCCTAGGCATGAACTTGAGGCACAGACTTTTGGCACTTGCCAAAGTCACCTACCAGATGCATGATTTGCGGTATGGGTGGCCGAAGGTCATACCCATAAGCCGGAGGACGATTCGCCGGCCCGGCGGGCAGCGAGGCCCGCACCTCTCGACCACCCACCTCACGAATCCGCGCGGAGCGGAGGTGGTCGATCGAGGAAGCGATCAACGCCAGGAGCGACGCGTCTGGCCGCCACCACACAGCGCTGTCTGGTTCCGCGTGCCGATGAAACCTCGCGCGGGCACCCCCGGAGTTCGGTTGGCAGCGACGCCGGGGGCACCCGCAACAGACCGACGAACCCGACGGCCTGGGCGGTCCGCCGCCCGGACGGGAGCACGTCATGTCAACGTTAACGGTGGAACCCTTGGCGGGGCGAGACTTGTACGGCTACGACTCGCCGAGCGCGTCGGACACCAGCCGGGACGCGACGACGCATCTGGCCGTCGCCGCGGTGGTTGTCCTGACCGTGGTCTTCCTGGTGATGGGGCTGCTGATCCGGGCGGCAACCGGCGCGGTGGCCGTTCTCGGGGATGCGGTGAGCTTCCTGTTTCGGCTGCTCGTCGGCCTGATCGCCGTCATCGTGGTGCTCGCCGTCTTACTGGTCTCGAAGAAGGGTGGGACGAACGAGGGGCCGACACCAACGCACCCACCGACGGTCAAGGCGCCGACTCAGCTGCTGGCGCCCGGTCCGGTCCGGTAGCGAGGAGTGCTCTACCGCCCTACCGCGAACGTGATCTTGGACTTGATGCCCCAGAGCGACGATAAGTCCACGATCACGAATGGGGCGGTGGGAGCGGACGAGGATCATCACGGCGGAGGTAGTGCGGCGAGCAGTTCGGCGGCCTCGGCAACGGTCGGAATGGCCGCCTGGGTGCCCCGACGGCCGACGGATGCGGCAGCGCACCGCACGCCGAGCTGCGCCGCGGCGACCGGCGCGAGGCCGCGGGCGAGACCGTAGCCGAAGGCACCGATGAACACGTCGCCCGCCCCGGTCGTATCCACGACCGCGACGGTCGGGGCCGGCAGGCGCAGCACCGCGTGGCGGTCGACCAAGGCCACTCCGGCCGCGCCGAGCGTCACGAGCAACCGAGCTGGTAGCCGCGCCGCCGTTGCCACCAACGCCCCGTCCGACGACGCTGGGCTCGACGTCAGCCGGGCGAGCTCCACCTCGTTCGGCACCAGCCAGTCGGTTAGCGCCAGCAGCTCGCGATCCGTCGCCGCGGCCGGCGCGGGATTGAGCACGGTCGTCGCGCCCACGTCGCGAGCGGCGGCAAAGGCCGCGCGGGTGACCAGCTGCGGGATCTCGAACTGCCCGAGCACGACTGAGGGTGAAAGTGCCGTCACCACCTCGGCCGCTTGCGCAGCCGAGACGCACTCGTTCGCGCCGGGGGAGCAGGCGATGCGGTTCGTGCCGTCCGGCTCGACCCAGACGACCGCCACGCCGGTGCCGACCGAGTCGGTCCGCCGGAGCCACGCCGCCTCGATCTCGTGGGCAGCCAGATTCGCCAGGGCCAGATCGCCGAACACATCGCCGCCGACACACCCGATCAGGACCACGCGGGCGCCGAGGTGCCGCGCCATGACCGCCTGGTTCGCCCCCTTGCCACCGAACCCGATCGTGAACGATCCGCCGACGACGGTTTCCCCCGGTTCGGGGATCCGCGGCAGGTAGCTGGTCAGGTCGACGTTGCAGCTCCCGACGACCACGATCGTCGGCGGAGGAGCCGTGGACGCGTCGCCGACGGAGTTCACTCGGCGAACGCGCAGAACTCGTTGCCCTCCGGATCGGCCACGATGTGCCAGGTGATGTCGTCATCCGGCTCGCGTAGCACCGTCGCGCCGGCGGCGCGCAGTTCCGACACGTCGGCGGCGACATCCCAGTGAATGCTGTTCGCGCCGGATTTCGCCTCCGGCACGGGCACGAAGTCCATCGTGAAGTTAACCCCGGCGACGTTGGTGATCGTCGAGAATCCCGCTTCGGAATCGGTGACGGTGCCGCCGTACACGTTGCCCCACCATCGCGCCTGGGCTCCAGGGTCCGCGCTGTCGATCACCAGCCCGTGCAGCGTCTCCGGCGGCGGGTCGGGTCGCAGGAACGCGCAGAACTCGCCCCCTTCGGGGTCCGCGAGCACCGTCCAGCGCCGGTCCGCACCCTCAAAGAGCACGATGCGGCAGCCCAGGGTCAGCAGCGGGCTTAGCGCGGTTGTGTACATGTCGAGATGCACGCGCCGCTTGACCGGGTTGACGCGCGGCACCTGGTTGACCCAGATGCTGCATCGGCCGGCCGAGTCGTACAGGCCGCCTTCGCCCGTGGGTTCCGGTCGCCAGGACAGTCCGAGAATCTCAGCCCAGAACGGCCCTGCGGTAAGCGGCTCCGCGGCATCGAGGCAGACCTTCTTGAACTGGGCGACCGGCATGCGCTCACGCTAGTGCCCCGTAAACCCGCTAGACGGGCCGTGGGCTGCGGAAGTCGACGATCCGCGTCGGCTTCGGCGGCGCGATCCGATCCCACGCCTCCACGTCGATCAGCGGGTGCCCATCCAGGCGCAGGAGCTCCAGCAGCCGGTCGACCGCCCGGCTACTCGTTTCGATGGCGATGGGCGACTGGCCCAGCTCGGCCCGGCGCCGGGTTGCTTCCACGAATGGCTCGAGGGCGGACGTGTCGCAGAACGACACGCCGGACAGGTCGACGTGCAATCGGGCTGATCGACCGTCGACCCGAGCGAGGGCGTCCGTGATGTCCGGCGCGGCGGCGATGTCGAGCTCGCCGATCGCGATCAGGCGCGGTTCCGTTGGATCCAAGTGGAGGGAGTACCCGCGCACACGGTGGGACGCCGGTTGTTCGGCCACCATGGGTCGATCACCGTCACTTACCGGCGCCGGTAGCGCCACGTCCAGTAAAAGGGCTACCGGTCTGAGCCACTAACAAGACACTAACCGGTCTTGCCGACATCGTCACCTCTGCACTGCGCCTGGTCGACCGGCGATGCTCAGGGGCATACTCACCGCGACGAAGGACCACTACGCAGAGCAAGGGGCCGGGATGAAATTGCGCAGGCTGGGACGGTGCGCCACCGTTGTAATAGTCAGCATTGCCGTCCTGCTGACGGGCCTTTCCGCTGCGTCGGCCAACCCGCCGGAACACACCTATTACGTCGCCCTCGGGGACTCCTTGTCCAAGGGCTTCATGCCGCCGGGCGGCGATTCCGACGAGGGGTACGTCGACCAGCTCTACAAGCACCTGCAGCCGAACCATCCCGGACTCGAGCTGGTCAAACTCGGCTGTTCGGGCGAGTCAACCACCACCATGCGGCAGGGGGGCATCTGCAGCTATCCGGGCGTCGCCTCCCAGCTGGCCGCCGCGGTGGCGTTCCTGCGTGCCCATCGGGGCGCCGTCCGGTACCTGACCATCGACATCGGAGCGAACGACATCGACCCCTGCGCGGCGTCCGGAGTGATCGACCAGGCGTGCGTCCAGAACGGCTTGCGCACGATTGCCGGCAACCTGCTGGTCATCCTGGCCGCGTTGCGCGCGGCCGGCGGATTCGGCCCGCAATACGCCGGGATGACGTACTACGATCCGTTCCTCGCCGCGTGGTTGCAGGGCCCGGCCGGGCAAGCCGTGGCCCGGCAATCGGTCCAGATCAGCAATGTTCTCAACGCCCTCGAGACGATCGAGTACCAGGTCTTCGGCATGAAGGTGGCCGACGTGTCGGGCGCCTTCCAGACGAACAATTTCACCGAGGTGCCGCTCGGCTCGGGCACGCTACCGATCAACGTCGCGACGATCTGCACACTCACGTTCATGTGCAGGCCGCCGGCGCCGCCCAACATCCATCCGAACGTCCAGGGCTACGCCGTCATCGCCAACGCGTTCGAGGCGGTTCTGCGCTAGCCCGATCGTCGGACCGTCTCGCGACGCCCGTTGTCATCGAGCCGGCGCGTCCAGCCGTCCGCGTCCAGCCGCTCCAGTAACGGGACGGCCACGCGTCGGGTAGTGCCGAGAGCCTGCCGAGCCTCGCTGGTCGTGAACGGTTGCGGGAGCCGATCGAGAATTCGGTGCGCCTGCTCGAGCGCGGCCGGCAGCAAGATCACGTCTGGCCCGACGCGGATCAGCCGGCCCGAGGCGACGGCCACCGCGAGTTCCGCGGCACCGAGTCCGAGCTCGCCCAGTTCGGCCCGTTCGGGCGCCGCGAAGGGCGCGGCGCCCAGTCGCTGCTCCAGCGTGCGAACCGCCGGCTCGGCCGCACCCAACGACGACGTCGTGCCGCGGCGCTGCACCCGTCCGTCGACCAGCTGCAGGTCGGCGTGGGCGACCAACGGGCCCAGGAGCGCCCGATCCGGCAGGTCGAGCTGCTGGACCGCCGTCTCCGAGCGCAGGCCCGGGTCGAGTGGCGCCGCCTGCGCCCGCCCGTCCACGAGGGCGGTCAACCGCCCGGCCCAGGCCGTCCAGACGTCCGGAGCGATCAGCCAATCGCCGAGCGGACGGACCGGCTGCTCGTCGGCGACCGGCACGCCGAGCCGAAGGAGGTGACTGCGGCGAACCGCCCCGCGACGACGAATCTCAGCCGGCGCCCCGAGTTCGGTCGCGGCCAGGTCGTCGGCCCGGAGCCGCGCCGCGCCTCGCCGGGTCAACGCCGGCGGGTCCGGGTCGAGGACGATCACGGATGCGACCAGCGCCTGCGCGCCCGGATCGCGCAGGATGGCCCGATCGGCCACCTGGAGCGGCACCGGCCGCGGAAGGCCGAGTCGCGCGATCCGGCCACCGAGCGCACGCACCCGAACCGGCAGCTCCGCCGTTCCGACGTGCAGCAGCAACTGGGGCGGCAGCGCAGCCGCCTCGACGCTGAGCCGGACGTCGATCCGCGACGTGAGGTGCCAGGCCTCCGGGGTGCACAGCGCGTCCCCGCGACCGACCGAGTCGTGCGCCACTCCGCGCAAGTTCACGGCCGCCCGCGCAACGGCCGGGACCACATCGGCCGGCTGCCCAGCGCGCTGCAGCCCGCGCACTCGCGCCCGGCGACCGCCGACCTCGAGCTCGTCGCCCACCGCGAGCTGGCCGGTGCCGAGCGTGCCGGTGACGACGGTGCCGCTGCCGCGGACGGTGAACGAGCGGTCGACCCAGAGCCGCACCCGGCCGGTCGTGATCGGGTCGGGCATCCGGTCGACCAGCCGACTCAGGGCCGCGCGCAGCCGCGGCAGCCCGTCGCCGGTGCGGCCGGAAACGGCGACCGCCTCGACGTCACCCAGCGAGCTCGCCGCCGCCCGCTGCCGGGCCTCGGCCAGCGCCGCCGACGGGTCAGCCAGATCGCTGCGCGTGACCGCCACCAGGCCGTGTTCGATGCCAAGCGCGTCGATGGCCGCGAGATGTTCGGTCGACTGCTCCCGCCAGCCCTCGTCCGCGGCGACCACCAGCAGCACGGCGGGCGCCGGGCCGAGGCCGGCGAGCATGTTTCCGATGAACCGTTGATGTCCCGGCACGTCGACGAAGGCGAGCAGCTCGTTATTCGGCCGGCCCGGCAAGGTCGTCCAGGCATAGCCGAGGTCGATCGTCAGGCCGCGTCGGCGCTCCTCCGCCCACCGATCCGGCTCCATACCGGTGAGCGCCCGCACCAGCGTGGACTTCCCGTGGTCGACATGACCGGCGGTGGCGACGACGTGCATCTACCCGACCAGTGCCGCGCGGATGGCTCCAGCGAGCCGGTCGTCGTCGACGGGCGGCACGCAGCGCAGGTCGATCAGGCATCGGCCGCGCTCGATCCGGGTCACCACGGCCGGCCGGCCCGATCGCAGCCGGGCCGCGCATGGCTCCGGTAGCGCGAGCGCCCAACCGGCCAGCACCTGGCCCGGTGCGCCGCCTCCGCCCACCGCCCCGTCGGAGGCGACCACGTCGATGCCGCTCACTCCGACCACGTCGACCAGTCGCCGGCACCGCTCCTGCAGCTCGGCGGCATCGGCCTGCAGGGCCGTGACGACGGGCCCACGCGGTCCGCGCACGGTCGCCTCCAACGCGGCCAGCCGGAACTTGTCGATCCGGACCGCGCGGGCGAGCGGGTGGCGGCGAAGCCGCTCGACCAGGTCGGCCCGGCCGAAGACCAGCCCAGCCTGCGGGCCACCGAGCAGCTTGTCGCCGCTCGCCGTCACCAGGTCCGCGCCCGCGCGCAACGCGCTCGCGACATCGGGTTCGTCCGGGAGAAGCGGGTCCGGTACCAGCAGGCCGCTGCCGAGGTCGGCGACGACCGGCACGGGCAGGGCCGTCAGCTCGCGGATCGGGACCGCCGAGGTGAAGCCGTGGATGCGGAAGTTGCTCGGATGCACCTTGAGGAGGCAGCCGGTGGCCGGCCCGATGGCGTCGGCGTAATCGGCGAGCCGGACCCGGTTCGTGGTGCCGACCTCGCGCAGCCGGGCCCCGGTCGACGCGATCAGGTCGGGGAGCCGGAACCCGTCGCCGATCTCGACCAGCTCGCCGCGGCTCACGACTACCTCGCGCCCGGTCGCCAGCGCCGTGGTCGCGAGCAGCAATGCCGCGGCGCCGTTGTTGACGACGAGCACGTCCTCCGCAGCCGGAACCGCGGCCCGCAGCGCCGCGAGGGTGCCGCGTCCGCGGGCGGCGCGTCGTCCGGTGGCCAGGTCGAACTCGACGTCGACGTAGCCGGCCGCGACTTCCATCGCTCGCCTCGCCCCGTCGGACAGTGGTGCGCGGCCGAGGTTGGTGTGCAGCACGACGCCGGTCGCGTTGATCACCTCGTGGAGGGATGTCGCCGTCTCGGGCAGCCCGGCCACGACGGCGTCCGCGACCGCACTGGGGTCCAGCACCCCCTGCCGCACCTGCTCCTGCGCGCGGGCGACCGCGTGCTTGACCGTCGACCGACCGAGCCGGGTCACCGCCTCGACCAGTCGGGCGTCGGCGAGGACGGCGTCCGTTCGGGGCACGCGCCGGCGCGCATCGGTCGTCATCGCTCACCTTCCGCTCGCACCGTCCCGCGGAGGCGGACGGGAATCGAACCCGCCAAGCCGAGCTGCTCGGCTTCTCCGGTTTTGAAGACCGGGAGGGCCACCAGGCGCCTGTACGCCTCCGTCCCGCGACGTTAGTAGATGCGCCGCCGCGCCGGAGCGCCGGCAAGATCATTCCTCCGCGGGGGGCCCGATTACCGTGGCGGGATGACCCAGCTCTCGGCCCGTCACCGGCTGACCCAGTACGCCCACGGCGGGGGATGCGCCTGCAAGATCCCGCCCGGCGAGCTCGAGGCACTCCTCCGCGGCCTGGCGCCGGACCCGTCGAGTGGCGATCTGCTCGTCGGACTCGACGCCGGGGATGACGCAGCGGTCGTCCGTATCTCGGATACCGCCGCGGTCGTCGCCACGGCCGACTTCTTCCCGCCGGTCGTCGACGACCCCTATGACTTCGGCCGGATCGCGGCCGCGAACGCGTTCTCCGACGTGTACGCCATGGGGGGCCGGCCGACCGTCGCCCTCAACCTGGTCGGCTGGCCCCGAGACGTGCTACCGGTCGATCTGCTGGCCGAGATCCTGCGGGGCGGGGCCGACGTGGCGCGAGCGGCCGGCTGCCACCTGGCCGGCGGCCACAGCATCGACGACCCGGAGCCGAAGTACGGGCTCGCCGTGACCGGGCTCGCCGACCCGGACCGGTTGCTGCGCATTGACGCGGCCCGCGCCGGCGAGCCGATCAGCCTGACCAAGCCGCTGGGGATCGGCGTCCTCAACAACCGGCACAAGGCCACGGGCGAGGTGTTTCCGCAAGCGGTCGAGACCATGGCGGCGCTCAACGCCGCCGCGTCGTCCGCGGCGCTGGCCGCCGGCATCCGCGCGGCCACCGACGTCACCGGCTTCGGCCTGCTCGGTCATCTCTTCAAGCTGGCCCGCGCGTCCGGTGTGAGCGCCGTGGTCGATGCGGCCGCGGTGCCGTACCTGGACTGGTGCCCGCGACGCCCTGCACGCCGGGTACATCAGCGGGGGCACACGGCGCAACCTGCAGTGGGTGCGCCCGAACCTGGCCGCCAGCGTCGGGGAAGAGGAGCTGTTGCTGCTCGCCGACGCCCAGACGAGTGGTGGGCTGCTGGTGGCCGGCGAGCTACCCGGTGCCACGGTGATCGGGGAGTTCGTGTCGCGGACGGCCTTGGTCTTGGAGGTGCGCTGATCGCTGCTGGCCCACCCATCTGGTTCACTGCACCGCGTGTCGGCTATCGACGATCTGCTCGATCACAACGGGGGCTATGCGGCGACCTTTCCCGGTCCCCGCCCGCAGCGCCCCAAGCTGCGTATGGCCGTTGTCGCCTGCATGGACTCCAGGCTGGACCTGTTCGGCGCGCTCGGCCTGGAGATCGGTGACGCGCACCTGATCCGCAACGCCGGCGGCCTCCCGACGCCGGATGTGCTGCGTTCGTTGACCCTCAGCCAGCGGTCACTCGGGACCCGCGAGGTGGTCTTGCTCCACCACACCAACTGCGGGATGCAGGGCTTCGACGACGCCGCATTCCGGGCCCTGCTCACCCGGCAGACCGGCACCGAACCGCCGTGGGACGTACCGGGCATCGACGACCTCCGGGCGACGATGCGTCGCTCGATAGCGATCGTCAAGGAGTGCCCGTGGCTGCCCCATCGCGACGATGTGCGCGGCTTCGTGTTCGACGTGCGGACCGCACGAATGGAGGAGGTGCGCTGAGGCGCGAGCCCCGCTGAGGCACCCTGTCGCGAAAGTTGCGGCGCGTACTACTCTGGGACGGGTTGAAGGGATCGACCATGCCCGAGCCCCAGGGCGACGACCTCGACCGAATCCGGCAACGTCGCGAAGAGTTACGCCGCAAGTATCTGGTCCGAGATCACCAATCGACGGCGCGCGGTGTCCATCACGTCGCGCTCATCTGCCGCGATGTCGAGGAGACGATCAACTTCTACCAGGAGTTGCTTGGCTTTCCCTTGGTCGAGATGGTGGAGAACCGCGACTACATCGGATCGACCCATTTCTTTTTCGACGTGGGCCACGGAAATCTGCTCGGCTTCTTCGATTTTCCCGGTCACGAGCATCCTGAGTTCCACGAGACGATCGGCGGCATTCAACACATCGCCATCTCGGTCGACGACGACCGGTTCCAGGCCGCTAAACGCAAGCTGGACGACGCAAGTATCGAGTATCTGGGACCGGACCGCGGCATCGAGGACAGTCTCTATCTACGGGACCCGAACGGTGCCGGGATCGAGCTGTACAACGAGAAGATCGGCGTCTTCAACGGCGTTCGCCTGACCGAGCCGTAGCGCGTCCCGTATCCCCGCACAAGGAGGTCGGGATGAGTAACTGGAACGCCATGACCTACGAGGGGAAGGACACCATCCTCGGCGTCGTGCGAAACGAAGCCGCGCAGTTCTTCGGCATGGCCGATAGCGACGACGCCTGGGAGGCGCCGACCGGCGCCGGGCACTGGCAGGTACGGGACGCCGTCGGGCACCTCGTCGATACCACCGAGGCTTACTTTGTCGCGTTCGACAGTGCGAGGGCCGGCACGGACATGCCGTCGGCCTACGGACTGCCTGGCATGGCAGCGCGAGTGGACGCGCAGGCATCAGCGCTCCGGTCGGAGCCGCGGGCGGCGCTCATGGAGCGGCTGCGCGCGGACTTCGACAAGATGATGGAGATTCTCGACGGGCTGTCCGAGGAGGACTGGACCGGCCTTCTGGTATCGCATTTCTACATGGGCCCGTTGCCCGCGTTCTTCTACCCGGCGTTCCAGCTCATGGACTACGGGGTGCATTCATGGGATATCCGGCAGGGCACCGGCCGAGCGCACGGATTGTCCGGAGACGCGGCCGACCTGCTCGTTCCGTTCATGTTCGTGCTCTGGAAATACACGACAACAGCCGGTGGCCAGCCCTGCGATATCGGCATTCGAATAACGTCGGGCCCGAACGCCGGCGACACCAGGGTGACCGTCGGCACCGACGGGATGTCTTATGAGTCAGTCGACGTCTCCGGCCTGGAGACGGTCCTGGAATTCGACCCCGGGAGCTTCGTTCTCACCGCCTTCGGCCGGAGCAACTCGGGCACGATCCGGGGCGATCGGACGACGGCCGATCGCTACCTGAACCTGTTCTTCCGAATTTGATCGGGCACTGACCGGCCCGATACCGGCTAGCGTCGCGTCCCGCGCACGCACGTGACCACTGAGGCGCCTGGGACACCGCAATCCGGACTCGCGCACCACCGATGCGCACGACGCTGCGCTGCCCAACCGTCGAAGTAGACGGTGATCTCCTCGCCGGGGTACGTCCGGCCGGGCCGGACTCGGCGGTCATCCCTTGGACTCGAGGAAACGGCCGCGGAACCGTTCGTCGACGAGATCGACGTATTCGGCATGCCGGCGGATGTAGCCAGCGATGAATGGGCACTGCGGGATGACGTGCTGGCCCTGTCTCCGGACGTCGTCGAGCGCCGCCCGCGCCAGCTCAGTGCCGACCCCCTGGCCTTCGTACTGGGAATCGATCTTGGTGTGCACGAAGATCACCAGGTCGGGTTCGGCTCGATACTCTGTGAACCCGGCCGGGTTGCCGTCGACGAAGACGTCATACCGGTGATCGCCCGGGTTGTCGCGGACCTCGATCTGTGCCTGCTCGGTCATGAGTCGATCCTGCCCGATTCCGGGCCCGTGCGTCCGGACTACTCGATCAGCGTCGCCGCATGGTCGGGGACGGTCTTGAACAGTTCGCGCGGCGGCCGGACATAATCCGACGCCGGCGGGCGGTGCGGCAACTTCAACGTCGGTCGGACCACTTCCTGGTATGCCACGCTGGACAGCAGATGCGCGATCATGTTCAGCCGCGCGCGTCGCTTGTGCTCCGCCTCCACGACCCACCACGGCGCGGCCGACGTGTCGGTGTGCACGAACATCTCGTCCTTGGCGCGCGAGTAATCCGGCCAGCGGGCGATCGACTCGAGATCCATCGGCGAGAGCTTCCACCGCCGCATCGGGTCGGACAACCGCGAGCGGAACCGGCGCTCCTGCTCCTCGTCGCTCACCGAGAACCAGTACTTGCGCAGCATGATGCCGTCGTCGACGAGCAACTGCTCGAACACCGGACACTGGGCGAGAAAGCGCCGGTACTGCTCGGGAGTACAGAAGCCCATCACCCGCTCGACCCCGGCCCGGTTGTACCAGGACCGGTCCATGAGGACGATCTCGCCGGGCGCGGGGAGATGCTCGACGTACCGCTGGAAGTACCACTGCCCCCGCTCCCGCTCGCTGGGCGCGGGCAGGGCGACGATCCGAGCGACCCGGGGATTCAGGAACTCCGTGACGCGTTTGATCGTGCTGCCCTTACCCGCCGCGTCACGTCCTTCGAAGATCACCAGGACCCGTGAGCCCGAAGTGCGGACCCATTCCTGCATCGTCACGAGTTCACGTTGGAGGCGCTGCAACTCGGTCTCGTAGGCGCGACGCGGGATCTTCTCCAACGCGACCGACGAGGACGCTCGATCGTGCTTGCCGGACATCGTTCCTCCTACCCGGTAGGCCGATGGGACAGCCGTCCGCGCACGATCGTCCCATTGGTTGGGGCCCTGGGTGGTGCGCCCGACCCGGAGCGGTCAGCTGTGGTCCGCCCTGGGCGAACGTCGGGCACGCCTGAGGCGCGCCGCGGGTTGTCTGTACATGGACGACGACCAGGATGCGTTCGACGCGTATTCCACGGCGGTCGTACGCGTGGCCGAGCGGGTGCTGCCCAGCGTCGCGAGCCTGCATGTTCACACGAATCGCGGCACCGGCGCCGGAAGCGCGAGCGTGCTGACGGCCGACGGTTTCCTGCTCACCAGTGCGCACGTCGTCGAGGGCGCCGATGCCGCCGACGCGGCGTTCACCGACGGGACCGAGGTTCGGGCCGACGTCGTGGGCCGGGATCCGCTGTCGGATCTGGCCGTATTGCGGGCCCGCGGGCCGGTGCCGGCGCCGGTAGAGCTCGGGGACGCGGCCGCGTTGCGGGTCGGTCAGCTGGTCGTCGCCGTGGGCAATCCGCTGGGGCTCGCCGGCAGTGTCACCGCGGGCATCGTGTCCGCCCTGGGTCGATCCCTGCCCACCCGATCCGGCCGCGTCGTGGACGAGGTGATCCAGACCGACGCCGCGCTGAATCCCGGTAACAGCGGCGGCGTCCTCGCCAACAGCGCCGCCCGGATGGTCGGTGTAAGTACCGCCGTCGCCGGGGTGGGGGTCGGGCTGGCCGTCCCGATCAATGCGACGACCCGAGCGCTGATCACGACGCTGATGACCCAGGGCCGGATACGGCGAGCCTGGCTGGGCCTGGCCGGAGCGCAGTCGCCCCTGCCGCCGCCGCTCGTGGCCAAGTTGGGACGACGGTCCGGGCTGCGGGTCGCCCAAGTCATCTCCGGAAGCCCGGCCGACCAGGCTGGCCTGCGGGTCGGGGACGTCGTCGTCGCGGTCGACGGCGAGGACATCGTCAGCAGCACGGCGATCCAGCGGCTGATGGTCGAGCACGCGATCGGCCGGCGACTGGAGATCACGGTCTGGCGCAACGGGGCGCTCGTCGACGTCATCGCGGTGCCCCGAGAACTGGCCGACGCCTGAGCGGCTGACGCCCAGCGGGTTGGCGCGGGCAGATAGGTTCACGGGGTGGCGCGGCATCGGGCAAAGACGATCCAGCCAGACGGTGCGGTCGTCTTTTCCGGTCTGATCGGCGCCGGGGCGGGCGCGGCCTGGACAGCCCATCGGGGTTGGCGCGCGGCGTCGATCGGGGCGATCGCCGCAGCGGTGAGCCTCGCGACGTCGGAGCGGGTCGCTCGGCGCCAGCAACGGGTGGGGGAACTTCCTCCGCTGTGGCAGCGCATCGCGGTGAGTGCCGCCTTGGTGGCTCCGCTCGGCTGGGCCGGTGGCCGGACGACCGGAGCCGGACCGGTGGCCGTCGGCGCAGCCACCGGAGCGGTCGCGGGAGTGCTCGGCGTCCGGCCGCAGAAGGTCCTGCTCGGGCCGCTGTTCGGAGCGGCCGTCGGCCGGATTCTCGGCGCCCGGGGTAGGTCGGTCCCGGCGTCGATCGTGGCCAGCGCGACGATGCTCGCCTACCGGGTCGTCTCGCCGCTCGTCTTCCGGGATCCGCAGGTCAGCCTGCTCGCCGAGGAGGTCCGGCCGGAGGACTTGCCCTTCGTCGTGCCGCTGGAATCGCGCGCCCGCTACGTCGGAACCAGCTACGTCCGCGAGCTCGCCGACGTCGTCGGTGGCAGCTACGTCGCCGACGCGGCTGACATGGGCATCGTCGCCTCCCTCGACGAATTGGCCGGTCCCGATTTCGACCCGGCGAACGTCGACCCCCGGGTGCGGGAGTTCTACGAGCACACCACTCGGTTCGCGCTGGACATCGTTCCGCATTGGCGGATGTGGGTACGGCCCGGGTACCTGCTCTACCGCACTCTGGTCGCTCGGCCGCTCGGGCAGGCCAACGTGCCGATGAACCAGCGGGAAACGCTTCGCGGGATCCGCAGCCGAATCGACACGATCACCCAGCCCGACGCAGACGTGGTCGCGATACGCGGGTGGATTCGATCGTTCACCGACACCGACGAGCCGATCTACGTCGGCATCTACACGACCTACCGGGACGGCGACCGAGGCTATGTCAGCGTCGGGTTCCCGATTCCGCAGGCGAGCTTCACCGCGACGCTGCTGCCGCGGTCGCGGCCCGGGGGTGGCCTGGTACTCACCAGCCACAGCGACCTCGAGCATCCCGGCCACTACCTGACCTATATCGACCCGACGAGCCGAGACCTCACCGCGATGGCCGTCCACGGATTCGCCGAACAGCTGGATGTGTACGTTCAGGACGAGGAACTGCGCGCGGATCACGCCTTCTCGGTGTTCGGCATGCCCTTCCTGCGGCTCGAGTACCGCATGCACCGAAAGGCCGGCGCTTCTCCTCGCGCGTCGATTAGCAGTCGATCATCGAAAGCGACAGGGGCGCAGGGTCCTGAGCGTCTGGGTGCCCACCGCGCCGGCCACGGTACCGACCGTGCGGGCCCCGCAGTCGTCGCAGACCGCCCGCTCAACGCCGGCTGATCCGCCGTCGGCGTCCTCGGTGTAGAAGCGGTCCTGGCCGAACCGCATCGAGAACAGCACCTCGGTCATGGTCCAGCGTTCCTCGGCCTTGCGCGGATCGTCTCCGGTGCCGACGGCCACGATGTGCCGGTGCCCGTCGTCGAACGTCTGCCACTCGACGCAGACGACGCGATACGCGGCCATCGCGACCAGCCTACGGTCGACCACCGGCCGGCCTCTCCGGGGCGGAGACCAGCTCACTGCGGCCGACTTCGAACACGTGGCGGCCCTGGATCCGATCCGAGACGATGAGGGCGATCAGGAGCAGCACCACGCAGCACCCCAGCGTGAGCGCCGACACGTGCGGGGCGAGCAGCGCCATGAGGGCCAGCACGACGACGACCGCGATTCGCGTCCAGGGCACCACTCGCCAGACGATTGCCTTGAACAGCGCGTGGCCGGCTACGAACAGCGCGGTCCCGCCAAGAATGAGCCACCGTACCGGGACGTCCGCCACGTCGGTGGGATGCAGAAGCACCTCCTCGTCGCCGGCGGCGATGACGATGATCCCCGCGATCATGACCGGGTGGACCAGGGTGTAGGCCGAGCGGCCGAGCCGCCCGGGATCGTCCGACTCGGCGATGACCCGCGCGGCATCGTCCGCGCTGCGGTCGAAGTAGATCCACCACAGCGCCACCGCGCCCGCGAAGGCGACGACGAACGCAGCGACCGTCGCGGCTCCGTCGCCGCTGTGGTCAGCGAACGTCGCGCCGGTGACCACGATGGATTCGCCGAGCGCGATGAGCACGAAGGCCTGGCATCGCTCGGCGAAGTGACCGCCCTCGATGGTCCAGTCCTGCGTCACCGAGCGGCCGAGTCCGGGCGTGTAGAAGCCGACCCAGCCGCCGACGAAGTCCACCGAGATCGCGGCCAGCCACAGCAGTCTCGCGCCACCGCCCGTCGGCGAATCCGCCGGCCAGCGCGAGCGCGCCGCTGACGACGCACCAGGCGAGGATGCGCTCGAAGTTGCGCTGTAACCGTTCACCACGCAAGCCCAGCACGGCGTACGCACTTCGGCCGATCTGCATGGCCGCGTACGCCCCGCCGACCGCGAGCCCTCGATCGCCGAATGCGTCGGGCAGGCCGGTCGACATGACCAGGCTGGCCAGCATCAGGGCGATGAGCATGAGCCGGGTCGGAATGCGGATCCGGGTCGAGCCAGTTCGTGACCCACGTCGTGTACACCCAGACGAGCCACACCATTCCGAGCAGCAGAGCGGTCTGCAGCGCACCCTCGACCGTCAGGTGATTGAGCAACCCGTGCGACAGCTGCGTGACGGCGAAGACGTAGACCAGGTCGAAGAACAGTTCGATGTTGGTGACCCGCTGATCGCCGTCGCGGGGTCGCAGCATCGAGCCGAACGCTGGCGATCTCATGGCGACCAGTATCTGGCTCGACCGATCGGCTCTGGCGCTTCAGGGCACCACGGTGACGGGCCAGCGGGCGATCTTCACCAGCCGGCTGGCGATCGACCCGACCCAGCGGTGACCGCCACTCGTCGACGCGCCGACGACAACCGCGTCGACTCGCAGCTCGTCGGCAACGCGAACGATCTCGGTGAACGGATCGCCCGTTCGCTCCAGGAACGTGACCTCCAAGCCAAGGCGGGGAGCGTTCTCGTTCACCACGGTCCGGATCTGTTCGGCAATAGCGTGGTTCATCTGTATGGCGGCGCCAGTGGCGGCCGGCATGGCGGACACCAGGGGGCTGATCTCTCCGACGAAGAGGCATACCATGCGCGACCCCTGGCGGCGAGCCAGCCCGGCGGCGTAGGCCCCGGCCCGTAACGAGGTTTCGGAGTTGTCGATAGCAACCAGGATCCGGCTCGGACCGTCTGTGCCCAATTCGAACACGTACGAAAGCCCATCACACCTGCGGGTGATGTTCCAGATCCCGGCGAGCAATCGTTCAGGCCAGCCGCTTCTGCCATTCGGTGTCGTAGCCGACAACCTCGAACCCGAGGTTCCGGTTGACCCGCAACATCGGCTCGTTCTCCTGCGCGTTCCACGTGCTGATCCGCGCCACGGCCGGAAGCTGCTCGGCGAGTGCGCGGAGGTTCGCGATCTTGACCGCCAGACCGAGGCGATGGCCTCGGTGGTCGTCCCGGACCAGCGTGTCCCACTGCAGCGCGTGTCGCGGTGTATGCGCCGGCACGTGGAGGTTCGAGTAACCGACCAGCTCTCCGGTCGGCCGATGCCGAACGACGGATTCGACGGTGCGCCGACCCTGCGCTCGCGCCAGATCGTAGGAGCGCCGCACTCGCGCCGCGTCCCATCGCTCTTCCTGATAGTCAATGCCGCCGAGCGGGACGTCGACGCTCATCCACCGCGCGAGCTCGGCCCGGCCGGCGAGCCACTCCTCTCGGATTCCGTCCACGGATGTCTCGACCTCGTACGCCGCGGCGTGCGCGCGCACGTCGGTGTCGAGCGGGTCGAGTCGAGAAGCGGGCACCGGCAGTGTGAGGTCGCTGCGCGATTCGGTGTGCACGACCTCGAACCCGTGGTGGGTCGCGAAGGCGTGGGCCGTGGACGGATCGCCGCCGACTCGGACCTCGGAATAGCTACCGAGAACGGTCCGCCCGGCGTCGGCGGCCAGCTGTTCTCCGGCCCTGAGCAGGCAGCTGCCGATACCGCGCCGACGTCGATCCTCGCGTACGGTGACGTAGAGTTCGGCCCGATGCTGGTTGTCCGCGAGCGGCAGCTCGGCCTCGAGCGTGCCAACAACGGCGCCGTCGACCACCGCGGCGAGTTCCCGCAGCTGCACCGTCGGTTCGAGCCGGTGCCGGGCCCGCACCTCTTCCGGCGAGTAGATGGCCCGCCATTCGCCGTACGCCTCGGCCGCCACGTCGTCGAGCACCTGGTGCCAGGCCTTGAAGACGGCGTGCTGCGCGGGGTCCAGCGGATCGATCTGGACCACCTGGACGGTCATTCTTCGACGGTGTCAGGATCGCCACCACGCCGGCAAGGGAATAACCGCCGGCCGTAAGCTCGCCCGTTCCGAGGACCTACTATCGGAGGCAGCCATGGACGAGACACAGATCGAACTCGCGCAGACGTTCGCCGAGATCGCCCAGGAGCTCGAGAAGCAGCCATCCCTGGAAGCCACTGTCGACGAGGCGGTGCGCCTGGCCGTCGAGCTCATGCCCGGTTGTGACTACGCCGGTGTGTCCTGGTTGCAGGAGGGCCAACCGATCGAGACGCTCGCCAGCACGGACGAGATTGCCGCGCTGCTCGATAAGGCCCAGTTCGAGCTCGGCGAGGGCCCAGCGGTCGAGTCGCTCTGGGACGGGGAGACGTGCTGGATCGAGGACATGCAAGCCGAGACCCGGTGGCCGCGGTTCACGGTGCGAGCGGCGGAACTCGGCGTCCGGAGCATGCTGTCCTGCCAGCTTCTGTCGCCGCGCCAGACCAGTGCGGCGCTGAACCTGTACGCCCGACAAACCGCCGCCCTGGACGAGGATTCGGCGGCCATCGTCCAGGTGTTCGCCGCGCACGCGTCCATCGCGTTGACCCACCGGCGCACCGAGTCGGGACTCCGGTCCGCCGTGGAAACCCGCGGCACGATCGGGCAAGCCATCGGCATCCTGATCGAGCGGCACAAGGTGTCGCCGGAACGCGCATTCGACCTGCTCGTGCGGGCGTCCCAGCGCAGTCACGTCAAGCTCCGCGACCTCGCGACCTACGTCGTCGAGACCGGAGTGGATCCCGACGCCGCCGCCCGCCTGACGACGAGCTGAGCCGGTCGCCGGCTCCCGCCGCCACTCGGACCCTTTCCCACGACCGCCACCCGACATCGGGATAGGAGCAACGAATGGAGTATCGGCAGCTAGGCCGCGCCGGGCTGCGGGTCTCGGTCCTCACCCTCGGCACCATGACCTTCGGTGGCCGGGGCTGGGCGAGCGCCGTCGGATCGACGGGCCTCGACGGCGCCAAGCGGCAGATCGGTATGTGCCTGGACGCTGGCGTCAACCTGATCGACACCGCCGACGTGTACTCCGCCGGATTGTCCGAGGAGATTCTCGGCGAAGCCATTCAGGGGTTCCGGGACGACGTGCTTGTCGCCAGCAAGGTCCGGATGCCCATGGGCGAGGGCCCGAACGACGCCGGGCTCTCGCGGCATCACGTCATCAGGGGTTGTGAGGCCACGCTCCGACGGCTGCGCACGGACTATCTCGACCTGTACCAGGTTCACGAGTGGGACGGTCAGACGCCGCTCGAGGAGACCCTGGGCGCCCTGGACTCCCTGGTGCGCTCGGGCAAGGTCCGCTACGTCGGAGCATCCAACTACACCGCCTGGCAGCTGATGAAGGCACTCGGCATCTCCGAGCGGGACGGTCTCGCGCGTTTCGTCAGCCAGCAGATCTACTACTCGCTGCAGGCACGCGACGTCGAGTACGAGCTGGTCCCGGTGACTTTGGACCAGGGTCTCGGCATTCTGATCTGGAGTCCGCTCGCCGGCGGGTTGCTCTCCGGCAAGTACCGGCGCGATCAGCAGGCGCCGGCGGGCAGCCGGCACCTCGGAAACTGGAGCGAGCCCCCGATCCACGACGAGGACAAGCTGTACGACACGATCGAGGCGCTGGTGGAGATCGGCGCCGGGCATGGCGTGTCCGCGGCTCAGGTCGCCTTGGCCTATCTGCTGCGCAAGCCAGGCGTCACCTCGCTCATCGTCGGTGCGCGCACCGACGAGCAGTTGGCCGACAACCTGGCCGCCGCGGACCTGCAGCTCGCCGGCGACGAGCTGGCGCGATTGGACCAGGTCAGCGCGATGCCGTTGCTGTACCCGCACTGGCACCAGGCCAACACCGCCTCGGACCGGCTCGGCGCCCCCGAGCTCTCGCTGCTCGAGCCGCACCTGGCTCGCTGACGTGGACCGAGAATCCGCCTACCGGATAGCGGGGTTTCGCCACTCGAGGAGCAACGTGTCCCGCCACCGGCCGTCGTGGCGGCCGATTCGCTCGCGCCGCCCCACGATCCGGAAGCCCATTCGCTCGTGCAACGCGATGCTGGCGCGGTTCTCGGGAAACAGCGAGCACTGCACGGTCCACACGTCGGCTGCTGCGGTCGCGTCGAGCAGCACCCGGAGCAACGTCCGACCCACGCCGGATCGTCGGTCTGACGGATCGACATACACCGAGTGCTCGACCACTCCACGGTAGACGGGCCGGGCCGAGACGGCCGAGCAGGCGATCCAGCCGGTTAGCTGGCGATCGAGAAGGGCGACGAATCGCAGATCGGGCCGATGGGTGGCGTCGAACTCAGGCCACGCGGGCGCGGCGCTCTCGAACGAGGCGTCTCCCTCGTCCAGACCGGCCTGATAGATCCGGAGCACCGCCGCGGCGTGCTCGGCATGCATCGGCAGCACGGTGATCGTCACGCCATGGCTACCTCGTCCTCGACGAAGCGCGGCCGCGCGGCGAGCAGCCCGGCGACCGTCGCGACCGCCAGCGAGCTGAACAACAGGACGAACAGCCAGGTCCAGTTGTGGGGCTGGCCCAGCAGTACGCCGACCAGCAGCGGGCCGGTGCCGGCGAGGATGTAGCCCACCCCCTGGCTGAACGCCGCCAGGGCAATCGTCGCCTCCGGCCCCCGGGTGCGCAGACTGAACATGGTGAGCGCCAGCGGGAACATCCCGGCGCCCACCCCGATGAGCAGCATCCAGGCCCAGCTGCCGTCGACCGGCGCGATCAGCAGGCCGAAGTACCCGCCGAGGTAGCACCCGGCCAGGACGAGGACAAGGGGCCGCTGACCGCGAACCGCGAGTGTGGGCATGATCGCGGACGTCGGAATCGACAGGGCGGCGTAGAACGCGATGAGAATTCCGGCCCGGGTCTCGGAGACTCCCTGATCGCGCAGGTAGGAAGCGAACCAGCCGAACGCGATGTAGGCCTGCATGGACTGGCCGGCGAAGAACAGCGTCATGGTCCACGCGGTCGGGCTGCGCAGCAGCCGCCACACCGGCAGGTGCGGTGCCTCGTTGGTGTCCGGTTGGTCGCCGTGCAGCGTGATGAGCCAGGGCAGCACGGCCAGCGCGCTCAGAACCGCCCACACTCCCAGCCCCCAACGCCAGCCGTTCGCGCCGCCGGCGATATCGCTGATCGGGACGGTCAAGGCCGACCCGGCGGTGGCCCCGATCGCCAGCGCCGTGGTGTACAGCGCGGTCATCGGCCCGATGCGATCGGGATAGTGCCGCTTGACCAGGCTCGGCATCAGCACGTTGGTGATCGCGCCCCCGCACAACGCCAGCACGCTGGCGGCCAGGAACAGGACAAGGGAGCCGGCGAGCGCCCGCAACACCAGGCCGACGGTCATCAGCGCCATCGATGTGACGACGAGCAGGTGTTCGCCGATGTGCCGAGCCAGCCGCGGGGCGATGGTGCCGATGCCGGCGAAGCACACGACCGGCAACGTGGTGATGATGCCGGCCGCTGCCGGTGTCACGTGTAAGCCGGCTTCGACCTCTTCGAGTACCGGACCCACCGTGATCGCTGCGGTTCGCATGGACAGCCCGGTCAGCACCATCGCGGCCAGCAGCGTCCAGCGCGGCAGCCGCGAGCCGCGGTCCGGCCCGATCAGGACGAGCTGCTGCCTCGCCAGAGGTCGACGCCTCCCTCGACCGCGTGCCCGTCGATCTCCGCGAGCTCCTCGGCGGTGAAGTCGGCGTGGTCGAGGGCACCCAGGCTGTCGGCCAGCTGGCGCACGCTGCTGGCTCCGACGACCACGGAGGTGATGTGCTCGTCCCGCAGGCACCAGGCCAGGGCCAGCTGAGCCAACGACTGGCCGCGGCGTTGGGCGATCTCGTGCAGGGCCCGGATGTGCTTGAGGTTCCGTTCGGTCAGCTGGTCACGGGACAGGGTGGCGTCCGACCCGGCCATCCGCGACCCCTCGGGAATGCCGTTCAGGTACTTGTCGGTGAGCAAACCCTGAGCCAGTGCCGTGAAGACGATGCACCCCACGCCGTCCCGAGCGAGCGTGTCGAGGAGCGCTTCCTCGATCCAGCGGTTCAGCAGCGAGTACGAGGGCTGATGAATGAGTAGGGGTGTCCCCAACTCGCGCAGGATCCGCACTGCCTCTGCGGTTCGCCGGGCCGAGTACGAGGAGACCCCGGCGTAGAGGGCCTTCCCCTGGCGCACGGCGGCGTCCAGCGCTCCCATCGTCTCCTCGAGCGGCGTGTCCGGATCCGCGCGGTGCGAGTAGAAGACGTCCACGTAGTCCAGGCCCATGCGCCGCAGCGACTGGTCGAGGCTCGCCAGCAGATACTTGCGCGACCCGTGGTCGCCGTACGGGCCTGGCCACATGTCCCAGCCGGCTTTGGTGGAGATGAACAGCTCGTCCCGGTACGGCGCGAGGTCCGAACGCAGAATGTGGCCGAAGTTGGTCTCGGCTGCGCCATACGGCGGTCCGTAATTGTTGGCCAGGTCGAAATGCGTGATCCCGCGGTCGAAGGCGAATCGCACGATGGCCCGCTGGGTATCCAGCGGCCGCTCGTCGCCGAAGTTCTGCCATAACCCCAGGGACAGCTCGGGCAGCAACACTCCGCTGCGCCCGGATCGCCGATAACGCATTGACTGGTATCGGTTCGCGGCGGCGACGTACGTCATGCCTGGCAATCCTATTCAGGGCGCAGACTCGCGATGCAGCCGTGCAGTGCTGCGCCGATCGCGCCGGACCGAGGCGCGGCCCGGCTACTGCTCGGGCAGTCGATAGTCGGCGAATCGCTCGCGCAGCGTCCGCTTGGAGAACTTGCCGACGCTGGTCTTGGGAATCTCCTCGATGAACACGACATCGTCGGGGATCTGCCAGTGCGATAGGTGTTCGCCCAGGAAGGCCAGCACCTCCTCCCGATCGAGTTGTTCGCCCGGGCGCACCACGACACACGCCAGTGGACGCTCCATCCATTTCGGGTGCGGAACGGCGATCACCGCCGCCTCGGCGACCTTGGGATGACCCATGATCAGATTCTCGATCTCGACCGAACTGATCCACTCGCCGCCGGACTTGACCAGGTCCTTGGTCCGATCGACCAGTCGCAGGTAGCCGAGAGGTGACACCGTGCCGACATCGCCGGTGCGCAGCCAGCCGTCCTCGGTGAACTGCTCTCCCGGGACATCAGTGCGGTAGTACTGGCGGGCCACCCAGGGACCGCGTACCTGCACCTCGCCGGTCGACTTGTCGTCCCAGGGCAGCACCTCGCCCGTCTCCGCGTCCGCAATGCGCATCTCCAGCCCGGTGATGGCTATGCCCGCTGTCGCTCGTACCTCGGCCAGCTCGTCCGCTGTCGCACCGGTGAACTCGCTGCGCAAGGTGCTCATGGAGGCCACTGGAGAGGTCTCGGTCATTCCCCAGCCCTGGGTGATCGGTATCCCGATTGCCTTCCGCCAGCCCTCGGACAGCGAGCGCGGCACCGCCGACCCACCGCACATCACCCGCTGTAGCGACGAGACGTCGAAATCCCCGAGCATCGGCAGCATCGCCATCCAGATCGTGGGCACGCCCGCCGCGTAGGTGACCCGCTCCGAGGCAATGAGGTCAAGCAGCGCGGCCGGTGACAGATCCGGTCCCGGCATAGTCATCGACGCGCCGGCTGACATCGCCGTATACGGCAGCCCCCAGGCCATCGCGTGGAACATGGGGACAACCGGCATGACGTTGTCGGCATCGGTGACCCGAGCCGTGAACGCCGACAATCCCGCGGTGGCGTGCAGCCAGGTGGAGCGGTGCGAGTACAGCACCCCCTTCGGGTTCCCAGTCGTGCCGGTCGTGTAGCACAGCGCCGCCGCCTGTTCCTCATCGGTAACGAGGTCTACGAAGTCGACCTCGGCCGACCTGCCGACGAGCTCCTCGTAGTCGACGATGCGCGGGTCGTCGGGCAGCTCAGCCTTCGCCCCGTCGTCCATGACGACCACATGGCGCACCGTCGGCAGTCGTGGCAGCATCCGGCCGAGCAGTGGCGTTAACGACCGGTCGACGAAGATCGCCTCCTCTTCGGCGTGGTTCACCGAGTAGACGATCTGGTCCGGGTAGTACCGGATGTTCACCGTGTGAAGGATCCGTCCGGTGCCCGGCACCGCGAAGTACAAGGCCAGGTGCCGCGCCGTGTTCCACGCGAAGGAGCCCACGCGGCTGTCCGCGGCCAGCCCCAGGGCGTCGAGCGCGCCGGCGATGCGGCGGGCCTCGGTCGCGATCTCGGCCACGGTCGTGCGCTCGATGCCCGACACGGTGCGAGTCGCGATCCGGCGAGTGCCCCAGTACGTCTCGGCCCGCCGAAAGATCATGTTGGTGGTAAGCGGCGTGGCCTGCATGAGTCCCTGCATGCCGGTGATCGTCCGTCAGGAATGTGAGCAGGGCAACACAGAGCAGCGTGCTCATCGGTAGGACCTCGTGATCACGAAGCGTCGGGTCTGGATCGCCGTCGCGTCGAGAAACGGCGCCAGCCCCTGCAGATATGCGCGAACGGACGGGTCGGAGCTCGCCGCGACGTCGGCCGCGCCGGGGAGATAACTGTCGCCGAGGTCGTGGTTGCGGCGGACATCGCCGTAGTCGTGGTGCACCGTCACGGTCGTGACGTTCGGCCGATCCGGATTGGGTCGGCCGTCGAGATGCGGAACGACATCGCCGGCGTTCTCCAGCGCGAGTACCTGAACCGAGGCCGGCACTCGATCCACGAGTGCGCTGATCGGGGCGCCGGCCGAGATGACGCGACTGACCCGGAACTCGCCCGTATGGGCTAAGCGAGTCGCGGCGTTGACCGCCACCATCCCGCCCTCGCTGTGGCCGACGAGAACGACGTCGTCGTTCGGCCGGACCCCGGCCTGTCGCATCGCGACCTCGATCCCCTCCTCGTAGGCGGTGCGCTCCCCAGCCAGCGACCGGAGATTGGTCGCAAGGCTCGTCACGTCAGAGTTGTGGGCCGCGAGAGACCAGCTCTTGGTGCCGGGGATGTCGACGACGACATGCCGCGGGGCTCCCGGTTGTGCCGGCTGGGTCAGGACGCGCACGTCGATCTCACCCGGCTGACCTGCCGCGCGCCGGTCAACCGCAGCCACGAGATCGCGAAGCGACCGCGGCGGCCCGAGCCCGTCGCCGGCGAGGTCGACCCCCAGATCGGCTACCGCAGCCCGCCCGTCCGGAAAGCGGCGGGCGAGTTCTGCGGCCGCAGCCGGCGTGGCGCGCGCAGTGAGCAGCGCGGCGAGAGTGCTCACCGCGACGTCGACCAGCTGCGGATCACGTGTGGCCAGGTACTGGAGCGCCGCGCCAGCGCCGGACGCCGCCACCACTCCGGTGGTCTGCGCCGCGGCTGCGGGCAATTGACCCACCAGCTCCGGGATCGGACCGGCGATCCGGGTGAGTTCGTCGACCGCTTCGTATCGTGCCGCGGAGGTGCGCAGCGCTAGCGCCAGACTGGTCCCGCGCAGAGCGAGAGGGGTAACCCCGTCGGGCCCGTCGGCAGCGCGGAAGATAGCGACGCTCACCTCGGCCGCGCCGACGGGGTCGAGTCCGGCCGCGATCACAAGCGCGGGATGAAACAGCACCGCGTGCAACTCGGCCGCCAGCCACCCAACGTCGTCGGCGAGCTGGGCGACCTGCTGGGCCGCGAGGCGCAGATCAGCCAGATGTGCCGTGATGCCCCCAGGGCCGCCGTCGACATCGATCGGGTTCATGGCCGTTACCCGCCGAGCCAGCCCAGGGCGACATCGACCGCGAACTCGATCGGAGCGGCGATGGCGGATTCCACGATCTCGACCTGACGGCCGTGGCGCCGCAGCGCCGCAGCCGCCTCGTCGACGTGCAGGGCGGATGCGCGAAGCGCGCCGGCCAGGTCATTCGCCTGACCGCGGAACGCCTCCGCGGCGGTTGACTGCCATCGGGCGGCTGACGCGGCCGCGAGCAGGCTGCGGGCGCGATTGCGCAGCTCGTCGGCCCACCCGTCAACCCGGCGTGCCAGGGCGGCAAGTTCGGCGGGTTCGAGCAGGCTGGTCATGAGCCGGCGGGAAGCACAGTCATGACTCGACCATCGCCGCGGGTCCGACGCTCCGCCACGGTGAGCGACGATCTGTGGACAGCCGGCGAAGTTATCCACAACTTGCGCGAGACGACACGCCGCGACGCCGCTTCAACGAGAATGACAGGCATGCAATTAGCTACGGTAACCTCGCAAAGGGCCATCCGGAGAACGTGGGGGTACACCGCATGGAGTCCGCCTCCGCCGACGTGCAGAATGCCGCGGCCGCGAGCGCGAACACCGCCGAGCATGCCGACCTGATCGACGGGCTGAGCCGTCGCGATCGGGAGATCTTGACGTTCGAGCGGCAGTGGTGGAAGTACGCCGGCGCGAAAGAGCAGGCTATCCGCGAGCTGTTCGACATGTCGGCCACCCGCTATTACCAGGTGCTCAACACGCTCATCGACGCTCCGGCCGCTCTGGCCGTCGATCCGCTGCTCGTCAAGCGGCTGCGGCGGCTGCGCGCAGGGCGGCAGCGGCAGCGTTCTGCGCGTCGACTCGGAATTGACGTCTGACATCTAACGGCGCCTACTAGCCTGACGCCGTGTCGCACCTCGCTCCCCGTTCGCCGGGGTGGTGGCGCATCGATCGAGTTGTCGGCGTCCTGCTGATGCTCATCGGGTTAGGCGTGGGTGCGGTCTCGCTGATCGCGCTGCAACGTCCCGAGGGCCGGCAGGCGGGGCGGGAGACGGCGACGGTCACGACGAGCGTTCCGGCATCGGCGGTGAAATCCACTCGATCGTCCAGCTCGCGGCCACCGAGCACGTCCGCGCGAGCGACGCCGCCCCCCGTACCCGAGCGGGCGAGCGCGCTTCCGCTCGTCGTGCTCAACAACACCGCGGGCGCGGGCGCCCAGGATGTCGCCAAGCAGGAGTTCCAGCAGGGCGGCTGGACGGTCTCCTCCGTCGGCACGCTCGACAATCAGATCCTGTCGACGTGCGTGTACTACGACCCGGCCAACCCGGGGGCGCTGGCAGCGGCCGAACGGCTGCAACAGCAGTTCCCCGCGATCAAGCGCATCGCGCCACGATTCGCCGAGTTGCCGCCGGGCCCGCTCATCGTCGTGCTGACCTCCGATTTCGCGGCCTGATCCAGTTCGCCGGCAGTTCGGGTCGGCGGCGTATGAGAGCATGGACGCACAACTGAAGACCGCTCATCCAGAGGGGCAGAGGGACCGGCCCGATGAAGCCCCGGCAACCACTGCGTTGACTCGCCTCACGTCGTCGTGATCGCTGCGAGGCCGCCGTAGCAGGTGCCAAGTCCGTCCGCGACCAGAGCTTGGTCGGGGAGAGATGAGGAGAAAGGCCTCGCCCATGACTGCTGTCCTGGACCGCCCAGCGGTCCCTGCCTCGCCGGCCGTCGCGCTCGTCTGTCGCAATTGCTCCGCTCGCTATCCACTCGGCGCCCAGCACGCCTGCCCCGAATGCTTCGGTCCGCTGGAGATCGGCTACGACTCGGCGGCGCTCGCTGGAGTAGCTCGCGCGGATATCGCCGCCGGCCCGCACTCGATCTGGCGTTACGCGGGCCTGCTGCCGGTCGGTCAGGATCCGCAGACCCGGGTCGACTCGGGCACCGGCATGACTCCGCTGATCCGCGCCGACCGGCTTGCCGACGAGCTCGGTTTCACCGCCCCAGTGTGGATCAAGGACGACTCGGCCAATCCGACGCACTCGTTCAAGGACCGGGTGGTCAGCGTCGCCATAACGGCGGCGCGGGAACTGGGCTTCGACCGCATCGCGTGCGCGTCGACGGGCAATCTCGCGAACTCGGTCTCGGCGCACGCGGCCCGCATCGGAATGCGCTCGATCGTATTCATCCCGTCCGACCTGGAGCCGGCGAAGGTCGTCCAGAGCGCCGTCTACGGCGGCACATTGGTCGGTATCGACGGTTCCTACGACGACGTCAATCGGCTGTGCAGCGAGCTCTCAGAGCTGGACGAGTTCGAGTCGACGGCGTTCGTGAATGTCAATGTTCGGCCGTACTACGCCGAAGGGTCCAAGACGCTCGGCTTCGAGGTGGCCGAGCAGTTGGGATGGCGGCTCCCGGCGCAGGTCGTCGTACCCATGGCCTCGGGCTCGCTGCTGACCAAGGTGCACAAGGCGTTCCGCGAGCTGGCGTCGGCCGGCCTCGTGCCCCGGTCGTCGTGGCGGGTTTATGGCGCGCAATCGGCCGGCTGCGCGCCGATCGCCACCGCGTTCGAGAACGGCTGGGACTTCGTGCAGCCGGTGAAGCCGACTGGCATCGCGAAATCGCTCAACATCGGCAACCCCGCGGACGGGGCGTACGCACTCGACGCCGTCCGGAGTACGGGTGGCGCGATGGCTCACGTGACCGACGACGAGATCCGAGCCGGAATTCGGCTCCTGGCGCGGACGACCGGCGTCTTCGCCGAAACCGCGGGTGGCGTGACGGTTGCGGTGTTGAAGAAGCTCACCGAGTCCGGCGCGGTGGATTCCACGCAGGAAACCGTCGTCTACAACACGGGAGACGGGCTGAAGACGCTCGACGCCGTGGCCGAAACGGCCCAGCTGACGGCAATCGTCCCGCCGACGGTCAAGGGGATTCGGGAGGCGGGACTGCTCTGATCGCCCGAACCGGCGCTCCTCCGCGTCAGATCCTCGCTTGGCCGAACTTCGCGGGGGTACCGAGCGTACTGGGTGCTTCGCGCGCGCTAAAGCAATCGGGGCTTGCCTGCGTACGCATCAGCGTCCCGGCCCGCGCGACGGCGGTGTTACGGTTCCGTGAGGTTCCTCGGCTCGGGAACAGGTCCGTCCACTAACCAGAATCCGCCATCATTAAGACGGATTCAGCATCGATCGCGGATCGAGAGACCGCACCGCATCGCCACCAGGCACCCATAGGCACAACCTTGTCCGTGCTCCCAGACGCGCTGTAGCCAGCAGGGTCGGCCGCCGAAGCCTGCGGCGGCGGGCCGCCACCGCCGTAAGGTGCGGCTTACCTGCTTGTCGCGCAGCGTCGCAACCAGCAAAGGCGGCCGCTCTGCGTAGCCAGAAAGCGCCGCCGCCCGAGACGCAGAAACGGCCCCGCGCCGGATGATTGGCGACTGGCAGCACGCGCGCGATGTCCGCGGGTCGATCTGGCTCTTTCGGCGCCAGCCGTGTACCTTTCGCCTCGGTCGAGTGACGAGCGTTTCGAACAACGAGGACCACGTGTCATCCGGTTCGCCGGCGAGCACGTGCACTGCGGTGAAGCGGGACCGAGGAACGAAGACCCCGATGGCACGATGTGTGACGTCGGCAGGCCCTAGCAAGGAGTGCACGTGGCACAGGGCACCGTGAAGTGGTTCAACAACGAGAAGGGCTACGGCTTCATCGCCGTGGATGGTGGGCAGGACGTGTTCGTCCACTACTCCGCCATCCAGGCTGACGGCTACCGCTCTCTGGACGAGGGTCAGCGCGTCGAGTTCGAAGTCGCCCAGGGCCCCAAGGGCCCGCAGGCTGACGGCGTACGCATCGTCGGCTGAACCACCTCAGCACGGAAACGGCCCGGCCGGTGCACGGTCGGGCCGTTTCGTGTCCCCGGGGGCGGAATGCACCGGCCCAGTCAATCGTTGAGTTGGTCGTGAGCGAGACAGCACAGTTCGGTGCCCTGGTTCAGTTGACAGCGAAACATGGCCTTCGCGACGAACTCGTCCGAGTGCTGGGCAACTACGCGCGCACGCTCGACGACGGCGAGCCTGGTACCACGCTGTACACCGTGGCCACCGATCCCAACGACGAGGACCTCATCTGGATGTGGGAGGAGTTCGCGGACGGAGAGGCCGTGCAGGCCCATTTCCGGCACGACTTCTTCCGGGCCTTGCAGCTCGAACTCGAGGACCTGTTGGCGCAGCCGCCGGCCATACGTCCATTGACGCCTGCGGTTCGGCACGTCAGCACCGGCGTCACCACCGAGTAGCCGTCAGGCCGGGCGGAGCCGCACGGACACCGTCACCTCGACCCACCGCCCGATCAGCCCGCGACCCTTCGTCACTCCGCAGCTGTAGCGGTCGACGGTCGCGGTGCCCTGGGCTCGGAATCCCGCGCCGTCGGCTTCGAGCGAGGTCAGCACCAGCGTGATCTCGCAGGCAGCGCGGTACTCGAGCCGCCCGAGCCGTTCCCACCTGCCGTCGGCGCCGGTCCGCAACTCGGTGCTGGTGAACGTCATGGAGGGGTGCTCGTTGGCCCGGAAGAATCGGTTCCGGATGTCCTTGTCGCGATGGGCGTTGCCCGAGTGGAACGACGTCATGTCGAACGTTGCCCGCGCTTGCGACGCGCTCGATTCGGCCGCGACGTCGACCTGAACGTCGAGCAGATCGATCGTCGCGTGCACACGGCCGCCGAACGCGCCGCGTGCCGCGATCTCGACGGAACTGGCCGCCGCAGCGAGGGCATGGCTGCCGGCTGCGATCGCCGGCACGAGACGACGGGCGACGTCCCGGTTCGACCGCCCTTCGGCGACCAGCATGACGATCTCGCGCTCACGCGCGGTCAGCGCCGCGGCGGGCTGCGCCGCCGCTTGCTCCATCAGCTGTCGGGCCGCACTCAGGTCGTCTCGCTGCGCGCGGTGCACGGCCAGGAGCGCGAGTCCGATCGGCGCGTCGCGTGGAGCGGCCAGGTCGGCCATCTCGTCGAGCAGGCCATCCAGCGGAACGGGGTACGCGGTGTACCTCCCGATCTCGAGTCGGAAGCCCAGCGACAGGAGCCGCGCGGTTGGATCCTGGCCGCGGAGGGCCAGCTCGACGCCCTTTTCGGTCGCCGAGATGGCGGCCGGGAAATCGCCGGTCATCAGAGCCAGCGCCGCGCGCAGCCGCACGAGGTGCCACCGGGCGATTGGCCAGCCCAACGCGTCGACGAGGTGGGCCAGGGATTGTTCGTCCCGGGCGGCGACCTCGTCCATCCGGCCGAGCTGCAAGTTGTCGTCGATGCGCCACAGATGGGCCCAGAACGCGACGTCGGCTCGATCCATCCGCCCGCGAGCCAGCCGGCCGCGAGCCAGCCGGCCGGCCCGCTCGGCGACGGCAAGCCGCTCGGCGATGTCATCCGGCCCGGTGAGCGCGTCGTGCCGCGCGTGTAGCGCCGTCACTAGGACGTCTGCCCCACGGCCGGCGCGGGCGGCGGCGAGCAGCCGATCGATCTCGGCTAGCTCTCGATCGCGGCCGACCAGGAGAGTGTCCACGCCAGCAGTGTCCCGCTTCTTGCACTCTCTCGGGGTGAGTGCTAAACCTGAACTGGCACTCGGCTAGGCTGAGTGCCAGCCGGTCGTGGTGAGGTGTCCCCAATGGACGCCGTCCGTCGCGGGCACTGCGCGCCGGCCAACCCAAGTGTTGTTCATCGAAGGGACGACAACCGTATGGCCAAATTGATCGCGTTCGACGAGGACGCCCGCCGGGGCCTCGAGCGCGGGATGAACATTCTCGCCGACGCCGTGAGGGTGACGCTCGGCCCCAAGGGTCGCAACGTCGTGTTGGAGAAGAAGTGGGGCGCCCCCACGATCACCAACGACGGGGTGAGCATCGCCAAGGAGATCGATCTCGAGGACCCGTGGGAGAAGATCGGCGCTGAGCTGGTCAAGGAAGTAGCGAAGAAGACCGACGACGTCGCAGGTGACGGCACGACCACGGCCACGGTTCTCGCCCAGGCATTGGTCAGGGAGGGTCTACGCAACGTGGCGGCCGGAGCCAACCCGATGGCCCTCAAGCGCGGCATCGAGAAGGCGGTCGAGTCCGTCTCCGAGGTGCTGGGCAACCAGGCGAAGGACGTCGAAACGAAGGAGCAGATCGCGGCTACCGCGTCCATTTCAGCCGCCGACAACAGCGTCGGTGAGCTGATCGCCGAGGCGATGGACAAGGTCGGCAAGGAAGGCGTCATCACCGTCGAGGAGAGCAACACCTTCGGTCTGGAGCTGGAGCTCACCGAGGGCATGCGTTTCGACAAGGGTCACCTGTCGCAGTACTTCGTGACCGACGCCGAGCGGCTCGAGACGGTTCTCGACGACCCGTACCTCCTCATCCACGAGGGCAAGATCAGCAACGTCAAGGACCTGCTGCCGCTGCTGGAGAAGGTGATGCAGACCGGCAAGTCGCTGGCCATCATCGCCGAGGACGTCGAGGGCGAGGCGCTCGCGACTCTCGTGGTCAATAAGATCCGCGGCACGTTCAAGTCGGTCGCGGTCAAGGCGCCTGGCTTCGGTGACCGTCGAAAGGCCATGCTGGCCGACATCGCCATCCTGACCGGCGGCGAGGTCATCAGCGAGACGGTGGGCCTGAAGCTGGAGAACGCGACGCTCGACCTGCTGGGTCGAGCCCGCAAGATCACGACCACCAAGGACGAGACGACCATCGTCGAGGGTGCCGGTGACGCCGAGCAGATCCAGGGCCGGGTCAACCAGATCCGTGCCGAGATTGACAAGAGCGACTCGGACTATGACCGGGAGAAGCTGCAGGAGCGGCTGGCGAAGCTCGCCGGCGGTGTCGCGGTGATCAAGGTCGGGGCGGCCACCGAGGTGGAGCTCAAGGAGCGTAAGCACCGCATCGAGGACGCCGTTCGCAACGCCAAGGCGGCGGTCGAGGAGGGCCTGCTGGCCGGTGGCGGCGTCGCTCTCGCCAACGCGGCGGCGACGGCGTTCGAGAAGCTCGACCTCACCGGCGACGAGGCGACCGGCGCCAACATCGTCAAGGTCGCGCTCACCGCGCCGCTGAAGCAGATTGCGATCAACGCCGGCCACGAGGGCGGTGTGGTGGCGGAGAAGGTCGCGAATCTGCAGGCCGGACACGGTCTCAACGCCGAAACCGGCGAGTACGTCGACATGTTCAAGGCGGGCATCGTCGAGCCAGCCAAGGTCACGCGGTCTGCGCTGCAGAACGCCGCGTCCATCGCTGCGCTGTTCCTCACCACCGAGGTCGTGGTGGCGGAGAAGCCCGAGAAGGCGTCGGCGCCCGCCGGTGGTGGCGGCATGCCGGGCGGTGACATGGACTTCTGACCTCGGTCGGAATCCAGAACGTACCGCGAAAGGGGCGGGTCCGGACGGGCCCGCCCCTTTCTGCTGCCCTCCGTAACGTCGTTCGTGATCTTGGACTTGACGTCGCTATGGAGCACTAACTCCAAGATCATCAACGTGGAGAGACGCTGTTCGGTCCGTGATCTTGGACTTGCTGCGCTGGGGCGACCACCTGTCCAAGATCATCATTGAGCGCTTAGGCTCGGCGAAGACACCTGGACGGATTGCCGTGTGAGGAGCGTGCCGATGGCCGACCCGGATGACGAGTCGAGCGACGACGAGGCCACGAAGGCGTCCATTCGCGAGACCGCGGCCAAGAAGACCAGAGCGGTCAAGTCGGCGACCGCCGACGTCATGCGCGATGCGTTCGACAAGGTGATCGAGTCGATCGACGACGCGGCCACCCGGCAGCAACACAAGGCCACCGTCAAGGAGGATAAGGCGGTGGCCAAGCAGGAACGCAAGGCCGACCAGAAGGCGCACAAGGCCGCCACCAAGCGGGAACGCACCGCCGCCGACGATCAGCGGCAGGACGAGGAGCCACCCGCGAACTCGTAGCCCGCGAGCCTGGTCACGAGTGAACGGGCCGCCGGCAGAGCGCTCAGCCCAGTTGCTCGTCGATGTAGCACCAGCGCCACGCCTCGCCGGGCTCGATGCTGCGCATCACGGGGTGGGTGGCGTCCCGGAAGTGGCCGGTGGCATGCCGCCCGACCGACGAGTCGCAGCAGCCGACGTGACCGCAGGCTAGACACAGCCGAAGGTGCACCCACCGGGTGCCGTCGCGCAGACATTCCTCGCAGGCACCGGGGGTACGCGCGACGGCAACTCGCGGTGCCGCCTTGAGGTGACCGCAGTCGCCGCTGGGCCTGGGCGGTGAGCGCAACTCGTCATCGAGATGTGACTCCGCGTCGTCGATCCGGTCGAGGATGGACTCCTCGATGTCGATGGCGGTCAGCGCAGTGCGCAATACCTCGTCGTCGTAACCCCCGCGATCCCGCGCTTCCAGAACCGACGTCCGTTCGGCATCGAGCATCTCCAGCCGCAGCCTCCGATATGTCGCCTGCGGGGTCTCGAGCTCTTCCTGAGATCGTCCGAGACGTTCCCACAAGGCGTTCGAGCGCCGGGCTGACTTCTCATTCAGCTCGGCAATGATCTCTGGCGGGTCGTCCGGTGACTTGACCCGGGAAAGCCGTTGCCGGCCGGCTTGCGCGGCGGCGTTGACGAGCGACGCGGCCTGCAGGGCGTCCTCGGCGGGATCCGGGCCGGTGAGCCCCATTCGCCGGATGAGCCACGGCAACGTCGAGCCCTGCAGCAGCAGGGTGCCGGCGACGACCGTGAACGCGGCGAGCTGTAGCAGCTGCAGCTGCGGGGTGCTGGCCGGAAGCAGGAAGGCAGCCGCCAGCGTCACGACGCCACGCATGCCCGCCCACGACACGACCGTGCTGGCATCCCATCCCCAGGCGGACGTCCGCAGTCGTTGCGGGCCGTTCCGGTACACGAGCGCGACGCCGTAGATCCATATCGCTCGGGCCGCGATGGTCGCGAGCAGCACGGCGACGCAGGTCCAGATGATCTCCAGCCCGGACAGGTTTGTATTGGCTATGCCCTCGATGACCGCGCGGAGCTCCAGGCCGATCAGCAGGAACACCGCATTTTCCAGCAGGAACGCGATCGAGCGCCAGTTGGTGTTCTCCGCGATACGCGAGGCCGCCGTCTGCACGATCGGCGACTTGTGGCCCAGCAGCAGGCCGGTCACCACGACAGCCAGCACGCCGGAGGCGTTGATCGCCTCGGCCGGAATGAACGCGACCCAGGGCGCCACGAAGGACAGCGTGGTGTCAAGGACGGGGTCCCGGATATGTTTGCGGATCTTGGCCAGCAGGATGCCCGCGAGAAGTCCGACCGCCACCCCGCCACCTGCGGCGAGCAGGAATCGCCAACTCACCTCGAAGACCGTCACCCTGCGGGTCAGGGACGCGATCGCGACATTGAGCGCGACCAACGCGGTGGCGTCGTTGACCAGACTCTCGCCCTCCAGGATCGACACGATCCGACGGGGCATTCCGGCTCGCCGGGCGACGGCGCTCGCTGCGACAGCGTCGGGCGGAGCGACGACGGCACCGAGGGCGAAGGCCGCCGCGAGTGTGATGGGAGCAACCCACCAGGCGACGAGGCCGACCGTTACCGTCGTGAACGCGACCGCGCCGACCGACAACAGGATGATGGCGTCCCGGTTCGCCTTGAAATCCACGAGCGAGGTGCGGATCGCGGCTGAGTACAACAGCGGTGGCAACAGCCCGAACAGCACCAGGTCGGGGTCGATCTCCACTCGCGGCACGCCGGGAATGAACGAGACGATGACGCCGACGATCACCAGGATCAGGGGCGGAGACAGATTGAGGCGTTCGGCCGTTCCGGCCACGACACCGACCACAATGACGAGACCGACGATCTCCAGCGCGACTTCCACCGTGTCATCTCCCGATCAGACATGTCCGGTCGTACGGGCGGTTTGGATGCATCGACGACGCGGCGCCGCCCCGATCACAACGGGCGCAGCAGGTCGTCAGCGTCGACGATCGTGTACGCGTAGCCCTGCTCGGCCAGGAATCGCTGGCGGTGTGCGGCATAGTCGGCGTCCAGCGTGTCCCGGGCCACGACGGTGTAGAAGTGCGCCTGCCGACCGTCGTGCTTGGGGCGCAGCACCCGACCGAGCCGCTGGGCCTCCTCCTGGCGGGAGCCGAACGTGCCGGAGATCTGGACGGCGACCGCGGCCTCCGGAAGATCGATGGAGAAGTTGGCGACCTTGCTCACGACGAGGACGCGCTGCTCGCCGCGCCGGAACTCGTCGTAGAGCCGTTCCCGCTCGCGGTTCGTCGTCGAGCCCTGGATGATCGGCGCGCCCTGCAACTCCGCGGCCACCTCGTCGAGCTGGTCGAGGTAGGCCCCGATGACGAGGACCTGGTCGTCGGCGTGCTGCTCGACGATGCGCCGGATCACCGGCAGCTTCGTACGCGCGGTCGCGGCGAGGTGATAGCGATCCTCGGGCTCGGCCGTCGCGTAGCCCATCCGCTCGGCGTCGGTGAGCGTCACCCGGACCTCGGTGCAATCAGCCGGC
The DNA here is from genome assembly GCA_963779485.1 of uncultured Actinomycetota bacterium. Lineage (GTDB taxonomy): Bacteria > Actinomycetota > Actinomycetes > Mycobacteriales > Jatrophihabitantaceae > CAVVJA01. The sequence continues at coordinate 64,346 of CAVZYJ010000005.1, read as the reverse complement.
GCGATCCAACCCTGGTTCTCGATGTCCTTCCAGGGCGCGTCGTAGCGCTTCGGGCCGATCAGGCTGAAGACGTCGCCCTCCCGGCCATCCTCGCGGATGAGGGTGGCGGTGAGACCCAGCCGTCGCCGGGATTGCAGGTCAGCGGTCAGCCGGAAGATCGGCGCCGGCAGCAGGTGCACCTCGTCGTAGATGATCAAGCCCCAGTCGCGGGAATCGAACAGCTCGAGGTGCCGGTAGTCACCCTTCCGGCGCGTCGTCATGATCTGATACGTGGCGACGGTGACCGGTCGAATCTCCTTGCGTTCTCCGGAATACTCCCCGATCTCAGCGTCGGTGAGCGACGTCCGAGCCAGCAGTTCGCGCTTCCACTGCCGTCCGGCCACCGTATTCGTGACCAGGATCAACGTCGTCGCGCCGGCCTCGGCCATCGCGGCCGCGCCGACGAGCGTCTTGCCCGCTCCACACGGCAGCACGACGACCCCGGAGCCACCGGCCCAGAACGACGCCACCGCCTCCCGCTGATAGTCCCGCAACTGCCAGCCATCGGGGCGGAGCTCGATCTCGTGCGCCTCGCCGTCGACATATCCGGCCAGATCCTCGGCCGGCCACCCGACCTTGAGCAGGGCTTGCTTGAGGCGCCCCCGTTCCGACGGGTGGACGAGCACAGTGTCGACGTCGATGCGCTGCCCGAGCATCGGCGCGATCTTCTTGTGCCGAAGAACCTCCTCGAGCACGGCTCGGTCGAACGACAGCAACACGAGCCCGTGGGTCGGATGCTTGACCAGCTGAAGCCGTCCGTACCGGTCCATGGTGTCGGCGACGTCGACGAGCAGTGCGTGCGGCACCGCATAGCGGCTGTACCGAACCAGCGCGTCGACGACCTGCTCGGCGTCGTGGCCGGCAGCGCGGGCGTTCCACAGTCCGAGCGGGGTCACGCGGTAGGTGTGAATGTGCTCAGGGGAGCGCTCGAGTTCGGCGAACGGCGCGATAGCTCGCGCGAGCATCGGCAGCCAGCGGATGGTCGACCTCGAGCAGCAGCGTCTTGTCGGACTGGACGATCAGTGGGCCATCAGTCATGGGGTGCCGTCCTCTGCGGTGCAGGTGGGTAACGGAGGACAGCGACGGGGCGCAGGGTCATGAACCTTCCCGGGACAAGGGGCAAGTCATCATTGTGTCAACTTGGCGGTGGAGGGCGATGTTCCACCCGAGGTCCACCCCGGGGTTGATTCGCTGTGAGCGGATTTTGGCGAGCCTTGAGGCATGACATTCCTGGACTACCTCGTCGACAGCCTCCTCGTGCTCATCGTCTTCCGCCAGCTTCGGGAGAGCCGGTTCGACCGGCGCGCGATCATTCTGCCGCTCGCCATCGTCGCGGTCGTGGCCCACAGCTACCTGCACGCCATCCCGACGGCCGGAAACGACCTTTACCTCATCGCCGGGTTGACCGGAGTGGGCGTCATCCTCGGCACGCTGAGCGCGCTCGCCACCCGGGTTCGAGCCGACGGCGGTCGATACGCCCTGGTCAAGGCCGGCTGGGTCTCGGCCGGACTGTGGGTGCTCGGCATGGGCTCGCGCATGGCGTTCTCGGTGTGGGTTGCCAACGGCGGTCAGCCGGTCGTGGCTCGCTTCTCCGAGGCGCACCACATCACCAGTGGCGAGGCCTGGACGGCCGCGCTCGTCCTGATGGCTCTCGCCGAGGTAGCCACCCGGGTTGGCGTCCTGTACCTCCGCAGCCGGCAGGCGCTGGACGCCCACCCAAGCCTGGGTCGCCGTCCTGCTCTGCAGCACGCCGCCTGATCTCGGTTCACGATTCGGCCGGCCGGTCACCCCGGCCGGCCGAACTCGCGGCGTGACCCGCTACTGGTCGGCCAAGCCGTGCCGCCAGGCCCAGGCGACGAGGGCCGGCCGGCCGTCGACATCGAGCTTCGACAGCACGTGGTTGAGGTGCGTCTTCACCGTCGCCTCGCTGACGACGAGGCGGCGGGCGATCTGCCGGTTCGACAGCCCCTCGGCGACCAGCCGCACCACGTCGATCTCGCGGCGGGTCAGTCCCTCGACGAGGTCCGGCGACGGCAGATCAGGGCTGGCCGGCGCGGTCTCCGGCGATGCTCCGGTGACCATCTCGACCAGCCGTCGCTGCACCGCGGCGTCGAGCACGGTCCGGCCGGCGGCCACCTCGCGGATGGCGTGGAGCAGGGTCTCGCCCGTCGCATCCTTGGTCAGGTAGCCCGCGGCGCCCGCCCGCAAGGCCGGCAGCACCGCGTCGTCGTCGGCGTAGGTCGTGAGGATGAGCGCCCGGGTGGCCGGCGATCGCATCGCCAGCTCGGCCGTGACTTCCGCTCCGCTCAGTCCGGGCATGCGCAGGTCGAGCAGTGCGACCTGCGGCTGGGCCCGCTCGATCAGCGCGACGGCCTCCGGCCCGTCGGCCGCGGCGCCGACGACGTCGATCTCGTCGCTCGCCGACAGCAGCAGGATCAGACCGTCACGGACGACGGCCTGGTCATCGGCGACCACGACGCTGATCATGCGGTCCGCCCGTCCGCCGAGCTGCTGCGGAGCGGCACGTGAAGCTCGACGGACCAGCCGCCGCCCGTTCGGGGACCGGCCTGCACGGTGCCGCCGACTGCAGCCAACCGCTCCTGCATCCCGGGCAACCCGAGTCCGCTGCCCTGGCCGAGCACGACCTCGTGGCCCGAACCCGGACCGGTGTCCTCGATCCGGACGATGAGCGCGGTCGACGTCCAGCGAGCGGACACGGTCACCAGCGAACCAGGCGCGTAGCGGGCCGCGTTGGTCAGGGCCTCCTGCACTGCTCGATACGTTGCGTGACCCGCCTCCGGGCTCACCGACCCCGGTGCCCCGGTGATCTCCAGCTCCGCGTCCCCGGGATGCCGGTCGACAAGCGCGCCGAGGTCGTCCACGCCAAGCCCAACGGGATCGCGAAGCGTCCCGACGGCCGCCCGAGCCTCGGCAAGACCGTCGCGGGCCAGGTCGGCCGCGCGGTCGAGCGGGCCGAGCACGTCCGCCGACACGCCCTCCTTCGCCGCCACCGCCCGGGCCGCCTGCAGTTGCAGCGACAGGCCAGCCAGGCTGTGCGCCAGCACGTCGTGCATGTCACGGGCGATCCGACCGCGCTCCCGCAACGCCGCCGCCTGCGCTTCGGCGTCCCGGCTGATCTGCAGTTCGGCGAGGAGCGCCTGGGCCCGGTCCCGCTCCCGCAGTACCACGCGGCGCTGAGCGGCGCGTTGGGCAATGAACGGCACCGCGAGGCCGGCGAGCAACCCGGCGAAGCTTTCGGTGATCCACCAGATGGCAAGACCGAACAACACGGTGACGGCGACCAGCAATCCGGTGGCGATGCGTTTCGGGAAGGAGTCGGGAATCGCCATCGCCGCGACCAGGACGGGCACCTCGCCCAAGCCGTTCGGTGCGAGCAGGATGACGGCCAGGCCAGCTGCGATCGCGACGAGGGTCGCCACCGCGCGAAACGGCGAATCGTCGCGTTGCGACAGGCTCGCACCTAACGCTGCGATGGCCATCAAGACACCCGCGACTAGCTTGCCGACCGGGCCGTGGCCGGCCCATACGGCCGCCACGACCAGCAGCAGCCAGGCAATCGCCCGCCACCAGGACGGAAGCCGAGACCAGGGCGCGGTGGCCGCCATCGACTAGCTGTCCTCGCGCTCCGCCGCCCGCGATCCGGCGACGTTCGGCTCGAGGACGCCGACCCCGGTGATGTGGTGCAAGGCGAACGACTCCAGGCGACCGGACGATGTGTCGACGCCCCGCACCATGCCGCCGCCCAGCGAGATCGGGGCGATCGTGTGCTGGGACGCGCTCCCGTGGCCGTCGACGTAACCCAGCCACACCGTCTGACTTCTCCGGATCGCGTCGCGGAGCAACGCCAGAGTGGCCGCCGTCGTCACCCCTGGCACCCGCGACGCGGTGGTCTGGATCCGCCGGCTGAGCTCGGAGATCTGGTCGCCCGCCCGCAGCCGGTTCACGACCTCGGCCAGCTGGTCCGTGGTGTTGGTCGTGGGACGCAGCCGGCTGACGCGGGCCGAGGAGCGCCCGGTCGCCCGTTGCGGGTGCTCGTCGATACTCAGCACCTGACCGTCCGGCGCCTCGCCGGCCGGCGCGTAGTTCGCCCCCCGGAGGACCTCCAGCACCCGCTGGACCGCAGCGGGCGAGACGGCAACGGTCGGGGCGATGCGGCGGAACTCCAGGCTGCTCACCGCGCGATCGGCGATGACCCGGGTCAGCAGCGACTCGTCGTCACACCGCAGGTAGGAGCTGGCCGCACCTGACCGGAGCAGGCCGTGCCGCCGGGCGACGTCGTCGATGAGGTAGCTCAACGCCTGCGGGACTGGCGTCCGCGACCGTTGCCCGAACAACGCGGTCAAGTCGGCGCCGCTGCGCCCGGAGTCCAATGCGCGCCGCACGGACGCCTCCGTGACCCGGTAGACGTTGGCGCCGCCGGTCGACTCCAGCTCGGCGGCCACCCCCAGCTCGCGGGCCAGTTCGGTCGTGGGCGGCCCCGGCACAACGACGGTGAGATCCGGCTGGACAAGGAAGTCGTCGACGGCGGCCGGCAGGGCCTGCCGCACGGCCTCGGCCGCCGCCGGGCGGGCGCCGGCCAGCAGCGCCCGGCCATAGCCGGTGAGCCCGCCGGCGGCCGTGATCCCGAGCTGATCGGCCTCGGCCAGCACGGCCTCGACCATCGGACGCTGGCCGGCGGCCCGCCGCGGAGCCAGCCAGGCCAGGCGCCGAAGAACAACCGAACGGTCGATCGGCGCGGCGCCCGGCGGGATATCGCTGACGGCGCTCAAGGCGGTGCGGCGGACGGCCGGGATCGTTCCGCGCTCCGCGTCTGGGCCCAAGGCCGTGATCAGCCGGTCCCGTTCGTCGCGGAGTCCGACGAGGCTGGGCTGGCGGGTCATCGTCAGCCAGGCCGCGGCGAGCACGAACCACCGGTCGGCCGCATCGCGGTGCAGCCAGCCGTCGTAGTCCGTCGTCGGGAGGAACGCCGGCTCCATCCCGCCCCGAGCTGCGACGAGACCGGCCGCGGCGGCGGTCTCGAGCAGAACGGCGGTGACATCCTCACTCACGTCGAGGGCGCGGGCCGTGCGCCGCAACTCGCGGACCCCCACGCCGCCCCCGCGCAGCGCTGGCGCGGGCCGGCGCGTCCACTCGACTCCGAGCGCTTCGACCAGCCGCAGGGTGTCGAGGACAGCCGTGGATCCGACCCGGTCCAGCTCGTCGGGTGTCCGGTCGACGGTCGGGATCGGCGGCGGATCCGGCGGCACCGCGCCGAGCGGCTCGGCGCCCCGGACGGCCAATCCCACTTCCCGAGGCAGCTCCACCGTCTGCATGTCGATAGGCACCAACAGGCCACGCGCGATCAAGCGGCGCGGCGGTGTCGGCTCGCCCGCCGGGTCGACGGGAAGCACAGCGTCGCCGACGCTGCCGATGGGCGGGCCGGCGGCGAGCCGTTGCAGGACGTCCCGCTCAGCCGGGTCGAGCTCGTCGAGCATCGCGGCGACCTGGCTGGGAGAGCCCAGGACGTGGGCCACGGACTCGCCGGAGCGGGGTTGCGTCGCCGGTGGCAGTCCGAGCCTGCGTAGAACCGGAGCGAGCGCGACATCAGACATTGCCGAGAGCAGCCGCCCCGCCGGGCGGCCGAGCCCAGCTGGATACGGACCCACCGCATCCGGCACGCTCGCGACCAGGCGCAGCACATCGTCTTCGCCCCACACGAGCGCCAACGCCCTGAGGTCGTCGAGCGCCTGGGTCACGTGGCTGGGGGTTGCGGTAGGTAGCAGCTCCAGGATCGCGGCCTTGGGCGCAACGCGCTCGTGGAGAAGCACGCGGGCCTCGAGCACGCGCAACCGGAACGCGTCCAACGAATCCACCGCGCGCTGGACGGAACTGCGCACCCCCACCCGACTGGCGAGGGTCGGCATGTCGGCCGGAGCGGGCAAGGCGACGTCCGGCCGCCGGCGGAGCAGGTCGATCAGCTGTTCGTCGGTGCGACGTCGCAGCCACTCGGCGAGCGACGATGCCGGACCGCGCTGCGCCGGATCGGTGCTCTGGTCTGCCATCCGGGGCTAGCGGCCGCCCGCCAGGCGAGGACGATCGGCCGGTCCCGGGTGCACGTAGCGCAGCTGGTCGAGCTTCAGCGGGAACTGCACGTCCTCGCCGAACGGTGAATGGGCGCCGGCGCTGTCCGCTGCGAACTCCGAGACGAGGAAGTCAGCGTGCTCCGGATCCTGCCCGGCTCGGTAGGGTTGAACAGCGTTCTCGTCCTTGCGAGCCATCGGCGCACCCTTTGCGACTCGAAGAATTGAGCGGACATACCAGTCTGCCATGTCTCGGTGGACGCTAGCGTCGGACGCGTGGCCTCACTGATCTCGGTCAACCTCGCCCGGGTGCGCCGGCCGGACTGGAAACAGTCGGTCGGCCGGACCGGCATCGACAAGCGGCCGGTATCTCACCGGGTGCGGCTGGCCGGTGACCAGGTCGACGGCGACACGGTGTGCGACGTCGAGCATCACGGCGGATACGACCAGGCCGTCTACGCGTATGCGTCCGAGGACGCCGCGTGGTGGGGCCGCGAACTCGACCGTGCGGTCCAACCCGGCCAATTCGGCGAGAATCTCACCACCGAAGGTCTTGACCAGACCGGCGCGGTCATCGGCGAGCGATGGGCGATCGGCAGCGCGGTTCTGGAAGTCAGCAGTCCCCGCATTCCGTGCCGAACGCTGGCCGGCTTCTGGGACGTGCCCCACATGGTGCGCCGCTTCACCCAGGCCGGCCGGCCCGGCGCCTACCTGCGGATCGTCACCGAAGGCGACGTGGGCGCCGGCGATCGCATCGAGGTGATCCATCGGCCGGCGCACGGAGTCACACTGAGGGAAACCTTCCGTGCCCTCACTGGAGATCGTCGCCTTGCCCATCGGTTGCTGGCGGCGCCGGAGCTGCCGGCCGCCGCGCGAGCCAGCGCCTACATCTGGCTGGCCGATCAGGCGCGGACCGGGTGGGGCCCGCGCGAGTCTTGACCCCGGCTCGCCCGGCCTCGGCAGGGTATCTGGCCAGCCGCCCGCATTCGGCTACCCGAGAGGGGTGCTCTTTCCTCCCCAGCAGAGCACAATCGCGGTGCCAACCCGCCTGCGACGCAGTAACCTGTGCAGGGGAGGCACCGCAGGTGCGGTGCCTTCTGTGCGTCCAGCCGGACGTCACGACCGATCGACCAGCAGGGAGTACCGGTGCCTACCGGCAAGGTGAAGTGGTTCAACGCGGAGAAGGGCTTTGGCTTCCTCGCCGAGGACGATGGAGAGGACGTGTTCGTCCATCGCGACGCCCTACCCAGCGGGGTCACCGAACTCAAGCCGGGGCAACGGGTCGAGTTCGGGATCGTCCAGGGACGCAAGGGCAATCAGGCGTTGTCGGTCAGGGTGCTCGACCCGATGCCGTCGGTGGTCCGGGCAACCCGTAAGCCGGCCGAGGAAATGGCGCCATTGGTCGAGGACTTGATCAAGATGCTCGACAGCACGTCGAACTCGCTGCGTCGAGGTCGCTATCCCGACAAGGGCGAGGCCCGCAAGGTCGCCGGGCTGCTGCGCGCGTTCGCCGACAACCTGGACGCCTGAGGGTCACCGGGGGCCAGCGAAGTTTCGCCAGCTACCGGCTATCGCAGGGCGGGGGCGCTCGGCGTGAGTCCGGCGGCGTACGCCCGACTCAGCAGGGTCTCCGCCGCGGCGTACCCATCCGGGCCGAGGTCCCGGGTGAAGTCGTTCACGTAGAGCTCGATGTGGCGCGCTTGCACATCCGGCGACATCTCGGCTGCGTGCTCGGCGACGTAGGCTGCCGACGCCTCCGGGTGGGCCCACGCGTACTCGACCGATGCGCGCACGACGCCGGCCAACGTGGCCGCGTCGAGCTCTCGGCGAGCCAGGATCGCGCCGAGCGGGATGGGCAGGCCGGTATCTGCCTCCCACCAGGCGCCGAGGTCGGCCAGCGCCGTGAGCCCGTAGTCGGCGTAGGTGAAGCGCGCCTCGTGAATGACCAGGCCGGCGTCATAGTGGCCCGCCTGCACCGCCGGCATGATCTGGGCGAACGGCACGATGTCGACGACCGCCGGCGGCCGCCCGCTCGTCCACAGGCGGAACAGCAGGTACGCGGTCGAGCGCTCGCTCGGCACCGCGACCCGTCGGCCCGCCAGGTCGGTCAACCCGCGGTCGCGAGTGAGCACGAGTGGCCCGCAGCCTCGACCGACCGCTCCGCCGCAGGGAAGGAGCGTGTAGCGATCCAGCAGCCACGGCAGCGCCGCGTACGACACCTTGACCACATCGAACTCGCCGCTTTCGGCGGCCGTGTTGGTCACGTCGATGTCGGCGTAGGTCACCTCGGTCGGCGGTGCGCCGTCGACCAGCCCGTGCGTCCAGGCGTGGAAGACGAAGGTGTCGTTGGGACAGGGGGAGAAGGCCACTCTCATGAGAGGTCTCCAATCGCGGCCACCGCCCGGCCCAGATTCGACAGCGCAGCGCCGATCTGCCAGCTCGCCCGGTCGCGTGGCCCGACGACGTTACTGATCGACCGCAGTTCGGCATACCGTATGCCGAACCGCGTGGCCGCTGCGGCAACGCCGGCTCCCTCCATGGCCTCCGCCCGAGCGCCCGGGTGACGTCGCTGGAGCGTCGCCAGGGTCTCGTCCGAGCCGGTAACGGTGGTCACTGTTAACACGGTTCCGAGTACCCCACCGGTTCGGTTAACCAGCTCCCGGATCGAGATCGGCCTCGACCGGGTAGCACTCGTCCCCGAGGCCCAGCTCGGACAGCGGACGAAATCCGTCGGCTGTCTCGGCGCCGAGACCGGCGAACACGATCCGATCGGCCACCACGACCTGACCGACTCCCACCCCGCCGAGCCCACCTCCGATGCCGGCGCAGATCACGACGTCGTAGGAGCCGCGCGCGAGTAACGCCGCCGTGCCGGCCGCCGCCGCGGCCGGACCGACCCCGACGGCGTGGACGTCCGCCGCGGTCTGCTCGCAGGCGGCGCGTTCCGCAGCCACCGCGGTGGCCACCAGCACTCTCACGAGCCGGTCGCGGACACGGACACCAGGAAGCTCCATCGGCTGCCGTCGGCCTGCCCGTTGCGGAGCTGGTCCACCTCGACGATGAACGGGGCGCCCCCACCCGCCCCGCTCGTCACCTTGTACGAGTGGGAGTCGGTGATCGGCCCGCTACTCCCGATCTGCTTGCCATCCTCGGTCAGGCTGAGGGCCCGCACCTGCCAGCCTCGACTTTTCACGGCCCGCGGGACGTCCACCAGGATCTTGTCGTCCGCCGGCACCGCCACGACCGGGAGCTTGGTGGTTCCCGGCTTCCGGCACGCGTTGGTGTCGAAGCAGTAAGCCGAGGGCGGCACCGTCACCACCCGGCCGGCGCCGACGACCGTGATCTCGGGCAGCGGCTTCTGGCAGGCGGCCAGCACCCCGGCGGCGGCTGCCACGGCACCGACCGTCGCGAGCGGAGCCACGCCGGGAGCGTCGAGGAGGCCGGACGGGCATCGGGCGGAAGCTCTCTACGGGTTCGGCTGGCCGGGCGCCACGGTACCGGGTGCGTGCGGGCGATGCTGGTGATCGGCGACCGCGCGGACGGCTGCCCGGCCGTGCAGCGCCACGATCGTCGTCACGAGGCCGACGACGCCGCCCGCAACCCAGAACCCCACCGCGCCGTTGTTGGCCGGTAGCGCCACGCCGACGGCTGCGCCGAGGACCCAGGCCAGCTGCAGGAACGTCTCGGACCGGCCGAAGGCACTGGAGCGCATCGTCTCGGTGACGTCGCGCTGGATGATCGAGTCGAGCGAGATCTTGCTCAGCGAGTTGGCCACCGCGCTGACGAACATCGCCATGATGGCGAGCCAGGTACTGAACAGCAGCGCGGTCAGCAGGCACGCGACCGCCGCCGAAGCGGCGCCGATGATGATGATCAGCTCCGGTCGCGCGAGCGTCATCCGGGTGCCGGCGGCGGTTCCGACGAAGTTGCCCAGGCCCGCGCCCCCGGCGAGGCCAGCCAACGCGAGCGCCGCCGTGAACCCGTGTGAGGTCGTCTCGATGTAGAACGCCAGGAAGATGGTGAGGAAGCCGGACAGGAACCGGAGCGTCGCCTCGCCCTGCAGCGAGGTGACGACCACCGGCGGGAAGCCGCGACGAGCCCATTCCGTGATCCGCCGTGGCGACGGCGCTCTGGGCAGCGCGAATCGGGGCTGCCCTGGCTCGCGGGGCACGGGGCCCGCGGAGTCGACCTGCTTGGGCAATCGAAACGCGAAGAACGAGCACACGCCGAACCCGAACGCGCTGACGACGAGGCCGGCCGTGTAGGACCCGGACACCTTGATCACGCCGGCTACGAGGCCGCCGCCGACGAGCGCGGACGCCAACCCGAAGATCGACAGCCGGGCATTCGCTTCCACCAGCGTCATGCCGGGCGGCACGAGCCGGGGCGCGGCCGCGGCCCGGATGACGCTGTAGGCCTTGGAGAGCACCAGCGACCCGAGCGCGCAGGGATAGAGGACGAGCAGGTTGGTGGGATGGCTGGCCATGATCAAGGCGAGGACGCCTCGACCGATCGCCGACGCGCCCATCGCCCAGCGTCGCCCGTGCTGGACGCGATCCAAGGCCGGACCGATGACGGGGGCGATCAACGCGAACGGCGCCATCGTCACCAGCAGGTAGAGCAGCACGTTGCCGCGCTGCGCGTGCGGGGAGGCGCCGAAGAACACGGTGCCTGCGAGCGCGACGACGACCATGGCGTCGGCGCCGTAGGACAGCACCTGGTTCCAGATCAGATGGCTCAGGCCCGACTCGGCGGCCCCGTTCGCCGTGCTCGCGGTGATCACTTTGCGAGTGACGCTGCGGGCGAACTGGTTGCTGCTCCCGACGATGCCGCGCTTTCCTGGAGGGTCCGTGACGGCGCCCTGGCTGCGGTGGTATGTCGGCCGGTCGAAATCCCCGGATTGCGCCAGTTGCGGGTCAGCGGCCGCTCCGGGCGGCCGGGGATTCGGCGCGTAGGCCGGCGGTGGGTGGGCGACCGGCGGCGTCGACGGGCGAGCGGTCGCGTGCTGGGTGTGCCCAGACTTGGAGAACCGCCCGGCCGGGCGGTCCCCTCCGGAGGTCTTGCGGGCCACGCGTCCATCCTGCCGTACCGATGCGCAGGGGTTACCTCGATTCGGCCACAATGGATGCCATGCGCATTGCGGAGCCGGCCGAGTCCGTGCGCGCCCACGGCAAGCTCGATGCGGTGTGTGCGGCGGCGATCGATGTGGCCCGACAGGCGGCCGTAGCGGTTGGGGGCGAGTCGGTGGGCGAGCATCAGGCCGTCCACGCCGAGGGCGACCGCCTCGTCACGCACGCTTTCGCGGCCGAGGTCGCGGGCTACACGGGCTGGTTCTGGTCGGTGTCGGTCACCCGCGTGCCCCGCTCGAAGTCGGTGACCGTCGACGAGGTGGTCCTGCTGCCGGGCCCGGATGCGCTGCTGGCGCCGCCATGGGTGCCGTGGAGCGAGCGGGTGCGACCTGGCGATCTGAGCCCGGGTGATCTGCTGCCGGTCGATCCGGATGACCCGCGGGTGGTCGCCGCATTCCTCTCCACGGACGATCCGGCCGATCCGGTCCAGGTCGCCGAGGTGGCCTTCGAACTGGGCCTCGGCCGTGAACGGGTCCTCTCCCGCGACGGCCGGGCCGAGGCGGCCGAGCGCTGGCGGGCCGGAGACGTCGGCCCGGGCAGTGCCATGGCCCGCAGCGCCCCCGCGCACTGCGGAACCTGCGCGTTCTGCGTGCCGGTCGCGGGATCGCTGCGCGCGGCGTTCGGGGTGTGCACCAACGAGCTCTCACCCGCCGACGGACGCGTCGTCAGCGTCGAGTACGGGTGCGGCGCGCACTCCGACGTGGTGGTGCCGACCGTCACGTGATCCGGCCGGCCCGCTTGTGCCGTCTGACGATGACGAGGGCGGCTAGGCCGAGCAGCCAACCGGCGAGGCACGTCCACAGCCAGATCTGGTGATCATGTCTCTGCAGCCAGTTCCAACACGGCAGCAGCGCCACGAAGGCGATGAACCACAGCGCGGTCCCGACCCCGATCACTCGGGCCGAGTCGACCGGCGGCGGCTGCGGCGGCTCGGGCCGGGCCGGACTGGCCATGTCCTCGGAGGCTACCTGACCTGAGCCGGTGGCGAAGAGGCAGAAAGTTAGGTAAACTAACTATGTGAGCAGCCGTGTGCCGACCAGCGTGACTCCAGCCGAGCTGGCATCGCAGCTGCGCCCGGCGCTCCTGCGGCTGACTCGGCTGATTCGCAACCAGCGGGTCGATATGTCGGTTACTTTGACCCAGCTATCCGCGCTGGCCACCTTGCGTAAGCACGGGCCGATGAGCCCGGGCGAGCTGGCCGCGGTCGAGCGAGTGCAGCCTCCGTCGATGACGAAGGTGCTCTCGCTGCTCGAGGAACGCGGGCTCGTCATCCGCCAGGCTCATCCAACCGACCGACGCCAGGCCATCATCGTGCTCGCCGACTCCGGCATCGCGCTGCTCGACTCCGAGCGGCGCTCTCGTGACGCGTGGCTGTCCCGGCACCTGGCTGAGTTGACGCCGGAGGAGCAGGCATTGCTGCTCTCCGTCGTTCCGGTGCTCGACAAGCTGGCCGAGCAGTGACGGCGGTCGCCACCTCGCCTGCTCCCACTACATCACCCGACGACACATCGATCGCTGCTCCGCAAAACGGGATGTTCCGCTCCCTGCGGGTGCGCAACTACCGCCTCTACACCGCCGGGCAACTCGTCTCGCTCACCGGCACCTGGATGCAGCGCGTCGCCCAGGACTGGCTCGTCCTCGAACTCACCAACTCGGGCACGGCGCTGGGCATTGTCACGGCCCTCCAGTTCTTGCCCTCGTTGCTGTTCGGCCTGTGGGGCGGCGTTCTCGCTGACCGCTACGACAAGCGCAAGCTGCTTATCGCGACGCAGACGGGGCTCGCGCTCGTCGCCCTGATCCTGGGCGTGCTCGATGTCACCGGCGTTGTGCAGTACTGGCACGTGCTGGCGCTCGCCCTTCTCCTGGGTCTCGTATCCGCGGTCGACTCGCCCGTGCGGCAGTCCTTCGTCGTGGAGATGGTCGGCCGCGACGATCTGACCAACGCCGTCGGTATCAACTCGACGATCTTCAACTCCGGCCGGATCCTCGGCCCGGCGGTCGCTGGCGTGATGATCACCGCGGTCGGTACCGGCTGGGCGTTCCTGGCGAATGCCGCGTCGAGCATCGCCGTGCTCGCGGCCCTGGCCCTGATGCGCCCGAGCGAGTTGCGGCCGTCGCCGGCGATCGATCGGATGCGCGGGCAGCTACGCGCGGCGCTGCGCTACGTGTGGAACCGGCAAGATCTGCTGCTCACCATGATCCTGGTCTTCGTCATCGGCACGTTCGGGCTGAACTTCCAGATCACGACCGCATTGCTGGCCAAGCAGGTGTTCCACCAGGCCGCCACGGGCTACGGCTTGCTGTCGACGGCGCTGGCCGTGGGTGCCTGCGCCGGCGCGGTGTTCGCCACCCGCCGACGGACTCGTCCGGGCTTGCTGTTCCTTGTGGTCTCGGCCATGAGCTTCAGCCTGCTCGAAATCCTGGCCGGGGCCATGCCGGGATTCGGCGCCACGGCACTCCTGCTCGTGCCCGTCGGGCTGGCCATGCTCACGTTCACGACCGCCGCCAACTCGTCGGTCCAGCTGGGGGTCGAGGCGACGATGCGAGGCCGGGTCATGGCTCTGTATCTGATGTGCTTCCTGGGCGGAACGCCCATCGGTGCGCCAATCGTCGGCTGGGTCGCGAACACCATCGGACCCCGATGGGGGATGATCGGCGGCGGCCTGGTGTGCCTGCTGGTGGCCATCGGCCTGGCGCTCTATATCGCCCGGCAGCGCTCGCTCAGCCTGGTCGATATGGCTGACCGGTGGGAGAAGATAACGAGCCGGTACTAAGCGCAGCCGGTACCGAGCATTTGCCGGCGACGGCTCTTATAGTCGTCTGGTGGGCGTTTTCGGCCACCGGCGTGACCTCCGTCTCTGGCAAGCCGAACTTGGCGGGGCGGGAAGTTGGCCTGAGTCCAGTCAGCCCAAGCGTCCACCGATCCAGCAGGTCGCGGCTGACGTGCGGCGCTTGCGGCGGCAGCTCGAGCGATTGCCCAAGGGCGCGTCGTACGTCCGGGTGGCCGGTGTTCAGCGGGCCTACGACGACGTGCTCCTCGTTGCCTGCGCGGAGCTCGACGTGGCGACCACGCTGGGCGACATACCGGCCGGTCAGCAACGGGATCTGGAACGGCTGCGCGTCGAGTTCCTGCTCGGCGAGTGCGGCCTGTTCTTGTAGCCGCGCCGTACCGTGGCCCTTCCGGTCGATGTCAGCGATCCCGACGATCCTCGCCTAGCGGATTTCCGCGACCTGACCGACGCGGACGTAAGGCCGGATCGGCGCGGGGTGGTCATTGCCGAGGGCGTCGCTGTTGTGGAGCGACTGCTCACGTCTCGGTACCGGCCGCGAGCGGTGTTCGGTGAGGCGACTCGGCTCGCCGCACTCGCGGACACCCTGGCCGGCTTTCCCGACCTGCCCGTCTACTGCGCCGATCGGTGGCTGCTGTCGGATGTGATCGGCTTCCGGTTGACTCGCGGGATTCTGGCGTCGGCGAACCGGCTTCCGCCCGCCCCGGTCCCCGACCTCCTGGCCCGGGCCGGCCGGGTCGCCGTCCTCGAGTCGCTCAACGACTTCGAGAACCTCGGCGCGCTGTTCCGGAACGCCGCCGCCTTCGGCCTGGATGCCGTCCTCCTCGATGAGCAGTGCGCCGACCCGCTCTACCGGCGGAGTGTCCGGGTCTCGATGGGCCACGTATTGCACGTGCCGTTCGCCGTGCGTGCCCGGATCCTGGCCGGCGGCTCTCGCGACGTTGCGGGAGAGCGGCTTCACCCTGCTGGCCTTGACGCCCAGCGCCGAGGCGACGCCCTTGGCGTCCGTCGCGCCGCCCGATCGGTGGGCGGTGCTGCTCGGCGCCGAGGGTCCTGGCCTCACCCCCGCGGCCACGGCGGCCGCCGACGCCCGCGTTCGCATCCCGATGGCGCCGGGCGTCGACTCGCTCAACGTGGCCACGGCCGCCGCGGTGGCGTTCGCGCACCTCACCGCCGCGACCGGACCGCTCCCCGCGCCACAACCCGTCGACTCACGCGCGCGCACGGTACGCATGGCTACTGCTGATCACCTCACGGGTTGACTGCTGTCCCACGAGCGCGCGGGAAGCGACGGGGCGAGTCGCGTCGAGCGCCGGGGAGAGCCGCGCCGGCCGCCCGCGCGAGCGCCTGCAGCACGCACGCCACGACCCAGTTCGGCCGGTGCATGACGTCCTCGTAAGTGAACCGGACGAGGTGCAACCCCAGGCCCGTCAGCGCGTTCCCGCGCCGTCGATCGTTGCGGTAATGCGCCCGGTCCGAGTGGTGCTCGAACCCATCGAGCTCCACGACCAGAATGCCCTCGACGAGCAGGTCGACCGGGAGGAATCTACGCGGCCGACGCCATCGAGGTAGACCTGGGTCTGCACATCCAGCCCGCGTACCCGGAGCAGGACGCGAGCGATCGTCTCCAGCGGGGATTGGCTTCCGCCGTCTGCCAGGGTGAGCACTATCCGGGCCGCCGCCGACCCGGTGGTACCGAGCCGCTCGCGCAGGTCGTCCAGGGTGACGCACCCCGCGGCGAGGGCGCTGTCGACGATGACCAGGGCGGCCACCGCGGGCAGGCAGCGCAGGGCCTGCGCGGCGCAGTGCGCCGGGCTCGTTATCGGTAGCGGCCCGTCGTAGCGCCGGGCATGGCCGCGGTGCAGCACCACCGGCGAGGCGATCCCCGCCGGGTTGTTTCGGGTGGCGACGTGGATGCGTCGCGTCGGCCCGAGAACGGCGAGCCCGAGCGCGCCGGCCCCCGAGTCGCAGGTCAGCAGGCCGCCGCAGCGAACGGCGGCCAGGATCGCCGCGTCTGCACCTGGTACCGCGTACACGCCGCGGCCGATCCGACGGACGTGGCCCGCGGCTAGCGGCTCGGGCCAGTCCGCGCTCCGTTACCCCTTCGTCGAGCAGGACGGCCCGCTCGACCGCATCCGCCGAGGCGCCGCAGGATCGGTACCGGGTCGGCCGAGGGCACCCCGACACGATGGCCCATTCACGCCGCTGGCGTCGGGCGTCATCCACAGCCTCGTCGGCTCGCGCGTGGCTGCGGGACGGAAGCGCACTCCTGGTCGCCTCAGCGAGTGCGCTCCCCGATCTCACCGAGCATGCGCGGGAAGCGCCGACAGCGGGCGCGGCGCGGGGCTAGATCAGCGAGTCCCGCCAGGACGCGTGCAGCCGCGCGAACTCGCCGCTCGCCTCGGCGACCAGGGCGTCCGGCGTGCCGTCCTCCACGATGCGCCCGTCGTCGACGACGAGCACCCGGTCGGCGATCTCCACGGTCGACAGCCGGTGCGCGATGATCAGCGCGGTGCGGTCGCGCAGCACGGTGCGCAGCGCCCGCTGCACCGCTCGTTCGGTCGGCACGTCGAGCGACGACGTCGCCTCGTCGAGAATCAGCACGGCCGGGTCGGCGAGGAACGCCCGCGCGAACGCGACGAGCTGGCGTTGCCCGGCGGACAACCGCCCGCCTCGCTTGCGCACGTCGGTGGCGTAGCCGGCGGGCAGCCGCTCGATGAACTCGTGCGCCCCGACGGCGCGGGCGGCCGCTTCGACTTCCTCCGCGGTGGCGCCGGGGCGACCGAACGCGATGTTGTCGGCGACCGATCCGGCGAACAGGAAGCCGTCCTGGGTCACCATGACGATTGCCTCGCGCAGGTCGACCTCGGCAATCTGCCGAAGGTCGACACCGTCCAGGCGCACGGTCCCGGCCCCCGGGTCGTAGAAGCGCGAGATTAGCTTGGCGATCGTCGACTTGCCGGCTCCGGTCGCGCCGACCAGCGCCACGGTCTGCCCGGCCGGTACGTGCAGGTCGAACTCGGGCAGCACCCGGCGGTCCGGCCGGTAGCCGAACGCGACCCGGTCGAGGTCCACCGACCCGCGCAGCGGTCGAGAAAGGGGCGTCGGCCGCGCCGGCTCCGGCACCGCGGGGGGCTCGGCCAGCACGGCTGAGATCTTCTCCAACGCGGCGGTCGCGGACTGCAGCGAGTTGTAGAAGACCGCCACATCCTCCATCGGGTCGTAGAACTGCCGGACGTAGAGGAGAAACGCCGTCAGCACGCCCAGGTCGAGGCTTCCGTTGGCCACCCGGTAACCGCCGACGACGAGCACGCTCACCGTGGCAATGTTCCCGATCAACGCGCTGCCCGGAATGAACACCGCGTGCAGCCGGAAGGCCGCGGCGTTGGCGTCCTGGTAACGGGCATTGAGCCCGCCGAACAGCTGGTCGTTGCGGCGCTCGCGGCGGAACGCCTGCACCGCGCGAATGCCGTTGAAGGTCTCCACGAAGTTGACGATCAACGTGGCCACGGTCTCGCGGGTGCGCCGGAAGGCGATGGGCGCGCGCGAGGCGAACCACCGGTAGAGCACCGTCAACGGGATCAGCGAGGCGAGCGCGATCCCGGCCAGTGGCAGGTCGAGCAGGCACATGAGCACCGCGATCGCGACGATGTTCAGCACTGCGGTGATCAGGCCGTCCAGGCCCGAATCCAGCAGCTCGGTGAGCGTGTCGATATCGGAGGTCAGCCGGGAGATCACCCGCCCGGACGTGAAGCGCTCGTGGAACGACACGGACAGCGCCTTGCACATGGTCGAAGGCGCGGCGACGCAGGTCGAAGAGGACCGCCTGGCCGATCCGGCCGGCTCGCAGCACGAACACCGCCCGCAACGAGCCGGAAACGACCGCACAGACCACCAGCCAGATGGTGACCAGCACGAGCGGCCAGTAGTTCCCGCCAGTCGCCTCGGGCAGCGCATTGTCGATCGCGATGCCGACCAGCCACGGGGCCGCCATCGTCGCGCCGACCTGGATCACCGCGACGAGCAGCACGCCGACGATCGCCCGCCGGTGCGGCCGGAGCAGATCCGCCAGCAGGTGGCGGGCCGAGTGCCGCAGCTCGGGCTGATCGGACGGCGTGAACTGGTCGTCGGCCTCCCGCCGCGCGGCCGCTTCCTCGGGCAGCAGCCCCTGCCAGTCGGCGCCCACGGCCGCCTGCTCGGGGCCCACGGCTGCCTCCTCGGCGCTCATGACGACACCTCGGACAGCTCGGAAGACTGGGCCAGCAGTGCTCGGTACCGGGGCTGGGCCGCGAGCAGCTCGGTGTGCGACCCGATGGCGGCGATGCGGCCGTCGACGAGCATCGCGACCCGGTCGGCGAGCAGCACCGTCGACGGCCGGTGGGCCACCACCAGGGCAGTCGTTCTCGAGAGCACGTTTCGCAACGCCGTCTGCACTTGGGCTTCGGTCTGCACGTCAAGCGCGGACAACGGATCGTCGAGCACCAGCACCCGCGGGCGACCGAGGACGGCCCGCGCGAGCGCCAGCCGCTGCCGCTGGCCACCGGACAGCGACAGGCCCTGCTCGCCAATGCGGGTGGCCAGCCCGAACGGCAGCCCGTAGACGAAGCCGGCCTGCGCGATGTCGAGGGCTTCGGCGAGATCGGCCTCGCTCGCTCGCGGCCGCCCGAGCGTGACGTTCTCTCGCACGCTCGCGGAGAACAGCGTCGCCTCCTCGAACGCCGTCGCGACGGTGGTGCGCAGCTCGTCCAGGCCGAGATCGCGAACGTCACATCCGCCGATGGCGATCGACCCGGCCGTGACGTCGTAGAGCCGGGGCACCAACTCGATCAGCGTCGTCTTGCCCGATCCGGTTGCGCCGACCAGCGCCATGGTCTCGCCGTCGTGGATGGTCAGGTCGATGCCGCGTAGCACGTCGTCGTCGGCATCGGGATACCGGAACCGCACCTGGCGAAACTCCAGGTCACGCGCTTGTGACCGCATTGTCTTTGGCGACGGCGGATCGACAATCGTCGGCTGCTCGTCCAGCACCTCGAAGATGCGTCGCGTTGCCGACGCTGCCTCCTCGGTCAGGGCAAGCAGCCAGCCCAGCGCGATCATCGGCCAGATGAGCCGCAGGTACAGGGCGAGGAAGGCGACGAGTTGGCCCGAGCTGAGCGTGCCGTGCGCGGTGGCCAGAACGCCGCCGCAGGTGACACCCGCGAGCAGGAGTTGCGGCAGGCCTTCCAACAGCGCCCAGAAGCCGGCCAGGGTGCGGATCTTGGTGAGCTCCGCGCGGCGCAGGACGCTCGCGTTCCGGGTGAATGACGCGAGCATCTGGGGACGCCGGCCGTACGACTTGATCACCCGGATGCCCAGGGCCGATTCCTCGACCGACGTTGCGAGATCGCCGGTCAGATCCTGCGCGCGCCGGGCATCGCGGCTGTAGCGCAGCTCGAACTTCCGAGTGAGCACCAGAAGCGGCGCCAGGCCCAGCAGCACGAACAGGCCGAGCAGCGGCTGGATGTGCAGCAGCAGGATGACCACGACGATCGCGGTCATCGAGTTCGCGATCAAGAACACGAAGCCGAAGCCGATGAACCGCCGGATCGTCGACAGATCAGTGGTCGCCCGCGACAGCAGCTGACCCGATGGCCATCGATCGTGAAACGCCACGGGCAGCCGCTGGAGGTGGCCGAACAGCTCCTGCCGGGCGTCGGTCTCCACCCCGAGGGCGGCGCTGGCCATGGCGTATCGCCGGGCGAAGAAGAGGACTGCCTCGGCGATGCCGAGGAGCAGGGCCACTCCGGCGAGCGGCCAGATGCCGGCCGGGTCGTGGTGGGCGATCGGACCGTCGACGATCCGCCCCGCGACGAGCGGAACCAGGGCTTGCGCCAGCATCGCCCCGCAGGCCGTGACGATCATGAACACGATCGTGCGACGGTGCGGACGGGTCCAGCGGCGCAAGCGCAGCAAGGTTCCGATCGACCCGGGGTCGCGTGTCATCGCGGCCCGATTCACATCTCTTCACGATACGTAGCCGGTCGGACGTACTCGAACGATTTTCCGGTGCCGGCCAGAGGTCAGTCGTGCTTGCGGCGGACTCCGAGCAGGATGTCGTCCCACGAGGGCACCTTGGGCTTGGCCGGCCGGCTCGGCTCCGCTCCCGATGGCTCGTCCGCGCGTGTCGACTCGGCGGACGCAGATGCCGCGGAGGGCGCGCTGTCGGGAGTGTCCACTGCGACCGGCACGGTCGGCACGGACGGATTCCGCGGGCCACGAGGCGGCCGGGAGGAGCGCCGCGATGATCCCGCGGCGAGCGGCGGGTCGGCCACCTGGAGGGGCAGCGGAGGAGCGGCTTCGTCCTCGCCGGCGGCCGGGCGAATGGTGCGCGGCCCGTCCGCACCGGCGTACGCGCCGGGCGCCGGCGGTGGCCAGGGCAGCGGACCGGTGGTCGCTTCGGGGGTGGTCGCTGGTGGGAGATCGGGTACCGCCCGCACGACGGGCCGGATCGGGCGATCCGACAGGAGGTCGGCCGCCGTCTCGTCCAGCGGGGTCAGCGTTCGGGTCGCGAGGGTGAACGACCACCGAGCCATGCGGTCGGCGTCACCCCCGCGCCAGGTCGCGGACACCACCCATTGACCGTCAGCACCGCGCAGGGCATCCCACCTGACGTCGGAGGGCTCGACGGCGTGCGCGGTGAAGCGGCCGTCGACCGCGGCCCCGAACTCGACCAGCTGGCCGTCGGCGGTATTGCGCCGGGCTCGCGCCCGGCGGGCCTCGTCCGTGATCCGAACCCGCTCTTCGAGGACCTGGCGGGCAAACAGGAGCACGCGCTCGAGCGGCAGGCCCGCCTCGTCGGCGATGCGCTCCGGCAGCTCTCCGGCCCGGACTCGTACCTGAATTTCCCGCGGCGTGACGGGTGCCTGCTCATGGTGAACTTCACGAACGGGCACGATGTCGCCTCGCACCGCCCCGCGGAGGTCGTCGTCGATCGGCAAGCTGAACGCCTCCTCGCCGTCGGCGGTCTCGACGATCACGCGATCGCCGCCTTCGCCCGGACCGACGAAGCGCAGCTCTCGCATAGCCAGACGATACGGAGCCGGGCTGGGATACCCGGTAGTACACGCCGGCCCCAAGCCATCGCCCCTCTGAGCCCGGGGGTGGCGCGCCGCGCTCGCGACCGATGGTTCCCCGATACCCCTACAGAACTGGCGTAGTTCGCAGCACTGACATTAGCCGTCAACCATCTCAAGACTGACCCAGTTCCACCGTGTGCCAACACATTGTCACGTACCGCAAGGTCGCTTTACGGTGATCACATCTGTTGCGTGGAAGCATCCCGATGACCCCGATTCGTCGGGGCAGGAGCGCCGGCCACTCGACCCCCCGCGGGTGGCCGGTCGTCTCTGTTTTGGGAGGCGATCGAGCCCTCAGGCCATGTGAGCGATATCCGCCCAGCCCTCGACCTCGGTGGGCTTCCGTGCCGCCGGGCCGATGTATCGCGCGGAGGGCCGGACCAGTCGCCCGGTCCGCTTCTGCTCCATGATGTGGGCGCACCAGCCGCCAGTACGGGCGCAGGTGAACATGGACGGCATCATGTGCGGCGGGACCCCGGCGAAGTCCAGGATCACGGCCGCCCAGAACTCCACGTTCGTCTCGATCGGGCGGTCGGGACGGCGATCCCGCAGCTCGGTGAGCGCCGCCTGTTCCAGCGCCTCCGCGGCCTCATAGCGGGGCGCGTTGAGTTCGCGGCACGTCCGGCGCAGCACCCGAGCCCGCGGGTCTTCGGCGCGGTAGACGCGGTGACCGAAGCCCATGAGCCGTTCGTGCCGATCGAGGACCCCCGACACCACCCGGCGCGGATCGCCGGTTCGTTCCACTTCCTCGATCATCGGAAGCACGCGAGCGGGCGCCCCGCCGTGCAGCGGACCACTCATCGCGCCCACGGCACCTGAGATCGCGGCCGCGACGTCAGCGCCGGTGGAGGCGATGACCCGCGCGGTGAACGTCGAGGCGTTCATGCCGTGCTCGGCGGCGGAGACGAAGTAGGCGTCGACGGCCTTGGTGTGCTGCGGATCGGGTTCCCCGCGCCACCGGGTCATGAACCGCTCGATGATCGTGCGGGACTGGTCGATCCGCGACTGCGGCACCGCCGGGATGCCGACGCCGCGCGCCGACTGGGCCACGTACGACAGCGCCATCACCGAGGCGCGAGCGAGTTGATCGCGGGCTTCGCCGTCGCTGATATCCAGCAGCGGGCGATACCCCCAGATCGGTGACAGCATCGCGAGCGCGGCCTGAACGTCGACCCGAACGTCACCGGTGTGCACCGGGATCGGGAAGGGCTCGGCCGG
This sequence comes from uncultured Actinomycetota bacterium, assembly GCA_963779485.1. Classification (GTDB taxonomy): domain Bacteria; phylum Actinomycetota; class Actinomycetes; order Mycobacteriales; family Jatrophihabitantaceae; genus CAVVJA01. The sequence continues at coordinate 41,976 of CAVZYJ010000005.1, read as the reverse complement.
GGGAAGCCCGGGCCCGAACTTGCCGTCGACCAGCAGCGCCCAGACGTTGCCGAACGTGACCTGGCCGACCAGGTCCTCGATATCGACTCCGCGGTAGCGCAGCGCGCCGCCATCCTTGTCGGGCTCGGCGATTTCGGTCTCGAAGGCGATGACGCCTTCCAATCCTGGGCTGTAGTCGTCTGCCATCGACGTCTCCGATCGAGTGGTCGTGCGGTCCTGCCGGCGGACGGGGCGTCACCTGTTGACCATTCTGCTCACATGGCCGTAGCGATCGACAGGAGGAGTGCGAAGATCGATCGAGTGAATGATCCCGCCGCCATGCGTCGCAGCTACCTGCTGGGCCGGCTCGACGAACAGATGCTGGCACCGGACTGGTACTTACAACTGCGGACCTGGTTCGACGAGGCGGTGGCAAGCGGCCTGGTTGGCGAGGCCAACGCGATCCAGCTGGCGACCGTCACTGCCGAAGGCCGTCCCACAGTGCGCACGGTGCTGGTCAAGGGACTCGACGAGCGCGGCATCGTCTTCTACACCAACCAGGAATCGGCGAAGGCGCGGGATCTCACGGCCGTCCCCTACGCCGCCGCCGTGTTTGCCTGGCTACCGCTCGAACGACAGGTGCGAATCGAGGGGCCGGTCGAGGTCGTCACGCGGGCCGAGACCGACGCGTACTTTGCCGGCCGGCCGCGCGGATCCCAGATCGGAGCGTGGGCATCGCCGCAGTCCGAGGTGGTGGCGTCAAGAGCGCCCCTCGACGACAAGGTCCGCGAAGTCGAGGAACGGTTCGCCGGAACCGACATTCCCGCACCCCCGTTCTGGGGCGGCTATCGGATTCGCCCTGACGTCGTGGAGTTCTGGCAGGGCCGTACCGATCGGCTGCACGACCGGCTCCGCTACCGACGCGTTGACGACGGGTGGGCGATCGAGCGCCTTGCACCGTGAGCGAGGGAAATGGCGAACGTCCGCGCGCCAGGACCGAGACCGACCTCGACGAACAGCTGATCGACCCGGTCGACCCGGTCGAGGAAGCGCGGGGTTTGCGCAGTGCCCTTCGGCGCCATGCGGTCGACACACGACCGGTCCGCATCGCGGACTACCGACGGCTGTTGATCGGTCAGGGCACCGCGTTCATCGGCTCGATGCTGACCCAGGTCGCGGTGCCGGTCGAGGTCTACACCATCTCGCATTCGTCGCTGCTGGTGGGCTTGGTCGGCTTCGTCGGTCTGCTGCCCATCATCGTGTTCGGCCTGTACGGCGGGGCGATCGCCGACGCGGTCGACCGCGGCCGGCTGTACCTGTGGTCGTCGGTCGGAAGCTGGCTGGTGACGATCGCGCTGCTCGCCCAGACCCTGATCGGCCTGCACAACGTGCCGGTGCATCCTGGCGCTCGTGGCCGTGCAGTCCGGTGCGTTCGCGGTCGCGTCTTCAGCCCGCGGCGCGATCATCCCGCGCATCGTTCCGGCTGACCTGGTCGCCTCGGCCAACACCCTGAACTTCACCGTCGGCAACGTAGCCGCGGTCGTGGGGCCGCTCCTGGCTGGCGTGCTCATCTCGCTGAGTCACGGATTCGCTTACGCCTACGGCATCGATGCCGTGCTGTTCACCGCTGCCCTCTACTCCGCGTTGCGGTTACCGCCCATCCCACCGGACGGTTCGCTCGACCGACCGGGATTCCGCTCGGTGATCGATGGACTCGTCTTCATTGCCGGCCGGCCGGTGCTCCTCATGTCGTTCCTGGTCGACATCGTGGCGATGGTGCTCGCGATGCCGCGCGCGTTGTACCCCGAGGTCGCCGACGAGCGATTCCACGGTTCGGTCGGCCCGCTGTATGCGGCGCTCGCGATCGGGTCGGTGCTCGCCGGGATCTCCGGTGGGTGGATCGCGCGGGTGCGCCGACAAGGGGTCGCGCTGACCGCAGCCGTGGTCGCCTGGGGTACGGCCGTCGCGATCTCGGGTCTTGCTCATCAGCTCTGGCTGGTCGTCGTCCTGCTGGCCCTGGCCGGTGCGGCCGATCTGGTCAGCGCGGTGTTCCGGCAGACGATCTTGCAGACGTACGCGCCGGACGAGATGCGCGGGCGAATGCAGGGCGTCTTCATCGCCGTCGTCGCGGGCGGCCCTCGTCTCGGTGATGTGCGCGCCGGCGCGATGGCCGCGGCCACTTCCGCGACCGTGTCGTGGGTGGGCGGTGGTATCGCCTGTGTCGTCGTGGTCTTGCTGGCGGCCACCGCCGTCCGGCCGTTCTGGAACTATCGAACAGATCTGACTAGCGACGAGTCCGACACCGCGCGCTAGGTTCCTGATCATGACGCTCACCGGACAGCAATTCACCATCAGCGTCGGCGACTTCGCGGCGACCGCCGTCGAGGTCGGGGGCGGCCTGCGATCGTTCACCTATCGCGGCGAGGACGTCACGGCGACGTACCCGGAGACCGAGCTGCCACCGAAGTGCTGCGGTGGGGTGCTCGTGCCCTGGCCCAACCGGCTCCGAGGCGGCCGGTACTCGTTCGGCGGGGCCAGCTATCAGCTGCCCATCAGCGAGCCGGCGCGCGGCAACGCGATACACGGGCTGGCCCGATGGGCCCGCTGGACCGCCGTGGCGATCGGCCCGGCATCGGTAACGCTCGCCATCGACCTGGTACCACAGGCCGCCTGGCCCTTCGAAGTTCGGGTCGAGGTGACGTACGCGTTGCACCCGGAGTTCGGCCTCGTGGTGACCGCCCGCGCCAGCAACTACGGGATCACCGCAGCGCCCTTCGGGGCCGGCTTCCATCCCTACTTCTCACTGCGGGGCCAGCCGCTGAAGGACGTGACGCTCATGGTGCCGGCGTCCCGGCGCCTGCTCCTTGACGAGGCCCTCGTCCCCGTCGGCGTCCAGGACGTCACCACCACCCAGTACGACCTGCGCAGCGGGCCGAGGTTGAAGGCCTTGCGCCTCGACGACGCGTTGACCGGTCTCGACGTGCGCGACGGTCGCGGCGCGGCCGAGGTGCGGACCAAGTCCGGTGGCGCACGGATCTGGTTCGACGAGACGTTCCACTATCTGCAGGTGTTCACGGCCGAGGACTTCCGCGGCGGCGTGCCGGCCGTCGCGATCGAGCCGATGACCTGCCCGGCCGACGCGTTCAACACCGGGGTGGGCCTGATCATCATCCAGCCCGGTGGATCATGGTCGGGCTCCTGGGGCATTACGCCGCTCGATCGGTAACCTCCAGGGAATGCTGGACGTCTCCGATCTCGAGAAGTCCTACGGCGCGGTGCACGCCCTCAACCGAGTGTCCCTACAGGTGGCGGCCGGCGAGATCGTCGGCTTCGTCGGCGCGAACGGCGCGGGCAAGTCCACCACGATGCGTATCGCGATGGGACTGTTGGCCGCCGACTCGGGCCGAGTCCGATTCCGCAATGAGCCGCTGAGCTTCGCGACGCGATTGCGCATCGGATACATGCCTGAGCAGCGCGGCCTCTACCCGAAGATGCGCATCGTCGATCAGGTCGCCTATTTCGGCCAGCTCCGCGGCATGACCGCTGTCGACGCCCGCGCATCGGCGATCCGGCTGATCGAGCAGCTCGACGTCCTGGCCGAGCCGAATGCGCAGCTGCAGACGCTCTCCCTCGGCAATCAGCAGCGAGTGCAGCTCGCCGCCGCACTCGTGCACCAGCCGGAGTTGCTCATCCTCGACGAGCCGTTCGCCGGTCTCGATCCGGTGGGCGTCGACACCATGGCTGAGGTGCTGGCCGAGCGGCGCGCGGGCGGCGTCGGGGTGCTGTTCTCCAGTCATCAGCTCGATCTCGTCGAGCGCCTGTGCGACCGGATCGTGATCATCACGAGCGGCCGGATCGTGGCGTCGGGCACGCTGGCCGAGCTGCAACGGGCCGCCGGACGGCGCGATCTCGAGGTGCGGGTCGACACCGCGGATCCGAGCTGGGTGGATCGGCTCCCTGGCGTCGAGGTGGTCGAGCGGGTCGCTGATCGGCTACGACTGCGGCTCGATCGACCCGAGGACGACCAGGCCGTCCTCGCCGCCGCCCTGCAGGCCGGTCGGGTGGAGCACTTCGGGTGGCGGCAACCGCCGCTGTCCGAGCTCTACCGCGAGGCCGTCCAGGCATGACGTCTGTCGGCCTGATCGCCCGGCGCGAGGTGACCGCCCGGTGGCAGCAGAAGAGCCTTCCGCATCGGCCTGGCGGTTGCCGTGGTGATCGTCGCGTTGGGCGCCCTCGCGCCCCGGCTGCTCAGGGGCGTCGGCGACAACACGAGCACGGTCGGCGTCTCCGGATCGAACGCCACCGCACTCGCCGCCGCCGTGCGGCAGGCGGCATCCGCGCAGGACCTGTCCGTCGACGTCGTCGTGACCTCTCCGGAGGAGGCGTCGAGCAACGTCGAGAAGGGCAGCTGGGACGCGGCGATCGTGAGCGACACGAAGATCGTCGCCCAGGCCGGGGACTCGAAGTCGGTGGCGTTGCTGCAGGCGTCCTATCGATCGGTGGAGGCGATCCAACGGTTGGCCCAGGCCGGGCTGACGGCGTTCGCAGGCACAGCAGGCATTCGATGTTGCGCCGCTCTCGGTCATCGCTACTCGATCGGCGGAGAACACCCAGCGGCGGGTCATCGCCTCCATCACGGTCGTGTTCCTCTTCACCCAGCTCATTGCCTTCTGCACGTGGATGGCGATGGGGGTCGTCGAGGAGAAGACCAGCCGAGTGGTCGAACTCCTGCTATCCGCCGTGCGTCCGCTGCAACTTCTCGCCGGCAAGCTGTTCGGCATCGGCGCGCTGGCCATCGTCCAGGTCGTGCTGATCGGCGGGGTCGCGCTCGCCGTCGCCTCGGCGACCGGCTCGCTGGACGTTCCCGCGTCGGTGTACGGCACGATTGCCATCAGCTTTCTGTGGTTCGTGATGGGATTCGCGTTCTTTGCCGCGGTGTCGGCCGCTCTCGCCTCGCTCGTCTCGCGCCAGGAAGAGGTCAGCGGCGTCATGACGCCGGTGACGTCGCTGTTGCTGGTGTCCTATCTGGGCAGCTTCTACGTCGCCAACTCACCCGACTCCTCGCTGTCGCGGGTGCTCTCGCTGACTCCGCCGATCTCGGCGATCGCCATGCCCGCTCGGATGGCAAGCGGTGACGTGTCCGTGGACCAGGTGATTCTCGCCGCCGCGCTGATGCTCGTGGCGACGGTGGCCATCCTCGCTCTTGCCGCTCGGATCTACCGGGTGGCCGTGCTGCACTCGGGCAACCGGCTCACGTTGCGCCGGGCCTGGCAGGGCGAAGCCGTGGCTGACACGATCTGATCGTTTGGATCAGTCCGGGTCGCGGCCGCGAACCCAGTGGCCGGCGCGTCGGCGCGGCACCTCGGCCACCGCGTCGACGACGGCGTCCGTGACCGTGTGGGTTGCCGACCTGGTCGCCTCGAGCAGCCGGTCCGTGGAGACCGCCGCCCGGATCGCCTCCCCGCCGGTCAGCAACCGGCGCCGGGCTTCTCGCAGCCGAGCCCGCTCGTCCAGGTCGAGTTCGCGCAGCGCCCGATCGGCGGCGGTGAGCAGCGCCCCCGTCAGCTGCCACTGCTCTGGATCGGTTTGCGGGTCGACGAGCAGCAGCTCGGTGAGGCGGGCCCTAGCCTCACCAGCGGAGTCCAACGCGGCGGCGAGTTCCTCCGGGTGGGCAGCACCTTCGTCGTCGGCTTCGGCTCGGACGAGGCCACCGAAGTCGCGGATGGCCGTTGCGATGTCTCGCAGGAGGGTGGCGAAGGCCGTTCGTACGTCGCTGTCATCCAGGCCGCCGGCGCTCGACGGATTCAGCTGGACGTCGGCCAGCAGGCGATATAGCGCGCGGAGGTCGAGGGCGGCGTGTTCGAGCGCGTTGAGCCCGCTCCGTAGCCCCGGAGCGCTGGTGATCGTGTCAATCGCGTGCCGATTGAGCCGGCGACTGGCCTCCAATTCGTCGAGCCCGGCCTCGACCTGCGGCACTTGATTGGTCAGGTATCGCGCCTCATCGAGCCAGGTCTTGATCTGCTCACGGGTCGCCGGCCGGTGGACGCTCCCGGCAACCTGATCGAGCAGCCCGGCGACCTCCTTCGCGTACTCCTCGACCGCTGCCCCAGCCGACTGTGACTGCACGGCGGGCGGGAAGAGGATGTTGACTGCGAGGCCGACGGCGGCTCCGACGATGGTGGCGCTGATCCGGTCGGTGGCCGCCGTCTCCGATCCACCGACGGCCAGGACCAGCATCGCGCTGATGGGTACCTCGAGCTGGTGCGCGCCCAGGCGCAGGAACTGGCCGATCAGCAGCGAGACGGCGATGATCAGGGCGAGACTCCACCAGGTGAATCCGACGAAGGCCGAAAAGCCGACCGCGACGGCGACGCCGACCACAACGCTGGCGATCCGGCGGAGCGAATCGTTGATCGTCCCGACGAGGGTCACCTGGACGACGAGCAGCGCCGTGAGCGGCGCCAGCACCGGCCGTGGGTCATCGAGAACGAGCAACGCGGCGAGGTAGGCGGCAACCGCGGCGCCCGTGAGCCGCAGCGTGCGGGTCGCGATGGCCCCGCGGCGGGCCCAGACCCGGGTGAGGGTTCTGCGCACAACCTCGACCGGAGCGAGCCTCACCGGGCCATCATGGCTGCGGACCGAGAAGATCGGAATATTCGATCGGTCACGCTTCTCACGGTCGGCGCTCCATCGCTAGGACAGGCCACGGACCTGCTGGTAGTTGGCGAGTGACTGCGTGCGTTCCGCGGCATGGTCGACGATCCGCTCGGCGTAGCCAGCGGGCACGCCGTCCGGATGCTTCCAGGGCTCGTGCACCGCCGGCCCGGAGAGGCCGCTTAGTTCGGGCACGAAGCGACGGACGTACGCCCCGTCCGGGTCGAACTTCTTGCCCTGCCCGACCGGATTGAAGATGCGGAAATACGGTGCCGCGTCGGTCCCGGTTCCGGCGGTCCATTGCCAGCCGTGCTGGTTACTGGCCAGATCGCCGTCGACGAGATGGCGCATGAAGTGCCGCGCCCCGCACGTCCACTCGATGTGCAGATCCTTGACCAGGAAGGACGCGACGATCATGCGGACCCGATTGTGCATCCATCCTTCGGCGAGGAGCTGACGCATGCCGGCGTCGACGATCGGGTAGCCGGTACGCCCGGCCCTCCACGCCGCAAAGTGGGCGTCGGCGGTCGGGCCGGTGGCATACGGCATACGCGCCATGGCCGGGACGAAGTACTCCCGCGCGCTATCCGGCCAGAAGTGCAGCACGGCGGCGTAGAAATCTCGCCAGGCCAGCTCCTTGCGGAACGTCTCGTCCCGCGGGCCCAAGTCCGCGAGCAGCGTGCGGGGATGAATGGCGCCGTATTTCAGGTACGCCGAGAGGCGCGAGGTGTGGTCGAGGTCGGGCCGGTCGCGATCGTCGGGATAGTGACGGAGCGCGTCCCGCCGGAAGCGGTGCCACGCGGCGCGCGCCGCGCGCTCGCCGGCGTCGGGCAGGGTCAGGTTCGCCGGCAGGGCGGGGTCCTGCGGGATGCCGGTCCCGCGAACGCCGCGGTGCCAGGTGATCTCGGCCGGGTTGGAGTCGGCCGGCGCGCGCCAGCCGTGGGCCAGCCACGCGCGGTAGAACGGGGTGTAGACCCGGAACGGCTCCCCATCGGACTTGACGATGCGCCCCGGGGCCACCGCGTACGCGGAACCGGTGCGGACGAGCGGCACCTCGCCGAGCGCCTCGGCAACGCGCTCGTCGCGTTGGGCGCCGTAGGGCCCGAAGTCCGCGCTGACGTGCACGCCGGCCGCCCCGGCCTCCTTGGCTACGGCGGGAACGACGTTCTCCGGTTTGCCTCGGCGCACGACCAGCGCACCGCCGTGCTGGCGCAGCTCGGCGTCGAGTTCACGCAGGGTGCGGTACAGGAAGGCCAGCCGGGGAGCTCCCGACGGCCGCCGCAACGAGTCGTCCAGGACGAAGAGCGCGACCACTCGCCCCATGTCGGCCGCGGCCGCGAGCGCGGGTTGATCCCGCAATCGCAGGTCGCGGCGAAACCACATCACCGATGTCTCACGGCCGGGCACGTGGCTAGTCTGCCCGTCGCCGTGCTTGAGTGAACCTACGAGCGACTACCGGAGGAAACGTGAGCGAGTCCGACGACCTGTATGTGGCCGGCTTCGAGGGCAACGATCAGCTGGATCCGTCCGAGACGCTGACCGGTGACAACACGGAGGATCCGCTCGACGCCGGCTATTCGCCGCCGGACTACGAGCCCCATGCGACCCGCTTCGGCACCACCGCGGAGGAACAGCTGGAAGGGGAGTCGCTCGATCAGCTGCTGGCCGAGGAGGAGCCCGAGATTGCGGCCGACGACCGGCCGTGGGCCGACGACTACGACGTCGAAGACAGCGCGCCCGATCCTCGCGCCGGCCGGCTCGTCGCGCCGGACGAGGGCGCGCACGGGGACCAGGAAGCTGATGAGGTGGCGAGCGACGTCGGCCGCTCGGGCGGTGCCGCGAGCGCCGAAGAAGCCGCCGTGCACATTATCGAGGAGTGACGGTGCGCCTGACGAAGTTCGCGCACTCGTGCGTTCGGCTCGACGATGACGACCGATCGCTCGTCGTCGATCCGGGAATCTTCCTGGATGCCTCCGAGATAGCCGACGTCTACCGGGGTGCTGACGCTGTTCTCATCACCCATGAGCATCCCGACCACATCAACGTCGAGGCGCTGCGAGCTGCCGTGACCGCGGATCCGCAGCTGAGGATCTGGGCTCCGTCGAACGTGGCTGACCAGTTCGGCGATTTGGGCGATCGCGTCCGTGCGGTTCGGGAGGGCGAGTCGTTCGAGGCGGCCGGATTCGCGGTACAGACCTTCGGCGGCCAGCACGCGATCATCCATCCGACCATTCCCGTGATCGCCAACGTCGGCTATCTCATCGAGGGCCGGGTCTACCACCCGGGCGATTCGCTGATCGTCCCTACCATGCCGGTGGAAACCCTGCTCGTGCCGATCCACGCCCCGTGGTCCAAGGTGGCCGAGGTGGTGGACTTCGTCGTCAGCGTCCGGGCGAGCGCCGCCTACCCGATCCACGACGCGTTGCTCACCGATGCCGGGCTGCAGTTCACCGAAGGCCACGTGACCCGAATCGGCGGATCGCACGGCACCCAGTACCGGCACCTGGCCCGACGAGAGGCAGCCGAGGTATGACTACCCTGCGGGCGTGACCTCGTACGACCGCGCCCGCGCGCTTCTCGCCGCGTATCCGATCGTCGACGGGCACAACGATCTCGCCTTCGCATTGCGGGAACGGGTCGACTACGACCTGGACCGGTTCGACATCACGGTTCGGCAGACCATGACCCAGACCGATCTCGTTCGCCTCGTCGAGGGCGGCGTCGGCGGTCAGTTCTGGTCCGTGTACGTCCCCTCATCGTGGGCCGACGACCAGGCCGTGAGCGGGACGCTGGAGCAGATCGACTTCGTCCACCACCTGGTCGATCGCTATCCGGATCACCTGTCCCTCGCGTTGCGCGCCGCTGACGTGGAGAAGGCGCAGGCCAACGGCACGATCGCGTCCCTCCTCGGCGCCGAGGGCGGGCACTCGATCGGCGCGTCCCTCGGTGTACTGCGCATCCTGTACCGGCTCGGTGTGCGCTACCTGACGCTTACGCACAACGTCAATGTCCCCTGGGCCGACGCAGCGATGGACGCACCGCGCCTGTATGGACTATCCGACTTCGGGCGGCTTGTCGTCCGGGAGATGAACCGGCTGGGCATGCTCGTCGACCTGTCCCACGTCGCTCTCGGCACCATGCACGATGCCATCGAGACGAGCTCGGCTCCGGTGATCTTCAGCCACTCGGCCGCCCGCGCGTTGTGCGATCACGTCCGTAACGTGCCCGACGAGGTGCTCACCGCGCTGCAGACGAACGGCGGCATATGCATGGTCACGTTCGTCCCAGCCTTCGTGTCGGAGGAGTGCCGCGCCTGGGACCAGGAGGTCGTTGACGCCATGCGCGCCCGGGCCGAGAACCCGCTGGACTGGATGGCTTACACCGCGGCCGTTACCGCCCACGCCGCCGCGGTCCCGCCGCCGGTCGCTACGGTGACCCAGGTGGCCGACCACATCGATCACGTCCGTGAGGTCGCGGGAGTCGACCATGTCGGCCTGGGCAGTGATTTCGATGGTTGCGACCCGATGCCGGCCGGCCTGGAGGACGTGTCCTGCTATCCGACCCTGATCGCCGAGCTGATCGACCGTGGCTGGTCGGACGAGGAGATCGCGGCGCTGACCCGCCGGAACATCGTCCGAGTCATGGCGGACGCCGAGTCGGTCCAGAGCGCAGCACTAGGGTGAGATATGCGCTTCGGAGTATTTGTTCCCCAAGGTTGGCGACTTGACCTCGTCGGTATCGAGCGGATCAACAATGGCCGACGCCGAGTCCATTGGTCGGGACGCCGGAGCAGATCATTCAGCGGCTGAGTGAGCTGGACGCGTTGGGATGACCTACGCGATCACGTACTTCGCTGACGCCGCATACGACCGGTCGGGCATCGAATTGTTCGCTCGCGAGGTGATACCGGCTCTGACCTGATTGGAACGGAGAAATCGGTGGATCTGAAGATCGGATACAAGGCGTCGTCCGAGCAATTCGGTGCGCGCGACCTGCTCGAATACGCGGTCGCGGCCGAAGAACATGGGTTGGACAGCGTGACGGTGGCCGACCACTACCAACCGTGGCGACACGAAGGCGGACACGCGTTCTACTCCCTGGCCTGGATCAGCGCGCTGGGCGAACGAACCTCGCGGGTGCTCATCGGGACGAGCGTCCTGACGCCGACGTTCCGGTACAACCCGGCCGTGGTCGCTCAGGCGTTTGCCACGATGGGCTGCCTGTTTCCGGGCCGCATATTCCTCGGGGTCGGCACCGGAGAAGCGCTCAACGAGGTGGCCGTGGCCCGACTGGACTGGCCGGACTTCAAGGAACGGTTCGCGCGCTTGCGCGAGGCCGTGCGGCTGATGCGAATCCTCTGGCGAGAGGATCAGGTCAGCTTCGACGGCGAGTTCTACCAGACCAGCAGTGCGACGATCTATGACCGCCCGGACGACGGTATCCCGATCTACATCGCCGCCGGCGGTCCGGTGGTCGCCCGCTACGCCGGTCGGGCCGGCGACGGGTTCATCTGTACGAGCGGCAAGGGCATGGACCTGTACACCGACAAGCTCATGCCCGCCGTCGACGAGGGCCTGGCCGCCTCCGGACGAGAACGGTCAGATATCGACCGCATGATCGAGGTCAAGTTGTCGTACGACCGCGATCCGGAGATGGCCCTGGAGAACACCCGGTTCTGGGCCCCCCTGGCGTTGACGGCCGAGCAGAAGCATGGCCTGCACGATCCGACCGAGATGGAGCGGGCCGCGGACGAATTGCCCATCGAACAGGTGGCGCGGCGGTGGATCGTCGCCTCTGACCCCGACACGGCGCTGGCCCAGATCAAGCCCTACGTGGATGCCGGCCTGAACCATTTGGTGTTCCACGGACCCGGCGCGGACCAGATCCGTTTCCTCGATCAGTTCTGCGACGACGTCGTCCCGAAACTCCGCGCGCTGTCGTGATCCAGGTAACCAGATCTCGCTGGGGGATTCTCGGAACCATGGGCCGGTATGACCTATCCGGGCGCTGATCGATTCTTGCCTGAGACACTGCGGATCTCCGCGCTGCGGCGGGCGGCGCGCAACTGTCAAGGCTGCGACCTGTACGAAGCAGCCACCCAGGTGGTGTTCGGGGCCGGGCTGGTCAAGTCCCGGATGATGCTGGTCGGCGAGCAACCCGGTGACGTGGAAGACCGCCGCGGCGAGCCGTTCGTCGGGCCGGCCGGGCAGGTGCTGGACCGCGCACTCGACGCGGCCGGCATCGAGCGCTCCGACGTCTATCTCACGAACGCGGTGAAGCATTTCCGTTGGAAGGCAACGGAATCGACGTCCCGGCGGCTGCACGCCACTCCGACCGCACGGCACATCGCGGCCTGCCGGCCCTGGCTCACCGCCGAGCTCCGCGCGATCCGCCCGAACGCGCTCGTCGCGCTCGGCTCGGTCGCCTCGCAGTCCCTGTTCGGCCCGGGCTTCCGGCTCACCCAGCGCCGCGGCGAGCTCCTGCCGTGGCCGCCGCGCGCCGGCCCGTACGTCGATTCACCGGAATCGATCGACGTCGTCCTCGCCACCATTCACCCGTCGGCCGTGCTGCGGGCCGACGACCGGTCGCGTCGCGAGATGCTGGACGGTCTCGTTCGCGACCTCCGCCAGGTGGCCGAGGCCCTATAGACGCCGCTCAGCGCTGGTGCTCGATCAGCTCCACGACTCGTTCGACCGCGGCGAGCGGCGACAACGCGGTGGTCATCAGGACCGCGACGCCAGCCGCGTCCCACACCGACCAGCCGTTCAGCGTGACCACGGGGACACCGAGGCGGTGGGCCAGGGCGACCTCGGACAGCGTGCCCCAACTTCCGCCGACGGCAACGATCCCGTCGGCGCTGCGCACAAGTAGTCCGTTGCGCAGCTCGCCCAGACCGGTCGGCAGGGCGATCGTCAGGTGTGGGCTCGCGGCCTCACGATCCGTGCCCGGCAGCAGGCCGATCGAGATTCCGCCTGCTTGACTGCATCCCTCGGCCGCGGCCGCCATGACACCGCTCAGGCCGCCGGTGAGGACGCAGCTGCCGCGTTCGGCCAGCAACCGCCCGACCTCTCGCGCTCGCTCGCAGTCCCGCCGGCTGGCGTCCGGGCCGGGTCCGACAACGGCGACATACACCGCTCACGCTCCAGCGGATCGGCGGCAGGCTACGTCGCTCGATGTCCGCTCGCGCGACTGACGACAAGGTTATGCCAACGTTGCGGCAACCCCGCTCGCGTAGAACGACAAAGGAGAACCTGATGGTCAGGATCGAATAGTCCCGGAGGCCCGCGATGACATCGGCACCCGTAATGATCACGAATCAGTCTGACCGCCGGACTGATGTCGTGGTAAAGCCGGATTGGCTCCAGGAGCACCTCCACGATCCGCGGGTGCGGCTCGTCGAGGTTGACGTGAATGCGACCGCGTACGACGAGGGACACATCCCGGGCGCCGCGCTGTGGAATGTCTATCGCGACCTCAAGGACAGCGACTACCGCCTGCGCGACTCGGCCGGCACGGAAGCGCTGCTGGCCCGTACCGGTATCGAGCCCAGCTCGACCGTGGTGTTCTACGGTTACGCGCCGGCCCTCGCTTTCTGGCTGATGAAGCGCTATGGCCACGCGGACGTCCGGGTGCTCGACTATGCCCGCGGAGCGTGGGCGAACGACGGCCGGCCCTGGACGGCTGATCGCCCGATCCCGCCCCACCCGACCCCATACCCGGTGCCCGATCCGGATGCCCGCATTGGGGCGGACTATTCGACCGTTCGGAGCGCGATTGGCCGGAAATCAACGACGATCCTCGACGTCCGCAGCCTCCCCGAGTTCCGAGGCGAGCGGTTCTGGCCGTCGGGCGCACCCGAACCGTCGGGCCGAGCCGGGCACATTCCCTCGGCGATTCACCTGCCCGTCGACGATATTTCCGATGAACGCGGCCGGTTCCGTTCCGCCGACGAGCTCCGCGCGCAGTTCGCGCCGGCCACCTCGCGGGGCGGCGACCTGATCACGTATTGCGCCATCGGTGGTCGCGCCGCCACGGCCTGGTTCGTGCTGACCTACCTGCTCGGCCACGGCGACGTCCGCGTCTACGAGGGCTCCTGGGCCGAATGGGGTCGCACACTCGCTGCGCCGGTAGAGGTCATGCGCGGTTAATCAGTCGGATCACGCTGGTCCTTGCGTTACGGGGTCACGATCGGGAACCCGGGGTTGGGCAGATCGAGCAAGCCGATGAGTCGTTGCACCACGCCGAGGTCACCGCTGTGGTCGATGCCATCGAGGCCGCCTCCGGCGAGCAACCCGAGCAGTTGGGCCTTCGTGAGCGTGACGGACAGGTCGGGGTCGGCGGCCGATCTGGGATTCTCGGTCTGGATGAGCGCGCCATTGGAGAGCGAGAGCCGCACAGTCGTGCGCAGATCGGTAAACGTCCACTCGATCACGAAGGACTCGGATGCGGCTCGCGGACCGTTCAGGCCGCGATGGCGAGGTAGCGCTCGAAGAGTTGCCTCGACGGTGAGCGCCGGAGCCATGCCGGCGATGCCGGGGTCGAGCGCTGGGGGTGTCGGACGCCTTCGCGTAGTCTCGAGGGCGCCGGTGAGGTAGAACCCGCGCAGGTCGCGTTCTCGGCTCCGTCACCCGAGTTGCGTGAACACGTCGGCCAGCATGCCGCTTGGCCTCGGCCTGGCCGGTGGTCGGCGAAGACGGCGTGCTTGACGTCAGTTCCGCGGCAAAGCGCAGATCGCCATCGGCGACGAAGTCCTTCGCTTTGCCGACCAGCGCCGGGACGCCGCCGAAGGCCTGCGCGTAGCGGGTCGCCGCGGCCTGCGGCGGGTGGCGCCCTCAGCGATGACGGCGCGCGGCGGTCGGGGAAGTGGAAGTTCATCTCGGCCGGAGCTTCGGTGCCCGGCGTGATCTGAAAGACGATCCGCACTCCGTCGATCGTTTCTTCCTGACCGGTGCGGGTGATGTCGACCGTGGGCGGCAGCAGGCCCACCGAGCCCGCAGAGACGCGGATGCCCAGACCGGTACTCACCTGGCCGGTCGGGCTGGGATCGAGAAGATCGACGTACATGTAGTTGGCCCGGCGCGTCATCGCCGGACCGGCGTACACGTTCTCCGAGACGGCGTGCTCCATGAACCCCTCGGGAGCCAGGATCGGCACAGTGCCGGCGCCGTTGGGCAGCACGCCCATGACGCCGCCGAAGTGGTCGGCGTGCGAGTGCGTGTAGACGACCCCCGTGACCGGCTTGTCACCGCGATGCCCCCGGTAGAGCGCGAGCCCCGCGGCCGCGCACTCGGCCGATACGAGGGGGTCGATCACGATCACGCCCGTATCGCCCTCGATGATCGACATGTTGGAGAGGTCGAATCCGCGAACCTGGTAGATCCCTTCGGTCACCTCGAACAAGCCGTTCGTCAAGCACAGCTGGGCCTGCCGCCACAGACTCGGGTGCACGGTGTCCGGGCACTTCGCGTCCAGATACGAGTACGGCGCCAGATCGATCTCGCTCCGGGCGCAGTTGTACTTTCGGGCGGTGCCCATCCTGAGCGCGGCGGATCTCTTGCCGTGCCGCCCTACCCGGGTGGTGGTCGGCGGCACGAGTGGTTCCGGTAAGACGACCCTGGGCCGCCGGATCGCGGCCACGGTCGGCGCCTCTCACACCGAGATCGACTCGTTGCACCACGGGCCGGGCTGGACCGTGCGGACTGAGTTCCTCGCCGATGTCGCGGCCCTGGCCGAGCGGCCGCGGTGGGTGTCCGAGTACCAGTACCCGGAGGCTCGGCCACTGCTGCTGCCCCGCTGTGACCTGGTGGTGTACCTGCTGCTGCCGAGGTGGCTGGTGATGTCGCGGGTGGTGCGCCGCACCATCGGTCGATCATTCCGACGTGAGGTGTTGTGGAATGGCAACCTTGAGCCGCCGCTGCGGACCTTCTTCACTGACCGCGATCACGTCGTCCGTGCTGCATGGCGAAGTCACAGTCGCAACGCCGCAAGAATTGAGAACATCCGCGCGGCCCGACCCGATGTTCCCGTCGTCGTCCTCACATCGCGCAGCGAGATCGCCCACTGGTTGCGTGGCCCGTTGGCGATCGCCGTCGCCAATGGCGGTAGCCCCGGGTAAGCGCCCGTCGAGCACACCGCCCCTAGGGGTGTTCGGTTCCGAGTCGGGTGATGGCTGCGGTGAGGGTTTCGGTGAAGCTGCCGCCGCCGTGTCCGGCGTCGTCGACGATGACGAGTTCGCTGCCGGGCCAGGCGCGGTGAATGTGCCAGGCGGTGTCGAGTGGGCTGGAGATGTCATAACCTCCGTGCACGAGAACCGGTCAGCCACGGCAGACACCACGGACACACATAACGCTAACCGAGATTGCACAGACCGCGCTTGGCCCCCCGGCAGCGGCTGGTGGTGAGCTTGGCTCACCAAAACGGCCTGTACGGCCCGCCTCAGCGGTTTTGGGCGAGACTGACGATTGACCACAAACAACGCGCATCACTACGCTCGGGGCGCGTCGCCTTCGCGGGAGATGTCATGGGTACCCATCGAGCGACATCCCGGAGTCGATCATCGACGTCCGGACGCGAGCAGGCGCAAGCAACCCAGTTCGTCTGGCTGAGGAATGCGTCGTCCATCGATTCACCCGTCACCGAAGGAGGTCGAGCATGTCCAGATGGCAGCTCAAAGGCCGTGTGCTCGGGAGGAAGAAGGTGGTGGTCGCCCTGGCTGTCGGCGCACTAGCGGTCGGGGGGCTGTCCGCCTTCGTCAGTCAGGGCAACGCAGCCGCCCCGCAGCCGCCATGGCTCAACCCGAACAAGCCGATCCAGGCGCGCGTCAACTCCCTCCTCGGGGCGATGACCTTGCCCGAGAAGGTCGGCCAGATGGACCAACAACTCGTCGACGACGTGACCGGCCCGTCCACCGGATGCGGCAGCCAGGGCTGGGCACAGCTGAACCAGGACTGCCTGAAAACGTGGCTCGTCGACAACAACGTCGGCTCGCTGCTCGCGGGCGGCACGGACAACCCGCCGGACACGACCGGCGTGCCGGGCGCCACCGGTAACACCGGCTACGACTGGGCCAACGAGTACAACCAGATCCAGAAGTACGCGATCCAGAACTCGCGGCTGCACCTTCCGCTGATTTTTGGCGTTGACGCCGTGCATGGTTTCGGGCACCCGTGGCAGGCGCCGCTGTATCCGCAATCCATCGGCATGGGCGCCACGTGGGACCCGTCGGCCGCTCAAGCTGGCGGTGCCGCTACCGCGAACGCGCTGCGGGCCACCGGCTGGAACTGGACCTTCGCCCCCGTGCAGGACCTTGCCCGTGACAACCGGTGGGGCCGCACGTACGAGACCTGGGCCGAGGAACCGGATCTGTCCGCGGCCCTGGGCGCCGCCAACATCCGCGGCCTTCAGTCTCCGGGACGGGCCGGCTCGCTTGGTGTCACCGCGACCGTCAAGCACTTCGCCGGCTACTCGCAGTCAATCAACGGCCACGACCGCAACGAGGCGCTGCTGCCGCTGAGCTACCTGCAGAGCATGATGCTGCCGTCCTATGCCGGCGGCATTGATGCCGGCGCGGGCACCGTCATGGTGGACTCTGGCTCGATCAACGGCGTTCCGGCGACGGCGTCGCATTACCTGCTGACGGACATCCTCCGCAACCAGATGCACTTCCAGGGCGTCGTGATCAGCGACTACCAGGACGTGCAGGCGCTGCAGACGGCTTACAACATCGCCGCTAACCCGGCAGAGGCGATTGCCGAGGCCGTGAACGCCGGCGTGGACATGGCGATGTACGTCACCGGCCCTGATCAGTGGCAGGCGGGCATCCTGCAGGACGTCAAGTCCGGCGCAATCAAGATGTCGCGGATCAACGAGGCGGTGAGGCGGATTCTCACGCTGAAGTTCCAGCTCGGCCTGTTCGACCAGCCGTGCGTCAGCAACCCGAACACGCCGTGCGTCGACGCCAACGCCGCCAACGCGGCGGTTACCGCTGGCCGTGCCGGCACGCTCAGCGCTGCGCAGGAGTCGATGACCCTGCTGCGCAACCAGAACAACACGCTGCCACTCTCCTCGACCGCCAAGGTCGTCGTCACCGGTCCGAGCGCCGACTCGATGACGAACCAGCTCGGCGGTTGGAGCGTCAGCTGGCAGGGCGTCTTCGGCGCCGGTCACGTCTGCTGCATGGGCCCGGCGAACCAGATCCCGCCGGGTACCACCGTGCAAGCTGGCGTCAAGAATGACGACTCCAACGCGGTCTACGTGCCGGACGGCACCACCGCCGCAAGCACGCCCGCAGACGCTTACGTCGTCGCAGTTGGTGAGAAGGCGTACGCCGAAGGCCTCGGCGACAACCCGGCGCCCCAGCTGCCACCCGACCAGAAGGCGCTGATCAAGCAACTCGAGGCCACCGGCAAGCCGGTGATCGTCGTCGTCATCGCCGGACGTCCGGTCGGCCTGGGTCCGGATGCCGAGAACGCGAACGCGATTCTTATGGCCTACCAGGGCGACACAGAAGCCGGTCAGGCAGCCGGTGACGTGATCTTCGGCAAGGTCAACCCGAGCGGAAAGCTCGCGATCAGCTGGCCGTCCGACGCGGCAGCGCCGGGCGGGGACTTCGACGGCTCCGCGCCGTCACCGCTAGGCGACCAGCCGAAGTTCTTCGACCAGCTACCGGGCACCGGGTCCGGGCAGGGACACGCCTACAACCCGCTTTACCCGTTCGGATACGGCCTGTCGTACACCACGTTCACCACGACGAACCTGTCGGCCACGCCGAACGTGTCGAGGAAGGGCACGGTGAACGCGACCTTCACGGTGACGAACACGGGTTCACGCAGCGGGACGGACATCGTCCCGGTGTACGTGGCCCAGCCCGTGAGCAGCGTGGTCGTGCCGCCACAACGGCTGGTGGGCTTCACCCGGGTGACGCTTGCCGCCGGGCAGTCCCGGACCGTGACCGTCTCGTTCCCGGTGTCCAAGCTGGGCGAGACGCAGGGCGACATCAACGCGTCCGGTCCGCCGAGTGTCGAGCCGGGCTCGTACATCGTCCAGATCGACCAGAACACGACCACCCCGTACC
The DNA here is from genome assembly GCA_963779485.1 of uncultured Actinomycetota bacterium. Classification (GTDB taxonomy): domain Bacteria; phylum Actinomycetota; class Actinomycetes; order Mycobacteriales; family Jatrophihabitantaceae; genus CAVVJA01. Next base: position 23,270 of record CAVZYJ010000005.1, on the reverse strand, counting down.
AGGTCGCCGTGTCTGCGCCGTTCACCGTCAACTGATCCACAACGGCGGGCCTCGCCACGTCCATCGCGGCGGGGCGAGGCCCGCCTCACCGACTCGGCGTACTTCTTCGCGACACGTATCTCCAACTGGCTGTGGGTTCTAGTGTCGTGTGGCGTTAATGGTTAGACGCTTGATGGTGCGGGAGAATGGTGCGTGCCCGCACGTCCTGGCCCCGGCGTTGGGGCTTCGTGATGGTGACCGTGAACGGTTGTCGGCGTGGACGCGTTCGTCGTCGATGAGGGCGGGTCTGGCGCAGCGGGCGCGGATCGTGCTGCTGGCCGCGGACGGGGTGTCCAACACCGAGATCGCCGCGCGGGTCGGGGTGTCGCGGCAGACGGTGGTGTCGTGGCGGGCGCGGTATGCGCGCGGCGGGATCGCCGGTCTGTACGTCGAGGCTCGCCCGGGCCGGCCGCGCATGATCGATCACGACCGGATCATCACCGAGACGCTGAAGCCGCCGCCCAGCAGGCTCGGCGTCACGCACTGGTCTTCTCGGTTGCTCGCCGCGCGGCTGGGAGTGGACGCGACCACGATCGCGCGGGCGTGGCGGGCCTACGGGGTGGCGCCGTGGCGGTCGGAGACGTTCAAGTTCTCCACGGACCCGCAGCTGGTCGCGAAGGTGACCGACGTCGTCGGGCTGTATCTGGCTCCGCCGGAGAACGCGATCGTGCTGTGTGTGGATGAGTTGGGTCGAGCCGGGGCGCGCCACCATTCAGAAGAACAGCACGTTTCCCCGACCCGCCCACCGAACCCGGCGTGCGCGTCTCCACGCACCGGGCTCTCCACGGACTGATGCCAGTTGGCGTTGATCATGCCGTCGTCGTCGCCCACGGTGTCGCGATGTTCGCCGCGCGATAGCGGTAACGGCTGACCGTCACCGTTTGCGGCTGGAACAGCACGATGTCGTCCTCGATCGGGCGCCAGTTCACATAGAACCGGCGGAACAGGACGGCCCACTTCGTTTTGCGATATCGGCGGCGGATCCAATGCAGCACTCGACGCCACGCATACTCGTCGAGGTAGCCGAAGGTCGCCTTCGACACGCCGTGTCGGAAGTAGGTGCACCAGCCCCGCAGCACCGGATTGAGCTGGCGCAGCAGGGCAGCGAGCGACGGATGAGCTGTCCGTCGGGTCAGCGCGCGGACGCGCCCGATGATGGCCGCGAGGGCCTTCTTGGACGGGTAGGTATAGACCACGCGCCGGGTGGTGCCTGGCTTGGTCCGCCGCTGGATGCGGAAGCCCAAGAACTCCAGGCCCTCGTCGATGTGACTGACCCTGGTCTTGGCCGCCGACAGGCGCAGGCCCATCGGCGCCAAGACCTGCGCGACGTCCTCGCGCAGCGCTTCGGTGTCAGCGCGGCTGCCATGGACCAGCACGACAAAATCGTCCGCGAAGCGGACCAGTCGATAGGTCGGCAACCCGGCCTGACGCCGCTTCCAGCGCTGGTATGGCGTCGCGCTCATCGTCTGCCATGCCTCGGCGAAATGCTCGTCGAGAACAGACAGCGCAATGTTGGCCAGCAAGGGCGACGCGATGCCGCCCTGCGGGGTGCCGGTGCTGGTGTTGCGCAGGAAGCCGTCCTCACCCAGGATCCCGGCTTTGAGGAACGACTTCACCAGGGCCAAGACGCGTTTGTCCCCGACACGGCGACGCACCCGGTCCATCAGGGCCGTGTGGTCGATGTTGTCGAAGCACGCCTCGATGTCACCCTCCAGCACCCATTCGTACTTGCGGGAGCTGAACTGGTGGATCTCGGCAATCGCGTCCTGCGCCCGTCGCTTCGGGCGGAACCCGTAGGAGCACGGGTGGAAGTCGGCCTCGAAGATCGGCTCCAGCACCAACTTCAGGGCCGCTTGCGCGGTGCGATCCCGCACGGTCGCGATCCCCAACCGGCGCAACTTGCCGCCGGCCTTGGGAATCATCCGCTCCCGCGCGGGCAACGGAACAAACGTCCCGGCCTTCATATCCTCACGAAGGTCGGCGAGTAGTTCCGCCACCTCAGTGACATCGACCGGCGCAATGCCGTCGACGCCGCCGGACCGCTTCCCCTTGTTGCCCCGCACCCGACGCCATGCCACCACGAGCACGGCCGGGTCACCGACGAGGTTGAACAGATCATCGAACCGGCGGTCAGGATCGCTCCTCGCCCACTGGTACAGCTTGGTCTGCATCCGCAGTACCCGCGCTTCCGCCTCGATCAGCGTCGGCCACGGCGCGCCGATGTTCACCGGCGACCTCCTGCCCTGTCAGCCCGGTCGCTGCCAGACCGCTGCCGTCCTTCCCCATGTGACCGGCTCTCCCGGCCTCGGAGTACTACGACGGCTCCGTCACGCTCCGGCCCCAACGGCTGGTGACGAACCTGCCCGCCGTCCACCCGGTCGGTAGATCGTGCGAGCAGGACCGAAGCGCTTCCCACGTTCACCGTGTCCCGGTTGTCGGGGTCGGTGCCCAGCTTTGCCCCTGCGACATCGTCACGAGTACGCCGCAGGCCTTCCTCGTGACCTCCCGACCGCCGTCTTCACACAGCCAAGGAGTCGCCCACCGCCGGTGGGCGTGCATCGCGGACCGGCCCATATCCACCAGATTTGAGCCGACGCATCTCTTGAGAGGCTTTAGACGCTGGTTCCTCACGTGCACCTTCCCGTCTCGCTAGACCGACCCGAGCCGTCTGGCGGTGCCAGCCCGTCCGGCCGTTGTCGCGGCTGCTCCCACCCTCCCCGGCGTCACCCGGTTCCGGCTGCCGCCAGCTTCACCGCCCTGCTGCGACAAGACGGCCATGAAGGCCTCTCACCCCCATCCGGTGAAACACGGCGCCTCGTGGCGCACGAAGTCCCAGATCCAGGCACTGGACCGGACCGCGCCGATCCTGCCGATGCAGCCCGGCCTCGCGGAACGGCGCTCCCACGACTACGTCCGCCACGGTACGACCACGCTGTTCGCGGCGTTGGAGATCGCGACCCGGAAAGTGACCGCGGCCTGCCAGCCGCGGCACCGGTATCAGGAGTTCCTGCGCTTCCTCAAGCAGGTCGCGAGGACTTACCCCGACCGCGAGTTGCACCTGGTGATGGACAACTACGCCGCGCACAAGCGGGTCGAGGTCCGCGACTGGCTCGCAGCGAACGAGCGAGTCAGGGTGCACTTCACTCCAACCTCTGGGTCCTGGCTGAACCTCGTCGAGGTGTGGTTCGGCATCATCACCCGCCAGGCCATCCGCCGCGGTACCTTCCGCTCCGTCAAGGATCTCAACGCCAAGATCCGTGCGTTCATCGACAACTGGAACGACGAACGCGCTCACCCCTTCGCCTGGACCAAGACCGCCGACGAAATCCTCAAGAAAGCCAACCGTCCAACGACTTCGAACTCAGACCACTAGCTCTGCAAAAGAGCTACGAAACGGGAAGGCCATCACAACCCTCACGGTCCAACGCCCTGCACCGCCGCCGGGTGACCCACCGAACGTCCAGGCGGCTGTTCAGCTCGTGGCACAAACAGAACTGGTGCCCCCGGCAGGATTCGAACCTGCGACGCCCGGCTTAGGAGTCCGTATCGGGCATCATCGGTAGGGGATGGCAAGTGCTTGCAAGTGCCGAATTTGCTGGCCGGCATGCGTTGGTAAGGACTGATCGGGTATGGCCGCTTGCGACTCTCGTGTGTACCCGTTGTGTACCCGCGAAGATCGACATCGTTCCATTCCGCCGTTCGACAATGGCATGCAGGTCCAACGCGTGATCCGCTTGCGAGCGAAGAGCGGTGGCTACCTCTCGTGTGATCATCTTGTCGCACAAGAGGATCCGGGCTCAGGCGTCGACGGGCTGACCTCGACGGCGCGATGACCGCCGTTACCAGCGCGCGCTGGTGACGATGTCGACGAGTTGGGCCGTGGTGAGGGAGGGTTGGCCACTGGTCTGCGTGTCGTAGGAGGGGGCTGGTCCGGTACCGACCTGGTTGGTCGCTTCGACGGTGATCACCGCACCGTCGGCGCGTAGCATTTCGGCGCTGCGCGCGATCCAACCGTTGACGCTCTCGGTCCAGACGCGCAGCGTCGAGCCGTCGGAGCGAGCCGTCAGCGTGCAGGTCTGCGCCGGATCGGCAAGCGTGCTTGGATCGCAGTCCAGCCCGTCGCTCGGACCGGCCGAGTAGAGCTCGGCCATGACCGCGTGCGCGCCGGCGCCGGTGTCGACTTCGATGTCAACCGCTGCCCCGCCGGTCTTGCCCGGGTTCGAGGGCACGTCGGAGACGATCGAGCCTGGTGGGAGCAGCGACCGGAGCGTCGCGGCCGCCTGGTGCGGCGTGGGCGGGAACCGCTCAGGTGCGATCGAGGGCGCCGCCTGCGGCGTCGGCCGCATCGCCTGGTCCTCCGTGTGGGGCGTGAGCGTCGCGATCGTGATCGTCACCGCGACAGCGATTCATTCAGCCGATAGCCCACGGCAGAAGAGTCCCGCACGCGGTGCCCCTACGCACCCTGAGCGAACGGCATGATCGTTCCCGGCGGCCTGTCGGACATGCCCGACCGGGCGGGAAGGCGGTGCGGTCCCCGGGCCGGCGCGTCAAGATCATCGGCACTGGTCGTTTGCGCCTCCGATGATCACGCCGAGCCCCGTTGAAGCCAGACCATGCAATGCCCCCAGCCCAAGGCTGTGCCGCCATTACAGCCCCTTCGGTACGTGTACGCCGCATGAGAGCATGCTTCTCGCCGTGCCACGCGGGTGCCTCGCTGAGCGAGTCAGGAGCGGGGTCACCGCGGATCGACTCGAAGCCATTGCGGGGTGTCTGCAGCCCGAGGACAGTTAGCCCCAGGTCCGGTGAGGGCCCGGCTCGGCACCGTCAGCAGGCGCGCAACCGGGCGTGGCGGACCGCCACCCGAACGCGAGGAGCTGGCCGTGGCCGACAAGTCCCCCCGCCAATCGAGCAGCAAGAAGGCCGGCAAGACGCTCAAGCAGAAACGCGTCGCCAAGAAGGCCGCAGCCGCCAGTAAGGACATCCGGACGGTCATCCCGCCCAACCGCCCAGCCAAGTAACTCGGCGACCCAACACGTCGGCGGAGATGCTGCTCCCGACGTGATCGGCTCACCGGCCGCCGCGGCAAATATCGAAAGAGTGCGAACTGAACCGTGTCGAGGCGAACATGCCACGACGAGTTGCGGCGCCGGGAGACGGTGGGCGGAGCCACAGCTGTTCGCGTGGCTTTTCTCCACCTGAACCGGGATGCTGAACACGGCCGGCGGTCGCACGGGGCGAGGGTCGGCAGGTGCGGAGGCTGCTCTGGTGACCGGTGTTGTCGACGCGCGACGAGGTAGTGATTTCGCCGGCTTGTGCCGGCAGGTGCGTGCCGCGAGGTTGTTGGATCGTCGCCGTGGTCACTACGCGGCGCGGATCGCCGTGACCGGGCTGGCGTTCGCCGCACTGTGGTGGATATTCGCCGTGGTGGGCGAGTCCTGGTACCAGACGATCGTGGCCGCCGCGATGGGGATGGTGTTCACCCAGGTCGCGTTCCTCGGCCATGACGGCGGCCACCAGCAGGTGTGTCGTTCGCGCCGCGGCAACGACACGATCGGGGTGCTCGCCGGCGATCTGCTGGTCGGGCTCAGTTACGGCTGGTGGGTGGATAAGCACAGCCGGCATCACGCGCATCCCAATCAGGAGGGGTATGACCCGGATATCGGCGACGGCGTGCTCGCGTTCACCACCACCCAGGTTGCCGCCCGCGGGGGCGCGGTCGGGCGGCTGGTCGCCCGGCACCAGGCGTGGCTGTTTTTCCCGCTGCTCACCCTGGAGGGCATTAACTTGCACGTTGCCAGCATGCGTTCGCTGCTGCAGCGCCGATCCGCCCGGTACCGGCGCGTCGAACTCGCGCTGTTCGGGCTGCACGTCGTCGGCTATCTCGGCGCGGTGTTCCTCGTGCTGTCTCCGGTCAAGGCGCTGGTGTTCATCGCGATCCATCAGGGCGTTTTCGGCCTGTACATGGGGTGCTCGTTCGCCCCCAATCACAAGGGAATGCCGATTATCCCCGAGAGAGCCGACGTCGACTTTCTGCGCCGCCAGGTGCTGACCTCCCGCAACGTTCGCGGCGGATGGTTCACCGACTTGCTGCTCGGCGGGCTGAACTACCAGGTCGAGCACCATCTGTTCCCGAACATGCCCCGACCCAGCCTGCGCCGCGCGCAGGCCCTGGTCCGGACGTACTGCCACGACCACGGCATCACCTACACCGAGACCAGCCTGGTCGGCTCCTACCTCGCCGCCCTGCGCCACCTGCACGCGCTCGGCGCGCCGCTGCGGGTCCGCGCGTAGCCCAAGATCTTCTCGCAAACCAGACGTCGGTCGGAGTGGGGCGGACGTCCATCAGCGCAAAGTCGACGTCGCCCGCGAGCAGGTCGTGGAGGACACGCGATGACGGTGACCACCGCGGAAGGACTGCTCACCATCTGCGGCAGTAGCGCGCGTCGCGGAGCGCACGCGGAGCGGCGCAACCCATGAGATGCGTGCGCATCCGTTGGCCGCTGGAAGAGCGCGCTCAGACTCATCTGCTCCACGCCTTAGCCGTGACCCAGAACCTCGCCGATCGCGAGCACGATGACGGTGACCACAGCGATGAGGCCGACGGTCCTTGCCCAGATGACCCTGCTCGCGGCCGGCGGGCTTCGCGGGGGGACCTGGGAATCTGGGCCTGTGGCTGGATGAGGTCTTTGATATCGGGTTGGCGAAGCTGGGGCAAGGTCGGTGGCCGCCGCGCGAGGTTCGACACCGCGCTATTGCAGCGTCTGCGCTCTGTGCAGCGTCCGCGTTATCGTCGCGGCACTGGCGGGGCGGCCAGGCGGTCGAGTGATCCGATCGACGTGCTGACAGTCCCGTCGCGGGCATCGACGCGGGCTACCGCGCGGGTCAGCGAATCGTCGTGGTCGGCGTCGTCGTGTCGGACGCGGGCAACGGTCACGTAGTGATCGTCGGGTTGGGGGGTCAGGGCGCCCACGGGTGGAGCGCTGAGCCCGGCGAGTTCTCTTCGCTGCGGTGACTGTCAGCCTTGCGTAGCGGATTGCCCGCTTCGTTAAGACGAGCATTCAGTACCGTCCGTGCGCGCCCTGCTCCTGGGCTGGGTGTGAGTGGGCTGGCGGGTGACGTCAGGTTGGTGGGGGTGGTGGGCTGGGCGGGGTGTTGGTCGGTGCGCAGCCGGCCATCGCGGTGTGGAGGAGGGTGTCGCGGTGGGTGGCGAGTTGTGCTGGGGTGAGGGTGCGGATTGGGCGCCACAGGGATCCGAGGGCTGCGGTGGCGCGGGCGGTGGCCGCGGTGCCGTTGGCGGTGGTGCCGGTGATGGCGTGGCACATGCGTTCGGTGTTGTGGTGCAGCCGGGCGCCGATCTGGGGGTGGTTCAGCACGGCTTTGTCGCTGTCGACCCAGGCGGCGACCTGGCTGTGGTTGGTCAGCGTGGTGAGGTAGTCCTCGAGCAGGGCGCGCACCTCGTCGGGCCAGTGCGGTGTGGTCGGGTGGCGGTTGATGAGCGCGTCCAGGCTGTCGAGCAGCGGGTCGGCTACCGCGTGCAGCAGGTCGTCTTTGGTGCGGAAGTGGTAGCTGACCGCGGCCTTGCTCATGCCGGTGGCGGCGGCCAGCTCGGCGACGCTGGTTGCGTCGTAGCCGCGTTGGGTGAAGCTGTTCAGCGCGGCGGCGAGCAGGGTGTCGCGTCGGTTGCGGGTGCCGGGCATTGTGGGCCCTCCAGTCTTTACCCGCCAGTTTACTGGACGGACGTTCACCCAGCAGTGTACGGTCAGCGGTGTCGGCGCGCCGCAGCCGGTCAGCCACAGCGTGACCATTCGACAGTCGCCGAGACGACTAGCACGCGCTCCCGGTACGGTCGCCGGGCGCCGACAGAAGGGTCTGCTTCCGGCTGGGACGCGCGGTGACACGACACGCCGCGCGAGCCCCGGCCGGCGGCACGGCAGGATCCCTCCCGGAGCGATGAGGTGAGAATCATGCTGGTCGCCACCGATCCGTTCCGGGACTTCGACCGGCTCGCGCAACAGATCTGGGGCACCACGGCGCGTCCCGCGGCGATGCCGATGGACGCCTGGCGGGACGGCGAGCAGATCGTGGTGCAGTTCGACCTGCCGGGGGTGGACCTGGACTCGGTGGACCTGGACGTGCAGCGCAACGTGCTCACCGTGCGGGCCGAGCGTCGCCCGTCAAAGCGTCGCCCGTCAACCGGCGAGGACACCGAAATGATCGCTGCCGAACGCCCGCGCGGGGTGTTCAGGCGGCAGCTGATTCTGGGCGACACCCTGGACACCGACCGGCTGCAAGCCAGCTACGCCGCCGGTGTCCTCACGCTGCGCATCCCGGTCGCCGAAAAGGCCAAACCCCGCAAGATCGTGATCACCAACGCGGTCGCGGACGCCGACCGCGCGCGCTCACCGGCTAAGCGACACCCGATGGCCAGACACGTCGTGCACCGCCGCAACGGCCAGGTCGACGAATACCAGGAACTGCCCGACACCGAGCACCTGGAACCCGACATGGTGACCGTCACCTTCCCCGACGGATCGCTGCGTTCCTACCACGTCGAGGACGGACTCGGCGGTGTCGGCTTCGAGTTCGCGCAAGCCGGAATCCTGGTGCTCCGCTTCGAAGACAGCGACCATCTGCTGAGCGCCTTCGCGCCCACCGCCTGGACCTCGGTCAGCGGCACCGCACTCGGCGACCGCGGCCGACGATCCTCCAGCGGCCGCTGAGCTGCACGACAGAAACCGCGGCGGCTGCGGCTCGCAGGGTCAACCGTGGCGGTGGGCCGTGCGGGGCCGCCCGCACGGAGCCGACATCGGGTCCGGGACACAGCAAGGCGCGGGTCGGCGCCCAGGCCCGATCCATGAACAGTCACCACCCCACCAAACGGCCGGCCGCCAGTGCTCAGGACCCCGAGCCGGGCGAGGAGAGCCATGGCAGACAAGTCCCCACGACACGCCACCGTCAAGAAACCGAGCAAGACCATCAAGCAGAAGCGAGCCGCCAAGAAGCTCAAGCTCGAGCAGGCCACCAGACGCGACATCGCGGCCGCGATCCGCGACCGGTGAGCTGACCCAAACCGGCCGCCCACAACCTCAACCAGGTCGGCACCGACGTGGTACAGCTCTCCGCGTAGAACGCCAGCGGCTCGGCGGCGTAGGCGGTGACGAGCTCTTCGAGGGTCTCGACGGCGCGCCGCGCGGGTGAGCAGACGATGAGGCCCGGGCGGACGGCCTCGTCAGCCAGGTGCTGCCGCCCGCGCGTCGCTGCGACCGCGGAGGGAGGAGAGACCGGTCGAAGTCGTCGACACCCGGTGGGGCGGTCGGCTTGGGCGTGGCGGACCGCGACGAGCGTAGCCAATGGCGACAGCCTGCCCGGTCTGCGTGGGGGGCGTCGGCATCGGGGTCCGCGGCTGTGGTGTACTTCGGCGATTGCCGAGGGACGGGAGGCCGCACCGGGCGTGAGCGGGACGCGGGTTGGCCTGTTGTGTGGCTACTTGGACCCGACGCGGGACGGGGTGGCCGACTACACGCGCCAGCTCGCCGTCCACCTCCGCCGCACCGGGCTCGACCCGCTGGTGGTCACTACGTGTGAGTGGGCGCGGGCCGCCGGTGAGGGTGCGGTCGGGGTCACTGAGTGCTGGGATGTGCGGGGCGTCGTTGCGGCTGGCCGGGCGCTGCGCCGCCTGGACCTCGATCTGGTGCACGTGCAGTTCGCGCCGTCGGTGTTCGGCTTTTCGCGCGCGGTCGGCCTGCTGCCCCTGTTGCTGCCGGGGCGCATCCCGCTGGTGGTGACGCTGCATGAGTACGGCGTGTGGTCTGGGGACGGCCGCGGCCGGCGGGGCGCGCTCCGCGTTGTGGTCGGCGGCCGAACGGTGCGGGTACGCCGAGCGGGAGACGCTGCTGCTGGTGCCTCGGGCGGTGTGCCTGCTGGTCCCGTCGCGGGAGCACCTGGAGGTGCTGCGGGGCCGCTTCGGTGGCCATGCGCCGGCCACCTTCGAGGTGCCGATCGGCCTCAACGTCGGGGTCGCGACCAGCGGTCACGCCCGGGCCCGGGTCGAGGTGCGGCGCGCGCTCGGCGCGGCGCCGGAGGCCCCGTTGGTGGTGTTCTTCGGTTTCCTGCATCCGGACAAGGCGCTCGACCAGCTGATCGCCGCGGTGGCCGGCGTGGGGGCGCAGCGGCCGGGGGTACGGCTGCTGCTGATCGGCGGCGCGGTGAGCCACTCCGTCCCCCGCGCCGCCGCGCGTCGGCTGCGCCGGGAGCTCGAGCAGGTCGCCGCGGCGTGCGGCCTGCAGGATCAGGTGCATTTCACCGGCTATCTGCCGGCCGCGGAGGTCTCCCGGCTGCTGCAGGCCGCCGACGTGGCGGCGTTCCCGTTCAACGCCGGCGTCACCCGCAAGTCCGGTTCGCTGCTGGCCGCGCTCGCGGCCGGGGTGCCGGTCGTGGCCACCGCACCCCCCGGCGAGGTGCGCGGGCCGACCGAGGCCGGCGGGGTGCTGCGGGTGCCGCCGCGCGACACCGCGGCGCTGAGCGACGCGCTGGGGCGGGTGCTCAGCGATCGTGCCTTGGCCGACCGGCTGACGGCGGCGGGTCGGGCGGCGGCGGCGAGGCACAGCTGGGACGCGATCGCCGCCGCGCACGCCGGGGTGTACGCCCGGGCGCTGGCCTGTCACCGAGGCCGGAAGTCGTGGACAGGCGCAGCGGAACCGAGCAGGGTGGGGCCCTCGACGGCGGTGGAAGGGGACGAAGATGTCACTGCGTGACCGGGTGGCGCACGGCGCCGGGGGGCTGGCCGGCATGTTTCGGCGCGGGGCGTCGGCGGTCGGGCGGCCGTCGGGAGCGAGGAAGACCGAAGACCCGGCGCTGTTCCGCCCCCTCGTGTACGGCGATCCGACGCGCCTGCACATCGCCCCCACCGCGGTGGTCAACAACGCGCTGTTCAACCTCTCGTCCGGGCAGATCACCGTGGGCGAGTACGCCTTCTTCGGCCACAACGTCTCGGTCCTCACCGGCACGCACGACTGGACCAGGTTCGGTGCGCAGCGCCAGGTCGCCGTGCCGACGTCGGGACGCGACGTGGTCATCGAGGAAGGCGTCTGGGTGTCCAGCCATGCCATCGTCGTCGGGCCCTGCCGCATCGGAGCACACGCGGTGGTCGGCGTCGGCTCGCTGGTGCTGCGCGACGTCGAGTGCTACACGGTGGTCGCCGGCAACCCGGCCCGGGTCCTGCGGACCATCCCCAGGCCCGGCCAGGCCGAGGCGGAGACGGTGGACACGGACGGCGGCGCCGCCGGAACGCTGACGGCCGGATGAGCAGGGCAGCGACCGACCCGCGAGGATTAACGTCGGCCCAGCGCATGGCGGCGCTCGAGGCGCAGCTGCGCGATCTGGCCGGTGCGCTGGCCGAGACCGCGCAGCGACTGGCGGGGCTCGACACGGAGCTGCGCGAGCTGCGCGCAACAGTCGACGGCAGCGGGCCGCGCTTCGCCGCGCTGTACGCCGATTTCACCGACCGGTTCCGGGGGTCGACGGCCGAGGTCACCGCCAAGCTGGCCGGGTACCTGCCCGACGTAGGCCGGCTGGTCGGCGCGGCCGCCGCAGCCGGCGAGGCGGGCAGCGGGGTGGTGGACGTGGGCTGCGGGCGGGGGGAGTGGCTGACGCTGCTGCGGGACGCCGGCGTGCCCGCCTCGGGCGTCGACGCCCACCCCGGCTTCGTCGAGGCGGGACGGGCGGATGGTCTCAACATGGTCCACGGCGACGCCGTTGCACACCTGCAGCAGCTGCCGGCGGACTCGGTAGACCTGGTTACCGCGTTCCACCTCATCGAACACCTCGACGTGGAAAGGCTGCTCGCGCTGCTGGCCGCGGCCCGGCACGCGCTACGTCCCGGCGGCTGTGTGCTGCTCGAGACGCCCAACCCGAGCAACCTGCGCATGGCGGCGTGCGACTTCTACAACGACCCGACCCACCGCGCACCGCTGCCGCCCGCGCTGACCGAATACCTGGTGTCCGCGTCCGGCTTCGGCCAGGTCGAAGTACGGCCGCTGCACCCCAACCGATCCCCCTTCCAGCCCGCCAGCTCCGGCGCCGGGCAGCAGGTCGAGCAGCTGGTGGCCCTCACGCTGTACGGACCCCAGGACTACGCCGTCCTCGGCTACAAGCCGCAGCCGGCGAACCGAGCCTGAGCGTGCCGGGCGTGCGGCGGATCCTCTATCTCGACGGATACACCGTGCCGGCAGAGCAGGCGGGGCCCATCGGCGCGGTACCGTCCAGTGACGCGATCGGCTATGGGATCACCGCCTCCACGGCGATCCGCGCGGGGCTGCGGGCCGCTGGGTGGGATGTGGTCCGACCCGAGATCGCCGTCCCCGGCGACAACGACGAGCGTGTCGCGCGGCTGCGGTGGCTGCTGTCGTGCTACGACGCGGTGCTCGACGTGCTGAGCACGTCGCCGCCCGACGTCGTCTTCTGCTTCCACGCCTTCTCCCCCTTTCCGGTGGAGATCCGGCGCATGCTGCTCGACCTCGGGCTCGAGGTGCCGCTGGTCGGCTATACCCACGGCAGTCATTGGGATCCGACCGACACCTTCCGATTTCAGGCCTACCCCCGGATGGAGCTGCTCGACCTGGCCAATCTGCAGGTCCTGGATCGCGTCTTCCTCGTCTCGGAGTATCTACGGGCAACGCTGTGGCGCACCATCTCCGCCTTCAACAGGCCGCTGGCCGAATCCCTGGACGCCAAATGCGCGGTCGTCGGCCTGCCGCTGGACGTCGAGCGCATCGACGCCTGCCACACGAACGAGCGCTGGGCGCGTCCGACGGTCGTCTTCAACCATGCCCCGATCGCCAGCAAGAACCCGGAACTGTTCGTCCGCGTGATGCGCCAAGTCCTGCCACGCCACGACGTGCAGGTGCTGTTCACCCGCCGCTTCCCACCGACGAAGCCGGGCGGGGCGGCCGTGGCGGCTCTCGCCGCGGCCTTCCCCGAGCAGGTGATGCTGGGCAACAACCTGCCGCTGCCGAACTACTACCGGGCGCTGTGGATGGCCGAGCTGCAGGTCTCGACCGCGACGCACGAGAGCCTGGGCATCGCCACACTCGAGGCAATGCACACCGGCACCTGCTGCATCCTGCCGCGCCTGGGCAGCTACCCGGAGATCACCGGCGAGCATCCCGACGCGCTGTACGACCCGGGGGAAGGCCAACTGCACGAACGGCTGACCTACTTCCTGCAGCATCCCGACCGGCGGCAGGCCGTGGCCGGCGACCTGCAGCGAGCCGCCGCCCGATACACGCCCGCCGTCGTCGTGCCGCGGATCGCCGCCGTGTTGGACGCCCTGTAAACGACACGGGCGGCGCAGCCCGCCTCCCGACGCTCGGGCCGCCCACGAGCAGCTCCCCACCCTGCGGCCGGCACAGTCGTGCGACACCCGTGCCAGAACCGACCGGTCCGCCCCGCCACGACCTCCGCGTGCACCTCACGCTGCTCGACCTCACCCCGCTGCATCGCCGCCCACAACGCCCACACGCCCTCCGCGACGATCGGTCTGAAAACGAAGCCAATCAACACCCTCACAAGATCGGTGTTGGCGACCACCGCAAGGACCCAGAAATAGCGTCATACGGACTGGCTCAGCGAGATCCTTGTTCGTTGGCTTGACGGGGACCACCACCCGCCAGGTCCGAACCAACGCGCGCCGGCATAGAAAGACGGATCGTGGCCGCCTCGGACGCGCAGCGCCTCGCGCTCGGTCGAGCCGCACGGGTGGACGAATTGCAGAAGCCGTCAGCTGCTGCTGCCGTCGCTGGTGTGGCCGACAACCGTCACCGAGGGCGTTGAGCCTCCGGCCGTTCGGGCCGGCTGGTCGCCGCTACACGCTCTTGTACAGAGAGTTCTTCGTCGACGAGGCCGGCACGATCTCCAGCCGCTGCAGTTCAGCACCGACACCGGTGACGTCACCGTCTGCCTGGTCGAGCATTTGCAGGCCGACCTCGACAGCATGCCAGTCAGCTGACGGGTCGAAGAACCCCAGGACGTCAACGACCGCAGCCACCCACTGTTTGGCGCCGCGCTTGTCACGTGGCAGCTGGGTGTAGTAGCTCTCCATAGCGTCGCTCACCGACTTCTTGCGCTGGCCCCACTTCTCGCCCTTCCGGGCCGCGTCACAGGCCAGTTGCCACAGCTGCGCAACGTTGACGTGCCGATCCAGCACAGGTTCCCCCACGCGGGCAGAGTAGCGCTCAAACAGAGCCGTCATAGCGGCTCGGTTTGCATTCGGCGATCGCTCTCGGCCGCAGAGCAGTGCGCTTGATGGAGCGGTCACTGCGTCGACGTTAGGGTCGTTGCGGTAGTTGAGTGGCTGGCCATGCGATGCTGGCGTCACGCTGCTCGGGATCCATTCGCAGCGCGCAACGTCGAGCGTGCCTGCGCGGGTCAGGATCGATCCACAGCTGCCTGTGCCTGTGTCAAGGCTCAGGCAGCACAATCTAGCCATGAATTCGACGACGCCTGTCCAGGCGATCACGCTGCTGAATCGGCTGATCGCGATGGTGGAAGCGAATTGTCAATCCGCCGAACCTGAACTTCCGCGGCAACGCAGCAGACTACGTAGAGACGCATGAGGCGCTCGATGAGGCCTAATACTGCAACGGCACTCATGGTGGATACCTCGCCGCCGTAGTGGCTGATGCAGGCTGGATGTTGGCGTCGTCGTCGCCGGCGTGACCAGGACCAAACGTGGCCCGGGCGGTGATCATGTCGCAGGATCAATGCAGGAGGAGAACGCCCACCCGTAGTGGGCTACGCCGTGCAACTCGCGTACCGCGGTCGGCATCGCCGTGGGGACAGCCATCGCCTCGAACGCCACCAACGTCACCGCGATCAGCAGACCGATCGTGGTCAGGCGCAGGCCCCGCGAAACACCCCCGCCGGGACAGCAGGACTTTGCGCACCCAGCTGTTCCGGTGCCGGTCGCGGCCCCGACCTGAGGCTAGATTTCTCGGCCACGCCAGCAGTGCGCCCGGATCGAGGGCTGCAGGTCGCCGCACCCAGCCGGGCATTCTCCGTCGTCGACCAGCGGTGCTCACGAGGTGGGCGTATGTCGGCTTGGATGGGGACATCGTCGCTCGTTCAGGTCAGCAACCACCGGGGCGCAGCCGCACCTCGGGTGCGCGGCGGGCTCAGCTGGGTGGCAGGGTCGCGATCACAGCCACGACATCGGCCGGGTCGAGGTAGTCCAGGCCGAGGTCGTGTAGGGCGGCGACGAATCGGCTGTCGGTGAGCTGCCATTGCTGGGTCGCGGCGCCGGGGCAGCAGGTGTCATCACCGGCTCCGACCGCTATCTAGATGGCGCCGGCGCGCAGGACTGGAAGCTCGCGGGCGTGGTCACGGTCGCGTATGGAGACGGCCCGGACGTGTCCGGCAGCGCGGCCGGCCGAGCCGGCGCGGAAGGGATCTGGGTGCCGACCGCCTTGCTGCCACGCTTCCGCGTCAGCTGGTCCGCCGCCGACGCCCACCTCACCCGCACGCCACCGACTTGAGCCAGTGCCGGATCCGGTTGGTGGTCTTGGATCGGTGGGGCGATCCCGACAAGACCGGATCGTGAGCACCGGTGTGGCGGTGAGATCACCGGCTACCTTTGCTTCGCAGGCCTCACCATCCCCAGCGCGGGGAGCTTTGGATGGCATTTCGGGACCGATCGGTGGGCAGCCGGCAAGTTCTTCCGGTACGAGATCACCAGCCTGCAGATCCCTTGACTGCACAGCAACTTGGTCGCCTGAACAACGCGGCCGCGAGCCGTACGGCAGACACGATCCGAGACCACCGCCACGGAAGGTATTCGGGCAGGGTTGTCAGCCGAGCACATGGGGAGGGTCCATGAGGTGGGATAGAGCGCTAAATCCGCGATTGATCGCGCTGGGAAGCGCCGCCGCTGCGGCCATTGCTTTCTTAAGGGGACGGTACCTGCGGTGGGGCGCCACCGACGAGGAGGCAAACATGGCCCTCGCCGGTGACGAGCTGCTGCCCGACGCGGACTTGACGGCCACCCGGGCGGTGACGGTTCGCGCCGCCGCCGCCGGTGTCTGGCCATGGATCGCCCAGCTCGGACAGGGGCGCGGCGGCTTCTACAGCTACGACTTCCTTGAGAACCTGGTCGGCTGCGACATCCACAGCGCCTACCGGATCGTTCCGGAATGGCAGGCCATCAACGTCGGCGATCAGGTCAACCTCCATCCCGAGGTCGGTCTGCTCGTCGCCCTCGTGGATCCCGAACGGGTTTTGGTCTTGCGCGGCGGGGTCCCGATGGGCCGAACGCAGCCGCCCTACGACTTCACGTGGGCGTTCATCCTGCGCCCTGGGCCGGCTGGAGCAAGCCGGCTGCTGGTCAGAGAGCGTTACAGCTATTCCCGTCGGTGGGCCCCCCTGCTCGTGGAGCCGGTTGAGTTGATCAGCTTTGTGATGAGCCAACGAATGCTGCGCGGCATCAGAGAACGGGCGGAGCGAGCAGTCGTCTCCACCCGCGACCTCGGCGAACAGTGAGCCACGGCGAAACGTACCGGGTTGCATGAGCACGGCAAGAGTCATGAATTCGGGCTGAGGACAGCGACCGCTAGCTCCGCTGCTACGCCTGCCTCGGCTACAGCTCGACCATGCCGATAACGTACCTTCGTCGCCCTAGCCCGAGTTCAGGTGCAAGCTGGCAAGTCGAGATCCGTCTACGGACCACGCCGTTAAAGCGCTTCGCCGGCCTTTTCGCGTCGTCGGCGGCTGACATCGGTGTAGCCGAACCGCCTGGTGAAGCGAGGCCACCCTGTTCTGCTGCGCCGCCGACCTCGACTCGAGTCGCGAAGGTTGTCGACCTCGAACGAGACGCACTGCCGCCAGTCTTGGTCTGGAAGTGGGAGCTGACCGCGACCTTGCTATCCCGGTTGCGTCGGGGAGCTCGGCGACGGTGTTCGCGTCGTATCCGCTCGCGAGGCCCTCCCAGGCGGCGGTGAGCAGCGTGTCACGACTGTTCGGGGTGCGAACCACAGTCAGCTCCTGACACCACGGCATTACTGGACGGACGTCCACCCAGCGGGGTATGGTGAAGGTGTCGGCGCGCTCCAGCCTTAAGGCCACAGCGTGACCATCGATAGTCGCCGAGGCGACCAGCACGCGATCCGGGTAGACCGCCGCGCCGACGAGCATCCCGGCCCCTTTGGCTTGCTACCCCTCACCGTGCAGGACGCACGCGAAGCGGCCAAGGGGGTGGGATCGATCCTCCGCCCAGCTGCGGTGGAGACCCTCGCCAGAATGAGGTGGTAACGATGTTGGTCCGCACCGATCCGTTCCGCGAATTCGACCGGCTCACCCAGCAGGCATTGGGAACCATGACCCGCCCGGCGGTGATGCCGATGGACGCGTGGCGCGACAGCGTCGAAGTTGTGGTTGCGTTTGACCTGCCGGGCGTCGAACCGGACTCGATCGATATCGACGTGGAGCGAAACGTGTTGACGGTCAAGGCCGAGCGGCGTCCGCCGACCGGCGCGGACTCCGAGATGGTCGCCGCCGAGCGTCCCAGCGGCGTGTTCAGCCGCCAGCTGATCGTCTCCGACATGCTGGACACTGACCGGATCCAGGCCAGCTATGACGCCGGCGTGCTCACCCTGCGGATCCCCATCGCCGAAAAGGCGAAACCCCGCAAAATCGCCATCACGACGAGCAACGCCGCCCCCAAAGTGATCGAAGGATCCACCGCCGAGCAACAGCCGCTGGTGGGAACGACGGCATAGCCGAACCGGACCGAACGGCTGGGTCGCCTTCACCTGGAGGACGTGGTGTCCACGGTGAGATCCCACGCCCGGACCTGTCCCGGTCAAAGTCGGCGACCGGGGCAGGCCGCACTTCGACCGCGGCCGCAGCGTGAGACCCCACAGGTGTGAGACGGAGCTATCAAATAGGCGGGATTCACGGCCGGTCCGGACCGGGTTCAGCGCGGTCGATCACGTGATCGAGCAGATGCTCACCCGGTCATGCGTGGTGGCGGGGCGCTCTTGCGCTGAAAACACCCAGTACCCCTCGGACGTATGCGCCGCCCGTGTCTCGACGGTCGGTCAGCGGACGGTCGGTCAGCGGAAGCGCGAGAACGCGATCAAAGCCCTCGAACGTCAGCTTCAGAGATTCCGCCTTCAGGAACTGCGACGGCTGGTTCTCGGCGCCCGCCAACTCGATCCTCGTCGGGCGCGCGGACGGGCGAACGAGCACAGTGACCTGACCGGGGGCATCTCGCCGGCGCTGCAACCCGTCTTCCACATCCTTGAAGTCAACCGTGACGACCGAGTCACTCCTGATCAGCAGCACTGCACCCGAACGGGTGCCGCGGGTGGTGTCCTCGGTGGATCTGTATTCGGAGTACAGCACCTGATCAGCCCTGACCAGCAGCGAGATCCGCTCGATGACGAAGACACGCAGGTAGGTCGTATCGTTGGGCAGCTTGCTTGCTTCGAATTTCTTTGGCAAAGCGATGGTGTTCTCATCGGCTTGCTCAGGCATCATCGGTGCCCCCCAAAGTTGGTCGGAAGAGCGCCGATCGTAGACGGTGTTCAGGCTGGCCGCTCCGCGGCTAGCCGTCGTCAGCCATCCTCAGCGCGGCCTCGCGGATGCAGCCGGCGCAGAGCGCCAGGGTGACCTCACCTATATCGCCGCCGTGAGCGCATACATTAGCGCTATGACCAGCCACGTGAGCGTGAGCGCGCTGTCTCAGTTCCTGACTGACCCGCGATGGATGCCAGTCCCGAACGGTAGCGGGCGTCTTGACGTTCGGGTCGTCTTCTCGGTCGAGAGCATTGACCCCAGGCGATGACCAGCAACCGTGAGCTCGTCAAAGCCGGGAAGGTGCCGCTGAGGGTCATCGGCAGCTGGAATGTTGACCTCACCACCTACGGGCCCGTGAGTCCCACCAGCGACCTGTTCGCGACGCTGGCGCGGAAGTGCGTCTACCGGGCGCGGATCCAGCGGTACAAGCCGCGGACCGACGCAGACCGAGAGTATTGGCCGCGGCGGAGCGTGGAGCCCCTGACGCTGGCCCAGATGAACGACATCTTGGGCATGATCGGCCAGGAGGGGGTGCGGTGACGACGAGGGCGCTCCTAATCGTCGCAGGAGTGGTGCTGTGGGCTGTGGCCTTGGCCGTGTATTTCCATGAAACCCACGTCAAGTACACGTGCTACGCCGCGCAGGCGCGAACGTGTCGTGGCCGGACGACGCCGATGCGCACCCCCGGCCACCGTGGAGCGTGACGTTTCCGCGCACGAGAGCAGACGGCAGGCGGAGGCCCCCGCACCGGTCACCGGGCGGGGCGCCGCTCATGTCCGGGTACGGTCCGCGCGCGGAGACCCACCCGGCTGACGCACCGGCCCAGGCAGCGGGGCCATGATGACCGCCATGACGACGCCGGAGTACGGCGACGTAGCTGCCCGACTGGCGCAAGCGAGCCGCCTCATCCGCCATGCGCAGTCCTTGGCCGAGAAGATCGCCGACTTGACCGAAGACGAGCTGGCCAGCCTCTGCGGCCTAGCGGCGAATAATCACGACCAGGATCAAGATCCACACCGCAATGAAGGCAACGATGGAGAACAGCCAGGTCCGCCGAGACATGCGCCGACGACGGAGCCACCGTCGACGCATGGGCTGAGATTACGCAGACACGCACGCTATGCGGAAGAGCACCGGTTCAAGACCTGCGGACGCCCTGACAGCGCGACAGAGCGCCCGCCCACCCGGACATAGGTGGCGGGGCGCTTGTGTCCCGGGTGCCGTAGGTGATCAGCAGGACGAACAGCGATGCCATGGTCGCGAGCGGCGGCGCGATGGCGGGCGGGAGCCGGAACAGTGGCTGAAAGTGTTCGTCTGACGGGAATCACGTCAAAGACACGTTGGCCACCGGGAACAGCAGGGACAGTCCCGGCAGGCGCCCCACAGACCGCTGAGGAAGGCGAGGAAGGTGCGCAGTTCGGCCAGGAACCGGCCGCGGACCGATCAGGTCGAAGACGACCACGGCAGGCCGGGCCGGAAGCGCCTTCATGCGAATGTGGCGGCTCATCCACAAGACAGCAGCTCCGGGTCCAACTCGGCCTGTACCGGGTCGCACAGTATCCAATGCGCCGCCCATTCACCCAACACCCGCACGACATCCGCGAGGGTGCGGCAGTAGGAGAGCCATCGCTGCCATCCGCACCCATCACGAGCCTCCGCAGAGCATCCCTTGCGGGCAGCGACGGCCCGACAAGCTGGGCATCGGATCCGCGCATAACGACGAAGCCGTGCTGCGCATTGTTGACCAGCCGGCCGCGCGTATTCGGCGTTATACGTGCGGCTGCCAGCTCCGTGGCCCGTTGGTCGGACGCTCCCGCTAGGGGCTTGTCGGCGACCCCGACTTTAAGGGCCGTACGGCTGGTCTCTCGTCGCCGCCGGATTCGCCCAGCCACCTGTCCGCGGCGGTGTGCCGCAACGGGTGCGCGTGGACGCGGGCGATGCCCGGCTGGACGCTGGGCGCTCCAGCACCGGACCGAGCCCGTTGTTGGTCAGGGCGCCATGTGGTTGAGCCACTGAGCGCCGGTGAGCGTTGCCAGCGGGTGCCGCGCTCAGGCCGGCAGATAGTGGGTTAACGCCTGCCCGGTGCGGTGGCCGTAGGGGATCGCGCGCGGGCCTGGGCTTTTGCCGATCACGACGGCGACGTCGGAGTCCGGGTCGATGCTGCCGACGGTCAACCCGATGACCTCGGCGCGGTGCATCGCCGCCCGGTTCGGGCATGCGGCGGGTGAGCGCGGCGTCCCGCAGCTGGCGGGAGGGTATCCCGCAGCTGGCGGGAGTCCCGTCCCGGCAGGCTTTGAGCAGCTTGCGCAGGTCCACGACCGGCACGGGCTGTCGCGGACGGCCCAGCCGTCCAACTGCGGCGGTGACTGCGGTAGGCGACGGCAGCCGTGGGCGGGGGAGCGGTGGGTGAGCAGATGCGCGACGTACCGGCGCAGGTCGTCGGTGCACGCCTCGAGCGGGTCTGCGCCTCGAGGATGTTGACCAGCATCGGGGCGGACTCGGTGGGAGCGGACGCTGGCATCGCTGGGTGCTCGGCGCGCAAGGCATGGGGTCCACTCGCGCAGCCGAGCGCGTGGGCGTGCACAGGGGTGGATGAGCGCTGTGCTAGCGGGTGCGCTACCTGCGACTCACTGGTCTAACGGAGAATCCCCAGTGGTGTCAAGGGTTTGTGCGCCGCGAGGGAATCGAACCCCCAACCCGCTGATTAAGAGTCAGCTGCTCTGCCAATTGAGCTAGCGGCGCAGAGCATGATCTGGGCAAGCACGACACCCTAGCAGGCGCGGGCCACCGGATCTGGGGTGAGTGACGGGGCTCGAACCCGCGACATCCTGGACCACAACCAGGTGCTCTACCAGCTGAGCTACACCCACCATCGCCGTGACTACGGGTCGCGGCTCGCTCAGTCTACCGGGTCGGTAGCTAGCGCCGAGGACGGTCCGTCCGCCGCCTGCGCCTCCTCCGTGGTCGGTCCCGGCAGGGCGACGAACAGCGTCCGACGGTAGTAGGCCAGCTCTTGAATGCTCTCGCGGATGTCGGCGAGGGCCCGATGCGCCAGGCCCTTCGCCGGCTGCGCGAAGTACACCTTCGGATACCAGCGTCGAGCGAGTTCCTTGATCGACGACACGTCGATCATCCGGTAGTGCAGGTAGCCGTCGAGGGCCGGCATGTCGCGGGCCAGGAAGCCGCGATCGGTGGCGATCGAGTTGCCGCACAGCGGAGCCGTCCTGGCTCGGGCACGTGTCTGCGGACGTAGTCGAGAATTCGACGTTCCGCGTCACCGAGCGTGACCGTGGACGCCCGCACCGCTTCGGTCAGCCCCGATGACGCGTGCATGTTCCGCACGACCGGGAGCATGGACTGCAGGACGTCGTC
The DNA here is from genome assembly GCA_963779485.1 of uncultured Actinomycetota bacterium. GTDB lineage: Bacteria > Actinomycetota > Actinomycetes > Mycobacteriales > Jatrophihabitantaceae > CAVVJA01. The sequence goes on along the minus strand of CAVZYJ010000005.1, from coordinate 1,292 downwards.
GGCGACATGGATGATCACGTCGACACCGTCGTCGAGCGGGACGAGCTCGGCATCGGTGACGACGCGGCGACCTCGATGAGCGCGTCGCGCGTGAGATCGAGGCCCGTCATCTCGCAGTCCATCCAGACGAGCCTCTGCGTCGCGCGGTCGGTCACCGCGTGAGCGTAGCCGCCAGGACTACGGTGGTCGGTGCCACATGGGGAAGGGGGCCTCGGCCATGGCCCGGGACTTGCCGAATCAGGACGCCATCGACGCCGCACTTGCCACCCTGCAGGGGGACTGGTCTGGTTCCAAGGATTCGTTGAAGCGATCGATCGAGTTCGCGGACTTCCCCACAGCGGTGGAGTTTGTGAACCGCCTGGCGCCGGCATGTGAGCAGCTCGACCACCACCCGGATCTGGCTCTGCGGTGGCGCTGGGTGCACATCGAGCTCTCGACGCACAGCGCCGGAGGTGTGACCGAGATGGACGTCAGGCTCGCCCGGACGATCGACGAGGTGGCGGCCGGCTTGCCGTTGGCTGCGAAGTCCTGATCACAGCCCCTCGTCCGGACGGGCGGTCAGCCACCAGGCCGCATACGGGGGAGTGCGAAGAACCCGCTGTCCGAGTCCGGCGCGAATGCGGACAGCCGGTCCCAAGGCGGCTCGATACCGACCGATGCGACCGCGTCCGCCCGCACGCGCTGCCAGCGATCCGAAACGTTGTAGCAGGCTCAACCATGGCGCCAGCTGGGTGCCGGCGCGCCGAGGCGCGAGCACGCCCTCCGTCCCGATCTCGAGGGGCGCGCTCTCAACAGCGGCATGCAACGACGGGATTGTCGCGCGGACCTGGGCCAGGTGGCGGAGTCCGTCGAATACCGCGACCCTCGATTGAGGACAGATCCCGCCGACGTTCTGCTTTACCCCAGGGCATACGCGGGCGGTGCGTCCACCGATTGTCGGCAGCCAGCCGGGAATCGCCGCGATAGGAAGATCGTTGAGCAGACCAAGCTCGTCGCCCATATAGAGCAGCGGGATTCCGCCGAAACCGAAGATGATCGCGTGTACGAGGAAAACGCGACCGAGAGCAACGTCGACGGCGCCGGGGTCGCCGTTCTCGAAGGCAGATTGGAGGCCGGCCAGGCTGGCCAAGGTGCCACTGATGCGAGCGTCCCCGGTGACTGGATTGGCTTGGAACACCTCGCCGCGGGCGAATGATCCAGGGAAGTCACCGCTGTAGAACCGCGACAGGAATGCCCGGTGCGCAAAGCCGGAAGGCCCTGCTCTGCCGCGTCGGTGTCAGAGATCGCCCACC
>CAVZYJ010000004.1:0-207531 GCA_963779485.1 uncultured Actinomycetota bacterium | reverse complement strand
TTCGCTGACTTCGAGGGAACCACGTACGGAACCGGTTGGACGACGACTGGTGACTTCAACGGCACCGCGCCGGTGGCGGGCACGGTCGGTGATCAGCAGCCGGTCAGCGGCTACCTCGGTCAGAAACTGGTGAACACCTTCCTCAACCATGACCTGTCGATGGGCACCATCGATTCACCGACGTTCACGATCTCCAGCGACTACATCGACTTCCTGATCGGCGGTGGGAACCACCCCGACACCGGCGCCCCGTACACGACCGGTAACGGTCCCACCGCGGTCGACCTGGTGGTCGGCGGCAAGGTCGTCGACACCGCCACCGGCACGAACAACGAAGCGCTGAACTGGGCGTCGTGGAATGTCAAGGCGCTGAAGGGGCAGCAAGCCCAGATCCAGATCCTGGACCAGAACAATGGCGGCTGGGGCCACATCAACGTCGACAACATCGTGTTCTCCGCTCAGGCTGCGCAGGTCAGCAGCATCGAAACCGCGGTCGACCTGCTGGTGAACGGTCAGGTCGTCGACTCCGCGACCGGCTCCAACGCGGAGGCGCTGGACTGGGCGTCGTTCGACCTGGGCGCCTACCTCGGGCAGCAGGCGCAGATCCAGATCGTCGACGACAACACCGGCGGCTGGGGCCACGTGAACGCCGACCAGTTCATGTTCACCAGCGCGCCGGCGCTCTCCAGCGTGCAGCGGGCGCACTGGGTCGACTACGGCGCCGACTTCTACGCCGCGACCTCGTTCAACGACCTGCCCGGCGGCAAGCAGATCCTCATCGGCTGGATGAACAACTGGAACTACGCCGGCAACATCCCCACCTCACCGTGGCGCAGCGCCGACAGCGTCCCCCGCGAACTAGGGTTGCGAACCATTGGCGGCAAGATCCAACTGACTCAACAGCCGGTGCCGCAACTGAACGACCTGCACACCGGCGCGCCCGTGATCGGCGGACTCAAACGCATCACCGGCACGACATCGGCCGGGATCAGCGGACCGACGCTGGACCTCAACGGGCTGTTCGCGGCCGGAACAGCTAAGCAGTTCGGGGTCAACGTGCACACCGGCAACGGCCAGCAGACCCAGATCGGGTACGACACCACCACCCACGAGGTGTACATCGACCGGACCAAGTCCGGCGACGTCAGCTTCGATCCGACCTTCGCCAGCGTGCAGCGCGCGCCGCTGCCGCTTGACCACGGCCTGGTTCGACTGCGCATCCTGGTCGACACGTCCTCGGTCGAAGTCTTCACCGACCAAGGCCAGGTGGTCTTGACCGACCAGATCTTCCCCGACCCCACCAGCAACGGGGTGAGCCTGTTCGCCAACAACGGCACGGCCACGCTGCTCGCTGGCATCGGCTGGCACATGAAGTCGATCTGGCCGTAGCGCACCGGGCAGGACAGCGTTGAGACGGTTCCCTTTTCGGACCGTCTCAACGCTGTCTGACGACAAGGACGCCGTCGACGGCAGTCCCACCGAACGACGAGGGAATGTTGCGCTCGAGCGAGTCGATCTGGGCCCGGAGAGGACGAGATGACCGGCTCAGCGGGTGCGTGGCGACGTCGCCCAACGATGGAGGACGTCGCTCAACGGTCCGGGGTCAGCCTCAAGTCGGTGTCTCGAGTAATCAATGACGAATTCGGAGCATCCCAAGAGACCCGCAACCGAGTTCGGACCGCTGTTCAAGAACTCGGGTATCACCGAAACCACACCGCCCACGTGCTCCGCCGGCGCGACCACCGGTCCGCATGCCTAGGCGTCGTCCTCGACGACGTCGGTAACCCCTTCGCCGCGACACTCAACAGCGGCGTAGAAGAAGTCGCCCGCGCGCACGGAAACCTGGTGCTGGCGGCGAGCACGAACGGTGATCCTGACACGGAGCAGCAGTTGGTGCACCGGCTATTGGCCCGAGGTGTCGACGGCCTGGCAATCATGTCCGCACGAACCGACCACACCTATTTGAGCGGCGAGCTGGATCGCGGCCTACCGATGGTGTTCGTGGACCGCCCCGCATGCGGTGTCCACGCACCGTCAGTGGTGGCGGCGAACCGCGCCGGCGCCCGCGCTGCCGTCGAGCATCTCATCGCATATGGCCATCGCCGGATCGCATTCCTCAGCGACTGGCCAACCCTTTACACGACGGCGCAGCGGCAGCGCGGCTATCTTGACGCGCATCACGCCCAGGGATTGCCGGTCCGACGTGATCTCCAACGTTCCGGACTCGTTGACACGGCGAGCGCGCAGCATGCCCTCATCACCCTCATCAACCGCAAGGATCCGCCCGACCGCGATATTCGCTGCCAACAACCTGACCTGCGTACGCGTGCTTCACGCCCTCCACCGGTCCGGGCTCACGGGCACAGTCGCCCTCATCGGATTCGACGACATCGAGCTACGCCGAGCTGCTAAATCCACCAGTCAGCGTCCTACGTCAAGATCCAGCCGCCATGGGCCGGATCGCCGCCGAGACCATCTTCGCCCAACTCGCCGGACAACAGCCGCCCAGGCACGAACTGCAAATCCCGGTGACACTCGTGCCACGCGGCTCCGGCGAACTAGCCGCCCCCAGAACACCCACTCACAAGGCCACCCGGAACACTGATCATCTGCCCAGTCCTGACACGCCGACGTACCGGGTTACGCAACCATGACACGACGAAACGACCAACCACCTCGTGTCCATTCCGTGGTAGCGCAAGGTCCGCCTCAACCTCGGCGCATCGGTGTACGACCCGACCTCCCGGTCGGTCGGCTGCTGTTCAACGTCCTTGCGATGGTGTCCGAATTCGAGGCCGACCTCATCCGCTCGCGGACTCGCGAGGGCATGCGGGTGGCGAAGCCAAGGGTCACCTGCGCGGAAAGCAGCCCACGCTCAACCCGCGCCAGGAGGGCACCTGGTCGAGCTGCTGCGCAGCGGCGAATACAGCACCGCCGAACTCGGTGATCAGTTCGGCGTAGCCCGATCGACTGTCTACCGCGCCGTCGCCCGCAGCAAGACGGCACCGATTGCCAGTCGAGCCACCACCACTGCGGTACCGCGTGCCATCTCGCGGCCGATCGTCAACGATGGCGCCATTGAAGCGGCGAACGGTAACTACCGGCCGCGACACGGCGCAGCCAGCGACATTCCATCCGAGAACCGCAGCCGCACGCGGCGCCCGGACCGTGCGCGCGCCCGGAGGCCGAGAGCCGGGCGTTGGTTCGGCCTGCTCTGTGATGGGCTCTGACGTGTCGACTCGCGTCGCTCTGCGTGTGGGTATTGAGAGAGCAGCGGCGCATGAAGGACGTTGGCTGGTCCATGGCCCGCGCCCGTCGATCACGCTTGAGGAGGCGGGCTCACAGACAACGGTGGCCGCTATGGCGCCTGAAGGCCGCGATTCCGGGATCCTCGAGCGTCGATCGCGCGCCGAGGCTACCTACGAACGTGTCTTAGGGCCTAGGGACGCGAGTGCACCGGACAGCGATCCCGAGCTGATGGAGATCTTGCGCGGGTTCATCTTCGGAGACGTCTTCGAGACTGGGGTGCTCGACGATCGCACCCGTGAACTGATCACCGTCAGGGTCGCCGCTGCCCGCAGAACAGGCGCCAGCCGAAGCCGACGCGCTCGCTGAAAAGGTCGCCGCCCGGCTGCCGCAGATCCACTTGCCTGCCCTTCTGATCGAAGTGGACCGCGACACCCGCTTCAGCGAGGCATTCACCCACGCCGGCGGGGCGCAGCCACGCAACCCCGACCTGGTCCGCAACCTCTACGCCTCGGTGCTCGCCTACGCCTGCAACCTCGGCTACGCCGGGATGGCCGACGCGTCCGGCATCTCCGAAGACACCCTGGCCTGGACGTCACAGTGGTACCTGCGCCAAGACACGCTGCGCGAGGCGAACGCCCGCCTGGTCAACGCCCACCATCGACACCCGCTCGCGCAACTGTGGGGCGGCGGCACCCTGTCGTCCTCGGACGGGCAGCGTTTCCCGCAGCGCGGTCGCAGCCTGACCGCCCGGGCGTTGTCGCGGTACTTCCTCGACGAGGGCACCACCACCTACACCCGCGTCTCCGACCAGCACTCGACCTACGGCACCAAGGTCATCCCGACCACCTGGCGCGAGGCCGTCGCCGTGCTCGACGAGATCTTCGGCAACCCCACCGATCTCGCGATCGCCGAGCACACCACCGACACCGCCGGGCAGACCCTGGCCACGTTCGCGATCTTCAACCTTGCCGGCCTGCAGTTCTCCCCACGCATCCGAGACATCGGCCGCCCGCAGCTCTACCGACTCGGCGCCGGGCCGGCATGGCGATCCCGCTACCCGCGCGCCGGCGCGTTGCTCACCCAGCCCATCCAGACCCAGCTGATCGCCGATCACTGGAACGACCTGCTCCGCCTCGTCGGATCGATGAAGTTCGGACACACCACCGCCAGCCTTCTCATCGCCAAACTGCACGCCAGCAGCCGACAGAACGCCCTCGCCCGAGCGCTGCAGGAATACGGGCGGCTGGTCCGCACTATCTACCTCTGCCGCTACGTCGCCGACGAAGAACTCCGCCGTCGAGTCCGGCGCCAGCTCAACAAAGGCGAGAGCCTGCACGCACTGCGCCGCGACCTGTTCTTCGCCCACCAAGGCCACGTCCGGCGACGGCACCTCGACGACCAAGTCGACCAAGAGCTCTGCCTGACCCTCGTCACCAACGCCGCCGTGCTGTGGACCACCACCTACCTCGGAGACGCTCTCGACTCCCTGCGCGCCGACCTGCTCCCGGGCCCGCCGCACCAACTCCGTCGCTGCCACGCGCCGCGTGCGTAAGCGGTAGCGGCGCTGGACGGCATCGATCAGATCGTGCTGTCGCTGACCGCCGCGGCTCACGACCGGTGAGATCGCCGCGCATTTCGAGGAGGTCTATGCGCGAAGGTCGGTAAGGACACCATCAGCCGGATCACCGACAAGGTCGTCGAGGAGATGGCCGAGTGGCGCACCGTCCACTGGATCGCGTCTACCCGGTGATCTTCGTGGACGCGATCGTGGTGAAGGTCCGCGACGGGCAGGTCGTCAACCGGCCGGTCTACGTGGTCATCGCGTCACCGTCAACGGTGAACGCGACATCCTCGGCTGTGAGCCGCGACGGCAGCGAGGCGCGAAGTTCTGGCTGTCAGTCCTGACCGAGATCAAGAACCGCGGCGTCGAAGACGTGTGCATGGTCGTCTGCGACGGCTCAAGGGACTGCCCGAGTCGATCAACACGACGTGGCAATACGCGACGGTGCAGGCCTGCATCCTGCACCTGATCCGCACATCGAAGATCATCGATGGTCCTAGCCCGGTGCTTTCGTGCGCCCGGCGGAACAGGGGGTGACCTCGTGACGTAGTGCGGGGTGATCTTGTGTTCGTGCTCGTCGTCGCTTGCCGGTGTGAGTCCGGTCCGGGTAGCTGCCAGGAGGCCCGGTAGCAGACTGGCGGCTTGGTCTGGAAACGGGTCGGGTCGAAGCCCAGTGTCAAAGGCCCTGTTGGGGGAGCGACTGAACGGTGCGCAGCATGACGCGAAGCCTGCAGCGTCGTTAGAGGTCCTGCCTGTGAGGGTGGGAGCAGAGGGAGCCGAGCCGCTGAAAGCACGGCGAAGGCCATGGACGTGGGTGAAGAGCCTGGAAGCGCAGCCCGCTATGAACCCTCCGGCGTATGGGGCGTGGAACGTTCAGATAGTGACGGCGGGAACTGGGGAGGCCCTCCCCGGCCCGGTGACCTGCGATGTTGTCGCCGGAGCGTCGCACCTTATAACCGGTTCACGCCGGGAAATGGGCGGCGAGCCGGGTGGGCGTCGGAGGCGGCCGTAGTACCGGCGACGACGTATCTCTGCATCCGTGTGTGATCCCTTTCCTCCAGCGCGAACGAATTGCCGTCCATATCGAGACGGGTCTTGCGCGGGGTGACATGTGCGGCGTTGACGCCGATCGGGCCGCCCGACGTGGGTGACGCGGAGCAGGATTCCGTGCGCGCTCGGCTCGTCAAGTTGTGCGTGGTCCAAGACGTCTGGCGCTCGACGGTCGATGTTGGTCGACGGTCGTCCGACATGCGTCCCGACCACGCGGCGGTAAAGCCCGTAATCGCGACGACGTCCCCGCTGCATATTGCGTTTTGACTCCCGGCGAATCTGCGATGTTCCAACGCGACGCCGCTGGATTGCCTGTTCGGGTGAGGCCGTCATGCGGTCGAGAATTCGGCTCTTTGCAGCGGTCCGAACATGCAATTTGGAGCGCTGCCGATGCGACTCGCCGACCACGTCGAGCGGAAGTGCAACGGTTAGTCGGCGGCCGAGCGGCCACCGCACATCCCGTCGTTTGCAGCCGTCACCTGGCCTCGCATGCTGTCTCGTTTCCGCCAGCCACGTCTCGCCTTTGTGCGAGTCTCCCATACGACTGCCCTCCCCGTATTCTCAACAGCCCTTCCAATGACGCCAATATCTATTATCAACGGCAACCGTCGCTAACTAACAATTCCCAAGCCTTTACTCAATGCGGCACGCATGCTACCAATATTGGTAGGCGAAAAAGCCGCTCGGGCTAACACTGATGGTCATTGTTGTGTTATTGGTGGTCGTTGGAAATGCATGGCGGGATGAAGGTCTACCGCGGCGCGGCCGCGGGCGCCCGCCTGTATGTCGAGGCACGACCGCTCGCCGCGCTGATGACTACTACCTCGCCGAGGGAACCGGGATCGCGCGCCGGTTCGCCGCCACTGCGGATGGCCGCGTGATCGAGCTTGCAGGTGATGGACGGCGACGCCTACGAGTCGTGGGTCAGCGGCTTCGACCCGGCGACCGGGCAGCCGCGGGGCCGGCTCCGCAACGACGAGCACGCGGTGCGGTTCGTCGAAGTCACCGTGAACGGCCCTAAATCGTGGTCGATCGCGGCAGAACTGCACCCGGACGTCGCAGTCGCGTATGAGGCGGCGCAGGACCGCGCGGCGGCGCAGATCACCGGCTGGCTCGCCGGGAACGCCACCGCCCGGGTCGGGCCGCGGGGCGCCCAGGTCGCCGCGCCGGTGGAGTTGATCGAGGCAGCGACGATCCGGCATTACACGTCCCGCGCCGGCGACCCGCACCGCCATCTACATCTGCAGATCAATTCCCGGGTATTCGACGGACGGGAAATGGCGTGGTCTCGACACCGTCGCAGTGCGCGATTCGTTCGAATGCGATCAACGGGATCGGGCACGCGGCAGTCGTGTGCGACCCGGAATTCCGGGCCGCGTTGGCCAGCCCACGGCTATACGCTGAATACAACCGGGGAGATTGAGCAGCTCGCGCCGTTCGTCGGGCCCGTTTTCGAAACGCGCCGCACAGATCGAGGCGAATATCGACCGCTACGAGCGGGAATGGACGCAAGGCGCACCCCGACGAACAACCGGGGCCCGGGTTGCGCCGAGCGTGGGACGCCCGCGCATGGGCCGAGGGGCGCCCGGACAAGGTCATCCCTGAACCCGGCGCGGAGGTCCAGGCCCGGTGGCTGGCCGAACTCGTCGCGCTCGGTTACCGCGACGATGACCGGCCGATCCAGCTGGCGCTTGCCGCTGCGCTGGACAGATCGACCGCGACGCGGGCCTCCAGCGAGATCGTGCTCCGGCTCGGTGCGGCCCGGTCGTCATGGAACGCTGCCGACGTTCGCGGCGAGGTCGAGCACCTGCTCGCCCGCGCCGCGCTCGTCGCCGACGCGGCGGTCCGCCGCGAGCTCGCCGAAGACCTCACCGCCCGCGCGCTCGCGGACTCCGTGCCGCTAATGGATCGCGAGGTGCCCGCGCATGTCCGAGCCCTGACCGCGCAGCACGTCTTGACGTCGAGGCCGACCTCGTCGGCCGGCTCGCTGTTCGCGGCGCCGAGCCGTGCGAACCGCTCGAAGTGGTTGGTGTCGCTCCGGCTGGCTGTCCGCTGGACGACGCGCAGGCGGCCGCGGTCGCGGTGCTGGCCGGCACGGCCCCGCTGGTCGTCATCGAGGGCGCCGCCGGCGCCGGGAAGACGACCACGCTCAGCCTGACGCGGCGGCTGCTCGACGGGCAGGGCCGCTGGCTCGTGGTTGTCACCCCCACCCTGAAAGCCGCGCAGGTCGCCGCCGCGGAGCTGGGGACGCAAGCGGGGTCCGCCGCTTGGCTGGCACATCAATACGGCTGGCGCTGGGACGATACCGGCCGTTGGACCCGGCTGCGACCACTCGACACCGACCCGGCGACCGGACGCCGATATCTCGGGCCAACCCGGGCCGCGACCCTCCGCCGCGGTGATCTGCTGCTGGTCGACGAGGCCGGGATGCTCGACCAGGACACCGCCCGCGCCTTGCTGACAATCGCCGACGAGCACGGTGCCCGGCTTCGCGCTGGTCGGGGACCGGCATCAGCTCCCCGCGGTCGGCCGCGGCGGCGTCCTCGACCTCGCCCCCCGCTGGGCCGACCCGACCACCTGCGTGACGCTGGACCAGGTGCACCGCTTCACCGACACCGCGATCATCGACGGGAAGCCAGCCACCGTCGCCGACATCGAGTACGCACAGCTCACCTTGGCGATGCGCGGCGGCGACGCACCGGAGGGGTTGTTCGACGCGCTGCACAACCGCGGCCAGGTTCGCATCCACCCGACCGAGGCTGACCGGCTCGCCGACGTCGCCGACACCGCTGTCGCGCAGCGCCGACGCGGCGCCGCTCGTGCGCGGTCGTCGTCGACACCCGCGAGCAGGTCGGCGCGGCTGAACACTGCGATCCGCGACCGCCTCATCGCCGCCGGCGTGGTCGACGACCGCCAGGGCACCAACGCCGGCGCGGGGAGCGGGTCGGCGTCGGCGACACCGTCGCGACCCGCCGCAACGACTGCGACCTCGGCGTCGCGAACCGCGACACCTGGACCGTCGCGGCAGTCCACGCCGACGGCTCGCTCACCGTCGGCCGCCCCGGCGCCAACCAGCGACAGCTGCCCGCGGGGTACGTGCGCGCACACGTCGAGCTGGCTTACGCGACCACTGCACACGGCGCCCAAGGCGACACCACGACCACCGCCCACCTGATCCTGGGCGAGCACACCAGCGCCGCCGCCGCGTATGTCGGGATGACCCGCGGCCGCGAGGGGAACATCGCACATCTCGTCGCCGCCGACCTGGACGAGGCACGCCAGCAGTGGTCGGCCGCGTTCGGCCGGGACCGGGCCGACCTGGGCCCGGCCCATGCCCGTGAGGCCGCCGAGCGGGACGCCGCCGGATACGCCCCACCGGCCCCCCGGCCCGACCCTGCCGCGCACGCGGCGCGACTGGACGCCGTACTCGCCGAACTGGCGGCCGCATGGACCGACCAACAGAACGCCCACCTCACCCTCACCCACCTGCAGCACAAGCTCGACGGTGCCCAGCGCGACGCAGACCGCCGCGACGCGTACGAGGCCATCGTCGGGCGGGCCCGCACCGACATGATCAGCCGCCGCCAGCTCGCCGAGCAGGCCACCCGGCTCGGCGAAGCCAGCCGGGTCACGCTCCGCGCAGCCGCTGAACAGCTCGGCGCGGAACTCCACGCCTTGTGGGACGCCGACCGGAAGGTCGCCGGCGACGCCGCCCGCACCGTCGCCGCCGGACCCGGGCGGCTCCGGCAGCGCCGCGGCCAGATCCGCGACGCCCGAGAACTGCTCGACACCTGGGCCGAGAAGTGGCGGCCAGTCCTCGACGTGACCGCGGGGTCTGGCGGAGCTGCCGGGTTCGCGATCTGCCATCCCGGCAACGACAGGGTCGAGGAACCCCTCACCGCGTACGTCCGGACCCTCGCCGAGGCCCAGTGCCCACACGACGCCGTGATCGTGCGAACCGCCGTCCAGCTCCGCGACGCAGCCCGGGCGGCCGCCGACCGGTACGGACAGGCGGTCAAACGCGCCGACGAGACGATCGGCCGGGACCACGGCCACGGCTACTATCCGCGCGCGGACGACCTGCCCGACCTCACCGACCGCGCCCGCCAGGCCCAGCAGCGAGCCGACGCCGCCGACGCCCGGGTCGACCGGCTTATAGGCGACCCTGCACTCGCCAGCCAACCCGACCCGTCCGGTTTCCTCGCGTCCGCCCACAACCGGTGGGCCGTCGCCCGCGACGCCGCGCTCACCGCGGCCGCGCAGCGGGCCCGCCTCGCCGACGCGACGCGGATCGTCACACCCGACCGTTTTCACCGCGACCAGTTCGACCCGCCGGCCACGGTAGAACACGGCCCCAGCATGGGGCGATGACCGTGATTCCGGCGGAATCGCACGATTTCAAGATCGAATGTCGACTTTGGGGCCCTCCACTGCACTTGTTAGCAGTGAAGGCCCAACGCCAACCGGCGAACGAGCGGGGTGTCGGGGCGGCACCGGCCACCACCACGGAGGAACCCGACATGACCGACACCGACCTGCTCACCATCACCGAGGCCGCCGCCCTTCTCCGGACACCAGTCGCGACGCTGCGCTGGTGGCGCCACCAAGGCACGGGGCCTGCCAGTTTCCGGATCGGCCGGCGCGTCTTCTACCGCCGCCGCGACCTCGAGGCGTGGATCGCTGCCCAGCGCGAACGCGACAACCGCGGCCGGACCGGTGCCGCCTGAGACACCGAGCCGCACCACATGTCCCATGCCGGGCGCACACTGTGGCCCGGGGAATCTCACAGCACTGGGAGACGGCATGTCCAGCATCGAGAAGCGCACCCGCAACGGCCGGATGAGGTACTACGCCCGCTACCGAGACCCGTCCGGCCGCCAGGTCGTGAAGGTGTTCGACCGCAAGGTGGATGCCGAGAAACACCTCCTGACCGTTGAGGTCGCGAAGCTGACCGGAGGCTATGTCGACCCCCGGCGCTCGGCCCTGCCGGTCGGCGAGTGGGCCGATCAGTGGCTCGCTTCGCAAGGCCACCTGAAGCCGACGACGAAGGCCCGATACGACGGCATCGTCAACAAGCAGATCAAGCCGAGGTGGGGCAACGTCAAGCTCGGAGATGTCACCCACGTGGACATCGTGGCCTGGGTCAACTCACTCGAGCTCGCGCCCGCCACGGTCCGGTACGTCCACCGCGTCTTCTCGCTGATCCTCGACCTCGCGGTGCGCGACGAGCGCATCGTCAAGAACCCGGCGACCGGCGTGAAGATGCCGAAGATTGCCCCGACCGAGAAACGCTACCTGACGCACGAGCAGGTCGCCGCGCTTGCCGACGAGTGCGGCGACCACCGGCTCGCCGTGCTAATCCTCGCTTACTGCGGAATCCGTTGGAGCGAAATGGCCGGCCTCCGCGTCAAGCGGCTCGACCTCATGCGTCGCCGCATCGAGGTCGCCGAGGCTGTCACGGAGGTACGAGGCGCGCTCGTCTGGGGAACACCGAAGAACAACCAGCGTCGCTCCGTCCCAGTGCCGAAGTTCCTCGTGTCGGACCTCGCCGCCCACGTCGCCGGCAAGACGCCTGACGACCTCGTCTTCTGCGGCAGCCGTGGTGGAGTTCTGCGCAATCTCAACTGGCGCCGTGATGTGTTCGACGCAGCAGCCGAATCCGTCGGACTGTCCGGCCTGACACCGCACGAGCTCCGCCATACGGCCGCCAGCCTCGCCGTGAGCGCCGGCGCCAATGTTAAAGCGGTGCAGAAGATGCTCGGACACGCCTCTGCAGCCATGACCCTCGATGTGTACTCCGGCCTGTTCGACGACGACCTGGACGGCGTCGCCGCCCGTCTCGACGCGCAAGCGACAGCCGTCTCGGCACACCGTGGCGCGGAAGCGCAGCGGCGCGAGGGCGCGCTCGTGGCACTGCCAACTGCCGATCGGTGAGCCCGGCGATCAAGGAGTCGGTCACACGGACATAGCACTTCTATACCGATAACGGTAGGGTTGTGCCATGGAGATCGCTGTTTCGGAGGCTGCGGCGCGGATGGGAGTGAGTCCCCGTCGCGTCCGAGAACGCATCGCGCGCGGCGATTTGCCAGCGCGCCGTGTTGGCCGCATCTGGGTAGTCGACGAGGTGCAGTTGGCACGGTCCGACCGCCTGGGACGACCGATGTCCGAACGCGTCGCGTGGGCCTTTCTGGACCTGCTCGGCGGTGGAAAAGGCGTCGGAGTGTCTCAACCGGAGCAGTCGCGCCTCCGAGACAAGCGCGACCGACTGCGGCTTGCCGGTGATGACGCCGCGTCGTTGCTGCGGTCTTGGCTCCGCAATCGGGCACGCGCAATGCGATATTCGGCGGCGCCCGCGGACTTGGGCGACCTGCGCCAAGACGGTCGCCTCGTGCTGTCGGGGGTCAGCGATGCGCGCAGTGGCATGGCCGCAGCGGCCGTGGTCGAGGGCTACGTCGACGACGCGGCACTGCCCACCCTCATGGACGACTTCCTGCTGTCTGTAGAGGGCGACCACAACGTGATCCTCCACGTGCTTCACGGTCGAGATGTTCCTGATCCCGTTCCGCTTCCGCTTCTTCTTGCTGATCTAGCTGATCACGACTCGCCTCGTGAATCTGCTGCCGTTGCACGCCTGGTTGGTGAGCTCCCGTGGCGACCGTGATGCCGCCGATGTCGGTTGCTCAAGAGCGGGCCTGGCGCGCGCTGTTCGAGCTCTCCGCCCGCCTCGGACGTTCCTGGTGTCTGGTCGGGGGGCAGATGGTGCACCTGTACTGCGCCGAGCGTGGATTCACGCCGAACCGTCCAACCGAGGACGCCGACACCGTCCTCGACGTTCGGGCCCGACCGGACATCCTCGATGGGTTCACGCACGCGTTGATCGAGATGGGTTGGACCTCGGCCGGCGAATCGCTCGAAGGCCACCAGCACCGCTGGATCAACGACCGATCTCAGATCGACGTCCTCATCCCGACAAACGTCGGGCACACGGCCGCGGGTCGACGTGGCGCGACCGGGGGCACAACCCTGGAAACCCGCGGCGGCCAGCAAGCGCTCGATCGGGCTGAACTGGTTACCGTTGAGGTCGCAGACGAGGTGGGTCAGGTCCCCCGACCCAACATGGCCGGCGCCCTGGTGATCAAAGCAGCCGCCTGGACGAACCTCCAGGACCGGTACCGCGATCGTCATCTGACGGACTTCGCGCTCCTGGCAGCCATGGTTCAGCGATCCGACGCGTTGGCTACGGCGTTCCGTCCACGCGACGTCAAGTACCTGCGACCTACACTTGCCGGCCTGGCGGCCAGGCCCGAGGTCGTGGAGTCGATCGCCGGATCCGACCGCGGCCTCGACGTCCTCGGCCGCATCGTCAACGGTCGATAGAGCGGAGGTCGGCACGCCAGTGTGCGGGCCAAAATCGGCGGACCTGCGCTTCGAATGTGTACCCGATGTGTACCCGGACGGATCTCGTCCGCCGTGGTCGTCCACCTCGGGCCACTACAGCCCAGCAAATAAGGGCCCTGTAGTGGGAGCCGCCTCCGGGAGTCGAACCCGGGACCTACGCATTACGAGTGCGTCGCTCTGGCCGACTGAGCTAAGGCGGCAGGCGCGCCCGCGGGCGCGACGAGTGAGTCTACCGGTCGGTGCGCTGCGCCGCGGGGCTCGCCTCGTAGGCCTTCCGCGACGCGCACACGGACGCCAGCGCGCACGGAGTGCGGCGACCGTCCGCGGACATACGAACCACGACCGACTCGGAGGGCACGTTGTGGCCGACGATCGTGCCGGGGCCATCGGGAGTGTCGACCGCCTCACCAATGGCGGGCGCCTCCGCGGCGAAGTCCTGGTAGAGCGGGTGCTCGTACTTCAGGCAGCACATCAACCGGCCGCAGGCGCCGGATATGCGCAGCGGGTTGAGCGGCAGGTCCTGATCCTTGACCATGCGGACCGAGACCGGCTCGAAGTCGACGAGGAACGTCGAGCAGCACAGCTCCCGACCGCACGAGCCGATGCCCCCGGTGAGCCGGGCCTCGTCGCGGGCCGACAGCTGACGCAGCTCGACTCGGCCGTGCAGCGTGGCGGACAGATCGCGGACGAGGGCTCGGAAGTCGACCCGGTGCGGCGCGGTGAAGTAAATCGTCGTGTGATTGCGGTCGTTGAGGTAGTCGACGCCGCTGACCTTCATCGGCAGGTCGTGCTCGCGAATGAGCCGCTTGGCGGCCACCCGCGCCGAAGCTCGCTTCTTCCGGCTCACAGCCGCCCGCTCCAGGTCGGACGCCGTCGCGGCGCCGACCGAGTACCGGCAGCCGGCCGACCTCCTCGCTGACGTACTGCGGGGGCCACATGACCTCGGCGACCTCGGGCCCGTCGTCGGTCGGATAAAGAACCTGATCGCCGACCTGCAGCGACAACTCGCCCGGGTCGGCGTAGTAGAGGCGGCCATGGCGCTGGAAGGTGACCGCGCAGACCATGCCCATTCGAGCAGGGTAGCCGGGCGCAGCGCGCGGATCTCAGGGCAGGCGCAGCGTGACGGTCATCGCCTCCACCGCGATGCGCGGCTTCACGTTCAGCTCGAGCGCCTCCCGACAGGCGAGGATGGCTTCCAGACGATGCAACGTGCCGGTCGGCGGGACCGCCCGGGCCACCGTGCGCACGTCGTCGTCGAAATCCGGATGGGCGCGTTGCCCGGGCGATCCCGACTGCACGAGCAGCACGTCGCGGTAGAACGCGGCAAGATCGACCAACGCCCGATCCAACGCGTCCCGCTGGGTGCGGGTCGCCCGCGAGCGCTGCCGGCGCTCGAGGTCGCGGACCGCGCCGACCGTGCCGCGGGCCGTAGCCGTCGCACCCTTCCCGGTCCCGCCGGCCCCGAGCGCGATCTGCAATGCCTCGATCTCGCCGGCGTCCCGGTCAGCGGACAGCGCGGCCGCCTCCGCCTCGGCCGTGCCGACCAGGTGATCGGCGGCCTCCAGGCAGGCCCCGAGCGAGGTGAGCGAGGCGGGAATGGCCAACACCGCAGCGCGCCGCGCTCGCGCGTCCGGGTCCCGGGCGAGCCGCCGCGCGCGCCCGACATGACCCTGGGCGGCTTGGGCGGCCCAGGCCGCGTCAGCCGGGTCGACCCCGGCGTCGCGCAGCACCCCGGCAACGGCGTCCGTTGACGGCGTCCGCAACCGGACGTGCCGGCACCGGGACTGGATGGTCACCGTGACGTCGTCCGGATGGGTGGACGGCGCACAGAGCAGGAACGCCGTCCGGGCCGGGGGCTCCTCGAGAACCTTCAGCAGCGCGTCGGAGGCCGCCTCGGTCAGTCGATCGGCGTCTTCGATCACCACGACCTGCCAGCGGCCGAGCGCGGGCCGGCGGGCCGCGGTCGCGACGACGGCACGCATTTCCGCGACCGAGATGGACAGCCCGTCCGGGACGACCGAGCGGACATCCGGATGGCTTCGGTTCGACACCGTGTGGCAGGCCGAGCATTCGCCGCAGCCGAGATTGTCCGAACGCTCGCACTGCAGGGCGGCCGCGAGCGCCCGCGCCGCGACCGAGCGGCCCGATCCCGGTGGACCGGTGAACAGCCAGGCGTGGGTCATCGCGCCGACCGGCTCGTCCTGCCCGGCCACGATCGCCCGAGCGGCGATGGCGGCCCTCCGCAGGACGGTGACCGCGTCCTCTTGCCCGACGAGATCGTCCCAGACCGTCATGCCGCATCCTCGCAACTGGGTCGAGCGGTCACGAGCCGGGCTGGTTCGGTATCGCGCGGCTGGCGTGCGGCCGCGCGCCGCCGCGCCGCAGGTCGAACAACCGCGGCCGGTGAGTGCCGAGCAACCCCTCGACGGCGGCCAGGATCTCCGGCGCGAGCTCGCTCGCCGGCCGCATCGCATCCAGCACCAGGTAACGCCCCGGCGCGGCTTCGGCCAGTCCGCGATACGCCATGCGGACCCGCTCGTGGAACTCGAGCGACTCCCGTTCCAGCTTGTCGGCGTCGCTGCCTGCGGCGGCGGGTCGCGCGTTACGCCCCCGGGCGCGCTCCAAGCCCTTCGCCGCGGGTATGTCGAGCAGGACGGTCAGGTCCGGTGTGAGCCCCGACGTCGCCCAGCCTGACACCCGGCGGATCTCGTCGAAGGTGAGCTCGCGGCCCGCGCCCTGGTAGGCCATCGACGAATCGATGTACCGATCGGTGAGCACGACCTCACCCCGATCCAGGGCCGGCTGGATCACCGTGGCGACATGGTGGGCCCGGTCCGCGGCGAACAGCAGCGCCTCGGCCCGGGGGGAAAGCGCCTCGTCGTCATGCAGGAGCAGGTCGCGGATCCGGCGCCCGACGGTCGTGGCGCCGGGTTCGCGGGTGACCACGACGGCAACGCCCGTATCGCGCAGCGCGGCGGCGAGCAGCTCGATCTGGGTCGACTTGCCCGACCCTTCGCCGCCCTCGAACGCGATGAACACGCCGCCGCCTCCCATCCGCCGCCGCTTGGCCGAGTCTCCGCGCAGCGCCATCTTGAGATCACCCCAGATTGGCACCGCGAGTCCGTCGTCCATCTTGCGGAAGGCAAGAACGCCAGCCGCCACTGCCAGCAGGCCCCCGGCTACCAGGACGAAGCGAGTGCCATCGACGGTCACGCTCGTGCCGGCGATGGGGAAGGTGTGCTTGCCCACTGCTGCGACCACGAACGGCACCGCGGCCAGACCGATGATCAGCACGACCCGGATAAGCGACTGCAGCAACGCGAAGACACGGCCGCGCATCGCATCGTCGACATCGGTGCCCATGAGGGTCATGCCGGACAGGTAGGCAACGCCTGCCCCGAACCCCACGCCCAGGACGAAGATCATCCCTAGCGCGACCTGCGGCATGACGGCGGCGATGACGAGGCAGATTCCGCCGAACACGATCGACAGTCCGAACAACCGACGCCGCGAGAGCTCGCGGGCGATGCGCGGACCGACCGCCATACCGGCACCGAGCCCGACGAAGACCGATCCGAACAGCACTCCATAGGCGGCGTTGCCGCCCCCGAGGCTGGAAACGTAGATCTTGCCGGCACCGATTACTGCGCCACCGGCGGCGAATGCGCCGACGAGGCCGATGATCAGTCCGCCTACCAGGCGGGATCCTCGAACGAAGCTCGCGCCTTCGCGTAGCAAGGCCAGCAGGCTCGGGTGGTCGTCGGCTGGACGGCGACTCCGGCGGCCGCTGATCTCGGGGATGAACAGGACGATCAGCGCGCCGACGAGGAATGTCGCCGCGTTGAAGTAAAGCGCGAGGTTCGTGGGGTTGGTTTCGAAGAACGCCAGGTGCCGGGCGAGCACATTGGTGATCAGCGACAGGACCGAGAACAGTGCCGCGCCGAGTACGGGCGTTAGTCCGTACGTCGTGATCAGGCTGAGCTGGTTGGCCGCCTCGACCTGGTCGCGGCGGACGAGGTTCGGCACCGAGGCGTCCTTGGCCGGCGTCCAGAACAGGCTGATGCACTCGATCAGGAAGCTCGCAATGAACAGCCACGCCAACGTCGCCTGCTTCGACACGACCAGATGCGCAAGCGGAATGGTGAGGAACAGGCTGAAGCGGAGCAGGTCGGAGACGACCATGGTGACCCGCCGGTCGAACCGATCAGCGAACACACCCGCCAACGGGCCGAGCAGTATCGCCGGAAACAGGCGGACGACCAGGACGACGCCGAGGGCGTAGTTCTGCTCTTGGTAGCCGGTGGCCAGCGACGTGGCGAGCGCGGTCGTCGCGAGGAGGCCCAGCCAGTCGCCCAAGCTCGACAGCGCCGTGGAATACCACAATCGGCGGTACGGGCGGACTCGCAAGACGCCGCGGATTGCCGCAATGGACGACCTGGTTGGACGCCCAACGGGCGAGTCAGCCGAATACTGCGAGCCGGGGTCGGACACAGCCGGGAATCGCGACTCCGCGCCGTCGAGGGACGGGATCTCGGGGCGGCCGCCGTCGACGGGCGGAATCCCGGGCATGCCACTACTCGATCCGGCGACCCGATCGGGCTGGCCGGACTCGATCCTGGCCCGCTCGACGCTGATGCAGCCTCCCCTGCGCGGGCGGTGTGCTTCTTCTGCTCAAGCCTATCGACGTGGACCGTCAACGGCCGCCCGTTATCGCGACGTGGCGGCCAGGAGGTCGCGCAACGCCGCGACGAGCGGCTCCCGGGCCGTGACTGGCAGCTGCTCGAGTAGCTCGCTCTCCGACGCCAAGAGCGCTTGCAGGGCGGCATCCACGCGCCGTCGGCCTTCCGGGGTCAGCCGAACCCTGACCAGGCGCCCATCCACCTCGTCAGGGCGGCGGATGACCAGGCTGCGGGTAACTAGACGGTCGAGTCGACTGGTCATCGTGCCCGACGTGACGTGCGTGGCCGCGCACAGCTCCCCCGCAGTCAGCTCGAACGGCTCCCCGCTGCGGCGTAACGCCGCCAGTACGTCGAACTCGTGAGCCTGCAACCCGTGCTCGACGAAGGCCGCGGTCCGGCGATCAGCGAGCACGTCGGCCAGGCGGGACACGCGGGACAGAACGTGCATCGGTTCGACATCGAGGTCCGGGCGCTCACGGCGCCACGCGTCGACGATTTCGTCTACCTCGTCGCCCACGCCGTCCATCATAGGCATTATCTTGATGTCAAGATATGCATCGCGACGTCGGAGGATCAGTACATGGTGTGGGACCCCGTGCAATACGGACGATTCGCCCGAGAGCGCGGTCGCCCGTTCGTCGAGCTCCTCAACCGGGTCGAGCTAGAGTCGCCGCGCCGCGTCGTCGACCTCGGGTGCGGCTCCGGGAAGCTGACCGCGTTGCTGGCGGATCGCTGGCCGGCAGCGACCATTGAGGGCATCGACTCGTCCCCAGAGATGATCTCCGCCGCGTCGTCTGGTGCTGGAGTGACATTTCGCGTCGGTGACATCCGGTCGTTCCGTCCCGAGGCGGACACCGACCTACTGATCAGCAACGCCGCCTTCCAGTGGGTGCCCGGACACGTCGACCTGCTTCGATCCTGGGCCAGTGAGCTGCCCGCGGGCGCCTGGCTGGCCTGGCAGGTGCCCGGCAACCTGGATTCACCAGGGCACTCAGTGCTGCGCGAGCTTGCGTCCACGGCCCGGTGGTCGCCGTCGGTCGGCTCGGTGGTGTTACGGCCGGATGCGGTGCGATCGCCGGCGAGCTATGCCGCCCTGCTGATCGATTGCGGCCTGGTCCCGGACGTCTGGGAGACCACGTACGTGCACGTGCTGGCCGGTGCCGATCCAGTCCTGGAGTGGGTCCGCGGTACGGCGCTGCGCCCGGTGCTCGCGGCTCTTTCGCCGGACGAAGTAACCGACTTCGAGGCCGAATATGCGCAGCTGCTCCGGGCGGCCTACCCGGCCGGCCGCGGCGGCACGCTCTATCCCTTTCGGCGGATCTTCTGCGTGGGCCGCAAGGCGTGACGCGCGGGCGGGCTGGTCAGACCTTTCCGGCCGGTGCCTTCGCGGGCGCCGCTTTTTTGGCGGGGGCTTTCTTCCTTGCGGCCGCCTTCTTCGCCGGGGCCTTGCGGGGCGCCTTCGTCGCCGGTCCGCGCGTCCGCCGGTCGGCGAGCAGCTCGACGGCCCGTTCGTGGTCGATCTCGTCGACCGAGTCGCCGCGCCGCAGCGACGCGTTGGTCTCTCCGTCGGTGACGTAGGGACCGAACCGGCCGTCCTTGACCACGATCGGCTTGCCCGAGACGGGATCGTCGCCAAGTTCCTTGAGCGGGACCGATGCTGCTCGCCGGCCGCGGGTCTTCGGCTGCGCGAACAGCGCCGCAGCGTCGTCGAGTGTGATGGTGAACAGCTGGTCCTCGGCGTCCAGTGATCGTGACTCGCTGCCCTTGCGCACGTACGGCCCGTAGCGGCCGTTCTGCGCGCTGACCTCCTCACCGTCGAGCACTCCGAGCACCCTCGGCAGAGTGAGCAGCCGCTGGGCATCGGGCAGGGTCACCGTCTCCAGCGACATGGACGAGAACAGGGACGCCGTCCGGGCGCCGTCCGTGACATACGGCCCGTACCGGCCGTTCTTTGCGGTGATCTCCGCGCCGGTGTCGTCGATGCCAAGCACCCGGTCGCTGGATGGCGCCGACAGCAACTCCTCCACCTTCTCGGGCGTGAGCTCGTCGGGTGCCAGATCGTCGGGGATGGACACCCGCTCTTCCCCGCGCTGCAGGTACGGGCCGTACCGGCCGACCCGCACGACGACATCGCCGTCGCCGATCGGGATGGAGTTGACCCCGCGGGCGTCGATCTCTTCCAGCCGCTCGGCGATGAGTCGCTTGAGGCCACCCTGCGCCGAGATTCGCTGCGGGTCGGACACTGCCCCGTTCGCGCCGAAGTAGAAGCGGCGCAGCCAGTCGACGCGGGACGTGGCGCCGTTGGCGATCGCGTCCAGGTCGTTCTCGACGCTGGCCGTGAATCCGTAGTCCACCAGCCGACCGAAGTACGACTCAAGGAGCCCGATCACCGCGAACGCCGTCCACGACGGCACCAGCGCCGCGCCCTTCTTCCAGACGTAACCACGATCCTGAATCGTCTGCAGGATGGACGCGTAGGTCGACGGGCGGCCGATGCCGAGCTCCTCGAGCGCCTTGACGAGCGACGCCTCGGTGTAGCGCGCCGGCGGAGAGGTCGTGTGGCCGGCCGCCTGGAACTCGCGCGCAGTCAACGCCTGCCGGCGTTCCAGGTGCGGGAGCCGCTTCTCGGCGTCGTCCTTCTCGGCCGATTCGTCGACGTCCTCGACGTAGGCGCGCAGGAACCCGGGGAACGTGATCGTGCGTCCCGACGTCGCGAACTCCGCCCGCTCGTCGGTCACCGACGTTCCGGCGAGCCGCACCGACACTGTCGTCCCGACCGCATCGGCCATCTGCGAGGCCAGCGTGCGCTGCCAGATCATCTCGTAGAGCCGGAACTCCTCGCTGGACAGATGACCGGCGAGCTGTCCAGGCGTGCGGAACGTGTCGCCGGAGGGGCGGATCGCCTCGTGGGCCTCCTGGGCGTTCTTGACCCGACGGGTGTAGGTGCGCGCCTCCGCCGGGACGTACGCGTCTCCGTACAGCTCGCGGGCCTGCGCTCGGGCGGCGGCGAGCGCGGTCGCGGAGAGCGTCGTCGAGTCGGTGCGCATATAGGTGATGTACCCGTTCTCGTACAGCCGCTGCGCCACCCGCATGGTGACCGCGGACGACCAGCGCAGCTTCCGGCCGGCCTCCTGCTGCAGCGTCGACGTCATGAACGGCGGGTACGGGCGGCGCCGATACGGCTTCTCCTCGACTCGGAGAACCTCGAACGGCTGCCGGTCGAGGCGGGCGGCCAGGCCCCGAGCGCCGGGCTCGTCCAGGTGCACGACGTCGGACGCGGCTCGGCCGGTCGCCGGGTCGAAATCACGAGTCGTCGCCACCCGGACGTCGTCCACCGCGACGAGGGTCGCCGTGAACGTCTCCGGATCACCGTCCCGGCGCTTCTCCGGCGCGAACGTGCCCGTGACGTCCCAGTAGCCGGCCGAGTGGAAGGCCATCCGAGCCCGTTCGCGCTCGACCACGATTCGGGTCGCGACCGATTGCACCCGACCGGCGGACAGCCGGGGCAGCACCTTCTTCCACAGAACCGGGCTCACCTCGTAGCCGTAGAGGCGATCCAGGATTCGGCGGGTCTCCTGGGCATCGACCAGCCGGTCGTCGATCTCCCGGGGAGAGGACACGGCCGAGGCGATGGCCTGCGGTGTGATCTCGTGGAACACCATCCGGCGGACCGGAATCCGCGGCGCGAGCGTCTGGACCAGGTGCCAGGCGATCGCCTCGCCCTCCCGGTCCTCGTCCGTCGCCAGATACAGCTCATCGGCGTCCTTGACCAGCGCCTTCAGCTTGCTGACTTGCTGCTTGCGGTCCGGACTCACCACGTACAGCGGCTCGAAATCGTGGTCGGTGTCCACGCCGAGACGAGCCCACGGCTCGCCCTTGAACCGGGCCGGGATGTCGGCAGCGTTGCGGGGCAGGTCGCGGATGTGGCCGATCGAGGCCTCGACGGTGTATCCCGATCCGAGATAGCCGCCGATCGTCTTGGCCTTGGCCGGCGACTCGACGATCACCAGCTTGGTGCCGGTGCCCGTCTTCGCGCCTCTGCGTGCCACCCTCGCTCCTTGCTCAACTCGCTTCCACCGGCCGCGCGCGGTGCACAGCCAGCGCGGACGGTACCTCACGAACGTGTCGGAGCGCCGCGCACTGGCCCGCAGCCCGGCGGTTCAGGCCGATTCGGCGCCTTTGAGGTCGACCATCAGGTAGACGAGGAGCGCCACGATAAGGATGGCAACCAGCCACTTGGATGTGGGGAAGTTCACCTGGTAGCGGAACTTGTCCAACGCCATGTTACCGACCGTGACGATCACGACCCAACCGATGGTGATCGTCGACAGCTCCCCAAACCGCAAACTAACGCCGTAGCCCCAGAACATGACCAGGTACATCGCGCCGCCCGCGAGCATCAGCCAGCCCGAGTTGGTCGCCGCCCACGATTTGGCCAGCACCCCGGACACGAGGTCGATGCCGGCCAGAAGAACGACCATGACCGGGACGACGGCTACTGCCGGTAGTCGCCCGACCACAGCTCCGGTGGCGGCGATCAGGCCGACTCCGGACGCGCCGACCAACCGCCGTCGCCAGGCCACGCGGGCCGCGTCGGGCGTGGTGTCGGTCACATCACGGCGGAGGCGCGGCCCAGCCCAGTGATACGGGCGCCGGCCCAATGACCGGCCCAGTCATACCTGCGTCCGCCGGCCGACTCACCGCTCGTCGACCCAGCGCTCGTGATCTTGGACTTACCGTGGTTCCGGGGCCACAAGTCCAAGATCACGTCCCGTTGGGGCCGGGTATCCGACCGCCCGGCTAGCGGGGCCAGTCGGTGCCTGCGCCGTCCGGCGCGTCTCCAACGATCTCGGCCAGCCGACGCATCCGCCGGGCCGAGGTGATGCGCCAACCCGGACCGCCACCGCGGCGGGTGACCGATACCGCCGCGAGCCCCAGCCGCGACAGCTGCGCGCCCGCCGCTCGATGGGTGGCATCGTCCGGCTCGTCGGTGCCCAGCAAATATCCGCCCTCGTCGGCCCGGCCACTGGCGATACACCACAACCGCAGGCCACTCGGCGAGAGGACCAGCCCCGCCGGCAGTCCCTCGTTCGCTCCGCGGGTCCAGCGGGCGGCATGCGGGAGCAGTGCCGGGGCGAAGGCGGTGCGGACCCCGAATCCCCCCTCGGCCGCAACGATCGGCTGGGTCGCCTCACCGACGCCGCGAGCTGTGAAGGCCGCGGTGAGCGTCGCCGCCCGCCAGTCCTTGTCGACCACCACCGACAGCCGGGCCAGGTCGCCGCTGCGCACCCAGTGCCCGCCCGCGAGCAGCACGCCGTCGAGGTCGTCGAGCGTCGGCTCGGCGACCG
This sequence comes from uncultured Actinomycetota bacterium, assembly GCA_963779485.1. Taxonomy (GTDB): domain Bacteria; phylum Actinomycetota; class Actinomycetes; order Mycobacteriales; family Jatrophihabitantaceae; genus CAVVJA01. The sequence goes on along the minus strand of CAVZYJ010000004.1, from coordinate 184,246 downwards.
CGGCTCCGAAGAGCGAGAACTGCATACCCGAAGCCTCGCAGATCGGCCGCGCCCGGCGCCGGCGCTATCCCTGGACGCGCTGCGGCTACTTCCCGGGCGACCGTCCGGCACCGGAACGGCCCGGCCTCGAGCCGTCCGGAGCCTTGTTGACCTGGGTCAAGCGCGGGCCGCCGGGACCGCGTCCTGAGCCGGCACCGAACCCATCGAGATCTTGCGCCGCTTCGACACGGTTACGGCGGCGACGATGATCGCGAACCCGACGACCGCTATGACGGCTCGCAGCGGCGCCGACGCGCTGTCGCCAAGGCTCAACTGGACCACCGCAGGCGCCACCAGGACGGACACCAGGTTCATCACCTTGATCAGCGGGTTGATGGCCGGACCGGCGGTGTCCTTGAACGGGTCGCCGACGGTGTCGCCGATGACGGTGGCCGCGTGCGCGTCACTGCCCTTGCCGCCGTAGGAACCGTCCTCGACCATCTTCTTGGCGTTGTCCCATGCACCACCGGAGTTGGCGAGGAACACGGCCATGAGCACGCCGGCAGCGATCGCTCCGGCGAGGTAGCCGGCGAGCGGCGCGACGCCGAACGTGAACCCGATCGTGATGGGCGCCAGGATCGCCAGCAGGCCGGGCGTGGCCAGTTCCCGCAACGAATCACGGGTGCAGATATCGACGACGCGGCTGTAGTCGGGCCGCTCGGTGAAGTCCATGATTCCGGGCTTGGTACGGAACTGCTCGCGGACCTCGAACACCACCCGACCCGCGGTTCGGCCGACCGCGCTCACGGCTAGCCCGCTGAACAGGAACACGACCGACGCCCCGAGAATGATGCCGACCAGGTTGTTGGGCTGGGTGAGGTTCGTGATGAAGGCGAAGTTGTTGCTCGTCGGTTGAACTCCGGTCTTCCCGATTGCGATGCCGACCGCGTCCGTGAACGAACCGAACAGCGCGGTGGCTGCGAGCACGGCGGTCGCGATCGCGATGCCCTTGGTGATCGCCTTCGTGGTGTTGCCGACGGCGTCCAGATCAGTCAGCACCTGCGCGCCGACCTTGTCGATGTCGCCGCTCATCTCGGCGATGCCCTGGGCGTTGTCGCTGACCGGACCGAACGTGTCCATCGAGACGATGACGCCTGCCGTTGTGAGCAGGCCGCATCCGGCCAGGGCCACGGCGAACAGGGCCACCGCGATCGAGCCGCTCCCGAGCAGGAAGGCGCCGAAAACGGCCAGCGCGATGAGGATGGCGGTGTAGACGGCAGATTCCAAGCCGAGCGAGATACCGGCCAGGATCACGGTGGCCGGCCCGGTGACCGATGTGCTGGCCACGTCTTTGACCGGGCGGCGGACGGTGTCGGTGAAGTAGCCGGTCAGCTGCTGGATGAGGACGGCCAGCACGATCCCGATCAGTACGGCCAGGAACGCGATCACCTTGGGATTGCCGGTGGCGTCGATGGCGTCGCCGAACCCGCTGAACGTTCCGGGCAGGTAGGTGAACGCAATGACGGCCACCAGCACCAGCGACACTGCCGCCGAGAAGAAGAAGCCTCGGTTGATCGCCACCAGGCCGTTGCGGTCGGACGCCCGCAGCTTCGTCATCAGGATGCCCACGATGGAGCTGATCACGCCGACGCCTCCGATGATCAACGGAAGCAGCAGGCCCTTGGCCCCGAATGCCGTCTGGCCAAGGATCAGCGCGGCCACCAGTGTGACGGCGTAGGACTCGAACAGGTCGGCGGCCATGCCGGCGCAGTCGCCCACGTTGTCGCCCACGTTGTCAGCAATCGTCGCCGCGTTACGGGGATCGTCCTCGGGGATTCCGGCCTCGACCTTGCCGACGAGGTCGGCACCGACATCGGCCGCCTTGGTAAAGATGCCGCCGCCGACCCGCATGAACATCGCGAGCAGCGCGCCGCCGAAGCCGAAGCCCTCGAGGACGGTCGGCGCGTTCTGGTTGTAGACGAGCAGCACGAAGGACGCGCCGAACAGGCCTAGGCCGATCGTGAGCATTCCGCAGATGCCGCCCGTCCGGAACGCGATGTGGAATCCGCGCGCCGCGCCGCCGTTTCGGGCTGCGGCCGCGACCCGGACGTTGGCCCGGGTCGCCATCGTCATGCCGATATAGCCCACCGTCGCCGAGAAGCTCGCGCCGACCAGGAAGAAGACAGCTCGCCCGATTCGAACGCTCCAGCCACCCTCGTTGACCGGGAGCAGGATCAGCAACACGAAAACGATCACGGAGAAGACGGCGAGAGTCCGGAACTGCCGGTTCAGGTACGCCGACGCGCCCTCCTGGACGGCCTTGGCGATCTCCTGCATTTTGGGCGTGCCCGGGTCGGCCTTCAGCACCTCTTTGACCAACCCGACGCAAAAGACCAATGCTGCGATGGCAACGACGCCGATCGCGACGACGAAAACCTTTTCACTCCCGGAAATAGCCGGCGCAGCGATGATGTTGGATTGTGCCAGCGCCAATGCAGGCTCCTTCGTCAACTTGCCCTGGGGGCTATTTCGCAGGTTGTCACGCAGGGCCCAAGCAAATGAGCGACTCGACGAGGAGGTTCCGTGCGCGCTGCTGCGGAGTCTAGCCGCACCCGCGCATCCATGGGATCAGGAGGTCACGTGACGTTACCGGCGCGACGTTGGATGTGTGTCGCCGAACTCTTCGGAATGCTTGTCGGCTTCCCACGGTATCGCCGCCGGCGGATCGCCGACGGTCGCTGGCTTAGCTCCGGTGCCCACCGGAGCTAACACCTCCATCACCTAAGAAGTGCCCCGAGCGGGAGCTACGACCGGACCTCGACCGGCGCCCGAGCGCGGGCCAGCACTGCTGGGACGACCGCATCGACGGGTGCCGGGGATGCGCAGCAGCCATGGCTTGAGGCCGATGGGTTCTCGGCGGCGCTGAGCGCCGGGCTGCGCTTCCGGATCAGGCTAGGTCGATGGCGTATCAGAGTCCGGCCGTCCGGCTGCTCTCGTCGCAGTGACCGCAGCGTCGATCGACGGATAGATCTCGAAGACATCCTCCAGGCCAGTGATGCGGAACAACTTCATTACCCGGTCCCCGCTACCGATCACGGGAAGTTGCCCACCCGCTTCTTCGGCTCGATTGCGTGCGGCGACCAAGGTGCCCAACCCCGTCGAATCGAGGAACGTAACTGCCGTCAGGTCGACCATCACGATGCGTCGCCCGGCGTCGAACAGCTGAGTCAACTGGTTGGCCAGCTCCGAGGCCGAGAAGACGTCGACCTCGCCTGCGACGTCGACGACACGGATATCGTCGATAGCGCGGGTCGTCACCGAGAAATCCACCAGGCATCCCTTCCCCGATGACGCCGTCGAAGGATCGCGAGGCTCGCACCACCGAAGGGTGTGCGGGCCGACGTCGCACCCTACTCGCGCTCGGCCTACCGGATACGTCGGGCCAGAGGCCTTCGGCTTCCGGCGGAACCTCACGCCCGCGGGCCTTCCGCCAGCCAGCCTAGCTTCGGCCGCGGCTAAGGAGGTGCCGGCCCAGCTGAACTCGACGCTGCGGCCTCGGGCGTCGAGCTCGCGGGGAGTCTGCCGGCGCGAGCCGAGGCGCTCGCTCGCACATTGCCCACGATCGGCAGTCCGGCCGAGAATGCCGCCCGAACCGAGACCGTGCCGCTCTGTCCATCCGGCTGGAGCAGCGCCGTGCACGCCAGCAACTGCCCGCGGTTCGCCGTGGCGATCGCCTCCGCGGCTGCGCAGATGGCGGCGACGTCCGGGACATAGCCGATCCGGCCGGCGGCGGCGAGCGCGGCGAGATCAGCTGCAGTCTCGGCGCGGTGCCGGGCCACGGCCGCTGCGGTCCGAATCGCGACGACCAGCGCGACGAGAAGTACGACCATCGAGCACGCCAACACCCAGATCGTCGCCGATCCACCGTCCCGTCCAGCGGCGGGAAACCAGACCGGCGGGTGCCGGATGTTTCGGCCCGGGCCGGCCCGGATCCCTCGATCTGGCCCAGCGCCGTCTCGACAACAATCGACACCGGGCCGGATCCTGCGGGCGCCGCATGCTCGGGCCGAGCGGGTCGCCCCCGGCGACACCATGCCGATTCCTGACCGACCGATTCCTGACCGACCGATTCCTGATCGACCGATTCCTGACCGACCGACGAGGTGTAGCCCTTCCTTCGGGGCGTTCGTCTCGGTCATGGCACGTGACCAGCCACCGGCGGGAGCCCGGACCCACCATCGACGTCCGGTTCGGTGGCGGCGACCGCGGTGCCGTCGACAGTGACCGCCGGCCACGCCCCCAACGGACGCACGACGATCGATACCCGGGCCGTCGTTCGGTCGTCGGAGCGAAACAGCGACACGGTCGCTCCGGGAGCAACCTGAGTGACCAGCCGGCGAGCCGCGGCCGTGTCGCCGCGGGCCGCGGCCCGGGCAGCTTCGCGAGCCGCGTCCTCGGCCCGTACGCGTTGGCCGACGACGGTCACCGCGCCGAGGGCTGCGGCAAGCACCATGATCAGCACCGGAAGCGCCATCGCCAGCTCCGCCGTGACCATCCCACGGTCGCCGCGAGAGCGGTTGGCGATCACAGCGTGTGCAGCGCTGACTGGATGATCGCGGTCAGGGCCGACTGCACCACCCCGCTCTGCACGACCTTGTACAGGACCGCTGCGAACGCCACCGCGGCGATCGTGCCAACGGCGTACTCGGCCGTTGTCATGCCCGCGTCGTCGCGCAGGAACCGCCTTAGCTTCGTGATCATGTGACGCACCTCCCGGGCAGCTCGTGATGGCCCGGCCTTCGGACCCGTCGCCGCCCCGACACGTCCAAGCCAACAGGGATAACCGGCTGCGTATCGGGCGCGTAGCGCAACTGTGGACAACTTCGCTTCTGTGGACGCTCGACTTGACAACGTGGCCTGGGCGATCCAGGACCTTCGGCAGGAGAGCGGCGTTCGGCCCGCCCTTACGGGCGCCGACTGGTCCGGCTGGCCTGGGCGCCCGGGATTCGCCAGCTCGTGATCTTGGACTTACTGCCTCCAGCGACGACATCTCCAAGATCATCTGCGCCACAGTGGCGTGCGGGGAAGAATGACCGGGGAAGAGGTGCGCGACGGTTGGATCAGTGCGCTGAGGTCAGGCCGGAGAACGCACCGCCGGCGAGGCCGATCACGGTCGGGACGACGCCGAGACAGACGAACGCGGGCAGGAAGCACAGCCCGAGCGGCGCCATGGCCCAGACCGCCGCCCGGTGCGCCCGAGCCTGCGCGGCCGCCCGGGTGTCGGCTCGAAGCTCGCGACCGAGTTGCTCCAGGTTCCCCGCCAGCCGGATCCCGCTCTGCGCACTTCGGCACGCGGTCCGGGCAACGCCACCGAGCACCGGATCGGTGAGGAGCGATTGCCACGCGTCAGGCGGGTCGGCGCCGAGCCGAAGCAGTCCAGCCACCTGGCCGAGTTCGGCCGACGTTCGGGCATCGGCGGTCGCCGCTGCTGCACTGAGGGCGGCGTCAACCGGCTGACCGGCCCTGAGCGCGGCGGCCAGGAGGTCCACGGTCAGCGGAAGTGTGGCCACTCGCCGCCCGTCCGGTCGCAGGCGCGAGCGCCGCGCCAGACGGGCGCTTCCGGCCGCGGCGAGGGGCGCGCCGACGATGCCGACGAGCCCGCCATGGGCGGGCCCCAGGGCGGCTACCGCCGCCACAACGGCCGCAACGCCAGCCATGACTCCGAGTCGCGCGGGCGCCAGCCGTGCCCCGATGTCGGTCCCGCGGGCCAGCCGTAGCGGACGCCCGCTGCGTCGACCGCGCGGAGCCGGTCTAGCCGCCGCGGAGGGCTCGCCGACGGGCCGGCCACTGAGCCAGATCGCGGCCGCAAGCAGGCCAAGGACGGTCGGCGTCACGGTGGTCGCTCCGCGGCACTGATCAACCGCTCCGTCCAGAGCAGGCCGAGCGCGGTGAGCACCGCGCCGGTCGCCAGTAAGCCGTGCCCGGCGGACGTACCGAATAACACGCGCAGCGGAGCTGCGCCCAGCCCCACGCCCATCGCGACACCGAGCGCCGGAAGCACCGCCAGCAACGCAGCGGAAGCGCGCGCACCGGAAACTGCGGCCGCAAGATCACGGGCCAGAGCTGCCCGCTCCGCGACGTCGCTACGCGCCCGGTCGAGAACCGCAGCAATCGGAGCGCCGGATCGCATTGCGATCTGCAAGGCCGCCACCATCGGGCGAAGCTCGGCGGCGGTGTCGGCCGCGACCACGGCAGCGACCGGATCGCTCGCCTCGCCGACCGCCCGGGCGGCGGCGCCGAAGGCAGCCTCGAACGGTCCGGCCGCCTCCGCGGCGGCTTGCAGGGCGTGATCGATGCGGGTACCAGCCGCCAGCTCGGCGCAGGCAAGCCCCAGCGCGGCATTGAGCGCACGGGCGCGGATAGCCCGACTTCGGCGAAGCGCACGGGCCCGCAGTAGCCGCCAGGCCACGGCGGGGATCAGGGCGGCTGCCACCCCCAGGCCGCCGCCATATCGCGCACCAGTGGCGACGCCGACGATCGCCGCCGCGCCCAGCGCCACGGTCGGGCCCGGAAGCATCCGACCCGGCCACGTCCGGCGCAGTCGCGAGCGGGGGTCAGCGGACTTGGCAAGTCGACCGAGCCGACCCGCCTCGGCGAGTCGACGAAGCCGGTGGTGATCGACGGACGAGATCGGCCAGCAGAGGATCGCCATCCCGATGGCCATCGCGACGAGGCTGGTCGTCATCGGACCAGCTCCGGAATGCTGATACCTCGGTCACGTAACCGGCGGGCAAGCTCCGCGGCCCCCGGGAGCCGCCCTTCTGCCGCCGACCACACCGCCGACACCGCCAGGTCCGCACCGCTTCCGGATATGACGGCGATCTCGTCCAATCGGCACGAGCCTCGGTCCCGGCGCAGGTGAACGATCACGTCGATCGCACCGACGACCTGGCTGATCACCGCCTCCCGGCTGAGCCCGGCCAGCGCGCCCAGAGCCACCAACCGGGCGCCCACGTCGCGCGCGCTGTTCACATGCACGGTCGCGGCACCGCCCTCGTGACCGGTATTCAGCGCGACGAGTAGCTCGGCCATCTCGGCGCCGCGGAACTCGCCGACAATCAGCCGATCGGGGCGCATCCGTAGCGCCTGACGGACTAGCTCCCGCAGCCCAATCGCGCCTTGACCTTCGACATTCGGCGTCCGCGTGACGAGCCGCACGACGTGCGGATGGTCGATGACGAGCTCGGCGGCGTCTTCGATGACGACCAGGCGCTCGCCGGGGCCGACGGTGGCCAGCATGGCGCCGAGCAGGGTCGTCTTCCCACTGCCGGTCCCGCCGCTCACCAGAACCGCGAGCCGGGCGGCGACGATGGCCATGAGCAACTCAGCGACGCCGGCTGGCGCGAGCTGCGGGATCGTGAACCGGCGCCGTCGCAGTACTCGCAGCGAAATCGCAGGGTGCGCAGTGATCGGTGGGAGCACCGCGTGCAGCCGGGTGCCGTCCGGCAACGCGGCGTCGACGAACGGACTCGCATCGTCCAGCCGCCGCCCTGCGCCCGCCGCCAGGCGTTGCGCCAACCGGCGCACCGCAGCGTCGTCGGGAAATGTCAGCGCGGTGCGTTCCACGCCGTGCCCGCGATCCATCCACACCTCGGACGGCCCGTTGACGAGCACATCGGTCACTCCAGGAATCTCAAGCAACTGCTCCAGCGGACCGGTGCCGGACAGCTCAGCAGCAACCTCGCGACGCAGCTCGGCCAGCACCACATCGTCCGCGAGGACGGCCGCCTCGTCCCGCACGATCGAGGCGAGCGGTGGATCTTCGGTCTGGCCGGCCGTGGCCACCAGCCGATGGCGTACCCGATCGACCAGGGGGCCAGCCACGTCGGGCGCACGGCGGCCCGACGAAAGGACGTCGGACATGGCCGTTCACCCGGTCCACGCGTCGAGGACACCGGCCGCCACACGCCGCATCGCTACCGGCCAGCTCGTCGGATCGGCCGAGAGCGACCGCACGTCGGTTGGCACCCGGCCAACGAGGGGCGCCCCGACCAGATTCGCCACCTCGAGTGGAGCGCTACCTCCGCGCACGACCACTGCGACACGGCTAGCGGGGCCCAGGTCCGCGGCCACCCGCCGAGCCGCAGCGATTGGCGCCACGTCCGAGCCGGCGATCAGCACCACCAGGTCGCAGCCGGCGAGTGCGGCCGATCGGGCCGGAGTGGCCCACCGTGGCAGGTCAACGACGACCGGGCCGACCCGCTTGGCCACAGGTAACAACTGAGCGACGGCGTCGGCGGACGGAGTCACATCCGCCGCAACGAACGCGACCGACGACCAAGCCGGCAGACCCTCGGTCAGCGCGGCCGGCTCGAGCCGGCCGCCAGCAAGGCGCAGGCCCGACCAGCGCGGACCAGGAACGGCCTCCATGCCGAGGAGCACGTCGATGCCACCTGATGTCGGGTCGATCTCCACCAATACCGCCCGCCCGGCCGAACTGGCGGGCGCCGCCAACCGGGCCAGGCCGGCCGCAAACGTGCTCGCCCCGACGCCGCCGCTTCCGCCGACGACGCCGATCACCGGCGCGACTGGTTCACCCACAGCCGCCAGCCAAGTCGATCAGCGCGGGTTGCGGCGGGAAAGAGAGCAGCTGTGGATAACTGCGTGGCTGTGGACGCCCGACTTGACAGGCGAGCCATGGCCGCTCCCCGTATCGTCTCCGAGGTGAGTGGGCCAGCCGCGTTCTTCGATCTAGACAAGACGATCATCGCCAAGTCGAGCACGCTCGCGTTCGGCCGGCCGTTCTACCAGAGTGGCCTGCTGAACCGCCGGGCCGTGCTACGCAGCGCGTACGCCCAATTCGTCTTCGCGCTCGCCGGGGCCGACGAGGACCAGATGGGTCGGATGCGCGACTACATCACCGCCATGTGCACCGGGTGGGATGTTGCCCAGGTCCGCGAGATCGTCAACGAGACCCTGCACGACATCATCGATCCGATCGTCTACGACGAGGCGGTCGAACGTATCCAGCAGCACAAGTCCGCCGGTCAGGACGTCGTCATCGTCTCATCCTCGGGCGAAGAGGTCGTCGCCCCGATTGGCGTGATGGTCGGCGCGGATCATGTGGTCGCGACCCGCATGGTCGTGAGCGACGGCAAGTACACGGGCGAGATCGAGCGGTACGTATACGGGTCGGTCAAGGCGGAGGCCGTCCGCCAGCTCGCGGCCGAACGTGGATACGACCTCGCCACTTCGTACGCGTACTCGGATTCGATCACCGACCTGCCGCTGCTCGAGGAGGTTGGTCACCCGACCGCGGTCAACCCCGACCGGGCCCTGCGCAAGATCGCCGCCGAGCGGGGCTGGCCGATCTTGACGTTCGCCAACGGCGTGCCGCTACGGGAACGAATCTCCGGACTGCGACCCCCACACGCCACGGCCACCTTGAGCCTCGCCAGCGCCGGGGTCGCCGCCGCCGGCGCGGCCTGGTATGCACTGCATCGCCGCCGGACTCGGGAACGCGGACCAGCGGACCAGACCGGCCGACGAGTCTCGAGCGGGCGCTGACTTCAGACACCGGGGGTCGCCGCAGGCTTTCCCGTCGACTCGGCCCAAATAGCGCTTTCAGAGTCATCGCAAGGGAATTACATAGGCTCCAGGTCTTGTGCACATAGTCCTCCGCAGGGTGAAATGACTCCAACGGACGAGGCTCGTCAATGGCGGTCCAGCCCCCAGCGGGTCTCACCCGGCACGGTCACGACGGGAACCCACGCGGCGATCCCACCACGCAACAGGTGCGTCGGCGCGGCCACCGAGGGCTCGCGCCCGACAGGCGACAGGTGCACGCTTGGTACCCCGGACGACCGTCAGGCGGCGTCGCGAGTGAGCGGCGCCGCCGTCCATGTCCGGACCTTGTCCCCAGCGGTGCCTCGCCGCGCGGCGCACGCCCGCGCAGCCCACCGCCCGTGCCGTCAGGTCCGAGCCATCGCCTCGCAGATCGCCGTCGTCTCGCGCGCGCCCACCACCACCGCATCCGCGCAATGGCCGATCCATAGCGACAGGCCGTCCCGGCTGCCCTCTTGATAGGCCGCGAGCGTCGACTCGTACTCGGGCCGGAGTTCGCGGTGCCCCACCTCGATGATTACCAATGACTTGGGGTCCAGCCCGAGCTCGATGAGGGTGAGCCGCGCGGCGGCTCGCGCGACGATGCCCGATACCGGCGGGAAGGCGTCGAGCGCCAGGATCTCGGCGTGTACCACGGCCGCCACCACGATCGCTGGCGCCGATGTCTCGGCGAGGACGCCGGCCAACGTGTCGAGCCGCTCGGCCACCCCGACGACGTCCGACGGCCGGCCGAGCAACTCGTCGGGGGCCAGATTCACCGCCGCCACGGCATGCAATCGGGCCAGCGCCTGGCGGGGCGCGTGGCCCCAGGTGCCGGCCAGGGCGCCGACCTCGCCCTGCGCCCGTAACGAGCCCTGCACGAGCGGATCACTCGCGGCCGCGCCGGACCGAACGTCGTCGAGCTCGGCTGGGCTGCCGGCCAGGACGGCCGACGCCCACGCTCCGCGCAGCGCCGACTCCGCGGACACCTCCGCCGATCGCCGCAACAACATTCGGTGGTTGAGCATCGCGTCGACCGCAGCTCGAGCTCCGGCGACTCCATCGACAACGCCAGGCAGACCAAGCAACGACTCCAGCGGATCCGTCACGGCGTGGAGCGTATCCGCAACCCGGCGGGCTGATCGCGCGACGGACTACGGTGCGACAAGAAGCCCCGATTGCGCCGAATCGACAGCGAGGAAACCGTGTCCGAAGCCTTGTCCAACCTCTTGCGCGAGGAGCGCCGGTTCTCCCCGACGCCCGAGTTCGCCGCCGCGGCTAACGTCCAGGCCGACGCGTATGACGCCGCGGCCGCTGACCGGCTGGGATTCTGGGAGCAGCAGGCCAGTCGGCTGCAATGGGCGTCGCGGTGGTCGACTCCTCTCGAATGGAATTCACCCTTCGCCAAGTGGTTCGTCGGCGGCACGATCAACGCAGCGGTCAACTGCGTCGATCGACATGTCGCTGCGGGTCGCGGAGATCGCATTGCCTTTCATTTCGAGGGTGAACCCGGCGACACGCGCACCATCACCTACGCCCAGCTCCAGGCTGAGGTCGGCAAGGCCGCGAATGCGCTGACGGCGCTGGGCGTCGACCGGGGCGATCGCGTGGCCATCTACCTGCCGATGATTCCCGAGGCGGTGATCAGCATGCTGGCGTGCGCCCGAATCGGGGCGCCCCATTCGGTGATCTTCGGCGGATTCTCGGCGCAAGCCATCTACGACCGGGTCGTCGACGCGGACGCCAAGCTCGTGATCACTTCAGACGGCGGCTACCGGCGGGGCAACGCCAGCGCGCTCAAGCCCGCCGTCGACGAGGCCCTCGGCAAGGGTGAGACCAACGTCTCGCGCGTGCTCGTGGTACGACGGACAGGCGGCGAGGTGGCCTGGAACGCCGACCGCGACGTGTGGTGGCACGAATTCGTCGACGCCCAGCCCGAGCGGCACGAGGCCAAGGCGCTCGATGCCGAGCATCCGCTCTTCATCCTCTACACCTCAGGCACAACCGGAAAGCCCAAGGGCATCATGCACACGACGGGCGGGTACCTGACCCAGACGTCGTACACCCACCACGCGGTGTTCGATCTCAAGCCCGAGTCCGACGTCTACTGGTGCACAGCCGACATCGGATGGGTGACCGGACACAGCTACATCGTGTACGGCCCGCTCGCGAACGGTGCCACCCAGGTGATGTACGAGGGAACGCCAGACACTCCGCACCGCGGCCGGTGGTGGGAGATCGTCGCCAAGTACGGGGTCACCCTGCTCTACACGGCCCCCACGGCAATCCGCACGTTCATGAAGTGGGGGGAGGACATTCCCGCCGGATTCGACCTGTCGTCCCTGCGGCTGATCGGCTCGGTCGGCGAACCGATCAACCCTGAGGCCTGGATCTGGTACCGCCGGGTGATCGGGGGTGACCGGGTCCCCGTGGTTGACACGTGGTGGCAAACCGAGACCGGCGCCATCCTGATCAGTCCGCTACCGGGCATAACTGCCACGAAGCCTGGCTCGGCGACTCGACCGCTACCCGGTATCGGCGCCGAGGTCGTCGACAACGACGGTCAGCCGGTGCCGAACGGCGGTGGCGGATTCCTGGTACTGACCGAGCCGTGGCCGGCGATGCTGCGCGGCATCTGGGGCGACGACGAGCGGTATCGGGAAACGTACTGGTCTCGGTTCGCCGACCAGGGGTACTACTTCGCCGGCGATGGGGCCAAGAAGGACGACGACGGTGACCTGTGGCTGCTGGGACGCGTCGACGACGTCATGAATGTGGCGGGCCACCGCATCTCGACCACCGAGGTCGAGTCGGCTCTCGTCTCGCACGACAAGGTCGCCGAGGCCGCCGTCGTGGGCGCCACCGACGCGACAACCGGGCAGGCGGTCGTAGCGTTCGTGATCTTGCGCGGCCAGCCGCAGGACATCGACGGTGACGCCATCGCGAAGGAGCTGCGTGACCACGTGGCCAAGGAGATCGGGCCGATCGCCAAGCCGCGACAGATCCTCGTCGTCCCCGAGCTACCCAAGACCCGTTCCGGCAAGATCATGCGGCGCCTGCTGCGCGATGTGGCCGAACACCGGCAGCTCGGCGACGTGACCACGCTCACCGACTCCGCGGTCATGGACCTCATCAGCGAGAAGCTTCCGGCGGCGGCCTCGAAGGAAGACTGAACGACCACGCTACGGAGTCGGACGAGAGAATTCCGGACCGTGTCGATTTCGCGGGATCTCGCTCGTCGTCGCAGTAGGGCGGCGGGCACCGAGCTCGCCTCGACCGGATAGGAGTTGGAGATGAGCAAGTTCCTGTACCTGTACCGCGGACCCGCGACGCCGCTCGAGGAGTTCACCCCGGAGCAGACAGCTGAGCAGACCCGCCTGTGGGGCGAATGGATGGGACAGGTCGGATCGGCGCTGGTCGACGCCGGCGCACCCTTTGCCGCCCGAGCGAGTGTCGCCGACGACGGATCGAGCGGCGAGCCGACGGATCTCAACGGCTACACCATCGTCGAGGCGACGAGCCTTGATGAGGCGCGCGATCTGATCAAGGCCCATCCGTTCCTCGCCGAGGGCAAGGGCCGCTTCAACATCGACGTCTTCGAATTGGCGCCCATGCCGATGTAAGAGATGACGCCGCCGCTTGCTACTGCTGAGCCGGGGTACCGGCGGCCGCGCCTGCGGCCGTCGGACCGGGCCGAGCGCGCAGCTGGATCCCGACCACGAGGAGGACCACGCCGATCACGAAGACAACGATCCCGGCGATGAGAACCCCGGTTCCGATTGCGAAAAGATGCGGAACGGTTAATGCGAACTGTCCGTCGACGGCCACAGATCGCGACGCGTCGGCGTTCATGACCACGAGTTCGTAGCTGCCATCGGAGATCGTCCAGTCGAGCGTCGCTTCACGTCCCGATCCACGCGCCGTCCAGAACGACTGACCGGCAGGTGCGGCCGGCTGGGTGTCACCGGCACGCTGCTCCGTGGAAAGACGGAAGGGGTCGAGATCGAAGTCCCTCACGTTCTCGATCGCGACGCCGGCGAGATACCGCTCGACATCCGTTTTCGGACCGACACCGATGAAGACTTCGCGGTCTGGATTCGTCACGGTGATCCGCAGCGTTGGATTGTTGAATGTCGTCCCGAAGCCGTTGCTGCCATTGATGTTGTCAAGCGTCGTGACCAGGGCGGCCGTTTGTGTAGACAGATGTTGAGGTCCTGATCCGATCGAGTTGTCGGAGCCGAAGAAGGCCATCAACGCTCCACCGCCTGCTGCCAGCCCGGCGCCCACCAGCAGGAGAAATACGCTGATGACGATGACAATTACCTTCTTAGCCATGATCGACTCCTTGGATCGACATGCTTTAGTCTGACTCGGGCGGCCGGGTAGCGAAAGGGAGGAAGGTCCGGGAGCTGGCAAACCGGCACACTAGTGTCGCTAGTTTGTTCGCGAATAAACGTCCGGCACGCCGTCACCGTCGGCATCGACCGCCTCGAGCTCGCAAATCTTCCGGTAGACCCGGTTGCGGAGGCGGAGCACGACCGACGCGAGCATCGCCGCGATCAACGAGGAGCCGAGGACCGCGATCTTGACCGCGTTGTCGTGCGGACTGCCGACCCCGAAGGCGAGCTCGCCGATCAGCAGGGAGACGGTGAATCCGATACCGGCCAGCAGGGCGAGTCCGAACACGTCGCTCCAGGCGAGATCCTCGGCCAGTTCGGCGCGGGTGAACCGAGCGACCAGCCAGGTCCCGAGAAAGACGCCGACCGGCTTTCCGACGATCAGCGCCGCGGCGATGGCTAGCGTGACCCGATCGCGTAGCGCGGTCGACAAGGCGTCGCCCGTGATCGATACGCCCGACGAGAAGAAAGCGAACAGCGGGACGGCGATGCCGGCGCTGATGGGGCGAATGGCGTGCTCGAAACGTTCGCCAACGGAGTGCTCTTCAGTTGCCCGGCACGTCACGGGCACAACTAGGCCGAGGAGCACTCCGGCCACCGTCGCGTGCACCCCCGACGCATGCACGAGAACCCACGTAGCGAGGGCCAGCGGGACGAGCAGCCACCACGTCGTGATCCGTCGCTGAGTCAACCCGGCGAACGCGGCAAGCGGCACCATCGCACCAAGCAACGGCCACACCGACAGCTCAGACGTATAGACCACGGCGATGATCACGATCGCGATCAGATCGTCGACGACGGCGACCGTCAGGAGGAAGGCCCGCAACGCACTCGGCAGATGCGTGCCGACGATGGCGAGTACGGCCAGGGCGAAGGCAATATCGGTCGCGGTCGGGATGGCCCAGCCGATGCTCAGCTCCGACCGCGAGCCCACGACGGCAAGGTAGATCAACGCGGGAACGACGACTCCACTTGCAGCGGCAACCACCGGCAGGACCGCCTTGCTGCGGTCCCGCAGATCCCCGACGACGAGCTCTCGCTTGAGTTCGAGGCCCGCGACGAAGAAGAAGATCGCGAGCAGTCCGTCCCCAGCCCAGGCATGCATCGGCAGATCGAGGTGGGCGATGTGGGGGCCGATCTGGTAATTCGCGATCCGTTCGTAGGCCCCGCGCAGCGGGGTGTTGGCCATGACCATGGCGACGACAACCCCGAGCAGCAACAGCACGCCGCCGACCGTCTCGGTACGCAGCGCGTGCGCAACCTCGGATGTTTCCGGCCAGGTCGATCGGGTGAAGAGCCTGCGGATCGGACGACGGATCTCGGCCACGGCGGCAGACCCTTCCGATGTTGCGTTATCGTTCGCCGACCAGGCTTTCCAGGAACTCGACATAACTCTAGCGGTGGGGAGCTGGGACCGGGCCAGCCTGAGTGCATCCGCCAGAGCCGACTGGAATGATCCTCCTATGAGGTTGCCAGCGAAGGGAACATCGTGACGTCAACACAGCGGGCCGACTCGGCACAGCCAGCGACGTCCGCACCGGCGACCGAGGCGAGTCAACCGGTCAGGGCCGCCGGCGCGGGATCGGCGCAGCCGTCCATCGGTGAGCTGGTGCAGCAAGCGTCGGGCTACCTGTCGACGATGGTGCACGGCGAGATCGAACTCGCCAAGGCGGAGATCACCTCGTCGGTGAAGAACGCCGGCACCGGCGCGGGATTCTTCATCGGCGCGGCCGTCGGACTGATCTACGCAGTCCTGTTCATCCTCGTCGCCCTCGCCGAGGGTTTGGTCGCCCTGGGCCTATCGCAGTGGGCCGCATTCCTCATCGTTTTCGGGTTGCTCTGCCTTATTGTCGCCATTTTGGCGTGGCTGGGCATCCGGAAGGTCAAGAAGGTCAAGGCGCCCGAGCGCACCATCTCCGAGACCAAGGAGACCGCCGCGTTCCTCCGGAACCCGACCCAATACTCATCGTGACGGTATGACTACCTCGGACGTTCGGCGGTGAGAGCCGGCCCGCCTCCTGACGACGCCGTCGTTCTCGTCGACGGACCGTGGACCCACCGGCACGTCAGCGCCAACGGGATTGCGCTGCACATCGCCGAGATGGGCAGCGGCCCGCTGGTGCTCTTGTTGCACGGCTTCCCGCAGTTCTGGTGGACCTGGCGCCAGCAGCTCGTCGACCTGGCCGACTCGGGGCACCGGGCGGTCGCGGTCGACTTGCGAGGATATGGGGCGAGCGACAAACCGCCGCGTGGGTACGACACGCCCACCCTCGCCGCCGACATTGCGGCCCTGGTGACGGCGCTCGGCGAGCGGGACGCGATGGTCGTCGGTAACGACGTCGGTGGCCTGCTCGCATGGACGATGGCGGCGCTGCACCCGCGGGTCGTCCGTCGCCTGACCGTCCTCGGCGCCGCTCATCCGTTGCGGCTTCGGCAGGCCATCTTCGCCGATCCGCGCGGACAGGGCCGGGCGTCGGGCTACGCCCTGCGCGCGTTCCAGGTTCCGCGCCGGCCGGAGACCCGGCTCACCAGAGATGGGGTCTACGTCCGGCAGCTGTTCGACACCTGGTCGGGACCGCGGTGGCGGGGTACGGCAGCTTACGAGGCGGAAGTGGAGCGATACGCCCAGGCGCTGCAGATCCATCCGGTAGCCCACCTGGCGCTCGAGCAGTTCCGCTGGCTCGTCCGCTCGCTGCCCCGTCCGGACGGGAGACGGTTCGCCCGGCGCATGCAGGCCCCGATCGCCGCGCCCGTCCTGCACCTCCATGGCGATTTCGACCGATGCATCCTGCCCCGCACGGCCCAAGGCTCCGGGCGCTATGTAACCGGTGAATACGAATGGCGGATCCTCGACGGCGTAGGCCACTTCCCGCAAAGCGAGGTCCCGGAGACGGTCAGCGGCGAGCTGATCCGCTGGGCCAAGCTCGGTTAGGCGGCGCCTGCGCCGCCTTGGTCGTGATCTTTGAACTGACGCCGCGCGGCGCGACGGAGGGCCGCGACCGCCGCGCCAGCGACGACCAATGACCCCACCGCGACACCGGCCACGACGAGATTCTGCCGCCGGACCCGCGACGGGATCTGCGCGTACGGCGTCGTCGTAAAGGACACCAGCTCGTACCTCGACATGTACCGCCCGGGAAATTGCCGCTCGAGCGCGTGCTCGGCCCAGGTCCGCGTCCGAAATATCGGCGAGTTCACCCGGTCCCGCATCTCCACGAAATTGTCCAGCGCCAGATCGGCGATGACGTCGGTGTTCTCCTTGCGGCGTTGCTGATACGCGACCAGGGCCTGCCCCCAATCGCCCTGCGCCGCCGACAGGCATTGGTCGATCTCGATGCAGTCCTCGAACGCACAGTTCGCGCCCTGGCCGTAGAACGGCACGATGGCGTGCGCAGCGTCTCCGACCAGAGCTATCGTGGCCCCCGCGCCGCGTATCACCCATGGCCAGCACTTCACCGTGACGAGCGAGCCCACCGGATTCAGCGCGTATTCGTCAGCGAGGGTCGGCATGAGGTCGACGACGTCGGGATATTCGCGTTCGAAGTAGCTCCGGACCCGTTCGGGAGCATCGAGTTTCGCGAAGCTGTTCAGGCCGGCTTTTGGCCAGAACAGGGTGCACGTAAAAGAACGATCGAGATTGGGCAGCGCGATCATCATCGAACCGCCCCGTGGCCAGATGTGCAGCGCATCCGGGTCCAGCGCGAATTCCCCGTTGTGGGGCGGGATGGTGAGCTCCTTATACCCGTGCTCGAGGAAGTCCTGCCCGATATCGAGGTCAGACGTACCGTCCAGGGCGGACCGAGTCGCGCTGTACGCCCCATCGGCGGCAAGCGCAATCTCGACCTCGGCCCGGATCGTCTCGGCCGTCGTCTCGAAAGTCAGCTGGCCCGTGCTGGCCTCGGCCGAGACGAGCCGATGCCCGAAGCGCAGGCGCACCCCGCCGGTACCCTCGGCGGTGTCGAGCAGCGACGCGTTGAGCTGCGCCCGGCTGATCGAATTGATCGCGCGGGTGCCGTCGGCGCTATAGGGCCGGAAGCTGGGTGCAGCCGTTGTCGAGTGGATCATCCGGCCATGCATGGGCAGCGCGCGCGCCAGCGCCTGCTCGCGTAGTCCGACCTCCTCGAGCGCGGCCAGCCCTCGCGCCGAGATGGCCAGATTGATCGAGCGTCCGCGCTCCACACCGGCCACGCGCGGATCGGGTCGCCGCTCGTAGACGTCGACCGGCACGCCCCGGCGTCCGAGCAGGGTAGCCAGCAGGCAGCCGGCCAGACCGGCTCCCACGATCGCAACCCGGCCCTCAGCGGCCATGGGCGTCCACGACGTTCGCCAACGCGATCGCCGCCCGCAGGCAGTCGGTGTACGTCGAATACATCGGTACCGGAGCCAGCCGGATCACGTCCGGCTGCCGGGCATCGGCGATTACGCCGTGCTCCGACCGCAGCGAAGCGCTGACGTCGTCCGCGGACAATCCCTCAAGCAGCAGGGACAATTGGGCGCCCCGTTGGCTCGGGTCACGCGGCGTGATGATCCGCATCGGCCGGCCGTCGCATGCCTCCTCCAGCTTGGCTTCAAGGTAGCCGGTAAGGCGCACGCTCTTCGCTCGCAGCGCCGTCATGCCGATCGCGTCGAACATCTCCAGCGACACCAGCACGGGCGCCATCGCCAGGATCGGCGGGTTGGACAGCTGCCAGGAATCAGCGGTCGGGACCTCGTCGAGCACGGGGTTCATGCGGAACCGAGTCGCCGGGTTAGTACTCCACCAACCACTGAGCTTCGGCAGGCCGCGATCGGTGAGATGCCGCTCATGAACGAAGGCTCCCGCGACAGCACCCGGCCCGCTGTTGAGGTACTTGTACGTGCACCAGGCCGACCAGTCGACGTCCCACTCGTGCAGCGATAGCGGGACGTTGCCGGCCGCGTGAGCGAGGTCCCAACCTACAACCGCCCCGACGGCACGGCCCGCACGGGTGATCTCGGCGATATCCAGCAGCTCGCCGCCGTAGTAGTTCACCCCACCAAGCAAGATCATCGCGACGCGGTACCCCTCGCGATCGAGGTAGTCGACGATGTCCGCGCTCCGCAACGCGTACTCGCCCGATCGCGGCCGGAGCCGGATTACGGCCTCGTCGGGATCGTGGCCGTGCCAGGCGGCTTGACTGCGAACGGCATAGCTATCCGACGGGAAAGCGCTGTCCTCAATGAGAATTCGGTACCGATCAGTCGTGGGCCGGTAGAAACTCGCCATGAGCAAGTGGAGGTTGACCGTCAGCGAGTTCATCATCACGGTTTCCGTGGGCAGTGCGCCAATCAGGCGCGCAGCGGGATCTCGCAACAACTCGTGATAGGAGACCCACGGGCGCGCCGCCGCATGGTGACCTTGCACTCCGAGACGCGCCCAATCGTCGAGCTCCGCCGCCAACCGGCGCCGGGTCGCCACTGGCTGCAGGCCGAGCGAGTTTCCGGCGAAGTACGCGCACTCGGGGTGATCGCCGCCCGGCCACGGCGGCACGTGGAATTGGTCTCGCCGGCTGGGCAACTCGTCGGCGGCCTCGAGGTCGGCCGCGCGCTGCAGCTCTGCATCAAGCGCACCGATCACGATCGCATCACCGACGCCCCGAGGAAGACTTCGGCGTTCTCCCGCATGATCCGGCTCCGCTCCGGCTCGCCAAGGAACGTGGCCTGCCGGACGACGTGGCCGGCCGGGCGCTCGCCCAACGGGTACGGGTAGTCACTGCCGACGACCACCCGATCGACGCCCACCGTGTCGACCAGAAGCCGCAACGCTCGCTCGTCGAAGACGACCGAGTCGACGTAGAACCGCCCGAGATAGTGCGACGGAAGTTCGGCCGACGTGCCGACGATGTCACCGCGCGCCCGCCACGCGTTGTCCATCCGGCCGAGCCAGAACGCGAATGATCCGCCGCCGTGGGCGAAACAGATACGCAGCGAGTCGTCCACCTGGTCGAACACCCCGCCGAGGATCATGGCCAAGATCGACAGGTGGGTCTCCGCGGGCATGCCCGTGAGCCACCTGGCCATCCATCGGTTCAGGCGGGGCGAGGCCGGCATGTCCCACGGGTGGACGAATACCGGAACCCCCAGGCGAGCGCAGTGCTGAAGGAAGGTGACGATGCCGGCATCGTCGAGATCCCGGTCGCCGACATGGTTGCCGATCTCGACGCCGCGATGACCGTTGGCCAGGCATCGCTCGACCTCGGCGCAGGCCGCGTCCGGATCCTGCAACGGAACCTGGCAGAACGGCCAGAGCCGCTCCGGCTCGGGCGCGCAGATGTCGAGGGCGAGATCGTTGAAAATGCGGGCGATACGAGTTGCCTCGTCGGCGTCGTGCGCGTACGAGAAGAACACGGGTGTCGGCGATACGGCTTGGACGGCCACCCCATCTTCGTCCATGTCGCGTAGCCGATCGTCGGCGTTCCAGCAGGTCGCTCGGATGCGGCGGAATTCGGTCGAACCAAGCATGATCATCGCGTCCGACTCTGACTCGACTCGCAACCACAGGGTGCGCTCCGGATTTCCCGGCAACTCCGGCCAGCCGCACGGAACGTAGTGCGTGTGTAGGTCGATCAAGCCGTCCATGCGGGTCGGCTCAGCCCTTTCCCGGGTGCACGGTGCCGCACTTCGGACAGGTGCGGGCCTGCTCGTCCTCGTAGAACGCCGTGAACACCGGCGGCAGGTCGACGACGATGTCGCGTACCTGCAATTCGACCTCGTGCACCAGCGCGGAGCAATTTCCGCAGTACCACTGGAACTTCTCCAGTGTGCCTTCCTCGCGAATTCGTTCGATGACCAACCCGATCGATCCGGCTTCTGGTCGTTGCGGTGAATGCGGAGTGTTCCCGGGCAACAGCCACGTGTCCCCTTCGCGGATGTGCACGGTCTGCGGGCCGTCGTCCGTCATCAGGTTGACGTGCATATTCCCTCTGAGCTGGTAGAACCACTCCTCGTATGGATCGACGTGGAAGTCCGTGCGCGCGTTGGGACCCCCCACGACCTGCACGATGAAGTCGTCGCCGACGGCCATCGTCTTGTTGTTCACCGGCGGCTTGAGCAAGTGCTCGTTCTCGCTGATCCATCGCGTGAAGTTGATCGTGGTCGGGATGGTGGTCACGGCGGCTCCTTCTCCGGTAGCTGGGCGACGGCTTGCATCTCGATGAGCAGGTGCGGGTGCGGAAGCTGATGGACCGCGACCGTGGTCCGGGCCGGGCCGGATTCGTCGAAGTAGTCGGCGTAGACGGCGTTGTAACCGCCGAAATCGTTCATGGAGACGAGGAACGTCGTCACCGAGACCAGGTCGGTGAGTTCCGCTCCGACCTCGCGAAGGATGTCCTGGATGTTCTCGATCACCGCTCGGGTCTGGGCGCGGATGTCGAGCGTGGCCGTGCCCAGCGCATCGACCTCGGCCCCGACGATCGTATTGTCCGGCCGGCGCGCGCTCGTGCCGCTGACGTAGGCGAATCCGCCCGCAAGCCGGATGTGGGGAAAGCGGCCGCGCGGTGTGGCCTTGTCCGGCAGCGTGCGGCCGCGGGTCACAGCTGGACGCAGACGTTCGTCGGCTCGGTGTAGAACTCGAGCGAGAAATCTCCGCCCTCGCGGCCGATTCCTGACAGACCAATGCCGCCGAATGGCGACCGCAGGTCGCGCAGGAACCAGGTGTTCACCCACGACATGCCGACCCGCATCTGCTGCGCGATCCGGTGGCCACGAGAGAGATCGGTCGTCCACACCGCCGATGCGAGACCGTAGTCGGTGTCGTTTGCGAGCGCCACCGCCTCCTGCTCGGTGTCGAACGGCACGAGCGCGGCCACCGGCCCGAAGATCTCCTCTCGGAGCGGCCGATCGGCGTTCGTCAGTCCGGTCCAGAGCGTCGGCTCGATCCACCAACCCCCGTCGAGCTCGGCACCCAGATCCGGAACACCGCCGCCCACCAGGATCTTGGCTCCGACGTCCTCGGCCAGCCGGTAGTAAGACAGCACCTTCTCGCGATGTTCGGCGGAGATCAACGGGCCGGTCGTCGTCGCCGGGTCGGTCGGCCGGCCGAGGCGGAGATCGCGGGCCCGCTGAGCCAACCCGTCGGCGACCTCGTCGAAGATAGGCCGCTGGACGTACAGCCGCTCGGTACATAGGCACACTTGGCCGGTATTGGCGAACACCGATCGGGTAAGCCCATCCAGCGTCGCGTCCAGGTCGGCGTCGGCGAAGACGACCGCGGCGTTCTTGCCGCCGAGCTCGAACGACACCGGCGTCACCCGCGGCGCCACGGCGGCCATGATCCGGGCGCCGGTAGCCGAGGATCCGGTGAACGTCACTCCGTCGATGCCGGGATGGGACACCAAAAACTCTCCCGCCGAGTCGGGCCCGAACCCGTGGACGACGTTGTACACGCCGGCCGGCACCCCCGCCTCGGCGCAGACCTCGGCGAGCAGAGCCGCGGTGGACGGCGTCTCCTCACTCGGCTTGACCACCACGGTGTTACCGCACGCGAGCGCCGGCGCGACCTTCCAAGTGAGCAACAAGAGCGGGAGATTCCACGGCACGATCACCGCGACTACGCCGCGGGGCTTGCGGACGGCGTAGTTGAGCGCGCGGCGCCCGTCCGGCAACTCGGTCAGAAACGAGGGCAGGCCTGCGGCGGCGACCGTGTCGGCGAACACCCGGAAGTTGGCCACCGCGCGGGCGACGTCCAGCTCACGGGCCTGCTGCTGGGGCTTGCCGGTGTCCGTGGACTCGGCCACGACGAACTCTTCGAACCGATCCTCGATCCGATCCGCGACGCGCCGAAGGAGGGCCGTGCGCTGCGCTACCGAGGTGCGCCCCCACGGGCCGTCCAACGCTCGGCGGGCCGCGCGCACCGCGCTATCGACAAGCCCGCGGTCGGCCTCGTGCACCGTGGCGCTGGGCTGGCCGTCCACGGGGTCGACCTTCGTCCACGACGGGCCGTCGGAGGCGGACATGAACTCGCCGTCCACGAAGTTCCGAATCGCGCGCACGTCTCCGCCTCTCCGCGTGCGGCCCACGTGCGGCTGTCGAACGTCTCGGGCTCGCCAGCGTTCAGGCGAGCATATGCCGCCCGGGCCGCGGCCGGGGCCGTCAGATGTCCCCTGCCGATGGTCCTGGACATGTGGTCGAATAGCGGTGATCAGTCCAAGATCATCGGCCGGCCATCGACCGGTGACGACGCAGGACAGGTGAGCGAATGCGACTGCCAATTCCCCGGCCGCGGCATGTCGTCGGCGTCGCCCGGCAGGGCTTCCAGACGATCGAATGGATGATCACGCTCGGACCCCGGATCGCGGTCCTGGTCAACGAGATCGAGCAGATCGTGGCGCGGGTGAACACGCTGCTGAGCAATATCGAGCTGACCGAGCGCCGGATCAGTACGGTCGCCACTGGCATCGAGCGGACACACGAGCAGGTACGCGCGGTCGTGGCCCGGGCCGGTGAAACGATGATCACCACCGACGTCATCGTCGCCGATGCGGCGCTCGTAACCGCGCGCGTCGGACCGTTGCTCGATGCCTACCAACCGGCGCTCGACAAGCTGCAGCCAATCGTGGCCCGGCTTGCGGAAACCACCAGCCCGACCGAGACCGACGCGATGGTGGCGCTGATCGACACGTTGCCGGGTATCGTGCGCAAGCTCGACAACGACATACTCCCGATCCTCGACACCCTCGGCACAGTCGCCCCCGACCTGCGCGATCTGCTCGACGCGTCCAAGGAGCTGAACGAGATGCTCGGTGCTCTTCCGGGGCTCGGACGGATCAGGAAGCGGGTCGAGGAGCAACAGCGGCAGGAGGACGAGTACCGGGCCGGCGAGGAGCCCCCGAGCGCACCGGACCGCTCGGAATGAGGCCCCGCGCGCCCGCACGAACCAGGCGCATGCGGTAGAAAATTGCGCGATCCGGGGCGATTCGGGGCCTTAACGGGTCTAGCGTCTACACATGGCGGTCTTCGCCGATCGCGACGACGCGGGCCACGCGCTCGTGGGGCCACTACGTCAACTGCTCATGGATGCGTCGCCCTCGACCGACCGCCCTATCCTTCTTCCCCTGCCGCGCGGGGGCGTTCCGGTCGCGGCCCGCATCGCCGACGAGCTGCACCTGCCGATGTGTGCGCTGCCGGTGCGCAAGGTCGGCGTACCGGGCCACGCTGAGCTCGCCATGGGCGCGCTCGCCAGCCTCGGCGACACCACCGAAGTAATGCGCCACTACGGCGTCATCGAGGCGTGCCGCGTGCCACCCGAGGCCGTCGGGTCGGCCATCGCCGCCGAGTCCGACGCATTGCGCGGCCTGCTTCGCCGCTACTACGGAGACAGTCCCGGACCGGACCTGCGCGGCCGGTTCGCCATCATCGTCGACGATGGTCTGGCCACGGGCGCGACGATGACGGCGGCAGTGCGCCTGACCCGTCGGCTGGGCGCTCGACGAGTCGTCGTCGCCGTGCCGGTCGGATCGGCCAGCGCTCGCAAGCGCCTCGCTACCGAAGCCGACGACGTGCTATGCCTGCGGGAGCCCATGCCGTTCAGCGCGGTGAGCATGGGCTACCGGCGGTTCGGCCCGCCGTCGGACGAATCCGTACTGGAGGCGCTTCGCCGGCACGCCGAAGCCGAATCCGCCTGAGGGGTGGTTTCACGAGCGGGCTGAGTCCTGATGCGTCGTCGTTCACCTTCACTGGTGATCTTGGACTTGATGCCACCCAGCGACGTTAAGTCCAAGATCACGACCGAGCTTGCGCGGCGGCGGGACGCGGTGACCGAACTTCAGGCGCGCGCGGAGCCTGATCAGCCGATGCGGGTGCGAACGTCGAGCAATTCCGGGAAGAAGGTGAGGTCAAGCGCGGCCCGGAGGAACCCGACACCGGATGAGCCGCCCGTTCCGGGCTTGTAGCCGATGACGCGTTCCACCGTCTTCATGTGACGGAACCGCCACAGCTGGAAGCTCTCCTCGACGTCGACGAGCTCCTCGCACAGCTCGTAAGCCGCCCACTGACTGGCTGGATCAGCGTAGATTGTCTCGATCACGGCGACTAATTCCTCGCTGTGCTGGTGCGGCACGGACCAGTCCCGGTCGACGCTGGCGGCGGGGACTGGATATCCCTGCCGGGCGAGATAACGCAGGAATTCGTCGTACAGGCTGGGCGATTCCAGCACGGCTCGCAGCTCGGCCTGGCCGGCCGGGTCGTGCTCGAACACCGCCAGCATGTCGGCGTTCTTGTTGCCGAGCAGAAACTCGACCAGCCGGTACTGCAACGACTGAAACCCGGAGGCGTGGCCGAGGACACCGCGGAACTCGGCGTACTCGCTCGGCGTCAAGGTCGCCAGCACCGACCATTGCTCGAACAGCTGCCGCTGGATCTGCTTGACCCGGGCCAACGCCTTCAGCACCGGCCCGGTCTCGTCGGCAGCCAGATGGTCCAAAGCCCAGTGGAGCTCGTGGACCACCAGCTTCAGCCACAATTCGGACGTCTGGTGCTGGATGATGAACAGCAGCTCGTCGTGGTGCTCGGGACGGCTCAACGGTCGCTGCGCCGACAGCAACCGGTCCAGTTGCAGATAGTCGGCGTAGGTCAACTCGCCCCGCAGATCCTTTCGGATACCGGGCTCGATCCGCCGCCGATTGGACTGGTCCGCCACGCCGGCCACCTTACGGAGTGCAGGTGCCGGTCGAGACCGGTGCGGTGGCCGATCGCCCCGCAGTGGCGTCGGACATGACCTCCGCATTCGTCAGCACGAATCCGGTGTCGGACGAGTCTCGTGCGGTGGCGAAGACGATGCCCAGCACCCGACCATTCGTATCGATCAGTGGGCCGCCGGAGTTGCCACTGCGCACGAGGGACCGGATCGCGTACACCTCGCGCTGCACCGTCTGGGAGCCGTAGATGTCCTGACCGATGATGGTGTTGCGGCTGCGGACGCGCGCGGTCTCCGCGTCGAATCCGCCGTCCTCCGGATAACCGAGGACGATGACGTCCGCGTTGGTGACGGCGGGCGTCGGCGCGAAGGCGAGGGGGGCGGCGGACAACCCCGGCACGTAGAGCGCCGCGACATCACGCCGGGGATCGAACAACACGACGTGCGCGGTCAGCCACTGGCTGCCGTTCTGGAGTTGGATCGATTCCGTGCCGGCGACGACGTGCGCGTTGGTCAGCACGTGGTCGGGGGCGTAGACGAACCCGCTGCCCTCGATCCCACGGTCACACGACGGCGCGTCTCCACGGATCTTGAGGACCGACCTGCGGGTGCCGGCGACCGCTGGGCTGTTGACGAGGGCGGAATCCGGCGGCGGGACGTCGACGATGCGCGTCGAGTGCAGGTCGCCGAGCACGGGCGGGAAGCCGCTGCGGTCGACGAATTCCCGGAGCGACGAGTAGACATTCCGCACTGAGTTCGGCATCACGCCGTCGATCTCGCGCACGATCGTCGACTGGTCGACCGCGCGGACCAGGCTCGGATAGGGCGAGGACGCGAGCGGCACAGCCACCATCCACGCCACCAGCAGGACGGACAGCACGCCGAGCAGGCCGCCGATCCCGGCGTCGATCGATCTCATGGGCTGCCAGGTGATGCGAGACCGCAACCACCATCCGAGGCGCCCCAGCGCAACCTGCAGCAGGATCGCGCAGACCAGGACGCAGGCGACTGCGACCCCGACCTGGGCTCGGCCATTCGTCAGGTGGGAGCTCACAGGACGAGCGACCTGGGCGCCGATCAGCGCGCCACCGAAGAACCCGACGAGGGAGAATGCACCGACGACGGCGCCGTTGCGGAAGCCCGTCACCGCGTAGAGGGCCGCGACAACGACGATGACCCAGTCGACGATCGTCATAGCGGCGTCAGCTGGTCAGCACGACGAGGGTGCCCGTCTGCCCTAGGGCTTGGTGGATCGTGCACACGAACTGGTATCGCCCCGGCGATGGCGTGGTGAAGGTGTTCGACACGCTCTGCCCGTGCGTCACGAGGGGTACCCGATCGCTCGGGAAACCAACGACCTGCAGGTCGTGCGGAGCGCCGGTTCCCTTGTGCACCAAGGTGATCGTCACCGTCCCAGGGTGGACTGTGATGGTCGACGGCTCGAACCGGTACCGATCGTCGACCACGATGGTGACGCTCTGCGCACCGTTGACGACGGAGGCGGTGCCCGAGCCGGTATTCGGGCGCCGCTGGATGGCGCTCTTCGTGTTCGAACAGGACATGAGTGCCATAACGACACCGGCGAGAGCTGCGGCGGCGGCCACGCGAACGTGGGCCGGCGTCGATGTCACGGCTCGACGGTACCCAGCGTTTCTGAGGGTCCCGGTATTGGGCGCTGCGCGTCTTGATCCCACTCGCGGTCCCATCCACCCAGCCGGAGCAACCCGTCGACGAGACCGGCGGTGAAGCCCCAGACGAACAACCCGCCGGCGGCGAAGCCGGGCCCGACATACCCGGACGGGTGGATCACCCGGAAGCGGTTCGCCGGGTCGGCGAGCTCGGCGACGGGCACGACCGCCACGCTCGCGACCTCGGCGGCGTCGACCACCCGAACCAGATGCGGCCGGGCCCACCAGGCCAGAACCGGATGCACGACGAAGCCGGACGGTGGCAGGTAGAGCGAGGGCAGCGTGGCCGCGACCACCACCGCGGCGGGATCCAAACCGACCTCTTCATGGGCTTCGCGCAAGGCGGTCGCCGGTGGGTCGACGTCGCCGGGATCGACGGCGCCACCGGGGAACGCCACCTGACCGGCGTGGGTGCGCAGGTTCGCGGCCCGCTCGATGAGCAGCACTCCCGGACCGTCACCGGTGTCCGATATCGCCATGAGCACGGCCGACTCGCGACTGCCCCCGGCCGGCGTCGGGAATCGGGCGAAGTCCCAGTGGTCGATCGCCCGCGCAGCTCGGACGAGCGGCGCGAGCCACTCCGGCCACGACGCGTCGGAGCGATCGGGCATCACAGCGTTTCGGCGACCTGCTCGGGCGTCTTCACCAGCGCCGCGGCGACCGTCGGGTCGGTCGGACCCTCGCCGTAGGACGGGCACCACCGGGCGAGCGAGCACGCACCGCAGGCGGGTTTCCGAGCGTGGCAGACGCGGCGTCCGTGCCAGATGACCCGGTGGGACAGGATCGTCCAGTCCTGTCGTGGGATGAGCTTTCCGACCGCGGCTTCGACCTTCACCGGGTCGGTCTCCGACGTCCATCGCCAGCGCCGGCTCAGCCGACCGAAGTGCGTGTCGACGGTGATACCGGGGACGCCGAACGCATTGCCGAGTACGACGTTGGCGGTCTTGCGCCCGAACCCGGGAAGCGTGACGAGATCGGCCATCCGGTTCGGCACCTCGCCGTCGAACCGCTCGACCAGGGCCTGCCCCAACTTGATCAGCGAGGTCGTCTTGTTCCGGAAGAAGCCGGTCGACCGGATGAGGTCCTCCAGCTCGGCCCGGTCCGCGCCCGCGTAGGCCGCCGCGTCGGGATAGCGACGGAACACGGTAGGCGTGACCTCGTTGACTCGCTTGTCGGTGCACTGGGCCGACAGGATCGTGGCGACCGAGAGTTCCAGCGGCGTAGTGAAGTTCAGCTCGGTGTGCGCGTCCGGATAGAGCTGGCCGAGCTCGCGGTTCATGCGCCGGGCGCGTCGGGTGAGAGCGAGCGGGCTCTCCGGCTGGACGTTCATGGCGCGCCCAGCCTACGTATCCGAGCCGACGACACAATTCGAACTCGCCGTTCCGCCGGCTTCCGCCTCCTCGTCGGCCGCGGGACACTAGGCTGGGAAATCATGGCTGGGCTGCTCGTGCTGCTGTTTCCGATCGTGCTGTTGGGATTCATGCTCTTCATGCAGCGGGTCGAGGAGCCACTGAACAAGATCGCTGTAGAGCGTCAGATCGAGCAGTTCCTCGACGACGCGAACTCCGACGAACTCGACACGTTCGTGCGGGAGGGCACTGATTCGGCCTTGCGGCGGTTCCGCCAGCGACTGAGCCTGCGCCGGCTCCGCCCCAATCGACGCCGCGAGAGCCCGGCTCGATCTAGTCCGCAGCCGCCTCGCGGGTCGTAGAATCCGCTCGACTTGTGATCACGCTCCGCCGGCACAGGTGCGCACGGGGCGAGAGGAGCTGACGTGGACGAGGTGCTGCGCAGAGCGGGAATGTTCCAGGGAGTAGATCCGGAGGACGCCGAGGCTCTGGCCGAGCAGTTCGAGATCTTCGAAGCGCCCCGCGGCACCATCCTGTTCCACGAAGGCGAGCCCGGCGACAGCTTGTACATCGTGCTCGGCGGCAAGGTCAAGCTGGGCCGGCGGTCCTCGGATGGCCGGGAGAACCTGGTAGCGATCATGGGGCCGGCCGATCAGTTCGGTGAGCTGTCGCTGTTCGACCCGGGGCCGCGCACCGCCACGGCGACGGTAGTCACCGACGCCCGCCTGGCCCGGTTGCCGAAACCGGCGCTGCAGAAGTGGGTGCAGGAGCGGCCGCAGATCGCCATGCAGCTGCTCCGGGTCGTCGCTCGCCGACTACGCCGGACGAACACGATGCTCGCGGACCTGATCTTCGTCGACGTCCCGGGACGAGTGGCCAAGCAGCTGCTCCAGCTCGCGCAACGATTCGGTTCGGTCGACGGGGGTCAGCTGCGGGTAACGCACGACCTCACCCAAGAGGAGCTGGCCCAGCTCGTCGGGGCGTCGCGCGAAACCGTGAACAAGGCCTTGGCCGACTTCGCGCAGCGCGGCTGGTTGCGCCTGGAAGGCAAGAGCGTCGTCATCCTCGACCGCGAGCGGCTGAGCCGCCGAGCCCGCTGATCTCCCGCGCCGGGTTCCGTCACAGGTTGCGCAGGTAGGCGAGCTGCGCCCGCACGGACAGCTCGGCCGCGGGCCACAGCGCCCGATCCACGTCCGCATAGACGTGCTCGACCACGGCCGGCACGCTCGCGTCGGGGCCGAGCGTCGCGAGCGCCTCCCGCACCTGGGCCAGTCGCTCCTCCCGATGGGCGAGATAGGCCGTGGCCGCCGCGCCGGCCGACGGAAGTTCCGGCCCATGCCCGGGCAGCACGGTCGCCGGGCCGAGCTCCCGCAGCCGGGCGAGAGAGGCTAGGTAATCGGCGAGGTTGCCGTCGGGATAGGCCACGACGGTGGTCCCCTGCCCCAGGATCGTGTCGCCGGTCAGCACCATCGGTGCCGACCCGTCGCCCGGATCCAGCACAAACGAGAGCGAGTCGGCCGTGTGCCCGGGGGTCGCCCAGACCCGCAGTTCCAGCCCGGCCGCGGCCACCACCGCTCCCTCGGCCAGACCCTCGGCACCGAGACAGTGGCGGGGATCGAGCGCGCGAACCGGCACGCCAGTCACCTCGTGCAACGCCGGCCGCGCCCGCGCTGTGGTCCGGATGCCCGTGGGTGAGGAGGATCGCCTCGATCCGGGCCGCGCTGGCGGCGACGGCCGCCCGATGGGCCGCGTCGTCCGGACCCGGGTCGACGACGATCGCGCTTTCGGATCCGGGCGCCCGCAGCACCCAGGTGTTGGTACCGGTCAGCGTCATCGGCCCGGGGTTGGCGGCGAGCACCACACCCGCCTGGGCCGTCACCGCGCGTAGCTGCTCGTACGGGAGCTCGCTGGTCACGGCGCCCGCCGTGGCAAGCGCAGGGAGCTGCCGTCCGGAAGGACGATGAAGGCGCCGTCCTGGTCCCGACGGAGCATCGGTCGGACCGGGGTGAGGTCGCGCGAGTCCGCCGCCGCGAGCGCCGCGCGGACCGTCGAGTGCGCGGCGACGGACCGCAACACGGCCGCGGTCGGCGGCATAAGGATCCGCTCGCCCCGATCGCCCTCGATCAGGGCGTCCCGCACCGCGACCCACCCCGCGGTCGATGACTCGCTCGTGAGATCGGCCGGCTCCGCACCGTAGGGGAGCGCCGCCACGAAGAACCGGGTGTCGTAGCGCCGAACCTCGCCGACCGGGGTGACCCACCGCGCCCACGGGTGCACGAGGTCGGCCGTCGACCGCGAGTCCCCGGTCGCGGAGCAGGTCACCGAACCGGATGCGGCCGGCCTCGACGTCGGCCGCAGCACTCGGCTGATCGGCCAGGCTCGACGGCGGGTCGGTCAGCAGGACGCCGGTCTCCTCGAACGTCTCGCGGACGGCCGCTCCGACCAGCGTCCGGGCCGTCACCGCGTCGCAGCCCAGGCGCGCCGCCAGTTCGTCCGGCGGCCGTCCGGTCCACGGCAGGTCGGCGTCATCGGGATCGACCCGGCCCCCGGGGAACACCGTGGTGCCCGCGGCGAAGACCATCTGGTCCACCCGGGTGAGCAACCACACCTCCGCCCCGTCGGCACCGTCGCGCAGCAGCACGACCGTTGCCGCGTCCCGAATCGGAACCGGCTCGGTCACCGAATCTCCACGACGAGCTCGACCTCGACCGGAGCGTCCATGGGCAGCACGGCGACGCCGACCGCCGAACGGGCGTGGGTGCCGAGGTCACCGAAGACCTCCTGCAGCAACTCGCTCGCTCCGTTGACGACGGCCGGCTGGCCGGTGAAGTCCGTGGTCGACGCGACGAAGCCCACGACCTTCACGACTCGGGCGACGGCGGGCAAGCCGACGAGGGCATGCACGGCGGCCAGCGCGTTGAGCGCACAGATCCGGGCCAGCCGGGCCGCCACCTCCGACGTGACGTCGGCACCGACCTTGCCCCGCACGGTGAGCTTTCCGTCCACCAGCGGTAGCTGCCCAGAGGTGTAGACGAAGGACCCGCTGCGCACCGCCGGTTGGTAGGAGGCGGCCGGCGGCGCGACGGGGGGCAGCTCGATGCCGAGGGCGGTCAGCCGGTCCAGGGGCGATTGCGCGGGTAGAACCATGACAGCACCCTAAGCGTCACCGCTGGGCTGGCGCAGCGGCGGCTGATCACCTCCTACGCTGGACGGATGGCGACCGTTGCGCGCGCGGACGCGCCGCCACGCATGGTCGCTGGCATTCCCGCCGCGGCCCGCCTGCACGTGGTCACGGGCAAGGGCGGCACCGGCAAGACCACGGTGGCGGCGGCACTCGCCATGGCCCTGTCCGTCGGCGGGCGACGCACACTCGTGGTCGAGGTGGAGGGTCGTCAGGGGCTGGCCCAGCTGTTCGACGTGCCGGCGCTCTCCTACGACGAGCGCCGCCTGGCGACGACCGAGGGTGGCGGCGAGGTGCTCGGGCTGTCGGTAGACGCCGGAGCAGGCGCTGCTCGAGTACCTGGACCTGTTCTACAGCCTGAAACGCTCGGCGCGCGTGCTGCGGCGAATGGGGGCGATCGACTTCGTCACGACCTTGGCTCCCGGTCTTCGGGACGTCCTGCTCACCGGCAAGGTCAAGGAAGCCGTGGTCCGCAGCCGGGACGAGCGGCCGGCGTACGACGCGGTCGTGCTCGACGCGCCGCCGACCGGGCGGATCCGACAGTTCCTGGACGCGACGAAGGAGGTCGTCAACCTCACCAAGTTCGGGCCGATCCATCGGCAGAGCACCGGCGTGATCCAGCTGCTGCACAGCGTCCGGACGGCCGTGCACCTAGTCACGCTTCTCGAGGAGATGCCCGTCCAGGAGACGATCGACGCGGCGCATGATCTCGCCGCCGCCGAGTACCCGGTGGGTGCGGTGGTAGTGAATCGGATGCGTCCGGCGCTGGTCGAGCGCGGACAGGTCGCCCGGGGCGGCGACGTCGACCTCGCGTCCCTCCGCGCCGGCCTCAAGATGGCGAGCGTGGCCGTTGCCTGGGCCGATCCGCTCGCGCGTCAGATGAGCGAATACGCCGACCGGCAACGCGAGCAGGCCGATATTGCCGAACGGCTGGAGTCGATCCCGGCACCGCGGATCACGTTGCCCGATGTGACGCCCCCGGTCGAACTGGGTGAGCTCACCGAGCTGGCGAGCTACTTCCGCGCCGGAGACGCCCAGTGACATCCCGGCCGCCCCGGCCGGGACGCGCTCTCGACGTCGACGCGCTCATCCTTGACCGGGCCACCCGAATCATCGTGACCTGTGGCAGCGGCGGCGTCGGCAAGACGACAACCGCGGCCGCGCTGGCGCTGCGGGCCGCCGAGGAGGGCCGCCGGACGGTGGTCCTGACGATCGACCCGGCCCGCCGGCTCGCCCAGTCGATGGGCCTGACCGAGCTAGACAACACCCCGCGACCGGTGAAGGACGTCGACGAGAGCTCGGGCGGCGCGCTGCTCGCGATGATGCTCGACATGAAGCGGACGTTCGACGAGGTCGTGTCGGCGCACTCCACTCCGGACCGGGCCGAAGCAGATCTTCGCGAACCCGTTCTACCAGGCGCTGTCGTCGTCGTTCGCGGGCACGCAGGAGTACATGGCGATGGAGAAGCTGTCCCAACTGGCGACCTCCGAGGAATGGGATCTCGTCGTCGTCGACACGCCGCCGTCCCGCTCCGCGCTGGACTTCCTGGACGCCCCGGAGCGGCTAGGTCGGTTCCTCGACGGGCGCATGATCCGATTGCTCACCGCGCCCGCTCGGGCGGGCGGGCGGGCCTACCTCAAGGTCGTGACGGCCGGCTTCTCGGTCTTCTCCAAGGTGCTCTCCAAGATCCTCGGTGGCGAGCTGCTCTCCGACGTGTCGGCGTTCGTCTCCGCACTCGAGACGATGTTCGGCGGCTTCCGGCAACGCGCCGAACACACCTACGAACTGTTGAAGGCGCCCGGCACGGCATTCGTCGTCGTGGCCGCGCCCGAGCCGGATGCCCTGCGGGAAGCCTCGTACTTCGTCGCGCGGCTTCGGGACGACCAGATGCCGTTCGCCGGGCTGATCGTGAACCGGGTTCATCACACCGTCGACCAGGTCGCCGGTGGCGCGCCGCTCACCGCGCGTCGGGCCGAAGCGGCGGCCGATGCGCTCGCCGAGAAGCGAAGGCGACAGCGCGGCGGAACGGCGGGCGACGCGGCCCGGGCGGCCGCTGCCGCGCTGGCCGAGACGGCGCTACGGGTGCACGTCGAGCAGGCAACGGCCGCTGAGCACGACATCCGCATGACCAAGCGGTTCGTGGCGGCTCACCCCGACGTCGCGGTCGTGTCGGTGCCCGCCCTCCCGACGGACGTGCACGACCTGGACGGGCTGCGGGAAATCGGCCGGCTGCTCGCGTCATGAAACACCCAAACCGGGCCACTGACGTCCCTCCCGTATTCTGACTTCCCGTGGCCAGCTCCCCCGCTCGTCCCGATCCCGCCCTCACGATTGCGAAGCTGACCGGCATCGTCGCCCTGCTGGGCGTGCTGGCCGCCGGTGTCCTGCTTCCGTACGTCGGCGGCCTGGGCCTCGCGGCCAACCACGAAGCCAGCAAGTTCCTCGACCAGCCCTGCAACCTCGTCGAGACGCCACCGCCGCAGAAGACGATCCTCTACGCGCGCGACGGCAAGACGGTGATCGCCGAGCTCTTCCAAGAGGACCGGCAGCCCGTCCCGCTCAGTGACGTGCCGACCTACCTGCAGCAGGCGCTGATCGCGACCGAGGATCGCCGGTTCTACTCCCACCACGGCGTCGACATGCGGGGGCTGCTGCGTTCCGCGTTCATCGACCGGGAGCGGCAACACTCAGGGCGGTTCGACCCTGACGATGCAGTACGTCAAGCAGGTTCGCTACTACCAGGCGAAGACGGACGCCGAGAAGCAAGCGGCGATCGACCAGAACCTCAACCGCAAGATCGAAGACGCCAAGTGCGCCATGGACATCGAGCGTCGGGAGTCCAAGGCCCAGATCCTGCAGAACTACCTGAACATCGCGTTCTTCGGCGAGAACTCCTACAGCATCCAGACGGCGGCCCAGACGTTCTTCAACAAGCCGGTCAGCCAGCTGACGTTGCCCGAGGCGGCGCTGCTCGTGGGTGCGGTCCGCGCACCCGCGCAGTACGACGCGTTCCAGAACCCGACCGCGGCTCGCCAGCGCCGAAACGAGGTCATCCAGAACATGGTCGAGGTCGGCGACATCTCCGCCGCCCAGGCCGCCGTGTACAAGGCCACGCCGGTGAAGCTCGCCACGGAGACAGCGCCGCCGGTGCGACGGGGCTGCTTCAACGCCAACCCGGCGATCAAGAATGTGGGCTTCTTCTGCCAGTACGTGACGAACTGGCTGACCTCGACGGGTGGACTCTCGGACACCGAGCTGAACACCGGCGGCCTGCGGATCGTGACCACCCTGGACCCGGGCCTGCAGAACAATGCCCAGGCCGGGCTGTCGGCGGCGATGCCGGCGAGCTCGCCCGCGACCGCGATCTCGCCCGAGGTCGACCCGAAGACCGGTGACGTGCTCGCGATGGTCACCAACAAGCTCTACGGGCCCACGCCCGACGGCAAGCACTCCGCCGCTAACCTGTTCACCGACGCGAGCGCCAACGCGGCGTCGACCTACAAGCTGTTCAGCCTGGTCGCGGCGCTGAAGGCCGGTGTCGATCCCGACTCGTTCATCCTGCAGACCGCCAACCCCTACCTAGCTACCGGATGCGGCGCCGCCGCACCGATCCAGAACGACAACTCCAGCATCCCGACCGTCGACAACCTCCGCGACGCCACCGTCCGGTCGAGCAACACGTTCTTCATCGCTCTCGAGGAGAAGCTGTTCCAGGGCTGTGACCTCTCGCCCATCGTGGGCACGGCGCAGAGCCTCGGGATGACAACCCTGAACCAGCAAGTGGGCAACGACCCCAGCCAGACACTGGCCCGTCGCATCATCACCCAACGCCAGTTCGGCTTCACCATCGGGACGTATGCGACCAGCCCGCTGCAGCTGGCCGGAGCGTACGCAACGATCGGGAACGACGGCGTGTTCTGCCCGCCCGCCCCGGTGCTGTCGATCAAGGACGTGACCGGTCGGCCGTTGCCCGTCCCGCGCAAGCCCTGCTCGGCCCAGATGGCGCCCCAGGTGGCTCGTGCGGCCGCGAACGTGCTGATCGGTGACTCCTCGGCTCCGGGCACGGCGGCGCCGGCCTATCAGGCCTACGCCGCCGCCGGCGGCAGCCCCGTGGCCGGTAAGACCGGTACCCAGAACGCCGCGACGACGGCCACGGACAACGCCGCGATCTGGTACGCGGGCGTGACCCCGAACCTGGCCGGCGCCATGGCGGTCTACAACCCGCAGAGCCCGAGCGGATCGCTGAAGGGGGTACCGGGCGCGGCTGACGGCCAGGCCGAGGGCGTCAATGCGGCAGCGCTCTGGTTGGACGCTGTCCAGTCGACGCTGCTCAGCCAGCGGTGGGCGTGGCCCGGCGTGAATGACGTGCCCGGCTCCATCCGGGTGACTCCGGTGACGAACCTGCCGCTCGACCAGGCCACTGCCGCGCTGACCGCGCAGGGCTTCAAGGTCGCCAACCTCGGGCAGATCTATCAGGGCGTGCGCTGCGGTTCCTCGGCTCCCTACGACACGGTGGCGTACTTCTCGCCGAAGGTTGCCGTCCCGGGCACGACGATCACGGTCTGCATGAGCAACGGTCAGCAGCCCTACGCGCCGCCTCCTCCACCTCCACCGAAGCCCACGCCCCGCCGGGGGAATAGCAGCCAGCCCGCGCCCGGACCGACCATCGCCCCGCCGAGCATTCCAGGCCGGCCGACCCCTCCGAGGAGGACTCGGCCACCCCGCGGATAAGGCTCTGGCTCCAGAGCCGACATCCGCTGCCTCGTGATCTCGGACTTACTGCTCCATAGCGACGACAAGTCCAAGATCACGACCGAGGTTGTGTCACGGATCACGGGCGCGGGCCGCATCGCCTCCGGAGCTCGACAGCTGGCGGCGGACCGTGTCGCTGACCCGCCGCCCGTCGGCTCGACCAGCGATTCGTGGTTGCAGCAGCTTCATGACCGCACCGAGCTGCCGAGGCTCGGTTGCGCCGGCCTCGGCAACGGCGGCTCGAACCAGCGTGTCCAGTTCGCCCTCGTCCAGCTGCCTCGGCAGGTAGTCCTCCAACACGGTGCCCTCGGCTCGCTCGCGCTCGGCGAGCTCGGTGCGGCCGCCCTGCTCGAATGCGTCGGCTGCCTCCCGGCGTTTCTTCGCCTCCCTGGTGATGACCCGCTGCACCTCGTCGTCGGACAGCTCGCGAGCTTGTGCGCCGGCGACTTCCTCTCGGGTGATCGCCGCCAACGTCATGCGAATCGTCGCGGTGCGTAGCTCGTCCCGTGACTTCATGGCTTGGTTGAGGTCGGACTGCAGGCGGGCCTTCAGCTCAGGCATGGCGTCACGGTAGCGGCGGCCGGGCAGCGCGCCGGGCCCGTAGGCTCGGGGCCATGTCCCGTACGCTCCGCGCCGCCGCTGGCGTTGTCGGCCTAGGCGCCGCAACGCTGGCGTACGGCACGCTCGTCGAGCGCAACGCCTTCACGGTGCGCCAGTTCGACGTGCCCGTGCTCGCGCCGGGTTCGGCCCCGCTGCGCATCCTGCATGTCTCCGATCTGCACATCACGCCCAACCAGCGCCGCAAGCAGGAATTCATTCGCGACCTGGCCCGGTTGCGCCCCGATCTCGTCGTCAACACCGGCGATACGATCTCGCACGCGCGGGCGATCCCGGCCATCATGCGATCGTTGGAACCGCTGTTCGAGTTTCCGGGAGTGTTCGTTCCCGGCAACAACGACTACTACGTCCCGCAGCTGAAGAACCCGGTGCGGTACTTCGTCCGGCGGGACGAACGCGTTCGTGGTCCGCGCTTGCCGTGGCCCGAGCTTGCCGCCGCCATGGAGGCGTCGGGCTGGCTCGACCTCACCCATGTCCGCGCGGTGGTCAAGGCAGCTGACGTCGAGGTCGCGCTCGCAGGCACGGATGACTCGCACCTCAAACGGGCTCGCTATGCGCTGATCGCCGGACCGGCCGAGCCGGCCGCCGCCGTTCGGATGGGCGTGACCCACTCCCCAGAACCGGCGCTACTGCGCTCGTTCGCGCGCGACGGCTACGACCTGGTGCTCGCCGGACATACCCACGGTGGGCAGGTCCGGGTCCCGTTCGGTCCCGCGATCGTCACCAACTGTGGCATCGACGTGCATCGGGCCCGCTGGCTGCATCGGTGGGACGACCAGATGTGGTTCCACGTGAGCGCCGGTCTCGGCACCGGTCCGTACACCCCCGTCCGGTTCGCCTGCCGCCCTGAGGCATCGCTGCTCACCCTCGTCGCTCGCTGATCCCGTCGCCCCGCCGCCGTTGCTATGCTGGCGCGGTTGCTCTGGGCACCATCCAGAGCCGGGGTGTAGCGCAGCTTGGTAGCGCGCTTCGTTCGGGACGAAGAGGCCGTGGGTTCGAATCCCGCCACCCCGACCATGTAGGGCTTGTGTTCTGGGGATCGCGGAGTAGGCAAATCGAAGATCGAGATTCCTTCGACCCTAATTTGACCCCCGTTCAGGCCGGCACCCGCCGCACAGCTGACCACTCACGCACTCGATCACTTCGGTCGCGGACGCTGACCATTCGACTGTTCGCCCGCGTGGGGCAGGCTCAGTGCCTGGCGCAGCAGCAGGGTGCGGTCGATCTGGGGGGTGGGCCTGGGCACGCCCGGTCGCTCTCGCGGAACGCGCACCCGAAGGGCGAGTGGCTGGATCGTGCAGCGCACCGGCGTCGGCATCTTCACCGCCTCGCCGTCGACGCCGACCGGGATCTCGTCGATGTCGGCGTCGATGACGACCTCGTACGCTACGAACCGTCGGACGCCGCGTGCCCGGCGGCCGCGCACTAGCTCCATGGCCTGCGCCGTGTTGTCGACCGTGACCGCGATGACGCCGAGCGCTCCGGTGTCCAAGCGGGCTCGGCGGTCCAGTCCGGCCAGATCCCCCGATTCGTAGGGGTTGTTACTGATCAGCAGCGCCTGCGGTGCCTCGATCGTCACGCCGTTGTCGATTCGCACGACGAGTCGCGGCCCGCGTTGTCCGGTGAGGAGCTCGGGCAGCATCTGCAGGATCGTGCCACGCTTGTCGTCGCGATAGGCCGGGCTCTGCACAATCTCGGCGTAGGCGCCGAATGATGCGGTGTTCACGAAGGTTCGCCCGCCGACCAGGCCGAGGTCCAAGCGCAGCTCGACGCCGTCGGTCAATGCGTCGAGTCCTGCGTCGGGCCGTTCGCGGTCCAAGCCGAGGTCCATCGCGAAGTGGTTACGGGTGCCTGCAGAGATGACAAGAAATGGCAGATCGTGCTCCGCCGCGATGCCGGCAACGAGTGCCTGCGTTCCGTCACCCCCGGCGACACCGAGTAGGTCGGCCCCGTCGGCCACCGCACGGCGAGCCAGCCCGGCGACGTCGACGATGCCCGGGCCTTGGATCAACGACACCTGAGCGCCAAGCTCGGCCGCCTTGGTGTCCAGACCGAAATTGCCGACCTTCCCGCCGCCGGAGCGGGGATTCATGATCACGAAAGGACGACGCGGTGGGGGCGTTGATCGCTCTGGCATGGCCGCGGGAGGGCGGGCACGCATGATCGCGGCTCGCCCGGCGGCAACCGAAACCGCGAGCAGCACAACGACGAGCACGACCGCCCACAGCAACTGCCGCGAGAGGTAGAGCACGATGACGAACACCGGTGCGGCGATGGCCACCGCCGCGCCCAGCCATCGCATGAGACCCCGGTTACTCAGGAACCACCACGCCCCGGCGAAAGTCACGGAGAGGCCCACCACGCCGGAGATCAGGACACCGACGCTCTTGGTGCCGCCGACGATGAGGACCGCTATCGCCGCTAGCGCAGCCAGAAGCGCTAGCCGGGCCAGCCAGCGCTGCACTGCGGTCACGGGCTGGCGCCCGCGGGCGTCAGCCGCGGTATGCGCGCCTCGCTCGTTCGGACTCGCGCTTCTCCCGGGTGCGTTAGCCATCTCTGTCGAACCTTCCCTCACGTCGGGGTCAGCGTTGATCGGCGATGGCCTATGAACGCCTGACCAGCAACCGTCTACCTCGCGGAAGGGAAGGGCACAACCAGGTACACAGCGATGCCGAAGTACAGCGCAACCGCTACCAGCGGTAGGCCGATCCCGAGCCGCTCGGTGAGCACGGTGTGCAGCAGCCACGTACCACAAGCTGTTTGAGCGGTGGGTCTGGGTCACCTGGCATAGCAAGGCCTCCTACACGTCGCTCGACATGCCGCGGTAACCACTGAGACCAGCCCGATCAAATCGATACAGAGGCCGACTGACGCCTGTTCTCGTGGTCTCACTGGTTGGCCAGGCGCAGCCCGCCGGCTCGGCGCGGCTGCGAGTATCCGTTCCTAGATCTCGGTAGTGGCTTGGGCTTTGCCGTCTTTGACGGCGGTTTGGAGTGCGGCGTAGTCGCGTTCGTTCTGGTCGGCGTAGGTTTCGGCGAACTCGGCGATCGCCTGGTCGAATTTGGGGGAGCCGCCGAGGTAGGCGGCCAGGGCGACGCGGTCACCGGAGCGGGCGTGGGCCCGGGCCAGGGTCCACCCGCATACCCTGGCGTAGACGGTCATTCCTGCCGGAACCATTTGTTCGATGGGCATGGAGAATTTCCAGTCCCGCAGCTGGCGCACATAGAAGTCGCGGTCGACCCCGTCCGCGCCGGTGGCGCGGGTCCAGCCGAGGAAGATGTCGCTTTGGGCCTGCATCAGATGCTGCCCGGCGACGACCCGCTCGCCTTCGTTGCGGTACTGGCTGCGCCCGCAGTACTCGGCCAGGACCGACGGCTGGGCCTCCTTGGCCTGCAGGAACAGCGGTTCGATCCCGTCCCCGGCTTCCATGAGCACGATCCAGGCGCGGGTGCCGACGCTGCCAACCCCGACGACCTTGCGCGCCACCTGCATCATCGCGAACTGTTCCAGCAGCTGCCGCCGGTCGGACTGCAGGGTGCGCCGGTATTTGCCCAGCACGGCCCGCAACTCCGCCTGCAGCGCGTCGGCCTGCACATCGCTGAACACCTCTTCGATCGGGACGATCATCGGAGGGTCGGCGATGATCTGCCGCCGCCCATCAACCACGGTGGTCAGCTTGTCGAGGGCCTGCATGCTGTCGTGGGTGTGCGCCTTGGCCATCATCTTCTGCCCGGCCTTGAACCGTTTCGCCTTGACCTGCGTCCGGAACTGGTCCATGGTCTGCTCGATGTCCAGGTACGCGTACCAGACCCCCATCAGCGACTGCTGCGCGAAGCCGCGCATCGCGGTGCGGTAGCCCTCGGCCGCCGCGAGGACGATCGCACGGCGGTCCTTGGCCGGGAACCCGTTGTCCCGGCCGGCTACCGAAAGACTCGCCGCCAGCCGCTTCACATCCCACTCGAACGGGCCCGGCAGCGTTTCGTCGAAGTCGTTGACATCGAAGACCAGGCTCCGCTCCGGCGAGGCGAACGCCCCGAAATTCGACAGGTGTGCGTCCCCGCACAACTGCACCTGCAGCCCCGACGACGGCGTCCCAGCCAGATCGGCCGCCATCGGCAGCGCCGCCCCCCGATAGAACGTGAACGGCGACACCAGCATCCGCCCATGCCGGATCGGCACCAACTCCGGCACCCGCGAGGCCGCCTGCCCCAGCAGCAGCCCCACCGGATCCCGCGACCCGCCCGGCACGAACTCCGCATGCGATGCAAGCGGCGCCGACGCGCGCGCGTCCTTGCCCCGCGCCACCCGATCCGCACGAGTCAGCTGCTCCACCGTCCCCGCCCGCGCACCAGACCGCCGTACCGTGCGACCTTCAGCCTTCACCGTCATGCCACCCTCCGAACCGCAGCGGCATCACACCGCTAGCCATCAAGCACCGCGGACGCGTCCCCGGTGCCGGTATCAGAGGAGCACGCCACCCGGCCTCTCGCCATCCCCCCGTCCGGATGAGTAAGCAGACGTCCATCGTGCGCATCGCCGCGAACTCGGCCTTCGCAGTTCGGTAGGCCGGCACCGACGTGCGGGCCGCGACACGAGTTCACCGAGGAGTGCCACGCCCATTGAGCTCTGAGCGTCTCGTGGCGTGTGTGGCCGTGCTGATGCTTGTCAGTCCGCAACGGTAGGCATCGCGTGGAGTGGCCACCAAGGGGCCGAAGTCGAGCGGGCACCACCACACGTCCCCCAGGGTCAGGTGTTTGACGGCGCCCAACCGGAGTCCGCGGGGCTTGCCTCAGCGAGGAGCGGTGACGGCCTGTATCCCTTGACGGTGAGGTAGATCGCGAGCGAGGCCTCCCACACGATCTCAATGGCTGTGAAGGCGAACAAGGCCCCGCTTGGGTCCTCGAACGCCCCGAAGAGAACGAACACTCCGCCGATAAATGCCAGCGGCCCACCAATCAGTCCGAGCATCGCCAGCCGGCGTGGCACGAGTCCGGATCTGTACATCAGGTAGCCGAGGAGGAGTCCGTTCCCAAAGCCCGCACAGAATTGCGGACCAAGGAGGAACGTCCAGTCGTGGAAGGCGACAAGCGTGTGCCCGGCGACGTTGAGCGAGGCTGAGTCGGCGCCCCGGCCGAAGTCGTCCCGCAGGGTCACGACGGTCATCAGGCTAATGAGGCCCGTGACAATCATCGCCGACTCCACGATGCGCGAGGCGACATAGCCCAGCGCCACTGATTCGTTCACCCGCTTCAGCACCGGAAAGAAGACGACGGCGGTAGCAATGTTGGAGATCGCCAAGAAGATCTCCAACAACGCGCCGAGAGAAATCCGTGCGTCGAGACCCCCACCGAAGATGTAGTTGGCGTCATTCAGCACGGGGTCGTACAGAAAAACAGCTGGAATCGAGAAGACGAAGGTGCCGATGAACCAAAGCCCCGCGATACGTCCGGGCTTCTGAAGAGCATGCATCATTACCCCTTTCGTGACGGTATGGACGGATCACAGAGGTGACGCTAGCCTCGGCAACGCAGAACTGGAAGGTCCGCTCCTGCTTGATGTCCGCGCGCACAGCAACGTAGGAGACTGACAGTATGGAGCAGACTCGTCTCGGTGATAGCGGGCTGAAGATCAGCCGCCTCGCACTGGGCTGCATGAGCTACGGCGATCCGACCACCGAACGCGCCCACGAGTGGGCGCTGGCCGACGATGACGCCCAGCCGTTCTTCCGGCAGGCGATCGAGCTGGGCATCACCTTCTGGGACACCGCGAACGTCTACCAAGCCGGAACCTCCGAAGAAGTCGTCGGTCGTGCCATTGAGCGTTACTCACACCGCGAAGACATCGTGCTGGCCACCAAGGTGCACGGCAAGATGCACGACGGCCCCGGCGGATCAGGCCTGTCCCGCAAGGCCATCCTCGAACAAATCGACGCCTCCCTGACCCGGCTCGGCACCGACTACGTCGACCTGTACCAGATCCACCGGTTCGATCCCGACACCCCGGTCGAGGAGACTATGGAGGCTCTGCACGACGTCGTCAAAGCCGGAAAGGTCCGCTACCTCGGCGCGTCGTCGATGTACGCGTGGCAGTTCGCCAAGCTGCAACATGCCGCCGACCTGGGCGGCTGGACTCGCTTCGTGTCCATGCAGAACCAGTACAACCTGCTGCGCCGCCAAGACGAGCGCGAGCTGATGGCCATGTGCGCCGACACCGGCGTCGGCCTTGTGCCCTACTCCCCACAGGGCAAGGGCCGCCTGGCCCGACCGTGGGGCGAGCAATCCACCCGCTCCACCGTCGACCATGTCGTGCAGGCCTTCGACTCGCCGTTGGACGAGCCCGTTGTAAATGCGGTTCAGAAACTTGCCGACGTACACCGGGTTACCATGGCTCAGATCGCGCTCGCCTGGGTATTGCGCAATCCCGCCGTGTCCGCGCCCATAGTCGGCGCGACCAAACCCCACCACCTG
The DNA here is from genome assembly GCA_963779485.1 of uncultured Actinomycetota bacterium. Lineage (GTDB taxonomy): Bacteria > Actinomycetota > Actinomycetes > Mycobacteriales > Jatrophihabitantaceae > CAVVJA01. Next base: position 140,562 of record CAVZYJ010000004.1, on the reverse strand, counting down.
CCCGAAGCCGCCGCCGCGCTCGAACTCCACCTGACCGACGACGAGGCTGCCGCACTCGAGGAGCCGTATCGCGATCACGGCCCGTCCTGGTACTGACCGGCCAATCACGGTCGCTCGTCGCACGACAACGGCGGGGCAAATTCGCGCTAGAAGTTCGCCGAAGCAAGAATCGGCAAGGTCGTAGTTTCCTCCTCAAGCGCCTGCCCTGGGACGTTCTACGCCACATCGAGTAAGCGCCGGCGAGGGCGAAAGCGCGTAATCTGCCCGTGCGGAGCTGGAGGGTTCCTCAACGATATATGGGAAAACTCTGCCACCGAGGCGCTCGCGCACCGAGGCGGATTACATTTTGGAACGGGACTGGCCGGATCGTTGAGGGTCGCTCCCGTGGACGTACAAGTTAGTCGTCGGTCCGCGATCGAGCCGCTGACGTGTACGAGTCGGCGGTGGGTATGTCGGTTCGTAGGACGCCTGCGGCTGCGTACGCGTCCTTCTCGTCGAGGGTCTCGTATTCGAGCAGCGCGGCCGCGAGAGCATCGAGCTTGCTGCGGTTATCGCGCAGCAGGTCAACCACTTGCTGATGGGACTCGTCGATGATGCGGCGCACTTCGTCGTCGACGAGTCTCTGGGTGTCCGGCGAGACCTCAGCGGCACCCGGCAGGAGGGGTCCGGCGCCATCGCGCGGGAGAACGGCGACGGGCCCGATCGCCGAGCTCATGCCCCAGCGGCCGACCATTTGGCGGGCGATCTCGGTCAGCTGCTGGATGTCTGACTCGGCGCCGGTGCTCGTCTCGCCGAAAACAACTTCCTCTGCCGCCCGGCCGCCGAGAGCGACGTTGATCTTCGCGTGAACCTCGGGCTCGCGGTAGGTGAAGCGGTCGGTCTCGGGCGCTGCGAAGGTGACGCCGAGTGCCACCCCTCGCGGGATGATCGAGACCTTGCGGACGGGGTCGGCGCCGTCGGTGAGCATGCCGACAATCGCGTGGCCGGCTTCGTGGTATACAGTGCGGCGCCGTTCCTGCGGGCTCATCATCACCTGCCGTTCGGCGCCGAGCACGATTCGCTCGAGCGCGTCGGCAAAGTCGGATTCGTTAACCACGTCGTGGTTGCGTCGCGCGGCGAGCAGAGCTGCCTCGTTGACCAGATTGGCGAGGTCCGCTCCGACCATGCCCGGTGTCGTCGACGCGATCCGGCCGAGGTCGACGTCCGGTCCGAGAGGCACGTCGCGTGCATGCACTTTGAGGATCGCCTCGCGACCAGTGCGGTCGGGAGGCTGTACCGCGATCCTGCGATCGAAACGCCCGGGACGTAGCAGGGCCTGGTCGAGGACGTCGGGCCGGTTGGTCGCGGCGATGACGATCGCGCTGACGGACGGGTCGAACCCGTCCATCTCGGTCAGGATCTGATTCAGTGTCTGCTCGCGTTCGTCGTTGCCGCCGCTGAAGCCCGCAACTCCGGACGTGCGTGACCGGCCGATCGCATCGAGCTCGTCGATGAACACGATCGCCGGCGCGGCCGCCTTTGCCTGGGCGAACAGGTCGCGTACGCGGGCGGCGCCAACCCCGACGATCGCCTCGACGAACTCCGATGCGGCCATCGAGAAGAACGGCGCGTTCGCCTCGCCAGCAACCGCTCGGGCCAGGAGCGTCTTGCCTGTGCCCGGCGCACCGGAGAGCAGGACACCGTGCGGGATCCGGCCGCCGAGCTTTCGGTACTTGTCCGGATGACGCAGGAAGTCGACGACCTCGCTCAGTTCCGCTTTCGCCTCGTCGATCCCCGCCACATCCGCGAACGTGACCCGGTCACCCGATGGCTGATAGCGCCGTGCGCGTGAGCGGCCGAACGAGCCAAGAATGTTCTGCATCTTTCCGGCCCGCCGCACCAGCCAAAACAGCAGCGCTACAAACAAGATCGTCGGCCCGAAGCCCAATAACAGGTTCTGCCACCACGACCCCCCGGTATCTAGTGGTTGGGCATTGACAACGACTCCCTTGGTCCGGAGAAGCGCTGACAGGGTGGTGTTGTCGGCAAATGTGGGGATCTCGGTCTGAAAAAGCGTCGTCGCCTTGGAACCCGCGTATGACTGCGGCTGCGTGAACGTGCCTTGGACTGCCGTCCCCTTCGACGTGATGTCCTTGACGTGACCCGCGTTCACTTGATCGAGAAAGAACGGAATGTACGGAACGCGTAGCCGCGACGCCGGCTGCATCGCTCGCGTGCCGGCGTACACATTGATCGCCAGAAGTACGAGGGCTATCAAGATCCATACGAAGCCGATCCGGAAGCGCGGCCGTGGCGGTGGAGCTGTCCCTCGCGGCGCTGGTGACTGTTGCGACATCGGCGACCCGCCCGCGTCTTAGCGCCGAGCGTTCGCGACGGGGCTTAAGCGATGGGTCGCGTCCACGGCGCTGGCTACTTCATCGGACGGTGCGGATTCTATGCCCCTGATCAGACACACCGCGACGCGCTCAGTTTGATCTGCTCCCACGATGTTCGACACGGTCGCCCGGCTGATCCCGGCGACCGCTAGCGCGGCCAGATCCGTTACGTTGTTGGTCCGTTCGCGTCAGGCGAAGATGGTGTCGAGGTAGCGGGCTAGCGCGGTCGGGTCGGCCGGCGCGGCTCGATAGCCGACGTCGCAGCCGACGAGGAATCCGGCCCGCGCCGTCTCCGATCCTTGCGAGCCCGACAGGCGGGCGGTCACCCCGTCCGCATCCTGGTCGAACCGGACCAACTCCAACCCTCGCTCGACCGACGTGCCCAGCCGCCGCAGCTGCTCGGTCAAGACTCGCTCGGCCTCGTACTGCGGCAGCGCGACGAACCCGAATGGCACCGACGGCGGAAGGGTCAATGTCAGCTCGGCCGTCTGCTCGCCATTGACGAACACCTTCTGCCCGTGCAGCTGCGTGGCCGCATCGAGCGCGTCCTGGGCCAGGCCGGCGGCCTCCCAGATCTCCAACGTGCGCGGCTGGATCCCGACGGCCTTGGCCACCATCGCCGGCGACGGCAACCGATCGACCACCCGGCATTCGATGCCGCGTCGCCGAAGCTCCGATGCTGCCGTCAGCCCAACCGGTCCCGCGCCCACGACCAGTACATCGACGTCAGTCATCGTGCCTTCCCCGCTGCTTGGATTGGCGATCGATAGACAATGGACGCGCTTATTGCCCCTGACCCGAGATGTTGACGAGCCAATTCACACCGAATTTGTCGGCGCACATGCCGAATGTGTCACCCCAGATCGCCTTTTCCAGTGGCATCGTCACCGTGCCGCCACTCGCCAATTTGTCAAAGTAGCCACGCAGCAGGTCGGCATCGTCGCCGCTCAGCGACATGCTGAAGTTTGTGCCCGATTGGTATTCCATCCGGCTCGGCGTGTCAGATGCCATGAATAGGATGCCGTTGTCACCCTCGAGCTGAGAGTGCATGACGAGGTTCTCCTCAGCCGGGTCCTTCGCCGCATTGAGGTCCTTGAACGTCTGGACATCCAGATTGCCACCAAAAACCGACTGATAGAACTCCATTGCCTCCCGCGCACTGGACTTGAAGCTGAGATAGGGATTGAGCGCGACCGCCATTGGTCCTCCTCTGGATGGCCAGAATTGCCAAATTCCGATGATCGACCCGATTATCAGCCAGTCGCCGGACGGCAGCAAGCGGCCGACGAACTCGACCGCGCGGTTGCCGGGCCGTAAGGAAATGGAGAAACAGTAGTCACACTGAGTACGCGGCCTACTGGTGTATGCGATGCCTAGCCACTTCCTAGGTCGGCACCTCTTGCCGATTTATGCCGTTCTCGACCATCGTGCTCAGTCATAGACGCTGAGCGCTGCCGCTCGTAGCGTCGCAGACATGTCGAAGCATGGGCCTCGACGCAAGCGCCAAGGGGGTTGACGATGTTCGTCCAGGTGATTACAGGCAAGGTGTCCGATCCGGCAGCGGTCCACGCGGCCTTGGACCGGTGGATCGCAGAACTCGCGCCCGGAGCCGCAGGATGGTTGGGTTCGACCGCAGGCGTTACCGACGACGGGCGGCTCGTAGCGCTCGCCCGGTTCGAATCGGAGGAAGCCGCGCGCCGCAACAGCGATCGGCCCGAGCAAGACCAGTGGTGGGCGGAAACCGCGAAGTTGTTCGACGGAGAGGCCACGTTCCGCGACAGCACGAAGGTGATGCCGGATCTGCACGGCGATCCCGATCGTGCCGGGTTCGTCCAGGTCATGCGGGGCGAGCAAGGCCCGGACCCCGATCGCGCCCAGCAACTGATGAACGAGAATACCGATGAATGGGCCGCTTTCCGGCCGGACGTGATCGGGAGCCTAGGCATCGCTCATACCGACAACACCTGGACGATGGCCATGTACTTCACGTCCGAAGCCGATGCGCGCGAGGGTGAGCGCAAGGACCCGCCGCCGGAGCTGCAGGCCCAGATGGAGGAGATGGACCGGCTCAGCACCGGGGTGCCGGAGTTCTTCGACCTGCGCGATCCCTGGCTGCAGTCGCCGAAGTAGCAACTCCGGCACTCGTCAAGCCGCCGGCGGAACGGGCGCCTCGGCTTCGGCCGGTAGCGGGCCAAGTTCATCTGACGGCATGGCCGGCGCCGGTTCGGTCTCAGCCGGAGGACTGTCGGCGATCGATGTCGGAGGCGGCGTGGCCCTGGGCCAGAGTCGGTCGACCAACAGCAGGGTGCCGAGTAGGCCGAAGCTCTGCGCCAGTAGGCGGGTCAGCATCTCGTAGCGATCTCCGTTGACGGCGAACACGACGGTGTCGACAACCGCGATGGCGGCGAGCCGCGCCGCTATACCGACCAGCAGCGCTAGACCGAGGACAACGGCCATCCGTCGGCCCCGGCCGCGCGGACGGATCGCCGCCAGGCCAAGGCCGACGAGTCCGAGCACCAATGACGCCGGAAGCAGGAATCGGTAGACGGTCGCGATCGTGTTGTAGATGCCGGCCTTCGCGTGCAGATCGGCCAGCTGGGTGCGGAGGGTCGCCGGGTTGGGCGGCAGCCCGACGACGATCGCCCGCGTCGCCTCGAGGTCCCCCGGTCGCGGCACCAGGCGACCACCGAGATCGGTGAAACCGTCGGCGAACAGCACTCGCTGGGACTGGCTCCAGATCTCGTCGAAGAACGGACCCAGCTGCAGCTGGGTAAGTGGCTGTAGGGAGATCGGCAGCCGGGTGTCGCAGCGCAGCCGGCCCGCCGAGCAAGCGCGGTTGATGTCGCGATCGATCTGGCCGAAGTACCTCTGCAGATCAGTCGCCGTCGCGTAGTGACCGGCCGAGACAGCGGCGTCGCGCATTGCCCAGATCAGCGTGCCACCGGAGAAATCGCAGTCACCGTCCCGCATGCGCGACACCGTGCACGTCGACGGCAGCCAGGCGTTCCCCCGCAGATCCAGCCACGGCCGCAGTTCGGCCGCCGCCGGGCTCACGTCGTAGACCGCCGCGCGCTGGGCGTAGGAAATCGGCCGCTGGGTTTGCCGGCTTCCGGCCCGCACCCGTGACCAGTCGGCAAACGCCCGCGCGAACATCCCGGTCGTCTGGTCGTTAGTAAGCGCGACCCCGTAATGCTGCTTGTTCTCGTACTCGACCGTCCGGATCGGGGCGATGAGTGCGACGCCGAACACGACGAGCAGCACCGCATAGCGAAGTACCGGCCTGACCAGCCGCCGGGCCACGAGCTGCCTCGGGAATACCCCCGTCGCAGCGTCGGACGGCGCAGCGGGCGCAGCCTGCTCATCCGTGGGGCTTTCCGCTCGACGCGTCTTTCGTCGATGCTGGAGTGCGGCCACCAACGGCACCCCGAGGACGATCACGGCGATCGCCGGGAAAAGCGACATGCCCTCCTCGCGACAGAGAAGGAACAATGCGCCGACAAAACCCGCCAGCGCCGCCGGTAGCACGAACCACCACCGCCGGCGTCGGCTCACCGTAGCCGTGGCGGCGATAAAGGTCAGGGAGACGAACAGCAGACCCAGCGAGGCGTTCCAGCCGTCCCGGAGCACGGACGCGTCCAGCCGGGCGAAGCTTTCCGGCCGGAGCGCGAGAATCACGTACGCGGCGGTGGTCAGTCCGGGTCGCCGGGTGCAGATCCACACGCAGCCGGCAAAGGCTGCCGCAGCCAGCAGGTACGTGATGTGCTCGCCGATCTTGAGCGGCAGCCCGATCTGGTGCATCGCCGCGACGAACCCGGCGTAGGACGGGTTCTTCGACAAGGTGACCTTGGTGAAGGGGCCAAGCCAGTCACCCTGGCTCAGGGCCGTGGCCAGTCGGACGTAGAGCCCCTCGTCGTACGGAGAACCTCCGACATCCAAAGGCACCAGGGAGCGCAGGTAGAGGCTGACCGCGGTGGCCAGCACGGCCAGGGCGCCGCAGCCGACAAGAAGCGGGGATGGCCACCGTATCCGGAGCCGCCATCGCGCACGGATCGTCGTCAGAGCGCTCTGGGCGTGTTGCCATAGGCCCACGGCTCCGACCCTCTCCGTTTACCAATGGTCACCACAGCGTAAGTGAAAACCCCACTACGTCACGACGGGAGGATGTTGATCACCCTGGCCAGCACGACGACGAGCACCGCGACCGAGATGAGCGATTGCAGGGCCATGAGCGCCTTGGCCCGGACCGTGAGCGGCATCGTATCGGTGGGGCTGAACGCGACCAGGTTCGTGAATGCGACATAGAGGTGGTCGGGGAAGCGGGGGCGCCACCCGGGAGCAGCGAGACCCGTGGTCACGGTCTGGGGGAACTGGAAGTCGGGGTAGGGCGCCGGGGTGGCGGCGCGACCCGCGGGACCGCCGCCGTCGACCTGCCAGTACAGCAGGCCGAACGTGACGATGTTGGTGCCGAGGACCAGCGCGCCGGCGGTAAGGAGCCGGTTGGCGGTCAGCTCCACGCCGTGGATCTTGCCGCTGCCTAACACGATGCCGACGAGACGGAACGCCGCCACGGCATTCGCGAACACGAGCAGGGCGAACAGGAACAGGACGATCGGCCGCGCGCTTCGCGGAACCGGCCCGGGCTTGGCCGCGATGATCAGCATGCCCAGGAAGGCGGCCGTCTCGATGATCGGCACGAGCAACGGCGGACCGACGCGATCACGAGACGGCACCAGGACCTGAGGCAGGATGACCACCACGATGGCCAGCAGCGGCCAGGCATAGCTCTCCGGATTACGAGCAGGACGTCGGTCGGCCATCGCTGACGGGACCCTGGGTTCACACGCCCTCGAGGGCCTCCAAGCGTCCGGACTGGATTGCGTCAATGAAGGCGCGATAGTCCTGTTCGTTCTGCTCGGCGTAACGCTCGGAGAAGGCCACGATCGACTGGTCGAATTGGTCAGTCGAGCCGAGGTAGGACGTGATCGCAATTGGGTCACCGGACCGGGCGTGGGCGCGAGCGAGCGTCCAGCCACAAATGTCGGCGTAGACGCGCATACCGGTCGGGATCATCAATTCGACCTCAGCCGAGCCTTTCATGTCGCGCAGCTGCCGCCAGTAGAAGTGCCGATTGGGGTCGACGCCGACCGTCCAGCCAAGGAAGATGTCGCTGGCCGCCTGCATTCTGCGTTGCCCCTGCACGACGCGTTGGCCGTGATTGGGATACGTGCTCTTCGGCAGGTCGTCCTCCAGCACCGACGACGTGGCCTCCTTGATCTGCAAGAACAGTGGATCCCCCTCGGTGCGGCCACGCAGCAGAATGATGAAGGCACGGGTGCCCACGCTGCCCACGCCGACGACCTTGCGAGCCGAGTCGACGTATTCGAAGCGTTCGAGCAACTCGCGGACGTCGTCGCGCAACGTCTCTCGATAGGCGCGAAGTTCTTCGCGCATCAACTCTTCGACATCCTCGGTTATGCCGTAGGTAGCCGCGATGTCCCGGGCCGGCACGAGCACCGGCGCCTGACTGACGATGCGGTACTTCCCGTCCACGACCTCACACAGCTTGGACAGCGCCTGCAGGCTGTCCCGGGTCCGCGCTTTCGCGATGTTCCGCTCCGCCGTCTTGACCGCCCGCTTCTCCGCCCGGTTGCTGCCGACCCCCGCGCTGCGAATGCCGCCGAGCAATTGATCTTCGTCCAACCGGGAATACCAGGTCTCCATCAAACCCATCGTGGCGAACGAGGCCATCGCCTGGCGGTACGCGGTGACCGCCGCCTGGGTCACGAGTCGCGCATCCCCTTTCTTGAATCCGTTGTTACGCGCGGCAATCGTGAAGCTCGCCGCCATCCGCTTCACGTCGTACTCGAATGGGCCGGCCAACGTCTCGTCGAAGTCGTTGACGTCGAAGAGCAACAGCCGCTCCGGAGAGCCGAACACCCCGAAGTTCGACAGATGCGCATCGCCACAGAGCTGCACGTTCAAGCCGGCGGTGGACGTGCCCTTGAGATCGGCCGCCATGATCTTCGCCGCACCACGATAGAAGGTGAACGGCGAGACCATCATCCGACCGTGCCGCACCGGCACGAGGTCGGCATCCCGGGTGGCATCCTGCGCCTCCAGCAACGCCACCGGGTCCGGTCTATCCGCGGCCGGCGCCCAGTCGTCCTGGCTGTCCAGCGGCATCTGATCCCGGGCCGCCTTGCCGGTGGTCCGTCGCTCGTCGAAGCTCGGGTGGTAGATCGTCTTCGCGCGCTTACCCGTGCCCTTGCCGTTCTTGGCCGCACCCTTGGTGGCGCCTTTGGCGGCCCTCTTGCGGGTGCCACTCTTGCTCGCACTCATCTCAAACCGCCCCCAGTGGTCACCAAATCAGCCGAAGATCGGGTGAGCTCATCATGCCCCCGAGACGACGTCGTTGTCTCATCCCATCGGGATGACGCTGTTATCGCCTGAGATCATGACTGCGGATAGGTTCCGCTGAAGGAGAGGCTCGTGGCGGGAACGGTACGCAAGATTACGGTCGTCGGCGATCCGGTGTTGGCGACGTCTTGCCCGCCGGTCACTGAGTTCGACGCTGATCTCGCCGCGCTCATCGAAGACATGGTCGCCTCCATGCACGCCGCGGACGGGGTCGGGCTCGCCGCGCCGCAGATCGGCGTGAGCCTCAGCGTCTTCGTCTACGACTGCCTGGATGCTGAGAACAAGCGCCATGTCGGGCACTTCGTCAATCCGGAGATCGTCTCGACCGGCGGCCCTATCGACTATGGCGAGGAGGGTTGCCTCTCTGTGCCCGGACCCTTCCACGAGCTGCCCCGGCCGTCGGTCGCAACCGTGCGCGGCGCCGACCAAACCGGCAAGCCGATCGAGGTCACCGGAACCGGCTATTTCGCGCGCTGCCTGCTGCACGAGACCGAGCACCTGCGCGGCATCCTGTTCATCGACCACCTGCCCCGCAACCGTCGACGCCGGCTACTACGGGAAATGGAGCCATTCGCCTGGAACGCCCCAATCGCGTAGGCCTTTTCCCGAATCGGAGACGATTTTGCGGGCTGGGCGCATTTCCGTCCCGATGAGAGCTACAGGAGTAGCTCGGCGATCTGGATGGCGTTCAGCGCCGCCCCCTTGCGCAGGTTGTCGTTGCTCACGAACAACGCCAGTCCGCGATCGCCGTCGAGGCCCGGATCTTGCCGGATACGCCCGACGAAGCTCGGATCCCGGCCGGCGGCCTCCAACGGGTTCGGCACGTCCGCCAGCGCGACACCCGGGGCCGATGCGAGCAGCTCCCGAGCCCGGGCGACCGGCATGGCCCGCGCGAACTCCAGGTTCAGCGAGAGCGAGTGACCGGTGAAGACGGGCACGCGCACGCAGGTTCCGGACACGCGCAGATCCGGAATGCCGAGGATCTTGCGCGACTCGTTGCGCAGCTTCTGCTCCTCGTCGGTCTCGTCCGATCCGTCGTCGACGAGCGAGCCGGCCCAGGGCAGCACGTTGAACGCGATGGGCCGGACGTACTTTTCCGGCGTCGGGAACGTCACCGACGAGCCGTCATGCGTGAGCAACGCCGCGCGGTCGACGACCTGACGTACCTGCTTGTCCAGCTCGTCCACTCCGGACAGCCCGCTACCCGACACCGCCTGATAGGTCGACGCCACCATTCGCAGCAAGCTCGCGGCTCGATGGAGCGGGGCGATGACCGGCATGGCGGCCATGGTCGTGCAGTTCGGATTGGCGATGATTCCCTTCCGCACGGCTCGCGCCTCCGACGGGTTCACCTCGGCAACCACGAGCGGCACATCCGGGTCCATGCGCCACGCCGACGAGTTGTCGATGACGAGTGACGCCGGCGGCCGCGAACCGCGGGGCTTGTACGCGTGACGTCGCGGCCCCCGCGGAGAACAGCGCGATGTCGAGGCCGGCCGGGTCGGCCGAAGCGGCATCCTCGACGAGGATTTCCGTTTCATTCCAGGGCAATGTCGTGCCTGCTGATCGCGACGAGGCAAAGTAGCGGATCTCGTCGACCGGGAAGGCGCGCTCGGCGAGGATCCGGCGCATCACCCCTCCGACCTGGCCGGTGGCACCGACAATGCCAACTCTCACCGGGGCCCCCACCGGAGCGTGAGCGCAGTGAGCGCTCTGGTGGGGTGGTTCATCGGCCGGTCCCCCCATAGACGACCGCCTCTTCCTCGGCGGATCCCAGCTCGAACGCGTTGTGCACGGCCCGCACCGCGGCATCGAGGTCGACGTCGCGGCAGACCACGGAGATGCGAATCTCCGACGTGGAGATCATCTCGACGTTCACGTCGGCCTCGGCGAGCGCGGTGAAGAACGTGGCGGACACTCCCGGATGGGAACGCATGCCCGCGCCGATCAGCGACAACTTCCCGATGTGGTCGTCGTAGAGCAAGTCCTCGAACCCGACGACAGGCTGCACCCGGCGCAGCGCGGCAAGCGCGGTGGCACCGTCCGAGGTCGGGATCGTGAACGAGACGTCGGCGCGACCCGTTCCGCGCGTCGACACGTTCTGGACGATCATGTCGATGTTGATCTCGGCTGCGGCCAGCTCGCGGAGCAATGCGGCCGCCTGACCCGGCTTGTCCGGTACGCCGACGACCGTGACCTTCGCCTCGCTGCGGTCGTGGGCGACGCCGCTGATGATCGCTTGCTCCACGGTGTACTCCTCGATCGATCCGGCCACGAGCGTGCCCGGCTTGGTGGAGAACGACGAGCGGACGTGCATCGGCACGCCGTAGGTGCGTCCGTACTCGACCGACCGCAAGTGCAGGACCTTGGCCCCGCAGGCGGCCAATTCGAGCATCTCCTCGTAGGTGACCCTATCCAGCCGCCGCGCGTTGGGCACGATGCGCGGATCGGCCGTGTAGACGCCGTCGACGTCGGTGTAGATCTCGCACACATCCGCCGTGAGCGCGGCGGCCAGCGCGACCGCGGTGGTGTCCGACCCGCCCCGGCCCAGTGTCGTGATGTCCATGGTCTCTTTCGAGAAGCCTTGGAAGCCCGCGACGATGGCCACGTTCCCGTCGGCCAACGATTCCTCGACCCGTCCCGGCGTGATGTTGACGATGCGCGCCTTGCCGTGCGCAGCCGTGGTCAGCACGCCGGCCTGCGAGCCGGTGAACGACTGCGCCGTATAGCCCAAGGACTCGATGGCCATGGCGAGAAGCGCCATCGAGATGCGTTCACCGGCGGTCAGCAGCATGTCGAATTCCCGGCCGCTCGGGACTGGCACGATCTGCTCAGCCAGCTCGATCAACTCGTCGGTCGTGTCACCCATGGCCGAGACGACGACCACGACATTGTGCCCTTCGCGCCGGGTAGCCACGATCCGCTCGGCAACCCGCTTGATGCGTTCGGCATCGGCAACAGATGAGCCGCCGTACTTCTGCACGACGAGCCCCACCGCGGCTCCTTCCGAACGGTTACTGCCGAAAGCGAGGATACCGGCCGGCCGCGAGGTCAATCCCGGCGAAGGGCGACGGCGGCTCGGGCCGGGTCGCCGCTGTGAGATCGGCCCGAGGCGTATCAGGGGCCCGGGCGGCGGCCTCCACCTCACATATCACCGGCACGACCGGGCAGCGATCTCGTCGGGGGAGACGATGAACAGGAAATTCGAACACCGGACGGCCGGCCAGACTGTCGTCGTCGACACACTGCTGTGCCCACAATGTCAGGCTCCGGCCGCGGCCGAGTGGTCGGCTCAGCTGGATTGCAGCGGCACGACGATCACGCACGTGAAGGTGCGGTGCCTCGATCGGCACTGGTTCCTGCTGCCAGCGGACCGGCTGCAGGTCCGGGCCTCGACGTTTTCCTGATCGACGGCTCCCTGGCGGGCGCGGTGGCGGTCAGTCGGTGTCGGCGGTATCTCTGGCTTCGAGGTCCTCCGACAACTCCGGCGTCTCGGGCTGAGCGCTCGGGTGGCCCTGCACGGCGGCCGCGAACGCCAACTCCAGCAGATCGAGCCCTTCGGTCAGAAGCGCGTCGCTGATCACCAGCGGTGGGAGGAAGCGCAGCACGTTGCCGTAGGTTCCCGCGGTGAGCGTGATCAGCCCCTCTCGATGACAGGCCGCCGACACGGCGGACGTAAGGCCGGGGTTCGGTTCGAGAGATCCGGCCCCGGTCACCAACTCCATGGCGAGCATGGCCCCGCGGCCGCGCACGTCGCCGATGACGTCGTACTTCGCCGCGAGCGCCTCCAACCGCGGCCGCATCAGGGATTCGATCCGCCGCGCCGCAGCGCACAGGTCATCCGCCCGCATCGTCTCGATCGCGGCCAGGGCTGCGGCGCAGGCGACCGGGTTACCGCCGTACGTGCCGCCGAGGCCGCCGCTGTGCACCGAGTCCATGATCTCCGCGCGGCCCGTCACCCCGGCGAGCGGTAGCCCGCCGGCGATGCCCTTGGCGGTCGTGATCAGATCCGGCACGACGTCCTCGTGCGAGCAGGCAAACCAGTCGCCGGTGCGGCAGAACCCGGTCTGGATCTCGTCCGCGATCAGCACCACCCCGTGCTCGGCGCACCAGGCCGACAGCTGGGCCAAGAATCCGGTCGGTGGCACGACGAAGCCACCCTCCCCCTGGATCGGCTCGATAATCACCGCGGCGATGTTCGACTCGCCGACCTGGGCGTGCGCGTGGTCGGCGAATACGGCGAAGGCCTCGGCCGTGCACCGCTCCGAACCGCCGGGCCAACGGAACGGATAGGCCATGGGGGCCCGGTAGACCTCGCCGGCGAACGGGCCGAACCGATGCTTGTACGGCATGTTCTTGGCCGTCAGGGACATCGTCAGGTTGGTGCGCCCGTGGTAGGCGTGGTCGAAGGCCACCACCGCCGGCCGGCCGGTGTAGTACCGGGCGATCTTGACCGCATTCTCGACGGCCTCCGCGCCGGAGTTGAACAGCGCGGACCGCTTCTCGTGCCGCCCCGGGGTCAGCTCGTTGAGCGCCTCGGCGACCAGCACGTACTCCTCGTACGGAGTGACCATGAAGCAGGTGTGGGTGAAGTCCGCGACCTGCTGCTGGACAGCCGCCACCACGCGGGGTGCGGCGTTGCCGACCGACACCACGGCGATGCCCGAGCCGAAGTCGATCAACTGGTTGCCGTCGACGTCGACGACGATGCCGCCGCTGGCCTGCTCCACGTAGATCGGCAGGATCGTCCCGAGGCCGGCCGACACCGCGGCCTGCTTGCGGGCCTGCAGCTCGAGCGAGCGGGGTCCCGGAATCGCGGTGCGGACGATGCGTTCCTGGCTGGCCATCACGGGCCTCCGATCTCGATGACGGCGATGACGTCGCCCTCGGTGATGACGTCCCCGACCGAGACGGCCACCTCAGCGACCGTCCCCGTGACTTCGGCCAACACGGGGATTTCCATCTTCATCGACTCCAGGATGACGAGGGTGTCCGTAAGTGTCACGAAGTCGCCCACTGCCACCATGACCTGGGCGACGTTGCCGACAAGCTCCGCGGCAACGGTGTGCGGCATCGGACTCCTTCGTCATCCTGCAGGCTCACCGCATGGTAGAGCCTGCATTCGCACGACCCAGCGGCCATGCAGTAGCCTGACGAGGTCATGATGCGCGCGCTGCTTCTTCGCGGCCGCGACGAGGCCCGGTAGTCACTTCCGGTCGGCCCCTCGTCGCGGGCCGTTCTGCTGCGCCGGCCGCTCAATCATTGGTCACCCACCAGGAGCAGCCCATCATGAATGCGCAACAGCCTTCGGGAATGCCGTGCCATCGATACCGGCCGTTCCCGCCCGTCCACCTCCCTGATCGGCAGTGGCCGGATCGCACCGTCACGGTCGCCCCGCGGTGGCTGTCGACCGATCTCCGCGACGGCAATCAAGCCCTGATCGACCCGATGAACAGCGCTCGGAAGCGGGCCATGTTCGACCTCGTCGCGCGCCTGGGCTACAAGGAGATCGAGGTCGGCTTCCCAGCGGCGAGTCAGACCGACTTCGACTTCATTCGCGAGCTCATCGAGACCGACCGGGTGCCCGACGATGTCCGCATCTCGGTCCTGACTCAGGCCCGGGAAGAACTGATCGAGCGAACCGTGCAGTCGCTGGTCGGCGCGCGCAAGGCCAGCGTCCATCTCTACAACGCGGCCGCGCCAATGTTCCGGCGCGTCGTCTTCGGCTGGCCAGGTGCCGGGCGGGACGAATGCCGCGCGGTCGCCACCCAGGGCACGCAGGCGGTGGTCAAGTTCGCCGAGACCTACCTGCCCGATACGGACTTCGGCTACGAGTACTCGCCGGAGATCTTCATGGATACCGAGGCGGACTTCGCGCTGGACATCTGCGAAGCGGTCATGGACGTCTGGCAACCCGGCCCAGACCGGGAGATCATCATCAACCTGCCGTGCACTGTCGAGCGCAGCACGCCGAACGTGTACGCCGACCAGATCGAATGGATGAGCCGGAACCTCTCCCGGCGTGAGCACATCGCCCTGTCCGTCCACACCCACAACGACCGTGGCACCGCCGTCGCCGACGCGGAACTGGCCGTGCTGGCCGGAGCGGATCGGGTCGAGGGATGCCTATTCGGGAACGGTGAACGGTCCGGCAACGTCGACCTGGTGACGCTCGGACTGAACCTGTACAGCCAGGGAATCGACCCGCAGATCGACTTCAGCGATATCGATGAGATCCGTCGGACGGTGGAGTATTGCAACCGCATCGGTGTGCACGAGCGACACCCCTACGTCGGGGACCTGGTCTACACGTCGTTCTCCGGATCCCATCAGGACGCGATCAAGAAGGGCTTCGACGCGCTGGACCGAGCCGCGGCCGAAGCCGGCAAGCCGGTCAACGAAATGCCGTGGCAGATGCCTTACCTGCCCATCGACCCCAAGGACGTCGGCCGGTCGTATGAGGCCGTCATCCGGGTGAACTCGCAGTCCGGCAAGGGCGGCGTCGCGTATCTGATGAAGATGGAGAACAAGCTCGACCTACCGCGACGGCTCCAGATCGAGTTCAGCCAGGTCATCCAACGCCACACCGAGGGTGCGGGCGGCGAGGTCGACGCCGCCCAGATGTGGCAGATCTTCACCGAGGAGTACCTGACCCCAGGCGCATTCGAGCTGATCAAGTTCTCTTCGACGAGCGACGAGGGCATCGAGCGGATCGCCAGCACGGTCAAGGCCTTCGGCACGGTCTACGAGCTCGTGGGAGTTGGCAACGGTCCGATCGCCGCGTTCTGCGCCGCGATGTCCGACATCGAGGTCGGCCTCGGGGGCACGCCGATCCGGGTCCTCGACTATGCGGAACACGCCCTCACCTCCGGTCGCGACGCCGAAGCGGCGGCCTACCTCGAGATAGAGGTGGGCGACAAGGTGCAGTGGGGCGTCGGCATCAGCGAATCGATCGTGCAGGCGTCCTTGCGCGGTGTCGTCAGCGCGCTCAACCGTTACGTGCGCCAGCGCGGGTAGCGATCAGCGCGTCCGCCGATCCGGTGGCGGGGCGAAGGGCCAGATCGGGCCGGTGATGTCCTGCCACTGGGGCGCGGTCACCCCCGCCGACTCGGTCGGCCATGCCGGCGGCGGGACCGCTGGGGCCGAGGCAGCCAGCGTCAGGACGGCCCGTCGGCGGCGCGACACGATCGCTACGCCGACGAGCAGGGCGAGGGCCACCAGGCCGACCAGGGCCGCGACGGTCCCAGTCAGCACCTGCCCGCTGAACAGGCCCGGCCCGGTGCCGGCCTCGAACATCCCCGGCGGAGTGTCGGTAATCGCGGCGGGTGACGGCGCGGGCTCGGTGCGCGCCGCCGCCCGGGCCTGTTCGCGGTCCAGGAACGGCGTTAGGGCGTCATACACGGGGTTGGGTGCATTGGCGGGGACGGCCGCCAGCACCGCGCGGTTGATGGACAGCGATCCGTAACCGTAGGCGGGGTCGTGCGTCGGCGCGCGGCGGTCGAGCGTGGCGAGCACTCGGGTGACGAGCTGCCGGGCGGTCAGGGAGGGGTGCTTCGACCAGACGAGGGCCATGGCAGCTGACGTGATCGCCGTGGCCTGGCTGGTGCCCTCTCCGAGGTAAGCCGCCCCGGCGACCCGCCCCAAGGAGGCGATGCCGACGCCCGGGGCGACCAGGGTCAGGTAGGGATGGCGCGAGGAGAACGGGGCCACGGCACCGTGCGAGTCGACCGCACCGACGGACACCACCCCGAGGCATACGCCCGGATCCTCGACCGGACTGCCGATCTGGCCCGAATTGCCGCCGGCCGCTACCACGACGACGCCCCGGGCCACCGCATAATCGATCGCGCTCTGCTCGTCGGCCGGGCACGGAACGCTGTCCTCAACTGGGTCGCGGCGGCCACCCAAGGACATGCTGATGATCTTGGCGTGATGATCGACGGCCCAGCGGATCGCGTCCGGAACGTGATCGCTGGCGGTGGCGTCTGTGGTGCCCTGGATGGGAACGGCGATGGGCAGCACCCGGGCGTCGGGCGCCAGTCCGGTGATATCGAGCAGACCGGGCCCGGCCACCATGATCGAGGCCATGGCCGTACCGTGGCCGAACGCGTCGAGGTCACGATCGGTACGACCGTCGGCGGTCGGGTTGCCGAAATCCTTGCCCGGCAGGACCTTTCCGGTGAGCTCGGGTAGCGCCGCGTTGACGCCGGTATCGATCTCGGCAATCGTGACGCCCTGCCCTCGCGCGCCCGCGGTCCACAGCGCCGGCACCTTCCAGGCGTCGAACCACCACTCGGGCGCGTCTCGCGGACCCGGTGCCGCTCCGGCCGACGTCGGGACGACCAGGCCGAGTCCGGCGCACAGGGCCATGATCGCCGTGAGCCGAGCGAGGCGCCTCACGGCGTGTCCCAGACGATGTCGTCCGGGGTGACCGCGGACGCGTGCGCTCGGATGGCCAGCGGGTAACGGATGACCTGCCTGGTCGCCCGCTGATTGTCGAACGTCAATTCGGCATAGCTCCCGGTGACCGGGACATGGCCGGTCACGACCAGGCGGCCGTTGGCGTCGGATGCCACCGTCACCGCGAGGTCGGCGGGCACGGCGTCGGTGGCGGCGCCGTGAACCGTGCCCGGCACGGCTCGGCCGCCGGTCGGTATCGGGCACAGCGGATCCGGATCCGGACTGGTCAGGCACGCGCGGAGCGCGGTGACAACGGCATCGGACACGACGGCCCGCCCGGCCGGACTCACCGTGACTCCGAGGGGCGCCCGCTTGGCATCGACGAAACGGGCGATTCGTCCGGCGTCGCTGAGCTGCAGCGCCGGAGTGTCGAAGGCGACCGGCACCGCGCCGGGGAACACCAGCGGTCGGCCGGTCGGGACGACCGCGCCGGCCACCGAGGCTCGATGCTGCGCCGTCGACAGGGTCAGATCGACCGGAATGGCGGTTTGGGTCAGCCGCCACGATCGGCCGTGTTCGGTCAGCGTCAGACGATCGTCGACGACGCTCGTCCCGCTGGCGAACGTGATCGAGTAGTGCACGGTGACCACCGCCGTGCCGGCCGCTTGATCGACAGCGACGACCGACACCGGCCCGATCCGGCCCACCTGCTGCTGGGCGCGCAGCACGGGAGCGGTCAGCAGATCCCGCGGGCCGTCCGGCAGGGTGCCGTACCCCAAGGCCGTGCGCGCATCGCCCCGCGTCAGCGCGGCGAAGTACTCGCGCACCACGCGTCCCGGGCCGGCGGAAGCGAAGTACCCGGCCACGGCCACGACCGTCCCGGCGAGCGTCAGCACGCACGCCGCACAGGCCGCCGCCCAGAACAGGGTCCTTCGCGAGGCTGCCACGCCGTCACTCCACCCGCCGCCGGCCGGTGAAGGCTCGGCCGAGGGTCACCTCGTCCGCATACTCCAGGTCGCCGCCCACCGGCAGCCCGCTCGCCAGCCGGGTCACGGTGAGTCCCATCGGCAAGACCAACCGGGCCAGGTAGGTCGCGGTGGCTTCCCCCTCCAGGTTGGGGTCGGTCGCGAGGATCAGCTCTTTCACGATGCCGTCCCGCAACCGCACCATCAGCTCACGGATGCGCAGATCGTCCGGGCCCACGCCGTCGATCGGACTGATCGCCCCGCCCAAGACGTGGTACCGGCCCCCGAACTCGCGGGTGCGCTCGACAGCCACCACGTCCTTCGGCTCCTCGACGACACAGATGACGGTGTCGTCCCGCCGCGGGTCACGGCAGATCCGGCACTCCTCCGACTCCGCAACGTTGCCGCAAATCCGGCAGAATCGCACTTCGGCCTTGACGCGCTGCAGTGTCGCGATCAGCCGCTCGACGTCGACCGGATCGGCGGCGAGCAGGTGGAAGGCGATACGCTGCGCGCCCTTGGGCCCGATGCCGGGCAGCCGGCCGAGCTCGTCGATCAGATCCTGGACGGCGCCCTCGTACACGATGTGCTTCCGCCGTCAGATTCCGGGCAGGCCTAGGCCGCCGAGTCCGGCTGCCCCACCAGTCAGAGGTCCCATCTTCTCCCCGGCCAGCTCCCCAGCCGACCGGTTGGCGTCACGTATCGCGGCGACGACCAAGTCCTGCAGGGTCTCGACGTCGTCCCGGTCGATCACCGTGGGCGAGATCTCGATCGCTACCAGTTCGCCGGAGCCGGTGACGGTGGCGGTGACTAGTCCGCCCCCTGCGCTGCCGGTGACCCGCGCCTCGGCGAGCTCGGCCTGAGCCGCCTCCAGCTCCTGCTGCATCTTCTGGGCGCGCTTCATCAGCTGCTGCATGTTCGGCTGGCCGCCGAACCCACCACCTCGAGAACTCACCGCGTCTCCTCTCGTCCGACCCCCCAGAGTAATCGGCCGGGCGGAGCCTCACCGGGCGACGGCGGCCCGGAAGCGAGCCTCCTCGACGCGCCAGTACCCGTGCTCCCGCCCGTCGATGAGGATCACCGGCACCCGGTCGGAGTATTCGGCCCGGCGCGCCGGATCAGCGTCGACGTCCACCTCCGCGTAGCCGAAGCCGACCTCGCCGGCGAGCCGCCGAAGCAGACTCTCGGCCTCCTCGCACAAGTGGCAGCCGTGCCGGGTGACCAGCGTGACCTGATGATCAGCCGGCGGCATCGGCGGACCGGGCCGGGCGTAGCCGCCATTTCATGACCTTGCCCGTCACGGTATGGGGCAATGCGTCGACTATCTCGATCCGTCGGGGCAGCTTGAACCGCGCCAACGAGGTCGCCGCGGCCGCCAGCAGGGCCTGCGAGTCGAGGGTCACGCCGGGCGCGGGCACGACGTAGGCCTGCACCGCCTCACCACTCTCGTCGTCGTCCACACCCAAGACGGCCGCCTCCGCAACGCCGGGCTGCGCGCCCAGCACGCCCTCGACCTCGGCCGGGTAGACGTTGAATCCGTTCACGACCACGAGTTCGGTGGTGCGGCCGACCAGGAGCAAGTCGCCGTCCTCGTCCCACAGCCCGATGTCGCCGGTGCCGAACCAACCGTCCTCGTCCGGGCCGTCCGCGCCGTCCGGCCAGTATCCGGAGAACAGGTTGGGGCCGCGCACGATCAGCTGCCCCGGATCGTCGTCGGTGACCGGCTCACCGTCCGGATCCCGCAGCTCGACCTCGACGCCGGGCAGTGGGCGCCCGATCGACCCGGGCTTGGCGTTTCCGGCGTTGAGCGTGACCGCCGGTGCGCACTCGGTCAGGCCGTATCCCTCGGACAGCACGATCCCCTCCCGGCCGTAGCGTTCGACGAGCGCTGGAGCCAGCGGGGCCGATCCGGACAAGGCAAACCGGACCGTCTCGAATCCGCGATGAAAATCGGGGTGGGCCAGCCACGTGGCGAACATGCCCGGCGCCCCGATGACGACGGTCACCTTCCGCTCGGCCATGGCCGAGAGCGTCTCGCCGGAATCGAACCGCCCGGCCAGTACCGCGGTCGCGCCAGCGTGCAGCGTCATGCCGAGGCCGACGTTGAGCCCGAAGATGTGAAACAGCGGGACCGGCACGTATCCGACGTCGTCGCCACCCATGAGTGGCGGCTGCACAGCGGCCACCTGGTCGAGGTTCGCGAGCAGGGCCGCGGCCGAGAGCATCGCGCCGCGTGGGAGGCCGCTCGTCCCACTGGTGTACAGCACGAGGGCGATCTCCCGGCCGTGGCGATCGCGAGCCGGGTCCGGGCCATCGCCTTGCGCGAGCAAGTCGGCGAGTGTCGTCACGCCGTCGCCGAACTCGCGGATGGCCGCGACAACGCGGGGAGCCGACAGATTCTCGCGGTCGCTCAATGCGGCGACCGAATCGGTGACCAGCAGCGTCGCGCCCGAGTCAGTGAGCACGTGCCGAAGCTCGGGGGTCGTGTAAGCCGGATTGACCGGCACGGCGATCAGCCCGGCCCGCAGCGCACCGAGATACAGCGCCGTGAACGGGGCGCCTGAACTCACCTGGATCGCCACCCGGTCCCCCGCCCCCAGACCGGCGGCGAGTAGGGCCACCGCCGCGCGCGTGGTCGCCGCGTCCAGCTCGGCCCAGGTGAGCACGGTCGCGCCGTCGACCAGGGCCTGTCGCTCCGGACGTTCGGCTCGCCACCGCCGCACCAGGTCCGTGATCCCCAGCATCGGATGGTCGGCGTGGGCGGCGCTGGTCTCCGCGGTCATCGCTTGCCTCCGATCCGGTAACTACACGGCGGTAGGCTGTGCACCTTAGTTCACGCGCGCGGGAGGTAGGCCGTGGCGGGTGCCCGTCCGGACCCGGAGGTCGCCGGAATCCAGTCCACGGAAGCGCCCGTGACGCAAGAGCCACCGCGAGGCGCTGCCTTCTTCGATGTCGACAACACCATGATGGTCGGCGCCTCGATCTTCCACTTCGCGAAGGGACTGGCCGCGCGCAAGTTCTTCGATTGGCACGACGTCGTCCGGTTCACCGTGCGGCAGGCCAAGCTCCGCACCCGGGGCGAGTCGAAGGGCGATATGCACGCGACTCGGGATTCGGCCCTGGCGTTCGTCGCCGGCAAGAAGGTGACCGATGTCGTCGCGCTCGGCGAAGAGATCTACGACGAGACGATGGCCGACAAGATCTGGCCCGGCACACACGCCCTCGCTCGCGGGCACCTGGCCGCGGGTCGTCAGGTGTGGTTGGTGACTGCCACCCCGCAGGAGCTCGCCCAGATCATCGCCGATCGGCTGGGCCTGACCGGGGCCCTCGGCACCATCGCTGCGACCAACAACGGCGAGTACACCGGCTTGTTGGTCGGCGACGTGCTGCACGGCGAGGCCAAGGCGCACGCGGTTGCGGAGCTCGCGGCCCGAGAGGGTCTGGATCTCACGCAGTGCAGCGCCTACTCCGACTCGATCAACGATCTGCCCCTGCTCAGCCTGGTCGGCACGGCCGTCGCGGTGAACCCGGACTCCGCGCTGCGGGGCGAGGCGCGAGATCGCGGGTGGGAGATCCGCGACTTCCGCACCGGCCGCAAGGCGATCCGGGTCGGCGTGCCCGTCGCGATCGGCGCATCAGCCGTCGCCGGTGGGATCACCGCGGCCGTGACGATCCGCCGCCGCCAGCAAGCGCCGCTGCTCGACGGGCGCCGGCGCTTGGCCGACAACGCGAAGCTCCGCGTCAGCGCCAGACAGATCGGCGCTGCATGAGCAGCCGGTAGAGCGTGCTCTGGATGATCTCCCGGACCCGGTCGGTCAGTTCAAAGACGAGCATCGGGTCGTCCGCGCCGTGCGCCTCGTAATCGGCCGTCGCGATCGGCTCGCCGAATTCGATGTACCACTTGACCGGCAACGGCACCAGCCCGAGCGGCCCCAGCCACGGGAAGGTCGGGGTCAGCGGAAAGTACGGCAGGTTGAGGATCCGGGCCAGGGTCTTGGCGTGGCCCAGGACGGGGTGCACTTCTTCGGACCCGACGATCGAAACCGGAATGATCGGCACGCCGGAACGCAACGCGGCCGACACGAATCCGCCGCGGCCGAACCGCTGGAGCTTGTAGCGTTCGCTGAACGGCTTGCCGATCCCCTTGAAGCCCTCGGGCCAGACGCCGACCAGCTCGCCCTGGTTGAGCAGCCGTTCGGCGTCGGCGTTACAAGCGAGTGTGCTGCCGGTCTTCCGGGCCAGCGGGCCGAGCACCGGGGTCGTGAACAGCAGGTCGGCGCCGAGCATGCGCAGATACCGGTGATTCGGGTGCGTCTCGTGCACGGCGATTGCTGTCATCGCGCCGTCGATGGCCCACAGGCCGCCGGCGTGGTTTGCGACCAGAAGGGCGCCGCCGTCGCGGGGCAGGTTGTGAACTCCGATCACCTCGGTGCGGAACCAGGTGTGGTACACCGGCCGCAGCAACGGCACCAGCACGTTCTCAGTGAGGTCCGGGTCGAACCCGAATTCGTCCACCTCGTACTCACCGGTAAGCCGACGGCGCCAGAAGTCGAGGGCGATGGCAAGCTGGCGCTCCCACGTCGACGGCACCCCCTGCGGCGGCGAGACGGCCGGCCGATCGAGAGGCGCGGGATCCCCCGGCGACGCGGTGGCCGAAGGCTCGGGCGTTGCGGATTCGGCCTCCGAGGGCGGCCGGTCGGCGGCGGCGGCCAGCTCGACCGGCCGGGCATCGGCGGCCCTCGTTGACGGCGTCCGCCGACGGGTGGGGGGCCGCGGCTCCGGTGCCCTCGCCGACCCGCTGGCTGGTTCGGGGTCGGGTGGAACGATCCGTAGCACTGAGGCCTCATCCACGGTCGGGTACTCCCGCCGCCACGGTTGCGGGCGCGCGTAGCACCCGCTGGAGAAGTTCCTCGCCGCGGCGCACGGTGTTGGCCGAGACCACCGGCCGGACCGGCCGCCCAGACACGAAGGCCTCGAACGCCTCGGCCGTCGTGTACTGCGGCCGGTACGCGAACTGCCGGTGCAGCCGGGTGACGTCGACGACCCGGCCGAAGTTCAGGAACTGCATCTGCTCGGGGGAGAAGTCGACGCCGCGGCGGCGCACGAATCGGCTGGCGAACTGCGTGCCGAACCCGGGCACGGGGACGCTGAGGTGGCCTTCCCGCCGGATTGCCTGCGAGAGCAGTAGCGCACCCTCGCCGGCGACGTTGAACACCCCGGGCCGGTCAGCCAACGTCGCCATCCGCAGGACCTCGATCGCGTCGTCCTCGTGCAGCAGCTGCAGCCGGGCGTCGTGTCCGAGTCCCGTGGGAACGATGGGCAGCGCGAGGTAGCGCGTGAGCGGTGTCTCGATCGTCGGTCCGATGAAGTTGGCGAAGCGCAGCATCGTCACGCAGATATCCGGACGGCGCCGGCTGAACCCGCGTACGTAGCCCTCGACCTCGACCGCGTCCTTCGCGTAGCCCGAGCGCGGCAGGCCACGGGCTTCGGTGTCCTCGGTGAACACGGCCGGATCGCGAGGGCTCGAGCCGTAGACCGCCGTCGTGGACTTGACCACCAGGCGCCGGGTCGTCTCCGACTTCTGGCACGCGGCGAGCAGTTGCATCGTGCCGATGACGTTGAGTTCCTTCATCGGCGTGCGGCCCCCGGCGCCGCGGGGCGTGGCGGTCACCGACACGTGCACGACCGTGTCTACGTTGGCGCGGGCGATCACCCGAGCGATCAGCGGGTTGCGAATGTCGGCTCGGACGAACTCGGTGCGGCCGATGCGGGCCAGATCGGCCTTGGCCGGCGGAGTCGTGTCGACTCCGATGATCCGTTCGATGGACGGGTCGGCCGACAACTGCCCACACAGCCGGCGGCCGAGGTAACGGCTCACGCCGGTGACGAGGACGACGTGCGGCATGTCCCCCCTCGGGGCCGACCAGTAACCTGCGGCCCGAGTTTACGGCCGTCCGCGTCTCGCTGGGTTACGGATGTGTGAGCGGACCGGGACTAGCAGTGTGCGGATTACTTCTTGTTTCGGCGCTGGACGCGGGTGCGCTTGAGCAGCTTCCGGTGCTTCTTCTTGGCCATGCGCTTGCGCCGCTTCTTGATCACAGAACCCATGGAGCAACCTCGTCAATGCCCAGCGGCGGGCCGGGCTGTTCGTCGTGAGTGCCCGAGACCAGGTCGGCCGGGCGTCGATGGACTGTCGGTCAGCGTACCCGTCGCGGCGAGGTAACCCGGCGGGGCCGTTCTCAGCCGGCCTCGACGAAGGCGGCGCGTAGGTAGTCGTGCACGGCCTGATCGGGCACGCGGAAGGACCGCCCGACCCGGACGGCAGGTAGGTCGCCGCCATGCACGAGCCGATACACGGTCATCTTGGATACTCGCATCACCGAGGCGACCTCGGCCACGGTGAGAAAACGGACCTCGGACAGCCCGGCATCATCGACGGCGGTGGGCCGCGGCGACGGCGAGGTGTCGGACTTGGGGGTGGGACGAGGCGGAGTGGGCTTGGTCTTCGCCTCGGGCCGCTTGCGACCGGTACGCGCGGAGCCACGCTCCTTGGACGTGCTCATAGGTCACCAGTACCTTCGGCACGTGTCGCGGCGTCGGCTTCCCCACCGACGAGCAATACACGCACGTGCTGCCTGTGAGAGTAGCGGTACCGGTGGGGCGGAAGCGATAGATGTTCCGGAGGAGTATGCCGTCACCATCTGAGGGAGGTGCGACTTGGCGCCTCCGCCGGCCGCGTTACGTGCACTACTACGAGGACGCGGCGCCCAGCTCCCGGCTACGGGTGCAGGCAGCCTCGATGGCCGCGAGCAATGCGGCCCGAACGCCGTGATTCTCCAGTTCGCGGATAGCGGCGATGGTCGTGCCGCCCGGACTGGTCACGGCTTCCCGCAGCTGGACGGGGTGCTCCCCCGAGTCGCGCAGCATGATCGAGGACCCGATCGCGGTCTGGACGATCAGCTCCGCGGCCAGCGTCCGAGGCAGCCCGAGCAGGATGCCCGCGTCGATCATCGCCTCGACCAGGAAGAAGAAGTAAGCGGGCCCAGAACCCGACAACGCCGTCACCGCGTCCAGCTGTGACTCCGGAACTCGCACGACCCGCCCGACAGCGGAGAGCAGCCGGTCAGCGACGGCCAGGTGGTCGTCATCGGCGTGTTGCCCGGGGCTGATCGCGGTAATCGCCTGGTCGACCAGGGCCGGCGTGTTGGGCATGCAGCGCACGACGGCCACGTGCTCCGGCAGCGCGCGCTCGATGCGCGCGGTCGTGATGCCCGCCGCGACCGAGACCACGACATGGCGCGGCCCGACGTGGTCATGCAACTCGGCAAGTAGCGCATTGATGTCCTGCGGCTTGACCGCGATGAGAATGGTGTCGGCGTGGGCGGCGGCACTCGCCACGTCGAGGGTCGCAACACCGTATTTGTCCCGCAGCTCCACGGCGCGAGGCTCGTGCTTCTCGACCACCACGACGTCGTCGATGTGCAGCGTGCCGCCGCGAAGCAGCCCGGACAGCAGCGCCTCGCCGATCTTGCCGCCCCCGAGGATCGCCAGCCTGCCAGTCATGCTCTTAACCCTTCGAAACGAGGGAGCGGAGGAAGAAGCTCACGTTGCTCGGCCGCTCAGCCAGCCGCCGCATGAGGTATCCGTACCATTCGCGGCCGTAGGGCAGGTACACCCGGACCGTGTGGCCGTCACGAGCTAGTCGTCGCTGCTCGTCCGGCCGAATGCCGTAGAGCATCTGGTATTCGAATCGATCTTTGGGGCGCCCGTAGTGCGCGGCCCGGGCGGCGATGATCTCGATCAGCAGCGGATCGTGGGTCGCGAACATCGGATAGCCGTCGCCGTGGAGCAGCACGTTCATGCACCGCACATAGGAACGGTCCACGTCATCCCGTGAGCGATACGCCACTGACGGTGGCTCCTCGTAGGCGCCCTTGCACAATCGAACCCGGCTGTTGCGGCCGGCGAGGTCACGGCAGTCCCCCTCCGTGCGGTGCAGGTATGACTGCACGACCGCCCCGGTCTCCGGGAAGTCGGCTCGCAGTTCGGTCAGGATGGCGAGCGTCGAATCGGTGGTGGTGTGGTCTTCCATGTCCAGGGAGACCGCTGCGTCGACGGCCCGGGCAGCCGCGCAGATCCGACGGGCGTGTTCGAGCGCGATCTTCTCGCCGTCTCCGGGGAGTGCCTGACCGACCGCGCTGAGTTTGACACTGACCTCCGCGCGCGGTGTCAGCGGGCCGGCCAGCTCGGCGAAGCCCGCGTGATGCAGCGCCGTTAACAGCTCGAGATATGCCGTCGTCACCGATTCCGCGTGCGCGAGATCCGTCGTGTCCTCGCCAAGGTGATCCAGGCTGACCGTCAGGCCGCCGGCGATGAGCCGCCCAGCGGCCGCGACGGCAGCGTCGGTATCGGCCCCACCCACGAATCGTCGGACGACGCTGCGCGATATCGGTGCCGTCGACACGAGGTGCTCGATCCGCCGATTTCGAGCGGCCGACAGGATCACCGAACGCAGCATGACCTGAAGGTTAGCCATCCCAAGAGGCGACGCATGGCTGACGGGGGTACGGTCTCGTGGGCTAGGTATGGAACCGACCAGGCGTCGCGCGACGAATCGAGGAGGTCCGCGGTTCGTATCGGCGTCACGCTTTTTCGGGGGAGCGTCATGAGGGTAAGACCGGCGGATTCGTCGTCATCTGCGATACCGAGCCCGGCCGAGGTCCCGCATACGCTTCGGGAGCACGTGCGCAAACCGTCGTCACAGTTAATGTCGCGGCGGGTCGATCCGGCCAATCCGTCGCTAGTAACGCATCATCTCGCCGGCGACCCGGAGTCACGGCCGGCCAAAGCGATCCCGGGCGACATCGGCTCACCGGGCACCCGGCCGCCGAACCGGCTCATCATGTCGAGCGAGCCACCCATCGTCGGCCGGATCGCCGGATCGTCCGGAGTGGTGCCGCCCGCTTACCCGCCTCGCCCCCCCGCATCGGACGAGCCGCCGGCCCCAGCCGCGGAGCCGCCCAGCTCCGGCGAGCCGCAGGCCGGGACGGGCCGGAGCTGGAGGTTCTGGCGCCGCAGGCGCCACGAATCCGACCAAGATCACCACGCGCCCGACCCAGCCGCCACTGAGGACGGCGAGCCCACGATGAGCGCGGCCGCCGTTGCCGCGGCCGTGCGCGCGCTCGGCCCGGATCCGACCATGTCGCCGCCAGCCGCCGAGCCGCCGAGAGACGCGGATCCGAGCATGACCGCACCCGTCGAACCCCCGCCGACCGAAGCCACCGAGGAGCAGGCGCCCGACGGCGAACCCGAGCCCGTCGCGGAACCCGAGCCCGCCGCGGAACTGCAACCGGAACCTGAGCCCGCCGCGGAACTGCAACCCGAACCCGAACCCGAGCCGGAACCTGAGCCCGCCGCGGAACTGCAACCCGAACCCGAACCCGAGCCGGAACCCGAACCCGAGCCGGCCGCGGAACTGCAACCCGAACCCGAACCGGAGTCGGCCGCGGAACTGCAACCGGAACCCGAGCCGGAACCCGAACCCGAGCCGGCCGCGGAACTGCAACCCGAACCCGAGCCGGAACCCGAACCCGAGGTCGTCGCGGAACTGGAACCGGCCGGTGGGCTCGAGATGGCGGACGAGCTCGAGCTCGATGCGCAGCTCGAGCCGGATGCGGCAGAGGCTCAGGCCGACGCTGCAGTCGAGGAGCCCTCGGTCGAGGAGCCTGCGGTCGACGGTGAGCCGGAGCCGGTCGATGGCCAGGCCCCGGTCGCCGAAGCCGAAGCGGAGCTGGAACCCGAGCCCGAGCCAGAGCCCGAACCCCAGGTCGTCGCGACCGTCGCCAAAGCGGAGCCGGAAAGCACGACCAAGGAATCCACAGCACCCGCGGCGGCAGTAACGTCATCAGCGCCGGTCACAGCACCGGCGACGACCGAGGCGGCACCGCGCAAACGCAGCGACCGGCGCGTGCTCATCGGGGGCGGAGTTGCGCTGCTCGCGTTGGCTGTCGGTATCGGCACCGCGATCGCCGTGAACTCCGGGTCATCGCAGCCGAGCACTCGGCCCACCAGCGCCCCGGCCGTCGCGACGTCGGCCAGCCAGATCTCGACCGCGCAGTCGGCCGCATCGACGGCGCCAACCACGTCGACGGAATCGGCCACGATCGCCGGCGCCCAGGCCTGGTTGACCGCGAACATCCCCCGCAACCAGCGGATCAGCGCCGATCCCAATCTGGTCGACGCGCTGCGAAGCGCCGGATACGCCGCCGCCCACGTCCAGCCCGGATACCCCGGCGCTCCGGACTGGCATGCCGACAACATCATCATTTCGACCCCGCAAACCCGGGCGCAGGCTGCCTCGGCGCCGGACCTGAATGCCGAGCTGGCCGCGTCGATTCCGGTCGCGGTCTTCGGAACCGGCACCCAGAGCGTCGAGGCACGCATAGTGTTCGGCACCAGCGATCCCGACATCCTGTCGGTGCAGGCGCAACGCCAGGACGATGCGACCAATCGACGGCTGGCCGGGGAGGCGCTGCTGCGCAATCCTCACGTGACGATCGCGCCGGCGTGGAAGACGCTGGTCGCTACAGGCGGTCTGGATCTGCGCGCGTCGGTCGTGATCGGTCTGATCGCCGCCCATGCGCACGTCACCGTTGCCGCCGTGGTCGTCGACCCGGCGGAGACCGCAGCCGGCACGCCGGCCCGAATTGTGCGGGTCGCCATCCCGCCATCCGTGCTGTTGGGTATTCTTCCGACGCTTCGCGCGGGATACCGGCCAGCTCAAATCTCCTCACCGACGCAGAACAACACCCAACTCACGGAACTCAGCTGGGGTGTGACGCTCACGCCCCAACCAACGCTGAGCTAGTCACCACGGAGGTCACATATGAGACGTTCATCGGTACGGGCCACTCTGCTCGCCGCTACGGTGGCACTGCTCGGGCCTGCTGCCGTGGCGCTTGCGCCGTCCGCTTCGGCGACCGCGCCGGGCTACGCGATTGTGCGCGGCGCGCACTTCTCGCCGGATACGCCGGGCGTGGATGTGTACCTCACCTCGCTGGCCGGCGGCACCTCCAGTCTGTGGTTGTCCAGCGTGGGCTACGGGGACGTGAGTCCGTACAACCGGCTGCCGGCGGGTATCTACGCCGTGTCGATGCGGCCGCATGGTGCCGCGGCATCGACCCCGGCGGCGTTGAGCTGGACGCTGAACGCGCAGGCCGACAATGCCTATACCGCGGCCGCCGTCGGCATGAACGCTCAGCTGCACGGCATCGTGCTGCATGACGAGCTCAATCCGCCGGCCGCCGGCAGCGGGCGGGTTCGCGTCATCCAGGCCGCCAGCCGCGCGCCTGAAGCCACGATCAAAGCCGACAACGGCCCCACGGTGGCCACGGCTGCGTTCGCGACCGCGACTCCCTATTCGACCGTGACCGCCGGCACGTACCCGGTCACGGTCACGGCTTCGGGTGGGGCCCCGCTGACCGCGCAGGCCACCGTCCCGGTCAAGTCGGCGAGCGTCAATTCGATCGTCGTCCTGGACGCCAAGGGCAGCGGACTTGACGTGCGGACGATCACCGACGCAGCCGGTGCTGCTGTTGCGCCCACCGGGGCGGTCCCCGCCGGCGGCGGCGGCACCGCCGACACCGATCCGCTGTCCTGGCTACCGATGGGCGGATTGATCGGCGGCACCCTCCTCACCGCGGTACTCGTGGGCGTCATCCTCGCGCGGCGTGGCCCTCGGACGGTGCGCGTCGAGCGATGAGCGGTCGGCACAGCCATCGCGAGCAGTCGCTCTTTCGGCCGCTCGCGACGGCTGTTGCCGTGTTACTCGTCCTCGTTACCGCCGGGCTGATCGTCGGGATGACCCGATCTGACAGTGCTCGGTCGCTTGCGTCAGACCGGTCGGCCCGGCCGTCGGCGTCTGCGCCGACTACGACGAGCATCCGGTCGACGGGTTCGGCTGTCGGCCGGATCCCGCCGATTCCGGGCGGCCCGACCGGGCCTGCGCATACCGCGCCCAGGCCCGCCGCGGGCATGGCCCCTCCGGTGCGGGTCAGGGTCCCGTCGATCGGCGTCGACAGCGCGCTCCAGCCGCTCGGCTTGCAGGCCAACAACACACTCCAGACGCCGACGCAGTGGGATGTCGCGGGCTGGTATGCGGGCGGCGTCCGGCCGGGCGATCCGGGACCGGCGGTGATCGCCGGGCACGTCGACTCCCGCAACGGACCGGCGGTGTTCTTCCGGCTGCGCGACCTGCACGTCGGTGACAGCGTGTACGTCACGACCCAGTCCGGCCGGACATTGCACTTCGTCGTCGATACGAGCCAGCGCTATCCCAAGGACCGATTCCCGACCGAGGCGGTGTACGGGCCGACCGCGCTGCCGGTCCTGCGGTTGATCACCTGCACCGGCGCATTCGACGCCGCGAACCACAACTACCTCGACAACCTCGTCGTCACCGCCCATCTCGCCTGAGCCGGCGATCTACTGTGACCCCGTGGCCACAGAGCGGGTCGATGTGTCGACCGCCCGCGAGATGTGGCGGGCCGGCGACACGATCATCGACGTGCGCTCACCGGCTGAGTACGCGCACGGCCACATCGCCGGAGCGCTCAACGTGCCGCTCGACACCCTTCCGCTGGCCGCGCGCACATTGCCGGACGGGCCCATCCTCACCGCGTGCGGCATGGGCGGCCGGGCTGGGCGAGCCGCCGAGCTGCTCGACCTGGCCGGTCGCACCGCGTTCGCGATCGCTGGTGGCACGAAGGCCTGGGCCGCGGCCGGGCTGCCGGTAGTCGTCGGCTCCGAGCCTGACGATGCCGGGCGGCACCACGACGCCAAGCGCAGCTGGTTCCGGTGGGGGCGCCTTTCCTGAGCCGTTCCACGCCGACGTGATCTTGGAGTTAGTGCCCGGGAACGACGATAAGTCCAAGATCACGTCGGGAGGGGGAGGCTTTGGGGGGAGGCTTCGAGGGACTAGGAGGGGATCAGCCGGCGACCGGGGCGGGCGGCGCGACGAGATGCAACCGGCAGAACGCGAGAGCCTCGGCGAGGTCGGACTCCCGCACGCCCCGATCTTCGGCCCGGCGGGTATTCACCTCGACGATGACGTGGCCGGTGAAACCGGACGCGGTGATTCGTTCCAGCACGGCCGCGCAGGGTTGGGTGCCGCGGCCGGGTACCAGGTGCTCGTCCCGGCCGATGCCGGTGCCGTCGCCGACGTGCAGGTGGGCCATCCGCTTGCCCATGGCGTCCAGCATGGTGAACACATCAGACTGCGACACCGCCGCGTGGGAGATGTCGAGCGTGTACGCGCGGTACGGCTCGGGGTCAGCCGCAACATCCCAGGTGGGCGTGTACGTGGACACCTCCCGACCTCGAACCCGCAGCGGGAACATGTTCTCCACGGCGAACCGGACCGACGTCTCGGAGGCCATGGCCGTCAAGCCGGCGTGGAAGCGACGCGAGTATTCGCGCTGCCACCGGAACGGCGGATGAACGACGACGGTCTGCGCGCCGAGCATCTCGGCCGCGAACTGGGCCCGCCGTAGCTTGATCCACGGATCGGCCGACCACACCCGTTGCGTGATCACCAGGCAGGGAGCGTGTACGGCAAGGATCGGCACGTCGTACTGGTCGGCCAGGCGGCGCAGCGCATGGGGGTCCTGGCTGACCGGATCGGTCCACACCATGATCTCGACCCCGTCGTAACCCAGCCGGCTCGCGGTCTCGAATGCGAACGCGGTGGATTCCGGGAATACCGACGCCGTGGATAGGCCGACGAGCGCCGGCGCTGAGTGCCAGGCGTGTGGCGCATCCGGACGGGTCACGGGCCCTCCAGCTGGTCGAGGCGCCGGAGGATTACACCCTCGCGAAGCGCCCACGGGCACAAGTCGAGTTGGGCGACTCCGATCGCGTCCATCGCGGCCGCCGCGACGACCGCGCCGGCCAACGTCTGATGAGCCCGCGCCGTGCTGACTCCGTCGAGGTTGGAAAGTTCTGCCGACGGCATTCGGGAGATGAGCCCGGTGACCTGCCGCAGTCCGGTCCGGCTGAGCGTCCGCGGCACCCGCGGACCAGCCGACGACGGTGCGGCGCCGGCGAGCCGGGCCAGCGTGCGAAACGTCTTGCTGGTCGCGACCACGCGATCCGGCCGCCCGGAAGCCAGCAGAGCCTTGGCTGGGCTGGCCAACACGTCGTCCGCATGATCGCGCAGTTTCGCCACCTCGGCCTTGGGCGGCGGATCGGCCGTGAACCGCTCCTGGGTGAGCCGAGCCGCACCGAGCGGGACGGTCAGTGTAACTGCCGGCTGCTCGTCGGATCCGGCCGACAGCTCCAGCGATCCCCCGCCGATGTCGAGACAGATCAGCGCTCCGGCGCTCCACCCGAACCAGCGCCGTACCGCCAGGAAGGTCAGCCGAGCTTCGTCCTCGCCGGAGAGCACCTCCAGGTCCACGCCGGCCTCGGTCCGCACCCGTTCGAGCACCTCGGCCGAGTTCTGCGCCTCGCGCACGGCCGACGTAGCGAAGGCGAAAAGCTCGTCGCAATCGAAGTTCTTGGCCTCCCGGACCGCCCCCAGGGCCGCACCGACCAGGGCGTCCGCGCCGGCGAGGTCGAGATCGCCTCGCTTGCGAAGGTGCTCCCAGAGCCGCAGCACGCTCTTGCGGGTGTGTTGCGGGGTGGGCTGCGCCCCACGATGGGCGTCGACCACGAGCAGGTGGACGGTGTTGGACCCGACGTCCAGTACCCCCAGCCGCATAGCGGAAGCCTATAGATCCGCCCAGATCGCGTCGCGTCAACGCGGTCGTCCCCCAGTCTCGTAGGCTCGACCCGTGCCCAAGCGTTTGCCGGTCGTCGCGTCCGAGGTTCCGCTCGACTTCACGCGGGAATGGATCGAGTTCGTCGATCCCGACGACACGGAACACGTCATCCGGGCGGACGTGACCTGGCTCTGCTCCCGGTGGTCGTGCATCTTCGGCCGGGGTTGTCACGGGATCGAGAAGGGCGGCGCCAGCGTCGGGTGCTGCACGCACGGCGCCTTCTTCTCCGACCGGGCCGACGAGAAACGCGTTCGAGGATTCGCCCGGCAGCTGACCGCCGAGGACTGGCAGCTGCGCGACGTGGGAATGACGAAGACCGGGAAGCTGCAGATCTTCGAGGACGACAGCGTCGGCGACGATCCAAATCGTCGACGAACGAGAATCGTCGACGGTGCATGCATCTTCGCCAACCGAGAGGGATTCGCGGGTGGCCTCGGCTGTGCGCTACACGCATTCGCGTTGCGCACCGACCGGCATCCGATAGAGACGAAGCCGGAAGTGTGCTGGCAGTTGCCGATTCGTCGATCTCAGGAATGGGTGGAGCGCGCTGACGGGACGCGAATTCTCGAATCGACCCTCACCGAGTTCGATCGGCGCGGCTGGGGCGAAGGCGGTCACGACTTGGCCTGGTACTGCACAGGCTCGCCGGACGCGCATGTCGGAGGCGAGCCGCTGTACGTCTCGTACGCGGCGGAATTGACCGCGCTCGTCGGCGAGAAGTGCTATGACGAGCTGGCCCGGCTGTGCGCTGCCCGGCTCGAGCAGGGCCTGGTCGCGGAACATCCCGCCACGACGGCTGCGCGTCAGAAGTCGAATTTGTAGCCGAGTCCGCGCACGGTCACGAGGTACTTGGGATTCGCCGGGTCCGGTTCGATCTTGCTCCGCAGCCGCTTGACGTGGACGTCGAGCGTCTTGGTGTCTCCGACGTAGTCGGCGCCCCAGACGCGGTCGATGAGCTGGCCCCGAGTGAGCACTCGGCCCGCATTGCGCAACAGGAGCTCGAGCAGGTCGAACTCCTTGAGCGGCAGCGACACCGGCCGACCGTCGACGCTCACCGTGTGCCGTTCGACATCCATCCGGACCGGCCCCGCCTCCACGATGCTGCCGACCAGGTCGTCGACGTCCACGCCGCGGCGCAGCACGGCCCGGATGCGGGCCACCAGCTCCCGAGAGGAGAACGGCTTCGTCACGTAGTCATCCGCGCCGAGTTCGAGCCCCACGACCTTGTCGACCTCGCTGTCGCGGGCGGTGACGATGATGATCGGCACGCGCGAGCGCTGTCGCAGCGCGCGACATACCTCGGTTCCGGACAGGCCCGGAAGCATCAGGTCGAGCAGGACCAGGTCGGCGCCGGTCCGATCGAACCTGGCCAGCGCGTCCGCGCCACTACCGGCCACCGCGACTTCGTAGCCCTCGCGGCGCAGCAGGTAGGAGAGCGCATCGGAGAACGACTCTTCATCTTCGACGACGAGCACCCGGGTCATCAGGTGACCGTTCCTCTCACCATGGGCGGTGCGGCCGTCAGGGGTAGCGACGGCGGCCACGACGACGATGCCGTGCCCACATGAACGAGCGGTAGCCGAATGGTGAACGTCGACCCTTCGCCCTCGGAGCTCCAGACGGCCACGTCGCCGCCGTGGTTGGTGGCCACGTGCTTGACGATGGCGAGGCCCAGACCGGTGCCGCCGGTGGCCCGTGAGCGCGCCGGGTCGACCCGGTAGAAGCGCTCGAACACTCGGGCCTGATCGACTTCGGCGATCCCGATTCCCTGGTCGCTCACCGAGATCTCGACGACGGGGTCGTCATCGCCATCCCCGACCCGGGCGTGAACGGCCACTCGCGTGCCCGCCGGGCTGTAGGTGACGGCGTTGTCCAAGAGGTTGCGTACCGCGGTGACGAGCTGAGTCTCGTTGCCACGCACCCACAGGTCGGCCGGGGCTCGCCGAACCAGGGCGATGTCACGCTGCTCGGCGACCAGGCGGGTGCGGTCGCAGGCCTCGGCGATGACGCTCGCCACCTCGACGAGGTTGGCCCCGGGTAACGGATCGGCGCCCTGGAGCCGGGAAAGATCGATCAGTTCGCCGACCAGCTGGCCGAGGCGGGTGCCCTCCCGCTGCATGCTCTTGGCAAATCGAGCGACGGCCGCCGGATCGTCCGCGGCGTCCTGTACGGCCTCGGCCAGCAGGGTCAACGCACCGACCGGAGTCTTCAGCTCGTGCGACACATTGGCGACGAAATCCCGGCGCACCGCCTCCAGCCGGTGCGCTTCGGTGACGTCGTCGAGTAGCAGGGCCACCGAACCGACGCGCGCCGGCTCGGCCTGGTCGCGCAGCGGAACGGCAGCCGCGGCCACGGCGATCGGCTCCCGACCCAGTCGACCCGCCGGCAGCCTGATCTCGGCCTGGGCGGGGCGGGCCTCGCGGATTACCGCCCTGGTCAGATCGATGAGATCGGACACGTCCAACCGGTCGCCGTTGAGGATGCCCATGCCCTGCGCGGCCGGGTTCACCAGCCGGACGCGCTCGTCCCGATCCAGGACGACGACGCCGGTGCCCAGCGCATCGATCACGGTGGCCGACAGCGCGGGAGCCGGCGAGATCGGGGGCTCGGGAACCGCGACGACGGGCTTCCGACGACGGTCTCCCAGCAGGTAGCCGACCAGGACGCCGCCAACCAACGCAACGGCGACCACAATCAGCACCAGGACGGGCACAGTCAGATCGTACGAGTGAGCTGCCGGATCAGGGGTGCCGTTGATCAGTTCCCCGGGTGTCCGGCGCTGGGAGTTCACCTCCCGTATGGCGCTCGTTCACGCGGGCACAACCATGATTCGACCTGGGCAACTAGGCTTCGGGCGAGGACGCCGAGGGGATCGACATCACATGCGTGACATTTACCACGACGAGCTGGACGACATCGGCAAGACGCTCGAGGCCATGACCCAGCTGGTCCAAGAGGCCATGGAGCGGGCGACCAACGCGCTGTTGGACGGTGACCTGGCCGGGGCGGAGCGGGTCATCTCCGAGGATCCGCACATCGACGCACTGCGCGAAGAGCTCAACGACCGCACCTTCCAGATCATCGCCCGGCAGCAGCCGGTCGCCACGGACCTTCGGGTCCTGCTCGCGACGACGCATCTGGTCACCGATCTCGAGCGGATGGGAGACCTGGCCCTGCATGTCGCCAAGGTCGCCCGGATGCGGTTCCCGGAGATCGCCGTGCCCGAAGAACTGCGCGACGTCATCTCGCAGATGGGTTCCGTCGCACTGTCCCTGGTGGGCAAGGTCGGCGCCGTCATCAAGGGCCGCGATGTTGCGCTGGCGCAGGCGATCGAGGCCGAGGACGACTCGATGGACGCGTTGCACCGCAAGCTATTCACGCTGCTGCTCTCGCCCAACTGGTCGCACGGGATCGAATCGGCGATCGACATGACGTTGCTCGGCCGCTACTACGAGCGCTACGCCGATCACGCGGTCGCCGCGGCCCGTCAGGTCGTCTACATCGTCACCGGGCAGATGCCCGAACCGCTGAGCACCGGGATATCGCAGTTCAGCGGCTGAGCCCCAGCCGGGTTACGACGGAGGATCAGGCGTTCGAGGCGTTCGACGCCGCCTGACCTTGACTGGCCACGGCCGCGATGGCCGCGACCGCCGCCTCGGGATCGAGGTACTCGGCCGGCTTCAGCGGGCGAAGCGTTTGCTCGTCGAGGTCATACCGCAGCGGAATGCCGGTCGGCACGTTCAGCGAGACGACGGCCTCGTCGGACAGGCCGTCGAGGTGCTTGATCAGCGCGCGCAGCGAGTTGCCGTGCGCCGCGACGAGCACCAGTTGGCCGCTCCGCAGATCCGGAACGATCGCGTCGTACCAGTACGGGAGCATCCGGGCGACGACGTCAGCCAGGCACTCGGTTCGAGGTACGGCGTCGAGCAGATCGGCGTAACGCGGGTCGCCAATCTGGCTGAACTCGTCGTCTTCGGGAAGGGCCGGCGGTGGCACGTCGTACGAGCGGCGCCAGAGCATGAACTGCTCGTCCCCGAACTCGGCGCGGATCGCGACCTTGTCCTTTCCCTGCAGCGCTCCGTAGTGCCGCTCGTTGAGGCGCCACGAGCGGCGGACCGGGATCCACAGCCGATCAGCGAGATCCAGCGTGATCTGGGCGGTGCGGATGGCCCGGCGCAACACCGAGGTGTGGATGATGTCCGGGAGCAGGTGGTGCTCCGCGAGCAGCTGGCCGCCGCGCTCGGCCTCGGTCTCGCCTTTCGGGCTGAGGTCGACGTCGACCCAGCCGGTGAACAGGTTCTTCTGGTTCCAATCGCTCTCGCCGTGGCGAAGAAGCACGAGGACGGCGCTCATGGTCAAATCATCCTGCCAAAGGCATTACGGCGCGATGCCGCGGAGGACGGTGTCGACCGTGAACTCCAGCTGGGCCCGGCTGACGTGCGGTCGGTGGGTCAGCACGGCCACCAGCACCGGAGCCACGAGCAGGTCGTTGACCCACCTCAGGTCGACGTCGGGCCGGATCTGGCCGTCCTGGACGCCTCGACGTAGCACGGCAAAGACCGCCTCCTGGCGGGGCGCCACGAGGCGATCGCGAAACGCCCGGTACAACTCGGGGTTGCGGCTCCCGTCGGCCGACAGCTGGCGCATGACCCGACCGTGGCGGCTGTTCACCCAGTTCCGGCGCATCCGCTCCATCAGATACATCAGGTCTTCGCGCAGTCCGATGCCTGGCGCCTGCGAAATCGGGCCCTTCAGCGTGTTGATCGCATCGAAGACCAGCTCGTCCTTGCTCGGCCAACGCCGGTAGACCGTGGTCTTGGCCACGCCGGCGCGGGCGGCGATCGCCTCGATGCTCGCCGCGAAATAGCCATGCTCCTCGAGCTCGTCGATCGTCGCGTCGAGAATCGCGGCGTCGACATCGGTTCGGCGTGGTCGGCCGGGACGGCGTTCTGTGACCAGCGGCGTAGTCATCAGTGGGCCAGCACCGGCTCGTCGGCGGCCGGAGCTTGCGCCCCACTGGCCTCGTATGCGGCAAACTCTCGACGACCAGGCAGAAGCGAGAACGCGACGGCCGACCCGATGAGCGCGAACCCTCCCGCCACAGCCGACGTCACGCGCATCGCCACGACGAAGGAGTTTTTGCTGTCGTCGACGAAGCCTCCGATCGCGGACTGGGCCTGGGCCCGGAGCGCGGCGACCTGCTCCGGCGTCGCCGGCGCGGCTGCCGGCTGGCTGGCCCGTTGCTGCAAGGCACTGCCGGCCTTACCGGCGAACTCCAGCGCGCCACCGATGGACTCACTCGCGTCCTTGTTCACGTGGGTAGCCACCCGAGCGGACGCCGGCAGCTGGGAGACGAGGGCGGCCGGTTGGTCCAGGGTCGCGGCCAGCTGGGCCGGTCGGTCGACGCCCAACTGGTTGCGGAAGATCACCGCGAGCAATGAGCCGAGAATGGCGACGCCCAAGGCGCCGGCGACCTGCCGGACCGTGTTATTCACGGCCGCGCCGGCTCCGGCCTTCTCCCTCGGCACTGCGCTCATGATGGAGTTGGTCGCCGGTGTCATGGTGAGGCCCATGCCGGTGCCCATCACATACATTTGGATCTCAATGATCCACTGTGGCTCGGTGCGGGTCGAGAACGCGTAGGACAACATCGCTGCGCCGAAGATTGCCAGGCCGGCACCGGCGACGATCCGCGGGCCGAATCGAGCCGACAAGCGCGCGGACAATGGCGCCGCGATCATGACTCCTGCGGCTACTGCGATCAGTGAGACACCGGCCGCCAACGCCGTATACCCCCGCACCGCCTGGAGGAAGTAGGCCAAGTAGAACGTCGAGCCCATCAAAGCGAAGAACGTCAGGCCGATGGAGATCGTCCCGGCCGAGAAAGAGCGGTTGCGGAACAGGTTGACGTCGATGGTCGGGTGCGTGCTGCGCTTCTGGGTGTAGACGAACAGCGCGAGCAATAGCCCACCGAGCAGGATCGCGCCGAGCGAGTCCCACGCCAACCAGTCGTTGGTGTTACCGCCCTGGATGATGCCGAAGACCAGCACCACGAGAGCGACAATCGACAGGACGACACCGAGCGGATCAAGCCGCTGCGGTCGCGGATTCTTCGAGTCCGGCACCACGATCAGGATGGCGATCACGCCCACGATGACGATCGGGACGTTGACCAGGAAGACCGAGCCCCACCAGAAGTACTTGATCAGCGTGCCGCCGGCGATCGGCCCGAGCGCGATGGCCATACCGGACGCCCCGGCCCAGATGCCGATTGCCTTCGCGCGCTCTTTGGGCTCGAAGACGTTCTGGATGATCGACAACGTCTGGGGCATGACCGCGGCGGCGCCGATACCCATCAGCGCGCGGAACAGGATCAAGGTGGCCGGTGACGACGCGAACGAACACAGCGCCGACGTCGCACCGAACAGCACCATGCCGAGCAACAGCACCTTCTTGCGACCAAAGCGATCGCCGAGGACACCCCAGGTGATGAGTAGTCCGGCGAAGACCAGCGCGTAGGCGTCGACCGCCCACTCCATCTGGCTCTGCGACGCATCCAAGTCTTCCTGGATGGTCTTGAGCGCGACGTTCAGGATCGTGTTGTCGAGGATCACCACCAGCAGGCAGATCACCAGCACGCCGAGGATGACCCAACGTCGGTTGTGAATGACCTTCTCGTCCACCGACGCTCCAATTACGCTACGGATGCGTATCGCTGTGAAGTAGTCTAAGCACAGCCCATTGCGCTACGCAACCGTCGCGAAATTCTAGAGATGCACGCGCGGTCAGCTGTCGTCGCGTTGCGCGAAGTCGGCGAAGGCGGCCAGATTCGCCAGTGACTCACCGCGCTTGACCCGCCAGCGCCACTCCCGCTTGATCGATGAGCCGAAGCCAAGCCGTAGCAGGGGGTTGAAGGCCCCGTCGGCGTACTCCAACACCGCGCCGAGGATTCGGTCGATCTCGGTCGGCGAGATGGTGGCAAGCGGCACATGGCCGGTCAGATATACGTCGCCCTGGTCGTCGATTGACCAGCACACGCCGTACATGCGTGCGTTGTGCCGAAGGAGATACGCGTACACCTGCTCGTGGTTCTCCTCGGGGTGACGCATCACGAACGCTTCGACCGTGAGTGCGTGCTCCCCGACCGTGAGCAAGCATGCGGTCTTGAGGCGTCGCTCACCGGGCAGGGCGGCCGCGAAGACTGCAGGCGCTGGCTGCTCAAACTCGATTCCGGCATCGCGGAGGGCTTGCTCGATAACCGCTACTCGCTCGACGTCCATGGTCAGTCGCCAACTGCAGGGGTAAGCGCTATCTCGAAGGTGTCAATGGCGAGCTGGTAGGCCCGCAACAGGCCATCGGTCGTGCGCTGCCAGGAGAATCGCTCGGCGTGCCGCCGCGCAGCCCGGCCCAGTTCGCCGCGGCGGGCCGGATCCCGCAGCAGGTTACCGATCACCCGCGCCCACTCGTTGGGGTCATGCCCGTCGACGAGCACACCCGATACGCCGTCGGACACCGCGGTGGGCAGGCCGCCCACCCGGGCCGCGACGACCGGTGTGCCGCAGGCCTCCGACTCGAGCGCGACCAGCCCGAACGACTCGTTGTAGCTCGGCACCACCGTCAGGTCGGAAGCGCGGTAGTAGTCGGCCAGCGTGGCCCGATCGACCGGCGGCGCGAAGGACACTCGACGGGAAAGCCCCAACTGGGCGGCCAGCTCGACCAGCCAGTCCGGCTTGGCGAGACCCGATCCGCTCGGTGCCCCGAGAACGAGCACCCGGAGGCGCCGTCCGACGTCCGGATCCGCGTCTCGAAGGGCAGCCGCCGCGCGAAGCACCAGATCGGGTGCCTTGAGCGGTTGGATGCGGCCGACGAACGTCACGACCAGCTCGTCGGGCGCTATCCCGAGCCGCTCCCGCGCGCCGGAAGCGGGAGCAAACGTGATCAGGTCTACCCCAGGCGGGACGACGGAGATCCGCGACGGATCGGCCCCGTACCAGCGAACGAGGTCCCGCGCCTCCCCCTCGGTCGAAGCGACCAGTCGATCGGCCTCGACCACCACCTGTTGCTCTCCGGCGATGCGGGAGAAGGGCTCGGGACTGTCGTCCGCGGCCAGCGCCGCGTTCTTGACCCGACCCAGGGTATGGGCGGCGTGGACGAGGGGGACCCCCCACCGGTCACGCGCGAGCCACCCCACCTGGCCGCTGAGCCAGTAGTGCGAGTGGATCACGTCGTACCACCCCGGCTCGTGCCGCGCCTCCGCCCGCAGCACCGCGGCCGCAAACGAGCACAGCTGGGCCGGCAGATCCTCCTTGCGCAGGCCCTCGAACGGCCCGGCAGCGACATGCCGCACCAGAACGCCCGGATAGGCTTCGACGCGGGGCGGCTGCTCGCTCGAAGTGGCCCGGGTGAACACCTCGACCGCGATGCCCGCCTCCGCGAGCCGGCGCGATGTCTCCAGAATGTAGACGTTCATGCCGCCGGCATCGCCGCCGCCCGGAGGGTCCAGCGGGGAGGTGTGCACGCTCAGCATCGCAACCCGACGGAGCACGGCCTTCCTTCCGGAAGTAGGAGTCATTCCCCCCGGACCGATGATGCCTGACCGCAGAGCTGGGGCGTTTGGCCGGTGCGAACCCGTCACAGGGCGCCCCCCGTGAGGCGCGCCTCCGGCCGGAGCCGAATGCCGAACTGCCGTTCGACCCCGGCCCGGATCTCGGTAGCCAGGTCGAGCAGTTCGGCCGTCGTCGCACCTCCTCGATTGGTGAGGGCCAGAGCGTGCTTGGTTGAGATAGCCACCCGCCCGCTCCCCCGTTCCAGACCGTAGCCTCGGTGGAATCCGGCATTCTCGATCAGCCACGCGGCCGAGAGCTTCACCTGACCGTCGACTATCCATTGCGGGCAGTCACGGGGCGCCAGGTTCGGCGGCACGAACGGATTGACGAAGAACGAGCCGACGCTCCAGGTGTCGTGGTCGGCCGCGTCGAGAAGCATGCCTTTGGTGCGCCGCAACTCGAGAACGACCTCACGGACGGCGGCCGACGACGCCGTCTGGCCCGGCTCGATACCGAGCCGGCGGGCGAGTTCCGCGTACCGCACCGGCGCTGAGTCCGGTGATCGGCGCAGCCGGAACGTCACATCGAGCACGACGAAACGGTCCGAGTGCTTGAAGGCACTCGTGCGGAAGGCGAATCCGCACTGCTGCGGGGTGAAGGGCCGAACCGCAGCGCCGTGGCGGTCCAGCACCTGCAGCTCGACGATCGAGTCGGCGACCTCGCTGCCGTAGGCGCCGACATTCTGCACGGGGGTGGCGCCGGTGAGGCCTGGGATACCCGACATGGCCGCCAGCCCGGACCAGCCGGCGGCGACCGACCGGGCAACGAGCTCGTCCCACACCACGCCGGCATCGGCCGTCACGCAGACCACGTCGTCGTGGCTACGCACCTCGACGCCGGTGGATTCGACGCGCACCACCACGCCGTCCCACCCGGCGTCGGCGGCGACCAGGTTGCTGCCCCCGCCGACGATCAAGAGCGGCTCGCCGGCAGCGTCGGCCGTTCGCACCGCGTCGACGACCTCGGATGTCGTCCGAGCCGGCTCGAGGTGGCGAATCGGACCGCCGAGGCGGAGCGTCGTCAGCTCGTCGAGGCGGGTCGGCACGAACGGCCAGACTACGCCGCCGGGTCGGCTAGCTTGATCGACCGGCCAGCCGCTGCTGAATCGGGCCGAGGCCCAGCCCGGCCGACTCCGGCAGGAACGTGTGCAGATGGCCGCGAGCCGGGTGCGGGACGACCCGGGTGTGGCCAATGTCAAGGAGCAGCCGCTGGGCCGCGGCGGCGGTCGTGGCGGGATAGGCGATCAGCTCGGAGTAGCCGGCCACCAGCGCGGATCCGGCGAGATGCGCCGTCACCGTTCGGCCGATGCCCTGGCCCTGCCAGGCGTCGACCACGAGCACCCCGACCTCGGCGCTGTCGCGGCTGTGCGCCGGATCGGCCGAGGCCACCGCCATCGCGATCACCTCGCCGTGCGCCGTGCAGACCACGAAGCTCAGCGGGCGTCGAAGGAGGTGCTCGACGGCGGCGACCGCGGGCCTCCGGCCGCCCATCCGGTACCGGTCGAGCAGGCTGCGGGGCGAGCACCGGGCGTGCAGCCCCGCGACGGCGTGCAGGTCTCGCGGGCTGGCACCGCGCACGGCCAGGCGACCGGTGGCCGACCGCAGGGTCCACGGTTGTCGCACCAGGTCGATCAGATCGGCGTGCCGGGGCGCGCCGTCAGTGATCGCCCGGTCGATGTACCGGCTGGCCGGCTCATAGCCGTGCAAGCACGGCGGCAGGGCGGCGGCGGCGCTCGTCACGCACTCACGGTGACACCCCGCACGTTTCGTGGAGATGACAGGGCTGTGCGGACGAGAGTGTGGAATGCCGTGAGCCTCGCCCGCCTGTCCGCCGAGTGGGTCTGGGAGACTCGACAGCGGGGCCTCTAGCTCAATAGGCAGAGCTGCGGACTTTTAATCCGTAGGTTGAGGGTTCGAGTCCCTCGGGGCCCACAAACATCTAGGCCAGTGATTCCGGGCCTTATGAACGCCGGGCGTCCGGCCAAGTTTGATCAATGACAATGGTTGTGTCAATGAGTAGGCTCTGAGCATGGCGCGTGCTCGGCGCAGACCACGGGGCCACGTACGTCGACGTGGCAACTCCTTCCAGGTGCTCGTATACGCCGGCGTCGACCCGGTCACCGGCAAGGCGAACTACCTGACCGAGTCCACAAAGGACGAGAGCCAAGTCGACACGATCATGCGGCGCCTCGTGAGCGAGGTCGACGAGCAACGCAACGCGCGCACCAAAGCGACCTTGGGCGCGGCGATCGACGCGTGGCTGAACGTGCACGACGTCGAGGAGAACACGCGCCGCAGCTACGAGATGTACACGCGCCGGTATGTGAGGACGGCGCCGCCGGGTCGACCCGGCAGGAATGCGCTCGCCGATGTGCCGATCGGCAAGGTCAACGTGCAACTGCTCGAGGAGTTCTATGCGCAGCTGCGCCGGTGCCGCGACCGATGCAACGGACGGCTGGCGGTTGACCACCGGGTCCATGGCCCACACGAGTGTCGGGAGGTTCGGCATCGGCGTCCGCCAGGCCGACCCTCGGCGAACGCTGTACGCGAGCATGACTGCGACACCGCGAAGTGCGTCGTGGTCGAGTGCCCGCCGCACACCTGTCGGCCGCTGTCGGCCTCCAGCATCCGCCAGATCCACATCGCGATCAGTTCAGCGCTCGGCGCCGCGGTGCGCTGGGACTGGATCAAGTCCAACCCGGCGAAGATCGCGAAGAAGCCACGCCTTCCCGTCCCGGAGCCGGATCCTCCGTCAGCCGAGGAGGCGGCGCGCATACTCGCTGACGCCTGGGAAGAGGACGATGACTGGGGCACGTTCGTCTGGCTCACCCTCGTCACCGGCATGCGCCGCGCCGAGCT
This sequence comes from uncultured Actinomycetota bacterium, assembly GCA_963779485.1. Lineage (GTDB taxonomy): Bacteria > Actinomycetota > Actinomycetes > Mycobacteriales > Jatrophihabitantaceae > CAVVJA01. The sequence goes on along the minus strand of CAVZYJ010000004.1, from coordinate 96,122 downwards.
GCTCGCGCTGCGCTGGGACGACATCGACCTGGTCGACGGCATCGTCGACGTTCGCCGAAACTACGTGTGGATCAACGGCCGCGGCATCGAGAAGACGACCAAGACTCATCGCATACGACGCGTGTCACTCGACACCGCGACGGTCGAGGTACTGCAGGCTCACAACGACCGATACGTCGAGACAATGCGTTCAGTCGGTGCGGCTCCAAGCAGTCGGGCGTTCCTATTCTCGAACGAGCCGACGCGCGACCGGCCCTACCACCCGGACACGGTGACGCACCGCTACACGCGCATGTGCGCCCGATTAGGCATCGACAGCCACCTGCACGCACTCCGACACTACTCAGCCACCAAGCTGCTCACCGCCGGCGTCGACCTCCGCACCGTAGCCGGCCGGCTCGGTCACGCCGGCGGCGGCGCAACAACCCTGCGCGTCTACGCAGCGTGGGTCGGCGCCGCAGATCGGAACGCGGCGGAATTCTCGGCAGTCGTTTACAGCGCCCGGCCAAATAGGAGCCGCCGAAAAGATGTGCCCGCGTGGATCGAGCCTACGACCTATGCGTTTCGACAACGCGTCGTTGCGGTGATCGCAGGATCTGCTGGCGGCCAACGCGGCGGCTGCGACGGGTACGTGCCGGGCATGAGTACGTAGATCACCTGTAGGCACCGGATCGGCGCATCGTCGGCCCCCGTCGTTAGTCTGAAGCCGTGACCGTCGTCGTACTTGACACGAACGAGTTGCAGCGCGATTGGTTATGCACGGGCCTTCGATTCCAACTCCTCCGCTATAGACATTTCTACCCACCTATCCAGGTATACATCCCGGCAGTGGTCATTGAGGAGGTCGCCGCAAATCATGCCCGAGAGGTCGAGGAGGCTCGCACCTCGCTGAACAGCGCCGTGCGCAAGCTGGAACGGCTCGGTCTGCCGTCCCAAGTAACGCTGGCGGGGAACTTCGACTATCGGTCGTTCCTGCTCGAGCGGTTCGACGAGGTGCTAGCCATCACACCGCTGCAATGGCCCAATGTCTCACACGAACAGCTAGTTGATCGTGCCGTGAACCGCATATCACCGTTCGACAACCGCGGCAGTGGATACCGCGACTCGCTCGTTTGGGCTGACGTCCTTACGCTTGCACGCTCCGGACAAGACGTCGTGCTCGTCTCACAGGATAGGGCCTTCGCGAGCGCTGACACGTTGGCCGAACCGCTCGCAGCTGAGGTTGTCCAGTTGCCCGGAACTGTCCAACTCGTACGTGACTTCGGAAGCTGGCTACTCGGTCGTCTACCGTGGTCCGTGGCCAATCTGGACGATGCGGTCGCCCATAGTCGCGATGCGGAGTTCTTCGAATGGTTTCTACAGTCTGACTTCCAAGCGGAGTTGGAACCTGATGCCCAGGACCTCGGCTTCTACCGTTTCCCCCTACTCGGTCGAGATCATCGAGGTCGATTGGGACGGCTCGATCGAGAACGTCGGGTCCAAGATCGGCCCGGATGGCGTCGTCCTCGTCGAATACGACGTCGGCGAAGTCATCGAATTTGAGGCTGAACTCGCCGAAGGCACAAGCATCGAAGATGACTGGCGAGTGCTCCCCCCTACCTTCCCCGGACGGGTGACGGTCCACGGACAACTTCGTATGGTCGTACGCCTCGGCGTCCTCTTCGGCGACGCCGAGTGGAGCCTCGATCAACTTTCCTGGAGACGAGGAGATGGCAAGGGCCCGGGCCCATTAGTGGTTGAGATTGATCCAAATCAGATGCAGTTGTTCTCAGACGAGCAGTCAGCATGAGGCGACCACAGCACCTGACGCTGGGCTCCGACCCGACGCGTTCCAGACCGAGCCGCCAGTCTGCTGCCGTGACCTCTTGGCAGTTACCAGGACCGGATTCACACTGGCATGCGACGACGGACACGAACAGCAAATCACCCGCCCTACGTCAAGAGGTCTCCTCCCGTTGCGCTGGGGGCACGAAAGCCGCGCTAACCGGCCGTGATATCGTTGTTTGTGCTCGGCTGAAGAAATTGTTAGGAGAAGAAATTCCGCAAGGCAAACGGTTCTTGCCCGATAGAGCGATCCCGGACGTCCTCCCTGACGGTGCTTTTGAAGGATTTACCCGAGAATTGTGGACCTATTTGAACAATATCTCCTCCGCTATGCTTACCGTGCAGCATTCCCATGATTGCGCGAGTGAGCCATTCATACGGATCCTCTTGGAAGTTGAAGGACGCATAACCGATAGTGCAGGTGACGTAAAGTTCGGGCGTTATCAGCCGCCACGGGTAGTTTCGCACGTCATCCCGCACACCCTCGCCGTATCTCTCGGCGTAATCTACGTCGGAGAGTACGGAGTAAAAGGTGTCGTCCCCGCATCTGCCGCGAAATCTGACGCTCTCGGGGTAGCGATGCACGAGCAGCTGGTACGCGCCATCCAAGACGGCATCACCAACACCCGACCCGAACTTCCGATTGATAACGGTCAGATCGTCAACGTCAATGAACATAACAGTAGGTCTGGCTTGGCCGCTCGTGTGCTGAACTAACGCGGGCAGCTCCTCTTCTATAAACTTTGTACCGGAATCTATATCTTGCCTACTCAAACTGGATAAAGCGCTCCCAGTAGCATCGTGCAGAAATGGTTTGGGCCCCACGTGTCGATCGCGTGCTAAGGCGTCCTTGACGGTGCGAGTAAGGACACTAAGCTTTGCATCGACTCTCTGAAATTGTAACTGCATAACGTCGTGACTAAGTTGATTGCCGAGAGGAGTTAATGGTCCTCGTGAGCACCTCGAGTCACGATTTCTCGCATGAGATGACCAGTAAGGCTCTCCCCCAATTCTTTGGAAGAAATATTCAATAGGGTGGTCCAAGAAGCGCCGAGCTCAGTCAGGTCGGGATCAGATAGCGGCCGCAGCTGCGCCGTTATTTGAGCCTGGAGGTCTTCGAGGATAGTTGAGTAATTGGTCGTTGTTCGCAGGTCATCTACCTCACCAAATACCTGATTCATTACTAACCCCGACTCTTCAAGATCAAGTGTTGGTGTCGACGTGTAGATGATCGAAAGTGCCTTGCCTGTACGGGATTCTGAGTTTGTCGAAGACTCTGAACTCCGGACAGGAAGGCACCTTCCACGTGCACGCTACTCGTACTCGCCCGCCGGTCGAGGTGTCCGCTGATGGAACCGGTGTCGTGTCGCATGCCGGGGTCGCGGCTGATCGCGGATCTGGCTGACCAGACCACGCTGACGGCGCAGCTGTCGGCGGTGTTCGCGCACCGTCCGGCGCCGCAGACCGCGCATGATCCCGGCCGGGTGCTGACCGATGTGGCGGTGATGCTCGCCGACGGTGGTGAGTGCATCAGCGACATCGCGACGCTGGCCGACCAGGCCGCGGTGTTCGGTCCGGTGGCCTCGGACTCGACCTGCTGGCGGGTGCTGAACTCGATCACGACGCCGATCTGGACGAGATCGCGCAGGCCCGGGCGGCGGCTCGTGCGGTGGCGTGGGCGCAGCGGGCCGAGCAGACCGGGCACGCGTTGCCGGCGTCGCTGGTCGCCGGCATGCCGCTGCTCGACGGCGACGGGTCGACCGGTGCTGGTGATCGACGACGACGCGACCATCGTGGTCACGCACTCGGAGAAGGAACGCACCGCGGCGACGTTCAAGCATTCCTATGGCTATCACCCGGTGCTGGCGTTCTGCGACAACAGCAACGAGGCGCTGGCCGGGATGCTGCGGCCGGGCAACGCCGGCTCCGTGCGACACGAGGTCGCACATGGTGAGTGGGTTCATCGATTGGAGGTCGGCTGATGTCGACGGTGTGATCCCGGGTCAGTGTCCAGGGACCTGTCCCCGCCCTGACGTGCGTCGCTGGTAACGGCGGGGTGCGAAGCTCAGGGAAGACGCCCGAGGGTCTGCGTGCCGTCCGCGGGTCACAGGCAAGGGGAAGGCCGGACGGGTGAACGTGAGTGAACCCTCGTTGGAAGCCTCGTCACGTTTGGGCCTCGCAGGCGGATGCGGTAGCGAGGTGCAGGGACTGGCCGCTGGAAAGCGGCGGGTGCCGGTCGGTCTGCTGAACCGCCGACCGGGAGGACACCACCGTCCCCGGGGCATAGAGGGCACCCACCCCGGTCGCGTCTCACATGTGCGGAACGTGGAAACCCCGTTGGGGTCCGGGCGTTAGTGCCCGGTGGGCCGACCGTGAGGAAGGTCGATCCTCCAGCGGGAAAGGATGGCTAAGAAGCGAATGCCGGTGCGCCGAAAGGCGACGGGAAACCGAGCCCGAACCGCGCGATCCTCTATCGCGAGGGCCTCGGATAACCGGCCGGATACGGGCAGCTGCCCGGCCCGAAAGGGCGCTGACGTGGCCAGGTGAGCCCGTGAGGACTCGATGCAGGTAGCGCCGGAGCCGAAGGACAAGTTAGGCATCATGACGACGAGCGTGCCCGCGGTGGCGTCTGCCACGACGGCCGCCGACGGTGTGGTGAACGGACCGGGGGACGTGCCCATCGACTGGTCGTCGATTGATTGGCGGCAGGTCGAGGACGACGTACGGCGACTGCGGCAGCGCATCTTCACGGCGGCAAGGGATCAGGACCTTCGTAAGGTCCGCAATCTGCAGAAGTTGATGCTCCGGTCCCGGTCCAACGCGCTGCTGAGCGTGCGTCGGGTGACGGAGATCAACGCTGGTCGCTTGACGGCCGGCGTCGACGAGGCGATCGTGCCGCTGCCGTCGCTGAAGGCCGAGTTGGCTGAGGCGGTCTGCGGCTGCACCGGTCAACCGTCGGCGTTGCCGGTCAAGCGGGTGTATATCCCGAAGAAGGGCGCCATGGGGAAACGCCGCCCGCTCGGTATTCCCGTCATGCGCGATAGGGCACGGCAAGCCGTGGTCCTCAACGCGCTGGAACCGGAGTGGGAGGCACGGTTCGAGGCGAAGTCCTACGGCTTCCGCCCCGGCCGTGGCTGCCATGACGCGATCGAGGCGATCTTCACGACGGTGGCGGGTCGCAACACGCACCGCCGGACGATCCTTGACGCCGACCTGGCAGCGGCGTTCGACCGGATCGACCACGAGCACCTACTCCAACTGCTCGGCAGCTTCCCCGCCAGGGAAGAAGTCGCCGGATGGCTGCGGGCAGGCGTGGTCGAACAAGGCCGGTTCACCGCCACCGAAGAGGGAACCCCTCAGGGTGGCGTGATCAGCCCCGTGCTCCTGAACGTGGCCTTGCATGGGCTGGAGACAGCAGCCGGAGCCCGGTACACGCCCGACGGCATGCGCACGTCGGGCCGGGCAGTTCCCGGAACGCCGGTGGTGGTGAGGTATGCCGACGACCTCGTCGCGTTCTGCGTCAGTGCGGAGCAGGCGCACCAGGTCAAGGACAGCCTGGGCGACTGGTTGGCACCGCGAGGGCTGGCCTTCAACGAGGACAAGACACGTGTGGTCACCCTCGAAGACGGCTTCGAATTCCTCGGGTTCAACATCCGCCGCTACCCAAACGGCAAACTCCTGATCAAACCCAGCAAGGAAGCCGTGCGCCGCATCCGCCGCAGGCTCGCCGCCGAGGTCAAGGACCTGCATGGGGCCAACGCCGAAGCGGTGATCACCAGGCTCAACCCCATCATCCGGGGCTGGGCCGCCTACTATCGCACCGTCGTGTCCAAGGAGATCTTCTCCGCCCTGGATCACTACGTGTGGGTGCTCACCTACCGGTGGGCGCGGCGGGCGCATCCGAACAAAGGCAAGCGCTGGGTCAAGGCCCGGTACTTCGCCGCGTTCCATCCGTCCCGGAAGGACCGCTGGGTGTTCGGCGACCGCAACAGCGGCCGCTATCTGGTCAAGTTCTCCTGGACGCCGATCGTCCGTCACCGGCTGGTCAAACACCGCGCCTCCGTCGACGACCCGGACCTGTCTGACTACTGGGCTCGACGGCGACGTCGTGATCAGCCACCGCTCGGCACGTTCTTGCTGCGACTGCTCCACAAACAGCAGGGACGCTGCCCAGGCTGCGGCGGGCTACTGCTCGATGCAGACCACCCGCCGCAGCACCCTGATGAGTGGGAGCAATGGCTGAAGGTCGTGCGCAAGGCGATTCGCCGCACGGCGATCGCCGCGCCCGACAGCCCGACGGACGACACCGCACGGCAGCTGATACACGCCCACTGCGCGCGGCAACAAGTCGTCACCGCTCGCAGGACGGCACTGCAACCAACCCGAACGCCCCAGGGGCTTGCTTGAGCCGGATGCGGTGAAAGTCGCACGTCCGGTTCTGAGGGGGCCCCGGCGCGGTAACGCGCCGGGGCTACCCGACAACACCGCCGCCGACCACATCGCGCTGCTCGATGCAGCGTTGGCGCAGATCCCGGACGAGTATCGCCACGGCTACCCGATCCTGGTCCGCGCCGACGGCGCCGGCGCATCCAAGGCGTTCCTCGCCCACATCAGAACATTGCGGGACCGCGACGTGCACAGCGAATTCTCCATCGGCTGGGCCGTCACCGACCGCGAGCACACCGCCATCGCCGCGCTGCCCGACACAGGCCTGGACGCCCGCGGTCGACATCGACGGCGACCCGCGCGAGTCGGCCGCGGTGGCCGAGCTGACCGGCGCCCTGCCGGCGGCGATGTTCGCCGACTACCCGCCCGGCATGCGCATCATCGTGCGCCGCGAACGGCCCCACCCCGGCGCGCAGCTGGACCTGATCGAGCACCGCGACGGCTGGCGCTACACCTGCTTCGCCACCGACACCCGCACCGGGCAGCACGCCTGGCTCGACGCCCGCCACCGCACCCACGCCCGCGTCGAAGACCGCATCCGATGCGGCAAGGACACCGGCCTGGGCCGATTCCCGTCTCGGCAGTTCGCGATCAACGCCGCCTGGCTCACCTGCGCGCTGACCGCGATCGACCTGCTCGCCTGGACCCAAACCATCCTGCTGCACGACGACCCCGCACTGGCCAAAGCCGAACCGAAGAAGCTGCGCTACCGACTGCTGCACGTCGCCGCCCGCCTGATCCGCGGCGGACGCAAACTCCGAGCTCAAGATCGACCGCACCTGGCGCTGGGCGCTCGCCCTCGCCCACGCCTTCGCGCGGCTGCGTGCACTACCCGTCCCCGCGACCTGACCCACACCATCCGCACCGACGAACCGAACGGACGACCCGGCACCCGACAGGCCGGGCGATCACGCACATCCGGGCCAACCAACTCCACCCCGAAGATCAACACGCGATCGCGAGATGATCACACCGAGCGACGTGAATAACCGGGGCTACCTCGCTGAGGGGATCGGTCTCGCGCGGTTGCGTGCTGGCCAGGCCAGCCGATGATCTGCTCTGCAGCGCGGCCTTTGCGCGGCCCCGTACGCGACGGCGACGTCGTCGTGAAGTTCGGCTGCTGACCAGGACTTGGGTCCGTTGATCACGACCTCAACGAACCGCACCCCAGCGGCGTCGGCGCGCAGCCGCCCGCGCCGGCTAGCGCTGTCCGGGTCGAGGCGGGCCACCCACGCCTTCGTAGGCGTCACCCGGCAACGCCTCCAGCTCGAGCACCGGCCCTTCCGGGCCGGCGGCAAGCCGGCGCGCCCCGCTGGTCCCCTCCGCCAGGTAGTAGTCATCCGCCCGCGACCGGACCGCCTCCAGGTAGTTGCGGGCATCGGCCGCCGACCCCCCGATACACCTTCATTCCGCCGTGCATTTCCCAATACCACTCAATAACAACCAACAATGCAATTCCTGGTATACCTTTACCGCGTTTTTGCCGCTACCCAATTGGTAGCATACGTACCGGTATTAAGTAAAGAACTGACAATTACTTAATAGTGACGGTCGTCATTGAATAGTAAAATGCAAAAAATCCGACGGCGATTTTGGGTGTGCGCCGCGTCGCTGGTCGGGTAGACGCGCTCGTCTGCAGTCGTCGCCGGTAAAGAGAGGCAACAGTGCGAGACCTGCGTCATGCGTGACGTATGCCTCTGACTTAAGCCCTGCTTCGGGTGTCTTCGCCGAGGCTTTCGATCCTATGGAGCTTGGCGAAGGCACGTTATCTCAAGTAAGTACGCGAATTTCCAGGCTGGACGATTTGCCAGTTCTCGCGGCTCAGGTACCGCGTAGTTCTCAGCGTCTTCCCGCAAGACGAAGAGCCATGGCTCGCAGGGCCGCTGGGATCCGGCTGATACTGTTCCGGGCCGCCGCGAATGGTGGGATCCCGGAGGATGTCCGGCATGTATGTTCGCTCGTACAGGGTGCGACCTGAGCCTGGGTCGGACACCCTCGATGACTTCTCGGCTGAGACGAGGTCGACGGTCGGTGCCGTGGACCGGCGAAGCGAGGGGCAGAACGTCAGTCCTGGGATTGCGCCAACTTGGCCTGGGCGTCGGCGATGGCGCCCTTGAGTGCCCGGACGTGGTTGCCTTCCGCCTCACCGACGACGCGGGAGACGGCCCGCGTCACGGCGGCCTCGACCTGCTCTGCTGCGGAATGCGGGTAGGCCAGGATCAGTCCGGCGCCCCCGATCGGGATCGTCGCCCCGGCCTGCTCCTGCAGCTTCGCGGCGGTGCGATTGTGGAGCAGTTTGCCGGCCCCCGCTCCGATGGCGGCGCCGACCGCGGTCGCCGCGAGCAGCGGTGGCGCGAACAGGCCGACCGCGAACCCGATGGCGCCGAGGCCAGCCGCGCCCTTGCGGACCAGGTGGTCGGTCTGTTCGACGGCTAGGTTGCCCTCGAGGTCCTTGCTGACGACGACCGCGCCGTGCAGGTGGCCGCCGCAGCCGAGGACGGACTCGTAGTCCTCCATCGCGGCGTCCCTGGACAGGTAGCCGCCGATGAGGACGTCGATGGTTTCGTCGTCGAATGCCATCTGCACCCTTCCTCCTGCGTCGAACCGGCTCAGGCCGAGACTGCGTGAACGGTGTGGCCGTGCCGTTCCGCCAGGTGCAACTCGTGCTCGTCGTCCTGCATGTGGTGCGTCTTGATGTCGAAGATGACCTTCTTGACCGTCCCGGTGAAGGGGAACGGCTTGCGGTCGTCGTAGCTCAGGTCGACGACCCCGCCGTTGTCACGTCCGATGTCCATGGCGGCGTAGCCGGAGAACCGGACTGGGACCGTATGGTCCATTCGCCCCTTGCCGACGGGTCTGTCGTTCACGTATAGCGTGACGTCGCCGCCGGTGGCGGGCCGGGGCGCGTCGGCGGCGAACTCCATCCGGACGGTCACCTCGCCGCTCGGTAGCGGCTCGTCGGCCTGCTGGCGGAAGACGGAGACGCCCATCATCGAGTAGGTGTGGGTGAGCCGCCCGCTGTCGACCCAGAGCGAGAACCCGCCGAGGTGGTCGGCGTTCGCCACGATCACACCTTGCGCACCGCCCTCGGGGACGACCAGGTCGGCGCTGATCGTGTACGAATGGTTGTAGATCCGCGGGATCATCCCCGGCATGATGTTCTCGACGTCGCCGCGGAACTCGAACGTCGAGACCTCCGGCAGCGGAGGAACCATCCCGAAGAACACCCCGAGCGGGGCCAGGAGTGGCAGCACGAAGTATCTCTCCGCCTCGGACCAGAACAGCGCCCGCAGCTCCTCGACCTTGTCGGGGTGCTCCGATGCAAGGTCATGGGCCTGGCTGAAATCGTCAGGTAGGTAGTAGAGCTCGACCGGGTCGTCGTCGGGGTTCCACACACCCGGCGCGTACGGCTCGAGCGCGCCGGGGGTCAGCACCCAGGGGATGCGCTCGGTGCGCATCGCCAGCCACCAGCCATCCTTGTACATGGCCCGGTTGCCGACGCTCTCGAAGTACTGCTGAGTGTGCCGCTCGGGCGCACTCCCATCGGTGAACGAGTCGGCGAACGTCGAGCCGTGCATCGGCTCCTGTGCGATGCCGTCGACCTCGTCGGGCGCCGGGATGCCGCACACGTCGAGGATCGTCGGCATGAGGTCGGTGACATGCGTGAACTGCGACCGCAGCCCACCGGCCTCGGTGATACGGGCCGGCCAGTGCACGACCATTGGGTCGCGCGTACCGCCCAGGTGCGAGCCCATCTGTTTGCCCCACTGGAACGGTGTGTTGCCGGCCCACCCCCAGGCCGCCGAGTAGTGCGGGTCCATCATCGCCCCGCCCCAGGCCTCCAACCCCCCGTACCGCTCGGCCAGCTGCATCTGCATCTCGTCGGTTAGCGGGATGCCGTTCTGCATGGTGAGCTCGTTGAACGAGCCGGTCAGCGAGCCCTCCATGCTCGCGCCGTTGTCACCCCAGATCCAGATCACCAACGTGTTGTCCAGCTCGCCTAGCTCCTCGATCGCCTCGATCACGCGGCCGGCATTGTGATCGGCGTTCTCCGAGTAGCCGGCGTACACCTCCATCTGCCGGGCGTAGTAGGCCTTGAGCCGGTCCGACATGTCGTCCCACGCCGGGAACGCCTCATTCCGGGGCGTGAGCTCGGCGTCGGGCGGCACGACGCCGAGCTGCCGCTGCCGGGCGAAGACCTCCTCGCGCAAGCGGTCCCAACCCTCGTCGAACCGACCCTTGTACTTGTCGGCCCAGGTGTTCGAGACGTGGTGCGGCGCGTGGCTGCACCCGGTCGAGTAGTACACGAAGAACGGCTTGGTCGCGTCCTGCGCCCGCACGCCGTGTAGCCACTGGATCGTCCGGTCAGCCATCGCGTCCGGGAAGTAATACGGGTTGTCCCGGTCGTAGTAGTCGGAGTCTGTGCCGATGATCTTCTGGTTCTCGGCCAGGCAGGGATCCCACTGGCTGCTGCCGCCGCCCAGGATCCCGTAGAAGTAGTCGAAGCCCCACGCGTTCGGCCAGCGGTCGAACGGCCCGGCCGCGCCCTGCTGCCCGTCCGGTGTCAGGTGCCACTTGCCGATCGCTGCGGTGCTGTAGCCGTTCTCCTGCAGGATCCGGGGTAGCGGCGCACAATCCCGCGGCAGCAGTGCCGTGTAGCCGGGGAAGCCGTTCGAGAACTCGCCGATGGAGCCGAATCCGACCGTGTGGCTGTTGCGACCGGTCAGCAGGGCGGCCCGGGTCGGCGAGCACAGCGCCGTCACGTGGAAGCGGTTGTATCGCAGCCCGCGTTCGGCCATCCGCGAGTAGCTCGGCGTCTCGATCGGGCCGCCGAACGTGCTCGGGTTGCCGAAGCCGGCGTCGTCGATCAACACGACTAGCACGTTGGGCGCGCCGGCCGGCGGGTGGACGTGGTCGATCTGGGTCCAGTCCGGCTCGGAACCGCCCAGAGTGCGGGCCAGGGTGCCGCGGAACTCCGGGCGCCGGATCGGGATCTTCGTGCGATCAGGCCCGCTCATGTCACTCCTCCGGGTTCGGGGATGGTTCGATACTCCCCATCGCCTCGCTCGCAAGCAGAGCAGCCGCGCACGTCGAGCGCGCCACCCGCCAGGGGTGATTCGTCTCGTAGCTGGAGGGCCTCAGCGCGGGGCGACTCCGCCCCAGCGACGAACGGCACGATCGGGTGGGGCGCCGAGGCCGCCTCGGCCGCAGCGCGGTCGCCCGGGCCCATTCCCCCCGCCGACAACCGGCCACCGGCTGAGACAAAGGGCTGATACTCGAAGCGGTGCGTTACGACCCGGCGATATCCGCGGACAGTTCATGCGCGGCGACGGCCGCGGATCCTGCTTTCCGTTCCCAGTACACGCCCATTACGGTTGCCACCCAGACCCAGAACAGGGCGAGCAGGCCGACGTAGGCGACGAGCCCCAGGGCGATGCCAAAGCCTCCGTAGGCGTGTCCGTATGCCCGTAGCCAGCGGTGTAGCTCGAACGAGGAGACAGCGCCGATCAGGATCGAAACGCCTGTGGCGACGGCCGCACCGGGCGCTAGATCCCGCCAGCCGAAGGGTAGGTCGAGTAGCAAGCGGGGCGTCACGATGAAAAAGCCGAATTGAAGCAGGAGAGACAGTGGGACGACGAGTAGGAGAAACCAGACCGGACGGCCGACGATCAGATAGCGAATCGCCAGTTCCCCGCCGGTGACGGTCAGCAACACAACTAACCAGGTCGCCCCGCGAAGGTACTTGTGCAGCCCCTAAGCGGAGTAACGCCGAATGCGCGGGTGTATGCAAGCTGCACCGTTGCGCTGATATCGAAGCCAGTGATCAACAGCGAGATGATGCTGATGCTCAACGCGGTGTTCCGCCCCGAGCTTGCAGTGCTGAACGTATCCTCGACTGTCTGTGCGGTGCTGTCGGTCAGATGAAACGCGTGAACAAGGACGGTTCCGAAGCTCCGATGTGGATTAAACGCCTCGAGAATTGCATAACCCAGAATCAGCAGTGGGATCACGGCGACGAACAGATTCATCGCGATCACCAGTGACAGGTGCACTGCGCTGAACCGGCAGCGCATGTACGGGACCCAGACGAGCGGCAACCCGAGACCAACAACCAAGACGAGGCCAAGCAGACACCACTGCAGCAACGCGCGTAGCCGGCCTGGTTACCAGCAGTCCGACTAAGCCCGGATGCACCGCGTTGAGCGCTGACCGACATGTTTGATCTTGGATGGGCTGGTCGCGGTTGAGGTCGTCGTTGGTTCGCCGATCTGCTCGGCGTATCCACCGGCTGTCTGCGGTCGGGCCTTGCGGCGGTGGACGGGTCAGACGGCTGCTGGTGGTCCGGTCGCGGCGGTGAACAGCTGGTGCCAGGCGGCGGCCCAGGGCCAGTTCGGGCGGTAGCCGCAGGGTGGTGCGTCGGGCGGAGCGGGTGATGCGCGCGGCGACGTTGATCAGCTGGGTGCGGATCGTGCGCGGTGGTGGCCTTGGCGTGGAAGCTCGAGGCGAGCGCGCCGGCGGCGCGGGTGAGGTTGAACGCCATCGCGGCGAGCACCAGCCAGGCCGAGTTGGCGATGAAGCTGCCCGGAGGGCAGATGCGCGAGCGGCCGGTTCTTCAGGTCGGCGATGACCTGCTCGATGATCGCGTGGCGGCGGTGGTCGGCCTCGGCGGCGAGCATCGGCAGGGGCGAGTCGGTGAACACGGCGTGGTGGCGCCAGGCGGGGAACAGCTCGCCCTGCGCGTTCACGGTGACGTGGTCAGGGTTGGCGTCACGGACCCGGCGCACGATCAGCCGAGCGGTGATGTGCTGTGCTTGCGGGCGGGAGACGAACGCGGTGAACGGCACCTCGGCGACCTCGGCGTCACTGACCCACTGCTGAGCTGTTCGTCGAAGATCGCTCGCGGGTAGCGGATCGTCGTCCAGGCATCCTCGTCGATCGAGGCGATCGCCGCGGTGACGGCCGGTCCTTGCGGGCGGTGATCGAGAAACAGGCCTTGTGTCGGCGGGCGGCGGCGATCACGTCGTGGCCGTAGACGCCGAGTCGGCGCGGAGCATGACCAGCCCGGTCACGCCGCAGGATCGGGTGGTCTTGATCGCGTCGGCGACCAGCCGGGCGGCGCCGCGGGCGGAGTTCGCCGATCCCTTGCGCAACCGGGTCGCGACGATCACCGGGGCCGACGACGGTGTGGACACCGTCGCCAGCAGCGCGTTGAGGCCTTTGACGCCGGAGTAGCCGTACCCGGCGCCCTGCTTGGCGTAGCCGTAGGTCGCGCGGACCGTGTCATCGACATCGACATAAGCGATCGGCTCGCCGCGGCGATCAGCGGACTGCGCCGAGCCAGCCCAGCGATGAACCGGGCGGCGACCGCGTCGAGCTGGCGGACATGACCGAAGCGGAACGCCCGCAAGAACGTGCCCAACGTCGACGGAGCTCGGACCCCGACGAACAACCGACCCATCCCGCCATGGCGCAGCAGATCCATATCGGCGATCGAGTCCGCACCGGCGACCATGCCCGCGACCAGGACGGACACCTTCGTCCCGGCCGCGACGCCAGCACCGCCCGGCACCGACAGCTGGCCAGCGGCCAGCTCGCTCAACCCAGCCCGCTGCGCCAAAGCCACCGCCGGAACCAACCCCGCCGCCGACACGAGATTCGGATCATCGAACACCGCCGACCGCACCGGCATCGCATGAGATAGTTGCATCGACGAGATGCCCTTCGTGACAGTGTGAACGGATCCCTAGACATGATCAATTCTCCTGCCACGCAAGGGCATTCTCGCTCTACGACTCGCCGATCAGACGCATCAACGCGGTGCATCCGGGCTAAGGCCTGCGAGCACGAGCAGCACGCGGTACTCGCGGCTGCGGATCTGGCGGCAGAATCCGGCGACTGGGGAACCGTTCGCCAATGGCGCCGTCCCGGCAACCTGACTCCCGGAGTGCCCAAGGTTATAGGGCAGCGGGCGACTCGTCCCTATGGGATGATGCGCCCTACTACCTGCGGCGTCAGCGTCGAAGCTGCACCCAAGCTGCGGCGGACAGCGAACTGAAAGCTTGAAGGGGCGGCGGAGGGTTGGATTCCAGCGGCGCAGGGCCAGAACCTGATCAAATTCCAGCCGGAACAGGCGGTCGTATCAGGGCGGTACAGAATTGGCTCCGCGGCCGCGCCGACACCCGTTTGGGCCGGCTCACGCTGCAGTGGTTCCAGGCCTACTTCGTGGCCAGCCGCAACTCGGGCTGCGCGGTGACCGTGTATTCGACGCTGTCGGTCTTGCCGGCCGCGCTGGTCGCCGTCGCCGTGTTCCACTCCTCGGGGAGCGACACGAACGCCTTCGTCGCAGATCTGATCTCTCACCTGAAGCTGACCGGCTCCACCGCCAGCCTCGTCCAGGACACCTTCGGCAGCGCCTCTGCGAACAAGCTCGCGGCGAGCATCACGGTGTTGGTGAGTGCTCTCCTGTGGGGGATCGGAATCGGTCAGATCTACCAGGACGTCTACGCCCGTGCCTGGGGGATCAAGGTCGGGTCGGCGGCCGACCAGGCGCTGTTCGTGATCTTCTTCTTCGTCTTCACCGGTGCTCTCGCGCTCGTCGTCGTCGCCGGCACAGAGCTCCGCGATTCCGGCTGGCTCGTCCTCGTGCCCGTCTGGCTTCTGGGGTCGACGGTCTTCTGGCTCTGGGTGCCGCGCTTCCTGCTGCACCGAATGATCGCTTTGCGCGCCCTGCTCCCCGGTGCGCTGCTCGCGACCGTCGTCCTCGGCGGCGCAACCGCCGCCACGCCCTTCTTTCTGCCAGCGACCTTGAACGCGAACGGGAAGGCTTTCGGCTCGTTCGGGGTGGTGATCACGATGATCGGCTGGCTCTTCATCATGATCACGATGTCGCTGGTCTGTGCTGTGTTCTCGCCCGTCTGGGCCAGCTGGCGGCAGAGCGAGAGGCAACGTGAGGACGCGGCCGCCGCCGAGCAGAAGCTCCTCCCCTCCTGAGCGGCTGCGTGTCCTCTCCCATAAAGGGGACGAGTCGGAGCAGATGACGTTGCCGCGACCAAGGCGGACAGCACATCGGCGGGTGACGCCGTGGCCGAGGCCGGCTGGCGAGCTAGCCGCGGGAAGCCCGAGATGGACACTCGAGCCCAGGCGGCGGCGCCGTCCACGCGACTCACAAGTCATCCGATCTACGGGATGCCGGAGGTGTGCGCTCGGGCGACACTAGCTTGAGCAGGTGTCGAGGCGAAGATGAGGAGATGGACATGGGCGGTACAGAAGACACCGGGTCGATGAACTCGGTCCGGTCGACTACATGGTGGTGGAGTTCCCACCCGGGGCGCAGAACTTCAACGGCGAGATGGCGGCCGAGTTGGTCCGCCTGTCCGACGCGGGAACAATCCGGGTGCTGGACCTGCTGATCTTGCAGAAGGCGGCGGACGGGTCCATCGACGCATATGAGATCGACGAGACCGACGCCGACGAGACCGACGCCGCGGAGGAGCTCCGCGCGCTGGAGAAGGACCTGGCCGAGATCCTGGCCGCCGAGGATGTCGAGCATCTGGCGGCGGCGATGGAGCCCGGAAGCGTGGCCGGAGTGTTGGTCTGGGAGAACACCTGGGCCGCGCCGTTCGCCAGCGCGGCACGCCGATCAGGGGGGCAGCTGATCGCGAGCGGCCGGATCCCGATCCAGGCGATGGCCGCATCGATGGAGGCCGAACTGGCCGCCGAGGAGGGAAACTGACATGTCACTTCGACCCGCCCGAGTTGGGCGCCGCGGCGTCATCGGCCGTCCGGTCGCCCGCACCGCCGCCGTCGTGGGCACAACGGCCGTGGCCGCCCACGGTGTCGGCCGGCGCCATGACCGCCGCGACGACCGACGCGACGACCGCGGAGACCGACGCGAAGACCGACGCGACCGCCGCTGAGCGCGGCCGCGCCTCTGACCAACCGCGCAACCAGGCGATGGCCCGAACCCGCTGCTTCGCCGCTATCCGCCCCCGTCGATGATCGTGAATGATGATGCGCCGGAGCGGGTGCTCGACGAGCGCAAATGAACACCTTCGGCCCAGGCGCCCCCGTAGCGGGTTCCTAGGTTCCCCTATCGACAGGTTCACTGCGAACGCATGTGAACGGAGGTTTGGACAGCTCTCCAGTTATCAGGTCAATCATTCGTGACTGCGGTGCAAGCCGCATCAACGTGGAGGTGTCGCAATGATCGAAGCCGATGGTTTCGGAACCGGCCAGGTGCTCTGGTCCATGCTGTGGTTCTTCCTGTTCTTCATCTGGATCTGGTTGCTGATCGTCGTGTTCACCGACATCTTCCGCAGCGACGACCTCGGCGGCTGGGGCAAAGCCCTCTGGACGATATTCGTCATCGTGCTGCCCTACCTCGGCGTCTTCATCTACCTGATAGCACGCGGCAACAAAATGGGTGAGCACGCAGCCGAGTCCGCGCGCCAGCAGGACGAGGCGGCCCGGCAGTACATCCGCTCTGCCGCGAGCACAACCGGCAGCAGTTCCGCCGAGGAGGTCGCGCGCCTGGCCGACCTTCATGACAAAGGCGTGATCAGCGACGCCGAATTCCAGCAGGCCAAGGCCAAGGCCCTGTCCTGAGTCGCGGACGCCGAAACGACCAGAACCCGGGAGCGCCCACGCCGACCGTATCCGCGCCCTTCACCGACTGAGCATCCACGATCGCCGCCAAGGCCATCGGATCCCGCCCGCGCCGTCACGGACCGATCCCGCAGCGCGTCGTGGACCCGGTCGGTCGTTCCATCGCCGCGCCACTGCTTGAAATACCAGAACACCGTCTGCCACGCCGGAGAGTCATGCGGCAACGGCCGCCACGAAGACCCCGGTCCACACCACACAAGATCGCCTCACGATCCGACGGCGAGCGCGCTTCTCCGGCAGCGCCACCCGAGCGAAACCGCCGGCACCAGCGGCCCAATCACCGCCCGCTTCTCATCCGTCAGATCCGACGGATGTCCCCGATCCAATCCCATCCACAAAGATCAACTCACCACGAGCCGCGGTCGCGCAGGCGCGCCGGTCAGGTCCAAGTGCTGACGCAGCGGTTCACCGGGTGGCAACAACGTCGCCATCGCCGGTATCGGATCTCCTTTGCTGGCCGAGGCGTACCGCCCCAAGCAGCACCCGTGCGCCTGCGCCCAGGAGCGCGAGGTCGCCGAGCATCTGGACGATGAGCACGACCCGAGCGGTCTCGGATTTGGCCGTGATGTCCCCGAAGCCCACCGTCGCGAAGACGGTCACGCTGAAATACAGTGCGTCCGTGCGGGTCAGCGGCTGAGTGAAGTTCGCCGCGGAGGCTCGTTCCATCATGTAGAACGTGGCGGCGAACACCAGCAGATAGATGGGAACGATAAACGCCAGCGCCTCGAATGCCCGCATTGCTGGGTAGCGGGAGCCAACGATTGCCCTAACCTGCCATACCGTGAGGCCTGCGAAGACCAGGAAGCCGATCAGCAGGCGCACCGCGGTGCCGGTATCCCACGACTGGTCCAGCGGCAGCACATAGTAGAGAACCACCAGAGCCGTCGTAGTTGCCACACCGCGCAGCACCGCCCAGAAGATGAGCCGCTTTCGCTTTGCCGCCGGCAGGCCCTTGTTCGGGTGATCGCTCATGGCCGCTCCCCGCGCAGCGTAGTGAGGGCTCAAGGCTAGCAAGCGTGCGGCCCTGGGCTGGTCAGTTCTCGCCCCGGGCGGGCCGGCTCGCGCTGGGTGTTCTAGGTCCGTCAGCCGCCTGTCAAAGCCCGAGACTTGTCATGCGCGCAAGCGTCCCTCTTCAGCCCGTACGGACCCGCGGATCCGCCGCAACTGATGAGAATGTCGGAGTAAGCCAGATAGGGATGATCGCCGGTCTGGCCGCATCCCCGGGCGGCGTGCAGTCCATTTGCGCGGCGGCGAACGCCGTATGTCATCCCTGTAGGAGGATGCTTGGAGGCTGCGTGGCGAGGTTGTTTGGTAGCGGCACCGGGGGCTAGGTGTGATGTATCGGGCCGGCGGTGTCGAGGACGCTTCGGTCGGAGGGTGACATGCCAATGAAGGTCCGTGGACTCGCCGCTGAGAGCCAGGCGCCGGCGGAATGTCGACTGCCGGGACATAAGGGCATATCAAAATGAGTGAGGCGGCTGCTCCCCCGGTTAATCCGGGCGCGCTGATACGGTCGAGGAGCTACCGGGTCCTGCTCGTCTTCGCCGCGTTGATCGGCGTGCTGGTTTCGTTCGCCTCGTGGTGTTTCCTGGAACTGGTCCATTGGGTTCAGAACGAGGTCTACAAGGACCTGCCCTCCGGGCTGGGATTGGATCCCGTTCCCTGGTGGTGGCCGCTGCCGGTGCTGGCGGTGGCCGGGGGGTTGGCTGCCGTCGCGATCGTGCGGCTGCCGGGTCGCGGCGGGCACATCCCTTACGAGGGGATCGAGGCCGGGACCGCCAAGCCGGTCGAGCTGCCGGGCATCCTGCTTGCCGCTCTGGCCACTCTCGGCCTGGGGCTGGTGCTGGGACCGGAGGCCCCGCTCATCGCCCTCGGCGGCGGTTTGGCGATGCTGGCCGTGCGGCTGGTGAGGAAGGACACGCCCGACCAAGTCATGGCGGTGCTCTCAGCCGCTGCAGCGTTCGCCGCAATCGCCACGATCTTCGGCTCGCCGGTCATCGGCGCGATCATCCTGATCGAGGCCGCCGGCATTGGCGGCCAGATGCTGCCACTGATCTTGCTGCCAGGTCTGATGTCTGCGGGGATCGGCTCAGTCATCTTCATCGGCATGGGCAACTGGACCGGGCTCAGCTCCAGCGACTACGCGCTGAGCCCGTTTACGCTGCCCGCGTTCTCGGATTTGACCGTCGCCGATTTCGGCTGGGCCATCGTGCTCGCGATCGCCGCCGCGGTGGTCACCTTCGCCATCACCGAGCTCGCCCGCTTGTCGGCCCGTGTGGTCGGCAAGCAGCCGTGGCTGCTGCTACCGGCGGCCGGCTTGGCTGTGGCCGGCCTCGCGATCGGGTTTGCCCAGATCACCGACCAGTCAGCGGATGTTGTCCTGTTCTCAGGGGAGGACGCCTTCAGCACCGTGCTCAGACAGGGCCCCACCGTGTCTCTGTCCACCCTGGCGTTCCTGCTCCTGTTCAAGGGCGCGGCCTGGAGTATCTCGCTGGGCAACTTCCGGGGCGGCCCAACATTTCCGGGCTTGTTCATGGGCGCGGTCGGGGGGCTGCTCGCCGCGCACCTCCCGGGGTTCTCGGAGACGCCCGCGGTGGCCGTGCTGATGGCCGCGACGGCCGTATCCGTCCTCAAACTCCCGCTGTCAGCAACCGTCATCACGCTTATCCTGACTTCCAAAGCCGGTATCGCCACGGGCCCGCTCATCATCGTCGCGGTCGTGGTCGCATACATCACCATCCAAACTTTGTCCGCGGCCCGTCCGGCCGTGCCCGCCGTTGAGCCTGAACCCGCCGTTGGGCAGGAACCCGCCCCCCCAGGAGCGCAAACCAACGCAACTGCACGCCGTGCCGACAGTTCGACATGAACAGATCTGCTATGGCATCGCCCTCTCACAGCGGTGAGTCGCTCTCCGATCGTCTACGCCATCGCGGCGGCGGTGACGGTCACCACCGAGCCCGGGAGGTCCACCGTCACCCGATGAGGAGCAGAAGATCGCAGGGTTGCCGAAGGGCCACCGGGCGAAATCCCCCCGGCCTGGAGCCCGACCGGGACCGGCGCCCGCGATACATCCAATCCGCCGGGCAATGCATATCTTTTTCTCACCCCGCGAGGGGGATGGCTGGAGGGTTGGGTGGCGTGGTTGTCTGGTGCCAGCACCCGGGTGGGTCCGTGGTGCGTGACGGTGGCGGTGTTGAGGCCGCAGGGGTTCGGAGGGTGGCATGACGGTGACAGCTGAGGGTCGTACGGCGAAGCGGTCTGGTGCGCGGGCCGGCGATGGGGGGCAGTTGAGTCGGGCGGATCGGGTGGCGCGGGGGAAGGATGCCCGGGCGGTGGCGCCGTTGGAGTCGCAGGCGGAGTTCGTGCCGAGTGGCTCGCGGGATCCGGTTGGGCTGTTGTTGGAGCAGGACAAGAGCCGGGTGCCGGAGTTGGTGCCGATCCGGCATGGGCGGATGCTGGTGTCGCCGTTCACGTTCTATCGGGGGGCGGCGCTGCCGATGGCGGCGGATCTGGCCAGTACGCCGGTGTCGGGGCTGCGGGTGCAGTTGTGCGGGGACGCGCATCTGTCCAATTTCGGGGCGTTCGCCTCGCCGGAGCGGAGCCTGGTCTTCGATGTCAACGACTTCGACGAGACGCTTCCGGGCCCGTTCGAGTGGGATGTGAAGCGGCTGGCGACGAGTTTGGCGGTGGCCGGGCGGGACAACGGGTTCCCGGCCAAGGACTGCCGCAAGATGGTGCTCGCGGCGGCCGAGGGTTACCGCACTGCGATGCGGGAGTTCGCGCAGCAGTCGCTGATGGGGGTCTGGTACGCCTACCTGGACATCCAGCAGACCATGAACCAGTTCCAATCCCAGATCAAGGCGAAACGGTTTAAGGCCGGGCAGAAGATGGTGGCCAAGGCCCACACCCGGGACAGCACGCAGGCCCAGGACAAGCTGACCACCGTGGTCGATGGGCATCGGCAGATCATCACCGACCCGCCGATGATCGTCCCGATCGAAGAGGTGTTCGCCGATGTGCAGGCCGATGCGATCTACGCGCAGCTGCGGGCCGTGCTGGGCAAATACCGGCGCACCCTGCAGTCCGATCGGCGGCATCTGCTGGAGCAGTTCGCGATGATCCAGGTGGCCCGCAAGGTCGTCGGGGTCGGCAGCGTCGGGACCCGCGCCTGGATCATCCTGATGGAAGCCGGCGACGGGATCGAACCACTGTTCCTGCAGGCCAAGGAGGCCCAAACCTCGGTGCTGGCCGAGTACTGCGGGAGCAGCCAGTACCGCAACCAAGGGGAGCGGGTCGTCGCCGGGCAGCATCTGATGCAGGCCCAAAGCGACATCTTCCTCGGCTGGACCCGCGCCACCGGCGCCGACGGGGTCGAGCGGGACTTCTATGTGCGTCAGCTGCGGGACTGGAAATTCTCCATGCCCATCGAACTCATGGTGCCGGCCGGGCTGACCGTCTACGCCCGGGTCTGCGGGTGGACCCTGGCCCGGGCGCACGCCCGCTCCGGTGACCGGGTCGCGCTGGCCGCCTATATGGGCGGCTCCACCAAATTCGACCAGGCCATCGCCGAGTTCGCCGAAACCTACGCCGACCAAAACGAACGCGACTACGCCGCACTCCAAACCGCCGTGAAAGACGGCAAGGCCCAAACCACCACCGACATCTAAGGACCGCGAGATCATGGCCGCCGCGATCCGTCGCCCCGGCCCCGCTCCACGTCGTCGATCAGACCTGCGATCGAGTAGCAGGACCGCGAGCAGGTCGAAGAACGCTGAGGACCAAGAGGAGGACAGCAGCCACCCCGAGACCCACGCCACCTTGAACCGAGACCGAGCAGGCCCGTGTCTTGCCGTGAATCAGGTAGGGGGGATCCCTGCGTCACACCATTAGGGCGCGTCGTGGGCGTGAACTGTTGTCGCGTCTAGTCGGGTGCCGGCTCGGCGGGAACTGGGGTGGGTTGAAGGCGCTTGCGGTACCAGAGGACGTCGGTGCCGGATGGGAAGTTCTCGACTCGGCCGACCAGTTGGTAGCCGTTGCGTTCGTAGAGGGCTCGAGCTTGAAACTCGTAGGTGAAGTGGACGGTCTGGGAGCATCCGCGGGCCGCCGCTTCGGCTTCGGCGGCGGCGAGGAGCCGCGTGGCGAGGCCGCGTCCTCGAAGAGTTGGCTGCACCCAGAGGTTCTGCAGCTCGCAGCAGTCGCCCCAGGTCCATCCGCTGATGCCGGCGACGACGGTGCCGGCGTCGCGCACGAAGATGGCCAGGTCGAGTTCGTCGCCGAGTCCCATGGCGGCGGAGGCCTCGCGACGTATCTGCGTTTCGAGGACGTCGATGTCGAGCGGATTCGGGTGGTCCTCGACGGGGAACTGCACAGTCCCCGACTGGTCAGATGGCGACAAGTTGCTCGATCAGCGTGACGTCGTCGAAGTACGTGCGGAATGACCGGATCTTCTGTCCGCGGAAGTCGGCCACGGTGACGCCGGCCAGCACGACGTGCCGTCCGGTTGCCTCCACGACGGCATCCTCGCCGAGGACCAGCGGCCCGGTGTGATTGGCTTCGATGAGCCATTCGGCGAACGCCTTGTTGCCCACCTCGTCGAGTCCCCGGAACATGATGACGACGTTGGAAAACGCGATGTCACGCACGGCGGCGAGGTCAGCGAGATCGGTCAACCCTGACACCGTTGCGATCGGGGACCAACCGATGACGTCGTCGGTGAACAGGGTGCCCGGATCGACGGAGGCGCCACCGACCTCGGCCTCGATCGCCTTCACCAGCACGTCTTTACGCGATTCGCTCATGGCAGCCTCTGTTCCCGTGGTCTGGCGATCCGGCGTGCGTTCACGACCCGAGAGCCTTCGCCTTGGCCGCGGTGAACTCGTCGTCGGTCAGCGCGCCCGAGGCGTGCAACTGTGCGAGGTGTTCGATCTGGTCGGCCGGGTCCGCCGGAGGCGGCGCATACTGCGCCTGCTGCTGGCCGTCGTCGGCGGGCGCCTGGTCGTCGGCAGCCGCCTGATCGTCCTCGTTCCTGCTGCGGCGGTGGTGAGCAACTGCCCCTCCCGCGACCGCTCCGGCTACGAGGGCCCGCCGTCTTGTCCGTCGCCTGAATCCCATCGAGAACCCCTTCCGGTGCGTCCGCCCAGAACATGGTGGATCAGATCCCCACCCTGCCACGGGTGGTCGGAACCGTCCTCACCCCGAACGGGTGAATCGTCCGCCGCGGCGACGTGCGGCACACGCGACGGGCAGACGTGCCCCGAGCACGGCTCCGGCGACAGCCTAGCGGGCTGCCGGCGTCGAGGTACCAACACGCGGTCCGTTTACATTGAGCGGGTGCGGACGCCGATCAAGCACCCGCCGGACCCGATGTACGCGGAGTTCGAAGTGCACCGGACGATGATCCGCGACCGCGTTCGCACTGAGGCGTTCCGGCGGGCGATCGATGCGGTGGTGCGCCCCGGCGACGTCGTTCTCGACGTCGGGGCGGGCAGCGGCATCCTGAGCGTGTTCGCGGCGCGGGCCGGTGCTGCACACGTCTACGCGGTGGAGCAGACCTCGGTCGCCGTTCTGGCGCAGCAGCTGGCCGCCGCGAACGGGGTGGAGGAGATCGTGCACGTGATCCACGGCGACATCCTGGACGTCGAGCCGCCCGAACGGGTCGAGGTGATCGTCTCGGAGTGGCTCGGAGGGTTCGGGATCGACGAGGGAATGCTCGGTGCGGTCACCGCCGCGCGTGACCGCTGGCTCAAGCCAGGCGGAGTCATGATCCCCCGTTCGGTCACGGCGTGGGCCGCGCTGGTGCACGACCGCTATCTCGGGGACATGGTGAGTTTCCTGCGGAACAACCCGTACGGCCTCCGGCTCGATGACCTGGTCGAAAAGACCGTCAACGAGATTCTGTATTCCGGCACCTTCCGGCACCTTACGGCCAGTGACATGCGCTCCGAGCCGAGCCGGTTGTGGACCACGGACACGGACCTGATCCCGCTCGAGCAGGCCCAGGCTGCGCACGAGGCCGAGACGCGGCTGCAGGTCCGCGAACCTGGAACCGCCAACGCGCTCGCACTATGGTTCAGCGCCGAACTCGCACCCGGCATATCGCTTTCGGTGGGACCCGGCGACCCACCGACACACTGGGGGATGACGACAGCCCCACTGAACTCACCCGTACAACTCACCCCCGGCATGGTCGTTCCCGCCAAAGTCAAAACCACCCCAGCCCGCCCGATCGGGACCTGGACCAGCTGGGCCATCGCGCTGCCCGGCGCCGACTGGGAGGAACACGACGAGCAGGCGATCTGGGACGAGATAGACGACTAAGCAATCCCAGCAGCCGCGAGGGACGCCTCGGCGGCTCGCACGCGACCGGCAGGTCCAAGCAGCGCTCGGCGGTGAAGACTCATCAAAACGCGCAACTGGTGGCAACCTGGTCTTGCAGAACTCAGTGTTGTTCGGGACTCCGTCACGCCAACCGGCACTACGAACTCGCCGCCAAAGCCGTCGCCCAAGCCGAGCCAGACTGGCTCGCCGACCTCATTACCCGCCAGGTGCCCATCGGCCGGTGGGCCGATGCGTACGCCCGACAGCCCGATGACATCAAGACCGTGCTGACCTTCCCGGACGGATCGTCATAGCGGCCTGCGCGGTTTAGTGTGGGATCGGTGCGATGACCCCGACCGAGGCCAGGCCATCGAGGACCAGCTGCACGGCAATGGCCGCGATCAGGAAGCCGAAGACCTTCTCGGTGACCAGCATGCGGCTCTCGTCGAGCTTCCCACTCACCCGGTTCGCCCAACGGAACACCACCACATCCAGGAGCAGGACGAACACGAGGATGCCCAACGCGATGGCGAAAACGCTGAGCGACTTCGCTTCGGCAGAGATCGTCATCAGGCCGACGATCCCTACCGGATTGAGCAGGTAGGGCACGGCCAACGGGTACTGCGCAAGTTGCATCGGGTCCTTGCCAGCGGCGGGCTGGCTGCTGTTAGCGGGCGACCCGAGCACCATCCAGACCGCGAGCACCAGCAAGATCACGCCACCGGCGATGGACAGGGATCCGATCGTGAAGTGCAGCAACACCCGCAACAGCTCGCCCAGCACCATGAGCACCAGTGCCACTATTGCCGCCGTGGTCAGCATCTTGCGCAGCACGCGCTGCTTGGTGGCCGCGTCAAGGGAGGCGGTGATTTCCACGAACGGGACCAGCGCGATCTTCGGCCCGATACCGATCAGCAATACCAGGAACGTGTCGATCGCGCCGGCAGCGGTGATCGACGTCTGATCCACTGTCCTAGTGTTGCGGATGTCGGTCTTCGGTGCCTAGTCCAATCGGGTGGCGTCCCGTTGCGGAGTGCGCTGATGAGCGCCTAGTGGATACGTTCCAGAAGCGCCGACCCTGCACCGGTGCAGATCGGCTGATTGTCACCGCACCCTTTGGCCGCCCAGACCCTCACGAGGCAGGCACCTCGGCGCCCTCATCCTGGTCACCACGACCACCCTCCGCCCGACCACGTGACCGCACCTGGTCCTGCTCAGACCCTTTCCACGAACCCGACTGCTGCCAGATTTTACGGCGGGCGGCTCCGTCATCACGTCGAGACGGCGCCAGCGAAGCGCACTCACTTCAGCACGGCGGGAGCCGGTAACCATCGTGAGCCACAGCAGCTTTCTGCCGACGCATGATCAACCGTATGGGTCAACGCGGCACCGTCGTGATCGACGACGGGCGACGAATTGGAGGGTCGGCGTAGCCGATCACGAGTGACGGCGCAGGCGCCCTTGACGGCCTCGGCCAGCACGGGTGCCATCGTCCTTCACCATCAAGCGGGCCAGGACCCTTACACCACGGCGTGATCGTGATCGCTGAATCCGTCCGGCACGCTGCGGGGGCTCATCCAGTGAGGGTATGGGGTTCACCGAGGAGGCCCTGGGCGTTTGCGCAGTGGATGCTCGCTCGGGTGCAGGAGCGTAGGGGGGCGAAAACGCCGCTGAACCTGATGTACCGCATTGACGGGTCCGCTGACCTGACCGAGGAGATCCTCGAGCATTGGGAGGGTTACCGCGGGTCGTACCCGGTGCGGATAGGTAATGGCGCCGCTGAGCAGTTGCAGCTGGACATCTTCGGTGAAGCGATGGACAGCGTCTACTTCGGGGATCGACGCGGGCTGCAGGCCGGCCACTCGGGCTGGAGTGCGATCAGCGATCTTCTCGGCTGGTTGGCTGACAACTGGGACCAGCCCGAGGCTGGCATCTGGGAGACCCGCGGTGGTCCGAAAGACTTCACCTACGGACGGGTGATGTCCTGGGTGGCGTTTGATCGCGCGATTCGTCTCGCGACCGAGCATGGCCGTCCGGCGCCGTTGGACCGCTGGATCGCCCAGCGAGACGCCCTCTACGACCAGGTCATGCAACGCGGCTGGAATGCCGACCGTGGCGCGTTCGTGCAGCACTACGACGATACGGTGCTGGACTCCTCGCTGTTGCGCATGTCTCGCGTCGGTTTCATCGCGCCGCAAGACCCGATGTGGCTGTCCACACTTCGCGCCATGGATTCGGAGCTGGTATCCGACAGCCTCGTTTACCGCTATAACCCGAGTGCCTCACCGGACGGCCTGCGCGGCTCGGAGGGCACCTTCTCGTTGTGCACTTTCATGTACGTCGACGCGTTGGCCGGCGCCGGACGCCTGGAGGACGCCCGGCTCACCTTCGAGAAGATGCTGACCTACTCCAACCATCTTGGGTTGTTCTCAGAGGAGATCGGCGACACCGGCGAGCAACTAGCCCGGATCTTTCACGCTGCTCGGGTTGGGTGGGTCGGTGGCCCTGTTCGGGCCGCTGATCGGTGATTGTGCCGTGAGGGTGTGACGGTTGGTCCGAGGTCGCTCGGTGGCGCCGGTTCCACTGGCCGGGGCGTTGGTTGTCGGGACGGGGGTGGTCGGTGGTCAGCCGGGTGCTGGGAGAGTCTGGAGCCTGGTGATCATGTCGGCGAGCAGCCCGGCCCAGGGTGCGTGCGCCGATAGGTGCAGGCGTCGGGTCCGGGCGTGTTGGGTCAGGCGGCCAGCGATGGCGAATAGCCGTAGTCGTAGGCGTTTGGGTTCCCAGCGGCGTGCGTCGTGACCGGCGAGAGTGAGCATCTGCAGCCAGGCGGTGAGTTCGACGGCGAGCGCGACGATCGCGCACCAGATCTGGTTCTGGGTGAACTCGTGCAGCGGCAGGTTGGTCAGGCCGGTGTCTTTGGCGACGCGGATGCGGTCCTCGCAGCGGGCCCGGCGGCGGTGACGCAGTTCGAGGTCGGCCAGCTGACCCCGGGTCGTGTTGGTGGCGAATGCGGTGACCCGCATGCCGTCCGGGTCGGTGATGCGCAGTTGGGCGCCGGGGTGTGGGCGTTCCTTGCGCACGATCACCCGCATCCCGACCGGCCAGGAGCGCAGGTCGAGCAGGCCGGTGACGTCGGCGACCCACGCGCCGTCACGGACCTGCCCGTCACCGTCGTAAGCCGGCGTCCAGCCGTGCTTCGGCATCGTCGTCAGTGTCTGCGCGAAGGTGTCGGGCAGAGTGAACCCGACCGAGTACGACAGCCGCTGCGACACCATCCAGTTCAGGAACTCGTGGGTGCACCCGGCTCCGTCGGCGCGGATCAACACCGTGCGGCCAGGTCGCCTCCCGGACCGGTGACCCGGCAACTGCGCGAGCGCGGCCTTCACGACGGTGATGTGATCAGCGG
This sequence comes from uncultured Actinomycetota bacterium, assembly GCA_963779485.1. GTDB lineage: Bacteria > Actinomycetota > Actinomycetes > Mycobacteriales > Jatrophihabitantaceae > CAVVJA01. The sequence goes on along the minus strand of CAVZYJ010000004.1, from coordinate 68,464 downwards.
CGGTGTTGGAGCCGGCGTTTCCCGCTCGCAGCAGGAAACTGAGCGGCTCACCGGTCCCGTCGGCGCCGTGATCGACGAACGCCCACAACGGGTGGAACCCGAACCCGCGCTTGAACGTCGGCGCCGCGTGCTCCTTGTCCGAGTGCGCGGTGATCAGCGTGGCGTCGAGGTCGATGATCAACGGACGGCCGGCATGAACACCGTGATCGGGTGCGTGCTCACCAGCCAGAGTCCACACTCTCGCCCGTGCGGCGGCGCGCGCGGTGTCGATCGCTTTCAAAGCTCGAGGTCCGTCCGCGGCCAACGCGTCGATCGTGCGCGACACCGTCGAGTCCGAGGCCACCGGTCCGAACACGCGAGGCTCGGCGCGCAGCACCGCGATGTCAGCCAGACAGTCACCACCCAACGCGAGGGTGAGCGCGAGATCGGTGATCACCTTGCCCGGATCATGCCGGGCCATCGGCTTGCACCACGGCGCCAGCGCCATCGATAGCCCCCGACCCAGACCGGCCGCCCGCGCCGCCTCAACCAGCAGAACAGCACCGCTCTGCGACACGACTCCCGACCCCTTCGCCTCGACCTGGACGCGCGGATACAACCCGATACTGTTCACCCTGAAGGTGCTCCTCGCTCAACCAGATCTTGGCCTAGACAACCCTGATCCTGGTTGGCCTGGAGCACTTTTCAGTTCATCACCACGCGGTCACCCTGAAAGCACCGGGCTAGCTCTCGGAATCCCAGCAGCTGCGTCACGTCCTTGATGGCTGCAAAGTCCTCGATCTTCGTCACCGGCTTCGCCCTTGCTTCCTCATCTGCTCCCTCTCGTCCAGTTGATCTTGGAAGCGTGAAGCTCCTCCAAATTGGACATTTGTTAGCAGATCGATCAGGTACTACTGCAGACGTCCGGCGGGCAAGCATTCAGCACGGCGGTGCTGGCCCAACTGGACACCGTCAGCGGCGCGCTGCACTGGATCAACGCAGGTCATCCGGAACCGCTGCTGATCCGCCATGGACAGCTGATCAAGTCGCTGCACGTCGCCCCGCTCGCGGCGGTGGTGCTGTCGCCGAGGGTGTGGCTGGTCGGTGTGGTTGCCGCCAGGTCGTGCGCCAACGCCAGCTTGATCGCCGGCAGGTCTTCCAGCATGCCCAGCGCGGCATCGGTTTGCGGACGCTCAGCGGCGCGGCCCGGGCATGGTCTTTCGACACCGAGACCCTGCGGCGGTCCCGCATTGACGGCAGCTCGTGTGCGCGGGTCAGTCGATGGCGAGGATTTGCTCCAGCTTGGTGATGGTGAGTAGCCGGCGGATCTGGGGGCTGGGGCGGATGAGGGTGAGCCGGCCGCTGCTGGCGCGCAGCAGCCGGTCAGCGGCGAGGAACGCGTTGAGTCCGGCGGCGTCGCAGAAGCTGACGCCGCTCAGGTCGAGATGCATGTGGAGGCGCTGGGCACTGTTGAGCCTGTTGAAGGTGGCGCCAATGAGCGGCGCCGTGGCTAGGTCGAGTTCGCCGGCCACGGCTATCGTGATCACCCCGTCTTCGGCCGGGCCGACGTTGATCCGCAGCAGGCATCCGCCCTGGGTGGACAGACTCGTGTCTGTGGGCGGTTCCACAATCGAGGTCGTATTCGGCGGGGCGGGCGGGTTGGGTTGCCGGTCGACCGCCGGCGGCGGGGATGATCCACCCGAGACCATGTAGAAAGTGTAGAGCTATATAGGAGCAGCGCAAGAGCTGTTCAGTATATGTAGATGTTAGGATTAGGCCGTAGGCAGATTTCTCCGGTCGGACTTGAGATAGCAGCTTGCAGGTCGACGAGGTGGAGGGAATGGCGGGCGAGGGCGCTGCCGGCATCTACAGCATCGGGGCGGTGGCTCGGATGCTGGGTTTGTCTGTGCAGACGCTTCGGGCTTGGGAGGACCGCTATGGGCAGGTCGTTCCTGCCCGAAGCTCCGGCGGCCGGCGACTGTACAGCCGGGATCAGGTTGATCAGCTCAGCTTCGTCCGCCAGCAGATCGAGCGCGGTTTGCAGCCGTCCGACGCCCACCGCTTGCTTGCCCAGCAAACTCGTGAGGTCGCGCAGACGCGCGTCCCGCCGGGCCTTCGGGCGGGGGCCGACGGTGAAGGAGGGAGACTCGCCGTCCTGCTCGCCGAGCGTGATCCCTACGCCGCCGAGTTCGCGGACTACTTTCTGCGCACCGAGGGCTATGCCGTGCATATTGTGCTCTCGGCCGCCGAGGCTGAGCGGATTCTTGACGCTCAGCCGCTGAATGTGGCCGTCGTCGACCTGATGATCTCCGGCGGCGAGGGTCTGGCCTTGTGCCGCACCATCCGAGCGCGTGGCTCCATCCCGATCCTCGCCGTGTCTGCGGTTGATTCGCGCGACGAGGCGTTGGACGCCGGTGTTGACGCGTTCCTGACCAAGCCGCTGGAGCCGTTGCGGCTGGTCTCCACGCTGCGCGATCTGATCGGGACTAGTGCCTATCTGCGTCGAGGGGCGCCGCTGTCATGAGCGACCGGCTTTCCAGCGGCTCCGATCGCCTGGACGAGATCCTGAGTGGGGGGCTGCCGCTTCACGGCATCACCCTGATCATCGGACCCCCCGGTGCGGGCAAGACGATCCTCGCCCAGCAGTACCTGTTCCGCAACGCGAGTACCGATCGGCCGGCGCTGTATCTGTCGACGGCGTCCGAACCGCTGGAAAAGATCCTGCGCTATGGCCAGGCTCTGGACTACTTCGACGCCTCCGCGCTGGGCACCAGCGTGATCTATGACGACCTGGGCCAAACGTTGAACGAGAACGGGCTATCCGGTGTGCTGGCCCGCATCACCGACCTGCTCAAGCAGCGCCGCCCCGGCGTGATGGTGATCGACAGCTTCAAAGCCCTGCAGGTCTACGCGACCGACGCCGGAGCCTTCCGCCGCTTCCTGCACGATCTGGCCGGTCGGCTCTCGGCGGTGCCGATCACCGCGTTCTGGGTCGGCGAGTACAACGGGATCGACACATCGGAAGCACCCGAGTTCGCAGTCGCGGACGCCATCGTGTCGCTGAGCACCGACCGCACCGCCGAACGGGAACTCCGCGTCCTGCAGGTTCTGAAGCTGCGCGGCAGCGGCTTCCTGTCCGGCAAGCACGCCTATCGGCTGTCACCCCAGGGACTCAATGTGTTCCCGCGCCTGGCTGACCCGATCGAGCTCGACAGCTACGACGGCCCCCATGAACGAATGTCCTCCGGAGTGCCTGCCCTCGACACGATGCTCCGCGACGGCTACTACCGAGGCGCCTCGACCCTGCTCGCCGGACCGTCAGGCGTGGGCAAGACCCTGCTCGCGCTGCACTTCGTCTTCGCCGGCGCACACCACGGCGAGACCGGTGTCATTGCGACCCTCCAGGAAAACCCGGTGCAGCTCGAACGGATCCTGCACGGGTTCTCCTGGTCGCTGCACGATCCCCGCATCGAACTCATGTACCGCTCGCCGGTCGACCTGTATCTCGACGAATGGGTCTACGACCTGCTCGACACCGTGCGACGCACCGGAGCGCAACGGCTCGCCATCGACAGCCTCGGCGACCTACGGGCCGCATGCGCCGACGAGCTCCGCTTCCGCGAATGCGTCTACTCCCTGCTACAACGCTGCGCCCGCGCCAACATCAGCGTGATCATGACCCAGGAAGTCCCAGACCTATTCGGAGTCACCCGCCTGTCCGAATACGGGATCTCACACCTGTCCGACAACGTCGTCCTGCTCCAATTCCTCCGCGGCGACTCCGAACTCAAACGCGCGATCACCGTGCTCAAAACCCGCGGCAGCGCCCACCAACAGCACCTACGCCAATACACCATCACTCCGGACGGTGTCACCCTCGGCGAACAATTCGCACCCAGCCAAAGCCTGCTCTAGCCCTGCCTATTCGCCTGCGCTGAGTTCGTGATCTTGAGCAAGTATTGTTGATCTTGAAACGGTGATCAACTCGCCGTCGGGGTCCGAGTCACTTCGCACGCTCCGCGCCAGAGGTTGGATCGCTTGCGGCCCGGAGTCCACCAGCCGGTGTGGCCGGGTGTGGGGTGACTACCTCGTCGGCGTGGGCGGACGCGTCGGGATACAACGCCGAAACGATGACCATGGCGATCCCGGCGCCGAGTACTTGCATGGCAACGAAGGGGGGAACCGAGCTGGGGGCGATGCCGGAGAATGTGTTGGAGAACATGCGCCCGATGGTGACGGCGGGGTTGGCGAACGCGGTGGAGCTGGTGAACCAGTAGGCGGCACCGATGTAGGCGCCCACCGCGGGCGCAGCGAGCATCCCGCGGCGGGCGCGGGTGAGCGCGAAGATCAGCGTGACCAGGCCGGTGGTGGCGACCAGCTCGCCGAGCAGATGTCCACCGGTCACCCGGTGCTTGGTGGACAGCTGGGTCGGCGTGTCAAACATCAGGTTGGCCAGGACGGCGCCAACGACGGCGCCGGCGCATTGCGCGAGCGTGTAGGCGGCGAGGTGACGCGCGGACAGACCAGTGCCGGAGCGGTGACCGAGAATCCAGTCGGCGAGCGAGACGACCGGGTTGAGGTGCGCCCCGGAGACCGGCCCGACCATCAGGATCAGCGCGGTCAGGCCGAGCGCGGTGGCGGTGCTGTTCTCCAGCAGCTGCAGTCCGACATCGGCTGGTGACAGGCGCTGCGCCGCTATCCCGGAGCCGACCACGACGGTGACCAGAAGTCCGGTGCCGAGGAACTCGGCGAACAGCCGCCGCGGTAACACGTTTGTGTGTGGCGTCGGTGACAGGCAGGCGTTCACCGCGCCATGTTGACCCACTCGATTTACTCAGTCAATATTGAGGCAATGACTGCTGAGCGAATTCTCCCTGAGCTAGAGCGGCGGGCGGCGGTGCATGCGGCGCTGGCCGATCCGGCGCGGCTCCGGATCGTCGACCTGCTGAGCGTCGGTGACGCATCACCCTCGGAGCTGGCCGCGCTGCTGAACATGCCGTCCAACTTGCTCGCCCACCACCTGAAGATTCTCGAACGCCGGGGTCTGGTTTCCCGTCACCGGTCAGAAGGTGACCGGCGACGCAGCTATGTCCGGCTGGTACCGGGCACGCTGGACCGGCTGATGGTTGGCCCGGTACCAGCGGCAAAGCGGGTGCTGTTCGTGTGTACCGCCAACTCCGCCCGCTCCCAGCTCGCCGCGGCGCTGTGGCGGCGCGTCAGCGCCCTGCCGGTTACCTCGGCGGGCACCCACCCGGGCCGCCACATCGAGCCGCGCGTCGTCGCCGCCGCGCGTCGACACCGACTGCCGCTGCATCGGGTCCGGCCCCGTCACGTCGACCAGGTGCGCGCCCGCGGGGACCTGATGATCACGGTCTGCGACCTTGCCTACGAGGAACTCGGAGACTTGCCTGACGTGCATTGGTCGGTCCCTGACCCGGTCCGCCTCGGCACTGACACGGCGTTCGATAACGCCCTGGACGAGCTGTCCCGACGAGTCAGCGCGCTCGCACCCCGTCTCACTACTTCTGAACCGGAGATCCGCGCATGACAGCCAACTTCCTGCCACTGCTCGCCGAACGGTTCGCCCGGCGACGGCGGCAAGCATCGGCCAAAGTCCAAGGGCAGGCTCACCACGGCCAACCCATGGTGCTGTTCCTGTGCACGCATAACGCCGGCCGCTCGCAGATGGCCCTCGGCTTCTTCACCCACTACGCCAGCGACGCGGCAATCGCCTGGTCCGGCGGCTCGGAGCCCGGCGAACAGGTCAACCCGGCCGCGGTCGCGGCGATGGCCGAACGGGGCATCGACATCTCCACCGAGTACCCCAAACCGTGGACCGATGAGGTCGTGCGCGCCGCGGACGTAGTGATCACAATGGGCTGCGGCGACGCCTGCCCGGTGCTCCCCGGCAAGCGCTACGAAGACTGGACCCTCGACGACCCCGCCGGGCTAGATGTCGCCGCCGTGCGGCCGATCCGCGACCAGATCGAACACCGGGTGCTCGCCCTGCTCGACCAGCTCGAGATCATCCCGCAACGCTAGTCGCACCGATAAGCACCACCAACATCTTCCTGGAAGCGCCGCCGCCTATGCCGTTGCCCAGCTCGAACCGACGGCGGGCTTGACCGCGCGCACGATCGCCGAATGCATACCCGGCGCGGCTTCGTGGGCGAAGATGACCTCCGCGTCGACGAACCCGACGGCGGCCAGGCCGTCGAGGTACTCCTGCCGGGACAAGGCGCCGGCGATGCACCCCACGTAGCTGCCCCGCGCGGCCCGGTCTGCCGCGCTGAGGTGGTCTTCAGCGACCACGTCGGTCACCCCCACCCGGCCGCCCGGGGTCAGCACCCGGTACATCTCCGCGAGCACCGCCGGCTTGTCCACCGACAGGTTGATCACACAGTTGGAGATCACCACGTCCACCGCACCGTCGGGCAGCGGAACCTGTTCGATGGTGCCTTTGCGGAACTCCACATTGGTCACGCCGGCCTTCCTCGCGTTGTTCCGCGCCAAGGAGAGCATCTCGTCCGTCATGTCCACCCCGTACGCGAAGCCGGACTCGCCGACCCGGCGCGCCGACAGCAACACGTCGATCCCACCACCGGAGCCCAAGTCCAGTACCCGCTCACCAGAGCGCAACTCGGCCACCGCGGTTGGATTCCCGCAGCCCAGGCTGGCCACCAGTGCCTCTGCTGGCAGCTCACCCTGCTCGTCCGCGCCATACAGGGCGGCACCGAAGCCCGCGCCCACCTCGACCGTCTCTGGCGCGCACGCCCCAGCCGAGCAGCACCCGCTCGGCTCGGCCGCCGCCGAACCGCAGCACCCCTCGGCAGCCGGCACCTCCCCGTCCGGGCCGGTGCCGGTCACCGCCACAGCCGCCGCCGCGTACCGCTGACGTACCCGCTCCCGAAGATCCAAATCGGCCATCATAAGCTCCCATCGATAAACTTCGATACGTTGGACTCTGCATGACGCATCGACGAATGTCAATGCGAGTCATAGGCTTGGAGGTATGCCCACCCAGATGCTGCCGCTGCTTACGGCCGACCCCGTGGCGTGCTGCCCGCCGTTGACCGGCCGCGTCGTCGACGAGGACCAAGCCGAACAGCTCGCCCGCATCCTCAAGGCGCTTGCCGACCCGCATCGAATCCGACTGCTCTCGCTGATCGCCGCCCACGATGGCAGCGAGGCCTGCATCTGCGAGCTGACCGACCCGATCGGGCTATCCCAGCCCACCGTGTCCCACCACATGAAACAACTCACCGACGCCGGCCTGGTCACCCGCGAGCAGCGCGGCAAGTGGGCCTACTACCGCATCATCGACGACACCCTGAACAGCCTCGCCGCCGCTCTCACTCCAGCGGCGCAGACCCAGGGCCCTCGTGGATGGTCTCGGAGTGAGCGGGGGCACCCGGGCGCCCGCACGCTGGCCACGTCGCGTCCCGCGCAGGCACGTGACGACTGAGGCGCCTGGGCCGCGGCAATTCGGACTCACGCACCCCCCATGCGCACGACGCTGCGCTGTCGAACGGCGGATCCGCCTTCGGCGGTGGAAGCCGGATTCATCGGCGTGCCGCGTACCTTGCCGGCTCAGGTCCGGCGGGCGACCCACTCACGGTCGAGGATCGACATCATCACCTCGTCGTACCACCGTCCGTCGTGCCAGACAGACTCGCGGCGCCGGCCCTCCTCGACGAATCCCGCCTTCTCGTAGGCGCGAACGCCGGCGGCGTTGAACGGGGCGACGTCCAGCTGCATGCGGTGCAGGCCCATCTCGCGGAAGCCGTATTCCACGATCACCCGCATCGCGTCCGTGCCATAGCCGCGCCCGATGTAGTCGCGTCCCAGCGCAATACCGATCGTCGCGCACCGGTCCTTCGGCCGGGCGCCCCACAGTCCGATGTGGCCGACCAGCACCGGCGGGTCCTCGAGCGTTTCGATGGCGAACCCGAGGTCGTCCTTGTCGTTGGCGCTCCACTTCGCGATGCGCTCCTTCGCCCCAGCTTCGGATGCCGGGGCCACCCAACTCGACAGCGTGGCCAGCCGCCCGGGATCCATCTCCCACTTCGCCAGCGTCGGCAGGTCGTCGTCGCGGACACCGCGGATGCGGACCAGCGAGCCGACAAGGATCGAGTCGCCGTATCCGAATGCAGAATCGACGCCAGTCAGTTCGGTCATGGCTCAATCCTGCCGCCTGCCGGCTCACGGCCACCGCGGCGCGCGGAGTCATCCTGGACAACGCCTTGGCCCGACCCGGCGCGGCGTCGATAGCGTCCTAGCGTGGCTTCACCGTCAGGGCACACACGATCGCGGTGACGACGCTGCCGAGAGGGACGATCCAGCTGACAAACTGGAGCCTCGCGCCAACCGGCTGGACGGCGACCGTGTGCGCCGGGCCGAGGCTAGGCATTGGTCAGGCGATGCGGTACCCCCGGTAGTGACTACCCGTGTGGTCGAACGACGGGCCGACGAGCTTGTACACGGCTGACTGTCCGTGGCCACGCGCGATGAGATAGAGCCAACCGGCCGAGCGCTCCTCGGTAATCGTCCAGCCGTGCCGGCGGAAGGCCCGTATGACGGCGCTGGTGACGGCGAGCCGCTCCGGTGGCTCTTGGCGACTGTCGGCAAACGTGTCCTCCGCAGGCTGTGCGGACGGCCACGGGCTGGCCGACGTCGTCGGCATTAACTTCGAGGTTCTCATCGGAGTTCCTTTCGAGGATGTCTTTGCCCTAGGTACGCGGCCGCGCGTCGGCACCGTTCACGCCAGTGCTCAAGCGCACACCGGCCCGGAATCGACGGGTTTGCGTGATCCGTCGTCATAGCGACGGAAGGTGTATACCGATGGAGCCCTTAGGGTCGAATTGACGAAGGGGGCTGTCGTGGCTGAGGAGCGCACATCCGACAGCGGCGTTGAGCGTCTAAGCCCGAGCGAACGAGTCGAGCTGGGAAAGGCCGCCCGAGCCGAGGTACCTCTGGAAGCCCACGCCGACTTCCGACCGGCGCCGTCGCGGAACCCGGTGGCCTTGCTCCTGCGGCAGGCGAAGAGCCGAGTACCCGAGCTCGTGCCGATGCGCCATGGCCGCATGCTCGTCTCGCCGTTCACCTTCTACCGTGGCGCGGCCATAGTCATGGCCGACGACCTGGCCACGACACCGACGACCGGCCTGCGGACGCAGCTCTGCGGCGATGCCCACCTGTCCAACTTTGGCGCCTACGCCTCGCCGGAGCGGCGCCTGGTATTCGACATCAACGACTTCGACGAGACGCTGCCGGGACCGTTCGAATGGGACGTGAAGCGCCTCGCCGCGAGCTTCGTGGTGGCCGGGCGAGACAACGGCTTCAGCAAGAAGGAATGCCGCAAGATCACCTTGACCGTCGTCGAGAGCTACCGGACCGCAATGCGTGAGTTCGCCCAGCAGGCGATTCTCACCGTCTGGAACGTGCACATCGACGTGGAGAACGCCCTCGCGCTATTTCGGTCCGGGCTCGGCCCGCAAGAGCGAAAGCGTGATCGGGCGCGGCTCAAGGGTACCGACGCCATCATCGGGAAGGCATACACCCGCGACAGCTTGCAAGCCGTCGGCAAGCTCGTCACGGCGGTCGATGGGCGCCGACGAATCATCAGCAAGCCACCGCTGATCGTGCCGATCGACGAGCTGGCGGCGTACTCTCCGCAGGTTGATTCGCACGCCCTACGGAGCATGATCGTCGGCCTGCTGGGCAAGTATCGCAACACGCTGCAGTCCGACCGCCGCCTCCTGCTCGATCACTTCAGCCTGACCGACATCGCCCACAAGGTCGTCGGCGTCGGCAGCGTCGGGACCATGGCGTGGATCCTGCTGCTGGAATCCGGCCTCGATGACGATGCGCTGCTCCTCCAAGCCAAGCAGGCCGAGGAATCGGTTTTGGCGGAATATGTCGGCGCGTCGCAATACGCCAACCAGGGCGAGCGAGTCGTGGCCGGACAGCACCTCATGCAAGCTACGAGCGACATCTTCCTGGGCTGGCTTCGCGTACGCACCCTGCGCGGGGAGGACGCCGATTTCTACCTACGGCAACTGCGCGACTGGAAGGCCTCCGCCGAACTCGAGCGGATGGACCCCGTCAGCTTCGATCGATACGCGCGCCTCTGTGGCTGGACGCTCGCGCGCGCCCATGCCCGATCTGGCGATCGCATAGCGATCGGGGCGTATCTCGGCAAGTCGAACCGATTCGACAACGCGATAGCCGACTTCTCCGAAACCTATGCCGAGCAGAACGAACGCGACCACGCCGCGCTAGCCGCGGCCGTGGCCTCCGGCGAGGTGCAGGCCCGAACGGGAGTCTGACGAGGTACCCGCACCCGTCGTGGCATCAGTAATCCTTAAGCAACGCTCTATACCCTGCGATGTGTGAGGCTTCGGATCGTTGGCGCGGTGGCCGCGGTAGCCGTCGCCGGAATGCTGCTCACCGCGTGTACTTCCGCCGGTCCGAGCGCTTCGGTGGTCACAACCACGGTCACCGCGTCTCCGTCATCGGCGACGCCCACGTCGCCGACCAGCCATCCCCCGACAATCAGCACGCCGCCGCCACCGAAACGCGGGTCCGGCGCACCGGTGCAGGTGTCCCTGGCCGAAGGAGACGGGCAGCGCTACGGCGTCGCCATGCCGATCATCGCCTACTTCTCGGTCGCCCCGACCGACGCCTCCGTCTTCGACAAGGTCGCGTCGGTGACGGTCAACGGAACTCCCGCGCACGGCGCCTGGTACTGGGAGCGCTCCTCGCAGGCCGCGGACGCCCTCGAGGCCCACTATCGGCCCGCCGCCTTCTGGCCAGGGCACGCGACGATCCGCGTCGACCTGCCGGTCGCCGGGCTCTGGGCCGGTCCCGGCCTGATGTTCGCTAACAGCTTGACCCTGACGATGAAGACCGGTGCGGCGCAGATCGTCAAGATCAACGGTCAACCGGGCGTCGACAAGATGTACGTCTACCAGGACGGTGCTCTCATTCGCACCTTCAACATCTCGCTCGGAGCCGCCCAGACACCGACCTACCTCGGCACCGCCGTCGTCATCTCGAAGGCCAACCCGCAATTGATGGTGAGCTCCCCCGGCGAGGCGTTCTACAGCATCCAGGTGCCCTGGTCAGTCCGCGTCACCTACGACGGGGAATTCCTGCATGACGCGTACTGGAACGGACAGCTCGGGCAGGCAAACCTGTCCCATGGCTGCACCAACATGGCCCCCGCCGACGCGCAGTGGTACTACCACTGGTCGCAGATAGGCGATCCGGTCACCTGGACCCATACCGGTACGGCCCAGGTGCTGCCGGTATGGGACGGCTACGGCGACTGGAACCTGACCTTCGCCGCGTACCAAAAGGGCGGTCTCCTCGCGCCAACCGCCTGACCGGCTTCCGTCGCCGACCGTGTGCCGCGGCTCGTCATGTTGTGGGCCGCTCGACGAGCTCGCCGCAGCCACCGAACTGGGAGGTCAGATGTCATATCCGCCCGCTCTGACGCCCGCAGCGGCCTGGACGGGCTCGCGAGTGGCCCACCCGGCGCGTGATCTTGCCGAATCGACCGCGTTCTACCGCGATCTGCTCGGCCTGGAGCTTCGGGGTGGCTTCGAGAATCACGACGGATACGACGGCGTCTTCTTCGCGTTGCCCGGCGGGGGTGAGCTCGAGCTCACCGCCGGACCGCTCGAGCCGAGCCCGGGTACCGACGAGGATCTTCTGGTTCTGTACCTCAACACGCTGGACCAAGTGCGGACCGTCGGGGCCCGTCTCGTCGCCGCCGGCGTCTCCACCGTCGCGTCCCCGAATCCGTATTGGCATCGGTTCGGCGAGACCCTTCTCGACCCCGACGGGTACCGCGTCGTCGTCGCCGCATCGTCGGCCGCAGCGGTCGCCGAGCGGAACGATGTCGAGATCGAATGGCACCAAGGCACACGGGCGTCGCTGCGGCCGCTGTTCGAGTTCGCCGAGGATTCCTCGAGCCAGCTGGACAGCTACCTCGAGCTGGGTCGGGTCCTGGTCGCCCGCCGTGGACCGGACGTGCTCGGTCACCTGCAGCTGGTGCCGACCGGGCAACCCGGCGAGATCGAGCTGAAGAGCATGGCCGTCCTGCCCGAGGAGCGGGGCACCGGGCTCGGCCGCGCTCTCGTCCGGTCCGCCCTTCGCCGGTCTGCTGCCGAGGGCTGGTCGGGGATCGTGGTCTCCACCGCGGCGGCGGACACTGGCAATCTGCGCTTCTACCAACGCGTGGGCTTCCGGCTGCTCTCCGTCGACCGGGACGCGTTCACCCCGGCGACCGGATACCCGGACCCCATCGTGATCGACGGAATCCCGTTGTTGGATCAGGTCTGGCTCTCCCAGGAGATTCGCGGGTAAGAGCATCGGCGCTATGCCAGCTGGCGGCCGGATAGCCGGCAAGACTCAGATGCTCCAGACCGCAATGGGCGTCCCTACCCCCCAGGCTGACGATCTGCACGTTGTTGTGCTCGCGCGCGGGGCCTGGCCGTCTCGTCGTTCCAGGCCAGGGCGGCCCGGATGTGGTGGTCAGCTGCAGTATTCCTACGACTTCGGCGACGGCTGGGAACACGACGTGTCGGTCGAGAAGGTGACCGCTCCGCAGCCCGGAACGCGCTATCCCTCCTGTGTCGCGGGACGGCAGGCCCGCCCGTCCGAGGATGTCGGCGGACCGTGGGGATACCAGGAGTTCCTCGCCGGCGACCCCAAGCACGACGAGCACGACAGTGGGCGGAGTGGATCGGCGGCACCGTCGACCCGGACGAGTTCGACCTCGTAGCGGTGAACGACGCGCTCAAGACCTTCGCCTCGGCTGACCCTCCGATCCAGAGAACGCGCTGAAAGCCGAGTATCAGCTCCTCGCCATGCAGTACAGGCGGTTAGCGCATCGCCCGGCCCGCTCCACCGGACGACGGAGCGACCGCCGCCCCGACCACTCCGCCACCGCCGACGCAGACGATCGTCCACACCGGTTCCCCGATGTGGACGTTCATCCTGGTCGCCGGGCTGGCGGTCGTGCTGACCCTGATCGTGACGTTCGGCATCGCGTGGCTACGTCGCCGTCGTCGCGAAGCGAGCGCCGCGGTGGCCTAGTTCACCGCTGATCGAAGGCGAGCCGATCTCGACCGAGCGGGCTCCCACTCGGAAATGGGACCAACGAACAACGCTGTTGCGCGTCAGGTCCAGCCCGTTTGACTCAGACGCGAAACTCCGCCCGACTGATGGATCCGCTGCTCGACCGGTCGTCGCCTTACCCGGCGTTCTGCCAGAGCCCGACGACCGTTCCCTCGCTGTCGGAGAAGTACCCGGTGAAACCCATATCCCCGACGGCTTGGCGTCCGCGAAGTGTCTTGCCGCCGCATTCCTCGACCTTCGTCAGCGCGGCGTCGATGTCGTCGACAGCGATCGTGATCACAGGCTGGGTCAGATCCTCGGTACGGGCGAACATGCCGCCGTTGATCTCTCCGGGCGATGTGGGACGGCCGGTCTCGTCCGACATGGCGGTGCCGAGAATCGTGTACTCCATCTCCGGCATCGGCATCACGTTCCACCCGAACGCCTCGCGATAGAAGGTCTGGGCTCGCTCGACATCGTCAGCGGGAAGCTCGAAGTGGACGACTGGCTGTGGCATGGCTTGCTGCCCCCTAGATCTGGACGTTGATGACGATCTGATCCTGCGCGCGGGGTACGACAACGCACAAGGGCGCGCGGGTGGTGGCTGTGGATTCTCGCCGCGGGGGCCGGAGGCGCGTCTGGCCAGGAAACGAGCTAGCGGCTATCGCGGGCGGCCTGACGGCGTGCGCCCATGGCGCGGCTAGACGCGTCGCGCTTCACTCCACCGGTGGTCTTGGTGGCCACGCGCGCGCGACCACCTGACCCCGTCCCAGTACGGGTGGCCGACTTCGCCTTGCTCCCGGCCGCACCCTTTCGATCCGATGTCGCCGGTGAGGGCTTCGGCGCGGCACGGGCGGCGGCGAGCCGCTCCGCCTTCAGCTGTGCCGCCGCGCGCCGGGCTACCACGTCGACCTGCTTGCTGACCCGGGCCAACGCGGTCTCGAAGACCTCGGCCTTGTCCGCGTTGCGCCGGTTCTGCGGCCGCGCCAGGCCTCGGCCACCGACACCGGCCACCCGGACGCTGGCCTGGCGGCGGTAGAGCTTCACATACTTGGTCCGAGCGCGCCGAACGCGGCCGTGCAGGTCCAGCAGCGCATCCTCATCCAACTCGGCCATGCGCGCCGGCTCGGTTTCCCGCAGCAGGTCCAGCTCGTCCGCCCGTAACGAGTTCACGATCGCGTCCAACCGGCCAACCCCCATTCGCCCGTCAACGACAGCAAACCCTAGCGCCCAATGGCGAGCGCGAGCCAAGGATTCGCGCCGCCCGGCGAGATCGACCGGTTTGCGCTGATGATCTTGGAGATACGGTGGCTTGGGCGCGATAAGTCCAAGATCACGACAGTGCCTAGCCGGGGGCATGGCGGTCGGCGCACCGCGGATGTCGCCGGGCCGGTTCCGCCACGGCCATCCTGGTCGCCACCGCCCTGCGGGAGCGAGGAGAGCCCACATCACGACGACGGACGCCGGGTCTGGACAATCCCCACCGTGAGCGCTTACGAACTGGCTGACTGGTCGGATTTCGCGGTCGCGTCGGCGGGGGCAGCCGCGGCCCTGACCGGTCTGTTGTTCGTGGCGGTCTCAATCAACCTGCAACGGATTCTCGAGCTTCCTCAGCTGCCTGATCGAGCCGGCGGAACCCTGGGCCTGCTGCTCACCCTCCTGCTCGTCTCCATCGTCCTGGTCGCGCCCGGCCAACCGCAGCCGGCGGCCGGCACGGAGATCGCCACGATGAGCGCGGTCCTCGCCTGTGGCGCGGTGCTGATCGCCCTGCGCGCATACCGTCGTGCTCGCGGTCGGATCGGCTGGGTGATCTGGTCCATGCTTCTGTTGTTGGGGCCAGCACTGGCCCTGGTGATCGGCGGTATCTCGACGGCGATCCAGTTCGGCGGCGGGTTGTACTGGGTACTGGGAGGTGTCCTCGCGGGATTCGTTGGCGCATCCCTGAACGCATGGGTGCTTCTGGTCGAGATCCAGCGCTGACGGCTGCCGCCCCGCCGTCGATCACAATCCGCGCACGCGGTCGATCGTGACCCGCACCGGCACCGGATACGCCGCGCTGAAACCCTCGGTGCTACCGCTCACTCGGATCATCGACGCGCGATACTTGGCGACGTAGTCCGGATGCTCATGTGGTGGCGCCTCCTCCAACGCGATCGACGCATCACCGGTGAGCACGACGATGTCACCTCCTCGATCGTTGCCGTTGAAATTCAACGCCACGCGGGGCCGGCGGCCGATGTGTCCGAGGCGGTACGCCTTCGCTCGGTTGTAGATCAGGACGGTCGACGGGGCCTGCCAGACAAACCAGACCGGGTTGGGCTGGGGAGTGCCGTCTGCAGCGACGGTGCTGAGCCAGATCACCTGCTCAGTAGCGAGCCGCTCGGCAACGCGCCGACCGTATTCCGATTCTGGATCAGGCAATCCGGCATCAGTCACCGCCCGAGGGTATGCCAGGTGCCGTGAGCCAGATCGACGACGCTCGGGACTTCCCTCCCACGGGACGAGTGCAATCGAGATGTATCTGCCCCCGCTGCCGAGACTCCATTGCACATGGGGACGATGAACCACGCTACGGGAAATGCCATGCGAGTGATGTTGCTCTGCTCGTCGTTCAACGGGCTGAGCCAGCGGGTGTGGCTCGATCTACGCGCCGCCGGGCACGACGTCCGGGTCGAGCTGAGCTCCGACATGGACGCGGTCCGGGCCGTGGCGCTCGCCTTCGATCCAACCCTGATCGTCTGCCCGTTCCTTCGCGAGCGCGTTCCGGACGATCTGTGGATGCGCTATCGCACGATCATCATTCATCCCGGTCCGATCGGTGACCGCGGCCCGTCTTCCCTGGACTGGGCGATCACCGAGGGCGCAACAACCTGGGGTGTTACCGCGTTGCAGGCGGTACGGGAACTCGATGACGGCCCGGTGTGGACCACCCGCACCTTCCCGATTCGCATCGCCGCACCGCGGAAGGGCAGCCTTTACAACGGTCCGGTCTCGGCCGCGGCCGTCGACCTGGTCCGCGAGGTCGTGGCCAAGGCGACCGATTCGACCTTTGTACCCCCTCGCACCGAGGACTATGCGTCCGGGCTGCGCGGGCGCGCGCGACCCGTGATGCGCCAGGTCGACCGCGGCTTCGCCTGGTCCGATCCGACGACCGATATCATCCGACGAATCCGGGCTGCGGACGGTTCGCCGGGCGTGCGCACGACATTGTGTGGACAAGCCGTCTTCGTGTACGACGCGCAGCCGGGGCCAGCTGAGCTGGCCGGTCAGCCCGGCACGGTGGCGGCGTGCTACCACGGCGCCGTGCTCGTCCGTACCGGCGACGGCACGATGTGGATCGGACAGGTTCGGCGGGCTGACCGCGAGCGTGATCAGTCGATCAAGCTGCCGGCGACGATGGCCCTGGCCGAGTTTCTCGGGAACGTACCGGAGCTAATTGCCTCGCCCAGCCGCGAAGCGGGATTCCGCGACGTTTCCTACGCCCGGCTCGACCACGTGGGCGTCGTGTCGTTCGACTTCTACAACGGGGCGATGTCGTCGACCGATTGCCGCCGACTGGCGGGTGCGATCCGGCGGGCCGCCGCGCAGAGCACCCGCGTGCTGGTCATTCGCGGCGGTGACCCGTTCTCCAATGGCATTCACCTCAACGTGATCGAAGCGGCCGAGGACCCGCGGAGAGAGACGTGGCACAACATCAACGCCATCGATGACGTCTGCCGAGAGATCATCACCAACACCGATCAACTGGTCATCGCGGCCGTTGGCGGTAACGCCGGCGCGGGAGGAGTCATGCTCGCGCTCGGCGCGGACCGCGTACTACTCCGAGGCGGAGCGGTGCTCAATCCGCACTACCGGACGATGGGTCTGTACGGCTCGGAGTACTGGACCTATGTCCTGCCGCGGCGCGTCGGCCCGGCCCGAGCCCAGCAGCTGACCGAGCAATGCCTACCTATCGACGCAGCGGAGGCAACCCGGATCGGGCTCGTCGACCAGGTACTCCCGTCCTCGTCCGACGAGTTCGACGCGGCGGTCATCGCCTACGCGACAACGCTCGGAGCTCGAAACGACTATCACCAGCTGCTGGCGGCCAAACGGGATCGGCGCGAGCGGGACGAGCGACGCCGGCCGCTCGAGTCATACCGAGCCGCCGAGCTGGGCGAGATGATCCAGGACATCTACCACGGTCGAAACGACTTCGCCGCCGCGCGTCGGGCCTTCGTCGCCAAGCAACCGCGTCCCGGCCGACCTTCCTCCCCGGTGGCCGGCCGCACTGGGTACCACCTCGGCCACGTGAGCAGTCTCGCGATGGACTCGGAGGTCGGAGCCTGATCGGTATCGGCATTAGCTTCGATCCACGGATCGAGGCTTAGCCTCGATCCGTGGACCGACCGGCTGAATGATCTTTCTTTCGAATTTTGATCTTGCTGGGTGTGGCGGGCAGCGGAGATCTGCTGGTCTGCCCAGCCTTCCTTGTTCCGGTCGGGGCCTGTCGGCCGTGATTGCGTCAAGCTGCGGCCGGGGGATCGGCGGCGGTCCAGAGTTGGAGCCATTGCTGGGCCCAGGGCCAATGCGCGGGCAGATGCAGAACGGGTCGGCGTTGCGGCCGGGCCAGTCGGGCGGGCACGGCGACGAGATGGCGGCGCAGCGTCGCACCGCGCGCGGCCGCATGGCGGTCTCCGGCGAGGGCGCCGGCGGCGCGGAGCAGGTTGTGCGTGATCGCCGCGCAGATCGCCCACGCGGCGTTGGACGCGAACTGGCCCGACGGCATATGGGCCAACGGTCCGTCGATGACGTCGGACAGGACGGTCTCGATGATCGCGTGCTGGCGGTGGGTGATGTCGGCCTGGGTGGTGTCCTCGGTGCTGTTAGTGAGGAACGGGTGGTGCCGCCATACAGGGAACAGTTCCTCGGTCCGGGCCCGGTCGCGGACCCGGCGCACGATCAAACGGGCGGTGACCGGCGTGCTGGTGGAGGCGAACGCCTCGAATTCGATCTCGGCGACCTCGGCATCGGAGATCAGCTGGCCGGTGTCCGGGTCGAGCACCGCGCCGGGGTAGTCGACCGGCGTCCAGGCGTCGTCGGGGATACGCGCGATCGCCGCGGCCACGGCGGGGTTCTTGATCAGTACCACGGAGAACCGCACCCCAGCCTTGAGACAGGCGGTCACGACGGCGCTGTTGCCATACGCGCTATCGCCGCGTACCAGGATCTCGCCGACCGCTCCGGCGGCGCGGGCGGTGCGGATCGCCTCGGCCACCATCGACGCGGCGCCCTTGCCTGAGCCGGCCTTCCCGGCGCGCAGCCGGATGCCGGCGATCACCGGCGCACCGTCGGCCGTGCTAATGGTGGTCACGAGTGGGGACAGGCCGCGGCGCAGTACCTGCTTGCCGGCGATCTTCGTGTGCCCGAAGCTCGCGCCCTGTTTGCCGTGCCCGAACACCGGCCGCAGCAGCGAGTCGATATCGATGATTGCCTGCTGCTGCAGGCCGGGCAGCAGCACAGCCGTCTGCCCTACGAGGTTGACCAGGTGGGCGCGCAGCACCGATGTCAGTTGCAGGGTGTGGCCGTGGGTCACCTCGCGCAGAAACTGCCCCAACGTCGTCGCCGCATAGACATTGGCGAACAGGCGTTTCATCCCGCCTGAGCGGATCACGTCCAGGTCGTCGATGCAATCGGCGCCGCAGGCCATCCCGGCGATGATCGAGGTCAGCTTCCCGGCCGGGTTCGCGCCCGCGGACTTGACCTTGATCACCGTCGGGTCGATCTGGACTCGCTCGCTGATCAGCTCGGACAGCCCGGCCCGTTCGGCCAGCGCCAACAGCGGCGCCAGCCCCGCGAACGACACGAGATTGGCCTCATCGAACCGCGCAGCGGCGCGGAACCACGCATCGGGTAGCTTCACTTCCAGTGCCTTTTGGTATCGGATCGGTCCAGGCTTCGACACCCCAGATCATCCCCAGCCAAAAGGCACTTTCAGTTGATCACCACGCCGTGAACCGGCGATCGGTCCACGGATTGAGGCTTAGTTATCCCTCGGCCAACGCTTGGCGAAGGGCGTCGAAGACCGCCGGTGCCGTGGCCGGGACAACCCGCACCAACGGGGAGCGGGCAAGCGCACGTGCCCGGGGCGTCGCCGGCGGCGTCGCCGCGATGTCGTCCGCGGTCCGCCCGGTGCCGGCGACCACGATGACCGGTCGTCCCGCGTCGAGGGAGATTTCCAAGTCTCGATAGGCGATTTCGCCTCCGTTGACCAAGAGTGTCACCGACGGCTGCCCGTCGGACAACACGGCGGCGACCAGGCTCAGCCACGGCGACTCAGCCCCCCAGTCCGCACCAGGAACGATCAGGATGTGGCTATGGTTCGGCTCTATCTCGGCCGGTCCGGACGAAGCATCGGCAACCGGGCCGGCCGCTACGACACCGACGTGAACACCGCCTAAGCTCGCCCGGGACCGCGCCGATCCGGCTAACGCCATCACGCCGACGTCCGTGCCACCGTCGACGAGGCTGGCTCCAGTCGTCCGCAGCGCGGGCACGAGCGCGGCATCGAACAGGGCAGCCGCCGTCTGCGCATCCGCGACCGACATGCCACTTGCCCCGCCGACGAGAACCACGACCGGCGTGGCCAGCGGCAGCTCAGCCCGGTCAAGTGCTTGTCTCACCCGGTCCGCACTCTCCGGACCATCTTCGACGTGGATCAGCGTCGGGGCGGGCGTCCCAGTCATCGAACAACATTCTCTGGCTTCGGCGGATGGGTACCCAGCCGGCTGACAATTGCGCTGAGCGCTATGCCTTCGTTGGCCGCATACGTGCCGCCCTTGTTCTTCAGCCGCGGGGTATCGAATCCTCCGGCGTGGTGCAATGCGATAAGCGACCAGCCACTGTCGAATACCGGGCTGCCTGAACTGCCACGTTCGGACGGAGCACGGTAGTGCACGTAAGTGTCGTCGTAGTCGAGAATTACGTTGTCCTGCAGGCTGAATTGTGGGTTCTCGAGTTGGTTGGGATGGCCGATCAGGTAAGCGCGCTGGGTTCCCGCCTCGTCGAGGACGGGCAGCCGAGCGGCCAGCGGGGCGGGCGAAACGTTCCGCGGATAGTCATCGAGCTCGAGCAGGGCCGTATCGAGTCCGGGACGTTCGGATTGTTGGTACCACCAGGTTCTTATCACCTGGAATCGCTGGCGGGTACCGTCTTCGTCCAGCCCTCTAAAGGCGATGACGGCATCGGCCGGTTCGACGGCTTCGGGAATGACATGCCCATTGGTCATGAGCACCGTGGCCGGGAGATCCGGATGAAGACGTCGGCCGTCGATCAGAAATCCGGTCCCGATGCCGTCCTGGGTCTGATTCTCGATCTGGGCCACGGCCCGGCACCGTTCGAGTCCGGTTCGGTACCAGCTGAGCGACTGGAATCGGGTCGAGCTCAATACCCGTTCCAGGCCGGGCGCCAAATTCGCTGCCACCACTCTGGTTGCCCGGATGTCGGTCGGCGCCACGACCACCGTTCCGCCCTCGCGGCTCAAGAGAGCCGACCGCACGATCGGGAGCAAGCTGTCTCCGGGCGCCGAATCGGTGCGGATCTGCCACACGTCCAGCAGCTGCCGGAGAAATGACGCCAGCTTGAAGGAGTCCGCGCCCGGGTCCTCGGTGAACTGCGCAGCCCACTCGGTCGATCGAGCGTGGTCGCCTAGTGCGAGATACGCCTCGCTGGCGGTGGCTTTCTCCCACGGACTCGGCTCTGGCTGGCCGGCAATGCGCTCGAGTATCTCGGCCGCCAGCTGGGCCGCAGCGCGCGTTGGGTCGCTCGTATCCGGGATGCGGATCCCGTCTCGGGCGGCGCGACCGAGCAGGGCCACGACGTTGATGCCGTGCCAGATGAGCCCATGATCGGAATCGAACGCCTGGCGATATGCCTCGACCGCCAGTTGCAGATTCGCCTGGCGGCGAGCCGGCGAACCACCCTGTACGTAGAGCTGCTTGTGACACCGGCCGACACCGCCCCGCGCCTCGGTTCGCTCTATCGACGAGATAAGCGGGTCGTCCACCAACGATCGAAATATGAGGAGCGCGGCGGCCGGCCGATCACGATCAACCAGCGCTTGGGCCAGCTGGCGCTTGATGGCGGCGTCCGTCAGTCCGTGTCCAAGAGCCGCGTCGGCGACCCGCAGCAGCTCTTCATAGCGACGGCTCTCCCGCAGCAGTGAGAGAATCGCCTTGATCTGTTGAGCATCTTCGATTTCTGGTGTGCTGCGGAGGTATCGGACGTAGTCCTCCACGACCTGGGCGAGCTGCGGCCAGTCGAACTGTCGAGCGGCCTGCTGGACCGTACGTCTCCAGGACACCACTAGGCCTCCTCCGTCCCCGCACGGCTATTGCAGCATGTCGCGCAATGCATTCCGCAGCTGAGGCTGCTGCAGATACTTGACGATGCTGTGCCGCCAGCTTCCCCGGTTGTTCACGGCGACGTCGTCGACCCGAATTGCGCCATGGCGACGAAAGTCGTTGCCCAGGCGCGGGTCAGCGCCGCAGACGGGATCCAACCCGTCCGACATGTTGACCCATCGTCCAGTCGGGAGGCAGCGCTCGGGCCAGCCGTCGTGGCGCGTGTAGGGCGGGGTAAGTGCGGCCTGCACCTCGCTCAGCCCGAGCGGGCTCCCGACCGTGATCATCCCGTCGACCAGCGGGCTGTCGGCGCAGTCGACGAGCACGTCGTAGACCACCACACTCCCGAGGCTGTGGCCGATCACCACGTGCGGTCGGGACACTGCGCCGATCTCGGTCAGAGCTGCGACCATGCGAGCGCGGACCTCCCGGCGCACCCGAAAGGATTCGCCGGTCCGCGGACTGAACTGCACGTCGTACAAGTAGTGATGCACGTCTCGGAGAAAGGCCCGCATGAGACGTCGCTTCAGCCAGGACGGAAGCGGCACCGCCTCCAGTGGTGAGTCGGCGACGATCGCCTCGAGCTCCTCGACGGGCGTCGCGGCCACCATGGCCAGACCGACCTCGATTCCGAGTCGTTCGACGAACGCGCGCTCCTCCGGCGGGAGTGACGCTAGCCAGCGCATGTCGCTCGGGGCGGCGTCCACCATCGGAGCCAGTTCGTACTCGGCTGACTCGTGGCCGGAGTCCTCGACGAGAGGTTGGGGATAGAGAACGTCGGCCCAGTAGACCAACGACGACGACACTCCGAGGCCGGCGAGGTCGACCCCATCGTCATCGAGGAGCGCCACCCGCCATTGTTGGAGCAACACGTTCGGCTCGGGCTTGTTGCCGATCCCATGAACGAACGTGACGTGACCCATGGCCCCCCAACCGCCAGAACGTTGCCTACCAGCCCACGACGCAGGACGCAGGACGATCGCGGGCGATGGACGTACCGTAGCCCCGCCAGAGCGCCCCACTCGCTCGGACGGCCGGGCCAGCCGGTGCGCGTTCGACTCGCGCATGACACGCCGATGCGGAGATATCGGGACCATCCGCTCGCCCGCGACCGCAGCCCGTAGGGTCAGGGCCTCGGACGCGGTACGCGCCCGATGTGACCTGGCCGCCGGCTCGGAGCGGTGTTGCGTGTGACGCGAACCGCCGCGCCAGCGCTGACGGTAGGGATAGGTAGGCCGGAGGCGGTTGTGCAGCGGTGTTGTGCTTTTCGGACGATCTCGCGGTCATCGCGTATCGACCAGGTGCGAGCCGTTCGGCCGCTGTCGGCCCTATTCGGGTGACTCCGGCTCGACACGCCGCTGGCGCCGACCCCGACGGACCGCTGACCCGCGCGGTCGCCGCCGCGCAGCAAGGCGACGAAGCGGCATTCACGCAGGTGTATCGGGCCGTGCAGCCGGGCCTGCTCCGCTACCTGAGCGTGCTCGTCGGCACGGATGCCGAGGACGTCGCCTCCGAGACCTGGGCGCACGTGTGCCGAGACTTCAGCGGATTCAAGGGCGATGCCGACGGGTTTCGGGCCTGGACTGCGACCATCGGCCGGCATCGGGCCATGGACCATCTGCGAGCCCGGGCCCGCCGGCCCGTCGCGGTCACGACGCTGGACGAGTTGATGGCCTGGCCGGCCCGGGACGACACGGCCGGAGGCGCTCTCGAGGCGTTGTCGACGACGGCCGCCCTGCGTCTCATCGGCGCGCTCCCCCGGGACCAGGCGGAAGCCGTCCTGCTGCGGGCCGTGGTCGGCCTCGACGCCAACGCCGCCGGACGGGTCCTGGGCAAACGGGCCGGAGCGGTGCGAACCGCCGCCTACCGCGGACTGCGGCGGCTCGCCGAGCAGCACATCGCGCCCACCATCGATTGGACGAGTGACACATCGCGCCCGCTCGACGCTGAGACGGTGAGATGACTACACGCCAGGGACTGACGCTCAGCCAAGCGCAGGCCGAGGAGATCCTCACCGGCCGGGCGTCCGGGCCGCTGCAGCTGGCCGAGATCATCACGGCCGCGAGAGGGCCGGCCGATTCGAATGAACTCGCCGGAGAAGCCGCAGCGATGATTCGGTTCCAGGCGGCCCGCCTGGAACCGACGATCGCAGTCGTGCCGCCGGCCCGGAGGCGTCTGTCGGAGAGGGTGCTCGCCGCGAAGCTGGGCATCGTCGCCGCGCTCGCGGCCGCCGCGACCGGAGGGGTCGCCCTGGCCGCTAGTGCCCACACCCAGACCAACCCCCCGGTGCGCCCGGCCGCGTCAGCCAACGTCCCGGTCGCAGAGCTGACACCGGCTGCCACCCGCCCGGCACCCAGGTCCGAGACGGCGAAGTCGGCTAGTCACGCCGCCACGACCTCGACCACGCCACCGCCTTCACCGTCGCGCAGTGTCCCCGTTTCGCACCCGCCGGTGGCCGCGGCGTCGCTGTGGGTGCGCAGCCTGTGCACCGCCTATCGAGCCCGCGCGCTGAGCATTGCTCGACTCGGGATCGACAATCCGGTCTTCGCGGCCCTGGTCACGGCGGCCGGCGGCAAGACCAAGGTCGCCGCCTACTGCGACGCCCTGCTCCGTGCTGATCCTCATCCGACCAGCGCGCCCAAGAGCTACCCCCTCGGGCCGCCGATCACCTGGCCCGGTGAGACTCCCCCCACGCGCCGGACCGGCGAACCAGACGCGCCGCCAGCGTCGGGACAGTCCTGATCGATGCCGGGCCTCGACGCCCTCTGGCAGACCACGGCTCCAGGCCCGAGCGAGGAGCCGGGTCAGGGTCGGGACCCAAGCGACCATCGCTATGCTGCCCAGCGCGGCCCGCTCGGGGGCTGCGGCCTGATGAGGAACGGCGTGGGCAAACATCGCAGACTGGCTGCTGTCGCCGATCAGCTGCTACTGCGCCGGGTGCTCAGACAGGCGGCCACCGTCGTCTTCACTACGGTCGCCGCCTGCATGCTCGTTGCCGGGCTCATCACCGTCGTGCTGGCGAGCTTGGATAGCGCCAAACATTCCGTGCCGTCGGCGCCCCCGCCCGCCCCGGGCCAAGCGGCTGCGGGACCGACCCAGCCGACGAGCTCTGCCCGCCCGACGCCACCGACGCAGGGCGCCAGCGTCGGGTACTACCCGACCCGCCCGGTCACCCTGAACCAGCCGACAAGTCCGACGGCCACGCCATCCAGTCCGCCGCGACCAACCGGGAGCCCAATGCTCACGCCGCCGGCGCCAAAGGTGTCTTCGAGCGTTCCGTCGCCCGTTGGCTCGTCAGACCAGCGCACCCGCCACCCCAGATTGCCCACGAGCCATCGGACCAAGACCCGGCCGCCATTTCGTTGATCCGCGGCGACGAGTTCATCACCGGCGTCGACGAGCGCCTGAGGTTCCTTCGATCGCCAGTTCCGGTTCGCGGCCGACGAAATCGCCGTAGCGCTGTGCGGCGTCCTCCAGCGCGGCGATCTCGACCGGCTTCAGCGGGCGGTACGGGTGCAGCTCGAACCGTACCCGCTCGGCGCTCACGGTTCGGCTCGCCATCGCCACGAGCTGCCCGTCGACCAGCGCCATCCCCGTCGCGAGCTCGCGGGATCGGGGCACGATGCCGGCGGCATCGAGCACCCAGCGGGAGTCCTGGTATCCGCGGTAGCACTCGTCGAGGATCTGCAACAGATGCGCACGCGGCTGCATCCGGCACCGATCCGCCGGTGGCGCTTCGCGGGCGGCGTGCCAATAGGTCCGGCCCTCGTGGTCGTAGCGCTCCAGCTGGTCTCGCATCATCTCCAGGCCACGGCGGGCGTCGCCGAGCGTGAGGCTTGCCCAGTAGGCCAGATCGCGGTCGGTGACGGGTCCATGGCCGCCGGCATAGCGCAGCGCGAGTTCGCCCAAGGCCTCGTCTCGATCGAGCCGGCGCGCGGTCGGGGCGCGGTCGGCGAGCAGCGCGTAGGTGTGCTCACCGTCGATCCGGCGACCGCTGCATATCAGCCCGGCCAACTCGGTGTGGGCAAGCAGGATCATGAGGAATTGGCCGCCGCCGGCGGCAGGCGAACGCTGCTCGACCCCCCGCGACATCAGCTCTTCGCCCAACTGGGCTCGGGTGAGCTCGCCGCCGTCGCCTATCGAGTCGACTACAACGGACATCGCCCGCTCGATCGCGCGGTCGTCGAGCCCGTGCACGGCCCGCAACTGCTGGCCGGTCACGCGTTGCACTCGCGGTCCGGTCAGGTCGAGCAACCAGGCGACGTCGTCCGCGCAGACGAAGTGCCAGGTCGGTCGCAGCACATGCGTGCGGAGCACGGCACCGTCGTCGAGGAGCGTCGCCAGGTCGGATGGATCCCGGCCTCGAGTGCGTGCGGCCACCGCCCAAGCCGTCTGGCCCGGGTTCTCCGCCTGCACCGCCAGCAAGGATCGGATCGCGTCGTGCGCGGATCCGGCGAAGGGTGTGACCAGATGCTGGCTGCGCAACCGCCATCGGGCGATCGCGATATCGTCGATCACGCCGTCAGCCACCGTTGGCCCAGCGCCCGGGGAGACGCCCGCGTGTGCCCGGCCACTGGTGCGAGTCCCGCTGACACGACCTCAAGATAAGGCTCATCGTGAGCCAGTGCTGCGGCACGACCGCCGGTCAGCGTTGTGATCTTGGACTTACATGCCCTCGGACGACGACAAGTCCAAGATCACGAGCATGGTGCCGGTGAGCCGTACTGCCGACCGGGATTGCTCAGAGGCGAGCTACCAGCGGCTCCCGCCGGATACCTCGCGGACGGCAGGGCGCACATCGGCGAGGTACACCACGGCCGCGACCACGGACGCGAGGGACAGCAGATTCAGCGGGTAGGAGAACACCGAACCGAGAACGCCGCCGACGATGAGGATCGCCAGCCAGGCCGGCTTGGTGAGCTTGTTCGCGGCGGGAAACGCGGCCGCCTTGCGCACCGCACAGTCCGCAACCGCCCAGGCGCGGAGCACCACCAGACCCCAGAACAGGACGCGGTCCACCCAGAGCTGCGTCTCGAACAGCACGCGCATGGCAAAAAGCCTAGCGACCGAACCTGTCCCGCACCGGTGGTGCGGTACGGGACAGTCGGTCTGGGACGGCGTTACTCAGGTCCGGTTCAGCTTTGCGTCGGCTTGGCCGGGGTCCGCTTGGCCGTAGCTGACGTCGAGGGCCGCCCCTTGGTCGCCGGGGCCTTGCTCGCCGGGGCTTTGGTCGCCGCGCTTTTCCGGGCCGGCGCCTTGCTGGCCGCGGCCGTCTTCTGCGTCCTCGTGCGCTTCGGCCCGGCCGCCTTGGTCGGCTGGCGGGGCGTCCTTCGAGAAGGCGCGGCCGGCCGGCGGCCGAGCAGCGTCAATGCCGGCGCGACGACCTTCTCCTTCATCGTTTCGACGACCGTGGCCGCCACCAACTCGGCCTCGTCGAGGGCCCGGGCTACGCGCGGGTCCTTCTTCAGGTCGTTGACGAGCTCATCCGCCTTGCCAGCGACCGCGCCGGTGGCCGATTTGGCCTGGGCGAGGTAGCCGCCAACGGTGCCCTTGACTGCGTCCAGGTCAGCCAGCTTGGCCGCCTCGTTCGCGGACTTCGCCAGCCGGGCTTGGGCCAGGTCTACGACCTGCTTGCCCTGCTCCACCGCCGCGTCCGCATATCCCTTGACGTCACTAGTGATCGACATGTGCTTCACCTCATGTTCCCTGACAAGCGCCCACCATCCGGCTCGGGCGTGGTCGTATCGGTGCGCTCCTTGTTGAGCTGCACGTTCTCGCGGCGAAACGCCTCGTAGATGTCGATGAGCGCCTGCTTCTGCCGCTCGGCCAGGCCAGTGTCGGCCAGGATGGCCGCTACCAGCTCGGGATCGCCGGGCCGGGTCTCCAGAAATCCGGCCTGAACGTAGAGCTGCTCCGCCGAGATCCGCAGTCCCCGCGCGATCTGCTGCAAGATGTCGGCGCTCGGCTTGCGCAATCCCCGTTCGATCTGCGACAGGTACGGGTTGGAAACGCCCGCCACCTTGGCCAGCTGGCGCAGCGAGACCTGGGCGATCTCCCGCTGTTCGCGGATGAAGGCGCCGAGGCCGGTTCCGCGCCGCCCCTCCTCCCGCGAGCCGTCGACATTCACCTGTCCAGTGTGCTGCGCGCCCGCTAGCAGGTGCAAGCAGACGGCTAGCGGCGCGCGTCACACTGCGCGTGGACGCTCAGCGCGGCGGTTGGGACGGCGTCCCGGTCATGAGCCTGCAAGCACCGCTCCGCCGGACACCGTCACCGGGATGGCGGCCAGCGGGCTCGGGGCGGGACCACCAGTGTTCTGGCCGGTGAACGCGTCGAAGGTGGAGCCGTGGCACGGGCATTCCAGGATCGCGCCCGCCGGATTGACGGTGCAGCCCTGGTGGGTGCAGATCGCGGTGAACGCGACGATCTGGCCCGCCGTTGGCTGAGCCAGAATGATCGGCTTGCCGTCAAGCGTGGCCGAGATCGATCCGCCGACCGGAATGTCGCTGACCTTCGCCACCTGCTTGCCACGGGCGCTCGAGGACGCTGACGTCCCTCCGCTTGCGCGGGCCGTGCTGCTGGTCGCCGTGCTGCTCGCCGGGTTCGACATCGGCGGGGCCGCGGCGCTCGTCGCGGCGGCAGAGGTCGTCGTCGACGCCGAGGACGAGCCCGAATTGCAGCCGGTGAGCACGAAGGCACACAGGCCAGCCGCTCCGGCGCCGCTCGCGTAGAGCACGGTGCGGCGGGTGAGGTAGTGATCGGCGGGCATGCTGCTCCTCGCGGAAGTCGTCCGTAGGCCGACATCGGTGTCACCGCTACATACGCGGGCACATAGTCAACGGTTCAAGCATCTGACCCGCTCCAGTGAGGAACTGGCTGTGGACGGCTGTCAGGCGCCTGAGAGCCGAGACGGCCGAACTGGGCGCCCAGGGCAAGCTCGCAGATCAGACGCAGCCGTACCGACCCCGGAGATGTCAGTGCGCAACCTCGCTCAGTTCGCGATCCGACATCGTTGGTGGGTCATCGCCGGCTGGCTGGTGTTCATCCTCGGAACCCAGGCCGTCGCCGGATCGCTCGGCGGCGCGAACTACAAGGACGAGTTCAAGCTCCCCGGCACGGAAACCGAGACCGTCTCCACGCTGTTGCGGACCAGTGGCCTCGACAGTCAGAACGGGATCGACGGCAACATGGTGCTGCACGTCAAGGACGGGCACATGGCGTCACCTCCGGCCGGCGTCGTGCCGGCGCTCGAAGGCGTCTGCAACCCGAGATCCAAGGTCGTCGAGATATCGACGCCGTGGGGCGGTATGAACTGCGCCGGGCCCGGGACGTTGCAAGCGGCAGCGGCCAACCACCGGCTCATCGCCCCGAAGGACCCGAGCATCGCGATTGTCAATATCACCTTCGCCGGCGGTGGCGCCTACGACCAGAGCGCCATCAATCGCGTCTACGACACGCTGCGCAAGCTCGACAGCCGCGGCGTCGAGATCGAGT
The DNA here is from genome assembly GCA_963779485.1 of uncultured Actinomycetota bacterium. Classification (GTDB taxonomy): domain Bacteria; phylum Actinomycetota; class Actinomycetes; order Mycobacteriales; family Jatrophihabitantaceae; genus CAVVJA01. The sequence goes on along the minus strand of CAVZYJ010000004.1, from coordinate 39,488 downwards.
TCACCGGCGACGCGTTCGCCGGGCAACGATCGTCGGCGGGCGGAATCTCGCCGGAGTTGCTGGGCTTCATCGCGGCGTTCATCATCCTTGCCGTCGTCTTCCGGACGGTCGGGGCGGTGGCGTTGCCGCTCGCGAGCGCCGTTGCGGCACTGGTCAGCGGGCTCGGCGTGATTGCCTTACTGAGCCACGTCATGAACGTGTCCACGGTGACGCCGCAGCTGGCGGAGCTCATGGTGATCGGGGTGGGCATCGACTACGCCCTGTTCATCGTGACGAGGCACCGCCGCAACCTGCTGAACGGGATGAGTATCCCCGACTCGATAACGCTCGCCGTCAACACCTCCGGGCGGGCCGTCCTGTTCGCCGGCACTACGGTGTGCATCGCCATGCTCGGGCTGATCGCCCTCGGCGTGAGCTTCTTCTATGGCATGGCGATCGGAGTTGCCGTCGCCGTCAGCCTGACCATGATCGCCTCGCTCACGTTGCTTCCGGCATTGCTGAGCTTTCTCGGTCTCACCGTGCTTCCTCGTAGGCAACGTCGGGCGATTCGGGCCGGTACCTACACGCCATCGCCGCGCATCGGATTCTGGGCCCGATGGTCAGATCTTGTGGCGCGGCGCAAAGCTCTCCTCGGCGCCCTCGCCACCGGACTGATCGTCGTGCTGGCCATTCCCTTCTTCTCGATGCGCATGGGCCACGCCGACCAAGGAAATGACCCGGCGGGCACGACTACCCGCAAGGGGTACGACCTGATCGCGCAGGGCTTCGGAGTCGGGTACAACTCGACGCTCACCCTCGTCGTCAACGGCCCGCAGGTTCAAGCGACCGCAGAGCGGGTCGCCGCCGCGGTCCGGAACGTGCCGAATGTGGATCCGACCGGCGTGTTCGTAACGCCCCGGCCGCTCACCGACCGGATCAGCCTGGTGTCCATCAAGTCGATCACGTCGCCGCAGGACGCCAAGACCACGCAGCTGGTCCGGACGCTGCGAAGCGACGTGCTGCCCGCGATCTACCGGGGCACGTCGGACCACGTTTACGTCTACGGCCAGACGGCCGTCTACACCGACTTCACCCATGTGCTGGCGAGCAAGATGCCGTTGTTCATCGGCGCGGTAGTTCTGCTCTCGTTTCTGTTGCTCATGATCGCGTTCCGAAGCCTGCTCATACCCCTAACCGCCGCGCTGATGAACCTGTTCGCGGCGTCGGCGTCCTTCGGGGTCATCGTGGCGATCTTCCAGTGGGGTTGGGGCTCGGAGGTGTTGGGCATCGGTCGAGGCGGCCCGATCGAGGCCTTCGCGCCCGTGCTGTTCTTCGCCATCCTCTTCGGCCTGTCGATGGATTACCAGGTCTTCCTGGTCAGCCGAATGCACGAGGAGTGGGTGCACAGCCACGACAACGAGCGAGCCATCACGGTCGGCCAGCGAGAGACCGGCGGCATCATCACCGCCGCGGCGATCATCATGATCGCGGTGTTCGGTGGATTCGTGCTCGGCGACAACCGGGTGGTCAAGCTCATCGGCCTCGGCCTGGCCAGCGCGATCTTCATCGACGCCTTCGTCTTGCGGACGGTGCTGGTGCCGTCGGTCATGCATCTGCTCGGCCGATGGAACTGGTACTACCCGTCCTGGCTCGCTCGGATAACGCCGCGCGTCTCCGTCGAACCTCCCGACGACGAGTTGCCGCCCGCCGTCACTGGTCGTGATCTTGGACTTACGGCTGCGGGGCGACGATAAGCCCAAGATCATCAGCGGGGCAAGGGGTGCCCGGGGGTGCGATCAGGCGATCGCGGCCAGCGTGCCGGCGACGGTCAGCTGGGCGTCGTCGGCGATCGACCGCTTGATCACCGCCAAGGCCACCGGGCCGAGCTCGTGGTGGTGCACGGCGGTCCCCAAGAAGCCGACCGAGCGGCCGGCGAACTCGACCGGCGTTCCCCTTTCCGGCAGCACATCGGATTCGCCGGCCAGATGCACGAGAACGAGTCGGCGGGGCGGCCGGCCGAGATTCTGCACGCGCGCCACCGTCTCCTGGCCCCGGTAGCACCCCTTGTCCAGATGGACGGCGCTGCCTATCCAGCCGACCTCGTGGGGGATCGTCCGATGATCGGTTTCGAACCGCAGCCGCGGCCGGGTCGCCTCGACCCGCTTGGCTTCGTAGGCCCACAGCCCGACCGGCGCGGCTCCCGCCGCCACCAGCTCGGCCATCTGGTCCGCTACGCGTCGTCGGGGGACAACAAGGTCGACGTCACCCCACGGCGTTCGGCGGGCGAAGCCGCCACCGGGCACCGCGGTCGCGCCGGTGATCGGCGGGATGTGGCCTGCGGCCAGCAGGACCGCATCCGCGGCCGGCCCGACCAGGCCGACGACGGCCCACTCCTCGGAGACATCGGTGGGCTCGACCCGCTTGAGGAAGCGCATCTTCTCCAGGTAGGCCAGGGCGTCATCGCCCATGCCGGGCTCGACATCCAGCCATACCGCGCCGTCCCGATCGGTGAGCTGCCAGTGCTGCTCGACGTGTCCATGGGGCGAGAGGACGAGCGCTTCGGTTGACTCCCCGTCGGCCAAGTTGCTGAGGTGCTGCGAGCAGATGGAATGCAGCCAGGGCAATCGGTCGGGCCCGGAAACCATCAGCACCGGCCGATTGCTGCGATCGATCACACCGGCCGCGGTCTCCATCAGTCGCTGCTCACGCATCGGGTCGCCGTAGTGCCAAGGGACGCCGGCGTCCACACCGACCGCCGCGATGGCGGCGGGCCAACTCACGCCGGAGCTCATCGGCCCACCGCGGCATGATCATGAGCGGCGGCTCGCTCGGATCCGCCCGGCCGCGTGGCGACGCAATCCTGGCACCGGCCGAAGACCGTGAAGTGGGCGCGGTCGAGGACGAATCCCTGCTCGCGCTCCAGGCGCAGGGCCAAGGCGTCGGTCAGGTCCTGCGGAGCGTCGACCACGCTGCCGCAGGTGTGGCAGACCACGTGCACGTGGTCGTCGTCGGCCGGCCGGAACGACGGGGCGCCGTGGCCCAGATGGGTATGGCGCACCAGCCCGATCTCCTCGAGCAGCTCGAGGGTGCGATAGACCGTGGTGAGGTCGACATCGGGCACGGCCGCACTGACCTGCTCCGGCGTCGCATGCCGGAGTCGGCGGACGGCTTGGAGCACCTCGTCCCGTTGCGGCGTCATGCGCAGGCCGCGGGCCCGCAGCCGGGCAGCGAGGTCGGAGTCGACTGGCATCCGTTTCATCGTAGGCGCGCGCGGGCATCCGCGCTGTCGCCTGGCTCTCCTCTACCCTGTGCCCGGTGACCGTTCTCGTCCTGGGCGTGCTCGGCATCGGACTGGTCGATCCGGACCGTGCGGTGGTGCGTGCGGACGACAGCGGCATCGACCGCGGAGACGGGTGCTTCGAGGGCTGCCGCATCCGGACCGACGCTTCGGGCCGCAGCGGCGTCGACAAGCTGCCGGCCCACCTCGCCCGGATGCAGCGGTCAGCGGCCGCCCTCGACATTCCGTTTGACGAGGCCGCTTGGCGCGCGCTCATCGACGCAACGCTCGATGCGTGTCGGAAGCCGGGCGAGTACGCGCTCAAGCTCGTTCTCACTCGGGGTGCGGCCGATGGCCGACCGACCGGGCTGCTGACCGTGCGTCCGCTGCCCGAGTCGGTAGCGCGACAACGCCGGGACGGGCTGCGGGTGATCACGCTGGACCGCGGGTTCCCGGCCGCCGCCTTCACCGAGGCGCCGTGGTTGCTCGGCGGAGTGAAGACGCTGTCCTATGCCGTCAATATGGCCGCGGTTCGGGAGGCGGAGCGCCGCGGCGCGGACGACGCGATCTTCGTCAGCGCCGACGGCCTCGTGCTGGAGGCGCCGACCGCGTCGGTGGTGTGGGCGCTCGACCGAACCCTGCGGACGACGCCGACAGGGCCGACGGGAATCCTGCCCGGGACCACGCAGCAACTGCTGTTCGACCGAGCCGTGGCGGCAGGTTGGGCGGTCGAGGCCGTCACCGCTCGGGTAGACGACCTGCACGCCGCCGACACGGTGTGGTTGGTGAGCAGCGTCCGCGGGCCGGTAGACGTGATCGAACTCGACGGCAAGGGGCGCAGCCGGAATCTCGCCGTGCTGGCCGAGGTTGCCGAACTGGCCGGCTTCCCGCGCGCCGCGATGTGACTTCTCGCCGCCAGGCGATTCTGCATTGCCCGAGGATGGCGGCGCCCGTAACCTAGCCGGTACACGAGGAAGGAGGTGGTCCGACAGTTGTGTACGTCATGGACTCGTGAGGTGGCTGTCCGCTAGCCGCTCGACGACAACGGACATGCGGTAGTGCGGTCCGCCGGAAGGCGGCGGCAATACCCGACAGCTACCAGGCCCCCGAGCCGTCGGCCCTCGTCCAGCCGACCCGCCACGGCGGACAGACTCGGGGGTCGTTTCATGTCCTGCCTCGCTGGTGCTCGCCTCGCGCCTCGGCGTGCCTGCCTCGTGATCTTGGACTATGGTCGCCCTAGGCAGTAAGTCCAAGATCACGCCGAATGTCAACGGAAACAGCCCGGCCAGCGCCCAGACGCTGAGGCTCGGCGCAGTGAGGCGTTGAGGTGAGGCGCGAAGTCGGTGCCGGGGAGGGCCAGCTCGGTTGCGTAGGCGAGCGACTCGTCCCGGAGCGCGTAGAGGCGGCGCTCGCCCGCTACCTGCCGTGCGGTTGGTGTCGGAGCGACGACAGCGCTCTCCAGCTCCCACCGCAGGTCACCGGCCAGCCCGGTGAACACCTCGGTCAGGCCGGCGACATTGACCAGTTGCACTTCGACATCGTCCAGGCCCGCACCTGGTCGCCAGAAGCCCGACTCCCGCATGGCCGGCCGGATCACGGCGTCATCGCGGTCGACTAGCCAGGTACGCGACTCGTAGGCAAGAAAAGGCCGGCCATCATGGGCAAAGCTCGCCTGCTGACCAAACCTGAACTCCTCGCCGCTGGAGGCGACAACGCCGGCGCCCTCGCCTCGCCATACGCCTACGAGTGGTAGCAGGGCGAGCAGTCGGTCGTGCAGCGGAGCACCCGAACGCAGATCCGTGGTGTCGACGGGAATCGGGATGATCAACGCTGGCCAGCGAACAGCTTGTAGAGGATGTAGCCCGCCATGACTCCGATGGCCACGAACACCGCGATGAGCACAAGGAGGTAGGCCAACTCCATGGGTGCAGGATAGTCGGATGAGCGATCAGGTCCCGCGAGCATTGGTCGTCAAAGCCACGGCGGGCGTCGAACAAGCGGAACGGTGCGCTCAGGCGTTCACGGTGGCGGCGACCGCTGTCGCGGCGGGTGTTTCGGTGTCGCTGTGGCTCACCGGTGAGGCAACCTGGCTGGCGTTGCCCGGGCGAGCCGAGCAATTCGAGCTACCGCATTCGGCCCCCTTGGCCGACCTGCGGGACACGCTGATCACGGGCGGCCAGTTGACCGTCTGCACGCAGTGCGCGGCCCGCCGGAGTATTACCGAGCAGGACGTCATCGCCGGCGTGCGCATCGCCGGCGCGGCGACGTTCGTCGCCGAGTGCCTGCGCGATCAGGCGCAGGCACTCGTCTACTGAACGGCCGTCAGGTCAGCACGAGAGGCACTTCGACCAAGCCGGGGCCGTCCGCGCTGATCGGCTTGCGCACGGCGCCGTCCCGATGCAGCACCGACAGCGTCCATGCCCCAGGCGCGGCGTAGAAGCGGTAGTCGCCCGTGGCACTCGTCACGACCTCGGCGGTGAACTCACCGCTGCGATCGAGCAGTCGCACGTAGGCGGCCGGAACGGGTGCGTCGTTCTTGCTGACGACCCCGTAGATCACGGTCTCCTTGGTGACGTCGACGTGCGGCGGCAGGACGGGAGTCTGGGCCGGTGCTCCGCACATGTCAGACGTCCTTCTCGATCGGCACTCCGACGAGCGAGCCGTACTCGGTCCAGGACCCGTCGTAGTTCTTCACCTTCGGGTGCCCGAGCAACTCGTGCAGCGCGAACCAGGTGTGGCTGGACCGCTCGCCGATGCGGCAGTACGCGATGGTGTCCTTCCCGTCGTCGAGCCCCGCGTCGCCATACAACGCCCGCAGCTCGTCGTCGGACTTGAACGTGCCGTCCTCGTTGGCGGCCTTGCTCCACGGGATGTTGATCGCGGTCGGAATGTGCCCGGCGCGCTGAGCCTGTTCCTGCGGGAGATGCGCGGGTGCCATCAGTCGGCCGGCGAACTCATCGGGCGACCGGACGTCGACCAGGTTCTTGGCCCCGATCGCCGCGATCGTCTCATCTCGGAAGGCACGAATGGAGGTGTCCTGGTCGGCCGCGACGTAGGTCGTCGGCGCCGGCTCGACGGTGTCCTTGGACAGCTCGCGTCCGTCGAGCTCCCACTTCTTGCGACCGCCGTCGAGCAGCTTGACGCTCTCGTGCCCGTACAGCTTGAGGTACCAGTACGCGTAGGCGGCGAACCAGTTGTTGTTACCGCCGTACAGCACCACGGTGTCGTCATTGCCGATACCGCGTTCGCTGAGCAGCTTTTCCAGCTGCTCCTTGCTGACGAAGTCCCGGCGGATCGGGTCCTGCAGGTCGGACTTCCAGTCCAGCTTCACCGCGCCGGCGATGTGGCCGCCGTCGTAGGCGGAGGTGTCTTCGTCTACCTCGACGAAGACCACTCCGGGGGTGGTCAGGTTCTGCTCAGCCCAGTCGGCCGAGACGAGCACGTCCTCGCGACTCATACAGATCTCCTCGAACGGATGGATGGGGTTGGCGTCCCGAGGACGCGCAGGGGGCTGCCGCGACTCGATCACGGCCAGCAGGTGGGGTCGATTGCCGTCGGCACCGATTAGATCGGCGCGGGCTAGCTCACCCGATCAGTAAAGATGACACAGGCAGCTGCCCACACGGCACAGGTCGACCGTGCGGCGGGAGGTGAGCGCGGTGCTCACGGCGCGGAGCGCAATGCCCATAGGGGCAGGGTAACCGGCCGCCGCCCATCGCGCGAAATCGCGTCGCGACGAAGAGGCGCCCCCAGGGGTTCTGGCCCGCCTAGGCACCCGACTTGAGCAGCACGCCGGTCGCGGTCGCAGCGATCCGGGCGCCGGCCGGGTCGGCGGTCACGTGCGCGGTCGTGAGCTGAAACGGCAGGTGCGGCAGCGTGATCGCGTTGCCGACGAGCGTCGCCACTTGATCGGTGATCGCACTCGGCACCGTGGCCCCGTTGACCGTCGCGTCGGAGACGTTCAGCCGGACCTTGCCGTTCACGACGTCGAGCGTGCCCTTGGCGGTGACGTTGACGCCGAGCGACGTGCCGGGAAGCGTGACCTGGCCGGTCGCGACCACCTGTGAGCCCTCGGACGACAAGTGCAGGTCCGGAATGTCGCTGCGAGCGATCAGGGCATCGTAGGGAACGACGACCGTGCCATCGACCCTGTCGACCGGAATTTGAGTGATCGAACCGCCGATGAGGTCGCCGAGGGGGATATGGGCGCCGCGCAGATGGACATCGAGGTTCGTGCCGGTCACGTTGTCGAGCCGCACCGCGCCGCTCGTGATCTGAATGTTGCCGTAATCACCCCGAAGCGCCTGAGTCAGAAACGGGGCACCGTGGATCACGACGTTGGGCTTGTCCTCGAACTGGGCGTAGCTGGCGAGCTTCGATTCGGCCGTGCGCTCGGCGACGAGCAGCCCGACTCGGTCAGCCACGACGAGCAGAATCGCGAGCGAGAGCAGCACGCCGAGCAGGATCTTGACACCACGACTCACCTGATGAGGCCCCTCGCCGCCTACGCCTGCACGGCCAGGCAGAGCACGTACGCAACCGGCGCCAGCACCGCGATCGGCAGCACGGCTACGAGCACCGGGCGGAGCACGCGGACGGTGGTGGCCGAGGTCGGGAGCGTGTGCGTGACGTAGGAGAAGCCGACCCCGAGCAGCCCCGCGATGACCCCGATGGCTGCGCCGAGGAGGACGGCTCGCCCGGTCGAGAACTCGACCGTGCCGTGCAGCCGAACGAAGCCCACGACACTCCCGACCACGAGGCTGACGACGACGCCGCCCAGGCTACGCGGCACCTCCGGGTCGAACCGCATGATCGGCAGCACCGAGTCGACCAGCAAGCCCGCCGCGAGCGCAGCGCCACCGGCTGCGATCGCCGTGCTCGTCACGCGGCCATCCGTTTCGTGTCGCAGCTGGATCAGTGCCGACAGGGCGACGGTCGCGACGACCACGACGGCAACGGAAGACAGCGATTCGACGACGCGGGACCGCACGACGCCACGGGCCAGCTGGTGCACGAACATCGCGGGTACGGCCAGGCCCAGCACGCCGATCAACGGCCCGAGCTGGCTGTGCGGCCAGGCTGACACGGCGGCATCCGAGGCGATGGCCGCCAGCGTCGCGATGACGAGCGCGCCGATCCGTCCGGGCATGTCGGTGCCGATCACCCAGGCCACGATCACGATGCCCTGAACGATCGCCACCCCGAAGACGAGCCAGCCCGGTCCGGCGTTCGCGCAAACCGCCAGGCCGCCGGCCACGACCACCGCGATGGCCGCCGCGATCAGGTTCTCGGCGCTGAACCGGCCCTGCGCGCGAGGGGTGAGCGTCGGCAGCACCTGCGTGGGCTGCTCCGGCAATGGCTCGGCGCTCATCGCGCTTATCGTTCCAGACCGTTAGCCCGCGTACCGCACGGGAATGTCACGATATGACGGCAGATCGCACCCAACACCGCGCGGGCGCCGCTACACCCCGCGTAAACGCTGGACTGTGATGGTCACCGGCCACGCGTTCAAGATCGTTTGGTCACATTTGGTCACAACGACCCGCCGAGTCAGATCGATGTCCTCCCAGCGCAGCGCCAGCAGTTCGGAGCGGCGCAGCCCGTACAGGGTCAGCAGCCAGCAGGCGTGCAGCCGGTCGCCGGTGATGTGCGCGCGTAGCCGGGCGAGATCGGCCGCGGACAGCGCCTGCCGGGTCTTGGCTGGCGTGCCGGACGGCTCGACCCGCACCGCCGGGTTGCGGATCAGCAGCCCGTCATCGACCGCCTGAGCGAAGATCGAGCGCCACATGAACAGCACCCCGGCGAACCCTGGCTAGTCGCGTTTCACCTTGATTTGCGACGGATTCGGGGCTGTTACCCCGTCCCACCGTGGCTCGGTACGGGTCCACCCCGGCACCTTTGTGACCAGGCTTGTGACCAGCCGGGCGCGGCGACGATGTCCGCAGCGCGAACACGTGATGACGATCCCGGCTTGGATCTCACTTGCCTAGGCGACCCCAACCGAGGCATGCGCGGAATCTCTATGCGAGATGCACTGCCAGGTGAGCAGGCGTCGTTCGCCTCACACTGTAGCGTATTCGCGCCCTTCGCCGCTTATGGCTGATGCGCCCGTAGTGGAGGCCTACGCCACGTAAGGCCGCTCTATCCCGACCGGGTGCCAGGTTGGATGTCAAGCGCAGGCCGAAAGGCCTTGTGCACGTAAAAGAACGCCGACGCCTTGAGATTACTTAGACTGTCGGCGAAACCGGGGCTTTCATGACTATACACGGGTTTCGACTTCGACCCCTGACTGCATCCGATAAATCCAATATCATATAGCATTGCAACAAGCCCTTGGTAAGGTTCGATCCAAGAGTCTGTTTCTGTATTTGTCCATACGGCATCTGCGAGTTCGGTCATCCATCGCGACCCTGGAAACGCCTCGTCCGAAATCAGGAGAACGGCGTTGTCCAGACGTTGGCGAAGTTCTACAGGGGAGATTTGAGCGGGGGCCCTAGAAAAGACACCAAAGACCCGGTCGATACCAGGGAACGTGGGCTTCCATTCGTCCCGTAGTGCCAGCAGCCGGTTTCTTGAATAAGGGGTCTCGGCAGAGTGTATGTGGGCCCAAGAAATTCGTGGAGTCCCCGCCGACGAATGAAGACACTCGTTGAAGTACGCAATCGCATCTCGCGGACGCAGAAGAGTACGATCAAGAATATAAGTTAGGGCGTTCCCGCGTGTCTTGTTTGTGAGTGGCAACAGGTACTTGATACCACCCTCAAGGGCTTGTATCTCCTGTCGTTCCGCCATGACCCGAACTCGCTCATCGAGTACATTCTCGAGGTCACGATTCGTCCAATTCAGGCGGTGTGTCAGTGATCGGTACTTCTCCTCCTGTCCTCCTTTCGGGCCGAAATTCAGATGGTCGAATATGTTAGTACGGAGCGCAACCAAGACCTTGAGGTTGCGGACCTTTTGCAGGTCCAACACAGCCCTGAACAGACAGCGGATCAAGTCATTCGCAATTCGTTCGTCAACCCAGTCCCGGTCCAGATCATCTATTAGGACGTATCTGAAGTCTTGAACGGAGCCTAGAATGTCATCGTTGAGTACGCTGATCATCTTGTTCAGACGAGGCAGTTGCGTCTCGTTGACGATCCGTTGAAATCGCAGTGCGAGTTCCCTGTGCTCCTCTAAGCTAGAGGAAACGTTACCAGAGTCTGAAAACATAATTTTCGCACCCGAAACCCCCAGCTCGCCTCCGGCCTCGGCCTTAACTTCAGTTTCCAGCCTCTCTTGTAATCTCGCGAACCCTTTGATCAGTTTCCATCCAGAATTTTCCCTCGAATTCCTCGAGGTATTCTAGTGCGGCTTGCTTACTCTTGTCCTTCTTGATTTTATCTCGGATAAGTGAGAAGAAACGGGCCTTTGCTTCGTCAGTGTCTACTTGGTAGCGGTCGCGAATAATCTCAACCAGCAGAACATGTTTCCACAAGGCATTGAAGAATGAGTCCAAGTGGACATCCATAGCGGAAAGATACTGGATCACGCCCAAATTCGTGATATAGGGAAGGGACAAGTCCTCCGGGTCAATCCGGATGACATGCTCCTGGTCCTCCTCTAAACGCTTTAGTATGGCAGATTTCCCACTGCCAGTGCGGCCAATTATGAAGCACTTGCGGTCTACCTTGGAGCTCACCTGCTGGAATTGCGGCGACTCGTAGAAGGCATCCTGAAGTAGCCAGTCAGACTCGGCCTGCTCTCCGCCGAGGTCGAGAACTCGTGGACGCCGCCTCGCTTGGCTAGCTGCCATCTCAACTGCACCAGCCCTTCGAACGACCGCGACAAAGTATCGACGTAGTGTGTCGAGCTAGTACTTCTTACCACCGGCACTGAATCTGTTAGGCGCGCAGGCGGCCGGGCGGCTTGGCTTGTCTTGGAGCGGGCCGGACATGGTCGACCCATGACCGGCGCAGTAACTCGCCTAGCGTGTGATGAGACGCGTCGCGAGCTAGTGCCGTCTAAGTTCCCACCTGGACGGCGTTTCCAACGGAAGTTGGCCATTGCCCGGTTTGGGCGGATGGCCCGTTCCGAGGTCAGCCCCACCAAGATCAACCGCAGTGTTAGCTGCGCGTAAGTTGGGGTGTAAACGGCCCAACTCCGAGGCGCGCGCGCCTTCGATCCCGTGGGCGGGGGCCCGCCGCCTCGGGAATGACACGACGGATGGACCAGGGGTGGACCAGTGCTGGCCCGTGGCTAGGGTCTGCAGGTGTCCTCGCGGGAGATTGTCGCTGTACTTGTCGTCGCGGGTGCCGTGCTGCCGCTGACCGGGTTCGCTTGGGGCGCGGTTGTCGGTCGGCGTCGCCTGCGTGAGTTACAGCGGCAGCGGCAGCGGATCATCGAGGTTGCTGCTACGCCGGCTGACGCGATCATGGCGATGCGGGGTGACAGCGTGTTGCGGCATGAGGGCATCGAGGTCACGGCGATGGATGATCTGTTACGGGTGCGGCAGGACATTGAGCTAGGGATCTTGCGTCATGCGCTGGGTGATTTGAAGGGTCCGGCATTTCTCGCGGCGCTGGGGATCGTGGCTGGGACTGTGGGCGGGGTGTGGTCGCTGTACCTGCCCGGGAGCTGACCTATGCCCGGCGCCGTTTCTTGGCGACGTCGATGGACACGACGCGGCCGCCAGGCGGGTGGTTCAGGTCGGCGCGCTCGCCGTCGTCGCCGCCGCGCACGGTCTGGATGAGTCCGTTGATGATCAGCACCACGGGCGCGACCACCCACAGCCAGGCGATCATGCGGCATCGTCCGCGTCGTCGCGTTGGGTCATTGTGATGGTCCTTTCTACGGTCACAGCGTTGGTCACAAACGGGTCGGGGTGAGCCCGGATCAGGCGAGGTGTACCGGGGTGTACGGGACGAGAACACCCCGGCTAATCAAGGTGAAACGCGACGAGCCGGGGTTTGTCCGGGTACGGTTCATGGGACGGCAGATCGCACCCAGTCGTCGATCCGATCGACCAGGGCCGGCGAGGTCGACGTTTCCGCGTGCCCCATGCCCGACTCCAGCCAGAGGTCGGCCTGCGGGGCGGCTGCGGCGAGCACCTCGGCATGCCGGCGCGGAAAGAACGTGTCCCGCTCCCCGTGCACGATGAGCAGCGGCGTCGGCGCGATGTTCCCGACGATCTCGACGGGCGACGCCGGGACTTCGACCCACGGGCGACCGAGCCGGGTATGCGTGGCGATGCGGGTCGCCGCTCGTCCGAGCCGAGTCTCGACGGCCCAATGGATGAGCCGGAGCGGAGCGGTTCCCCGCTCGAACCAGTAGCCGGGTGAGCTGATGCTCACGACGGCGTCGGCATCGCCGCCCAGCCCGGCGTACCGCAGCGCGGTCGAACCGCCCATCGACCAGCCGAGGACGGCCAGCATGCGCACACCACGCTCGCGAAGAAACGCGGCGCCGGCCGCCAGATCGTGTACCTCCGCGTCGCCGAGCGTCGAGCGGCCGCTCGACCGGCCGTGCCCGCGGAAGTCGATGGCCAGGACGACCCGGCCCAGCTGCGCGAGCCGATGGCAGATGCGCTGGACCGAGCCGCTGTCCGCGGATGCGGTGAAGCCGTGTCCAACCAGGTACCCCGGCTGTGTGAGATCGGTCTCCTCGGAGGGCGGCCAGTACCGCGCAGACAGCGCAACTCCGTCCGCTGTGGTGAACATGACGATCTGCGAGGAATGTGCGTTGGTATTCTTCAACCGGATTGGCCTGCTCTGGTGGTCCGCTCGGACAAAGTTGTCTGAGGAATCGTTGCTACCTTACGTGTTGCCGAGGCACCGCGGCCTCATTCGTAACTCACGCCGGTGACCTGCAGATCCACGATCCCTCTTGGAGGCGCACATGGATCTCGTCCTGCTGACCGCCGCCCTGCAGCCCACCGCCGAAGTCTTGCCGGCCCTGGGGCTGCTGCCGCACGGCGTCACAGTGCTGCCGCTCGACGCCGCGGCGCTGGTCGACCACCCGACCGGAGACCTCGTTCTCGTCGATGCGCGTCGCGACCTGGCCGGGGCCCGGTCGTTCACCCGAGTGCTCGCGGCCGTGGGGCTACCCGTGCCGGTCATCGCGGTCCTCACCGACGGCGGCCTCGTTGCCCTTTCGGCCGACTGGACCATCGACGACCTCGTGCTCGACACTGCCGGCCCGGCCGAGTTGGACGCCCGGCTACGGCTCGCGGTCGACCGCAAGGCCCGGAGCGCGGACGCGACCCCTGAGCACGTCAATGTCGGTGCCCTGTCCATCGACGAGACGACCTACAGCGCGCGCCTCGACGGTCGGCCGCTGGACCTCACGTACAAGGAATTCGAGCTGTTGAAGTTCCTGGCCCAGCACCCCGGCCGGGTCTTCTCGCGTTCGCATCTCGTGCAAGAGGTATGGGGCTACGACTACTTCGGTGGCACTCGCACCGTCGACGTCCACGTGCGGCGGCTGCGGGCCAAGCTGGGTCCCGAGCACGATTCGCTCATCGGCACCGTCCGCAACGTCGGCTACAAGTTCGTCCGGCCGACCGCGCCGTCCGGCGCTGACTCCGAAACGCTGAACCGTCGCGTTGCGGAAGCCGAGCTCGACGACACGGACATCGTCACCCGCTGAGCACTGTCGGCCGGCGTCCGCTCAAACACCGGACGGATCAGACGGGCGCGCGCGTGCGTACCCAGGCCCGGCTCATGATCGCGCTGATCAGAGCCTGGGACGGCTCGGTGGGCGCCCGTGGCCCGGTGAGCAGGACGAGGTCGAGTTCTCCGAGCTCGGGTAACTGCGCTTCGGGCGGCAGCTCCACGAGGTCATCGGGGGCGAGACTCTGCGCGAAGATCGCCACCCCGAGCCCGGCCCGAGTCGCGGCCAGCAAGCCGTTCACCCCACGCACGGTGCACGTGATCCGATAACTTCGCTCGACCCGTTCCAGCGCCTGCACCCCGAGGGCCCGGCTCACGCTCGGCGCTTGATAGACCACGAGCGGGATCGGGCGAGTGGGGTCGAGCTCCGCGTCTTCCACCGCGACCCACATCAGCCGGTCCCGGCGAACCAGCTGCCCGTGCATCGTTCCGGTCATGCGCTTGACGAAGGCCACGTCGAGGTGACCCGACTCGACCCGGCGTTCCAAGCTGGCGCTCTGCGTCACCGTGAGCTCCAGGTCGATGCGTGGGTAGAGCCGGCGGAAGTCACGCAGGATGCGAGGCAGCGGGGTCAACGCGAGATCGTCGGCAACGCCGAACCGCAGTCGTCCGGACAGACCGGACCCGCTGAAGTAGCTCGCGGCGCGTTCGTGGGCGGCCAAGATCGTGCGCGCGAACCCGGCCAGAGCTTCTCCGTCGGCCGTGAGTCTCACGCTGTGAGTGTCGCGGACGAACAGCGGGCGGCCGACGCTCGATTCCAGCTTGCGGACATGCTGGCTCACCGTGGGCTGGCCGATCTGCCGGCGAGCCGCCGCCTGGGTGAAGCTCAGCGACTCGGCCACAGCGAGAAAGGTTCGCAACTGCTCGGGGTCGTACATTGCCTCGCCGACCTCCCTTTCATCACGAACCAAAATAACAGTAATAGAAGCGATCTGATTTCGAAATAAGGAAATCAAGGCCAGAGTGAAGGGAGACCTGACACGTAACCAGCCTGGGATGACATTGACCCGCGACGCCACGACTGCTGATCCCGATCCATCCGCTCACCCAGCCTCCGAATCGCCAGCACGTATCGCCGCCCGCCGCGGTCCTTCGACCTTCAGTTCGCTAGGCACGCGCAACTTCCGCCTATTCGTGTCCGGTCAGGCCGTGTCCAACATCGGCGCCTGGATGCAACGCATCGCCCAAGACTGGTTGGTGCTGAGCCTGACGGGCAGCGCCACCGATGTCGGGATCACGACCGCGCTCCAGTTCGCGCCCACGCTGATGTTCGGGCTGACCGGCGGCCTCATCGCCGATCGGTACCCCAAGCGCCGCATCCTGATGATCACCCAGGTCGCGATGGCCTCCATGGCGGCCACATTGGCGACCCTGACCCTCATCGGCCAGCTCCAGGTGTGGCAGGTCTTCGCCGTCGCATTCGGGCTCGGTGTCATCACCGCGGTAGACAATCCCACCCGCCAGTCGTTCGTGAACGAGATGGTCGGACCGGATCAGCTCCGCAACGCGATCAGCGTGAACGCCTCGGTGTTCCAGCTCGGCGCCCTCGTCGGACCCGCGCTCAGCGGCGTGCTGATCAACGCCGTCGGACCCGGATACTCCTTCGCCATCAACGCCATCTCCTACGTCGCACCCATGATCGCTCTCAGCCTGATCCGGGAGCGCGATCTCGTCCACCTGCCGGGTCGGGGGATCGTCGGCGGCCAGCTCCGCGACGGCGTCCGCTACGTGGCCAGCCGGCCGGCGATGCGCTGGCCGATCGTCCTGGTCGGGTGCTTCGGCTTGTTCACCATGAACTTGCCGGTCACTCTCGCCGCGTTCGCGAACTCGGTCTTCGACTCCGGCCCTGGTGGTTATGGCCTGCTCAGCTCCGTGGTTGCCTTCGGCTCGCTCGCCGGTGCGCTCGCCTCGGCTCGTCGCCCGCGCACTCGGCTTCGCGCGCTCGCGGCGACCGCCGGCGTGCTCGCGATCAGCGAGATCATCGCCGCGGGCGCCCCGACCGAACTGACGTACACCGCGGCGCTCGTGCCGGTCGGCGCAGCCACCCTGATGTTCCTCACCGCGGCGAACTCCACAGTGCAGCTCGCGGCCGCCGACGCGATCCGCGGCCGCGTGATGGGCGTGTACCTGCTGGTATTCATCGGATCGGGCGCCGTCGGCGGCCCCATCCTCGGCTACATCGATCAGCATCTCGGGCCGCGAGCCGGCATGCTCCTCGCCGGCCTGGCGCCAGCTACCGTCCTCGGGCTGGTCTGTCATCGGCTCGCGCACGAGGCCGGGCTGCGGCTTCGCTGGCAACGGCGCGGAGCCCACTGGGTCGAGCTCGTGCCGCGGTAGGCCCGGTAGGCTCCGCGGCCGTGCCGACCGTCACCGTACGGGACCGCCTCGAACCCGCTCAGCAGGTCGCGGTGCGGACCGTGGCCGACCGCGTGGAGGCTCGGGACGGTGCGCCGCCGTTGAACGATCAGGCGCTCTCTCGACTCGGCGACGCGGGGCCCGGCCTGGTGCACCTGCTCAGCGAGGACACCGGCGAGATCACCGGCTACGCCCAGCTGGACGGACCCGAGGTCACCGTGGTCGGAAGTCCAGCGGCTATCGACTCGTTGCTCGCCGCCGCGGAAGCCACGGCTACGAGCACCCACCTGCTGCTCTGGTCGCACGGCCGGCGCAGTGCCGTCGCCGGCATCGCCGAGACGCGCGGTTACGAGAACGTCCGCACGCTCTGGCAGCTGCGCCGATCGCTGTCGGACATCCCGGATGTGGCTCCGCCTCCCGGGATCGGCATCCGAAGGTTCGTCCCTGAACACGACGAGAAGGCCTGGCTCGCGGTCAACGCCGCGGCCTTCGCGGCCCATCCCGATCAGGGACGGTGGACCGTTCGCGACCTCGCCGCCCGGGAAGCCGAACCATGGTTCGACCCGGCCGGCTTCCTGCTGGCCGAACGAGACGGCGGCCTCCTCGGATTTCATTGGACAAAGCTGCACCCGGATGGCGTCGGTGAGGTGTACGTGCTGGGCATCGATCCGGCCGCGCAGGGCATGCACCTCGGCCCGGCCCTGCTATCCGCGGGCTTGCGGTATCTCGCCGGGCGGGGTGCGCGGGACGTCCTGCTCTACGTCGAGGACGACAACCGGAAGGCGCTCGCCCTCTACGAGCAGTTTGGCTTCGACCGGTATGACCGGGACGTCCAATACCGGCGCGTCCTGACCACGCCCGAACAGGTCTTGCCCGCTCCGTAGTGCGTGTCCCGCAAATCGGCTCCGGCCGACGGTCAGACCCTCTCGTTCACCTTCCGTTTACCAGACCCATCCCGGCGCGCCATCTGACCCGCTTACCGTCCAGCCGGCAAGTCCCTCATGACGAAAGGGTTTTCTGTGAAGCTCTCCCGAGCCGGGATCGTCGCCGCCGGCGTGCTCGCAGGTGTCGTCGCACTGACAGCGTGCGGTTCGAGCGGTAATTCGAGTAGCAACACGACGACGGCGGCCGGTGGCAACGGTTCGACGTCG
Organism: uncultured Actinomycetota bacterium; assembly: GCA_963779485.1. Lineage (GTDB taxonomy): Bacteria > Actinomycetota > Actinomycetes > Mycobacteriales > Jatrophihabitantaceae > CAVVJA01. The sequence continues at coordinate 22,077 of CAVZYJ010000004.1, read as the reverse complement.
GCGGGGGGTTCGTCGAGCGCTGCGCGCGGTGAGCTGCGCGACGGGGACTTTGAAGGGGGAGGGCTCAACGGCGCAGAAGAACGTGATCAGTGAGTGGATTCAGAAGTATCCAGGCGAAGTGCAGCGGCGCGACGATCGCCTACAACGCGACCGGTTCGGGCGCTGGTGTGCAGCAATTTAATGGTGGCCAGGTTGATTTCGGCGGCTCGGACGCCGCCCTCAGTTCGTCGAAGGGTGAGGTCGCCGCTGCAAACAAGCGTTGTGGTGGGACGGCGTTCAATCTGCCGATGGTGACGATTCCGATCGGGGTCGCGTTCAACGTCAAGGGCGTCACGAATTTGACCTTGACCCCGGATGTGGTCGCGAAGATCTTCCTAGGGTCGATCACGTCGTGGGATGACCCGGCGATAACGGAGCTGAACTCGGCGCGAACCTGCCGGCACGAAGATCACCGTCTTCTTCCGCTCGGACGCATCGGGCACCACGCAGAACTTCGAGAAGTACCTCGCCGCGTCGGCGCCTACGGTGTACACCGCGACGCCGAGCAAGAACTGGTCGGGCAAGGTCGGTCAGGGCAAGAAGGGCAATCGACGGTGTGCAGCAGGGCGTGAAGTCGGTCGACGGCGGCGTCGGGTACCTGGAGTGGTCGTTCGTGGTGAGCGGTGGCCTGAACAGCGCGAAGATCAACAACGGCGGTGGCGTCGTGGAGATGAACGCCGACACGGCGGGCAAGGCAGTCAGCGCGGCGACGGTCGACGCCAGCGGCGCCGACCTACACGCTGAAGTTGGACTACGCCACGAAGGTCGCCGGCGCGTACCCGATCACCGGGGTCACCTACGAGCTGATCTGCGAGAAGTATTCCGACGCGAAGATCGGTGCGCTGGTCAAGTCCTTCTTCACGTACACCTCGACCGAGGGGCAGAACGGGCTGGCCGATCTGGGCTACGCGCCGCTGCCGGCGGATATCGGCAGCCAGGTGCAGACACTCGTCGCCAAGATCAGCTGACGCGGCGCCAGCACTGTTCGAGATCGCCGACGATGAAGACGCTAAGGCGGGCGCGTCCGAGCGAGGCAGCGAGGAGCCACAGGAGGCAGCTGGACCGGCGACGAGAACGGCGCATCGCGGCTGGACGATCCGGGCGGTGCGGCGGCAGGACGGCGTAGCGGCACGCCGGCTGACCGGCCGCCCCGCGATCGGCGGCGAGTCGATCGATTGGGCGGAGCGGGGCTTCGATTCGGCGTTACCGATCGGCTCGGCAGAACCGTCCGGCGTCGGCACACTGGAGGACGAAGCGCCGGTCTTCGGAGCGGGATCGGTCGCCGCGGCCGCGGGCGGACGCGGATCGGCGACCGGGTGTTCGCGGCCCTCGCGTCGGGATCGGGCTGTTCATTGTCCTACTGATCCTGCTGGTCGCCATCTTCCTGGTCGCCCGCGCGATACCGGCCATCGCCGATGACAAGGTCAACTTCCTGTTCTCCCGGGAGTGGAGCGTCGAAGGTGACGAAGCTTCGCTTCGGCGTCGCTCGACCTGCTGTGGGTCACCGTCGCTCATTTCGCTGCTGGCCATGATCATCGCCGTGCCGATCGCGATCGGCATCTGCGCTGTTCATCACGCAGTACGCGCCGCGCGACTGGCCCGGCCGGTGGCCTACATCGTCGACCTGCTCGCCGCGATCCCGTCGATCATCTACGGCATCTGGGGCATCACGGTGCTGGCCCCGAAGCTCGAGCCGGTGCAGCGGTTGCTCTACCACCTCGCGGGCTTTCCGCTGTTCAAGACGAGGACGTCAAGCAGGGCACGATCTTCAACGGCGGCGTCGTGCTCGCGATCATGATCCTGCCGATCGTCACCGCCATCAGCCGCGACGTGTTCGAGCGGACGCCGCGGCAGAACGTCGAGGCGGCGCTGGGCGCTGGGCGCGACCCGGTGGGAGATGATCCGCTTGCGGTGATCCCGTACGGCCGTCCGGGCGTCATCAGCGGCTCGATGCTCGGTCTCGGCCGCGCGCTCGGCGAGACGATCGCGATCACCCTGATCCTGTCCAAGCGGCTTCGAAGTCACCGTTCTCGTTCTCGATCTTCAGCGACGGCGAGACGTTCGCGTCCAAGATCGCGCAACGCGGCAGCGGAGTTCAACGACCCCACACAGACCGGCGCCTACATCGCCGCCGGCCTGGTCCTGTTCATGCTGACCTTCGCCGTCAATGCGGCCGCGCGCGCCGTCGTCGGCCCGGAGCCAGGTGTCCATGACCGCCACCGCCACTGCCGCCCCGCCCACCCTCGCCGCGAGCACGTCGGCTCGGCGCAGGTTCACCAACAACCTCGCGACGGTACTGGTGACCGCGTCGTTCATCGTCGCGCTGATCCCGCTGGTCTGGCTGCTCTGGACGGTCATCAGCAAGGGCTGCACGCGATCAGCCGCGACGGCTGGTTCACCCACAGCCAGCGTGACATCACGTACAAGGACCCCGGGCGGCGGGGCCTACCACGCGATCCTGGGCACGTTCGAGCAGGTGCTGCTCTGCTCGATCATCTCGATCCCGATCGGCATCCTGGTCGGCGATCTACCTGGTCGAGTACGGCCGCGGCCGCTGGCTCGCGCGGTCCACACGTTCTTCGTCGACGTCATGACCGGCATCCCGTCGATCGTCGCCGGCCTGTTCATCTTCGCGGTCTTCGTGCTCGACGCTCGGCTTCCAGCGGCCGGGCTTCGCCGGTGGCGCTCGCCCTGGTCGATCCTGATGATCCCGGTGATGGTGCGCTCCACCGAGGAGATGCTCAAGCTCGTCCCGAACGAGCTGCGCGAGGCGTCCTACGCGCTCGGCGTGCCGAAGTGGAGGACGATCCTGCGGATCGTCCTGCCGACCGCGATCGCGGCATCGTCACCGGCGTCATGCTGGCCGTCGCCCGCGTCACCGGCGAGACGGCCCCGCTGCTGATCCTGGTCGGCTATCCCGCAGTCCATCAACAGCAACCCGTTCAGCGGGCCCGCAGGCGTCGCTGCCGGCTACATCTGGCGACCAGGTCGCGCACGTCGGCAACAGCACGCGTCCACGCGCGGGCCTGGGCGCGGCGCACTGGTGCTGATCGCCGCTCGTGATGGGCGCTCAGCCTCATCGCCCGGATCATCGCCGTCATGGCCTCGCCCACGACCGCCTGACCGAGCGGCTGACGACGTAAGAGACGCAGAGCGACGAAGCCATGGCCAAGCGGATCGACGTCAGCGGACCTCGACGTCTACTACGGCACGTTCCTCGCCGTCGAGGACGTCTCGCTTCACCATCGAGCCGCGCTCGGTGACGGCGTTCATCGGCCCGTCCGGCTGCGGCAAGTCGACCTTCCTGCGCACCCTCAACCGGCATGCACGAGGTCATCCCCGGCGCCCGCGTCGAGGGCAAGGTCGTGCTCGACGACGAGAACATCTACGGCCGCGGACGTCGACCCGGTCGACGTCCGCCGCACGATCGGCATGGTCTTCCAGCGGCCCAACCCGTTCCCGACCATGTCGATCTACGACAACGTCGTCGCCGGGCTGAAGCTCGCGGGCGTCCGCAAGCAAGTCCGAGCTGGACGACGTCGTGGAGAACTCGCTGCGCGGCGCGAACCTGTGGAACGAGGTCAAGGACCGGCTGAACAAGCCGGGCGCCGGCCTGTCCGGCGGCCAGCAGCAGCGGCTGTGCATCGCCCGCGCGATCGCCGTCGAGCCGCAGGTGCTGCTGATGGACGAGCCGTGCTCGGCGCTCGACCCGATCTCGACGCTGGCGATCGAGGACCTGATCAGCGAGCTCAAGGAGCGGTACACGATCGTCATCGTGACCCACAACATGCAGCAGGCGGCCCGGGTCAGCGACCGGACGGCGTTCTTCAACCTCGCCGGCGTCGGCCAGCCGGGCAAGCTCGTCGAGATCGACGACACCGAGAAGATCTTCTCCAACCCGTCGGACCAGCGCGACCGAGGACTACATCTCCGGCCGCTTCGGCTAGGCCCACCATCGCGGATCGGGGACGGAAATCGCGCCCCGGCAGGCAATTCCGTCCCCAATTGCTGAGGATAGGGTTCGGGTGCGATCACGTCGACAACGAACCAGGAGTGAGCCATGGAGATGCCGAACACGCCGCTCGAACCGGTCGACGAGGACTGGTCGTCGGCGCTGGCCATCGTCGCCCATCCCGACGACCTGGAGTTCGGGGCCGCATCGGCGATCGCCCGATGGACAGCGCAGGGCAAGCGCATCGGCTACGTGATGGCCACACGCGGCGAGGCCGGGATCGACAGCATCATGCCCGAGGAGACCGGGCAGATCCGGGAAACAGAAGAACGGGAATCGGCTCGCGTCGTCGGCGTGGACACGGTCGAGCTTCCTCGACTTTCCCGACGGCGTCTTGGAGTACGGGTTGCCGCTGCGGCACGACTTTGCCGCCGCGGTGCGCAGGCACCGGCCCGAGGTAGTGATCACCGGCAACTTCCAGGACACGTTCGGCCCGGGCATGCTCAACCAGGCAGATCACATCGCGGTCGGCCGCGCCGTCCTGGACGCTGTGCGGGACGCGGGCAACCGGTGGGTGTTTCGTGACCTGCTCGATCAGGGCCTCGAGCCGTGGGGCGGCGTGCACACCGTGCTTGTCAGCGGCTCACCCAAAGCTCGGCACGCGGTCAATATCGACGACTACCTCGCCTCCGGTGTCCGCTCGCTGGAGGCGCACGCCCAGTACATGGCCGGACTGGGCGGGAACTGGCCGCCGATCGACGAGTTCCTGGAGTCGATGGCGCGCATGTTCGGGCCGCGACTGGGGTGCAGGTACGCGACCCCGTTCGAGGTCATATCGCTTCGCCCGCCGTGGTGAGTCCGGCCTGGGCTCAGTCACGCCCAGAGTCATAGGCCGCGCGCAGCCGCTTCCCAGCGTTCATCCGCCAGGCCTGCTCCAGCAACGCCGCCACCTCGTCCCAGTCGGGATCCGATGCGTCGTCGAGCTGTACCCCGACCCATCCGCTCGGGCCCATGTACGGCGGCACGAAGTATCGGTTCGGGTCGCCGCCGACCAGCGCGGCCTGCTCCCCTGCAGGAGCCTTGACCCACAGGGCGAGCCGGCCGTCCCCGTGGTGGTCGACGAGGAGCCAGGCGAAGCGCTTCTTTCCCAACAGGTAGCCGGTATGGCCGTAGGCGTCCTCGGTGACTGCCTGCGGCAAGCGCGCGACCAGCGCATTGCACCGGGCTCGGACGCGAGCCACGTCGGCCTGACTCCACGCTCGCGCGATCGCCACGCCTGCACTGTCCCATCGTGCCGACAGCGCCGCCAGGGTCCGCCCGGCCCCCGGACCACTAGCGTCCTGGACATGCCAGACGACGCACTGCCGACATCCGCCGACGTCGTGATCGTGGGCGCGGGCCTGGCCGGCCTCACCGCCGCCCGAAAACTGTCCGGTGCGAGCCTCGACGTGCTGCTGCTCGAGGCCTCCGACGCTGCCGGCGGTCGGGTGCGCACCGATCGGCGAGACGGCCTGCTGCTCGACCGCGGCTTTCAACTGCTCAATCCCGCCTACCCCGAGGTCCGGCGCGAGCTGGACCTGGCTGCGCTCGACCTCCAGTCGTTCCGGCCAGGAGTCGTGGTGGCGGTCGGCACCCGCCGGCACGTTCTCGGTGACCCGCGGCGCTGGCCCGCCGGCGGGCTGTCCGCCCTCCTGTCGCCGATTGGTTCGCTGGGCGAAAAACTCGCCCTGGCTCGGTGGGCGGTCGAGGTCGGCTTCGGCCCGGTCGAGCGCATCAAGAAGGTGGACGAGGACATCTCGCTGTCCGACGTGCTGCGCAGTCGGGGGCTGGGCCTGCTCGGTGAGCGGGCCGTGCGACCGTTCTTCGCAGGCGTGCTGGCCGAGGCGGAGCTGGCCACGTCGCGCCGATTCGGTGAGCTGCTGCTGCGCTCGTTCATTCGCGGAACGCCGGCGCTGCCGTCCCGCGGTATGCAAGCCATCCCGGACCAGCTGGCCGGCGACCTTCCGCCGGGCGTGTTGCGTTGCCAGGCGCCGGTGCGCGCGGCGCAGGCCGATCGTGTGGACACCGACGGCGGATCCGTCCGGGCCCGAGCCATCCTTCTCGCCGCCGATCCGCGGACGAGTTGCACGCTGGCCGGGCTGCCTCCACCCACGCTGCGCGGGCTGACGACGTTCTATCACCGCGCAGCGGAACCGCCGACCCAGGCGCCGCTACTCCACCTGGACGGCGATCGGCGCGGCCCGGTGGTCAACACGGCCGTCGTGAGCACCGTCGCGCCGAGCTACGCGTCGGACGGCGCGCTGATCGCGACCACGGTCCTGGGCGCGAGCGCAGACGGCGCGGTCGAGGCGGCGGCGCGCCGCCAGGCCGGAACGATCTACGGCGTGCGCACGGACGACTGGGAGCTGGTCGCCAGCTACCCGATCGCGGACGCGCTTCCCGCCGTCGAGGTCGGTCAGCCCCTGCGGTCCTCCGTGGACCTGGGCGACGGCCGCTACGTGGCCGGCGACCACCGCGACACCTCGTCGATCCAGGGCGCCATGGTCAGCGGTCGACGGGCGGCGGATGCGATTCTCGCCGCCCTGCGGTAACGAGCAGCTACTGCGTCAACGGCCCCTGCAGAACGCTCTGGCCGTGCTGAACCGTGGCGCCGCCATAGTCCTGGGCCGAGACGTCGATGACGTGGTAGTCCCGCAGATCGATGCCGGCCGGGATGGTGAACGTACCGCCGCCGTGGTCGCCCAGCGTGCCTACTGGCGTCATGCCCTGGGTGGTCGGGTTGAACAGCCACACCTCGTAGTAGCCCTGACGAAGCGGCAGGCCGGAGGTGGTGACGCGTGAGCTGGCGGCCGCTCGCGGTCGAGCGCACCTCGGCCGTCCCGGAAACGTCGCTCGGCCCGGTGGGGAGCTGCGTCAGGCGTGCTGTCGAGATCGACGTGTTGGTCTCGCTGTTCTGGCCGGCGAGGTATCCGCCAGCAGCCGCACCGGCCACCGCCACGACCGCCGCAGCGGCGAGCAGCCCGTAACGCCAGCGCGTGCGGAGCGGCCGGGAGGACCGGTCGCGGGCATGTGATGCCGGGCGCGCGGTGCTGGTCAAGCCCAGCTCGGCGACGATGCCCGACCACACCGAGGCCGGCGGCACGGTGCCGAGCTGGTCGCGGTGCTCATCCGACTCGCGAGCGAGCTGGACCGTCTGGGTGTAGCTCGCCAGCTCCTGCTGGCACTGCTCGCACGTCGCCTGGTGCAACTCGAACTCGGGCGGCACGGATTCGCCGAGCGCGAGGAGAACGAGGTTGTCTTGCCGGTCGAGGTCGTAGCGCGGATCGTGCGGATCAACGGGCGAAGGCACCGTCCACCTCCCATCGGCGTCGTAGTTGGATCAATCCGCGGCGCAGATTGCTCTTGACGGTCCCGATCGGCATCCCGGTCAGAGCGGCGATTTGACTGTGCGTCAAGTCGTCGAAGAACGCCAACTGCAGTACTCGCCGCTGGTTTCCGGAAGCCGGCCGAGCTCGTCGGCGATGACCATTCGGTCGACGACCCGATCCGGTCCGGCCGCCTCCACGGCGTCGGTCGCTGTCGCGTTCCAGCGCCTGCATCGACAAGCGCTCGCGCTGCATGATGCGAAGCCGGTCGATGGCCCGGTGCCGCACGATGCCGACGAGCCAACCAGCCAGTGACCCCACGGCCGGATCGAAGGTGTGGCGCCCTTGCCAGGCCGAGACGAAGGTGGCCTGCGTGACCTCCTCAGCGTCGGCGGGGGTGGGGAGTGACGCCAGGGCGATGCGATAGACCAGGGCCCCGTAACGGTCGTAGGCCGCGCGCAGGACGTGCTCGCCGCCATGGCGGAACGCTCGCGGCGAGTTCGCCGTCGGCGTCCGGGTCCGTCACACGTCCTCCTCCGGCCTCTTCCACCTTGCAGAGATTCATACGAGCGACGCCCACGGTACGGATGCATCCGATTCGCAGCGGCCGCACGTAGCAACATTGCGAACCTGAGCTAACAGTTCGCCGCTGAGCCAGATAAGCCCCGGGCTTGCCCCCAGCCCCGGGGCTTATCTGTGCGCGCGGGGCGGCGCGCAGACTGGACGGGTGCCGGGATTCGTCGATGCCTTGCGGGCCGGCCCGATAGTCCTGGACGGCGGTCTCGCCACCGAGCTCGAACGGCGCGGCGCCGATCTGTCCTCGGCGCTCTGGTCCGCGCGGCTGCTCGTCGACGACCCGGCGGCCATCCTGGCCGCGCATCGGGCGTTCTTCGCCGCGGGCGCCCAGGTGGCGATCAGCGCGAGCTACCAGGCGTCATTGGCCGGGTTCGCGGCCCTCGGCGTCGACGGTAACGCCATGCTGCGCCGCAGCGTCGAACTCGCTCGCGCAGCGACGGACGGGGTCGCGGATCGTTGGGTGGCCGCCTCCGTCGGCCCGTACGGAGCGACCCTCGCCGACGGCTCCGAGTACCGCGGTGACTACCGACTGTCGGTGGCCGAGTTGCGGCGATTCCACCGGCCTCGGATCGCGGAGCTGGCCTCGGCCGGTGCGGACGTCCTGGCCGTCGAGACGATTCCCGGCCTGGCCGAGGCGGAAGCCCTGCTGGCGGAACTGGACGCGATCGGCGCGCCAGCGTGGCTGTCGATGAGCTGCACCGGCACTCGGACCCGAGCGGGTGAGCCGGCGAGCGAAGCGTTCGCCATGGCTAGGGGCTGCGCCGCCGTGGTCGCGGTCGGTGTCAATTGCGTCGATCCGGCCGACGCGGCCGGACTGGTCGAGTTGGCGTGTTCGGCAAGCGGCAAGCCCGCCGTCGTCTACCCCAACAGCGGTGAGACGTGGGACGCGGGCCTGCGGTGCTGGACGGGCGACCCGGGCTTCGATCCGGCGGAAGTCCGAGCCTGGATCGACGCGGGAGCGCGACTGGTCGGAGGCTGCTGCCGGGTCACCCCGATGGACATCCGCCGGCTGCGGTCCAGCGTGTCGCGCCTCGCCGATCCGTTGCGCCAGCCGTGACCGTCACTCGATCCGGATCCGCAGGCGGCGGAACCCGCGGCCCTTGTTCTCCATCTTCACGACTTCGAGTCGGCCGATCATCGCAGTCGACGCGACGTGCGTGCCGCCGTCGGCCTGAGTGTCCAAGCCGACGATGTCGACGATCCGTACCACCTCGATGTCCGGCGGCAGGAGATTCGTGGCGGTCCGGATGATGTCCGGAATGGCGAAGGCCTCCTCGCGCGGGAGGGCCGATACCTCGATCCGCCGGTCATGGGCTATCTCGGCGTTACACGCCTCCGCCACCCGATCCTTGAAGTCGACTGGCACCTCGGCAAGGTCGAAGTCCATTCGGGCACTCAGCGGCTCCATGCTGCCCCCCGTGACCAGCGCCCCGAAATCGCGGAAGACCACACCGGTGAGGACATGCAGCCCGGAGTGCGTCCGCATCAACGCCGTGCGCCGAGCATCGTCCAGCGCGCCGCGCACGGTCGTTCCGGGCGGAGGAACCGGGTCGCTATCGGCCGGGATCAGATAGAAGTCGTCCAGCTTGCGGGTTCCGACGATGCGCGTGCGCACCCCACCCCAGAGCAGTACACCTTCGTCGGGAGGTTGCCCCCCGCCGCCGGGATAGAACGCCGACCGATCCAGAACGATCCCTCGCTCGGGGTCGGAGGCGACGACAGCTGCATCCCATTCCCGGATCGATGCGTCGTCGAGGTCCAGTCGATGGGTATGCGTCGCTCCACCCGTCACGCCATCACCCGGCCGCGAGGCGCACGACCCGTCATGGCGAACCTTTCGGGCGGGGAACCGCGTCCCGATCGCACCGCCGCGTCGTGACCCTAGGTAGGCGAGTACGGCTTCCGCGGTTTGAGACGCGCCGCAGATGGGAAACCTAAGGGGGTAGGCGGGTCGCTTTCTCCCCCCGGAACGCGGCCCGCCCCAAAGACCATCAGCCAGCGATCAGGCGGATGGACTCGCGGCCCCCTCGGTGCGGCGAGTCCATCCGCCTGATCGCTTAACTAGGTTCTCACACGACCCCAGGGTCTGCCAACCCTTGAAGCACAGCAAATATCGAGCCTCCCGCGCATCGCGGAGGCTGTTAGGGGAAGAGAGAGACCGGTCTGGCCACCATCTTCGGCCATTGGGTAATTAGATCTTGTACGTAGCGTGACCGGTGTATGACCGCTGGGCCGACGATCGCAGGTCGTCTAGTGAGCGCCAGCGACCGCGACCGGGCATTGAGGTGTGACACATCCTCGCTCGCAGGCGCTGTCTCCTCGTTGGACCCAGTCCGACCGCGCCACGGCCGTCGCGATCGGATCTTCAGGGGGCTCGCAACCGACGTACCCATCCCTCCCCCAGCCGGGCGTCGTCGGTTGCGAGTTCTCCGCGCCTGCGCTGGTGCAGATCGCCGGGCGCCCGCCGCTGATCTCGATAAACTGCCGATTTCGCTGCTGGGTGTCGGCGGTATATGCATACCTTTTGGGCAGCAGTCAGACTGCGAGCGACCCGGTCGCGCGCCCGAGCATTCCGGACCGTACCTTCCTGACAGTCGACTGTCGCCGGAGGCGGTTCATGACGTCCAAAGCAGCTGCGCAGCCCCGCCTTAGCAATGCCTACGAGCTGTTCATTCTGCTGATGACGATCTACTCGCTGGTGATCATGGCGGCGCTGCTGCTGCCCCGGGTGTCCGATGCCACCGCGCAAGTACTCAACGTGTACGACAACGCGATCTGCGTGATATTCCTGTTCGACTTCGGCCTGCGATGGAAACGGGCGACCTCCAAGCGCGGCTACTTCATCGGCGGTCGCGGCTGGCTGGACCTGCTCGGCTCGATACCCAGCTTCGGCGTGTTCCACTTCACCGCGCTGTTCCGGCTCGCCCGGCTGAGCCGATTGGCGCGCATCACGCGGCTAATGCGCGGACAAAGCAAACGCGAGCTGTTCAAGGACGTGCTGGACAACCGCGGGCAGTACGCGGTGTTCGTCACCCTGCTCACCGCGGTGATGGTGTTGTCGCTGTCGAGCGTGCTGGTGCTGCAGTTCGAGAGCAAAGCGTCGGACGCCAACATCAAGACGGGCGGCGAGGCGCTGTGGTGGGCGGTCGTCACGCTCACCACGGTCGGCTACGGCGACTACTACCCGGTCACCCCCGGGGGTCGCATCGTGGCAGTGTTCGTGATGTTCGCCGGAGTCGGGATCATCGCGTCCCTCGCGAGCATCCTCGCGACCGTGTTGATACCGAGGCCTGACGCAACCGACCAGCAGCCCTCATTCACCAAGATCGAGCAACAGCTCGGCGCCGTCCACGACGAGCTGCGGGCCTTGCGACGGGCGGTCACCGAAGAGACGTCAGAAGGCTCCGAACCCGGCTAGCCGGCGCGACGACGTCCAAGGCCGGGCTCGATCGACGGCCCGGGGTCGCCGGCTCCGGGCCGTTAGAGTAGGACGATCCAGCTGGGGCCGAGGGAGGTGTCGGATGATGGCGGACGATCCGCGGGCTCGCCAGCGGGACCTCGCCCGATGGGCCGACGAATGGTCCGCCAAACACGAGGCGACGACGCCGTTCCGGCCCGAAGACCATCCGGACGACCCGGACTACAACCTCTACTACACCTTCCTCGAGGCCGACGCGGACGCCTTCAACGAGTTCATGACGAAGGCCGACCAGATCATGGGAACCGGTATGGCAACCGGCGGACCGATCGACGACGGCGCCGGCGAGCCCGTGATACGGACAGCGTCGCCGCTGGCGCGTACCCGCGACGAGGCGATGCTCTACCTCGAACTGCACCCGTGCCCGGAGTGCGGCGAGACTGCGACGCAATGGAACAACGCGCTCACTCACGACGACGGCTGGCCGGCGCGCCGGTACTACACGGCCTGTCCGTCATGCGGCACGCAACGGGAGTACCTGTTCCGCCTACCCGAGCGCCCGCTCGTCCCGCCCGCAAATGCCCCCGTGCTGTTCGGCGGCCCGGAACCGTCCCAGCTGCTTGACGCCGGCGAATGGCTGCGGGTCGCCGACATCTGCGCGCGAGCCGCTGTGCCGATCAGCGTCGACGATTCGGGCCGTTCGCGGTACGACGATGAGGCGCGAGAGTCCCTGGAGGTCGCCGTCGCCGCGATGGACGAGGTGTTGAAGTTCATCCCCGAAGACGCCGACGAGGCGCCGCTGACGGCATTCTGGACCGAGACCGGGCAGCAGGTTCGGGCGCGGGAGCCGGGCCGATTCCAGCGCGACCGGCTGCTCGTCGTCCGTGGCTCGTACCGGAAGGCGCTGGCGACCGGCTGACGCTCTCGGTATGCAGCCGGGTGTCGAACTCGACCTCCATGATTGTCGGATGAATCAGCGACACCCGTGCGGCAGCCGGGCGGGCGGCTGAACGCCGCGGGCCGAATCGCGTGCGGTACCGTCAGCGTTTGCGATGAACGACGGTTTGGCCCGTTTCGTGGGCCTCGCCGACCTGGTCGAAGGGGAGGTGCCGGCCATGGAGCCATCGAGTTCTCAGCGTCCCGACTGGAGCGCTCTGGAAGGCATGGTCGGCGACCTCCGCAACGCCATGCGGCACGCCGAGGACACCCAGCGCAAGGTGCTCGCGGTGAGCGGCACGGCCTGGTCGGACGATCGGCTGGTCAAGGCCGTCGTCGGCCCCCGCGGTCACCTCGTCGAGCTGGAGATCAATCCTCGCGTCTATAGGACGCCCAACTCGGTGGAGCTCGCCGCCAAAATCGTCACGACGGTGCGACGCGCGACCGAAGACGCGATGGCGAGGACGCAGGAGATCATCACCGAGCGCGTGCCGGCCGACGTTCGTCTGCAGTCGATGGGCTCGTTGGACGTCGACAAACTGCTCCGTACACCTGACGCCGACCTGATGAAGGAGATCGACGATGGGCATCAATGACTTTGTCGAGATGAAGAACCCGGAGATCGTCCAGGCCAATGCGGTTCGCATCAGCGCGGACGGGGAAACGCTGCAGAGTGGGGCCGAAGCGGTGGTAAACGCAATCGGGTCGATCGAGGCCGAGACGCCCTGGGGCAGTGACAAGTACGGGGCGCAGTTCGTGCACAGCTACGAGTCGTCCGACGGTGGCGAGCAGGCGAACGAATCGGTGAAGAAGAGCGCCACCACGGTGGGCGAGGAGGCGACGAAGATCGGCGACGCGACCACGCAGGCCGTCCTGGACTACAGCGCCACCGACGACTCGAACGCCTCCGGCATCAACAGCGTGCGACCTGCTTGATCGCAGTGGTTGCTGGTCGGTCGGCGTAGCGGGAGGGTGTCGGCGTGGGCGCGGCCGATGCCGTTCAGAGCACCGTCCTCGACGGGATCCTCGGGATGTTCCGGGAGTTCGAAGAGTGGTGTCCTGGCGTCGTCGGCCACGTGCTCGAGTTCTTCGTGGACATCCCGGAGGCCAAAGAGCTCCGGCTGTACGACCTGGCCGACGAGTACGGCAAGCTCGCCCAGCAGCTGAGCGACCACCTGGAGCGGATCAGCCCGAGCTTCACCGCGATCGCTGAGAACTGGTCGGGCAGCATCGGCGCCGAACAATTCTTCCAGAGCATGCAGCAGCACATGGACGAGGTCGGCTCGTCGATCAAGGCTGCCGGTTCCATGCAGGAGATGGTTCAGCAGAACGCGCAGAACATCGAAACGATGAAGTTCATGGCCGCCATGGATCTGGTCATGCTGGCCTGGACGATCTACACGCTGATCATGGCGGCGATCGCCACGTTCGGCATCGCCGCGGTCGGTGCGGGCCCGGCGATCGCCGCCTGCGGCGCGGCTATCAAGAGCGCGGGAGAGAAGCTGCTCGCTCAGCTGGCCAAGGAGGGCGTCGAGGCCGTGCTCCCGGCGACCCTGAAGAAGGCCGCCGAGAAGGCCGCGGAGGGCGTCGCCGAGCGGGCCGCGAAGAAGGCGGCCGAGATGGCGGCCGAACAAGCGGCGAAGAAGGCAGCGGAAGAGGCAGCGGCGCAGGTCGCGGAACAGGTCGGCACGAAGGGGATCGGCCAGGTGTTGGCCACACCGTTCCGCTCGATGGCCGGCCGGATGGCCGCCACCCGGGCCGCGGAGCAAGCCGGCGGGAAGGTCGCCCGCAAGGCTTTGGTCAAGAAACTCGTCGACCAGCAGGTGGCCAAGAACCTGGCCAAGACGGTCGCCCGCCGTGAGACCGCCGTCGCCGCCAAGGCTGCGGAGGAAGCGGCCCTGAAGAAGTTTGCCGACGCTGGGTTCAAAGACGTAGCTGGCGAGCTGGGCAGCGCCGCGCTCCGACGCGGCGAACAGTTCGCCCTGTTCACATTCGGCACCGAAGGCGGCGTCCAGGCCTGGCAGGTCACCACCGGCCACCGGTCGGGCTTCGACCTGAGCGAACTCGCGCTGCACACCGCCACCGGCTTCCTGACCGGCGTCGTCGGCACCCCGCTCACGTTGGGTCGCGCGGGCATGGCCGCCGAAGTGAGCGCCATGGTCGGCGGCACCCTGGCCGTCGACGCAGCGACCCACCCGCTGAACAACTACTTGGCCGAACACAGCCTGTTCGGCATGTCCCCGGAGGACAAGACCAGCTGGAACGAGTGGTGGAGTCAGGAGAAGGGCAACCTGGCCAAGGCGGCCAGCTACGGGGCCATGGGCGGCGCCAACCACCTGCGCGGCGAACTCGACCGGCACCTCGCCCTCGTGCGGGACGATCCCCGACCGGTCCTCGAGCAGGCCATCGCCGGCTTCGACGACGAGGCCCAGGGTGCCATCCGCCGGGCCGTGACGTTGCCCGACTCCGCGCCGGCTGGTCTCGACATCGGCGCACACGGCACCACGGACATCGGGACGCCGAGCGATGTTCCAGCGGGCGCACGTGACGGCGGGGTGGCGGCGACGGCCCCCGCCGCCTCGCGCGACGGCAGCGGATCGACCGCGACGGCCGACCCCGGCACCCGACGAGATGTCCCGTCCGAGGGCAACGCCGACACCCCGCCTGGCTCTGGGCCGAACGGTCACGCTGCTCCCGTCGATGTCTCCAGTCACGCCGGCGGCAGTCCGCGTGCCGACCTCACCGTTCCGCCGGACCGGACGTCGCACGCCGCGGATACCGCGCCCTCTCCCAATGGGGTTACCAATCACCGCGCGTCCGACTCCGGTCCGTCCGCGACCGACCCGGCCGCGACACCGGATCACCGTGCGCCGACCGATCCGACCACGCGCGACGCGGCCCCGGGCCAGTCCACCTATCACTCGTCGGTGGAACCCGCCGAGCTTGCCGCGCAACCGGTGCGCGCCGTGCCGGTCGAGGCCAGGCTTCCCGACGCGGTCCGCACGACGCCGGCGGAACCGCGTCCGTTCGACACGGCCGGCGTCGGCCGCGGGCCTGACTCGGTGCGCGCGCCGAGCATGCCGGAGTCGGCTCGGTTGCAGGAGCGGATTGCTTCCGACATGGGCGGTGCTGATCGCCCTGGTCCGGGCGGCACCCTCGAACGGGCGCCGCTGCACGATCGTGCGTCAGACACCCAGCGGCTGGCCGACCAAGAGGCGCAACGGGTGGACACCGCCGGGAAGGTGGACGCCGGATCCGCTCGAGATAACAGTGCTCGGCCAGCGGCCGATGCTGGCGACAGGAGTGCGAGCGATGGCAATCAGCGTATTCTTCCGGCTGATTCGGCGGGACGAGACGGAGCTGGAGTACGAGTTCGGGGACCGTCCGACGCAGACCGAGCGGCGGCTGGTGATCGACCTGACGACCATGCGGGCCTGGCCGACGGACGGTCGCGAGGACTATCACTTCGCCGCGACGGCGCGGAGGATCTCGCTGCTGCTGGGGCAGAAGGGGACCTGGCCAGAACAGGACGGAGTGCAGAACTAACCGGCCATGCGGATCGGCCCGCCACGACGCACGACCAGGGCAACGCGGACGCGCGCCCCACTCCCTCCAGCCACGATGTCGCCGCCTTCACAGGCATATCGATGCGGCCGGAGGACAACGCTGACGCGCACCGGTGGGCTGAGGAGGCCTACAACCGGTTCCGCGCCGACGATCGAGATATAGCCGACATCGCAGACCATCTCCAGAGCGTGGCGCGGGCGGACGGCCGGATCGGATTCTCGGCCGAGGAGATCGAACAGGTCAAGCGACACGTGATGGTCGAGGAGCACTCCCTCGGCTACGACAAGTCCGGCTCCGAGCACCGCCTTTTCTCGGCCAGCCCAGACATCGCCGAAGCGTGGATCCGGTTGCGGGAGGGCCGCTTCGAAGACTCCGACCTCGTGCTCCTGGAGCACGAACTCACCGAAGCCAGCTACCTGCAGGCGCGTCCCGATGCGTCCTTCCTGGAGGCGCACACCTACGCCAACCTCCGGCATGACTGGGACGCCAGGGAAGTTCGGCGCCGCGGCGAGGATCTTGACGTCTCGTGGCCGCGATCGGCGCCGGACGAGTCCGTCTCCGCGGCCCAGGGCCTCGATATCCACGGCGACGGCCCGAGACTTACCGACGGACAGGCGGATCCAGGTGCAGGCGTCGACGATGCTCGCCACCCCGCGGACGGGTCGCCCGGCCCGGAGAACCGCGATCCGTCGACCTCCGGCCAGGTCTTCGTCCAGCCGCGCGAACCGCTCCCGTTGCGCGATCTCATTCCGCGGACCGAGGCGGAGGTGGCCGAGCGGGCCGACGTGATCACCCACCAGCTCCGGCGGGTGTTCGCGCCGGATCAGGACTTCGGCGGCCTGCGCGTTCGGCTCAGCGAGCGGACCGACCCGATCAGCGTGTACCGGGACTCGATCGACATACGCGTCGAGATCGTGCATCCCGAACGGGGTTACGTCGGACATGCGACGTACTCGCTAGAGCGCGACGCGCGAGGCCTGTCCGCCAAGATCGTAAACATTCACCTGGCACCCGATGTCCGCGGCCACGGGTTCATGCGCGACTTCCACCAGCACCTCGAGCAGTGGTACGCCGAGTCGGGGCCGGTGCGGATCGAGCTGCGGGCCACGGGGCTCGGCCGGATCGTCCACGCGCTCACCGGCGTGGCCTGGGATCCGGACGCCGGCTACTGGTCCACGGAACTGGGCAAGCAGCTGCGAGTGGAGCGCACCGCAGCGGTCGAGGACCACACCGTCGTGCAGCGCTGGCTCGACGGTGACCACTCGGTTGATCTGCAGGCGATCGTCGACAAACACGGGATCGCCGACCCCGCGCGCCTGGCGTCGTCACTCGAACGGCAGATCGGTGCCGCTGACGCCGTGCTGGAGCAGGCTCGGCGGCACCCGTTCGGTATGCCGGGCCATCCGAGCCCCTGGGCGTTCGTCCGGGCCGGCTGGGAGGACGGCCAGCGCATTCCGGACCACAGCTGGATCGGCCGACGGGCGATGGAGCGGATCGGCGAATGGCGCGGGGTGAAGGAGATCGAGGCGCGGCTGGACCGGCCGTCGGTCGCTGACGTCGAGGGCACGCGCACCGACCGCTTCACGGAATTCGCCGACGGCGCGTGGCTGCGAGCGCAACGGGACGAGCCGCCCATCCACGCGGCGGTCGACATCGCGGTCGAACGCGCGGGTGGACTGGCGGGTGAGCATCCCGGCGCGCGCATCGGTGCGCTCGAAGACCCCGACGCGTTCCGCGACCGCCTGGCCTCGGAAATCTCTCGGGAGCCCGGCCCGGAACGCGTCGATGCCGTGACGCCCACGATCCGCTACGTGGCCGACCTGCCGCCCGACCGGTTCGAGCACGCCGCCGACCAGATCGTCGACAGTCTCACTGCGCGCGGCTACCGGCCGCTCGACGACCTGCACGCTGCGGACGCCGCGCCGCTTCGGGAGACGCGCTGGTACGACGGGTCAAGCGGTCGGACCTTCGAGCTGCACCTGCGCGCCGACGAGTCCCGCATCACCGTCGGGGCGGGACGCATCGATCACACCAGATTCGTTCCCGACGGGCGCGATCCCGCGCTGCCCGATGTCACGCCCGAAGGATTCGGCGCTGCGGCCGAGGGAATCGTGCCGCGCGACTTCGCCGATCGCTCGGTGCGCGACGTGCGGTGGGAGAACGATCTGGTCCGGGTCGAGCTGGCCGACGGCCGGACGCAGTTCTTCCGGCCGGCGGTCGGGCACGGCATGGGCAGTGTGGCGGAGGCCGGCTTGCGGGACGGCACGGAGGAGCGCCCGCACCTGGTCACCGTCAACGACCGGGTGGCCTCCGACCAGTTCACCCGGACCTGGGTGCACGAGATCACCCATGCCCGGCAAGAACATACCGGCACGACGCCGGAAACCATCGTCCGCCGGGGGCTGCGGCGCCTGGCCTTCTTCCGCAAGCCAGCAGAGACCGCCGCGGACGACCCGCACGTCGCTGCGCGGGTGAACGAGCGACGCTACCTCGAGCGGCTGTACGAGACGGCGCGGTCGAGGGACGGCCGAGCGGAGCTTCGGCGTGACATCGAGGGGCTCGACCGGGACCTGAAGAATCTGGGTTACCCGACGGAGAAGCTGCCCCGACTCGCCGTCGATGAGCCGGCCCTTCGACTCCGGTCGGGACAGCCGACGGAACCGCCGGCCTCGAAGGACCTGCCCGGCGGCCAGCGGCTCCATCTACGTGGCGACGGTCGCTGGCATCGCGAGCTGGACGAGCCGGACAGCTACCGGGGCGAGAACGGCCACCTCTACCTCGACCGCGACCCGCCGCACTTCTATCGGGACGACAGCGCTCGCTTGCTGCACCACGACTTCGATCAGCCCGATACGTTCCGCGACGAGCGCACGCTCCATCTCCGCGACATCAGTAGCGGCGATCGCGTCCACGACCCACTCGACGACCTGCCCGTCAGCCACCGCGCGACGCCCGGCGCTCAGGTCGACCACACCAGCATGGCGTCTCCGGCGATGCTAGGGGACGCGGCGCGGGCCGCCGCTGACCGAGCGGCGTACGCGCGTGATGTCGTCCAACCGTTGCTCGACGAGCTCGGCGTGCCCGACCGACTCGAAGCGCTGCACGACGACCGCGCTAGATCGACCTTAAGTAGAACCTCCGCGATCCGTTCGGCGCCGCCGAGCGCACCGCGCGGGTCGACGACCTGGTCCGCGCAGTCACCGAGTATCACGAGACTCGGCGCGACGCGGTGTCCGCGGCCGAACACGAGGTAACCGTCGACGCGGCCAAGAAGTTGCTGGCCGAGACCGGCATCGAGACGGACGCGGTCATCGCCGGAGGCTGGCGCGACCGGCTGCCCGTCATCGCATACGACCATGCGAACGACCGGCTGGTCGTAATCGAGCCGGCTCGTGTCGCCGGCACCCGGTACACGCTGCCCGATCACACGATCACCCAGCGCGGCACGCCGGAGTACCTACGCGATCTGCTCCTCCATGATCAGCGGCTGTACGGCGCGATCGCGGAGCAGCCCGAGGTGGCCGACCCGCTCCGGTGGGCGATTGAGCGGGGCGAGCTCACCGTCGAGTACCACCGCGTCGGCATCGCCGAAGATGGTCATGTCTGGTCGAGGTCGCTCGGCACCCATCGGCTCGATGTCACCGATCTGACGACGCGCGTCCCACGCGACTCCGGCGGCCTCGACGCCCGCGCCCGTGTCCGGGTGGAGCAGGCCGTAACCCGTGTTGCCGATGCACTCGATCGCATCGGCAACCCCGGCGGTCGCAAAATCGAGGTCCTCGACGATGCGACCGTGCGGATGACCTCCGGTTCGCACACGTCGCGGGTCGAACTCACGTTCACCGATGCTGTTCCCGAGCGCTACCTGGTCGACCGCGCCCGACTCGTGGTGACCGACGAGGGCTACCGCATCGAACTCGATCACCGGGCGGTCGATCGGCTCGGCTCGGACGAGCTCGACCGGATGATCACGCGCGCATTCCACCGGGCCGAGGTGCGGCATCGGCTAGCCGAGGCGCGGCACCGGCTACCCGGAGCCGAGAGGGCGGCGCGGCTTAACGACCGCCCGGCCCGTGCCGGCTCTCTAGTGCGAGATCCGGTCGTGCCGAAGAAGCTGTGGGGACGGGACACGTTCGAGGTGACCCACCTGCGAACACTGCTCGACCGACTTCCGGGAGCGACGGATGTCGAGCGGGACCACCTGAACAAGGCGGTACAGCGCTGGATCGAGGAACACGGGCTACGCGAAGGCATGTTCGGCGCCACGGCGCGGCGGCAGCTCATCGATCCATTGCTGTCCCGCGACGCGGCAGCGCAGCTCGACGGCCTGCGCACGATCGAGCATGCCGCCGACCCCGCGGTGGCGACGATCCGCAAGGCGCTGCACGAGTCGACGACGTGGAAGCTTGGCGTCGGCCGAGGGACGGCCGACGTCTCGGCGGTCCGACTTCCCGATCGCGACATGTTCCGGCTGAGCGCGAAGGACTGGAGAGCCGAGGGGCGCGCGGGCGTCACCTTCCAAATCAAGTCGGGTAGGCCAACCCACGGTGAGCTCGTCGGGTTCAGAGTGACCCGCTTGCGCTCCCACTACGTGCTGACCGTCGACGAGGCCATGGGCGACATGCGAGCCCCCGAGCAGTGTGTACCGGCTGCGTCAGGCAATCAGCCGCGCGATGGAAGGCATTGCCGCCGAGCAGGAGAAGCGGCCGCCCGACTTCCTCAATCGCCGGTTCGACGCCGTGCTGCGGAACCTGCCGATTGTGTCTTCGTCCGGCGGGTGGACGGTGGTCGAGTTGGCGGCCCACTTCCCGTTCAAGCCCTCGGTCAAGACGCACGTCACCAACCTTTTCGACGTCGTGACCAACAACCGGTTCCAGGCCGCTCGTCGCATCGACGCCATCGAGGCTCTCCAGGATCTGGTCCTGAGCGCCGGACTGGATGAGATCGGCACTCACCGGGACCTGCAGCGGGCGTGGCTGGATGTGGCCTGGAATGACGTGGAAGAGATGGCCCGCCTCGCCGGACAAAGCGATCTTGCTCGTCACCTGGCGCTCGACCTATCGGATCCACCCAAGCCATGGCAACCACTCGGCGAACAAGCGCAGACTGCGTTCCGCGAGCGGTTCCGGAGCGATATCTTGCCCGCGCTGCAGCGGGCCATCCGGACTCACGGCATAGACGGCGTCCGGGACGTCACTGTGGAACGAAGCTCCGGTCGCCATCTTCCGTGGCGTTCTGACACCGACGCTCAGGTCACGTTCACCTGGCACAAGTCCCGCGTGTCGCACGTGGCGGTCGAGGTGGTCGAGTTCACCGCGAAGTCCGACGAGGTGCATGTCGACTACCGGCCGACCGCCGTCGTGTTGCAGGTGCCCCAAGCGCTGATCGAGGGCGCCGCTCGCCCCACGTTGCACGCCGCGCTCGAACTGGCGCTCGAGGACATCGTCAAGCGGGAACGGCTGCTTCATGCGCGGGACATCAGCCTCGCCGACCATGTCCGTCGCGCCTACCCTGACATAGCCCGGAGCTTGTTCGGTGCGTACCCGATCGACCAGGTGGCGGCCGGCGCCGGACAATCCTCGGCCGGAGCCGCGATCGCTCGGGCGTGGGTCGGCGCCGGCGTCGCCGGTCTGGATTCGCGCATGCACATTCCGCTGGACGAGATTCACTATCTGGCCGACCAATCGTCGGCTCGAGAACATGTCACGGCTACAGCAGCAACGCTTCGGACGGACGCTGGTCGACATCGCGAAGACCGGGACCCGCGTCACCGACGTGCTGCTCGAGCAGGCCACGGGACAACACCAGCGGCTGTCCGCCGAGCTCCGGCAAGCCGCGGACTTGTCAGCCGCTCGCGACGCGACGAGTCACGCAGTGGCGGACGTGGTCGGAAGCACCGACATCAAGGTGGTCGAGGAGCCAGGTGACCATCCAGAGCTGCACAACACCGTCGATGCGTATCGCCTCCGCGTGGGACTGCTCAACCACGTCAACGTGCGGTTCTCCTACGCCGATCTCCCGGACGACCGGGACGTTCGTCTGGTTCAGGTGAAGAAGGGCGAGTGGCTGGTCGCCGTTCGGCCCGACGGTGATCCGGCGACCATCCGCGCGGAGTCGGCGCGGATTGTCGACGCCGTCACCTTCGCCCGGTCGCATGGGGTGCTCTCTTTGCGCCGGCAGCTCGTCGAGGGCACGGTCGGGACGGGAACGGGCACGGCATCCGC
>CAVZYJ010000003.1:0-104406 GCA_963779485.1 uncultured Actinomycetota bacterium | reverse complement strand
TCGCGGCGTTGCTCGTCTGGTTCGCGCTCGTCGGCCCCGACCAGCTCGACCGCCTCGGCCCGGGCGCCTTCCTTCGCATCCCGATAGAGGGCCTCGTGATCGTCGCGCTCAGCTTGATCCTGCCAGCGCGGGCCCGAGGCATCCTCGCCGTGATCACCGGAGTCCTGCTCGGGTTGCTCACTGTCGTGAAGATCCTCGACATGGGGTTCTTCGCGGCGCTTGATCGGCCGTTCCAGCCCGTGACCGACTGGAGCTATTTCGGGCCAGCCGTGGGTGTGCTCCGGGATTCAGTGGGTCAGACGTGGGCCGTCGTCGCGGTGATCTTGGCGATCCTCCTCATCGTGGCCGTACTCGTCTTCGTCACCCTGTCGCTGGTACGCCTGACCCGGCTGACCGCCCGCCACCGCGCGGCGTCGGCCCGCACCATCGCCGCGCTCGGAATCGTCTGGATCCTGTGCGCCGTATTCGGCGTGCAAGTCACCTCCGGGGCACCGGTCGCGTCGACGAGCGCGGCCGGGCTGGCCTACGACCAGGTCCGCGAGGTCCACGCCGGCATCCGGGACCAGCAGAAGTTCGCCGGGACGCTGGCCTCGCCCGACTCGTTCCGAAACACGCCAACCGCGGACCTACTTACCGGCCTGCGGGGCAAGGACGTCATCGTGGCGTTCGTGGAGAGCTACGGGCGCATCGCCGTCCAAGGCTCGGCGTTCTCACCGCAGGTGGATGCCGTCCTCAATGCCGGCACGACCACCCGCGTGCCGCCGGATTCAGCTCCCAGAGTGCGTTCTTGACGTCACCGACCTTCGGCGGCATCAGCTGGCTGGCCCACTCCACCTTGCAGTCGGGGCTGTGGATCGACAATCAGCAGCGTTACAACCAGCTCGTCGCGAGCAACCGCTTCACGCTGAGCGACGCCTTCAAGCAGGCGGGCTGGCGGACGGTCGGCGACATCCCCTCGGATGAGGGCGATTTCGCGCAGGGAACGTCCTTCTACCACTACGACAAGCAGTACAACAGCCAGAACGTCGGCTATGTCGGCCCGAAGTTCAGCTACGCCGCCATGCCCGACCAGTACATCCTGTCCGCCTTCCAGCGCATGGAACTGGCGGCGCCGAACCACCCTCCGGTGATGGCGGAGATCGATCTCGTCTCGTCGCACACACCGTGGGCGCCGTTACCGCGGATGGTCCCGTGGAACCAGGTCGGTAACGGCTCGATCTTCGACAGCATGCCGGCGCAGGGCCAGTCCCCCACCGCCGTGTGGCGCAACGCGAATCAGGTGAAAGCCGCGTACGGCCAGTCCATCCAGTACTCGCTCAGCGCGCTGATCTCCTACGTGCAGACCTTCCACGACAACAATCTGGTGCTCGTATTGCTCGGCGACCACCAACCGGCCACGATTGTCAGCGGATCGGGCGGCAGTCACGACGTCCCGATCACGATCGTCGCGCACGATCCGAACGTGCTCAGCCGGATCTCGTCGTGGGGGTGGCAGGACGGAATGCTGCCCGGACCGCAAGCCCCGGTATGGCCGATGGACGCGTTCCGCAACCGGTTCCTCACCGCGTTCGGTTCCCAACCGCCCGGCCCGGCGCTTAGTACTTCCAGCGCGCCGCGCTGACGATCTTCTCCGGCGTGGCGTCGGCGAATCGCGCTATCTCGGCTCGGCGCAGATCGACGATGGTGGCGGCGAGGTCCGAACCGAAGGCCCGGGTCAGCAGCTCATCGGCCTCGAACGCGTCGGTGGCCCCGCCGAGCGTATCCGGCAGCGGGACAATTCCCTGCCGGGCCTGATCGGCCGGCGGGATCGACACCGGATCGACGTTGACCGGGGCAGGCAGCGGGACGGCACCCGTGATGCCGGCCAGGCCAGTGTGGACGAGGCCCGCGACAACGAGGTACGGGTTGGCTGACTCGTCGAATGCTTTGATCTCGAGATTCGCCGCGCCGGCCTGGCCCGTGGAGCCGGTGATCAGCCGCATGGCCGCTTCGCGATTCTCCAGTCCCCACACCTGGTACGGGCCGGCCCAGTGACTCGGGATGAGCCGCAGGTAGCTGGCGAGGGACGCGGCCCCAATCGCCAGCAGCGCGGGCAGGTGGGCCAGGATGCCGGCGGTGAACGCTTCGGCCTCGCCGGTCATCCCGTATCGGCCCGGGCCGCCGCCGAAGAGGTTGCGATCGCCACGCCACAGGGAGATGTGCACGTGTCCGCCGTTGCCGACCCCGTCGGCTAGCACCTTCGGGGAGAACGACGCGTGAAGCCCGTAGCGGAGGCTCAGCGCTCGGATAGTCTGCCGCACGAGCACCGAGGTGTCCGCCGCCCCGACCGGATCCTCGGCCGCGACGGACAGCTCGTACTGCGCGCTGCCGTATTCCGGATGGATCTGATCAACCGACACGCCTTGCTGGTCGAGGGCGATGAGCAGGTCCCGCAGGTAGCCGGAGCGCTCGATCAGCCGGGTGTACCCGTAGGCCGGACCGGTGGCGGCCGGCGTGAAGTCGGGTTCGGTCGTGGACACTGCCCACTCGATCTCGAACGCCGTCTGCATCGTGTAGCCGGCGTCGGCGAGGCGAGTCACGGCCACCTGGGCGAGGCTGCGCTGATCTTGCGGATGCACGGTTCCGTCCTGCTGATAGCGCCCGGCCGGCGCCCACGCCCAGCCGGGCTGCTCCGCGAGCACCGTGACCCGCGACAGGTCGGGATGCAGCCGCAAGTCCCCCACCGGACCGCCGGCGTACCGTCCGGCCACGATCCAGTCGTCGGGCAAGAAGGCGTCGAACACCGGGGAGGCGCCGATGCCCCACGCGGCCGCCGTCTCCAACCGGCCGAGCGGCACAGCCTTGACGCGGGTCACGCCGCTGTTGTCCACCCACGTCACGCCGACTCCGACCACCCCGCGGTCGGCCAGATCGCGCTGCACCTGCCGGGCGAGAGCCGCCTGCCGTTCCCGATCGGCCTGATCCACCGCGGCTCCGCTCGCTCGTCGCGCCAACGCGGTGCCATGCTACGGCCGCGGACCGAGCGGGCTGGAGGAACGAGATGACGGCCAATGACGCGGGCACTCCGATGCCCGGGCAGCCGCGGGACGGTGTGGCTCGATCGGTCGGCCGTCCGGAGCGCGCAGCCGAGTTCATGCCGCGCACCCGCCCGGTCGTGCCGCCGATCCACCACTCGGTCACATACTTCCTCGACGACCGGGCCTACAAGGATGTCCAGGACGGTGGCTTGGTCGAGCATTGGTACAGCCGTTTCCGCAACCCGACCGTGGACGCCACGGCGCGCGAGATCGCCGACCTGGAGGGCGGCGCCGCCGGATTGATGACCTCATCCGGCATGGGGGCGATCGCCACGACGCTGCTGACTCTGGCCCGGGCGGGCGATCGCCTCGTGGCCGCGCGTCAGGTGTACGGCGACACCCGTGACCTGTTGACGCGCGATCTGCCGGCCTGGGGCATCGACGTGCGGTGGGTCGACGCGGTCGATCTGGACAGCTGGCGCCGGGAGATCGAGGGTGGCCCGACCCGAGTTGTATATGCCGAGACGCTGTCGAATCCGCAGCTGGAGCTGACCGATGTGCCAGGGCTGGCCGAGCTGGCGCGCGACGCCGGCGCGCGGCTCGTCATCGACAACACCTTCGCCACCCCATATGTCGTGCAGCCGCTACACCTGGGCGCCGATGTCGTGGTGCATTCGGCGACGAAGTTCCTCAATGGTCACTCGGATGCCATCGCCGGCGCCGTTGTCGCTGACTCCGAAATCGTCATCGCCGTGCAACGGCGGGTTATCACGCTGGGCACGAATCTTGGACCGTACGAGGCGTATCTCGTCTGGCGCGGGCTGCAAACCTTCGAGGTTCGGATGGGCCGCCAGACCGAAACGGCGCACGCCCTTGCGAACGCGCTCGGCCGGCGGCCGGACGTCCTGGCAGTACGACACCCCGGCTGGCCCGGCTATGCGCGGGCAGACGTCGCCGCCCGCGTGATGCGCCCGAACTGCGGCGGCGGCGCGATGGTGAGCATCACCGTCGAGGGCGGCAACCAGCGAGCGCACGACGTGCTGCGCAACCTGCGGATCGGATGCGAGGCAACGAGCCTCGGGGGCGTCGAGACCCTGGTCAGCACACCGTTCAACTCCTCGCACTTCTCATTGACCCCCGAGGAGCGGCGCGCCGCGCGCATCGACGACGGGATGATCCGCATCTCCTGCGGGCTCGAACCGGCCGACGCTCTCATCGCCGATTTCGCCCGCGCTCTGGACATCACTGCAGGCGAGCCGTGAGCCGGCTGCTCGCGGGCGTCCCGCTCGTCGACCATCATTGTCACGGTCTGATCCGCGGCGAGCTGGATCGGGCTCAGTTCGAGGCATTGCTCACCGAGGCCAACGGGCCCGGCCCGCTGCATGGTTCTCTGTTCGACACCCACGCCGGCCTGGGCGTGCGGTCGATCTGCGCGCCGCTACTCGACTTGCCCGGCCATCCCTCCCCCGACGAGTACCTGACCCGGCGGGCCGAGCTCGGGACCGATGACGTGGCCCGCCGCCTGCTCTCGACGACGGGCATCGCACAGTACCTCGTCGACACCGGCTACCTTGCCGGGCAGCTCACCGGCCCGCACGAGCTGGCCGCGTACACCGGGGCCACCGGGCACGAGATCGTCCGCCTCGAAGCCGTCGCCGAGCAGATCATCGGAACGGTCGACCCGTCGGAGTTCGCCGACGCCGTCCGCGAGGTCCTGCCGGCCCGGGCCCAGGCGGCCGTGGGCTTCAAGTCGATCGCGGCCTACCGCACCGGCCTCGACCTCGACCCGGAGCGGCCGTCAGACCGCGAGGTGGTGGCCGCCGCCGCTAACTGGATTGGTAGGCCCGGCGACGGCGAGATTCCTCGTCTGGTCGACCGGACGCTGATCCGATTCCTCGTCTGGACCGCCCTGGATCTCGGCCGGCCGCTGCAGTTCCACGTCGGCTACGGGGACGCGGACGCCGACCTGCGGCAGGGCGACCCCTTGCTGCTGACACCCCTACTCCGTGCGACCGCAAGCCATGGCGCGCCGATCATGCTCCTGCACAACTATCCGTTCCACCGCTCGGCCGGCTATCTGGCGCAGGTCTTCGATCACGTCTTCGTTGACGTGAGCCTCGCCCTGCACAACGTCGGCCCCCGAGCGAACGCCATCGTGGCCGAGCTTCTCGAGCTGGCGCCGTTCGCGTCGGTGTTGTTCTCCAGCGACGCGTTCGGGCTGGCTGAGCTCTACGCGGTGAGCACGACGTTGTTTCGTCAGGCGCTCACGGCGTTCTTCGACGACGGCGTGGCGCGCGGCTTCTGGCCGGTGGCTGAGGCCGAACGCCTCGCCGAAATGATCGCCTCGGGCAACGCCAGGCGCGTCTATCGTCTCGGCGACGCGTAAGCCGCTTGCGGCTAACGGACCCGGGGTCGCAGGCCAGTGGCGGAGGCGCTTATTGCTGCTGCTCGGTCGGCCGGATGAGCACTTCGTTGATCGCGACGTGTCGGGGCCGAGTCACGATGTATTCGATCGCGTCGGCGATGTCCTCCGCGTCGAGTCGCTGCATGTCCGCGAAGCGATTCCGCAGACCCTCCTGGATCTCGGGGCGATTGTGGCTGGCCAGCTCAGTGGCCACCGCGCCCGGCTCGATGAGCGATACCCGAAGGTGGCGCTCTGTGACCTCCTGCCGCAAGGATTCGCTGAACGCGCCGACGCCGTGCTTGGTTGCGTTGTAGGCGCCGCTGCCCAGCCGGACCAGCCGACCGGCTACAGAGGAGACGTTGACGAGGTCGGAAACCTGGCGCGGGCCTTGATCGGCCGCGTCGAGCAGATGAGGCAATGCCGCCTTGGCGCAGTACATCAGGCCCAGCAGGTTCACCCCGACCATGCGCTCCCACTCCTCGACGGGGGCGTCGATGATCGGTCCGAGCAGCATGACTCCGGCGTTGTTGATCAGCACGTCAATTCGCCCGAACTCCTGCGCTGCGCGATCAATCGCCGCCTCAGCCTCCGCGCGTTGCGTGACATCGGCTTCGACGGGCAGCACCTCGGCACCGAGACCGCTGATCTCGTTGGCGAGCGCGGCCAGTCGATCGGCCCGGCGCGCGATCAGCACGACCGCGGCGCCCTGCCGCGCCAACGCGCGGGAGGACGCCTCACCAATGCCGCTGGATGCGCCGGTGACCACCGCCACGCAGCCGCGTAGCACGCTATCGCTCATGGGTCTCACGCTAGCCGCACCTTCGCGTGTCCTTCCTCGCGCACCCTCGTGATCTTGGACTTATCGGCGCCAGAAGGCAGCAAATCCAAGATCACGAACCTCGGGTGTCGTCAGCGCCAGCCGAACACGCTGCTGTCTCCCTACCGTGGCGGCCACGGGCTGCCCAGACCACGTTCCACCGGCACGCCGCCAGCGGCCACAATCGCGGTCGCGAGCTGCCGCAAGATCGTCTGGAGCTCCTCGGTGCGACCCGCGCCGAGCGTCTCGAACGGCGATGCCGCCAGCCGGTCGGTCGTTGCCTCGTAGTTGTCGCGAATCTCCTTGCCGGCTGCGGTCAGCCGGTCATCGCCGGTCAACCACCCGCGCATCCGCAATTGCTCGGTTGTGTCAGCCCATTCCTGCGGCGACCAGCCGCGACTCGTGCGCACGAATTCCGGCTCAGCGGCGCCTGAACTCGTCCGCAGGACGTGGGCCTCGCACGGTCCGATTCCCGCGTTCACGAGCGCGGCGCAATGGCCGTCGCCGCGATGTTCCCGCAGCGTGGTCAGCGTCTGCCAGAGGCGCAAGTGCGGTTCGCCGGTTATCTCCAGGGCGGCGTTCGCGGCGGCCAGCGGGCGGCCGGCCGTCTCGGCGCCGTCGACAGCCCGTTCGGCCAGTTCCGCGGCTCGGGTCACCATCGGGTCGACGACCAGTGGCCCGAGGAGCCGGCGGAGGGCCGCGTCAGCCACGAAGCTGCGCAGGTCCAGCGCCGCCGCCGGATCGACGAGCCCCCACATTCCCGGCACGGACCGCCGGACCCGGGCGGGGCTGAATCCGTAGAAGACGGCCGTGACCAGCCCGGCGGTCGCCTGGCCGAGCGGTGCGACCCGGCACGCGAAGTAGGTGCTCCCGTGGCTCGCCAGACCGGATTCCGTCGCCGCGACAGTGAGCTCGGGAGCGAAGTAGAGCACGGCGTGCACCGGCTCGATGACTTGCCATAGCCGTCGCGCGGTGGTCAGGACCGGCAACGCGGCAACCCTTCTCGAGCCTGCTGTCACTCAGCCGACCTCTTTTCGGCGGGCGCGAGCGGAGCGGAAGCCGGGGTCGGGATAGTGGAGTGACTGTACACTTACCTCCTTTAGCTCGTGCACGTAGCCAACCCCGTCCGTGAGGTCAGGCCTGATGTCGCGCTCGAATCGTGATCCCGCTGTCCTCGCTCGTCAGCTCCGCATCGATTCGGTGCGGGCGACCAATGCGGCGAGCGCCGGCCACCCGACATCGGCGGCGTCGGCGGCCGATCTGATCGCAGTGCTGGGCGCGGCGCATTTCCGAGCCGACCTGGAGGATCCCGCCAACCCGGGTAACGACCGGTTCGTGCTGTCCAAGGGGCACGCGTCGGTTCTGCTGTATTCATGGCTGAAGAGCATGGGCGCGATCAGCGACGAGGAGTTGCTTGGCTACGCGCAGCTCGACAGCCGCCTCGAAGGGCACCCACGACCCGTGCTGCCCTGGGTCGACGTCGCCACCGGATCCCTCGGTCAAGGCGTCGCCGCTGCGGTCGGGTTGGCGCTGTCGTTGAAGAAGTTGGAGCACTCCCCCGCCCGCGTCTTCGTCCTCTGCGGTGACAGCGAGATGGCCGAAGGCTCGGTATGGGAAGCATTCGAGCACGCGGCCCACTACGGCCTGAACAACCTCATCGTCATGGTCGACGTGAACGGATTGGGTCAGCGGGGCCCGACGATGACCGGTCAGCAGACCGGCCCGTACGCGGAGCGGGCTCGCGCGTTCGGGTGGCAGGCAGTGGAAGTCGACGGACACGACGTCGACCAGGTTGACGCCGCATTTCGCCTGGCCGCTGCTTCGGCCGACCGGCCGACAGCCATCGTGGCCCGGACGGAGAAGGGGCGGGGTCTAGGCGCGGTCGAGGGGGCGGAGGGATGGCACGGTCGCCCGCTGGCCGACGCCGACTCCGCCCTCGCCGGACTGGGGGTTCACCCGGCCGCCGCGGTTGCCCCCCTGGCGGCGCCGACGATGTCGCGGGCCAAACCGCGGCACAGCAAGGCCGTGCTGCCGTCCTACGAACTGGGCGAGCTGATTCCTACCCGGCTGGCCTACGGTGAGGCTCTCGTTGCTCTCGGGCGGGCTCGCGAGGACATCGTCGTACTGGATGCCGAGACCAGTAACTCGACGTACGCCGAGCTCTTCCGCGACGCTTATCCCGACCGCTACTTCGAGATGTTCATCTCCGAGCAGCAGATGATCGCGGCGGCGACCGGGCTGGCCGCGCGCGGCTGGATGCCGTTCGCTTCGACGTTCGCGGCGTTCACCACTCGGGCATTCGAGTTCGTGCGCATGTCGGCGATCGGCGGGGCCGCGATTCGGTTGTGCGGATCGCACGCCGGGCTCACGCCCGGAGAGTCAGGGCCGTCCGGCATGGCGCTGGAGGATCTCGCCTGCTTCCGCGCGATTGCCGGTTCGGTCGTGCTGCAGCCGTGCGACGGCAATCAGGCCGCGCAGCTGGTCCAGACGATGGCGGACGCGGACGGCTTCGCCTACCTGCGTACCCATCGCAGCGGATCGCCGGTGATCTACCCGGCCGGCGAGAGTTTCTCCATCGGCGGGAGCCGCGTGCTGCGCTCCTCCGCCGCCGACGCGATCACCATCGTCGCGTCGGGCGTCACCGTGCATCCGGCGCTGCAAGCGGCCGCGCGGCTGGACGGGCAGGGCATCGGTGCGCGCGTGATCGACTGCTACTCGATCAAACCCATCGACGCGGAGACCTTGCTGGCCGCGGCCTCCGACACAGACCTGCTCGTCACTGCGGAGGACCACTACATCGAAGGCGGCCTGGGCACGGCGGTGGCCGAGGTGCTGGCCGAGGCCGGGTCGAGTCCGCCGTTGCGCCGGCTGGCCGTCGGCCGCGTCCCGGGATCCGCTCCGGTCGGGAAGCTGATGAGCGCGCATGGCCTCGACGCCGACGGCATCGTCGCAGTGACGTTGGCCGCAATGGGCGCCCGCGCGTCGACCTGAGGCTCATCGCTCCACCCCAACCTCGGTCGTGATCTTGGAGTTAGCGGCGCCATAAGCAGCAAATCCAAGATCATCAACCTGGCGCGGGGCTTGCGGCCTCCTGCAGGAGCCGCTGCGCGGCAGCGAGAACGGTTGTCGCCCGATCGAGGGGCTTCGGGTAAGCGGCCATGAGGGCGGCCGAGCGAAGCTCGAACGACAGGGGGACGCCCGGGACCTCCTCCAGCGTCTGAGCGAGCGGCAACGTGCCCGCTCCCGGCAGAAGTCGCCCGTGCAGAGCCTCATCCCGCAAACCCTCGATCGTCGGCGGCTGCTCCTGGGGCGCGTCCGCGATCTGCAGATAGGGCAGACGTGGGCGTGGTACCTGGCGCAAATCGGATGGGCGCCCGCCGGACCGCGCGAGGTGCAGCGTGTCGACCAGAATCGCGCCGTTAGGTCGAGCCGCTTGCTCGACGATTCGGGCGGCGACCGAGAGCGATCCGACCGGAAAGATCGGTAGAAACTCCAATACGACGATCGTGCCGGCGTCCAGAGCTCGATCGCACAGCTCGCCGAAGCGCTCCAGGACGGCGCCGGGTTCTGCTGGTCCGCCGGCGACCAGCACGTGCCGGGCGCCGATCTCGGCGGCCACGTCGATCACGGCATCGCCCGGATCCACCCCGCGGCCGAGGATTACCGGTTCGATGTCGAGCACGGTCAACCCGGTCGCCTGGAGACGGTGCGAAACCTCCTGGGTGCGGGCGGCACTCCACGAATCGGGGTCGTACCAGATGCCGACCCCGCCGAAGCCGGCCGCGGCGGCGACCTCTACTGCGTCGGGCGGCCGAAGATCCAGAACCGTGCCCGCCGCCAACGAGAGGAGCCGGTCAGACACGCCGCACCGCGCCGGTCCGGGCGGCCGCGTGTCGGCCGGCGAGGTAGCCGAAGACGAGCGCCGGGCCGAGGGTTCCGCCGTGTCCGCCGTAGGTCATCCCCATCACCGAGCCCATCGCGTTGCCGGCGGCATACAGCCCACCGATCACTGAACCGTCGACGTCCAGCACCTGGCCGTTCTCGTCGGTACGCGGGCCGCCCTTGGTGCCGAGGGTCCCGCAGTGGACGCGCGTCGCGTAGTACGGAGCCCTGTCGAGGGGACCGATGGTCGCCCGCGGAGTGAGCCCGAACGCCGGATCACCCCAGGCCCGGTCGTGATGGCTCTCGCCGCGATGGAAGTCCGGGTCCGCGCCAGCGGCCGCGTGCTCGTTCCACCGGGCAACGGTGTCGGAAAGCGCTTCGGCCGGCACGCCGATCCGCTCGGCCAGCTCGGAAATGGAGGCGGCTTCGAGTAGCCAGGCCGGCGTCGGAGCCGGCGGCCGATGCCGGGCCAGCCCGTAGGACGTGAGGAAGTGGTGATCCAGAAGCAGCCACGCCGGGTGGTTGACGTAGGCGAAGCGAGCGACATCCACCACGTGGAAGGCGTTCCCCAACGCGTTGTAGTTCGCAGCCTCGTTGGTGAACCGCACCCCGTCGTCGTTGACCATGATCGAATGCGGCCGCGTCCGCTCGCTGTTGACCTGCCACGGAACCATCCCGCGACCTTCGACCTCCACGTCGATGGTTGCCACCCACCAGGCCTCGCGCATGTCCATGAGATCGGCACCGATCCGCATGGCCATGCGCAACCCGTCGCCGGTGTTCGTCGGGACGCTCACCGCTCGGCCGAGGGGGCCGCGCAAGAACGCGCGCACCAGCTTCGCATCGTGCTCGAATCCCCCGGTCGCGAGCACGACGCCACCTCGGGCGTGCGCCTCGAACGGCCCGTCCGGACCGTCGACGAGGACGCCCGCGACGGCACCGCCCTCGGTGAGCAACCGGATGCCTCGACATCCGGTCTGCGGCACCACGGCCCGGTCGAGGCAACCGCGAAGCAGCCGTCCCACCAAGGCCTGCCCGGCGCCGCGCTCGTCGCGGATCTGCCGACGCTCCAGCTCCTCAGGCGGCAACCCGTTGGGCGCCTTGCGACCGAGGGCGGTCTCGCTCATGCAGAACTCGCCGGTCAGCTGCCAGCCGACAGTCACCCGGCCGGCCCAATCCCCCAACTCGTCGAACGGGAACAGCGGACACTCGACCGATCGGCCTTCTCGGCGGCCGCCCGGATGTTCCGGGTGGTAGTCGCTCAGCCCGGCCACGGTCTCGAACTTCACCGGCGTCTGCTGCGCGAGCCAGTCGACGACCTCCGGCGCGGTCCGGGCGAACGCCTCGATCATCGGCCGCTCGATCAGCCCGTGTGACAGCGACATCAGATAGGTCAGCACATCGTCCAGGCTGTCGACGAATCCCGCGTCGAGCTCGTGTCGGTTGTTCGGCAACCACGCCACGCCACCCGACCACGCCGTGGTCCCGCCGACGGTCTCGGCTCGTTCGAACAGTCCGACCTCGGCCCCGTCCGCTGCCGCTCGGACGGCGGCGGTCAGCCCGGCCGCACCCGTGCCGAGCACCACGACGTCGTACTCAGGGACCACCTGCGCTCCTCTTTGTGTGGGCTGAACTTAGATCATCCTCGCCGCCGACGCGATCGGTCGTGATCTTGGACTTGACATCGCTAGTGAGCACCAGTCCAAGATCACCAACATGAGATGGGTCTGGACGAGCGACGAGTCAGCGTGGCGCTGCGTTTCTTGTCATCGGCTAGCGTTAGGTCTAGCGGGCATCGACCGGCTCCGTGTACTAGTGGGCCGAGAATGCGCGAGGTGCAGGTTTCGGTCACCGGCTGAAGGAGGCGCTCTGTGCTCAAAGGGCTCGACGGAAAGGTCGCAGTTGTCACCGGTGCCGCCGGCGGCATCGGTTCCGCCACCTGTGAGCGGCTCGCGTCCGAGGGCTGTCACGTCGTCGCAGCCGACATCGACGCGGATCGAGCCGGCGAGCTGGCCAAGCGCCTCGGCAACGGGGCCGTCGGGATCGGCGCGGACGTCAGCCAGCCGGAGGGTGCCGCCGCGTGCGTCGCAGCGGCGGTCGACGCCTTCGGCCGGCTCGACCTGTTCCATGCCAACGCCGGGATCGAGGGCACGGCGCACCTGGTCGTGGATCTGGACATCGCGGTTTACGACCGGGTCTTCGCGGTCAACGTCCGCGGCGCATTCCTCTGCGCGCAGGCCGCGATCGCACGGTTCGTGGAGCAAGGCGAAGGCGGCGGACTGCTGTTCACCACGTCGCTGGCCTCGATGATGGGCTCGCCGAGCACGGCGATCTACAACGCCTCCAAGCACGCCGTGTTGGGCCTGGTCCGGTGCGTGGCCCGCGAGACGCCGCCGGGGATCAGGGTCAACGCTCTGGCGCCGGGCGTCGTGGACACCCGGATGATGCGATCTCTCGAAGAATCCATGGGCTCGGCGGCCGGCACCGATGCCGTGTCGTTCAAGGCAGCCATGGAACAGACCGTTCCGCTGGGCCGGTACGCGACGGCAGAGGAGATTGCCGCAGCGGCGGCTTGGATTCTGAGCGACGAGGTCCCGTACCTGCACGGCGAGACGATCACGGTCGGCGGAGGGCTCACTCCCTGAGAGCAGTCGTCGTTACTCGGACGCCTGCGCGTAGGTGACGCGCAGGTCGCGCTTGAGAATCTTGCCGCTGGCGTTCTTGGGTAGTGCCTCGACGACGACGCAGTACTTCGGAGTCTTGTAGCCCGCCAAGCGGTCCCGGCAGAACGTGGTCAGCTCCTCTCGGCCAACCGTCTGCCCGTCCCGAAGTACGACGGCAGCGGCGACCGCTTCGATCCACAGCGGATGCGGAATGCCGAACACGGCCGCTTCGCTCACCGCTGGATGTTGGAAGAGAACCTCTTCGACCTCACGGCTGGACACGTTCTCGCCACCCGTGTTGATCATGTCCTTCTTGCGGTCGACGACGGTGATGTAGCCGTCCTCGTCCATGATGCCGAGGTCACCGCTGTGGAACCAGCCGCTGCGGAACGCGGCGGCAGTCTTCTCCGCGTCGTTCCAATACCCGGCCGTCACGTGGGGACTGCGGTGGACGATCTCCCCTTCGACCCCGGGTGGTACCGCCCGCCCCTCCTCGTCGACGAGGATGGTCTCCACGTTGATCGCCGGTCGACCGGCTGAGCCGGGCTTGCGGACCTGATCCTCCGGCGGCAGGACCAGTGCCACTGCGGACAGCTCGGTCTGGCCGTAGTAGTTGAACAGCTCCATCTGCGGCAGGCGGCCCCTGAGCTCCTTGATGACCTCGACCGGCATGATGGACGCGCCGTAATACCCCTTGCGCAGCGACGACAGGTCGCGGTGATCGAAGTCAGGGTGCCGGAGCAGGGCGATCCACACCGTCGGCGGACAGAACAGTTTCGTGACCTGTTCCCGCTCGACCGTGGCCAGCACCGTGCTCGGGTCGGGACCGTCCAGCACGATGTTCGTCGCGCCGACGTAGAGGCCCGGCATCAGGAAGCAGTGCTGAGCGGCCACGTGGAACAACGGCAGCGCGTGGATCTCGACATCCTGCTCGCTGTAGCGACCATCGATGATGCAGCTGACGTACTGGGCGATCAGGTTGCGGCTGGTCATCATCGCGCCCTTGGGACGAGCTTCGGTGCCGCTGGTGTAGATCAGCTGGAGCAAGTCGTCGTCACCGATCGGCACATCCGGGGCCGTGGCATCCGGGTGTTCGCACCAGGCCGTGAACGGTTCCCAGCCCTCGGGCCGGTCGGCGGAGGTACTGATCACACCGCGGATCTTCAGCGACTCCAGGCCGGCTGTCTCCAGCGCCTCGGCCGCGACCGGCACCAGCACGTCCTCGACGACCACGCCGACGGCGCCCGAATGTTCGAGATGAACGCGACTTCCGGGGCCCCGAGCCCGAAGTTGACCGGCACCGTCACCGCGCCGAGTCGGGCGAGAGCCAAGCAGGTGACGACGTAGGCGTAGTTGTTGTGCGAGAGCAACGCGATCCGGTTGCCCCTGACCACCCTGCGCTCGGCCAGCGCATTCGCCGTGCGGTTGATCGTCGCGTCCAGGTCGGCGTAGCTCTGGCGCAGATCGCCGTAGACGATGGCGGTCTTGTCCGGTACCCGGCCGGCGGTACGGCGCACCAGGTCGCCCAATGTGTGGCGGCGGGCGTGGGCAATCGTCGCGGCGAGCCGGTCATCGAACGTGGTCATAATCCGCCTCCCGCAGGAGCGCTGAACGACGCGCGTGGCGTCCACCGTCTGACGTCGGTAACCGTGTGTCAACACGCAGCCCTCCGCTGCCGGTAGACCCGGTGTCGGAGCCGTTCCGGGCCGCGGTATGCTGCCCGCCCATGGTTCGTAGCGACTTTCGCTCGCTTCGGGGAATCCGCATCGCGTCCGACATCGTGGTGGCCGAACTGAACGACGATTTGCTGGCCTTCACCCGCGCCATGGATGAGATGGTTGCCCTCCAGGAAGCGGCCGTCGTCCTCGACGCCCTCGGCAAAATCGCGGCCGACCTGGCCAAGGACCTCGCCCAGGCGGCCGCCGAGGCCGCCCACCGCCCCATCGGAACGCCCGAGGCCGACCTGCGTAGGGTCGCTCGGGGGCAGGTCGCCGAGAAGGCGCTTGCCCTCGAGCTCAGCAACGCGGTTCCTCAGCGGCGGCTGGGCCACAGCTAGCCGTCTCGGGCCCGGCGACGCCCGGAAGCGGGCGAGGCCCGGCCGCGGTGGCGCCTCTCGACTCGTCCTCGTTCTAGTCTTCAAGCATTCGAACTGGGAGCGTGGCGATGAGCGGGGTACGGGTTCTGGTCGGCACTCGCAAGGGTGCGTTCATTCTGACCTCGAATGAGCGGCGACAGGCCTGGGACGTGAGCGGGCCGCACTTCGCGGGCTGGGAGGTGTACCACCTGGCGGCCTCACCGGTCGATCCGAGCCGGCTATACGCGGCACAGTCCACCAGCTGGTTCGGGCAGGTGATTCAGCGTTCCGACGATGGGGGCCAGACCTGGGAGACGATGAACAACGACTTCAGCTATGCCGGCGTACCGGGAACGCACCAGTGGTACGACGGGACGCCACACCCGTGGGAGTTCGCCCGTGTGTGGCACTTGGAGCCGTCACTGACCGACCGGGACACCGTGTACGCCGGCGTAGAGGACGCAGCGCTGTTCCGTTCGACGGACGGTGCCGCGAGCTGGCATGAGGTGCGGGGCTTGCGCGAGCACGGCTCCGGTTCGCAGTGGCAGCCGGGCGCCGGCGGCATGTGCCTGCACACGATCATTCTCGATCCGCAGGATGCTGATCGGATTCGTCGTGGCCATCTCCGCCGCGGGAGTGTTCCGGACCGATGACGGTGGCGCATCGTGGCAACCGGTCAACAAGGGCCTGCTGTCCAACGGGATTCCGTCGCCGGCCGCCGAGGTCGGGCATTGCGTCCACAAGCTGGCCCGGCATCCCTCACGGCCGGAGACACTGTTCATGCAGAAGCACTGGGATGTGATGCGCAGCGATGACGGCGGCGACAGCTGGGAGGAGATCAGCGGAAATCTGCCTAGCGACTTCGGGTTTCCGATCGGCGTCCACGCGCACGAGCCGGAGACCGTGTACGTGGTACCGATAACCAGCGACGCGCACCACTTCCCTCCGGACGGCAAGCTGCGCGTGTATCGCAGCCGCACCGGTGGCACCAGCTGGGAGGCGCTGACGAACGGTTTGCCGCAGCAGAACTGCTACGTCAACGTGTTGCGCGACGCGATGGCGGTGGATTCGCTGCCGGAGTGCGGCATCTACTTCGGAACGACCGGCGGCCAGGTGTACGCCTCGCCTGATTCCGGGGACAGCTGGGCCCCCATCGTTCGTGACTTGCCGGCCGTGCTCTCCGTCGAAGCGCAGACGCTGTCGTGATTCGCGTCGTGCTGCCAGGCCATCTGCGCCAGCTCGCGCAGTGCGATCGGGAGATACAAGTGCAGTCGGTCGCCACCCAACGGGCCGTGCTCGACGCGATCGAGCTGCGTTACCCCGCGCTGCGGGGCACGCTTCGGGACCCGAGAACCGGCCAACGACGAGCGTTCGTGCGCTTCTTCGCCTGCGAGGCGGACCTGTCCCAGGAGTCGCCGGATGCTCTGCTGCCGCCCGCGGTGGCCGAGGGACGGGAGCCGCTTCTGGTGGTCGGCGCGATGGCCGGCGGCTGACGCCCGACTGACCCGCTCCCCAGTCGTGATCTTGGACTTAGTGCCCTGCGGCGACGATAAGTCCAAGATCACGATCATCAATAGCGATCTCACGGTCGGGACTCCTCTCTTGTTCGCACATTTTCATCGAGCTGTGCGTCATCCACCCTTACGCTCCGATGAACCGTTCCGGGTTGGAGGTCAGCTTGACGGAGTCCGAGAAAGCAGCCGCGGCTCGAGCCGATACCAGTCGAGCACGCCGTCGAGGACGGCCCTTCCGCTTCGACACCAGCTACGCGGTCGTGCTGATGCTCGTCGTGGTGACGTACGTCGTGTCCGTCTCGATCACCGAGACGCGGGCCACCTCGATCGTGCTGACCGTCCAGCTCGCGACAGTGTGGTTCGCGCTTCGAATATCGGAGGCCCGGCGCGGGGTCCGGCTGGTCGCGAACGCGGTGCTCTGCGTGGCCGCGATCGTAGCGCTCCTGAGCTTCTTCGTGCACGATCCGGGCACCCAGCTCGGCGCTATCTCCACCGTCTGCTGTGTGCTCTACCTGATCGCGCCATTCTCGATCGTGCGCCATCTGGTGTTCCGACCGGAGGTGGACAGCGAGACGCTGCTCGGGGCCATTGCCGCCTATCTGCTGATCGGTATGTTCTTCGCGTTCGCCTACAAAGCGGCCGGCGAGTTCGGCAGCGTGCCGTTCTTCGGCCCGGACGGCCCTGGCTCACTCAGTCAGGATCTGTTCTTCAGCTTCGTGACCATGACGACCGTCGGCTATGGAAACCTGGTGCCCGCGGCCAATCCCGGACAGACGTTCGCCGTGCTCGAGGCGGTCATCGGTCAGTTGTTCCTCGTCGTGGCCGTTGGAAAGATCATTAGCAATTTCTCGCTCAAGCGCGGCAACCGATCCGGGTCGTAAGGTGCGCTCGACGCCGGCGGCACCGCCGACCGCATTGCTCGGTGCCTGGTCTTTACATCGCCGGGTCGTCGACCGGGCATCGGGCCTGCTCGGTCGAGTCCACGGCACGCTCCATCTGACTGCGGACGGACCAGACGTGCGCTGGGTCGAACAAGGAACGCTCACCTGGCCGGAGGGCCAGCTCCCGGTGACCCGCGAGCTACGCATCACCCCCCACCGATGCGGCTGGCTGGTCTGCTTCGCCGACGGGCGAGAGTTTCATCCATGGCTGCCCGGGCAACTGGTGCTGCACCAGTGCCGCGCTGACACCTATCGTGGCTTCCTGGTCGTCGACGCTGGCTGGACCCGGCTACGGATCTGCTGGGATGTCATCGGCCCGAGCAAGCAACAGCGGCTGTTCACTCGTTGTCGACAAATCGATGTCTATTAGGAGTGAACAGAAAGGGCGGGGCGAGCAATGGATGGCCGACCCGGCCCATGCAGCTGGCGTCGCTCTATCTCGACGCCCATAGCCTTACGCCGGCGCAGACGCGGGTCACGGCACTCGTCCTGCAGGGCCGCTCGACGAAGCAGATCGTCAACCAGCTGCACATCTCCGCGTACACCGTGCAGGCGCATCTTCACGCGTGTTCGAGAGGGCCGGCGTCGGCAGCCGCCGCGAGCTCGTCGCCGCCCTCCTCGGCCCCGCGAACTGACGCAGGCGACGCCGGCCCGCGTTGTCCGACCCGTCCACCAGACTGCGGGACGTGGTCACCGCTAAGCAGGTACGCGCCGTCGCTCTCAGCTTGCCGCGTGCATACGAGGCATGGGTGCGGGATCGGGCCAAGTTCCGCGTCGGCCGGCTCGTGTTCCTCTCCATCGCGCCGGACGAGCGCTCGATCGGCTTCGGCTACCCGAAGGATGCCCGCGCCTCACTCGTCGCGGCCGAGCCGGAGAAGTTCTCGCTGCCGATCGCGTCGGACATGCGCTACCACTGGGTGCGGGCCTGGCTGGATGCGCTGGACGAGGACGAGATGCGTGAACTCGTCGTCGAGGCCTGGGCCATGGTCGTACCGAAGCGAGTCGCCGAGGAGTACTTCGGCCGATCCGAAGCGAGGCGCCGACGTCCGTGATCGTTCCCGCCGGCCGCTCCGGCCTTCGACGTTTGTGATCTTGGACTTGTCGTCACCAGAGGGCAGTAAGTCCAAGATCACGACAGCGTCTCCCCCGGATCAATGGTCGGCGGTGCTGTCCTCAGGGCCTCGCCTCACTTGGACGGTTCGGAGTTCCTGCCCGTCCGGTCCGTACAACGTGATCAATTGCCCGTCCGGTTCGCGGCGTCGGGCGAGCTGCCGCTTGGCCCAGTCGGTGACTCGCGCGACGACTGCGTCGAGGACGCTGCCGACGATGTGCCCGGTGGCGGCATCGATCACCTTCGCGCCGAGGTAGATCAACGTGACGTCGTACCACGTCGCTCCGGTCGCTTTGGGCCGCACCGTCGTCACCTGAGCGTCGACGTCGAGTGCGCGCAGATCGTCGATGAGTTCCTCGAGCCATTGACGTCGTTCATGGCTGATCGGTCGCGCACCGTCCAGCGGAGGCGTGAACTCAGACGACATGGTGCCATCGTGACAGGACCAGCGTCGGCGCCATCGCCCAGACTCGACGCGCCCCGGTGGACGGACCGGACCGCGCGGTCTAGAAAGGAGTCCAATGATCACCGGTGCACACGCCATCGTGTACAGCACGGCGCCCGAGGCCGATCGGGCCTTTCTCCTCGAGCTGCTGGGCTCGCGGCACGTCGACGCCGGCGGTGGCTGGCTCATCGTGTCATTGCCACCGGCCGAGATCGCGGTACACCCGACGGACGAGGCGCCAAGACACGAGCTGCACCTCATGTGCGACGACATCGAACGGACCGTCTCGGATCTCACCGCGCGAGGAGTGACGTTCGACGGTGGCGTCACCGACCAGGGGTGGGGGCTGTGGACCTCGATCCGGTTGCCGAGCGGCGCAACTCTGGGTCTCTACCAACCGCGCCACCCGATCGCCGCTGGCTAGTTTCGCTTAGGAAAATCAGCTCGCCTGGCGGTAGCGGTCCTGTATGGCGGCCCGCAGGATCGGCGAGGTGGTGC
Source organism: uncultured Actinomycetota bacterium (assembly GCA_963779485.1). Taxonomy (GTDB): domain Bacteria; phylum Actinomycetota; class Actinomycetes; order Mycobacteriales; family Jatrophihabitantaceae; genus CAVVJA01. The sequence goes on along the minus strand of CAVZYJ010000003.1, from coordinate 85,040 downwards.
CGAGAGCCGCGAGAATAGGCGGCACGAGCCCGCTGTCCCCCGCCAGCAAGCCGAGAGCGATGTGCTCCACACCGATGTGCGCGTCGTGCCGGGCGACTGCCTCGCGCAGAGCCAGTTCGAGGGTCTTCTTGGCCCGGCCGGTAAATGGCAGGTGCCCGCTCGGGACGGCGCCAGCGGCCCGGTATCGGCCGGTGGCCGGCGCGGGCTGAGCCCGCACGTCTCGCGCTATCGTCCGTCGCCCGCAGCGCCAGCGGCGCACCCGACGTCGCAGGCGGGGCGGTAGGCCGCGGACCGGGTTCCGCCGGGAACGACGCCGCCTGACCTGAGTGGCGCGGGTTATGGCTTCGGACCCGAAGCGAGCCTCGATCCGGGCGCGCACGGCGTCGAGATCGATGCCGATCGCGGCGAGCGCGTCTCGGTCCAAGTCGGCGAACAGGGTAGCGCCCGCGCCCAGCCCGACTTGGTGGACGATCTGCTGCTCGACGCGGTCGGCCGTAACGCCGCGCTCTCGCAACACGACGCCGACGACCTGCTCGGTGCCAGCTACGGCTAGCAACAGGTGTTCGCAGCCGATGTAGCGGTGACCGAGGCGCCGCGCGTGTTGTTGGGCGTGGACGACCACTGCGCGGGCGTCCGGGGTGAACCGTTCGAACATCAGCGTCTCCCGATCCGCCGGCCGTACTTGCGATGCACGGTCTGCTTGGTGACACCGAGCCGATCGGCGATCTCCTGCCATGACCAACCGGCCACGCGGGCGCTCTCGACTTGCAGAATCTCCAGTCGTTCGGTCAGCGCCCGCAGCGCCGCTACGGCCCGCAGCCCGACGTCCGGGTCGTTGCTCGCTGCGCCCTGGGCCAGCTCCAGTGTCGTATCCATGTCGTCAGCATATGCTGACGACATGAGTTATGTCAACATATGCTGACGAGCGGCTCCGTCAGGACGGCGAGACGAGATCACGCGGGTCGTCGCCCCGGTGCGTGTAGTGGTCGCGAACATGATCGACGTAGCCCTCGACCAGGCTGGCGACCTTGTTCCAGCGCGGCGATGTGGGAGCAACCGAGCGCGGTCGGGTCGGTGCCAGCTGCTCGGCGCCGAGCACCTGGTCACCCAGGTGTGCGAGCCGTTCGGCCGTGCAGGCCGACTCCAGGGCAGCGAACATGCCCTCCTGACGCTCGATGTGGGCCGCGAACCCGGAGCGAAGATCAGCCCACAGGGCCGTGAGCCGTGGCGCGGTCAGGTCGACATCTTCGAGCTGCTTGAGCTTCGCCTCTACCGCGCGGTCCGCGGCGAAGTTCTCCTCCGCGATCGCGGCTCCGCGGTCGAGGGAGTCCCGCACCTCCGGGTAGAGGTACTGCTCCTCCGCGACGAAGTGCCGAACGAGGTTCATGACGACTCGCTCCCGCTCGGCGGCGGCCTCCTCGGTCTCGCCGATCGCCGCATCGTCGTCCAGCCAGGCCGCAATCGCGCGATGGTCGCTGCGCAGGGCATTTGTCATCGACTGGGTGTCGGAATCGGTCACGCTGTCGTCCTTCCGCCGCTCGCCGGACAGCCTAACCGGGGAGCGGCGGCCCGAGGTTCATCAGCGCGTGGGCGGCGACTGTGCAAATGCGGTCAGCTCGTCGCCCGGACCGCCCCACCGCGAGATGCACCCTCGCTGGGTGGGCCACACTGGCTGGCGAGCGATCCGAGGGGCGGATCGGCGCAGCAGGTGGTGGTCGCGGTGTGTCGCCTGTTCGGCTTGCACGCTGGCGCCGACGCGGTGTCGGCGACGTTCTGGCTGATCGACGCGCCGGACAGCCTGGCCGCGCAGAGCCGTCGCAATCCGGACGGTGCCGGCATCGGGGTCTTCGCGGCCCACGGCGAGTCGATCGTCGACAAACAGCCATTGGCCGCCTGGCAGGATCCGTTGTTCGCATCAGGCGCCCGGACGTTGCGGGGCACGACGTTCGTGGCGCACGTCCGCTATGCGAGCACCGGCGGGCACACCGTGGCCAACACCCATCCGTTCGTGCTGCAGGGCCGGATGTTCGCCCACAACGGGGTCGTGCAAGGGCTCGACGAGCTCGACTCCCGTCTAGCCCGCCTGAACGCCGCTCATCTCGTCGGGGGCCAGACCGACAGCGAGCGGATCTTTGCCCTGATCACCGCCGAGACCGCACGCCACAGCGACGACCTCGCTGCCGGAATCAATGCCTCGATCACGTGGATCGCCGACCGCCTGCCGGTATACGCGCTCAACCTGCTACTGATCACCGCGACCGAGCTGTGGGCGCTGCGCTATCCCGCGACCCACGAGCTCTACGTTCTCGATCGGCCAGCCGGCGGTACCGGCGAGGGTCGCCGTGACCTCGACCATCGCAGCTCCCGCATTCATGCCCGGTCGGAGCATCTGGCCGACAAGCCGTCAGTGGTCCTCGCCTCGGAACGGATGGACGACGACCCGGGCTGGCGCCTCCTGTACCCGGGAGAGCTCCTGCACGTCACGCGCGATCTGACGATCACTAGCAGCACACCATTTCCGGCGAACCCTCGACATCTACTCAGCCTGGCCGATCTGAGTCCAATCGCCGCAGCATCCCAACACCCCATCGTGGGATCGCCGAAGCCGACGACCTGAAACGGTCCGGTCAGCGAACCGGCATCAGCATGGGTCACGGTCGGTTAACCGAATTGGCCGGCCCTGACCATGGTGCGGAAGCGCCCGGAGGTCGGCCCGTCGATACGATGGAGCCAGCTGATGATTAGGCGGTCGAATGGCGGCACGATCACGCCGGGGTCTATGGCGGTCGGTGGCCGTCGGCGGATCCGTGGTGGGCTGCGTGGTCGTGCTGGCCGGCTCGAGCATCGGTAGCGCGGCTGCGGGCACCCGGGTGCGGGTGCTGCAGATGAACTTGTGCAACAGCGGGATCGCCAGCTGCTACACCGGCCGCGCGGTGGCCGAGGCGGCCGCCGTGATCCGTACGACGAGCCCCGACCTCGTCACCCTGAACGAGGTGTGCCGGAACGACGTGACCACCCTCGAGCGAGTGCTGTCCGAGGCCGACACTCGCGGCGACGCCGTCGAATCGGCCTTTCAACCCGCCGCTGATCGTCGGACCGGCGAAGCGTTCCGGTGCCGCAACGGCCAGCCCTACGGAATCGGCCTGCTGGCTCGGATCCCACCACGCGGCCACCGGTACGCCATTCATGCCGGTATCTACCCGATCCAGGACACGAGCGATCCGGAGGAGCGCGCCTGGCTCTGCCTCGACACGAGCGACATCCTGGCCTGTACGACCCATCTGGCCAGCACCAAACCGACCGTGGCACTCGCCCAATGCCGCTACCTCCTGGACACCGCCGTCCCCACGGCGCGGCGGCAAGGCCGCGACGAACCCACCGTGCTCGGCGGAGACCTCAATCTCAGACCCCACCACGTACTCGACGTGCGGTCCTGCCTGCCCGCGGGCTATGTCCAGACCAACGACGATGGCACGCAATACGTCATCGCCAGTCCCGATCTCGCGGTGAGCTCCCGCACGACCATCCGCATGAACCGGACGACCGACCATCCCGGCTTGCTGGGCACGCTCGCCGGCTCGTGATCTTGGACTTACCGCTCGATAGCGCCGATCGTGCGGTCTTGGAGAGACGATGAGTCCAGATCACGACCGAGGACCTCTTTGTCGCGGCCAGCGCAGGTGACCGGCGACCGCGGGTTAGAAACCGGTCGGCTCCCGCGTGGTGTAGGGCTCCTCGAGGGCCTTCGCCTCGTCGTCGGTGAGCTGGACATCGAGCGCGGCGACGGCGTCCGCAAGGTGGTGGGGCTTGGTGGCTCCGATCAGCGGTGCCGCGACGAGAGGGTTGCGCAGCACCCAGGCCAGGGCAACTTGCGCCATCGGGATGCTCCGCTCACGGGCGATCGCAGCGACGGCTTCGACGATGGCACGGTCGTCGCGCTCGAAGAACCGTCGACCGACGGCGTCGGTGTCGGAGCGGCGAGTCTTTTCGCCCCAAGGCCGGGCGAGGCGCCCCTTGGCCAGTGGGCTCCAGGGGATGCTGCCGACGCCCTGGTCCGCGAGGAGGCCGAACATCTCGCGCTCCTCTTCGCGTTGCATGAGGCTGTATTGGTTCTGCATGGACACGAATCGAGTCCAGCCACCGGCCTGGGCGGTGTACTGCAGCTTGGCGAACTGCCAGGCCCACATCGAAGAGGCGCCGAGGTAACGGGCCTTGCCGGCCTTGACGACGTCGTGCAGGGCCTCCATTGTCTCCTCGACCGGCACCGTCGGGTCGAAGCGGTGAATCTGGTACAGGTCGACGTAGTCGGTGCCGAGGCGGCCGAGCGAGGCGTCGATCTGTTCCATGATCGCCTTGCGGGACAGGCCCTGCCCGCCGGGACCCTCATGCATCGGGAAGTAGACCTTGGTAGCCAGGACGATGTCCTCGCGTCGTGTGTACTTCTTCAATGCCCGGCCGACGATCTCTTCCGACGAACCGAAGCCGTAGACGTTGGCGGTGTCCCAGAGCGTGATGCCCAGCTCGACGGCTTGGCGGAAGATCGGTTCGGCGCCGGCGTCGTCGAGAGCCCATTCGCTGAACCCGCGCGAGGTGTCGCCGAAGCTCATGCAGCCGAGCGCGATGCGACTGACGGTCAGGCCTGAGCGGCCCAGGCGGGTGTATTCCATCGTTGGCTCCCATTCGTCGTTGCCGTCATGCTCGCGATTGTCGAGCACTGCCGACCGGGTACACGATCTACGATTCCCGCCCCGGCGGGGCGGTGGGAGGACCGGTCGAGACAGGTTACGGCAGGACCTCCCAGACCGCGGCGCCGCGCCGTAGCGTCGACGGCGTGAAGAACAGCAGCGAGATCCGCGAGTTCCTCACCTCCCGCCGAGCGCGCATCTCCCCCGAGCAGGCCGGGCTCCCGATCTACGGCGGCAACCGGCGGGTGGCAGGCTTGCGCCGCGAGGAGGTCGCGCTGCTCGCCGGCGTGAGCGTTGACTACTACACCCGGTTGGAGCGCGGCAATCTCGCCGGCGCGTCCGAGGGCGTGCTCGAAGCGCTCGCGCGGGCGCTGCAGCTCGACGAGGCCGAGCGGTCCCATCTGTTCGACCTCGCCCGCAGCACGCCTGGCAACCCCCGTCGGCGGTCAGCCACGAACCGGGTCCGACCCGGCGTGCAGCGCGTGCTGGACGCGATGACCGGTGCGCCGGCCTGGGTGCGCAACGGACGCGCGGACATCCTCGGCACTAACCAGCTCGGCTACGCCCTCTACGCGCCGGTGTTCGATGACCCGATCCGGCCGGCCAACACCGCTCGATTCGCATTCCTCAGCCCACGGGCGAAGCACTTCTACCGTGACTGGGATCGCATCGCGACCGAGATGGTCGCCGTGCTCCGGGCCGAAGCCGGCCGCGACCCTTACGATCGGGCGCTCTCGGATCTCGTTGGTGAGCTGTCCACCCGCAGCGAGGAGTTCCGCACCCGCTGGGCCGCGCACAACGTGCGCTTCCACCGAGGGGGCCGCAAGGATCTGCATCACCCGGTTGTCGGCGACCTCGACCTGACCTACGAGGCGTTCGAGCTCCCGTCCGACCCCGGGCTGACCATGCTCGTCTACACGGCCGAGCCGTACACGCCGACCGCCGAGGCGCTGAACTTCCTCGCCAGCTGGGCCGCTACCCAACCCGGCGAAGTGAGCGCCGGGCGCGACGCTGCGAGAACGGAGCAATCGTGATGCCTGGCACCCCACCGCGCACGCCTGCCCAGCAGCTCGTCGGCGACTTGGCGCCCAAGCTCGCGTCGCTGACCGACGACGTGCTGTTCGGTGACGTTTGGGAGCGACCCGAACTGTCCAAGCGTGACCGAAGCCTGATCACGGTTGCGGCTCTGGTCGCCGGCGGAAATACCGAACAGTTGGTCCGGCACCTCCGCCGGGCCAAGGACAATGGCCTGTCCGAGACCGAACTGAGCGAGACGATCGTCCATCTGGCCTTCTACGCCGGCTGGCCGAGGGCGATGTCGGCGATCGGCGTCGCGCGGCGCGTCTTCGACAGCGACGAGGGCTGACCGCGCGGTGCGCGCGGTGTGGTACGACCGTCAGGGGCCGGCGAGCGAGGTCCTGCAGGTCGGGGAGCTGCCCGACCAAGAGCCAGGACCAGGCGAGGTCCGAGTGCGGGTTCGGGTCTCCGGTGTGAACCCCGGCGACACGAAGAAACGCCGCGGCTGGCTGGGTTCGTCGATGCCCTACCCGCGAGTGATCCCGCACAGTGACGCCGCCGGGATCATCGACACCGTCGGCGAGGGCGTTTCGCGCGACCGGGTGGGACTGCGGGTCTGGGTGTACGGCGCGCAGTCCTACCGTCCCTTCGGCACCGCCGCGCAGCACACCGTGGTCCCGGAGCAACTCGCGGTCGACCTACCCGATCCCGTGCCCGACGAAGTCGGCGCGTGCCTCGGCATCCCCGGCATCACCGCACACCGGGCGGTGTTCGGCGACGGACCGATCGCCAACGCCACCGTCCTCGTGCACGGCGTGCTCGGAGGCGTCGGCGCTCTCGCCGCCCAGCTCGCCCGCTGGGGCGGCGCCGCCACCGTCATAGGCACGGTCCGGCGCGACACCGACGTGGCTCAGGCGAGCCCGAAGACGGTCGATCACGTCGTCGCGCTCGATGGCTCGGACCCGGCCGCCGACATCCGCACTCTCGCGCCGGACGGTGTCGACCGGATCATCGAGGTCGCATTCTCCGACAACGTCGATCTCGACATCGCCGTCGCCAAGATCGGAACGGTCATCGCCGCGTACGGCACGCGGCACGACCGGCCCGCTGTCCCCTTCTGGCCCATGCTGTTCAGCAACATGACCATCCGGCTGCTCGGCAGCGACGACTTCCCGACCGACGCGAAGCGGCGGGCCGCCGCCGATCTCACTGCGGCCGTCCGCGACGGCGCGCTGTCCATCCAGATCAGCGACCCACTCCCCCTCGAGCGCGTCGCCGCAGCGCACGACCGGGTCGACGCGGGCACCCGGCACAGGGTCATCGTTGCCGTCCCTGAATGACCCCAACCCGGGCCGCGAGCGCTCGGTCTGATCAGCCCAGCGCCCGCAACAGCGCTGCCGTGCCAGCGGCGGCGAGCACGACGACCAGGAACGGTGCCCGCCGCCACACCAGCACCGCGGCGACGCCGAGCGCCGGAAGGCGGGCGTCGATCACCAGTCGGTGGCCGACGCCCAGCGTCTGAACGACGATCAGAGCGGCCAGCAACGGCACCGCGACCAGGTCGAGCGTTCGGCGCACCTGCGGCCCGAGCTGCCGGCCGCCGGCCAGCACCGGCCCCACCGCCTTCAGCGCGTACGAGGCCGCCCCTAGCACCAGAAGCACGGTCCAGCTCATTTACCGACACCTTTCGCGACGAGCACGCCCGGCACGACGCCGGCGAGCGCGGCGATCACCGGTACCCCAGCCGGAGCGAAGGGCAGCACGGCGACGGCGATCATGGCGCCGGCAACCGCGGCGACAGGTGCGCCCGGACGGCGCAATTGCGGCGCCAGTAGCGCGAGAAACGCCGCCGGGAACATCGCGTCGAGCCCGAGCGCGCGCGGGTCGCCGAGGCCGCCGCCGATCAGCGCGCCGATCAGCGTTCCGGCGTTCCAGCACAGCCAGACGCTGATACCGGTGGCGACGAACGCCCGCCGCGCCATGCCTGGGTCGTCCTGGGCCCGGGCCATAGCCGTGGTCTCGTCGATCACCAGATGCGCGAGGAGCGCCCGGTCGCGCAGCCGTTTCGGCAGGATCGGGACGAGCGACAGGCCGTAGGCGGCGTTGCGCATGGCCAGCATGACCGCCGGACCCATCGCGGCGAGCGCTCCACCGCCGCCCGCGAGCACCCCGATGAACGCGAACTGCGAGGCGCCGGTGAACACGAGCATCGACATCACGCACGCCTGGGCCGGGCTCAAGCCGGCGGCCACCGCGAGAACGCCGAACGAGATCCCGTAGACACCGACCGCAATCCCGATCCCGGCCGCACTGCTCAGCGTCCGGCTCGGCGTTCGCGCAACGGTGGCGGTCATACCGCGACGATAGTTACCAACGCGCGGCATTTGCTGCTTTTCTTGCCCCCTCAGGGCAGAGATGCGGCATGATCTGCCAATGGATGCCCTCGATCGCGCAATCCTGCGCCAGCTCCAAGTCGACGGGCGGCTCACGAACGTCGAGCTCGCCGAGCGGGTGCGCCTCTCGCCCTCACCGTGCCTGCGGCGAGTGCGCGCGCTCGAGCGGGCCGGAGTGATCCGCGGCTACCACGCGGACATAGATCCCGCTGCGGTGGGACGCGGCTTCGAGGTCACCGTGCACGTCGAGCTCACCCTCAAGGATCGGGCCACCGTCGAGGCCTTCGAGACCGGAATCGCCGCCTTCGACGAGGTCGTCGAATGTCACCGGATGTTCGGCCTGCCGGACTACGTCGTCCGCGTCGCGGTGGCCGATCAGGGTGCCTACGAGGCGTTCTACATGAACAAGCTCGCCGAGCTACCTGGTCTGGCCCGCGTCAACTCGCAGTTCACCATGAAGATGGTCAAGGGCGGCGGGGCGCTGCCCCTCTGACGAGAAGCCGAGCCGGCTCTTCCGTCCAGATCGCACTTGACAGCGACGGCGGCGCCGAAAAGACTAGGAGTAGTTAGGACCTATTAGGAGTTCTTAATGGCGACTCTGCCGGCAAGCGAGATCAGCCGACCATCGACGATGGAGGAGGTGTGTCCGTGGTGCGGGCAACCGATTCCCCGCGAGAAATTCGCCGAGATCACGGCCCGGATCCGCGCGACGGAACGAGCCCGGACCCGCGAGCTCGAGCGTCGCCTCAGAGACGAGCAGGATGCGGTCCTGGCCAAGACGCTGGCCGTCGCCGAACAACAGATCGAGAAGGCCAAGAAGCTGTTCGAATCGCAGGCGGCCGAAGCACGGCGGAAGGCCGACGCGGCCGTGAAGGCCGCCAACAAGCAGGTTCAGTCGCTGGTCAAAGCGGCGCGCGACGAGGAACGGACCAAGTCGCGTGTCGCCCTCGCCGCCGCCACCAGGGAGGCGGCGCAGCTGCGGGCTGAGACCGACCGGCGACTGGCCAAACAGCGGGCCGACGACCAGGGCGTGCTCAAAGCCCGGCTACGGGAGCAACGCAACGCTTTGGAGAAGGCCAGGATCGAGGCGATCAACTCCGAAAAGGCACGGGCGTTCGCCGAGCACGAGAAGCTCGAAATCCGGCTGGCCCAGCTGCAGCGTCAAGTCGCCCAGAAGGGTGCGAGTGAGCTTGGCGAAGGCGCCGAACTGGACTTGTACGAGCTGCTGCGAGAGGAGTTTCCGAACGACACGATCGTCCGGGTCAAGAAGGGCCAGCTCGGCGCCGACATCCTGCATACGGTCATAGAGAGCGGTCGAGAATGCGGGCACATTGTCTATGACTCCAAGAACCGGAGTGCGTGGCGAAACAGTTATGTCAGCCGGCTGCTCGAAGACAAGATCGCGGCAAAGGCCGACCACGCTGTGCTCATCAGCCGGGTGTTTCCGGCCGGCCAGGCCCAGCTGGCCATTCAAGACGGAGTGATCATCGCGAATCCCGCGCGTGCCGCCGCACTGGCCCAGGTGATTCGCAAGCACGTCGTGCAGCTCGCGACGCTACGCCTCAGTGACAAGGTCCGGGCCGAGAACACGGCCAAGCTCTACGACTTCATCACGTCGGACCGATGTGGGGTGCTCCTCGAACAGATCGGAACCATCTCGGACAAGCTCCTCGACCTTGACGTCAAAGAGCACCGGACACATACGGCCACCTGGAGGCAGCGGGGTCAACTGATTCGCGACATCCAGCAGGCACGAGGAACTCTCGTCACCGAGATCGACCTCATCGTGACCACGCCTTCCGGTGGGCGAACGGAGGCGACATGACCCAGCCTGGCTCGGACCGGCACCGACGATCCACGAAGATAGCCGCGTTTCAAGAACGACGGCTCGGTGGCACTGTCATCCGCACCCGTCGCTCCGTTCTCGACGTAGCCGAGCTGGTGCCCAATGAGCGACAGCCGAGGCTGGGACCGAAACAAGACGACGAACTGCAGCGGCAAATCGAAGCGAACGAAGGACTGTTCGAGCCGTTGCTGGTTGAGCCGCACCCCGACCGGGCCGATCGGTACCGGATCATCGACGGCGAGCGCCGCTGGACCAACTCCATCGCGCTCGTCGACGAGGGCAAAGCCCAGTTCCGACAGGTTCCGGTCGAGATTACCGATCGAACCCTCACCGACGAGGAGCGGTTGCGGGCCTGGATCTACATCCACCGCCAACGAAAGGAATGGGATGCCAAAGAAAAGGAGATGGTCGCCTACCGGCTGGTAGAACTGGTCGGCCGGGCCAGCGCGGCCAACATTCTCGGCACAACGGTCCGAGAGCTGGACAAGCTCGTGCAGATATTCGAGCTGTCTCAACGCTTCACGAATCTGCGTGATCCGGCATCGGCGATCACGTGGGCCCGCGAGCTCATGGGCGTGAACAAGGCGCTCTTGACGCCGTCGATCGTCGATGCGGTCGTCAAGAAAGTCGATCGACAACAGATCACCAACTCGAAAGATTTGCGAAAGCTCCGGGTCATCCTTCGAGATCCGGTTGCCCGCGCGCATTTCACCGAAGACGACGCGACCATCGACTCCGCGATGCTACGTGTCGGCGGGCCGGCGAAGCCGACCAATGGATTGATCGAGCAACTCGATACAGCGATGAAAACCATCCGAGGTGTGCCCTGGACCGAACTCGAAGAGCTCAGAGGAAACCCAGACGTCGTAAAGCGAGTCGCTGAAGCCGAAGAACTGCTACGAAGCCTTCGCCTGAACCTCAGCTCCTAGCTCGCTCAGACGACGGCCCCCGCTATCCCTTGGCCGGGGCGGAGGCCGTCAACGCCGGCATAACAACCAGCACAGAAAGGCTCTCAAGAATGCTCAGTTCGCACAACCCCGCGAACGACACCCCGGACCTACCAATCTCAGCCGCGAATCCGCAATCCGATCAGCCTCACCGATCGGTGCTCGTGCGGCTGCACCGCCCGCACCGCAAGATCGAAACCTTCGAGGTCGCCGATGACAATGCGCGCATCCGCGACATCATCGCCATCGGCGCCGATCTGGTCTTCATCGACGACGATGAGGAACCCGTCGACGTCGAACTCACCCTCGCGCAGGCCATCACCGGACGCGGCCGCCATCACGACCATCACGACATTCACCGGCATCCGTGCCGGTGGATCGACGCTCGCATCAGCTACGGCGATACAACCCAGACATTGCGAGCGGCACCATCGAGCCGAATCGAGATCGTGCGACGGCGCGCGCTGGACCTGTTCGGGCTCGACGCGGACACCGCAGCCACGCTCGTGCTTCGCCGCGCAAGCACGGACACGGATCTGCCCGACGGCGACTACCTGTCCGACCTGGCCGGTCGGGAACCCTGCCGTCTCGACCTCAACCTCTTCCGGTCCGCCGAGAACGAGCCGCATCGGTGATGCTCTAGCTGACGGTCGCCGACGCGACGGGAGCCGGCTCCGCGTGCATGCGACCGCCTATCGCATCGGTAGGGTCCTGCGCCATGGGTGTGCTGCGAATCGTCTTTGCGGATGACAGCTACCTGGTCCGCGAGGGCATCAGCGCCTTGCTCGCCGATGTCGACGAAATCGACCTGGTCGCCGCGGTCGCCAGCCCGCCCGAGCTGCTCAAGGCCGTCGACGAGCACCGCCCGGAGGCCGTGCTGACCGACATCCGGATGCCACCGACATTCGTCGACGAGGGAATCGTCGTGGCCCACCAGATTCGGGCCAAGCATCCGAAGATCGGTGTGGTGGTGCTATCGCAGTACGTCGAAGAAGCGTATGCGTTCGAGCTGCTCAAGGAGGGCGTGGCCGGCATGGGCTACCTCCTCAAGGAGCGCGTCTCCGACGTCGTCGAACTCGTCCGTGCTCTGCAGGACGTCAGCCGTGGTGGATCCGCGCTGGATCCCAAGGTGGTCGAGGCCCTGCTGCGGCGGAAAGCGACGGAGTCTTCCTCCCCCCTTCAGGGCCTGACCGACCGTGAGCTGGAGGTGCTGAAGGAGATGGCGACCGGACGTAGCAACGCGACGATTGCTACGACGCTGTTCATGAGTGAGCGAGCGGTGGAGAAGCACATCGGGGCGGTGTTCCAGAAGCTCGGCCTGGTCGAGGAACGCCAGTCCAACCGCCGGGTCATGGCGGTGCTGGCGTTCCTCGAAGCGACCCGCTGAAACTCAGTGGGCGTTGCCGCAATAGGCCTTGGTAATCAGTGGCAAGAATCGCTCAGCGGCCGGGAGCGGCAGTGTCGAGGCGTCGTGGTTGACCATGAGGACGGCTTCGCGCTGGCCGTGTTCGCTGGCAAAGATGTAGGTGTAGTAGCCGGGGACCGTGCCATTGTGTCCCCAGGCCGGACCGCAGGGGGTGGGGAACTTTTCCAGACCGAGTCCGTAGCTCTGGCCGGGAATGTCGAAGCGACGCGCGGGAATCGTCGTCTTCATCGCCTGCAGCAGCTGCGGTGTTACTACGTGCCCAGCCAGCAGCGCGCGGTAGAAGTCGGCCACATCACGCGTCGTCGAGACGATGGCGCCGGACGCAGGTGACAAGGACGGGCTCAGTCCGGTGACGTCGATCGGAGGCGGTGCGCCGACCACGAGGTAGCCATGTGCGTACGGCTCGGGCAGTCCCGGCGCCGTTGGATAGATCGTCTCGTCCAGGTGCAACGGTCGGAACAGCCGCGATCGAAGGACGTCGCCGATCGGCCGGCCGGTGACGGCTTCGACGACCAGGCCGAGTAGCACGTAGTTCGTGTTCGAGTAGGACGAAGTCTCAGTCTCGCCGGGCGGGAACACCGGCGGATAGGAGATGGCGATCTCCACCAGCTGCCGCGGCGACCAGTAGTACCCGAAGTCTCCGTTCAGATACGGCGCCAGATATCGTGGGTCGGTCTCGAAATCGGGAATACCGCTGGTGTGCTGCAGCAGTTGCTTGATCGTGATCTTGTCCCCGCCGGGTACCAAGCCAGGCACATACTGTTCGAGCCGGTCCGATAACCGCAATTTGTTCGCCCCGACCAACTGCAGGACGACAGCCGCAGTGTAGGTCTTGGTGAGACTTGCGATCTTGAAATGGTCGCGTGGACGCATCGGCGTTTGGCTCGCGATCTCGCCGTATCCGGCCGTGAGTTGTAGGACGCGATCATGGTCGCGAACGAAGAGAAGCGCGCCGGGCGCCCCGGCGTCGACCAACGCCTGCAGATCGGTTGACAGGCCGCTCCGAGGAGGCGACGCAAGGGCGCTCGGCAGCGGAACAGCCAGGATGCACGCCAGGGTGAGTACAGCGATTCGACGGCCTAGTGACGATCTCATCTTCGGTCTCCTCGATTGTTCGTCGGGCGCCGTTGTGCGCGGAGATCAACCCAGCCTCGGTCTTGGGCGGCCGAGAACCCATCGGGCTGGACGCACGCGCGGAGGTGCTCGCCCCTCTGTCGGGCTTTCGGGTAGGCGCCCCACGGGGAAATCGCACATGGCGGCTAGCCCCACCCAGCAGTTGTGGCTAACCCGGCCGGCGACCCGTAACGCTACTTGCGCCGGGCTGTTCGGCCATGCGTTTACGCCGGTAACCTCAAAGCCCGGCGCGTGCGGTTAGGAGGGCAGCGATGAGCGCACGCAGCGCAGTTGACGGACAGCGGCTGGATCGCGCGCGCTGGGCGATCGCAATCGCGGCCGCGATCGCGGGCTCCCTGACGATCGCCCTGGACGGTTTCTCCGACGTCGACACCATGGACCTGTGGATCACGTTGGTCGGCTGGGCCTTCGTCGCCAGCGGCTTGTACACCTGGCACCGCCGTCCGGCGAACCACATCGGTCGGCTCATGGTCATCGCCGGCGGGGTCTACCTCGGCTCCCGATTGATGTGGCAGTTCGACTGGCCGGCGACCTTCACCGCGGGCGTACTCCTCGGTGATTTCTGGATCGTGCTGTTTGCCGTCGTGGTCCTGTCGTTTCCGGACGGCCTGCTCAAGTCCCGCTTCGACTGGATTGTCGTGGTCCTCTACGCCTTCGTCATCGGGCCGGTGGAGATCCTTTGGCTGACGTTCTGGGAGCCGGACTGGAGCCCCGGCAACGTGCTCGCGTTTTGGCCCAACGAGGGTGTCGCTGACGCTATCGACAAGTTCCAGCGGTTCTGGATCGTGCTGGCCACCGCTGCGCTGGCCGTATCCGTCGCCCGGCGCTGGGTCGTGGCGAGCGGCCCGACCCGGCGATTGCTGCTGCCGATACTCCCGGCCGTGGCGGCGCTGATCCTGGGCGGCACGACGACCGCATTGGACACCTTCGACATCGTCGTGCCAAGTATCCGATGGCTGCTTCTTGCCGCGTATGCCAGCGTTCCGGTTGCGGTCATCGCGGTGGTTGCTCGCGCGCATCTGGCCCGGACAAGTGTCGCCGACCTGATCGTGTCGCTGCACTCGAACACCGACCCGACAGACCTGCGGGTACCTCTCGCTCGGGCCCTGGGCGATCCCCAGCTCCGCCTCGGGTACTGGATGGCCAAGACGCATAGCTATGTCGATGGGGAGGGCCAGGCCCTGGACCTGCGGATAGGCGAGCCCGGTTTGGCCGTGAGGTTCATCGACCGTGCCGGCCAACGCGTCGCGGCGCTCACCTATGACGCATCGCTGGACGACAATCCGGATCTGACCGACGCGGTCATCGCGGCAGCCGGCATTGCGCTGGAGAACGGCCAGCTCCATGCGGAGCTGAAAGCCCGGCTAGACGAGTTGACCGAGTCGCGGGTCCGAGTGATCGAAGCCGGGCAGGCCGAGAGAAAGCGTCTGGAACGCAATCTCCACGACGGCACGCAGCAGCGGCTGGTCGCGCTGTCTATGGAACTGACCACGTTGGAACGGCGACTCGATCAAGGTGCGGAGGCCCGGGCCAGGATCCGGCACGCCCGCGATGAGATCGCCGCGTCGCTCGACGAACTGCGCGACGTCGCCCGCGGGCTCTACCCATCGGTGCTGTCCTTACGGGGCCTACCCATGGCGCTCAAGTCCCTGGCGGCCACATCGAAGGTTCCGGTGCATTTAGACGTGGACGTGGCCGCCCGACTGGACGAGTCCGTCGAAGTGACTGCCTACTACGTCGTTTCCGAGAGCCTGGCGAACGTCGGTAAGCATGCGCAGGCTTCAGCGGTCTCGGTACGGGTCGTGCGTGCCGGTTCGGCTCTCGACGTGACCGTTGCCGACGACGGGATCGGTGGCGCTGACGACCACCGCGGTTCCGGATTGCAAGGTCTGGCCGACCGGGTCGAGGCATCGGGCGGCCAGTTCCGGGTGACGACGGCCCCGGGCCACGGCACCCGGGTCTGGGCGACAATCCCCTGCCGCTGACCGTCAGGGGCGCCCTACCTCGGACCAGATCTGGACGAGCCGGTCAGGCCCGAAGGTGGCCTTGCTGCAGTAGTTGGTGGCACCGTACTCGCGGAAGTCCAGCTCGCCTTCCTCGAAGGTGGATAACAGCACGACGACGGGATGTTTCGGCCCCGACGTGAGCCGCCGAGTCGCCTCCAGTCCGTCGATGCCCGGCAGGTTGATGTCCATCAGCACCAGATCGGCCGGCGTGTCGGCAATCAGCGACAGGAAGCGTTCGGCCGTCGCCACGCAGGCCACCGTCCTGAAGCCGGCTGTCTCGTTCACCATTTCCGACAGTGCACGTCGAAATGGCTCGTGGTCGTCGACGATGAGGACTCGAACGTCGTGCACATAACCACCCCCTTGCCGATTCCCCGCCGACGTCAGGTTCAATGCTGGGGCACCGGGACCGGCTGGCGGCGGCGGGCACCGACGACCACGAGGGCGATGCCGCCCACGAAGCAGATCACGCCCGTGACCAGCAGCGCGATCGCAATGCCGAAAAGGTGCGGGAGCGTCACGGCGAGGCGCACTCGCGAATCGACGCCAGCGGACGCGTCGGCATTCATGATCACAATGCGGTAGCTACCGCTCGTCAGCTTCCAGAGCATGCTCGGGTCGGTGCTGCTCGAACTCACGACCCAGAAGGACTGCTGCCCGGGTGGAGGCAGGTCGCCGATCCCGTTGTGGCTGCGCCGGTCGAAACGGAAGGGGTCGAAGTCCAGATCGGTCACCTCGTCGTAGGGCCGGCCGGACAAGTAGCGGTCTACCTCGGCGGCCGGCCCAACCCCGATGAAGAGCTCTCGCGTGCCGCCCGTCGCGCTGACCGTTATGCGCGGGTTACCAGGGATCGCCTTCAGGTCATAGCCGCTCGCGAGGTCGTCGAATTTGGCCACGATTGCTCGGCCGGGCGTGGCGATGTGGCCGGGTTGGCTGGTCACGGTGCCGTCGCGCCCGAACACGCCGGCGAGTGCACCGCCGGCCGTCGCCGTCAGGGCGCCGAGCACCGCGACGATGATGCCGATGACTATGAGAACTGGACGTCGAGACATGGCTTGCTCCTCAGTCAGGTCGTGCTCCGAGCCTGACCGAGTCGTCGCCCGCGCGGACGTGATCTGGCCGCACGGGTGAGGCGCCTGCCCCCGGGTGCCGACCGCCGCGCACGGTGTGGCTGGCCGCCGAGGAGTGACGACGACCGAAGTTGGGCAGCGGCAGGCGGTGATCTTGGACTTGTGGTCGCCCTGAGGCAGCAAGTCCAAGATCACGACCGCAGGCTGGAGGCCGTTGGGCGCCGAAGGGCTCAGGAACCAGCTGCCAGCTTGTGAGCCTGCCGCAACAACGCCCGCGCCCGAGCCAGCTCCGACGTCAACGTGCCATGAGACGGAATCACACCGCGCGCCGCTCGCGCAAGGGTCACCTTGATCTCGGGGGCCAGCTGATCACGCGCCTTGGCCAGATGCTGCAACGTCTCCTGCTCGTCCAGGTACTGCGTGTCGCTCGTCGCCGAACCGCTGGCCAGCGCGGCCGAGTCGGCGATCAGCGTGTCCGTACCGAACGCGCCCACGCTCGAGTTCAGCTGCTGGTACATGGCGGCTAGCTCGGCCGTCCTCCGACAACGCCGCGGACGGCGATGCGAGCGCCTGGCTGATCACCCGGCCATCGGTCGGGTAGTCGTCATGCAGCCCGGTCAGATACAGCAGCGTCGGACGCAGGTCGGTCTCCTCCACCCAGGTGCCGACGGTGCTCGCTTCGGGCACCGTGTGCGTCGAGTTCGGGTCGTGCGACTCGTTGCCGCCCGCCGGCCCCGGCCCGTCCACGCCGCGCACCGCGACACCCGGACCCACGACGCCCGCCCACGTGATGTCGATGTTCGGCGAGTAATACCCGTGGTCCCACGCGAAGGCCGGGTTGATCGAGACGTTCGCGCCCGAAGTCGAGAAGAAGTAGTCGGGCATGGGGAAAAGCGTGTAGGTCGGTGTGCGCAGCGGGTCGTTCGTCTGCATGTGCAAGACCCGTTGCTCGAGTGCCCCGGCCTGGTACTTCACGATGTGCTCGTTCGGCACGCCGCTGTACGTGAGATTGGACGTCATCGCCGCAGTGTCACGCTCGAGCTGCCGGACGGTCGGGTCGTGTGCCGACGGCTGCCCGTGCACGTAGATCGCCGCGCCCTGCGGCTCGACGTCGAACTGCGTGCCGCTGCTCGCCGTCGTCGAGAGCAGCCCCTTGATGTTGGCCTGCAGCTCACCGATCTGACCGGTCGCGTAGTGGCACGCCACCGTGACTCCGTCGCAGCCGGCGGGCGTCGGCTGGGTTACGCGACCCACGTTCGCGGCCGCCATCTGGTCGTTCTCCTCGGCACTGATGACGAACTCGGTGTTGGCGGGCGTGATGCCGTCCGCCGCGAGGCGCTGGAAGAACGTCTCGAACGCCTGGTCGTAACTGTGCAGCGCGGCGACGGAGCAGGCGTCACCGGCGCCGAGCGCGTTGCCCGGCGACGTGCAGCCGGTGGCGCCGGTCTTCTTGTCGTGCGTGTCGGAGATGTAGCCGTACGTCACCGGGATGCCGGACTCCTGCATGTCGGCGAGGTAGGCGAGCGACTGCGACGCGGTCGGGCTGAAGCCCGGGAAACCCGGCCGGTGGCTGAACGGTTCCTGGATCTCATTGCCGTTCAGGTCGACCAGGTTGCCGGCCGCGTCGGTGATCTGATAGCCGTTGCGTGTCAGGCTCGGTGTGCCGCCACCGAGTTGCGGTGCGACATAGCGCGCGCCGAACAACGCCTGGTAGCCGTGGTAGCCGCCCGGTTCGGTCGGCAGCGAGTCTGGCACCGCGGTCGGCGACGGCGAGCCCTGCCCGAACTTCACCGCCTGCGCCTTCGCGCAGACCGCGTCGCCCTTCGCGCAGTGCAGCGCGACGCCGATGTAGTCGGCGACCTCCGCGTCCTTGAAGGAGTCCGGGTCGGCGTTGAGCTGCGCGACCTCGGGCGAGCCGGCGCCGAAGACGGTGTTGAGGTCGAGCCTGGTGTTCTCGAGCACCATGTTCGCCGTCGAGAAGTCACCGACCGAGCAGCCGGCGCGGGCGAACGGCACCCAGGGCGCGGGCGTTATCCGGTTCGGCGACCCGCTGGCCGGCGAGGTGTCGGAGTACGTCATCGTGGGCGTCGTGTCGTGGCCTGCCGTGGGCGAGGCAGCCGTGTCGACGACCGGGCTCGTCCAGTAAGCGAACGACGTCGCAGGGTCGGTAGAGCCGTTCGGGTTGTAGGTCTTGTACGTGTTGGTCAGCGGCTGGCCGTGCCGGTCGCCGTAGAGCCCGGTGTAGATCGTCAGGCTGTCGTCGGCGGTATGCGCGATCAGCGGCGTATGGCTGTTGGAGAAAACCGTGCCGTTGCCCTCGAGGAATTTCAGTAGATTCGGCATCTGCTCGAGGTCGGACGGGACGTTCGGGTTGTCCCGGAAGAAGTGGACGTTGTCGAACACGATGCTGATGACGTGCTGGACGCCGCTGCCGAGCCGGCAGCCGCTCGGCGCATCGGCGCCGGCGGAGGGCGCGGCGACGACGGCAGCCGTGGCGACCACCGCGCTGCTGACCAGCGTCGCGGTAGCGAACAGGGAGGTGGCGCGGCGCATGCAGACCAGGCGATAAGACATGTGACTCCCCCAATGAGCGGCCACTTCATGGGACGGGTTCACGCTATCGCCGAGTTCATCCCTCGTCGAGTGGGCCATGGACGTGCACGGCCGGTCGCCGCACCGTCGTTTCGGACACGCACCTGGTCCGTCGACTGCGCCCATATGGATCGATCGGCTGCCGTTCTGGCAGATTGGGCGTCATGTCCAGCAAGCAACGTCCGCAGGTAGCCCCGGTGCCGGAGCACTTGCACACCGTCACACCCCGCTTGGTCGTCCGCGACGCCGCCCGCGCTATCGAGTTCTACCGAGCCGCGTTCGCGGCCGAAGAGGTCGGCGAGCGGTTCACGGGCCCCGACGGCGAACTGATCCACGCCGAGGTGCGCATCGGTGATTCGGTCATCATGCTCACCGACGAATCCGACAGCGGCGCCCCAGCCAAGGCGCCGGGTTCGCTCGGCGGCATGGTCACCGCGATCATGGCAACCTATTGGTTTGACGTCGATGCGGCATGGCACCGGGCCGTCGCGGCCGGCGCCGATGTGGTGTACCCGTTGGCGGATCAGTTCTACGGCGAGCGGGCCGGGCGGCTGCGCGACCCGTTCGGACAGCAGTGGATGCTCAGCCAGCGCATCGAGAACGTGTCGGCCGAGGAGATGGCGGACCGAGCCGCCGCGTTCTTCCACGCATCCAGCTGACCCGACCGGTCCTCCCCACCCGAAACCCATGGGCCGATGAAGCTGAAGCTCGATCTGCACGACATCTACAACCGAGGCGAGGAGATCGAGCGGGCCCTACGCGCGATCATCGACGAGGCGGTGGCCAAGAAGGCGCCGCTAGTCGAGATCATTCCGGGCAAGGGCTCGGGGCAGCTGAAGAAGCGGGTCCTGCGTTTCCTCGGCCGCCCGGACATCAAGGCGCTCTACCACCGTGTCGAGAAGGACTCCGACAACTGCGGCCGCGTGTTCATCCACCTCCGACCGAAGTAACCGGCATCCGAGCGGTCGATCAACGGGCCGCGCGCCTTGAGGCCGTCCGCTTTGCGCGGGGTTCGATCGGGATTCGCTGGCGCTACCCCAGCTGGTCGCGGCGCCGGGTCAGGTAGGCGATCTCGGCGGTGTTGCCCGCCAGCTCGATGGCTTTGTCGTACGCCTCGCGCGACTTCTGGCTGCAGCCCAGCCGGCGCAGCAGGTCGGCGCGGGTTGCGTGGTAGGCGTGATAGCCGGCCAAGTTGTCCTCGAGACGGTCGACGGCCGCCAGTGCCACCTCTGGGCCGTCGAGCTCGGCGACCGCGATGGCCCGATTGAGGGCGATGATCGGCGAGGGGTCGAGGCGGACGAGTTGGTCGTAGAGGGCGACGACCTGCGACCAGTCGGTGTCGCGTACGTCGCGGGCGGAGGTGTGCACGGCGTTGATCGCAGCGAGGATCTGGTAGCGACCCGGAGCCACCCCGGCGGCTCCGGCGGTTAGGCGCTCGAGTACCAGCCGATGACCCTCGGCGACCAGCGCCGCGTCCCAGGCCCCGCGGTCCTGCTCATCGAGGGTGACCAGTTCGCCGCTGGCCGAAACCCGGGTGGTACGGCGGGCCTCGGTGAGGAGCATCAGCGCCAGCAGCCCGGCCACCTCACCGTCCTGCGGCATGAGGGCGCGGATCAGGCGAGTGAGCCGGATCGCCTCGGCGGTCAGGTCGTGACGTACCGGATCGGTGTCGGGGCCGGTCGCCAGGTAGCCCTCGTTGAAGACGAGGAAGAGGACGGCGAGTACGCCGGAGACGCGGGCCGGGAGATCCTCCGCGGACGGCACCCGATAGGGGATGCGAGCCGCCTTGATCTTGGCCTTCGCGCGGGTGATCCGCTGCCCCATGGTGGTCTCCTGCACCAGGAAGGCACGGGCGATCTCGGGCACGGTCAGACCGGCGACCATGCGCAGCGTCAGCGCCACGCGGGATTCCATCGCGAGCGCTGGGTGACAGCAGGTGAAGATCAGCCGGAGCCGCTCGTCGTCGATGACGCCGACAGGCTCGGGCGGGTCGTCGTCGTACAACATCCGAGCCTCCTTCTGCTTGTCGTCGCGCTTGATCTCCCGCCGGATCCGGTCGATGGCCTTGCGGGTGGCGGTGGTGGTCAGCCAGGCACCGGGATTGGGTGGTAGGCCATCAGCCGGCCACCGCTCGACGGCGGTCGCGAACGCCTCGGCCGCCGCCTCCTCGGCGATGTCGAGGTCACCGAACCGTTTCGTCAGGGTGGCGACCACCCGCGCCCAGTCATCGTGGTGGGCCCGGGTGATCGCCTCCTCGACGTCGCTCACTGGAACGGCCGCACCTCGACCTTCCGATCGCAGACCTTCGACGCCTCGGTGGCGAGCTTGAGCGCCACATCCAGATCGGGGGCCTCCCACACCCAGACGCCGGCGAGGTACTCCTTCGACTCCGCGAAAGGCCCGTCGCTGAACACCGCCTGCTCGCCCCGGTTGTCGATGACCGTGGCCGCGTCGGTGTCCGCGAGTCCGCCCGCGAAAACCCAGTAGCCTTCGGCGATCAGTCGTTCGTTGAACGCGCTGATGGCAGGCTGCCTGTCCGTGCGGCCGGGATTGCTCTTGTCATCGATCACGGAAACCAGATACTGCATCTCACATCATCTCCTGTAGTCGGGGCGCCCCTCGTGGGCGGCCGCTCACCCCTGCTACGAACACCTCTGCCCCGATCCGACACCGCCTCCCGGATGTCTTTCAAGGCTTTCTGCTACGCCGGTTGTGAACGATCGACTCATCGAAGCCCGAGCCGCCGGATTGAGACTTGGTAACGGACCGGCGAGTCGGTGGCCTCGTGCAGACGGATCTGTCAGATCGCCCGTCTCCGTGCGAACGACAGTGCGGATCGGGAACGGAGCACACTGAAGGCATGTCAATCGAGAAACCTCCCGCTGGCACGCGCGGCGGCAGGACGCCGCCTAGCCTTGTCAACAAGCTGCTGATGCCCGTAATGATGCGGATACATCGCCGCGGCGGAGACCGCTTTCAGGGCATGGATCTGCTCTACATCACCACCGTCGGTGCGCGCTCAGGACGGCAGCGCACCAACCCGGTCGCGCGCTTCGAGGATGGCCAGGGCGGTTGGTATGTCGTCGCCTCCGCGAACGGCGCAGCGCAGCATCCGGCCTGGTATCACAATGTCGCTGCCCATCCCGACCAGGTGTGGGTCCAGTTCGGCGGGACGAAGCGGCAGGTGAAGATCGAGCAGCTGTCCGGGGACGAGCGGAGCGAGGTATGGGAGCAGGTCGTCGTCGCGCGGGCACCAGGTTTCGGAGCCTACCCGCAGAAGACCGACCGCGAGATCCCGGTGCTGCGACTCACCCCAGTGTCTTGACTCCGCGCGCGAATCGCGCTTATCGGCGAGATAGCGCCATAGGGTCCCGCTGAATCACCGGCGCGCGGACGCCTTGGTCGGTCTTCAACTCGGCCCCCCCGCTTACACAGGTGGTGCCACGCTCCCTTGGGTTCCCGCGTTTGGTGTATCGATCAGGTGGGTGAGTGCCGTCGTGTAGGCGGGCGTGAGTGGGTAGTCGGAATGGGTGAGGACGCCGAGCATGTAGCCGGTGCGGTCGATCTCCTCGGCGCCTTGGTCGATGTTGTTTTGGTCGGGTAGGCCGTTGAAGGCTGGGAAGCCAAGGTAATCGGTGCGCCGCCAAAGGTTGCGCCAGCGTCCGGTGTCGGCGGTCGCGCCCAGGAGGGCGGCGAGTGCGCCCGGGTTGGGCCCGTCGAGCGCAGGTTCACGGCCGACGACGGGGTTCGGGTTGATGAGTCCGGCGGCTCGTGCTGGGTGATTGCCGAGCACGTTCGGGCCTAGTAGTTCGGGGAAGAGGCGGCCAAAGTAGGCGCGTAGCTGACAGCCGTAGGTGAGCAGGGAGATGGCCGAAACGGCCGGTCGGCGCCTGTCGTCGCCTTGGACGGCGAAGATGCTGGCGACCGCGATGATCCCACCGAGGCTGTGAGCGGACAGGATGATCTTGTCTCCGTGGACGTCGCTGTCCGGGCGTTGGGAGAGGTATCGGTTGTAGCGGGCGACGAGTTCGGGTACGGCACGTTCGGCGTAGCAGGGTGGTCCGAGCGGATGTCCGGCTCGTGGCAGGAAGCAGGTCACGTCCCAGAGCAGTCCGAAGGGACGGGTCTTGCCGAGCGCGCTGCCGCCGGCTACGAAGGCGATCAGGGTCGCGCCAAGCGTGGCCGAGACCCACATACCCGGTCCGACGGCGCCAGCGGCGACTCTCTGCCATCCGGTGGGATGGGCGGGGGCGGTCCAGGCGGAGGCGATAAGCAGTGATATCAGCAGCCCGATACCGCCGAGCACTACGACGAGTCCCAGCGCGCTCTCGCCCCGATGGGCGATCTGTGCGAGCTTTCGCGCGGTGGACGCGCGCAGTTCATCGGTTGGTGTTTCCGGCGGGACAACGGCGACGGGTGGCGGGTCGATGATCGAGTTGTCTTTCGTCGCCTTGCGGCGTACCAGCTCGGCGACGACGAGCACAATGAGCACCAGCAGCGCGACGAGGATGATCAGCCCAACCCCGAACCAGACGATTGGCTGGGGTACCCGAAGGTCGGCCGCGCCGGTGGATAGCACGGGGCTCGCAGGCGGCGTGTCGGCCAGCGACGCAGCCGTGTTGGCGCCGTTGAGCAGGTCGGCGACACCGACCACGACCGCGGTGGTCAGCGTCATCGCGATGAGAAATGCGACCAGCACGGCGACTCCCGGAATGCAGCCGCGCCAGGCCTCGTAACGCTGCGGCCGCTCGTCACCTTTCCGGCGGCGAATCGCCAGCCAGACGGTGGTAGCAATGGCCACAATTGTGATCGCCCGCAGGATCCAGCCGGCGGTTCCCGGCAGCTCGCAGAGCAGCAGGCCGATGCCCAGGCCGAGGCCGATGCCGAGCGGGATCGACCCGTGGATATCGCGCCGCCAATACAGCGCGGACAGGCTGATGCCGAACAGCAGACAGGCCAGCACGTTGGATACGGCGGAGATACCGACCAGGTGAGTCGCCCTTAACGCTGTCCCGTGCCACCAGATGAGCACGGCTTCCTGAACGGTGAACAGTCCGGCTGCGGCCCCGATCGCCAGCAGCACGCCGCGGTGTTTCGGCTTGTCGATCTGAGGATCTTGCGGGATATCAACGGCATCTGACGAGCCGAGTACGGTTAGCGTGAAGATCACGACTAGCAGGACGGCGCCGAGGACCCAGACCACCAGCTCCGCCCACCCGCGGCCATGCCCGTCGCTGAGCTGATGCCAACAGACCCGGTCACGGCGGATCAGGTCCCACGGCCCGGTGCAGCGGGATGAGGTGCCGAAGATGCCATCCCACGATGTGAGCATCGCCAGCAACGTCATCCCCGCGGCGAGATGCAGGAAGGCGGTCTTCGCGCTGATCACGTGGTGCTGCCAGAACCCGGATGTGGCCAGCAGCGGCCATGATTTGGTTGCGGTGGCGGCGCCCCAAACCTGCTTCTTCGACTCGGCGCGATCGGCGTCGGCCCAGGTTGATCGGTCATAGCTGGTGCGGGTCTTCGCCGACAACGCCCACAACCCGACGATCAACATCAGTGGCACCAGACTAAGCAGCGCGAGTCGCTCGCCTACGTTCCAGTTCTGTAGGAATCCGAGCTGCGATGGCAGGTTCGAGCATGTGCGCTTCGGCGAGGCGTAGCACTGCACCCCGACGAGGTCCATGGACAGGATCGCCGCGCCGATCAACATCAGCAATGTCATGAGCAGACCGAGGACGCGCAGCGTGCCGGCTCCGCTGCCGGTCTCCTTCGAACGGCCGGCCCCGCCGTCGAGGCGCCGGGACCAGTACGCCACGTTGATCAGCCCGAAGGGCAACAACAGCATCCAGCCGACTCGCGCCGCGACGGCGAGGATCTTCTGCCATCCTGAGCTGCCGCCGACGGAGTTGCGGGCCATCCCGCCCCACGAGTACGCCTCACGCGTGACGTCCGGGCGGACATAGCCCCGGTCGTGGGGTGTCAGCGGTGCAATCCGATCCGGCTTCGGCCGCCAGAAGCTCGCCAGCTCGTCGCCCGCCACCATTTCCACCGCATCCGCCGGGAGATCCAGCATGCCCGCGGGCGGAGTGTTATTGACCCCATGAATACGCAATTCCAGTACGTGCCGCCGTACAAGTGGTGGTTCGCTGGCACTGGGGTCTTGGCTGCTCACCCGTGCCTCCCAACCCTTCGACGCCCTCCTCGTGTTGCCGGAGCGTCGGATCGTTCGTGCAAGTGATCGCCATGGCGTGACCATGAGGTCGGCCCCCCTTGTGCGCGACAGGACACTAGGCAAAGTGCGCGTGCACCGTCGATCCCACTGGCGCTACAACGCCAGCATCCGGAGTTGTCTTATCAGTACGTGATTACCCATCCTTGTCTTCCCAGCGGGGGACCCGCGCGTATCTGGAAATATTTGGCCCTCGACCGCGCGGAGGTCGGCGACGCGAAAGCACTGGGCGGCCTGTGTCGCCTGGATCCAATCGGCGGCAGACGCGTTGCGGCCGTGAGCGTCGCGGGGTCACGCCTGCCACCACAGTTCGATGATCAGGGCATAGATCGAGGTGTAGAAAACGTGCTGGGTGCTCTGCTGATTGGCGATGTCGACGAAGACGTGGCTGACCGGCCGGTCGGGAAACGCGAGCGGGGCACCAGTCTGCACGGTGAGGTCCTCGTGGTGCGGATCCTCCCCCGGATACCACCACATCTCGATGATGTGCTGCTCGTTGCTGACGTAGTAGATGTGGTGTGTGCCCTCGGCGAGGAACAGGTGGCTGGCCGGTCCGGTGAGCGCGTTCGGCGCCGGCCCGACACCGGTGCTGTGCACGGTCAGCTCGCGTCCCACCGGATCCTCGTCACCCTTCCACATCAGCTCGAACAGATGCCCGTCGGTCGCGGCATAAAACAGATGCTGGGTACCGTCCGGATCGACATGCGTCGCCGGGGCATGCGCCGCGGCTCCTCGCTCCCCGGAGGCGCTGCCGATCAAACCCCGGAAGGTGGTGACCTTGTCGGCGCCCCAGCGCAGCTCGAAGATCTCCCGCCCCGCCAGGTAGAACACATGCTGGCTGCGTTCGGCCGTGAACGGGCCCTCCACGACGTGACTAGCCAACTGCGTGCCGGGATTCGGCGTCGGCGCCCCAGCCGCCCGCATCGTCAGGTCCACCACCTGCACCGGCTCGCTACCGCCCCACAGGAACTCACACACGTGCCCACCGACCGGCATACCGTCGATGTCGCCCGTCGCAGTCGTGAAGACGTGCTGCGTGCCCTGCGCGACGAACACGTGGCTGGCCAACGGCCCGCCGCCCGACAGCGCCGGCTGCCCGACCAGCTTGCTCAAATCCCCGGCCCGGTCCGGCCCGGGGCCGCGCCACCACAACTCGTACGGGTGCACGTCCGTACCGTCATCGACGAACACGTGCTGGGTTCCGTCGGACTCGACCACGTGCGAGGCCAGCCACCCCCCGAACACCGACATGTCGGCACCGGAGCCGGCACCCAGCACCCCCCACTGGGGTTTCTCCCCGGGCAGCCACCACAGCTCGACGAGCACCTGCGGCCCTTCACCCAAGCCCAAGCCCCGGTGAAACACATGCTGCGTCCGCTCAGCGGTCACGACGTGGCTGACCGGTGGCCCATTCACGGAAGTGGCGTCAGCGTGTTCGGTCAGGTTGTGCGGGTGCCAGGGCATCAGGGCTACCTCTCGTCACCAACGGAAGGTCGTGGCGACATCATCGCCGATCCACTCCCGACGTCCAGCCTCAACGGCACTGGGACTTCAGTGCCCCGCGCTCGCTGGCGGCTGGAGCCGGGGGGCACGAGAATAGAGAGCCGCTACGCAGGCCTCGAATCCTGCGATGCAGATCAGTGCGGGTCCTGGGCCAAGCCGGAGCAGTAGCGCGCCGATCGCCCCTCCGGTGAAGATGCCGACAACGGTCGCGGCGCGGCGCGACCGCGCCAGGACCGGCGCGCGGGCGGGGCCGGAGCGGAATGACAGAACATCCATGAGTGCCTTGACCAAGGTGGTCTGCACCACGGTGGTGGGCATGTCCGGAATCCCTGCCTCGAGCATCGTGCGGTTGCGCCACCCCATGGCGCAGGCGAGCAGGATGACGACGATGGCCATAGCTTGCTCCGGGAGGCTGTTCGTCCCGCTGACGGCGGTCGCGTACACCCCTGCGCCCGCGATCACGGTGACCTCGACGGCGAGCGCGATTTCGAACCAGCGCCGCCCGCGCCGACTCACCCGCACGATGACGGCATGGGCCGCGGCGACGCCAGCCAAGAACGCGGCCAGAGCTTCGGCAGGACGGGCGATCGGCGTCCCCGGTGCATTCGCGACGCCGAAACCCAGCAGTAGTACGTTCCCGGTGGCGAGTGCGGCGAAGGCATGTCCCAGCCCGAGGAAGGTGACGGCATCGACCGCGGCGGCAGTAACGGTCAAGGCGAACAGCACAATGCTAATTCGGATCTGTCTCGGATCAGTGGGCACGCTGCCAGTCTGCCGATGGCTCGTCCACCGGCGGCCTGCGACACGCCCTCATGACGCGGACCCGCGCGGAGGCGATCGCGCAGTGGTCGCGTGGCTTGTCAGTCGTGCAGATCGAGGACGGGTAGGCCCGCGACCCGTCGGAGGCATACTCGCGTTCGGGCCTTATCGCTCGAGATATGCAGCCAGATTCGCCAGCGAGGACGCGAGCCCGGCCGCGTGATCCTCCGCGGAGATGCCGTCGGGAACGTCATCGGCTCGGATCGCAACCCGAGTCCCAGCGTCGACTTTCGCGACCTCCCAGGTCATGGTCATGGTGCCGGCGTACGCCGGTTCGTCGGAGACGAAGTCCACCGCCTGGACGACCCGCGCACCCGGGACGATGTCGATGAAGCGAGCCTCAACGATGTCGGAATCCGCGGAGGCCTTGCCCGGCGCGCTCGACGCGTCCGCATAAGTCAGCACCATCCGGTAGGAGCCACCCGGCCGGGCGTCGAATCGCTCGAACCTGCCGGTCATCCCCTTCGGCGGGAGCCATGCCGCAAGCGCATCTGGATCGA
This sequence comes from uncultured Actinomycetota bacterium, assembly GCA_963779485.1. Classification (GTDB taxonomy): domain Bacteria; phylum Actinomycetota; class Actinomycetes; order Mycobacteriales; family Jatrophihabitantaceae; genus CAVVJA01. The sequence continues at coordinate 56,870 of CAVZYJ010000003.1, read as the reverse complement.
CGAGCGCCGCATAGACGCGGTCCGGCGGGGCCGCGATCACTCGGGAAGCGGCATCCGTCCGGGCCATGGACGGCATTGTATGGCCGCAGTCCGACAGTCAACGCCCTCCCGATCCTGGCCGGCGTCTGCCACCCGAGGGCTCCGGATGACCCTCGCCCGGGCACTGGGCTCGCCGTAGGCTGCGGATCATGCGCTTTGGTGTGTTCCTTCCGCAGGGCTGGCGTCTCGATCTCGTCGGCATCCCGCCCGAGAAGCAATGGCCAACGATGCTCGACTTTGCGCGCAAGACCGACGCGACACCTGCATATTCTTCTCTTTGGGTCTATGACCACTTCCACACCGTCCCGGTCCCGTCCGAAGAGGCAACCCACGAGGCGTGGACGCTCATGGCCGCGTTCGCGGCAACGACGGACCGACTGCGGCTTGGCCAGATGTGCACCTGTATCGGCTATCGCAACCCCGTCTATCTCGCGAAGGTGGCCGCCACCTGCGACGTCATCTCAGGTGGACGGATCGAGATGGGTATCGGCGGCGGGTGGTACGAGCACGAGTGGCGCGCCTACGGCTACGGATTCCCCAGCGACGGCACGAGGTTGGCGATGCTCGAGGAAGGCGTCCAGATCCTGCGTCAGGCGTGGACGGAAGGCGTCGCCACGCTCGACGGCGTGCACTACCAGGTCGACGGCGCGATCTGCCGCCCGCTGCCGTTGCAGGACGGCGGCATCCCGTTGTGGATCGCCGGTGGCGGTGAGAAGAAGACGCTCCGCATTGCCGCGCAGTACGCGCAGTACACCAACTTCGACGCCACGCCTGAGACGTTCAAGCACAAGTCGCAGATCCTCGAGCAGCACTGCCGCGACGTCGGCCGCGACTTCGGCGAAATCGTCCGCTCCGGCAACTACAACGTCGTGATCGGCGAGACCGAGAAGGACGTCCAGGACAAGCTGGAGTGGATCACCGCGCATTACCAGCCGCTCATCCCGGCCGACGAGCTCGAGCGCTACCAGCGGATGTACCGCACAGGCCCGCTGGTGGGCACTCCGGAGCAACTCGTCGAGCGGCTCCGCGAGGCCGAGCAGATGGGCATGACGTACGCGATCGGGAACTTCGCCGACGCCGCGTACGACCCGGCGAGCACGGACCTGTTCGCCAACGCGGTCGCTGCGGAGTTCGCGTGACACAGGCGGCCCTCGACGGACGGATCGTCGTCGACGACTTGACGAAGGTCTTCCGCGGCAAGATCCGCGCAGTCGACCGGCTGAGCTTCACGGTCGAACCCGGTTCGGTCACCGGCTTCCTCGGTCCCAACGGCGCGGGCAAGACCACCACGCTGCGCATGGTGCTCGGTCTCGTCCACCCGACTGCTGGGCACGCGACCATCGGCGGCCTGCCGTACCACCGGCTGCACAACCCCACGCTGGTCGTCGGGGCGGCGCTCGAGTCGTCGAGCTTCCACCCGGCTCGCACGGCGCGCAACCACCTGCGCATCCTCTGCACGGTCGCCGGCCTGCCGATGGCGCGTGCCGACGAGGTGCTCGAGCTGGTCGGGCTGCGCGATGCCGCACGGCGCAAGGTCCGCGGCTACTCGATGGGGATGCGGCAGCGCCTCAGCCTGGCCGCCGCGCTGGTCGGAGACCCGCGGGTGATCGTGCTGGACGAACCGGCGAACGGGCTGGACCCGGACGGCATCCGCTGGCTGCGCGGGCTGCTCCGCAGGCTCGCTGACCAGGGCCGCACCGTTCTCATCTCGAGCCATCAGCTCGCCGAGGTCGAGGCGGTCGCCGACCGGGTGGTCATCCTGAACCGGGGCCGCTTCGTGCGGCAGGGCACGATCGCGGAGCTCACCGCCGGTTCGGATGTCGTGGTCGTGCGCACACCCACCCCCGATCCGCTGGCCGCGGCCGTGTCGTCCGACGGCGGCACCGTGGCCGCTGCCGACGGGAACGTGCTGCGCATCAGCGGGCTGACGCTAGAAGCAGTGGGCCATCTTGCGTTCGGCGCCGGCGTCGAGTTGCACGAGCTGAGCGCGTTGCGTTCCGACCTCGAGGACGTGTTCTTCGCACTGACCGCTGAAGAAGCCGCCGAATGATCCGACTGGTCCGCGCCGAGCTGTTGAAGCTGCGCACGACGCAGGTCTGGTTCTGGATGCTCTTGCTCGCCATAGCGGTCGGCGTGCTCTCCGTCGTGGCCACGTTGGCTTCGAACGACGTGAAATCGCCCGCCGACGTACCGCTGCTCTTCGCGAACGCGAATGGTGCGATCGTCACGGCGTTCATCCTCGGCGTACTCGGCATCACGACCGAGTTCCGCTACCAGACCATCACGCCGACCGTCCTGCAGACGCCCTCCCGTTGGACGGTCGTCGCCGCAAAACTCTTGAGCTACGCGATCATCGGCCTGGCATACGCGCTTGCCTGCCTCGCCGTCCAACTGATGATCGCGCTGCCATGGCTGTCCACGAAAGGCATCGACTTCTCGCTGTCCGACCCCGACCTGCGGCGCGCGATCTTCGGCTTCCCGGTCATATTCCTGCTGCTCGCGATCATGGGCATCGGAGTCGGCGCCCTGCTCCGCAACCAGATCGTCGCGATGGTCGTCGGTCTCGTCTTCCTCCTCGCGCTCGAAAACATTCTCGTGGCGATCCCAAAGGTCAGAAATGCCTACCCGTACCTGCCAGGCGGCGCCATGCAGGGCGTCCTCTATCCACCTGACCAACCCCAGCCCGACGGCGTAGACCTCTTCGGCACCACGGGCTCCCTGCTGGTGCTGCTCGCGTGGGCGCTCATCCCCGCGCTCATCGGCGCGGCCTACACCCTGACCCGGGACATCACGTGATCCAGCTCGTCCGTGCCGAATTCCTCGAGGCCCGGCACTTGGGTAGCTGACCCAGGCCGCCAGGCAGTCATCACTACTCGTTTGGGGCTGGTGGCAGCGTCGTTACCGACGCCCGCGCTTCGGCGACCCGGTCGGGAAGGTCCAGCGCAACCCGGCCGTGTCCTGGTCGAGGTCACCGCGAGGGCGGTGTAGGGCCGTCGTCCAAGCGTGGTTCGACCATGGTGATCGTCGTTGGCGCGGACGGAGCGCCGCCAGCCTTGGGGCGGTATTCGGGCACGCCGACGCAGGTCCACAGCAAGCAGAGCAGGTCCGCAGCACCGACATCGCCGAGCAGCGCCGGAATCAGCACGTCGTCGAAGGTCATGCCGTTCGCGCCTGCTCTGACGGTGGGCGCGAGAATATGCAGGCGGCCCATCACCAGGCCGGCGAGCAGCTGCGCGTCGCGGTAACCGCGGGTCGGACAGGCCGGCGCCGTCGATGGCCGAGATGACCACGAACGCGGCGTCGCGCGGCAACCCCTGCCCCGTCGACGCCTCGTACAGCTCACCGCGCAGGTCCCCGATGCGTAGCGGCGTGTCGAGGTCGGGCCACCGGTACAGGCCGGGCATCACGCCCGTGACGTCGTTGACCGCGACGAAGTGCGGCACATCGACGCCGCGCATCGCGCTGCGCATTAACCCCTCGACGGCGTCGCGGGGCAGGCTGCCCGACGGATCCAGGCGGCGGTGCGACGAGCGGGCGAGCAGCAGCTCGTCCAGCCGGCCCACACCATCAACCGGCGCGACGGCAGAACCGCGCGGCAGCGGCGCGCCGAGGTTGGCAGCGTCGCCGGCTCGCTGGGCCGCCACGGCGAGCGGAAACGCGATGCTGTCATCGTCTAGTTCGCCGCGGACTGCGGCGCCGCTGGCTGCTAGCGCCGGACGGTCGCCGAAACCGAGCACCGCCACCGGGAACTCGAAGACGCCGTCGCAGCCGACCAGCTCCCCCACCGCCGCGTCCGGGAACGTCGGGTACAGATCGGCCCGCAGACCCAGCGCGTCGGCCAGCGCCAGCAGGTGCGACAACACGGTGCCGGCATCCCAATAAATATGGCGGAATCCACGCTCCCGGTAGCGCCACCCGGTCCGCCACGGCACGCCGGTGATGACCAATGCCGGGTCGGCGCCGATCGGCGGCGGTCCGATCCTGACCAACGCATGGTCGCGCGGGTGGTACCAGTGCACGCCTGCAGGCACGTCACCTGGCCCGCCCTGCGGCACCGTCAGATAGAGCTCTAGCGGGAACCGGGCGCCGGCCGAGCCCGCGGCGCGCATCGGGTAGTCGGGCCCGGCCCGCCGCTGCATCACCCGGGTGATACCGGCCGACAAGTACAGCAGCGGCGACACGGCGGCCAGGCCGACCGGATGCCCCCGCGCCGTCGCCGTCCCGGCCAGCACCCCGGATGCCGCGGGCAGCGGCGGCATCGTGCCGGCGAGCCGGACGCGCGGCAGATCGTCGCCGTACTGCTTATAGAAGCGAGGCAAGTGGTCAGGATCGTTGCTGGTGAACGTGTGCACGAGGCGGTCGTCGGGCTGCGGATCAAACCAGTCCAGACCCGGCACAAACATCGTCAGCTCGTGGAGCACACGCGTCATATCCGAGCAACGTACGGCAGTCCGCACCAAGCCGACAGAAGGACAAACAAGAACAGCCCCGAACCGAACCGACCGAGGCCACAGCCAAGCTTCGATCAGTCGCCCACCACGTCCTTGCCTCTCCTCAGCGTGCGAGGGCGATTGGCGCCCCGCAACGCGAGGCGTTCCGGTCGGTGGTGCATCCGCTTTGGCACGCACCGAGCCGTCGATCTGCGCGAACGGATGCGTGCGCCGATCATCATTCCGGCTGCGCAGATCAATCCGTCGGTGTCTTGGTCTGCTGCCAACGACGGGACATGCCGATGAGCGGGCTGAGTGTGGTCACCTGACCCACGCCCTACTTAGTCGAGGCAGAACTCGTTGCCCTCGGGGTCCTGCATGACGATGCAGACGTCGTTGATGCCGTCGGCCTCCAACCGCTGCACCCGGCGTGCGCCGAGCGCGACCAGGCGGGTGCACTCCGCCTCGAGCGCGTCCGTCCGTCCCTCCGGTGGCACGTCGGCGGCGGCACGGAGGTCGAGGTGCACGCGGTTCTTGGCCGTCTTCGGCTCCGGCACTTTCTGGAAGAACAGGCGCGGCCCGGCGCCGTCGGGGTCGACGAGCGCCGCGCGATCGTTGCGGTGGTCGGCCGGGACGCCCCAGGCGTCGAGCGCGGCGTCCCACGAGTCAAAGCCGGCCGGTGGTGGCGGCTGAGCGTAGTGCACCGCCTCGGCCCAGAAGGCCGCGTGCGCACCTGGGTCGGCACTGTCGAACGTCACCTGGAATTCGGTCGCCATGCACCGATCTTGGCGCAGACCACCGACAACGAGTGCCGATCGCGGCCGACACATCCGCCGCGCACGGAATCTGCAGGCCGAACCCAACCGCTTAGGTATCCACTTCATCCACCGGCAACGCGCGGCCCGGTCGGGTTGAGCGATGCATCGACGGGGCGCGATCCCGCGTCTGTCGAGGTTGGGCGCCTCTTGCCGCGGCGTTGGGTAGTGACCGACCGCGCTGTGGGTGGCGGGGCGGTGCTGTCCCGAATGATTAGCTCGGTGGGGAGCAAGACGTGCCGTCCGCGGCGTGCGGTGCGACCGTCGGCGTGGGTAATCGCACTGATCAGCGCGGCGGCCGCGGCTCGACCTTTGCCTTGAGCGTCTTGACGCACCGTGGTAAGCGCAGGCTGCATACGTCGCGCGATGGGGTTGTCGTCGAAACCGATGACCGAAACGTCCTCAGGAACGCGTAGGCCCGCGTCGCGAAGAGCGCGGATGACCCCGCCCGCGATGGCGTCGGAGAAACATAGGATCCCCGTGGGCCGACCGCCGGAGTCGAGGATTGCCTGCATACCGTCGTACCCGTTGTCCTGGGGATCAGCGTGTGGCTGGCGCACGACGATCGGCTCGATATCCGCCTCGCCGAGTGCCTCTAGCCAACCCAGCATTCGTTGCCGCTCCGCATGCGCAGCGATCGGATCGAGCGGATTGGTGAGGATTCCGAAATTGCCTCGATAACCAGTCGTCACGATAGCCACCATCCGGTGCCCCAAGTCGACCAGGTGCCGTGCTGCGGCATAGGCCCCCAGCCGGTCGTCGACGTTGATGCTGGGGATGCCTGGTGCCGGCGCCTGATCAACGAATACCAGCGGAAGCCGGCGCCGCATGAGCCAGCCGACGGCCGAGGAGTCGGGGTCGCACGAATAGACCAACGCACCGTCGATGGCGACGTCCCGCGCTTGCACCACGCCGTCGCGCGGTGCCGCCGACAGCAGTGTGAGCGCTAGACCGCTCGATCCCAGCTCGTCCGCGATACCAGCCATGAACTGCATCGCGACCTCGTCCGTCAATGCGTATGGGACGGTGTCGGACAGCAGCAGGCCGATCGCGCCGGCGGTCCCACTGGCCAGGGCGCGCGCGGTCGGGTCCGGCCCGACGTAGCCCAGCTCGTCGGCGACCGCCAGGATTTGATCACGAAGCCGAGCCGATAGCTGGTCGGGACGGGAAAAGGCGTTGGAGACGGTCATTCGGCTCACGCCGACGCGGTCGGCGATCGTCTGCAGAGTGACTCGGCCCATTACGTACTCCAGTTCCCATCCCTGCACCCAGCGTAGGAGCCTCCTGATTCCGTTGCCGACATCAGAGCCTGCTCCTAGGTCCCGCGAGAGACACTACGGCGCTACGGCGTTGGCCAGGTGGTACAGCGCACCTGCAACCGCGCTCCGAGCGTGCTTGCTCGCTGGAGCGCGCTCCGGCCGTGTCGCCTCGGCCACGACCGGCGCGTTGGGCAACGCACTCATCGCGAAGTCTGCCGGCGGCTGAGACGCGGTTAGAGCGAGTGATTGGGTGTCCATGACGTCCTCCTCTGAATGGTTTCTTTACCGATACAGTAGGACCGTCTTCTGTATCGGTCAAGAAACGTGAGGCGAGTCACGTCGGGCGGCCGAGGTAGCCCAAACGGAGACGGCGCGGCGGCCGGGCTGGGTTCGTATAGTCGGCCGTGATGCGGGCCTTCCACCACCGCCCGGCCCGCGTCCTCGAGCCCCTCGGCGCGGGCGATGTCAGGGGGACTGCATATGCCGCGTCAGTCGAACCGGTGTGGAATTGCGGAATCCAGCACCAAGAACCGCAACTCGTTTTCTTCATTTGGACCGACTGAATGGCATCCCTGAGTCGGCGCCGACGGCGCCGGTGTTAGCCCGCTACCGACGCGCCGATACCCGCCGCTGACCCAGTCGACGACCAGGCGGCCGTATTCCTCGGCTGCTTGCTCCCAGGCGAAGTGACCGGCGTCGAGAGGATGGATCTCGCTGTTGGGGAGGAGGTCGTCGAGGTACTGGTTGTTCGACCACGGCACGAGGTCATCGTCGCGCCCGGCCACGATCTGGGTCGGCGTGGTGATCGTCGGCAGCAGGTCACGCAACACCGGGTTCTGCTCGGGGTAATGCCGCACGAACCGGGCCGACTCCGCGAAGCGCCCGAGGTCGTAGGCGCTGACATAGTCCTCGTGGACGTCGGGCTCGCTGTCGCGCGCGGCACCCGGTTCGACCGCATAGCCGATGTTGGTCCTGGCGTCCAGCCCGCGCACGACGTCCAGACTTGGCGCCTCGATGACATCCTTCAGCGCACCGGCCGCGTCGATCGGGAAGCGGACTGCGCCGCCGCCGATGGTCAAGCTCGTGACGCGCTCTGGCGCCCTCGCGGCGAGGAAGAGCGCCGCGGCCGTGCCGACGTCCGGGCCGACGACGTGCGGAGCGCCCAGGCCCCACTCGTCGATCAGACGGGCCAGGAACGCTCCCGAGGCGTCCGGGGCAAGCAGTTCCGGGCGACCATCGGAGTGGCCGAATCCCGGCAGGTCGATGGCGACCACCCGCCCGACTGCCGAGACCCGGTTCCAGATGCGACGGAAGGCCCAAAGGCTTTCGGGCCACGGCGCCAGCAGCAGCACGGTGGCGTCCGAGTCTGCCCTGTTATCGGCGAACCGCACTCGCACCCCGTCGCAGACTCGGAAGTAGGTACTGATCGGCGAAACCGCTTCGGCGCTCATCTGACTGTCTCCTCCTTCAGTCGCCTCGTAACCGAGCGAGTCTTGCTGGGACATTGCCGCTCCTTCGCAAGTACAGTGGTCACTTTACTTGGCTGAACCGTAGCAGGCGGGCGCAGGCAAAGTAAAGCGTTCGCTATACTTGATGTCGTGAACCGGGATACTGCGTCGGCCGGCGGTCGCGGCGCGCGCGAACGGATCTTGCAAGCCGCGGATCGGCTGTTCTATCAGCAGGGAATTAATGCGACCGGAGTCGCGACGCTCGCAGAGCAAGCCCACGTATCGACGCGCACCTTGTACCAGCATTTCGCAACCAAGAACGCGCTCGTCGAGGCCTACCTGCGCCGCCGCGAAGGGCAAGCCCCCATCCCGTCTGAGGTGGAGCTCGAACGCGACGACCTACCGGCGGCCGAGCGACTGCTAGCCATCTTCAAACCACTCGAGGCGCACGAGGTCGTCCTCCGCGGCTGCCCCTTCCACAACGCTGCGGTCGAAGCAGCCGGAGCGCGGGCCGGCATTACCGTAGTGGTCGAGGAACACAAGAAGGCATTCCTGGGCCGCATTATCGCGACCGCGCGAGAGGCCAAAGCCGCCGACCCGCAAAGCCTCGGCCGACAGCTCGCCGTCCTCTACGAAGGAGCGAACGCGCTCGCCGCCTCCTGCAACGACAACAGCGTGTTCGCCGACGCCCGCGGCGCTGCCCAAGCACTCATCGACGGCGCGATAGGCCGCACACCCACGTCCACAGCACGACGGACCAGGCGGAAACCGACCACGTAACTCACCTCGGCAGCCCAGTGGCTGCGCGAACCCTCTGCACACCGACGACAGAGAGGGCGATTAGCGCACCTCGTAGCGGCCCTTACATGACGCGGCGAATCCCTGCCACGCCGGGCGGCCAGCGCCAGAACGCCCATCTCGCCGCGGCGGTGAGTTCAACTCTACGAACGCATAAAGCGCTTGAATCGCCGATCGCGCGCCCATAGGCGTCGTCGCCGCCAGGTGAGGATCACCCGACCCGGGCGCAATCTGTGCAAGGTGGGCCGCTGTCGGCACTCGGCAGAGCCTTCTTACTGCCCGACGGCTTACATCAGCCACCCGGCAATAACTGCCGTGTTTGCCGGCGCCGCGCCGCGGGCGGGTCGGGCTTCGACTCAGGGGTTCGACTGGCGGCTGGATGTTGCGAGACGTACGAACGGAAGTAGATCAGTAGGTAATCGTTGGGAACTCGGCTCGAGCCCGCGCCAACTCCCGGGTCCACCCGCGTGGCCAGCCGAAGGCCCGCCGGGCCAGGTCGGTGACGTCCCCTCCTGCCGCGCCGCTGGTGAAGTGAAGGTACTCACCCCACGTCAGGTCGCGCACGTAGTGAGTGTCCGCGCCGCGCGGGAAGTGCTCGGCGAGCAGCCGGAAGAACCGCACCATAACCTGCGGACCGCCGCCCGTGTCCGTCCGCAGTGGACGCCACCAGTCACGGAACCAATGCGTGTCCCGGCGGGGGAAGGCATCCGAGTTGCGGTCGAACACCCTCGCGACGTCGGCCGCCCATTGATGCCGCCCAAGCGCTGCGTACACGTCGTAGATGAAGAACTCGGCCCACTTGCTGTCGCCCCAGATCGGGAACGCCGGCGATCCCCACGCGCCGTTGTTCGCGCCCTCAACCACGTGCGAGATCTCGTGCGTGACCATCTCGTGGATACCGCTGTCGTCCTCGCGGTACGGGCCGGGACCGCAGTCGGTGACGTTGCGGTTGTCGTGGCTCGGGTCCTGGTAGCTGGACGGATGGCCGCCGGCGTACCGGCCCCGGTGGAAGATCGAGTACAGCAGCGGATCAGGCCCGAACTCCCCATACGTCTGCTTGGTGTACTGCCAGGCGTCGTCGAGGTAGGGCAGTAGCCAGCGCGCGGCGTCGTCGTTCACGTCCGGATCGAAGTAGACCGCGACGTGCCTGGTCGCTCCGGCCAGGTGGAGCAACTGGTCGTGCTCGAACCAGTGCTCCCGCCAGGTTCGCGGCGGACCGCTGTTCATGCACATGCACCGATCCTCTCCCGGCGCTGGGCATGGTCGGGGTGGTCATGAACACGACCGTGCTCGACCGGGTCCTGGCCGAAGCTCGCTTCGAGCCGATCTTCGCCGAACTCGACCGGAAACTCCGCATGCACACCGCTGATCAAGGACTTCACCTGACCTGCATTGGATCCGCCACCCCATAGCCGGTGAGCAGCGTTCTCGGCTGCTTCGACGTCGATTCAGCCAGACACGATCACCTGACGAACCTCGACACCCCCGAACGGCTGAGGGCATTTCTTCGCCATCCCGAGGGCCGCGTCGAGGTCAGGGGCTTCGACCACGTAGTAGCCGCCCAGCTGCTCTCTGCTCTCGGCGAACGCACTGCTGCTGATGCTTCGCAATGCCGTCAGCCGAGATCCGGACCGAGGTTGCCGTCGAGGCGGGCTGGGGCCTAGCCGGGCCCGCCAACACCAACGACAAGCTCGGTGTCGATGACGGCGACGAAGGCTGCCCGCGTCTTCCATGGTGATAGCCACACCGCCGCGAGTAGCTCAATGCATGTCGCCAAGTCGGTGGTGGACCGCTCACGGACTTGCGCCGGAGCCTGTCCGCGAGGTCGAGGAGCCTGTTGGGACTTCACGGGTGTCGACGAGCAAGCCGTCTGCGAGGTCGATACCGACGCGTGCGAGTACTCCCCGGACGAAGTTTCGCTTGCCGGTCGCGCTGTAGGGTCGCCCGCCCGACCGAATCAGGAGCTGCGTCTTCAGCTCGATGTACGCGGCGATGAGCGCGGGATCGTGACGTAGCACGTCTCGGAACGCCAGCCGCTCCCGCCACAAGTCGCTGCCCGGCACGGTGAGATGCAGATGATGGGTCTGCCGGGCCGCCGGCCCCTTGTTGAACAGCACGGCGTCGGTGCGGTGCACCGCTCGCACATAACCGAGCCCCCGCAGGACGGGTTCGGCGACCTCAGCGTCGGCGAGGTCGCGGACGCCCGCGATCATGTCGATGATCGGTTTCGCGGGCATTCCCGGGATCGACGTCGAGCCGACATGATGGATACCGCCCACCAACCAACCGTCCAGCGCCGACCCGATTGCCGCGCCTTCAGCGACGAACATCTCCGGCCACCGCGGATCCGGCGGTACGACCACTGCTGCCATCAATCCAGTATGCGTGGCCAACGGACCTGGCATGCCGCTTGCGGCAGGCGGTCATGGTCGCGGCGTCGTTCAGCCCTCTGTAAGGCCCGCGTTGTCCGGGCCAAGCCTCAGCTCGCCGCCGGCGATGGCGGGCTCTCGTCGAGGGGTGCAAAGTCGCCGTGTCGGTGGACCAGCCACCATCGGTCACCATCGCGTCGGTAGACCTGAGTCACCCGGATTGTCTGGCGGCGCTGCTCGCCGCCGTCCAGGGCGAGCTCGCCGCGCTCGTAGCTGACTGTGTAGGCGAGATCGGCGCCTTCATGAACGACTTCGAATTTCTGACTGTACGGTTCCCTCTCGGTAGCGACCGTGAACGGTTCAGGGTCACCTCGATACATGGCCTCCTCGGCCAACTGTTCCTTTTGCAATCTCTCCCGAAAGCTGTCATCCGCAACGGTCATCGGCCCCCTCCAGTCGCCGGCGGGTAAATCAGACGGACAAAGGGTAAGGCCGCCTCCTGTCGGCGAGCACCTGGCGCAGATCCACACGCGTGTTCGACGTCATCCGCGTAGCGATCGGCAAGTATCTGCACGCCAGCTGATCCACAAGCCGATCGGCTACGAGGATTCGCTCGTCGGGACGCTCGGGCTAGCCGCGATTCGTTCAAGGGCGGCAGCGACGTCTGCGACCGGGGCAGTCGTCCGGATCTCGTGATTGGCGTCCGCACGCAGGCGCGGCTCGAACTTGCTTAGGTCGTCCGCGATCTTCGCCCGTTCTTCGGGTCGCGACCCGAAGGGATTGGCTCGGTCAACAACGCGAGCGAGTATCACATCGATGGGCGCACTCAAGAGGACGGCTGCGTCGAAGTGGTCATAGACGGCTGCCTGGTTGGCCACGCAGCCCGCAACGAACAGCCAACCTGTTCGGTGCGCGGCCAGGAACTCACGGACCCGGTCGATATCCCACATCGGCTCGACGCCGTACGGGGTTTCAACGTCGACTATCCAGCCTGGGTCATCGGTGTCGACCACTCGGTGGCCTCGGCGGCCCAGCTCAGCGAGCACGGTGGACTTGCCGGTACCGGACATGCCGGTGACCAGGATGACCCTCCGGCCATAAGACCTCGTCACCTGCCTGATTCTGCTCACGGCGGGAGGAGCACCGGTGCCGAAAGCCGAACGTGCCGCCGGTCGGGTCTGGACGTTCAAGCCGTTCCGCAGTCTGCGGATCTGCCGAGTTCCGTTTTGACGCATCCGTGCGGACAACCGTCCGCAGGGGATCCCATCTGCTACTCCAGCTCGTCCTTCTGCAGTGGTGACTCGTGCGGTACGACGGAGATGTGAGAAGCACCGACGACTTCGAGTCGCTGTCGACGGCTGCGGGGCGTTCCTTTACTGGTGCACCGCGTGGGTCAGCCAGTCATAGATAGCCGCGAGGTCGGATTCGTCGAGCACGTGGCCGCCTGAGAGTTCGTGTCGTTCGGCGCCACGGATCGTGGTGATCAGATACTCGGCGTGCGTGCTCGGGCCGAGAACGTCGTTGACCCCGTACCAGACGTGACGCTCCGCTAGGACGAGTTCGGCCTGGTGCTCGACTACCCGGGGCTGGCCACGCGTGTCGTATGACCATCGCCTTACGCGGCGCGGGCGCGCCCAAGCGGCAGAGCCGCCATCACGGGCCTGTAAAAGCGTCGGTTGTGGGACGCGCGCGGCGTACTGCGACGCGGCCAACGTGCGCCTGCGGCCCTGGGGGCGCCAAATCGGCGTCCCTGGGCGGGCAGCATGATCGGGCGCATGGACGTCCTCAGTAGCCGGATCTTGCTGCGACCAGCCGATCGAGATCGCAGCCGACGTTTCTACCGGGACACTCTCGGCCTTGCCGTCTCTCGCGAGTTCGGTGACCGCGGTGATCCTGGACTTGTTTTCTTTCTCGGCGGAGGTCACCTGGAGGTCTCCGGAGCCGGTGATGGGACTGCCGGTCGCAATCTCGCTCTCTGGATACAGGTCCGGGACGTCGCGGCCGAACACCAGCGCCTTCAGGCGGCCGGTGTTGAGATTGTGCGGGCACCTGAACTGGAACCGTGGGGATTGCTGGAGATGTGGATCGCTGATCCGGACGGGGTACACATCGTGCTCGTTGAAGTCCCAACCCAACACCCACTACGACGCGATAGCAGGTGAGGCACCCCGCGGCCCGCGCACTGCGCAGTCCAGACGCCTTCTGCGTCGATGATGGCGGCCCGGATGGAGATCGAGAAGCGGACGCTCGGTGCCTGTGTTAGGCGCGCTGCCGTTGGCGGATACCCAGGTCGGCCGAGACATCCATGCCGAATGGCGGCGAGCTGAGCCTCCCGTAGCGCGAGCAAATCTGTCGTACACCCGCCGTGCTCGATCGGCTCCCATATCGGCACTTCGGCACGCTGTTACCCCCGACCAGCGGGGGACGATTGCTTTGCGGTCGTGCTTTGCGGTAGTGGCGGCAAGAATCGTGTCGTGCCTGGTCGGTTGCTCGAGGATCTGCTGGCCCAGTTGGGGTTGCGCGTCGATGGTGAGCTGACGCTGCGCGGGGAGGCGGATCTGCCCGAGCTTGCCTCGCCGCTCGCGGTGGCCCAATGCGCGATCGCGGCGGTTGCTGCATGTCTGCTGGCCGCGGCCGAGCTTGCTGAGGTGCGCACCGGGCGGCGGCCGGAGGTCGCGTTGGACGCCGCGCATGTGGCGGCCGCGGTGCGCAGCGAGGCACTGTTGCGCGATCCCGTAGGCAGCAGCGGACGCGGTTTCGCTCCGCTGTCGCGGCTGTGGCCGACCGCGGACAGGTGGGTACGCACCCACGCCAACTACCCGTGGCATCGGGCGGCGCTGCTCTCCGCGTTCGGCCTGCCGCAGCGGCCCGACGACGAGGTCGCACCGTCGCTGGCCGGCGCGCTCGCTGAGCAGCCGTCGCAACAGGTCGAGGCCCGGGTCTACGCAGCGGGCGGTCTGGCGGTCGCGGCCCGCACGGCAAGCGAGTGGTACGTCAGCGCGCCGGGACGCGCGGCCATGACCGATCCGCTGATCGTCACCGCACCGCTCGGCGACGCCGCGCGGCTGCCGCGCCCAGGGCCGTTGCCCGCGTCCGGGTTACGCGTGCTCGACCTGACTCGGGTGATCGCGGGCCCGGTCGGAACCCGGATGCTCGCCGCGTTCGGGGCCGAGGTGCTGCGCATCGACGACCCGCACCGCGCCGAACTGCCGCGCAGCGCCATCGACGGCGTCATCGGCAAGGTCAGCGCCACCCTCGACCTGGCCACCCGAAGCGGGCGCGACACGCTGCACACGCTGCTGCAGGACGCCGATGTGCTCGTCACCGGCTACCGCCCGGGGGCGCTACGCCGCTTCGGCCTCGACCCGGATCAGGTCGCCGAGCGACACCCCGGAACCATCGTGGTGTCGCTGTCGGCCTGGGGCAGCAGCGGCCCATGGTCGTCCCGGCGCGGCTTCGACAGCCTGGTGCAAATGGCGACCGGAATCGGCTGGGCCACCAGCCCGGACGGCAGCCGTCCCGGCGTGCTGCCCTGCCAACTGCTCGACCACGCCACCGGCTACCTCATCGCCGCAGCCGCCATGGCTGCGCTCGCGCACCGCGCCCGCACCGGGCAGGCCCGCACCGCACGCCTCAGCCTGGCCCGCACCGCACGTTGGCTCCAGCACCAGGGCATCGGAGCCGGCCCTCCTACCGCCCAGCAGCCGCAACCCGACGACCCGTACCGGCTCCCACTCGGCGATGGCTGGACCGGCATCGCCCCACCCGGCCAACTCGACGGCACCCCGCTGTCCTGGCCACACCTACCACCGCGCTACGGCCAGGCACCGGCCGCATGGAGCAAATGATCGAAACCTCCGCCCGCGCCGCGCTGACCGCAGACACCAACGGCGCGAAGCCCCGGGCTACAGTCCGCGGCGGTGCAGCAGGCAGCCCAGCCCGGCAGGCGCTCGGTTGGCCTAGCCTCTGGACCTGAGCCGATCTCGAACCTCTAATGGCCCCTTCTCCGATAGGATTTGTCGTTGTGCCGTCTCAGAGCGCTGAGCCCATCGCCCTCGACGTCGGTTGTAGTGAACTCGTGGTTTCTGCTCCCGGTGCGGGTGACGGGTTCTGGGCCGGGGCGCCGAGCGCCGTCGTTGTCGGTCGAGAGGTGTTTCTCGCCTATCGCCTGCGGCGCCCGGTGACCGAGGGTCGTGGGTACGCCAACGTCGTGGCAGCGCTCGCGCGACGGCGTGCGGTTCGAGACTGTGTGCGCCCTGCATCGCGACGAGCTTGGGTGCGCGTCTCTGGAAAGGCCGGCACTGGTACGACGGCCAGATGGCGGCTGGCGGATCTATGTGAGCCTGTCAACACCTGGATCTAAGCATTGGTGGATCGACGCGTTCGATGCCGATGAGCCCGCAGGTCTTGCCCGCGGTAATCGCGCGTCTGTTTGGCTCGGTGATGACCGGACTGCGGTCAAGGATCCGGTGGTTTGGATTGACGGCGACGGCACGTGGCACGCGTGGGTCTGCTGCCATCCGCTGGTTGAGGTCGGCGCGGAGGACCGGATGAGTTCGCGTTATGCGCGCAGCGCTGACGGCCTGAACTGGGATTGGGGTGCGCAGGTGCTCACGCCTGCGGCCTCGGGGTGGGATCGACGCGGACGGCGGGTCGCGGCGATCGTGCCCGGACCCGACGGGACGGTCACCGGCTTTTACGACGGCCGGGCCGACGCGAGCGAGAACTGGTACGAGCGCACCGGGTCTCTGCGCGGCCCGACGATCAACGGTGTGCTCAGCCCTACCGGTGACAGGATCGCGCAGTCCCCCTATGGCCGTTACACGTTGCGTTATGTCAGCGTCATCGATCTCGGTGACGGGATCGGGCGGGCCTACTACGAGGCCGCGTCCCCGGACGGATCGAACGAGATTCGGACGCAACTGATCAGCCTGGCCAGCGCTGGCTGAACTCGCCACGGCCGGCGTCGGCGCGCCGTACATCCCGGTGATCGAGCTTCCGGTCGTTGATCTGCCTGGTGTCGAGTAGCCGGGCCCGGGCAAGGGCGTGTAGCCGGGCCCGGGCTGGGTCCGGCGGCTGGCTAGCCCAGACTGTTTTGGGATAGCCAGGATTTGGCGACTGTCTCCGGGTCCTGCTTGTCGTTTTGCACCTTGGCGACGAGGCCGGCGAGGGTGTCGGTGTCCAGCTTGGCCGACACGGCGTTGGCCGCGGTGGCGATCGTCTGGGTGATCTTCGCCTTGGTCAGCAGGGGCACGATGTTCTGCGCCGCGAACTGGTTACGGCTGTCGGTGAGGGCCACGAAGTTGTTGCCCTTGATCGCCGGATCGGTGGAGAACAGGTCGGCGGCGTCCACCTGCCCGTTCTTCAGCGCACTGACGGTGACCGGGCCGCCGGTGTCCAGCGGCTTGAACGCCTTGAAGTTGATGCCGTAGATGCTCTTGAGGGCCGGCACGCCGTCCGGTCGAGTCTGGAACTGCTTAGGCGCACCCAGCGTCAGCTGACCGGCCACCGGGCACAGATCAGCCAACGTACGCAGGTTGTACTTCGTCGCCGTGTCCTGCGTGACCACGATCGTGTCCTTGTCCTCGGCTTGCGCGAAGTTCAACACCGCAAGCGTCGTCGGCAGCTTCTGCTGCAAAGCCGCATACACCGCCTCCGGAGACGTCGCCGTCGCCGACTTGTCGAAATACGACAGGATCGAACCGGAATACTCCGGCACCATGTCGATCGACCCGTCCTGCAACGCCTTGATATAGACCGGGCGTTCACCGATCTGCAGCTTCTTCGACACCTTCACGCCCTTCGCGCTCAACGCACCGGCGTAAATATCGGCCAACAGCACATTCTCCGGGAACGCCGCCGACCCGATCGTGATCGACCCCGTCCCAGCCGGGAAACTAGCCGCCCCCGACCCGCCACCCGACCCGGCCGCCGACCCACCACCCGCCCCGGCCGAAGACGACGAACCCGCACACGACGACCCCCCCGAACTGCCCCCGCCGCTAGCCGTCGTCGCCCCACCCGAGCTTCCACTACTCCCACACCCCGTCAGCGCCAGGACGAGCCCCAACACCGCGCACAACAGCACATAGATCCGCTTCATCCAGCCTTCTCCCGTCAATGGCGAACTGAGTAATTTAGGTGACCGGCAGCTCGACACCCAGCAGCTGTGTATGCGGACGGATCGAACGAGATTCGGACATAGCTGATCAGCCCAGCCGACGCTGACTGAACTCGCCCCGGCCGGTGTCGGCGCGCCAGTCCGCGAACGATCGCCCGGTTACCTGTTCGAGCAGGCCGATATCATCGGCGAAGATGGTAAGTACGTCGCGGCGCTGCTCGGACTTCGGCTCCTTGACCGGTGACATGAACAGCCGAGGATGCCTGACCAGCGCACTGTGCAGTGCCGTCGTACCGCCTTTCGGCGTTCCGATCACGAGGAAGTCCTGCCGCACCATGTATAAAGTCTACTGTATCGCTCTTACCTATAGGCTATACAGACAAACGGAGAGGTTTCCACGGCCTCGACCGGCCGACCCCCGCACAGCCGACCCCGCATTGGAGCAAGTCATGTCGATCCTGACCGACGTCCTGAAAGCCAACGATGACTACGCCGCCACGTTTGGCCCCAAAGGCGAACTGGCCCTCCCGCCGGCCCGCGGATTCGCCATCTTGACCTGCATGGACGCTCGACTCGACCCGGCCAAGTACGCCGGCCTGGCTGAGGGCGACGCGCACATCATCCGCAACGCCGGAGGCCGGGCCAGCGACGACGCGATCCGCTCGCTGGTGATCTCCTACAAGCTGCTGGGCACCAAGGAATGGTTTGTCATCCACCACTCCAACTGCGGCATGGAGTTTTTCACCGATCAAGTCATCCGCGGTCTGCTCGCCAACAGCCTCGACACCGCCGCACTCGGCGCCGACGGCTTCTATGACGTTGGCACCGGACCCGGCTCGGCTGAGGCCAACTACATCGATTGGCTCACGATCTCCGACAACGCTCGCAGCGTCGTCGAGGACGTCTCCCGGATCCGCCGCCATCCACTGGTGCCGGCCCGGATCCCGATCTACGGCTACATCTACGACGTCACCACCGGGCGCCTCGTCGAGGTTCCCGAAGCAACCACTGCGGGGACCGCGACGTGACCGAGGCGGCGCTGACCGGGCCCTGGTACCAGCGCCACGGCGCCATCCTCTCCGAACTGGACAGCGCGACTCTCACCGTAGGACTGGCGCCCGGCAGCTGGCCACCGCCGTGAACAACCCGGCCAGCGACACCCGCCCGGGCCGGCGCGCGCTACGGACCGCGCTATAGCGACTCTCGTTCGCGCTTCGCCATGCCGCCGCCCTCCCCGCGGTCGACGCTCAGGACACCGATCGCCAGTTCCGCGCCGGCATTGCGCACTGGCTCGAGGCCGTCAGCGGGTTCCGTGCCGCCCTCGGCCGCCTCGACGCCGAACAGTTGCAGCGCAGCATCCGCTCCGGCGACGCGGCCAACCAACGAGGACCGGACCCCCCAACGACCCTCTCAACTGGCTCCGCCGCCACGACGAGTTCGGGACCGAACGACCGTAGTCATGCGCTAGCGCCTCGAAGTCAGGCCGCAGAGTCCACTGTCCGGGAGGTCGGTCGGTCTTGGCGACACCTTCGGTAACCGATCAACCCGCACCAGAACTGACGCCCGTCGCAGTCAGGTGAAAGGATGTTCCCCGGTACCCCGCGCGGATCGCTATCTGTGCGGCGAGGTCGAGACCTATGACGGCCAGGAAGCGACCTTGGGGAGTTGCACGATGAGGTTTTCGACGGCATCTATCGCTCAAGCCTGCAGCCGCCATGCCGGGCGGACTCTGGCTGTATGGGGACTCGTCGTGCTGGGTTCAATCGCGGCACTCATGTTTGTGCTAACCGGGTTCACAACGCAGTCTTCCAGTACGAATAACCCGGAATCCGAACGGGCCAATAACCGGCTACAGACCGCCTTTCCACCTGATCCGCAACGTGCCGTCACCGACCTAGTCGTCGTGCACGGCGTCCACGAGACAGTCGACGATGACGCCTTTCACAGCTTCGTCAACGAGCTGACCCGGACGGTGCGCGGGATCGGCGGAGTGCGCGGCGTGGTCTCCTACTTTGACGGGCACGAAACCTCGCTCGTCTCGCCAGACCGCCACGCGACGCTGGTCCGCCTCAACGTGAGCGACGACAGTTCCGCGGGCGACGTGATCGCAGCGGTCCAACGCGCGGACGCCGACCCGGAGTTCTCCGTCAACGTCACCGGCAACACGACACGTGATCACGACTTCAATCAGCTGTCCGAACGCGATCTACGCAACGGTGAGCTCAGGTTCGGCATTCCGGCCGCACTGATCATCCTGCTGCTCGTCTTCGGTTCCGTTGTGGCGGGCCTGGTTCCTCTGCTGATGGCGCTCGTGGCGATCACCACGGCCCTCGGGCTGGTCGCGCTGCTCACTCAGCTGGTCGAACTGTCGATCTTCACGACAAACATGCTGACCGGTATGGGCCTCGCCCTCGGGATTGACTACGCGCTGTTCGTCATCTCGCGTTATCGCGAGGAGCGTGGTCGCGGGCGGTTGCCAGACGATGCGATCACCGCGTCGGGTGCCACGGCGAGTAGGGCGGTCCTGTTCAGCGGATCCGCCTTCGTCATCGCCATGTTCGGCCTGCTGCTCGTGCCCTCGACGATCTTCCACAGCCTCGCCGCCGGAGCGATCCTGGTCGGCGTTACCTCGCTTGCCGTCGCACTCACGCTGCTTCCGGCGCTACTTGGGCTGCTCCACGACCGCGTGGACGCCATCCGGTTACCTTTCGTCGGCCGGCGGTCAGGGGAGCGTGCGAATCCCGAAGGCCGGTTCTGGGGCGCGATCATCGACCGGGTGCTGCGTCGCCCGGCGCTTAGCCTCGCGCTCGCGACCGCTGCGCTTATCGCGCTCGCCGTACCGGCCCTAGGACTCAACATCGGTACGTCGGGAGTCAGCACGCTGCCCAACAATCTCGCGGCCAAGCAGGGCTACCTCGCGCTGCAAAGCGCCTTCGCGGCGCAGACTGCCGATCCGGTCCACATCGTGGTCACCGGTAATTCCGGCCGGGTCGCGACGTCACTTGAGCAGCTACGCGATCGACTGGCCAACGACCCGCGCTTCGGGCCGGGTGAGATCCGGACCGGCAGCGGTGCCGTCGCCGACCTCGTCGTTCCGGTGCGTGGCGACCCCGCCGGAGACCAGGCGATCGCCGCGGTGCGTGATCTGCGCCACAAGCTAGTCCCAGCAGCGTTCGAGGGGACCGACGCCGATCCGTTGGTAGGTGGGTCGACCGCGGAGAACGTCGATTATCTGGACAGCGTCACCAATCCGGCCCCATTCGTATTCGCCTTCGTCCTCGGTCTGTCCTTCGTCCTGCTCACTGTCGCCTTCCGATCCATCGCGATCGCGCTGACCGCAATCCTGCTCAACCTGCTGTCGGTCGGTGCCGCATACGGCCTGCTCGTGCTGGTCTTCCAAGACGGCTTTGCGGCCGGCTTCTTCGGCTTCCAGACCGTCGACGCCATCGAGGCCTGGGTGCCGCTATTTCTGTTCTCGGTCCTGTTCGGCCTGTCGATGGACTACCAGGTCTTTCTGCTCAGCCGCATCCGCGAGCACTTCGACCAAGGCGCCGACACGGCCGAAGCCGTACGGTGGGGTGTCGCCTCCACGGCGCGGATCATCACCGGGGCAGCCCTGATCATCGTCGCGGTCTTCGCCGGCTTTGCCGCCGGAGACCTGGTGATGTTCCAACAGATGGGGTTCGGCATCGCGGTGTCGCTTCTGATCGACGCCACCGTCATCCGCTCGGTCGTACTGCCGAGTGCCATGGTGCTACTCGGTGATCGCAACTGGTACCTGCCGCGCTGGCTGGAATGGCTACCGCACCTCGAGGTCGAGGGCCATGTCCCGGCCGAAGCGCCGAGCACCGCATGACCCCAGCCCGTCGGACGGGTCATTGCACCCACATCTGCCCGAACAGGAGACCGGCCAGCGGGGTCTGCTGGAAGTTCCCCAGGCGTCGGGAGACGAGCATCGACTGGACGCCAGTCACCGTCGGCGCCAAGGGCGCGTCGTCGACGGTCTTCTTGTCGACGGCCGTCCACTGCGCGAGAGCCTGGGCCGGATCGGTGCGTTCGGCCTTGGTCGCGCTGTCGATCATCTCGTCAAGCCGTGGGTCGCAGTACCGGTTCACGTTGTTTGTCGACGTGATCTTGGCACTCGCACACGTGAGTATCGTGCCGAAGAATGAGCCGGCCTCCGGGTAATCGGCATTCCACCCGGGGACCATGCCAACTTGCACGTCGGCACCTCGGAGCCGATCGAGCCAGGAGCTAGTGGGCGTCAAGTGGACTGCTGGTCGATAACCAAGTTGGGCCAGGACCGAAGCCACATAACGTGTGACCCGCTCGCTGCCGTCCTGATCGGCCCCACCCCACACAGTGACTTCCTGCCCGGCAGTTCGGGACTGCTGCACGAGCGCCTGAGCCATGGCAGTTCGGGGCGCGAAGTCGGCGTCCGCGTATGGGCAGTAGGTGCGATGACCGGGGAAGCCGACCGGCAGCAGCTGACAGGTCGGAATGGCGTTGGCCGCACCGCCGAACAGCGCCACGAGGGTTCGACGGTTGATCGCCGCGCTGAGGGCGCGACGCACGCGAACGTCATTGAACGGCGGAGTGTGCGGATTCATCGAGAGATAGAACGTGTTCAGCAAGGGTTGGCTGTGCACCTGGCTGCGGTACTGCCGAAGGAGCGCCGTCGCCTCGGCAAAGTCACTGGGGAAATAGCTGACGTCAGCTCGCCCGGAGAGGATATCCTTCCAGGATCCGCCAGCATCACTCTTGACATATCGGATGACGTCTGGGTACCCAGCCGGTTGAGCAGCGTACGACCACTGATGAAAGTACGGGTTTCGCCGCAGCTCGAGCAGTTGGCCGCGCTTGTATGCCGAGATCATGTACGCGCCAGTGCCAGGCAGGGGGATGGTCGACTCTGTGTCCGGCGCGCCAGGAGCGGTCGCGACGACGAGCGAAAGTGCCAGCTTATACAGGAATGCCGGATCCGGCTGGGCTAGTTCGAAGGTGATGAGCCCGGCGGTGTCGTCGACGTGGACGCCGGCGCTGAGGTCGCAGTGCTGAGGCGACGAAATGCAGTTCTCCGCACCCTGCACGGCGGTGTAAAGCCCGGGATTGCCGGACTTCTTTTCGACCGTAAGCTCCCGCCTGAAACCGCGCTGGATGTCGCTCGCCTTGACGATCGTGCCGTTCGAATAGCGGATGCCCGGTCGGAGGGTGAAGGTGTATCTCCGGCCGCCATTCGTGGGAATGGGAACCTTGACCGCGAGGTCCGGTACCACGCCCAAACTGTTCAGCCCGTCCGCGACACGTAACGTCAGTAGGCCGTCGTAGACGACGCGCTCCATTGCTTGGACATCGGGCCCGTAGACACTCACCGGGTCGATACCCATGCCAGAGGTGCCCGGATCGTCTGCCGAGAACGTCAGCGTGCCGCCGATATGCGTCGGGTCGATCGAAGCCGCGCGGGATGTCACCCACAGCGAATTGCCAACGGCGACCACGCTGTGCACGGAGCTCCCGGTGGCGTGATGGGTGACGCGGTTCGTTGCCGGGTCGATCTCGGCCACCGTGGCGTCGTACTGGTCGCTTACCCACACGCGGCCGTGCAGAGCGGCGATCGACGTCGGGCCATCGCGGACCGGGATGGTGGCCAGGGTGGCGCCGCTCGTCGGGTCGATTCGGGTGACGCTCAGGTCGGCCTGGTTGGCCACCCAGAGCGAGCCGGCAGCCAGAGCCATACCTATGGCGCCGGCACCGACCGGGATTGATCCGCTCAGGTTGTCTCCGGTCGAGGCGTCCAGGTGGGTCAGCGTGCGGTCGCGCCCATTCGCAACCCACAGGGTGCTTCCGTCGACGAGGAGGCCCTCCGGGCCCTCACCGACCGAAACGGTTTTCTTGACTGTGGCCGAGTCGGTGTCGATGAGGCGTACGTCGTTATCGCCGCTGTCCGCGACCCAGACGCCGGTCGGTCCAGCCGCTATGGCGGCCGGTAGCGCACCGACGTCGATCGGGACGCCGACGACACGATTCGTGTCAGCGTCGATCTCGGTGACTGTGCTGTCGGTGCTGTTGGCAACCCAGACGTGGTTCCCGCTCACGGTAAGGGCCACGGGATCGGAACCCACCGGGATGGTCTGGATGACTTCGTGAGTCTTGGGGTTGACCCGCTGCACCGCGTCGTCGTCGGTCTCCGCCACCCAGAGGGAGCCAGCTCCGTAGGCCAGGCCCTCCGGGCTCTGGCCGACCGGGATGGCGTCGTGCATGGCGCCGTTGGCGTCGATGATGGCGACGCTGTTGGGTGGGAGAGCGGAAAGGGTGTGTTTCGGCTGGTGGGTAACGATGACCCCGGTGATGGTGCCGGCGGCGATGAGCAAGAGGAGGGCGCTCGCCGCGACCAGCCATCGGGTGCGCAGCCAAGTAGGCTGTCGGCGACGCGCCGGCGTCGTGACCCGCTCGGGACCGAACCTGACAAATTCCGGCGCTGCCTCGGTAGTCGATGGTGGCGGTGGACGCGTGGTGACTGGTTGGCGACCGTCGGCGGGCTGCCACGTCAACGCGGGGTCGTGGGTGAGTAGCTGCTGATGGAGTTGTTGCAGGGGTGGGCTGGGGTCGGCGCCGAGTTCGTCGACCAGCTGCCGGCGGAGGTGGTCGTACGCGACGAGTGCGTCCGAGGCGCGGCCGCATCGGTAGAGGGCGAGCATTCGCTGCCGTTGCAGCTGCTCGTTGAGTGGGTAGCGCGCCCCCACCTCATTCAGCTCGGCGAGGACGTCGGCGTGCCGGCCGACGGCGAGTTCGGCGTCGAACTTGGCCTCCAGCGCGGCCAGGCGCTTGTCGGCGAGCCGGGTGGCCGCCGGCTGCACGAAGTCGTAGTCGGCGAGGTCAGCGAGCACCTCGCCGCGCCACAGGTCGAGGGCCTGGTCCAGCTCGGTCAAGGCGTCTGCCGGTGAGCCGTCCGAAAGCAGCCGGTGGCCGGCGGCGAGATGCCGCTCGAAGGATGTGGCGTCCAGTGCACCAACGGGGACGGCCAGTCGGTACCGGCCGTTGTCAGTGATGACCATCCGCCCGCGCCCGCCTCGCTCGCGATCGGGCTCGAGGGCCTGCCGCAGATGGAACACATAGGTCTGGATGGTGCTCGCGGCCCCAGCCGGGACGTGCTCTCCCCACAACGCGTCGGCGAGCTGGTCGACCGATAATCCCCCGCCGTCCGCGAGCAGTAGCCGGGCCAGCACGGCCCGCTGCTGCCGGCCACCCAATGGCACCGCAACGCCGCCGCGCATCACCCGCAGCGGCCCCAATACGCCGAACGCGATGTCGCGCTCGTCGTCAGCTGCCCCGGCCATCGACCACGACGCCTCCCCCAGACGAGCGGAACGTTACCTGGAGTAGCGGTTCGCCACCACGCGTTCTTCAAGTGACGGTCCAAGCGAGAGTCGAGGTTGTTCCGACCGGGTGACGGTCCGATCAGGGGAGCACGGCTATGACCGTCAGTCGCTGCACCACAACGACGGCAAGGTGCGAGCCGATCTTCACTTCGGCATCGCTTGAGAGGTGATCAATGCGCGGACCTTGGGTAAGTAACACGCAACGTCCGCGAATCGATCGAGAAGAGATGATCAAAATGGCAGCGCTTGGTCTGCTGCTGCTGATGATCGTGGTGGTCACCACCATCGCCTACATCGCCGGGCTCGCGTGGCTAGCGCGGCACGAGCTACGCCGAGACGAGACCCCGCCACAACACCAGCCGAGCACCTCGCTTCGCTGACCTGGCTCAGGGTTAGATGCGTGTCCCGAACCCGTCACGCGCAGAGACGCCCGCCGAATCCATCGACGGGGCGTTTCGCTTGTCGTTAGGCGTGGGAAAACTAGGGCCGGACTCCATCCGCGTTCGTGGCGAGTCTCGCCTGGCTCAGCGGGTCGGATGGGTTTTGATGATTGGGACGATCGCGTCGACCAGGTGCTGCAATTCGTCCGCCTGGACCGCTGCGCCGTGCACGTCGTCGGCGTTGGAGGACACGACGATGACGAGGTGCAGGTCGGGGACGACCTCCACTAGCTGCCCACCGGCTCCGAGCGCGTAGTAGGCGGTGACACCGGCGGCGGGTTCCACCCACCAGAAGTAGCCGTAGTTCGTCGGATTGAACGCGGAGCCGGGAGCCGAGGCGCCGAGATCGGGGAACGCCTTGCCGGCCTGCGCGGTCGTGGCTTGGTGGACCCAGGCTGTCGGTATGACCTGCCGACCGTTCCACTGTCCGTCCTGCAGGAACAGCTGGCCGAAGGTGGCCATGTCCCGGGGCCGTAGCTTGAGGAAAAAGGCGGTCGTGTGGAAACCCTGCGGGTCGACCGGCCACGCGAAACCAGCTCGCTGATACTCGGGCCGGTGTGCCTCATCGAAGAGTGGCTCGCTACCTGGCCGGGTCACGATTCCGAGCGGATCGAACAGTTTGGCCCGGGCGTAGGCCAACACCGACTTACCGGTCGCCTGCACCAGGATCGGCGACAACAGATGCGCCCCGTAGTCGGAGTACTGCCAGCTCGCGCCCGGGGCGTGGTCCTGATGCTTCAAGATAAAGCGCACCCAGTCCGGCGAGGTCACGAAGTCGTCCTCCGCCAAATTCGACGTGTCGGTGAAGCCCGCTGTGTGGGTGAGCAGCTGGCGCAGCGTCACCCTGGCGACGCTTGGGGTCATCTCTGCGGCGTAACGAGGAAGCATCTGGGCCAGCCGTTCGTCCAGGCGCAACCGACCCTCGCTGATCGCGATCCCCACCAACGTCGAGGTCACGCTCTTGGTCACCGAGTAGCTCGATCGCGATTCGGCCGCAGACGATGAGTAGTAGCGCTCGAAACGAGGATGGCCGTTGACGTCGACGATGATGGCGCGGATGTTGGCGGTCGTGGTGTATGAGTTCATAACCTCCGAGATCGCGGCCGCTAACGGGTCCGCTGCGGTGCTGGACGGAGACGGCACCGGGTTGGGTCGAGACGATGAGCACGCCACCGCGAGCACGACGCAAACCGCCGCGGCCATCACCAGCCGAACGGCCGCCCACCTCGTCTGGCTGGGCACCCGATCAGTGTGTTCTGTTCGATCGGCCGGAGCAAGACAAACTCCACCGCCCACGATGACCTACTCGCCGCGGCACAGGGACGACGCCAACAGGCAGAGGCCCCGCCCAGGAGTTGCGCCCAGATGATGTGTGGCCGGCGGGGTTCTCATGCCGTGGTCGCGGAGTACCCGTTCCAGGTCGTCGCCAGCGTCGGGGACGTCCGGCTCCGGCCCGGTCGTGCCTTGCCGTAGCGCAGTGCGTTGACCTGCTGCTCAGTTCTCGTCGAGAGCCGCGCGGAAGGCCTCAGCGGCTGCCTGCTCTGCCTCACGCAGCCGCATCAGTTTGTCGCAAGCCTCCCGCGTCAGCCGTTCCCCTGGGCCGAGTGCAGGGACCGTCGGCAACCAAGCCACCCCGACATACGGCGCGGCTTCGTCGTCGTAGGCCCGCTTGGCATCCCGCCAAGCGTCCCGCGCCGCGGTAATCTCTTCCCCTGTTTCCACGACCGTCCCCTATCCGTGGCTCCGCCATGCATCAGACTCATTGGGCGGCTCGCTCCAGCATCGCTGCCGCTAGGGCGGGCCCCAAGCTACCCGAAGGCGCCGGGGACGCTGCCTGACCTGTCCTTCCCTTCGGTACGCGCGGGCCAAGTGCGTCCTTACCGACCATCTACCCCCGTGATGTGTTGCTCAAACGACACGCCAAAGCACCCCGGCCAATCAGGCACGCCGGCGGGCGAGCGATCGGTGCGCCTGCATCAGCGACGGGACCTACGTCGTCGGCACCGACATCCAGCCCGGCGTCTACAAGACGTGGCGGCCAGCTCGCCGGCCACGTCCAGCGCGGCATAAAATTCCGTAAGTCTCGCCAGGGCTTGGCCCGGAACGTTGGCTGTACCCGTGCGGACATACCTGGTGGGCGAAGTGTCGCAACGAGGGTCGCAATACCGACGGCGTGCCGAGCCCGGTAGAAAATACCGATGGTTCTAGCCAGGCTCGCTTCCGCCCGAATGTCGCCAATCTTTCGTGGGAGTAGCGACGATGACTGAGGCGCGATGTGTGGAGACCGATTGCCGTGGCGTCGCCGTGTCGCAGGGCCGCTGCGTTGGGCATGTCGATGAGGACGGGCTCGCGTCCTATGTCGCTGAGTTGCTTCCAGACGGGATGTGGGATGCGCGGGGAGCAACCATCGACGAGACTCGGTGCCTTCAGCTGGTAGAGCTACTTGCTAGTGCCGAGTTCACCGGTGACGCGAACTTCAGCGGGGCGCAGTTCATCGGTGACGCGAACTTCAGCGGGGCGCAGTTCACCGGCGGGGCCAATTTCGGCGCGGCCCAGTTCACCGGCGGGGCCAAGTTCGACGACGCGGAGTTCAGCGGCAGGGCCTACTTCGGCGGGGCGCTGTTCACCGGCGGGGACGCCATCTTCGCTCAGGCGCGGTTCTCCGGCGGAGACGCCATCTTCGCTCAGGCGCAGTTCCCCGGCGGGGACGTCTACTTCAGCTGGGCGCAGTTCACCGGCGGAGATGTCAACTTCACGGAAGCGCAGTTCACCGGCGGTAACGCCTCCTTCGGCAGCGCGCAGTTCACTGGCGGGGACGTCAACTTCAGGGACGCGCAGTTCGGCGGGGACGCCAAGTTCGCCGGAGCGCAGTTCAGCCGGACTTGTTTCCTCGGCCCACTTCGTGGCCTCGCTTTGGACCTGCGACGCGCGGTTTTCGAGGGCGTCGTCACCGTGCACGCCGCCTCTTCGACAATCTCAGCTAGCAACCTGCGTGCGCGAGAAAGCTTCACTTTGGCCGGGCGTGGGTGCGAAATCACGATGATCGGCACGCAGTTCGACAAACCGGCCTGGGTCGCGTCGAGTGCCGACGCCGTGACTTTTCCGTCGGCCGCCACCCAGGACGACGACGACAAGCCACCGCGTCTGCTGTCTGTCGAGGGCACGGACCTAAGCAACGTCACGCTGGTCGGGCTCGACCTCGTTAAGCGATAAAGTCCATTCCCTAGTTTCTGCCTACTCGATCCCGCTGCCCTCGCCGCGCACGTAGTCGCGATTCAGGGCCGGGAAGAAGATCGGCAGCTCCGGCAGACGCGGTGGCACCGCGTCCAAACGCTCAGCGAGTGGGTTAATGAGGACTCCTGAACGTGTCACGAGCCCAAACGCAGACAATCTTCAGGGCTGTTGAAATCTGGCGGCCTCGACGTATGAGTATGCCGGCGTGCCACCGCTCGTTGCGAAAGCGCACGCCCCAATGCTCGGCAACGGACTCTGCAGCCGCCCGGTCGAACTCGACTGCCGGATGGAATCCGCCTGCTGCCCGCGCCGCGGACCTTGAGCACCACGAACAACCGATCCGTACTGACCTTCGGCGGCCGGTACTCATGCAGATAAGCGCCCAAAGCCTTGAATAACCGATTGGCGACCGGCGCCACCCGGTGGTGCCCACCCTTGCCTTCAGTGATCACCAGACGCCGGTCGACGAGCGGGACGTTCCCGACTACGAGCGAGCGGAATGGTCCTCATCTCCACCGACAATCAGCTGAACATCAACGAGTTCAGGGATGCGTTGGGCGCCACGTGGCCGTTTCTGTCGGACCCCGATCGCGTGATCCAGAAGGACCTGGACATCAAGGAGTTCACTGATGAGCCGCATGACCCGATGATTCCGCACACGTTCGTCCTCGAATCCGGACTCAAGATCTTCAAGGTCTACAACGGGTACTGGTATTGGGGCCGTCCGACCATGGCAGAGCTGCACGTGGACCTGCGGGCACTCTTTCAGAAGATTCGGCCGGACTTCGACCTGGCGTCGCCGGGATTGAAGGAGGCGTGGGAACGAGGAGATCGCGATCGGTTTCTCGTCGACACGCTCGAGGAGCCGATTCGCTACACCGAAGGAAAGAGCGTCGGCATCAAACGCTGACTACTGCAAGGGGGTGGGTGCCTTCTGTCGTTCGGGTCTTTGACGTCGTGGAGTCCCTCGTCGTTGGCGGACTGAACGGGGAGAGGTCCGACCGTGGGCCCGTGAACTGCTCTTGGAAGGCTCGTGGGCTGGGGTCACGTCGAACGCCGAGAGCTGGGGACATTCCCAGGTGCAAGGACCCGATCTGGCGCGACAATGCAGCAAGAGCCGACCAGAGGAGACCGGAATGAGCACCGTCGACAGGCAGGATGGCGAAACCGGCGGGACGGCTAGCAGTGGCGCTGGCGATCTGAAGCTCGAGGTGGTCGTCATCCCCGTGGCTGACGCTGATCGCTCCAAGGCGTTCTACGACGGCTTCGGATGGAGGCTCGACGCAACTCTCCTTGACAACGGCTTCCGTCGTGCAGTTCACGCCATCTGGATCGGCTTGCTCCGGCAGTTCGGCACCAAGATCGCCCCCCCGGATCTGCCCATGGCCTGTACTTGATCGTGTCCGACATCGACGCCGGTCGTCACGAACTCATGAGCGGGCCACGGTCAGCGAGGTTCCCGAAGGGGCGAGCGGTCTCAGCGGGCCGGATCCGGATGACAACAGCTACAGCTCCTTTGCGACGTTCGAAGACCCGGACGGCAACAGCTGGCTGCTCCAAGAGGTGACCGACCGCCTTCCGGGCAGGCTCGATCCGAACATCACCTCGTTCAATTCTGCCGGTGACCTGGCCGGGGCTCTGCGACGTGCCGCGTCAGCCCACGGCGAGCACGAGAAGCGGATCGGCAAGGCTGACCCGGATTGGCCGGATTGGCATGCCGAGTACATGGTGCGTGAGCAGAGCGGTCAGGAGCTGCCGGCGTGAGCGAGTTCGACGTGATCGTGCTGGGCGGCGGTGCACCAGGTGAGCACTGCGCCGGGGCCATCGCGGCGCGTGGGCTTCGGGTCGCCGTCGTCGAGCGGGAGCTGGTCGGCGGCGAGTGCTCCTACTGGGCGTGCATCCCGTCCAAGTCCCTCTTGCGTCCGGGGGAGGCGGTCCAGGGCGCCCGCGATGTCGGCGCCAGCGCCGAGGTGAACGTGCAGGCGGCGCTGGACTGGCGGGACTACATGGTGTCCGGCTATTCGGATGCGGGACAGGAGAAATGGCTGGCGGATCGGGGCATCGCGCTGGTCCGAGGCGTGGGCCGGCTCGCCGGGCCCGGCGTGGTCGACGTGGCGGGCACTCGCCACACGGCGGAGCATGTCGTCGTAGCGACGGGCGCGGATCCTTTCGTGCCACCCATTCCGGGGCTCGACGGCCTGGTCGGCGTGTGGGGCACGCGCGAAGCGACGGCCATGAAGTCGGTTCCCAGCCGCCTGATCGTGCTCGGCGGTGGCTCGGCCGGTGTCGAGATCGCACAGGTGGTTCGGCGGCTCGGTGGTCAGGCTGTGCTCGTCGAGGGCGCCGATCGGCTGATCCCACGGGAGCCGTCCCCCCTCGGCGTGGCTCTGACCGAGGCACTGCGGCGGGACGGGATCGAGTTGCATCTCGGAGTCCAGGCCGCGGAGGCCTTGCGCGACGGCGGCGACTATGTCCTGAGGCTCTCGGACGGGACCTCGGTACAAGGAGAGCGACTGCTCGTGGCGACCGGCCGCCGTCCTCGTGTCGAAGGGATCGGGCTCGAGACGGTCGGTATCGAGGCAAACCCACACGGCGTCGTGGTGGACGAGTATCTGCGTGCCGGCGACAACATTTGGGCCATTGGGGACGTCAACGGGATCTGGCCCCTGACACACGTTGGCGAGTACGAGGGAGACGTTGTGGCGGCGAACATCGCCGGAGAGAGCCACCCGACGAACTACGAAGCCGTGCCGCGCGTCACGTATACCGATCCGCAGGCGGCCGCCGTCGGTGCCGCGGAGGCACCCTACAGCAGCACAACGCTCTTGACCGACGTGTCCAAGACCGCGACGTACAGCCACCAGTACGCCCAGTCGAACGGATTCTTGACCCTGCTCAGCGACGGCGCCCGGTTGACCGGCGCTTATGCCCTCGGAGCCGAGGCCGGCGAGTGGCTCCAGCAGGCGACGCTGGCCATACGCGCCCGCGTTCCGTTGGAGGTATTGAGCGACGTCATCCAGCCGTTCCCGAGTTTCTCGACCATCTTCGATTCGGCTTTCAAGACCCTTCGAATGGAGATCGCCAAAATGCCGCCGCCTTTGCAGCCCATGCAGGCGCAGATGGCACGGCTATGACCGTGCAAGAGCATCGGAGGTAGCAGATGGCCGAGGTCCCACTGTCCCAAGGGAAGATTCTGCTCACCCACTTCATCGTGTCCGACGACGTCGAGCGCTCTCGGCGCTTCTACACCGAAGTCCTTGGGGGCCGGGTCGCCTTCTCCAACCCCGGAGGGCCGACCAACGTCGCACTGTCCAATAGTTGGATCGTCATCAATGCCGGCGGAGGCCCGACCGATGATAAGCCGGAGGTCACCCTGGAGACGCCCGGCGACCCGAATCGGGTGAGCAGCTTCGTCAACATCCGGGTCAAGGACATGGAGACGGTGTACTCCGAATGGAGCGCGCGGGGCGCTCAGTTCCTGACGCCCCCGAAGCAGCACCAGTACGAGATCCGCTGCTACATCCGTGATCCCGATGGTCACCTGATCGAGGTGGGGCAGACCACCGATCCGCAGGGTGACTGGGTGCCCGATCACTGGCCATCGAGCCCGCCTGCCGATGATCTCCCAACGCCCCCAGAGGGGATCGTGCTGGCCCACTTCATCGTGTCTGACGACGTCGAGCGCTCTCGCCGCTTCTACGCCGAGGTGCTCGGGGGCAGGGATGCGTTCTCCGGTCCCGGAGGGCTCACCTATGTCCAACTGTCGAACAGTTGGATCATCATCAACGTCGGCGGAGGGCCGACCGACGACAAGCCTGAGGTCACCCTTGAGACGCCCGCTGATCCCAACCGGGTCAGCAGTTTCCTCAATATGCGAGTGACGGACCTGCGCGCTGTGTACGCCGAATGGAGCGCGCGCGGTGCGGAATTCCTGACCCTACCGAAGCAGCACCAGTTCGAAATCCGTTGTTATATCCGTGATCCCGATGGGCATCTGATCGAAGTGGGACAAACGACGGACCCGGCGGGAGATTGGTTCCCCGATCAATGGCCATCGAGCATATAAGAGTCGGCTTCCTGACGGGGCGGAGGTCTCCGACATGACCACGGCGATCATCGGCACCGGAGGCATCGGATCGGCCATCGCGCGTCAGCTTGCTGCCGGTGGCGAGACCCTCCAGCTCTCGAGCCCCGGCAAGGAGTCGGCGCGAAAGCTGGCCGCGTCAATCGGCGGAGCGGCGGTCGTCGCGCTCGACAACCGGAGCGCTCTGCAAGGAGCCGATGCCGTCGTCCTCGCGCTGCGGTTTTCCGTGTTGAAAGGCGTCATCGACGAGATCGCCGACGCGCTGGGAGACACGTCTCTGGTCGTTCCGAGCAATCCGGTCGGACTCGACGCACAAGGCAAGGTCGTGCGACTCCTACCGGAAGGGCAGTCATCGGGCCAAGTTGTTGCTGGGTGGTTGCCGATCGGGACACGCTTTGCCATTGCGTTCGGCACCATGTCGGCCGATCTGTTCGAGTCCTCGAGCCACCGGTCGCCCGAGCCCGCGG
This sequence comes from uncultured Actinomycetota bacterium, assembly GCA_963779485.1. Taxonomy (GTDB): domain Bacteria; phylum Actinomycetota; class Actinomycetes; order Mycobacteriales; family Jatrophihabitantaceae; genus CAVVJA01. The sequence goes on along the minus strand of CAVZYJ010000003.1, from coordinate 23,987 downwards.
CACTGTTCTACGTGTCCGAGGACGAGCATGGGAGCGACGAAGTCGAGCACTTGATCCTAACGGCGGGCTTTGAGCCGATGAGGATCGGCGGGGTCGAACAGTCGAGCCGACTCGAGGTGGGCGGCGATCTTCACGATCTTGTGGTCGGCTCCGCTGAGGCGCGGTCCCTCGTCGTGGGGGCCTGATTGCATTGCCACTTCGACCGAGCTACGTCCCGGGTCGGGCCATCGCCCCGAGGCTGCTCACAACGCTAACCATCGCCGTGTCGGCCCACGCGAGCAACGAGACCAGCAAGCGGACGCACACCAGCTCGAGCACCACCAGGCCCAACCGTGAAAGTTTACGTGGCTAGCCCAGTAAAGCGTCAGCGTCGGACGAGCGCCGCGTTGACGCCGGGTCCGGCGCCGGTCACGACAAGCTGAGCGCGTCTGCGACCGAGGCGAGGTAGTCGATGTGGCCGTCGACGGAGTCCAGGCCGAGGCCCATCGTGACCACCGAGACATGGGTACCACCTGCCTCGCGCCAGGCATCGATCTCCGTTGCGACGTCGCCGACGTCCGCCCGGAGGAAGCACCACATAGTCCGCGCCGAAGTCTTCGACCGACCTGCCGAGACCGCGCACGCGATCACGCAGCCGTTTCCAGCTGTCGACGGTTGTGGTCGATGCCGCCGCCGAAGAAGATGAAGCCGTCCGCGAGCCGGGCGGCCCGGTCGAACGCCACCTCGCCAGATCCACCAAGCCAGATCGGGATGGGCCGCGTTGGCTTCGGCACGAGAGCGGCTCTGTCAACCCGGTCGAAGCGGCCAGAGAAGTCGACAACAGGTTCGGTGAACAACCGGCGAAGCAGCTCGATCTGCTCCTCTTGCCGGGCGCCGCGGGTACGGAAGTCCTGCCCGAGGGCCTCGTACTCGACGTGGTTCCAGCCGACCCCTACACCGAGGCGCAGCCGACCGCCGGACAGGAGATCAACATCGGCCGCCTGCCGTGCCACGAGCGCTGTCTGGCGCTGCGGAAGGATAAGGATCCCGGTGGCGAAACGGATTCGCTCGGTGATGCCGGCCAGATAGGCGAACATCACGAACGGGTCGTGGAACGGGTCGTGCTCGGTGTAGGGACCCGTCAGCTGAGGTGTCCGATCGGCGTGAACGGCACCGAGCACATGGTCGTACGCGAGGAGGTGGTCAAAGCCCAGGTCCTCGACTGCTCTGCCAATCCGCCGAACAGCGGTCGGATCGCCTCGAAGCTCGATCTGCGGGTAGACGACACCGATCTGCATGGGGTCCAGCCTGTCACGGGATCGACGCAGCTGGACGCAATCGACGAGGAGATCATCGTCGCCGTCTCCTACGAGAGGCCGGTGAGCTTCGCGTGCCGGTCTACTGGGACGCATCACACTCGATGCCAAGTGGTACATCGGAGACGAGCTCGTCGCCCACGGACGCAAGCCTGCCGACTACGACCCGGCAGCCTTCCAAGGTGTGGAACGTTCCCGCACCTGCGACACCGGATCGTGCGCATAGATGACTAGAACACTTGTTCGAATCGGCGTCAACCTAGAGCGACCGGCGAATCGGTCACTTGGGTACCAGCAGCTGAACCGGACCCTCCAGCTCGCCGACTGGTTCGGCGCTGGTGGTCAGGATGTACCCGCACTTTTCAACATCGTCAAACCACACTGCAAGCGGCCCCTCGCGCTGCAGGATCGCTAGAACGTCTTGGAACTGCTGAGGCTCGTAGTAGAGAACCACCTCGCCACCCGAAGCGAGACCTCCTCCAGTGTTGAACGGGAGGCTCTCCGGCAGGAACTGGATCTGCGCCACCTCCGTGCCCTGCTGGAAGCAGCTGATGTATGCGGCGGCGATTTGAGTGCCCTGGCCGCGAGCGGTGTAGCCGATCATGTATGTGTCGAACGGAGAGAAGATCGAAGCCATCCGCGTCCCTCGTCTTCCGTCGGACTTCGTGAGCCTGGGGGTTCGCCTGGCTCAACTTATTGGACGCCGACGCCGGAGTGCGTCAGGCTTGGCCGCACAAGCGCTTCGCGTCCGATCAAAGGTCATTGAACCAGCGATCTGCAGCGTCGCGGGCCTCCTCCAAAGGACTTGGCCGCCATGCGTCGGCCCCGAGGATTCGCCAACTTGGGTGCGAATCTGACAAGGACCATCGGCTTTGGCATCGGCGAGTCCGTTGCCAAGATCGCGCACCAGTTCACCGCGCAACAGTCCTCGTGGCTCAAGACACTCGGGCCGACGATTGAACGGATGAAGGAGAGCTTCTATCCGCCGAACCTCCGCGGGACCGAAGACCTTGAGTTCGAGCACGTAGAGAAGGTCGTCATGGCCGACAGCATCGCGCTCTACGGCGTGCCCCGGGCCGCCATAGCGGAGGCACTCATCCGCGCCGGTAGCGCTGCCAAGCGTCGCCAGATCCTTGTCGTCATCGTCATCGTCATCGTCATCGAGCCTTCCTGCCCATCCACTGGGCGGCAAGACTCTCACTCGACCTGGATCAACCAGCCGGGGTCAGGCCAAGTCGGGGTCCGTCTCCGATGGACTAGTTCGGGTTCAGCGTTGCGGTCGAGCCGGAGTCCACTGAACCCAGGTGATAACAGTTGATCAGATCGCCTGGCAGGTGCACGGTGCGTACGTTGGTGAAGCCGGCCTCGGTCATCATCGCTCGCGCCCGTTCCTCGCCCCACATGGTGCCGAGGCCCATCCCGCCGTAGGCGAGAGACACGGTCATGCAGTACATCACTGACCACGCGTACTTGAACACGTTGAGCGGGTCGTCGAGGTTGTCAGCGAGCGTGCTCGATCCGGAGATATCCACGCCGACGTAGACGCCCCCCGGTTTGAGCGAGCGGGCGATGGCCCGCAGGGCCAGGTCTGGCCGGACTTGGTCGTGGATGGCGTCGAAGGTAAGGATCAGGTCGAACTTCTCTGCTCCATCGAGAGTGGTTGCGTCGTTCTGCTGAAATCGCACATTGCGCAGCCGGTGACGCTCGGCCACCAGTCGCGCGGTTCGCAGCGCGGACGCTTCGGCAAGTTCGAAGCCGACGAACCGGCTGGCCGGATACCGCCGGGCGAGGAGATTGAGCTGGGCACCCCCCCACATCCGACGTCGGCGACGTCGATACCCGCGCCGAGCCGCTCCCCGATCCCCGGAAGTAGTGATAGCACGTGATCGACCGCCATCGGGTCCACGGCGTCCAGGTCGTAGGACTCCGCTGTGCCCCAGAGCTGTTCGTAGGTGTCGTACGGCACCCCTCCGCCCTGACGGAAGTGCTCCGTAATACGGTCCTCGACCTTGCCCAGCATGGCGACATGCTGACACATTCCGGCGATGGACTCAGGTCGACCAAGCCCTCGTGACAATGCCTCGCCGTAGGCGGGAGGCAGTTCGAAGGTTCCCGCGGCCGGGTCGTGTATGACGATGCCGCCCGCGGTCAGGGCCGCCAACCACTCGCGGACGTAGCGTTCATCAAGTCCCGCCGCGGTCGCCACCTGGGCGGAGGTGGCGGCGGGCAACGACCGCATGGTGTCGAACAATCCGACCCGTTCGCCCACGCTGATCATCAGCGCCAGCATGCCGCTGTTCAGCACGGTCACGAGGCGCGCGAAACAGGCATCGGCGTCGGCAGGCTCGCCCGGGCCAGCGGTCACAGTCATCCTCGACGCATCACTCACGGCCGCTCCTCCCATCGCGGTAGCTGTCCGGATCCGGGACTAGCACCGCCACCCACTACCGTCAAGACACCAAGCCAACTAACGCGCATCGGTTGGTTTGCGTTGGTGCGTGAACGGCTTCCTTTGATTCGGGCAGAGCGGTCTTCATATCCTCGCTCGCGAGAGTGCGCGCTCACGGGGCCGGTGTGTTGCCGGATCGGCCTCAGCCCGGGGGCTGGCTCGATTGCATCTCCAGTTGGCGGCGAGCCCGAGACCCGACCCAGGCGCCCAGCCGGTGGCGGCCTGCATCAGGGCCCCTCGGAGTGAGCTCGAATCGCGGCAGTCTCAACGCTCGTTGTGTTCGGACGTGGTCACGTGTCGCGTGGCTGGGTCCGGCGTCAGGGGAACTCAGGTGGCCGATGTCGTGAGTGTGTTCCGGCCGGCGGAAAGGTACCGATTGCCGCGACGTCATACCCCGGCCGGTAGCTGCGGATGTCGGGGCGCCGACTGGCATAGGCGGGCCGGCGGCGCGGCGGCAACCGCCGTACGAATGCCGCACGCGCCCGCAGGGCACGGTGCACGCCCGCGACCAGCCGACGATTCGGTGGCGGGTAGCCCAGAGCGTCGATCAGGCGCGGATCGATCAGCGCCTGGGCACCACGGCGGACCCACGGGCTAGGCAGCATCCGTTGCTCCGGGAAGGCGACGCTCGCGCGCAGGTCGACATCGGTGAGGTGCCGCCAGCCGTAGTCCCGTAGCCAGCGCACCGGGACGACGACGAACGCGGCGAGCACGTAGCGCAGGTCGTTGTTGCTGATCGGGTACGAGCCGTGCATCTGGTTCATCCGGCGGATCGCGGCCGGCCAGTGGGGTGATCGAATCCGCGCTTAAGCACCGCGTCGAGGATGAGAACCGTGTCGTCGTAACGCTTCTGCACCCGAGCGGTGAACTCCCCGCTGCGGTGCAGCAGTTCCCCGATACTCGGCACGGCATAGATCCGGAATAGCGCGAAGCTCAACGCCTGGCAGATGTCCCACGGAATCTCCAGCGTCGCCAGCTGCCGATAGATCTCGTGGTAGTCGACGTCTGGGTCACGCCGGGACAATGCATCGCGCCGCGCGTACCGCCGACCACGTCGATCCCGAACTGGCACCATACCCACAGGGCACCTCCGAACGGCCAGATGACCCGGCTGAGTCTAGATTTCCCTCGTGCAGGTCGCCACGCTGGTACGAACAATCGCATCGCGATCTACCCAGCGTCCCTCTCACCGCACGTGCGAGAGTACAGCGCGCGATCCGTCGCTATGCGTGCGCGGTGCTGAAGTGCGGCTGTGCGCATGTGGAGCCGTATGCGCTCTCCCGACCGTTTGGATGACAGTTAACGGAAATGGTTGACCGGACAGGAGGCAGCCTGAAGTGCTCGACTTCCTGCGGTGACGGGGCTCTGCCCGCGTCCTTAACTACGATGAGGGCCCGATTGCGCCGCTGAGACGCTATTCTCTGCGGAATTGCGCGAGTTGCTATTGGCGATATTGGCGTGCCCGAGGGGCTGCGTGATACTAGCTGATCAGGTCAGCAGGACCGCTGCCAAGTCAGCGCCTTCACCGTCGCAATCCACTGGTACGGGATTTGCTTGAACCAACTTGTCCAGGGCAGATCCGACGTCGCCACGTACACCTTGCCAGGGAAACATCGGCCCACGCGCAGTTGGGCGCGATACGCCTGATCCGGCGTGGTCACGAGGATGACCGATTTCCAGTTGTGTTCCTTGGCCTGTTCGCCGATCCACCGTGCTTCTCCCTGTGTGGTGGCGGGATCCGGACGGAAGCATTGGGTTCGCACGCCGGGGAGCCGGGTCCAGCACCAGTTACCGGTACCGGCGGTAGATTCGGCCATGTAAGGCGCACGGTGCTCCCTCGCGAGCTTCAGCGTGAGCGCGTCGCGGCCTTCGTCACTTGCGCCGGCCAGTTCGACGATCGCGTCAGCGTGTGTAGGCAACGGCGGGAGATCGGGCCAGACGAACACCCGGGCGGTAATGGCCGCGAGCAGCACGAGCAAGACGATCAATCCGATCCCGATGCGACGCTGACGTCGCCGGCGCCTGGTATCCCGGACCGCGTCGGACTGAACCGCTTCCGGCGCACTTTCATCGTCGTGCGGCGCGCCGGCATTAACCGCCTCTACCATGACTGTCCCCCCGAAACACCCTGCAGACTACGCGCGCCGGATGTGGTTTGCGCCCGGACGGACAATCGGGACATCGGAGACCGTTCCACACTGAACGCAACGACGACTTGATGGGTCATACGGGACGCGCCGTTTCGCTCATTCGTGGAGGAGGTGTGACAGCGGTTGTCGTATCCGAGCGAATGCTGCCACCTCGTCTGGACGGACCTCGACGAAGGCACGATTGATGCGGGCGTGGAGATCGCGGTGTGTCCAGATCGATTATGCGAGTTCTGGCTGAACGGGTTGGGCCCTCGGTACGGTCGGCCTTACTGGCTCTAGTGGGTTCTCCGATCAGGCATGGCGGCCGGGCCAGGCTGGGCCTGGCTGGGGCGGTTGGTTGTGGCCGGCCAGCGGGCATCTTCGTGACCGTCGGGCCGACGAGGACCGCGCCGGATGGTGAGAGGTCCAAGGCTTCGGCCGTGTCGCCGTCGAGAGCGATTGCTGTCATGGGCGCCCCTATGCGGTCATATCGGCGACGCTTGACGATTCCGGTTGGTCTGTGGCCGTGAACAGGGTGAGTCCGTCGGTTATTAGATCGATCGTCGACACGCGCGTTCCGTTGTGGTCGAGCCAGGCGTGTGCCAGTCGGCCGTCGAGATCCCAGGACAGCGCTCCGTTGGTCGACCGCGGGCCCGCCGGGCTGCGCCGCGCCCGAGGTTGTGCAGACCGATGAGGCGCCGCTCGGCTTCGTAGGTGTCCAGGAGCTGAGACATCGGCACAACCGTGAGGTCGGCACAATCGGCGATCGCGAGCGCTCTCAGCATCGTCGTCGCGCCGAATGTGGAGCGTCCCGGCCGGTGCAAGTTGCTGCCAGCTGGACGGCTACTTGCACGCGGCAGATCTTTAGTACCGCTGTACCGCCGATGTTAACCACCCGGCATAAGTGACGCGCTGCTCAGGCTGGTGTTGCCGCGTAAAAGATCACAGACCTCAAGAGAACTTGGCCAACAACCGTCGCTCCCCGGTGGCATCCGGCAATGCTGAACGAATCGCCCTGTATGAGATCGCTCTTGCGCGGCTGGGTGTCACACTCATGACGTGACGCCGTCGATTCGCTTCCCGGTCGCGCCGCCACTCTGAGCGAATCGGGCGCGCCCAGGGCCGACGCTGCCTTCCCGAATGAGGGAGAGACTTACAAGTCACCGGGTCAAGGCGGCCGGCGGTCTCTGCTTCTGCTTCGGTATGAGATGCACTGCGAGCGACGTGCATGCCGGTCGGCTAGCGGATTCCAGCGGCCTGATCCTTCCCATGCAAGACCACGTCGAGCAGTGCTGGGCTGACCACTCGTCTTGCAGGACGCCCTGCTCGATCTGCGTGAACCACCCGTGTTCAAGCACCCTGGCCCGCAGCCGCGGGGCTAACGCCCGCTGGTTTGTTCGATCCGGGCAAACTGGGCGTTGGATGCGCCGACAGACTCAGTATCAGCCTGCGGGATAAGACGCTCCTATTTAGTGCAGCGCGTGCGCGTGTGCCGGCACCGGGCCACTGGCGAGACAGGAGGAGATCATGTCTCCCGACGCGACTTCACTAAGCTCTGACGTACGGACTCCAAGCACTGAGGTCCTGGATGTGCGCCGACTCGTTCACCCGGGTGAGCGCGCGCGGTTCTGGATGGCCGTGGCGACGTTGACGCTGGTTGCGGGTTTGGTCTTCGTGGTGGCGGTACGCGTCGGCGGTTGGAGTGTCGTGGGTTTCGCCGCGGTTGCAGTGATCGTTCTCTGGGCGTTCGTATGGATTGGGCTTCAACTTCACCGCGCCCGTTTGCTCGGCCGGTGCGTCCGCGTGACCGACCGGAGTCTGCCCGCACTTGCCCAGGTGATCTTCGAGCAACGCCGCCGACTGGCCTTTACGGACCGGGTTGACTTTTATGTGGCCGACGAGGTCGACGGGACAATCTCGTACGCCAGCTATTTCGGCACCAAGATTGTCGTCATCAAAGGCGACCTGGTCGCTGACCTCGATGACGAGGATCGCCGCGTTCAGTCGATCTACCTCGTCGGCAGTGTTCTGGGCCATCTCGCGGCCAAGCACCTGCGTTTCACACCAGTGCTTCTCGCCATATCGGCGTTGACCAAGCTAAAGCTCTTCAACTTGCTCTTGAGCCCGTACTTTCGCGCGACCTGGTACTCGGGCGACAACATCGGTCTCTTCTTATGTGAGTCGCCTCGCGCGGGCGTTGAGGTGATGCACCGCCTGCTCGTGGGCAAGGAACTGTCACCCGCGGTCAACACGAGCGGCCTGCTTGACCAAGCCACCGAGGTGCGCCGCCGTGCACTGCCACGACTGATCGCACTGTTCAGCAACGAACCGCACCTGACCGATCGATATCTCAACATCCTGTGCTATCTCGATCACCAGTTTCCCGCAGAAGCGCTTCGGTGGCGTGAGGGGCTCGATCCGGCCACGTCCGACGTCGTAACCGGCGAGCTGGCACGCTCGCCATACCGGCCCTACTACCAGCGTCGAGGAAACCTCTGGGCCGCGCTCACCGCCGTCAGTGTGGCAATAGTCATCGCAGCAGCCGTCCTGATACTGCCTAAGCCGACCTCTGCAGGGTCGGCGCCAGACAGCGGACCCACACAGGTTGCGCCGCCAACTGACGTAGGTCCGCCGGACACAGGCACTGCTCTGCCACAGTCCTCGCCACCTGCGTCGGTCCCGTCGGACACCAACCCAGCCGCGCAGCCTGGCACAACAACGCCGACTCAACTTCGACTGCAGATCGGACCCATCGACGATGGAAGCTGCGCAGCGCATGCTACTGGCCAGGTGGCCGACTACCTCAGCAAAGCCGGCTGTGACCTCGCTCGATCGCTACTCACCACCAACGTGGATGGTCGACCCGTGCTCGTTTCCTTCGCGGAAGTTCTTCTTCCCGACTCGACAATGAACGCGCAGTTCATCTCGCTACTCACTGCGAACGGAACCGGGGACATCAACTCGCTGCTCGCCGATGGCCAGACATTTCCCGGGGCACCCACCAGCTTTGCCGGCGACCCGACATACCTCGCCAAACAGGAAGCCCACAGCACAAAGGTTGAGGTCCTCAAAGCGATGTGGATGGACAATCCGGCGAGCACGACTGCGGACACACCTGCGCTAAAGGAGCTCCTGGCGCAGATCGCACTCTAGCCGGATCGATGACCATTCGCTGGACCTGGAGGATGCCGGGCCCGCGGACGCATAGTCTGGGCGCAACGTGCCATCCCCATTCGACGTAGCAGTTTGGGTTGTTACGCATGTTGATGTGCAACATGTGTCCGGCGCTGTGGTCGATCCATCCCTTTCTCGGCATGAGCCCATGTTGATCATCAATCTACACATCGGCACCAGTGGAGCATTCCGGGTCTGACGCACATAACGACAAACACAAGAACCACACTCATAAAATGATCTTACGCGATATTCGGCGATCTGCTTCGGCCAGGCCGACGACCCAAGCATCGACGACCCCTACCGTTTCCAGGTAATGCTCAACGAGTCGTGCGAGCACTTCTCCCCCAGCATTCGCGGGCACGTCGGATACCCGAACAGTCGACTCTGACCTCAGGTGCAACCGACGTGCAACACCATGTCGTCGCCGACACCGATCAGGGCGACCTGGCGAAACCACCCTACGCGACCGACACCGTCGACATCGGCCGGCCTACACGGCAATCGAGAATCGGCAGGCGCTCGAGCTGGTGTTGCACGTTTGTTGCACGCGGGCGACATTGGCCAAGTTGGCCGATCTATCGTCGGCCCATTCGGAGCCCGGATGCCCTGAAGTCTAGGCGATCCGGCGCCCCGCTAAGGATCACGACCAGCCGTGAGCACAGCACCTAACCCCTGCACCATCCGCGCCGGAGGCTCCGCGAAAATTGTCAAGAAGGTGAAGATCGCGACACCGGCCGAGGTCGACACGATCGCCGCCAATATGCCCGACCGATACGCGCCGATGATCCTGCTAGGCGCCTGGGCCACGTTGCGTCTCGGCGAGCTGGCCGCGCTGCGCCGCCGCGACATCGACTTGGACCGTGCGGTCCTGCACATCGACCAGGCCGTTGTGGTCGCCGACGGCAAGCAGATCGTCGGCGACCCGAAAAGCGCGGCCGGCACCCGCGAGGTCGCGTTTCACGCTGGGCTGGTCGAACCGCTGCGCGAGCACCTCGAGAAGTACTGCCCCGACCTGGACTCCCTCGTTTTTCCCGGAGTGCTCGGCGGGTACCTGCGCCCGGCCACGTTCTACGACGCGTTCTACCCAGCCCGGGAGGCCGCCGGGCGCCCCGACCTGAAATTCCACGACCTGCGCCACACCGGCATCACCGCCTACGCCGCGCTGCCCGGCGTCACACCCGCCGAACTGATGCGCTGGTCCGGGCACACCACACTGGCCGTCTCCCACCGCTACCAGCACCCGGACCCCGAAGACGCCCGCGCCCTGGTGCAATCGATGAACGTCGGCCGGGAGAACGTCGTCCCGATGCGGCGCCGGACCCGATCGAAATGACCCCCGACCTGCGGAAGGATGTCTAGAGACGGAAGGCGGCCCGGCCGCGTGCGCGAACAGGACGACCGGGCCTTGACCACCCCACCTGCCTACACAGGGAGAGATGACCCGATGACCACCCAACCACCCAATGCCACGGCGGGCGAGCACTTCGCCGACGCCGAACGGATCCTCGCCGCCCTGCCACTCGTCAAGCGGAGCGCCGAGCGACACCGCCACGTGCAGGTCGCGCTCGTCCACGCCACCCTCGCCGTTGCCGCGGGCGTGCTCGGCGAATGGCAGACCGTCGCCGACCTGGAGACCCACTAGGAGCCGCCCGCAAGCTGAGACGTACCCGGCCTGACAGAAACAAGCGCGTCCCGCTCACCCCCGGCATCGGGTGGCGGGACGCTCTGCTGTCTGACTAGACCCGTTAGAGCAGCAGACCGCGAGGGTAGACATTGGTTCGGACACCGCTCGGCGCGTACTCACCAGGGTGGACGCGCCGGGCGGTGTCCGGCCGGCGCCATCCCTCCGAGATGCCGGGCGGCCCGCCTTAGCGGGAGGGATGCCGGGACGAGCGCGCCGCAAGTCTGACGCATAGACGAGCCACGGGAGGGGCAGCATGGCCACACGTGAGGAGATCATCGCGGCACAGGACGCATGGCGGGACGCCAAGCGGGCCTACGACGACGAAGCCGCCCCGTACGTCGGGGGAGCTTGGCTGCCGACAGTCCCGCGACCCGACAGTGTGGAACGGCTGACCCGCGAGGCATGCGAGAAGCTGACGCAGCTGGGTGAGGCTGAGCACGCAGCGGCTGCGGCCTTCTGCGCGGCTCTCGACACGGAGCGTTGACGGCACGCGACGCCAGTAGAGACGCCCTGCCCGAGAAGAACTGGCAGGGCGTCTCTACGTCGCGGACGTCTTGGTCGGCCCCCCGTGACCGGCTCCGCGCTGCCGAGAACCGGGCCGCGCCGGACAGTCTGACCCACGCCGCAGGCGACACGCCAGACCAACCGTCGTGTCTGTTCGCGGCCCGCCACTGTCGGACGCCCGAGCGATGATGCATGCATGACGAGCCCGGTCGGCCCCGAGTTGCTCGACCGCTACCGCTGCCCAGACCGCGGCGGCCCAGCCAGGCAACGCTGTCAACTACTCGTCGAGCACGACACCCCGGTCCACGTCGCGAGCATCGACGGCACGTTCCGCGCATGGGTCGACGGTGCCGAGACGACGCTGCCCCGCAGGCCGTACTCGTGGTTCGTGAGCTTTCCACGGGACGAGAGCTAAACGGCCGGCGGCGTGGTGGTCGCGCTCGTCCACGCCACCCTCCCGGTCGCAGCTGGCGTGCTCGGCTAATGGCAGACGATCAGCGGGCCTGACATGGCGGACCCCAAGAGATGGCTGAGCCGTTGCGCCTGCACGATCCGTCAGGAGAGAGTTACCGGGAGAGGCAGCACAACCGTGCCGACAGGGGTTTCGCGATCCGTTATTTGAGAATATCCAAGCGTTGGCTGGCGGCTCTTAGTTTGGTAGTGATTAGTCGTGGCGCAGTCGACCTCATCCGACCCCTTCGCGACTGGTGGCGGCGGAACGCTCCTTGAGTACAAGGCATCGGCGTGGTTCGCGAAGGACATCCTCACGGGCCGCGAGACCAGTCTCGGCGATCGACTTACCGCGATCACCTTGCAACCACGAGGGGTTCGTGGCTTTGATGACTTCCGGATTGAGATCGGCCAACCCCGTTCGCCGTCAACCTACGCTGATGATCTTGGACTTACGGTTGTCAGGAGCAAATAAGTCGAAGATCACGAGGACTCATAGGTTCTCACGGATAGGACCGACAGGCTCACCCATAGGCAGCCCACACCGGCGCGATCGTTCGACGGTACGACCGCCCGAACAGGGTGGTCAGGACTGCCACGACCGGTGGTGGGACGGTCTGCTTCAGACCGGTCAGGTCATCGGCAGTCGCCCCATCCTGCAACCACGCGAAGAATGTGCCCGCGACCGGCGGCTTCACCCGGGAGAACTTCCGATTCATCGCCTTGATCTCCGGAGTGTCCTTCCGGGCGAGGTAGAACGGCTCGAGGTCGGCTTCTTCGTGGTCGAGGTGCTTACTTGCCACCTCGCTGAGTTTCGCCAGCGCGTCACTCGCGGACATGGCATTCGCCGCACTGGGTGAGCGGCGCAACTCCCGCATCGCATCACCCGTGGTGCGCAACCCCTCCGCGAGCTGCTCGTGCTCGTGATCCCACTGCGTGATCAGGTCTTCCTTCATGCCGAGCTGTCGGAGCGTCGGCCATACGATGTTGTGCTCGTCGACGTGGTGGGTCGTGAGCTGATCGTCGAAGTTCTCCCAAGCTGTCCACAGTTGCTCGGCCCGCCGCGAATCGCCCTCGACGAATAGCCCAAGAGCCGTGTCGAATCGCGCGAGATCACGCCGAAGGGCGCTGTGAATGACTCGATTCATGCTCATCTGTGCCATGTCCGCACCTTACGTGAGCACGTCAAGCGGATCCGACTGCACGCGGCGAATCAGCCAGCCTTACTGGGGGGCACCTGCGCGACTGGTATCCGAATCCGCAGCACAGTCTCGCCGGGCCGGGAATCGATAGAGATCGTGCCGCCGTGTCGCCTCTCCACAATCCGTCGAGCGATGTCGAGGCCGAGCCCGGTGCCCTTTCCGACCTCCTTCGTTGTGTAGAACGCATCGAAGGCGCGGGTCGTGACTGTAGGTGACATGCCGACTCCCGTGTCGCTGATCTCGACGACGATGTCCGCTCCGTCCGCTCGTGTCCGTATGCGAAGCGTTCCAGCACCGGCATCGTCCATCGCATCCAGGGCGTTCTCGATGACCTTTGTCCATACCTGGTTGAGCTCGCCGGCGTAGGCCTCGATCCGGGGGACGTCGGTGCCATAGTCGCGCAGTACCGAGATACCGTCCGTGAGCCTGTGCCCGAGCACCGCCAACGTGCTCTCGATGCCATCCCTGATATCGACCAGTTGAATCGACGCACGGTCCATCTGCGAATAGGACCTGAGCGCGGCCACAAGCTCAGAAACGCGCCGGGTCGACACCTTGACTTCTGAAAGCAGCGAGGCAACGGACACCGCACTGGCCACCCATTCCAGGCCTGGCTCGAGCGCAGACTCCGTCAATACGGTCGCTGCCCTCTCACACCAGGCGACATCGACCCCGGCGGCGGCGAGCGACGGGGCGATGGCCCACTCCCTCGCTACGCCGTGCCCGACAAGCCACGACGACAAGGCGTCCTCCTGATCCGCTAGCTTGATCGGATCATGGGCCGCCGTCCGCTGCTCGATCTCGCGGCGCAGCGCCTCGAGGGCCGCGAACCGTTCAGCGGGAATGCCGTCGCGAATCAACCGCTCGGCGGAGGCGAGCAACGTCTGAGATGCGGCTTCGAGTCCGTCGGCGGCCCGGGTCGCAGCTGAGGCGGGATTGTTGAGCTCGTGCGCGAGACCGGCCGCAAGCGTGCCAAGTGTGACGAGAGATTCGCGCTGTCGCGCCGTTGACTCGATCAAGCGCGCGGTGTGGTAGAGCCCCTCGACCAGATGCGCGGCGAACGGGAACCAGTCGTTGGACCGCTCACGGAGTACTCCCGCCGGCACCCGGAGCGCCCGCCCGGGGATGACTCCACGTCCCGTCGCGAGGTACACGCCCTGCTCATCCCACGCCCGGAATCCGCCTGCCCAGCGTCCGGGCACATCCATCCGCGCGACGACGGTGTCCTCCCGGTCGATGCGCCGCACCAGCTCGATAGCGCCGTCGAGAAGCACCCACCAGAAGTCCGCCTGCTCCCCTTCTCGGAACAGTTCGACACCGGGCTCGACTCGAACCTCAGCACCGTCTTCGATCAGCTCGGCGAGCTGATCGTCATTGAGACCATCGAACAGGCTGAGCGATCGGAGTTCGTCGACGCGCATCACAACGTCGCACCATGACGGCGCTCGATCGTGATCGGTTTGCTCATGAGATCAACCCTACGGCGACCGCCCGATGGGCCACGATCTCGTGATACGGGATTGGATCTCGGTGTCGGGCCCCAATACGGCTCATCGTCAACTCCGAGCCGAGGCAAGGGCAGGCTATGAGCCAGTGCCGCGCAAGCCGGGGAGCGCGGCCTGGTCGCGCTACGGTCGTCGTGCCTCACCGGGGACGGCCAGGTCGGTTACGCGGTGGTCGAGTTCACCCCCGCGGAGTTTGAGACCTTCCTCGCCGCCGTTTGCGTCCAAACTCGCCGCCGAACCCGCCTACCGGGAGCAGGGCGGCATGTTCGTCCGGCCCCGTAACGCCGCGGGCGAGCCTGGACCGTGGATCGCTCTCCGCGTCCACTAGGGCACTCTGAGGGCAATCGATCTTGATGTGTTTCCGGTCAGGTGCGTACAGGCCAGGAAATACGGGACCTCTATCAAGATCACTTAAGTGGGCGATACTGGGTTTGAACTAGTGACCCCTACCGTGTCAACGTTTTCCGTCGAGCGTTGGCCACGTTGGTTGCTCGCGACGCCGCTGGCCACCGGCATCCTGGAGGTTGGTCACGTTGGCTGCGACGGTTGCATGCGGTCCTGGTGTTGCACGGCCATTGCACGCATCCCGGCGTTGTCGGACCGGGCACCTGCCTCGGCAAGGCGGGCCCGAAGCGCGATGGCGTTAGTTGATGGCACGCGCTGATGAAACACTCTGCCTCTGCCATCGCGAGTCAAGCCCCTTCATCATGCCGGAAACGTTCTGATCGAACACTGCGCGAGCCGACCCGACCCTGCTGGTGGCATCTACGCCGCCTGCGGAGCCGGGAGACGACGAGCGAGTCGCCTTGGACGCCCGCGACGTTCTCTCCCAGGTCGGCAGGACCTGCGATCCCCGCGCACGCCTCGGGCGAGATCGGGCCTGCGTAGGGCCGCGCCTGGTCTGCCGGCCTCGGCCCAACGACGGCCCGAACCTAGCCGGACCATCGACCACGACGACTCCGCCCTGGACGCACTCGACCGCACGAGAACCCGAACGACCCGTGTGATCCGGGTGCGGTATAGCTGGGGGCGAGCCTTTCCAGTTCTGCGCGCCCGTCAGCTGCAGCCCGGCTGCGACCCCCGCACTGCAACGGTCTGGACGCGCCGAAAGGATCGTGGTGTCTAGGGGCGCCTATAGGCACGATGTCACCGAACAACGGACGGGAAACGATTCGCTCAACCGACCCTCGGACGCGGCCTACCTCGATGCCTTGGTTTCATGTAACTGGAAGAGCTGCACGACGATCATTTGGTGAGGTCGACCAGCACGCGTCCGCGCACTCCGGAGTCAACGAGGTCGTGTGCTGCGGCAACACGGTCCAGCTGCAGAGCCTCGGCCACGACAGCCGACACCGCGCCGTCGGCAGCGGCCGCGGTCAGATCGATTGCGGCCTGTTGTTTCGCCGCGTGCGGGAAGTCGTCGCTACCGAGGAGCCGGACGGTGACATTGTCGAAGAGCATTGGCCAGAACGGAAGCTGCGGCTTGCCGTCCCGGGTGCCGTAGGCCGCGATGACCGCGCCGTTGGCGACGACGGCCGCGTCCAGGTCGACATTGTCGGAGAGCGCGACCTCCACGACTCGATCGACGCCGTCTGGTGCGAGGTCGCGGATCGCCTGCGCGGGATCGCGTCCGTCCAGCGCGACCGCCGGCACACCGACGGATACGAGGTCGTCAGCGCGTCGAACCGTCGCGATCACCGTCGCGCCACCCCACACGGCGAGCTGCACCGCGAGCGAGCCGTGGACCAGTACGGTCCGCCCGGAGACCGGCCCGTCGGCGAAGACAGCCCGGTGTGCCGTGATGCCTGGAATCCCCAGACAGGCGGCCAATTCGTCGCCGACCGCATCGGGGAGGTCGACGGCCAGGTCGCTCGGCACGACCGTGAACTCGGCCGCGGTACCGTAGGCGCGGTAGGACTGGGCGCCGAAGAGCCACACCCGCTCGCCGATGCGGCCCCCGTCCATACCGGGACCGACCGCGTCGATGATCCCGGCGGCGTCGCTGTGCGGAATCACCCGCGGGAACGGCATGCTCGAGCCGAGCCAGCCCCCCGCTTCTTCGTGTCGCCCGGGTTCACGCCCGACAGCCGCACCCGGACTCGGACCTCTCCGGGTGCCGGCTCGGGGTCGGGGAGTTCGCCGCTCTGCATTACGTCGCCAGCCGGCCCTTGCCGGTCATACCAGGCTGCGCGCACTGTTCGCTCCTGTTCTGATGGGAGAGGACCAGACTGACACGCCCGACGAACGTGCTCAGCACTCTGACCAGCGTGACGAGATCTCGCTGCGGAGCATCTCGCGAGGAGCGTCGTCTCATGATGGGATAATCTGCCTGAGACCAAGATCATCGTCAGAGGCGCCGATCAGGCAGTGCTGGGCCGTCAACCGCCCTGGGCAGTTCCCCTGACTATCCGTTGGCGGCCCAGGAACGACTGAGCGCCATCACGGCGGAGACCACGTCGAGTTCGGACTGAGTCCGCGGACCGAAGATCATCACCATTCCCGGCGTGACCCGAAGACCGGCCAGCGGGTGTGCCACGCCCCAGCCTTTGCTGACGACGTCCGCGGCCATGCCTGGAGGTAGCGCGACGTGCAACGAGCCGTCGTAGCTCGGGTGCAGATGCGCGAACTCCCCCACCTGCGCAACGAGGAACGCGTCCCGGGGGCCCGACCCGTTCGTCAGCGTGAACGCGCGCGCCCCGGGTACGGAAATGGCCGACGGCCGTGTCGCCACGCCCGGCAGGGCCGACAGTCGCGCGAAGAGGTCCTCTTGCAGGGCCGGTGGGCTGTTCTGGGTCAGCTGCTCCTGCGGCGTCTTCGTGCTGACCTGCGGAGGCGATCCGTTCCGTTCGGGCAGGACGCCGCCAGGGAGACCCGGCCAGGGGACGTTGACGTCTGAGCCCGGTCCGTGCTCGGAGAGATAGGCGAGCCGCCATTGCAGCCAGCCGGCCAGATCGGATAGGGAGGACGTCGAGATGCCGTGGCCGTCCGGGTAACGGGTTGCCCACGCGGGCGCGCCTGACGGGTTGGTGAGGTAGCCCCAGGTGGCGTCGAGCAACTCGCGCGGGATGACGGTGTCCTGATCCCCCTGCGCGACGAAGACCGGGATGCCGGCGAGGCGACCTGGGGTGACCGGCACGCCCGCGTCGAACGGCAACGTGCCGTAGAGGATGGCCGCGCCGGAGTAGCGCGACGGCTGATCGAGGAGGAGTCCACCGGCGAACGCCGCGCCACCGCTAAATCCGACGAGGATGACCTCGCGTCCCGGCGCGAAGTTGTCGAGCCAGGACGTGAACCAGTCGATGTTTCGGCGCAGCGATTCCGCGGTCGGTCGGCCGATGCCTCGGTTGGCGAACCAGGCGAACCCCGGCCCTTCCGCGATCGGTGCCCGAAGCGCGGCATAGCCCGCGCTCTGTGGGAGGTGCCGTGCAAGTTCGATGATGTCGCGCTCGTTGGATCCCCGGCCGTGCAGCAGGACGATCAGTGGGGCCGCTGGATCGGTGCTGCCGGCGGTGCGGACGACTGGGTCAGGTAGGACGGCGGTCATATGGACTCCGATGGGTTGATGCGATGCCGGCAGCCGATAGGTCAGGCAGCCTGGAACGAGCGTTTGGCCAGGCCGATGGCGTAGCCGTCGATGGCGGTGGTTGGCGGCTCCGTCGGGTCGGAGGCGGCGCCGAGGGTGACGAACAGCGGGGTGAAGTGCTCCACGGTGGGGTGCGCGTAGGGCATGCCAGGTGCTTGGGCCCGGAAGTCGGACAGTGCGTCGATGTCGCCGCGCGCGAGTGCGTCCTTAGCCCAGAGGTCGAAGTCGGCCGACCAGGCCGGCACCTTGTCGGGATGAGTCCAGTCGAGGAAGGGAAGGCCGTGGGTCATATAGCCCGAGCCGATCACGAGGACGCCGGTGTCGCGCAGTGCGTGCAGCCGTCGGCCCAGGTCCAGCAGCCGGTCCGGCTTGTGCGTCGGCATGCTGAGCTGCAGGACGGGGATGTCGGCTCCGGGATACATGATCTTCAGCGGTACCCAAGCGCCGTGGTCCAGGCCGCGGGTTCGGTGCTCGTGTAGAGGCTCGGTATCCGGCATCAGGCTGCCGACCTGGCCGGCAAGTTCAGAGGCAGGCGGGGTGTCGTAGCGCATCTGAAAGTACATCGGGTCGAACCCGCCGAAGTCGTAGACGAGTTCGCTGGGTTGACGGCTGCTGATGGTCAGTGGTGCCGATTCCCAATGTGCCGAGACGATCAGAATGGCTCTCGGTTTGGGCAACTGCCGCGCCCAGGAATGCAGCTCGGTCATCCAGTCGGCCATCTCGAACAGCATCGGAGCCCCGTGACTGATGTACAGGCTCGGCAGCGGGCCGTCCTCAGGAGTCCACACCTGGTGAGCATTTGCTCTTTCGGCGGCGGCAGCACGGCGCAGGTGGGCGGCGAACGGGTGTCGCACGTCGATGCGGGCATCGGCAGCGGCGGTGCCGTTGCGATACGCAGGATTGGTCATTGCGACTCCTGAAGACGGGTGCGAGTAGGTGGGTGCGATCAGGCGATGACGCCGAACCCGCCGGTCCAGGAGATCTTCTCGCCGGCGGCCAGCGTCAGCTGAAGGAAACCCAGAGCCTCGAGCTCGCGCGCCCGGCGCAGGGAGCCGGCATCGATCGCGTGCAGGCCGCCCGCGGTAACCACGCCAGCGAGCAGCGCCTTGGCGTCCGCGTCGTCGCCGGCGATGAGAACGGTGGTCGGAACCGAGCCGACGGTGCCGGCAGCGAGCGTGCCCGCGAACGTGGTGTTGAACGCCTTGAGCACGCGAGATTGCGGCAACGCGGCGGCGATCACGGCTGCGGCCGAGCCGTCGGCGGGCACCACCAGCGAGTCGAACGTTTCGAAGTTCAGGGGATTGGTGATATCGACAACGACCTTGCCGGCGAACTGGTCGCCACGGGCGGCGATGACATCCGCGACGGCCGGATACGGCACCGCCAGCACGACGATGTCCCCGCTGGCGGCGGCCTTGTCGGCGTCGGCTCCTGGTTGAACAGCTCCACAGTGTTGCCGCCCTTCGCCGCGATGCCGGCGATGGCCTGGCCCATGTTGCCGGTGCCGATGATGCTGAGGTGAGTCATGACCCGCTCCTAAGTCTACGCGACATTTGGTTGTCGCTACAACTGTCACGGTACACGCATTCAGTTGAAGGTACAACCTTTCCGTGCGATGATGTGTCAGTGGATACACCATGGCTGGACGAGCGCGAGTCGGCGGCGTGGGTCGGTCTTGCCGCCGTATTGGAGCTGCTGCCCGGAGTGCTGGATTCCCAGCTTCGGCGCGATACCGACCTCACCCATTTCGAGTACTACGCGCTCGCGATGCTGTCCGAGGCGCCGAAGCGAACGCTCCGGATGACGGCCCTGGCCGCACAGACCAACGCCACGCTGCCCCGGCTGTCCCACGTGGCCCAACGGCTCGAGGGTCGCGGGCTGATCGAGAGGTTTCCGTGCCCTCAGGACGCGCGGGCCACCAACGTCAGGTTGACCGCAGCGGGCTGGCGCAAGGTCCGACAATCTGCACCCGGACACGTCGCGAACGTGCGAGCACACGTCATCGACGCTCTGACGCCCGCCCAAATTGATCAACTCGCTGACATCACCAACGCCGTGCTGCTGAAACTGGATCCCGCTGCAGCGGTGGCGTCGCCCTACCGCAGTCGCGCGCCCCGTCCAACGACAGCGTCCAACGGCAACGAGGCTTCGCGGCAGTAAGCTGCTTTTGGGCGCAGGACGCGCCGATCACACGCGAGGACGTCGCTGGAGCGCTCTGCCCAGGAGCAGTCAGTGAGGGGATCCGTCACTGGGACACCCGGTCGGGCGAGGATGAAGGCGGGACCTCGACGGGGACGTTGCCGTGTTCAGCGGTGATGGTGTCCCCAGTCGGGCGGAGCCGGGTCCGGCGTAGTGCACGCCGTCCGACCCGTTGCCTCTGGTGAGGATTCCGCCCGCCCGGGGACGTCCCATCTGCGGATCCTAGGCTTTTCTGGGCGACCGCAAGGCCGAGCCGAAGCGAAGCAACTCTTCGAAGCCGCCTCCCGCCGACCTCGGAGTTAGTGCCCTTTGAGCCGAACTAGGGTTCGAAGGACTTCACCGTACGTGGGCGTAGCCCGAGCAGGGGCGCCCCACGACAGTCAACGACCTGAGCAGAGCTGCAGCGGCTCGCCAACGGCCACGCGGCGTCGACTTCATCCTCAACACCACAGACAGCCCGCGGGCGCTCGGCAACCTCGCGGGCGGGCTCGCGATTCGAGGCTCGTTGGCGACGGTCGCCGCGATGGCTCCCGGAACGTAGGCGTCCTTCGAGGTCGGCGGCTCGCTGCTGAAGGGCTGGAACTTCCGGACAATCGTTCAGGGCAGCTCGGTGCCGCAACAGATGGTCCCGCGCCTCATCGAGCTGTGGAAGCAGGGTCTGTTCCCAATCGACAAGCTCGTGAAGACCTACGACTTCGCCGACATCAACACCGCCTTCGCGGACTCCACATCCGGTGCAGTCGTAAAACCAGTCCTCGTCTTCTGAGCCTGAGAGCCTGGGCGGCCGGGGCCGACCTGATGGGGGAGTGATTGACGTCGATGCGCGCCCACGACACAACTCAAGGAGCCGTCATGAGCCCAGTGCCCGACCCTGCCAGCGGCACCGCCCTGGTACTGATAGACCTGCAGAACGACAATGCACCCCGACGGGGCCTTCGCTGCCACAGGTGGTGCGGCCGCCCACGCCGCGGAGCAGGGGCTGGTGGAGCACGTGTGCGCCCTTGCTGGACTGGGCTCGCGGCAACGATGTCCCGGTCATCCACAACCAGATCGTCTCCTTCCTCGGCCGGGACTTCGGCGAAAGCAACGCGCCAATCTTCGGCATGATCGGTCCCGAGTCGCTGCGGCTGGGGTCGTGGGGGCCGCTGCACTTCAGGGTCTCGAAGCCCACGAGGATGAGCCGGTGCTATTGCGTAACCGGATGAGTGCCTTCAACGGCTCGGGGCTCGACATCCTGCTACGCAACCTCGGCGTCGAGACCGGGTTGGTCGCCGGGGTCTGGACCAACATGGCTGTCGAACACACAGTTCGCGATGCCGCAGATCATGGCTATCGAACGTTCCTCGTCGCCGACGCCACACCGAGCGTCAACGCCGACTGGCAGCACGCAGCGATCAGCTACGACCTGACCAAGATCGCCCATCTGACGACGACCGCCGACGTCCTGGCGCAGCGCGTCACCAAGCCCGCCTAATTGTGGTGCGGTCGAGAAACGCTCAGAGGTCCATCGCCTGGCTTACTCGCGACAACCGCAAAGTCCGCTACCGCGACGTGATCACAAACGACCACTGGCGGCACCACCGCGCCGGCGCTCACAACCTGCTGCCGGCGCCCGTCATACCTCGGCCCGACCACCCACTACGGATGGGCCGTGGCCTGAACACACGCCTTGCCCGCGGCCGCTCACGGGTCGAGAACCAGGGCCGACGCGAGGCCCGCTCGTCGTTCGACTATCGTTACCCAGACTCGCGGCTGCACCGCCATAAGACACCCGGCGCCGCCCTGTTCAGCCTCGCCCGCCAGAGCTACGTAATTCAGCAGTCCCCTACAGGTTCTCCCTCGAGATGACCATCAGCACCCGCGCAAGGTGCTCGCGGAACTCAGCCATGAAGTCGCGCAGGAACGCCGCAGTCGATTCGTCGGTGACTTCGCCGTCGGGAGTGAACCTCTCCGGCGAGTACTGGATGTAGGCCTCGGGCGCGGTCATCTGTCGGGCGTTGCAGAAGCTGAGAACCCCTCGGAGGCTTTGCTGGGCAACGGCGGTTCCGATCTGGCCGATGGAGGCCCCGATGACCGCGGCCGGGACGTGGTGGAAGGAGTTTTTGCCCCACGGACGTGACGCCCAGTCGATGGCGTTCTTCAACGCGCCAGGTATTGAGCGGTTGTACTCGGGCGTGACGAAGAGCAGCGCGTCCGAGCGCGCGATCGCCTCCTTCAGCGCCGTCGCTTCGGGCGGATAGTCCTGGTCGTGATCGGGGCTGTAGAGCGGGAGGTTCCCGATCGGTATCTCGGTGAACTCGAGGTCGGACGGCGCCAGCCGGATCAGCGCCCGGGAAAGGACGCGGTTGATGGACGTACTGGACAGGCTGCCGACCAGATAGCCGACCTGATACGTAGTCATACGAGGTCCCATTCTCTGGACGTGCTGGTTCAGTCCTCTCGGTCATACAAGCACCGTCGACCCGGTCGGGTCACGCAATACCGAGCTTCTTGTTGCTGAACTCGTCGAGCCCGAAGCCGCCGAGTTCCGTCGCCCGAACCATCGCCTACCCATTTCGACTGGGGGCGCCCCCGCAGGGACGCGCCGATCACACCGCGCTGACGAGGCTGGGGCACCGTGCCCGGAAGCAGTCATTGAGGGGATCCGTTACTGGGACGCCCTGTCGGGCGAGGAGGCCGCCGGGACCTCAACAGGGTCGGCGCCGTGTTCGGCGGTGATGGTGACATCAGTCGGGGAGCCGTGTCCGGGTGTAGTGCGCTCCGTTCGACCCGTCGCCTCTGGCGAGGATTCCGCGCTTGCACGGGCCGTGGCGACAGCATCGTCTCCGCGTGTACTTGACCGGCGTGTGCGACACAGCGACACCTCCTCATCCGCGGTAGTGCTCACGAGTTCGTCGAATCGCCTCTCCCCCAGTACTGGTGGGCCTGGCGGCCACCTGGCCAGCCGATGTGAACCGCTGGTGCAACGCGCGTGCAACACCGTCGACGTGGCCGACATCGACAAAGGACGAACTCACGCAAGCACCTCTGCACGATCGACGCCTTCGACATCTACGGCCCGAACGGTGGGCGAGTACGGCCGACGCTTGAGCTGGTGTTGCACGTTTGTTGCACGCAGACTGATTTGATCATGTTCCACAGCCGGTCATAAGTCGTCCCTGACGCTCAAACCCCTGGAATCGCGGGGTTTCAGGACTTCCGCTCAAGATCACGAACGACGATGAGCATTACATCTAAAGTTCAGTGGTCAGCGAGAGCACAAAATAAGGCCCGGAACCACTGGAAGCCAGTGATTCCGGGCCCTCTAGGTGGGCGATGCCAGGATTGAACTGCCGACCCCTACCGTGTCAAGCTGTTCAGGGCAAAGATCGCGGGTCCCGCAACTCCTGGCCTCGAGGCCTCTAAGCCCCGTGTTTGCTGGCCTACGTTGCGTTGACCAATGTTGGCTGATCACGGCCAACCTCGATCTCTTACGGACTTTTTGCGGACTGTTTGCGGACTGAACAAGATCAACTATGCAACGGGGTCCGGACCGACCATGCTCTTAAGACGCGAAGTTAGCGCCGCGAGGCAGGAGACTAGCCGGCCGCCCATTCGAGTCATGCGCCGAGAGCAGAGTCCACAAGCCTGAAGTTCCCGGCTCATACGCACGAGTGCGCACTCGCAGCGGCAAATCCGGGCATTCGCTACGCGAGTGCCGTCGCATAGTTATCCATTGCACCGCCAGCAGTCGTACCACGCACCGACGTGACTGCGAGATCCTTGGTGGCGGTCGGCTCCTACCCTCGTGCGCGCCTACCCGTCGATATG
>CAVZYJ010000002.1:0-67367 GCA_963779485.1 uncultured Actinomycetota bacterium | reverse complement strand
CGATTACTCCGGTGAGACGGGCGACGTGCAGTCGGATGACGATCCGCCTGCGATTGATCATCTCTTCGTCGAAGCTCGCCCGTTCGAGGGCGCCGTAGAAGGCGACGTGGACGGTGAACAGTTCGTTGGTGGCCTGATCGCCAGGCGTGGTTGCGACGGGTGAGCGGCTGGTCTGGCCGTGGGCGACGGCGTAGCGCCAGAAGTCCTCGCCGGTGACGTGCAGCGCGGCGCGGGTGTCGCGGGCGAGGTTGCGCGCCTTGGTGCGGTCGTCTGTGGTGGAGATGCGGATAGTCTTCGTGGCTTGATCGGCGAGGTATAGGACGTTCGTCAGGTGTGGGGATCCGTCGCGGTTGATGGTGGCGAGCACGCCTTGGCGGTCAGCGGTGACGAGTTGCCATAGCTCTTGTTGGCTGAGGGGCATCAGTCGTGTGCTGCTGCGCGGTGGGCGCGGTCGGTGAGCAGCCCGACACCGATGCCGAGCATCCAGACGTCTTTGCTCACGCCGATTCCGGCGGGGGTGGGCCAGACGCTTCCGGGTTTGTGCAGCGCCGGCGTGCGCAGGTACATGGTGAGCAGTCCGCCGGCGAAGCCGGTCAGGGCGGCTCCGGCGAGCCGGTTGGAGACCACCGGGATGAGCAGTGCGGAGCCGGTCGCGATCTCGCCAGCAGCCAGTGCTTTGAGGAAGGTGGGCGGCCTGAGTTTGCCGAGGAAGGGATAGGCGCCTGCGGCCATGCCATGTACCGCCCCGGCTTGCTCGGCGCTGCCGTGCCCACTTCTCCAGCCCGGCGTGCAGGATGTAGGCGCCGGTGCTGATCCGGGTGGGGAGGTCGCGGATCCGCATGGCTAGGCGCATGGGTTCTCCTTCGAGTCAGAGACCGGGAAAGGCGCGGCGAAGCATGTCGGGCTCAACGTTCTCGCTCTCCACCGTCGCAGGGGTGTGCTCAGTGTCCAGGCGTCCGTAGACGAGCCGGACGAACGCCTCGGCGGGCAGCCGCAGTCGAACCTTTCCCGAATCCTCGTCGCCGGCGGTCAGCCGGATGGTGTCGGGGCGGAACTCGATCCGGAAGGAGGCCGCTGGGAGGTAGGTCTGCACGGCGACGGTGAGCGTGTCACCGGTGGGTTTACCGGCGTATTCCGCGATACCGGGCAGGCTGTCCAGGATGAGGGCGGCCTCGTGCACGGTCGCCGATGGGTCGAGGGCGACGGCAATGTCCCAGGTGTGCAGCGCGTGCTCGCCCAGCCGCATTCGCAGCAGTCCGGCGAGGTTTCGCTTGGCCCCGAACATGTCCAGCCGCCAGCCCTGCCGATCGGTGTCCGGGAGGGCGTCTACGGCGTACAGGAACTGCGCGTCAGCCCCTACTGCGTCACGGGCCTGCTCCGCGGGCCGTTTGAGTTCAGCGCGACCAGACGGGCTGAGATCTGCTCCGCTCCCGGCGCGGACGTGTCACGCCGGCCGGCGTCGAGGAACAGGCCGAAGATCTCCGCGCCCGAGCCGAGGTGGGAGGCCACTTGGGCGATGTTCCAGCCGTCGTCGTAGGACGGCTCGGTCACCTGGTCGTCGGACAGCGCCGCAAGTGTCTGAGAGAGCCGGACGTGGGATCGGTGCAGTGCTGGCTACGAGCTCGTCGGTGTCGGTGTGGGTCATGGCACCGTCACGACGATCTTGCCGAGCTCGCCGCGGCCGAACGCGGTGAGCGCGGCCGGGGCGTCGGCGAGCGGGTAGCTGGCCGCGATCGGCACTGTGAGTTCGCCAGTAGCGACCTTGGCCAGCAGTCCGGCGAGCTTCGCCGGCGTGTAGGTGGCCATCATGCCGGTGGCGCTGACATCGTCGCGGCCGATCTGCCCGCTGGTGGCGCCCAGGACGCTGACGAATCGCCCCCCGGCCGTCAGGACACCCGCCGGCGCGGTGGGATCGCCGGCCGCGTGCAGCACCGTACTCACCCCGTCCGGGGCGACCGCCCGCACTGCTGCGCGCAGATCACCGGTGTAATCGACGACCTCGGCGGCCCCAAGTCCGCGCACAAATACGGTCGCCGGACCCGGCCGGGCGGTCGCGATCACCCGTGCCCCCGCGGCGGCGGCCAGCTGCACGGCGAACCATCGTCGCCGCTAGCGCCGACTACCAGCACCGTGTCGTCTGTGGTGAGTCCCAACTCGGTGATCGCGTCGAGAGCAGTGATGCCGGCCAGGCCAAGCGCGGCTGCCTGCGTATCGCTCAGCCCGGCGGGAACCACAGCGAGCGACTCCGCGGGTACGACATACTGCTCGGCGATCGGCCTGGTCCGAGCGCCATGGCCGTGTTCACCCCCGTCACCCGGTCCCCGACCGTGACGCCGGTGACCTGGGCGCCGACCGTAGCCACGACGCCCGCGTAGTCGCGGCCCAAGATCACCGGGAAGCTATGCGGCATGCGATCCCAGACGTAGCCGCCGGCGACCGCGAGGTCGAAACCGTTGATCGACGCGGCTCGAACGCTCAACCGGACTTCGGCCGGACCGGGCTCCAGCGGTTCGAGATCCACTATCGCCGGTGCCGCCTCTCGCTCCGTCACCGCCAACGCCCGCATCAACTACCTCCGATTCGCCTTCCGGGGACACGTCCACGGATAGTTGAACGCTAACAGAACGGGGAGTGATCCCCACAAGTGGGTAGCCTGAAGCCATGCCGCGGACAGAGCGTGCCGATGTCCGGTTGCGCGCCGACGCTGCGCGCAACCGGCAGTCGCTCATCGACGCCGCCCATGCCGTCTACGGCCAGCGTGGACTCGACGCCCCGCTGGACGACATCGCCCGGTACGCCGGGGTAGGCAACGCCACGCTCTACCGGCACTTCCCGACACGCTGCGCGCTGGCCAGCGCCGTGTTCGCGGACACCCTCCACCGCGTCCTCGACGCGGCCCACGAGGCGCTCAGAAACCCCGACCCCTGGGCCGGCTTCGCGGCGCACGTCAAGTTTCTCTGCCGCCTTCAGGCCACCGACCGCGGTCTGGCCGACCTGCTCACCACCGAGGTTGCCGGCGCGCCCGAACTGGAAGATCTGCGCCGCCGAACGCACGCCGCGTTCGCGCGACTCGCGCGGCGAGCCCAAGACAGCGGCCAACTGCGCCCCGATTCGTCGCAAGACATTCTCCTGCTGCTCATCGCCAACGCTGGTCTGGTTCATCGCACCGCACACTCCGCCAAACGCATGGACCGCTTCACCGACCTCGCCCTCGACGGCCTCCGCGCACCAGCACACCCGCGGCACATCGCGCACCCACCCACACCCCGACTCATGCGGCAGGTTATGCAAAATCGAGGCCAGGATCTCGGCTACAACTGATCTCGCCGAGCGCACCCGCCCACTCGGTCGGGGCCGATGGGCGCTACTGGATGGGGTCAATCGGCCGAGCGCGATCTGGCGCCGGCGCCGGTGGTGGGTGCGTTCGACCCAGGTGACGATCGCTACGCGCAGGTCGTCGCGGGTGCGCCAAGGGGGGTGGTCGAGGACGTTCTTCTGCAGCAACGAGACTAGCCGGGCGTCCCGTCGCGCTCACTTTTCAGGCGAACTACTGTAGCTGCCGTTCATGCACGCTGGGTAGGAAATCCTTCCCATACGCCGATGGGCCGAGCCGTGGATCATTGACAATATCGGCGTCACGCAAGGCGTGCACATACGCCCGATCCTGGTCGATCCGTGCGTGTACCCGATCAGTTCCGCCGATGGACCCGTGGCCGGGGATGACGACATCTACGTCGCCCGCCACGCCCTCGAGCAGCCGCAGCGCGGCGAGATAGTCTTCGATCGGGTCAGTGGCGCCGCTTAAGTCGAGCATCGGAATCGAAGACATCGGAAAGCATGTCGCCGGCGACGAGAACCCCGCGTTCCTCAATCAACAGTGCCGCATGGCCCAGGGCATGCGCTTGATGCTCGATAATCCGGACTTGAGGGCCATCCCAAGGAATCTGCGCCATCTCGGCCGGCAGACCGGTAATTAGGCCAAGCAGGTCCAGCGGTACCTGCTCGACGATGTCCGGCGGTATCAGCCCGGCAATACGGGCCTGCGCACCCGCGTCCGACAGCCGCTCACGGACAGTGGCGGCGCATCGGGCCGTGCCGTAACGGGGGGCCGAGCCGAGCGACGCATGCCAGAGCCGGTGATCCCAATGCGTATGCGTAGAAACCCTGCCACAACGGCTGGCTCAACTCGCGAAGGTCGTTCGCGAGGACAACCCTTTCGGAGTCGAGTATCCCGAGGTGATAAGCAACACGCCGGGCCGGCCTTGCACGACAACGGCGTTGCTCTGCATGAACTCACTCTCGTCGATCAGCACACCCTCTGCAACCTGCCTCAACCGGGTCGACTCCTTCTGCTGTCGGCTGCAACCGCTTGTCGAGATCGTAATACCTGGCAGCAAAAGAATATAAGCAGTATAGCGAAGCTTATGAGCCGCGGTTGGAGTGCCTTTGTCGGGAAGCGGTAACAACGCCAGTACAAAGAAACTCGATCCAATCGCAAAATTGAGCACCATCCGTATTCAATCGCATTGTCTTGCTGTCAGGGAATAGTCGCCAACAGGACATCTTGACCAAGCGGAGGGGGGTTACTGTGATAGTCCCGTCGTGGGATGCCGTGCCGCTTGACGATGCTTCGGCGAGGCGGGCGTCGAGGACGAGGTTGTTCAGGAGTTTGCTTCTGATTGCGGCCCGCACTGCGGGTGCCTTCTCGATCTGGCATGCGAGGCCAATGACGTCTCGGATGGTCTGCAGCTCGTCGGCGCTGATCCGGATCAGCCGGCTGGTGATGCCGCCGCTAATCGGCTGCCCGTCAGCGGTGATCGCAGCCGCGCCTTACGAGGTCACGTCGGGTTTGTCGTGTCGTTGGCGACGATGAGGACCTTGAGGTGTTCTCCGCTTGCCGATTGAGCGAACGCGTCCGCGGCGTTGTTGAGGGTGTGCACGGCGGTGACCATCTCGGACGCGCGGATGGCTCCGGCTTGAAGTAGCCGTATCGACTCGTCGTAGTCCTCGGGGAGGTACGTGGCACTTCCCTGGATACGGATCTGGTGGTCCTGAATCAGGGGTAGCGGCACGGTCACCTCACGGCCGGCCACCCCGACCACGACGACGGTGCCGCCTTTGCTGGCGAGGGTGATGGCCTGGGTGATGGTGGGCTGGACGGCGACGCAGTCGAAGACGATGTCGGCGCTTTCGTCGAGGGTGTAGCGGATGCGATCGACGACATCCTCGGCAGTTGCGTCGACCGCGTCGTCCGCGCCGAATGACCGCGCATGTTCGCGCTTGGCGGGCAGAACGTCGGTCACGACAACTCGTTTGGCGCCGTGGGCGCGCACGACCGCCAGCAGCAGCAGCCCGATGGGGCCGGCACCGAGGATGGCGATCGATTTTCCGGCGACGCCGCCGGCCAGGCGGACGGCATGCACCGGGGTGGACAGCGGCTCGATGAGTACGGCGGTGACATCGTCGAGATCATCGGGCACCCGGTGCAGCCTGTCGGCGGGGATGGTGAAGTAGTCCGCCATTCCGCCTTGGTTCCATCCGCAGCCGAAGAACTGCAGGTTTTCGCAGAGGTTCGAGCGTTCAGTGGTGCACATCTTGCATCGGCCGCACGGGAGCGTCGGCTCGATCGTGACGCGGTGACCGGGCGCAACGGTGGTCACCTCGTCGCCGGTCGATTCCACCACTCCGACCACCTCATGCCCGGGGTGGTAGGGGAGGGGGACGAATGGGTGTCGGCCGTGGACGGCGTGGATGTCGGAACCACAGATGCCGGTGACAGTCATTCGGATGAGTGCGTCCCGGGGGCCTGGTTCGGGGCGTTCTGCGGTCACGACGGTGACGCCGGCTGTGTCGGCGACGATGCGACGCATCGTCTGTGATGTGCTCATGAGGGTGGACCCTTCGGTGGGTGAAGGCGGACGCAGTTAGGACTGCAGGGCCAGCACGCGCACGAGATGTGCCACGGTTTGGGCGATGCGAGTTCGAGCCGGCATGAGGTATCTGCGCGGGTCGACGAGATTCTCGTCGGCGGCCAATGTGGCGCGTACCGCGGCGGTGAACTCGACGTTCAGGATGGTCCCGATGTTGATCTTTGTCATGCCGGCTCGGACCGCCTGGGAGAGTTCGCGGTCCGGAACTCCGGATGAGCCATGCAGCACCAGTGGCACCGGTAGGGCATGAGCGAGCTCGGCGATGAGGGCGTGATCGAGTGCTGCGCTGCGATCGGTCATCGCGTGCGAACTGCCCACCGCGACGGCAAGCGCGTCGACTCCGGTGGCCGCGACGAACTCGGCCGCCTCGGTCGGCTTGGTGCGCACCCCGGGCGCGTGCGCACCGTCCTTCCCACCGACCTCGCCCAGCTCGGCTTCCACGTAGAGGCCATGCGCGTGCGCCCACTCGCGGGCGGCTCGAGTTCTCTCGAGGTTCTGGTGGTAATCGAGCTTGGACGCGTCGTACATGACTGAGCTGATGCCGGCAGTGTTCGCCTGACGGAGCAGCGCGTCGTCCTCGACGTGGTCGAGATGCACCGACACCGGCACCGCGGCTGCGTCCGCGACCGCCGTGGCCGCGGCAGCGATCGGCGCCAGACGTCCGTGGTGGAAGCGGACCGCGTTCTGGCTGATTTGCAGGATGACCGCAGCACGGGCCAGCTCGGCCCCCTCGATCACGGCCTCGGCGTGTTCGAGAGTGATCACATTGAACGAGCCGACCGCACTGTGGCGTGCAACGGCCCGGTCGACCAACTCGCGGGTAGTGACCAGCGGCATGCCGATCCTCCTGGTCCGGGCGCGCGGCTTGACATGTTTCCAACGAAACACGACGATACACAGAGATTACCAACAACACAAGCAACGATTCCCAAGTAGCGGCCTTCAGAAAGGAGGCGGCCGGTGCAGCCGTGGCTGGTCGGGCTAGACGTCGGTACGACGTCGTGCAAGGCGTTGGTGATGACCCCGGACGGCGACGAGGTCGCGTCGGCGCGCGAGCCCACTCGGTGGGCAGTCACCGGGCTGGGCACCCAAACCACCGGCGCGGACTTGGTGGCGGCCGCCCGGGCCGCGCTATCGAGCGCGGTAGCGGCGGCGCCGGCCGGGCAGATCGTCGCAGTCGGAGTGGCCAGCATGGCCGAGTCCGGAATCCTGCTCAATCCGGACGGGGCACCGGTCGCACCGGTGATCGCCTGGCACGACACGAGAGACGCGGCCGAGACCGATGATCTTCGCGCTGCGTTCGGCGCGCAGTTCAGCGTCCGTACCGGATTGCCGCTTCGTCAGCAATGGTCGCTCACCAAACACCGCTGGCACCTCGACCACGATCCGGCGGCTCAGCACGCGGTCCGTCGTCTGGGCGTGGCGGAATGGATCGTGCACGCGCTCGGCGGTGCCCAAGTGAGCGAGCAGTCACTAGCCTCGCGCACCGGATGGCTCGACCTCTCGACCCGCAGCTGGTGGGACCAAGCCATGGATTGGAGCGGCGTGACGCGCTCCCTGCTGCCCGAGCTGGTCGCCTCCGGCGAGCCGGTCGGCACCGCCGATGATCACTGGGCTATCCGCGGCCTGGCCGACGCGGTGCTCACGGTCGCCGGGCACGACCACCAAGCCGCGGCGATCGGCGCCGACGCCGCCCGAGTCCACGCCGAACTTGACTCCTGCGGCACCGCCGAGGCCTACGTACGGACCATCCCACCCGGCCTACCTGACGCCGACGTCCTCACTCTCACCGAGGCTGGGATCACCGTCGGGTGGCACGCGCTGCCCGAGCACTGGTGCCTGCTGGGTGCGACCCGCGGCGGCCTCGTGCTGCAACGAATCCTGGCGCTGCTCGGACACAGCCGAGCCGACCTGCCGGCGCTCGACGCCGCCGCGCTGAAGACCGAACCCGGCGAGTTGACCGTCACCGGCGCGGACGGCGTCGATGTCGGCCTGCACCACATCGGTGACGACATCGAACCGGCTCAGGTATGGCGGGCGGCTCTCACCGCCGCCGTCGACGCGGGCCGCGAGATCCATGACGCGATGACCCGCGCCAGCGGACCCCATCAGGACCTCGTGGTGACCGGGGGGTGGACACACAGCACCGGCGTGCTGACGCTCAAACGCCGCGCGCTCGGCGACCTGCGCATTCCGCGCGTCGGGGAAGCCGGCGCCCGCGGCGCCGCCCTGCTCGCCGGGCTGGCCGCCGGAACCTACGCCACCCCCGCGGACTTTCCTCGACCAGCCGCGGTCGACCATGTGACGCCGACCGCACCGGCACGGTGACAACGGTGCCGACCGGATCAAGCACGGACGAACAATGGCGCGCCATCCGCACGACGACAAGGAACGCAATGGACCACGCGGCGAAGGGCTTTCGGGATGCCAGCCACGACAAGCGCCTCTACTCGGCCCAACGTCAACAAGCGATCCTGCATGCACTGGCGACCTCAGGGCGCATCGACGTCGCAGAGATGGCGCAGGAGCTGTCGGTAACCGGTGAGACCGTTCGCAAGGACCTGATCGTCTTGGAACGGCAGGGCCAGCTACGCCGTGTCCACGGCGGCGCCATCCCGGTTCGGGGTCTGATCTTCGAGCCTGATGTATCCGCCCGCATCCAGTACGCCGAGGAAAAGCGCCGCATCGCCAAAGCCGCCGTCGCCCACCTTCCGCAGACCGGGACCATCCTGATCGACGCCGGCTCCACCACCGGCCGCCTCGCCGACCTCATCCCGCCCGACCGGCAACTCACCGTCTTCACCAACACCCTTCCGATCGCGCTCGCCCTGGCTCGCAAGGCAAACATCACCGTGCACACACTCGGCGGCCGGGTCCGCAGCCGCACCCTCGCCGAAGTCGACAACTGGGCCACCCGCACCCTGAACGAGATCAACGTCGACGTCGCGTTCCTCGGCGCCAACGGAATCTCACTGGACCGAGGTCTCACCACCCCGGATCCGGCCGAGGCCGCGATCAAACACCTCATGCTCGGCCGCGCCCGTCAGCGGATCCTGCTCTCCGACCACAGCAAGATCGGCCAGGTCACCACCCACAAGTACGGCGACCTGGCCGACATCGACCTGCTCATCACCGATACCGGCATCGGCAACACCGACGAGACGGCCCTCACCGCCGCCGGTGTAACCGTGGAGACGACGTGATCGTCACCGTAACGCCCAACCCCAGCGTGGACCGCACTGTGTTCGTCGACGCCCTGCAGCCCGGCAAGATCATCCGCAGCACGCGGAGCTGGAGTGAGCCAAGCGGCAAAGGCGTCAATGTCGCCCTCGCCCTCGCCGCCCACCATCGGCCCACCACCGCCGTGCTACCCATCGGCGGGCCAGCGGGCGCGCACCTGGCCGAGATGCTGAACCGGACAGGCCTCCGCTTTGAGCCGGTGCCCATCAACGGCGAGGTGCGCATCAACATCAGCCTCATCCAGCCCGACGGCATCGTCACCAAAATCAACGAGCAAGGTCCGGTACTCAGCGATGGCGAAGGTGAACAACTCCTCGACACCGCCCGCACACACACCCATGCCGGCCACTGGCTCGCCGGCTGCGGCAGCCTGCCCCGCGGATTGACCGACGACTACTACGCCCGACTCGTCGACACCGGCCACCGCGCCGGCGCCACAGTCGTCATCGACACCTCCGGACCTCCCCTGCTCGAAGCGCTCGCCGCCGGGCCCGACCTGATCAAACCCAATACCGACGAACTGGCCGAGGCCGTCAGCGGACCCATCACCACCCTCGGCGACGTCATCGACGCCGCTCACG
Source organism: uncultured Actinomycetota bacterium (assembly GCA_963779485.1). Lineage (GTDB taxonomy): Bacteria > Actinomycetota > Actinomycetes > Mycobacteriales > Jatrophihabitantaceae > CAVVJA01. The sequence continues at coordinate 57,616 of CAVZYJ010000002.1, read as the reverse complement.
AACTCAGAACACGCGGCGCGAAAACCGTGCTCGTCAGCCTCGGCGCCGACGGCGCACTCCTGGTCAACGCATCACGAATAGTCCACGGCATCGCACCCGTCGACACGGTTGTCAGCACCGTCGGAGCAGGAGACGCACTACTTGCCGGATACCTCTCCGCACCAGCCGACACCGACGAAGCAGTCAGCGTCGCCCTGACCTGGGCAGCAGCCGCGGTCCAACACCACGGCACGCTCTTCACCACTGCCACACCCACGGCCATCACGCTCTCTGAGCGCGTTCCACGAACACAGAAGCTCACCTAGCCGGCAAGGTCTGAAATCGATCGAGAGATTGGGTGCTGGTCAGCTGAAGAGCGACTTGCCGAACCAGTCGCCGACCTCGCCCAGACCGGGCGGCACGGCGAACAGCCCCGAGCCGACGTGCTTGATGTACTCGTTGAGCAGGTCGCGCTGACCGAGCATGCGCTGAATCGGCACGAACTGGACTCGCGGATCCTTCTGGAAGGCGATGAAGAACAGGCCAGCGTCGAGCTGCCCCGTCTGCGGGTCGGTGCCGTCGGTGTAGGAGTACCCGCGGCGGAGGATGCGCTGGCCGCCGTGGCTAGACGGTGCGGCAAGCCGGATGTGCGCGTCGACGTTGATTAGCGGGTTGCCGTCCGGCGCTTCGGCCGACAGATTGACAAGGTCGAACTCTTCTCGCCCGGTCAGCGGCGCGCCGGTGTCCTTGCGCCGGCCGAAGATCGTCTCCTGGTCGGCGAGATAATCCGCGTCCCAGGTCTCAATGAGCATCCGTATCCGGCGGGTAACGAGGTAACTGCCGCCCTTCATCCACGGCTGATCGGTCTCGTCACCGACCCAGACGAACTGGTTGAGCTCGGCAGTGTCCTCGGCCTTGATGTTGTTCGTCCCGTCCTTGAAGCCCATGAGGTTCCGCGGGGTGCTCTGCGACGTCGAGGTCGATGACGTCCGCCCGAACCCGAGCTGCGACCAACGCATGACCACCGTGCCCCGGCCGATCCGGGCGAAGTTGCGGATGACGTGGAAGGCCACCTGGGGGTCGTTCGCGCAGGCCTGGACGCACAGGTCGCCGTCGCTGCGGTCGGGATCCAGGGCGTCGCCGGGCAACGTGGGGAGATCGGCGAGCGCGGCCGAGCGCTTTCCGGCCAGGCCGAATCGGTGGTCGAAGAACGACGGCCCGAATCCAACGGTGACGGTGAGCTGCGCCGGGCTGAGGTCGAAGGCCTCACCGGTGTCGACGGGTGGCGCCTGCGGCGCGGTTTCCGTCGGTCCGATCGCCTCGCCCGCGGTCATCCGGGCCGCCGCTGCGGCCCACGAGCCAAGCATGGTCTGCACGGCCTGGGCGTCGGTGGTCGTGATGTCGAACGCCGCGAACGCGAGCCGGTCCTGCGCAGCCGTCGCGATGCCCGCCTGGTGCTCGCCGTAGAACGGCACCTGGTCCGAGGCCGACGACGCGGCGCTGGGTTCGGTCGCCCGCGCGACGCCGAACCCGGCACCCCCAGCCGCAGCCACGCCCGCGGCGCCCAACGCGACGCCGAGGAAACGGCGCCGGCTGGGCCCGGATGCGGGCGGCACGTCGGTCACGAGTTGACGACCTTGCTCGCCACGCGGGACAACGGCTCGGCGACGGCCTGCACCGACTGGGCCATCGCGATGACATCGGCGCGGGACAGCGAGGTGTACGGCACGAAGCCCGACGGCTGAGACTTGTCGCGATACTTATCGAGCAACGAGTCGAGCGCCGCGAACCGGGAGGAGATAGTGTCGGTCAGCGTCGAGTCGATCTTCGCAAGGGCCGGCTGGAGGTTCGCGAACGCCTGCTCGGAGCCCTCGACATTCGCCTGGAAGTCCAGCAGGTCAATGTGCGAATACCGCTCCTCCTCGCCGGTGATCTTCGACTTCGACACCTCGTCGAGCAGCTCGACCGCGCCGTTGGCCAGCTCCGCCGGCTGATAGTGCAGGCCAGTGGCGAGCTTCTGCAGCTTGGCGACATCGGCCGTCAGCTTGTCGGCGACCGGCGCGAGCCCGGCGACGCTACCCACGCTCCATAGCCCGTATTCGATCCGGTGGAAACCGGTGAGCTTGGTCGGGGCGACGCCGTCGTCGGCGCGGGAGTCGATCGCGGGGTCGAGATCCTGGAACGACTCGGCCACCGGCTCGATCCGCTCGTAGTACGGACGGGCCTTGGCGTAGCCGACCTTGGCCGCCGCCAGATCGCCGCTCTTGATCGCTGCGACCAGCGGCTGAACGTTTGTGACGAGGAACCCGATCTGGGCCTCGACGTAGGTGCCGTAGTTGACCGTGCCCTGGTCAAGCAGCGCCTTGGTGTCGGTGACCGGCGCCGAGGTCGCGGTGCCCGTCACCGTGAACGGCACGCGAGGAGTTGTCGCGCCGGGGCAGTACATCTCATAGCGGCCGGGGTTCAGGTTCAGCGAGAACGACCCAGCGAACCCGGGCGGCAGATTCTCCTTCTCGCCGAGGATGCGCTCGCCGTCGAGCAGCTCGAACTCGGTGATCCCGGTGGCGTCCTTGTTGCTGACCTTGAACGTGATGCCGCCCGCGTCGTAGGTCGCGCGGTCGGCCACGCACTTGTCCGAGGTGATCGTCACGGTCGCGGTATGCGCGTCGCCGCTCGGCGACGATGTCGACCGTTCACCGGACGCGGCCGTCCCGCTGCTGCACCCGGCGAGCACCGCGGCGGCGGCGCCGAGGCTGAGCGTGGACATCAGACGCAGACGGCGCACCGACACGACGAACTCCCCGAGGACGACGATGAGGTAAGGGAAGGCTACCCTAACCTCGGATCGGCTCCGCCGTCGAGACCGGGGCCGCGGTGACCCGCCGTTGATCACGCCGGCCGGCGAGCAGCAGCGCGAGTCCCGCAGCCAGAGCGATCACCGCCACGACTCCGCAGGCGACCGCGATGCCGGTGACTAGGCCGTGCCGGTCGGCCACCGAGACGTCGGTTCGGGCCTGATCGACGGCGCCCGTCACAACCGAGGCGGGCCAGCTTCGCGTGGTGGTCGGGGAGCCGGCCAGCACGACCGAACCGATTGACAGTTGGGCCGCCGTCGTCGTCGTCTGCGCCGACTGCACGTCGATCACCCGACCGGTCTGCGGCTCGACCCAGAACGTGCTGCGGGCCGTGTCCTGCACCGAGATGGGTATCACCGCCGGTTCGGTGTCGGCGCGCACACCCAACGGCAGCCGGCCGCCGTTGCGCCGGGCCAGCTCGGCCAGCGAAATCGTGCCGCGTATCGGGGTGACAGATGTCGTTGCCTGGTAGACGTCCGTGGCGATGCCGGTGTGCGTCTCAGCCGACGTGCGTTGCGCGTCGAAGTCGCGTGCGGGCGCGGTGCCGGTCGACGCCCGGATGGTCGCCTGGTCGCCGTTCCGGTCGATGACCCGCGCGTAGACGCCGTCGGCAGCCGTGACTGGGTCGGACGACGGGCGGCTCGGCGCGAGCACGGCGAGCAGCACGCCGGCGGCCAGCGAGCGCGCCACCGGTAACGAGCGCGATGCGGGCCAGCGTGAGGCGGGCCAATCCCTTGCCGGGGGGCCACGCGACATAGATGCCCACCGGGATCACGTAGACCAACCAGCCGATCACCTCGATGAGCACCGGGTGGTCCTGGACGCCCAACATCCCGGTGAGCAGTGACGCCTGGACCGAGCCCGGCCGGACCACCCCGCTCAGATCGAGCGTGGCCTGCTGCCCCATGTTGAGCCAGCCGGCTTCGTGCGCGGTATGCAGCGCGTTGACGACCAATCCGCCAGCAACCAGCACGAGGACCAGGCCGGTGGCCCGGAAGAACCGGGAGAGGTTCAGCCGTATCCCGCCGCGGTAGATGCCGTACCCGAGCGCGACCGCCGACAGGATGCCCAGCAGCGCGCCCAGTCCGGCGAGCGATCCGCTGGTGCTCTCGTTGAACGCGGCGAGCAGGAACACCACAGTCTCGAAGCCCTCACGCAGCACGGCGAGAAACGCCATCGCCACCAGGGCAACCCCCGAGCCCGCGGCCAGCGCGGACGTTGTCGCGCCTTCCAGTTGACCCTTCAGATCGCGGGAGTGACGCTTCATCCAGACGACCATGTACGTCACCATCAGCACGGCCACAGCGCCGATGACGGTCTCCAAGCCCTCCTGTTGGCGCTGCGGAAGGTTCTGCGAGATGACGCGGAGCAGGATGCCGACGCCCGTGCACAGCAGCACGCCCACGCCCACACCGACGAACACCCAGCGCAGCACGTCGCGACGGCCCTGCTTGACCAGGAATGCGGCGATGATGCCGACGATGAGCGACGCCTCGAGGCCTTCCCGGAGGCCGATCACGAAGGTCGGAAGCATCGGCGGTCCGTCCTGTTAGGTAAGGCTTACCTGCGTCACGGTAGCGCATCGGTCCGGAGACTGTCTTCGGCATCCGAGCCGTCCAGGTTCGTCCTAGTGCGGCCGGTGCTGGCGGTGTGAGGCGGCACCATGGGATGGGCCGTATCCGGCTGCCGTCGCTGAGGAGGAGCATGACCGTCGCCACTCGCAACGCGAAGATGCCGGCGCCCCGGTTGATCACCGTACGGCAGCCGGCGCAGCTGGTGGGTGTGGCCGTTGTGCTGCACGGCGGGGGAGGGCGCGGCACGATCCCGGTCAGCCCGACCCAGTTATCGGTGCTTCGCATGGTGCCGATCGCCGCCCGCATCGCGCGCGCCGGCCGCCGCGGGGTTGCGGTACTGCGACTGCTCAATGCTGTGCGCGGCTTCGGCGTCGATCCGCTTTCCAACGTGCGGTGGGCGTTACGGGAGACCGAGCGCCGCTACCCGAGCCTGCCGGTCGCGCTCGTCGGCCACTCGCTCGGCGGGTCGGTCGCCCTCGCGGCGGCCGGCAACTCGTCGGTGACCAGCGTGGTCGCCCTCGCGCCGTGGTTGGGCGGATCAGAGTCCGTGCAGCCACTTTACGGCCGGTCGACGCTGATCGTGCACGGCGTCAACGACCGCGTCACCAGCTGCGCGGCTGCCCACGCCTATGCCATCCGGGCCCGTGCCGCGGGCGCGCGGGTCAGCTTCGTTCGGGTCGACCGTGGCGAGCACACCATGCTGCGCCGAAGCCCCGCCTTCGACGTGCTCACCGCGAGGTACGTGCACGCCACGCTAGATCCTGGCCACTCGGACGATCGCCGCAGCGGGTTCCGATCGCGGTTGGAACGGCTCGCAGTCGCCGCGCGGGACACGCCGGGCGACTTCGTGGTCTGACCAGCGGCGGACGTATCACCGCGGAGGATCCGCTGACGCTCGGCTGCGCCTTCGTTGGCTGAAGAGCAGGGTGAGGCTCACCAGCACGAGCCACGCGGGGAAGAGGAAATCGAGTGATCCGGCGAACGCGCCCGTCACACCAAGGATCGCGCCGAGAGCCATGCCCGATCTGAAGTCGCCTCGCCTGACGCGGACCCGCTAAGGGCACTGAGATCGACGGATCTTGCGTGCTGAGTGTCCTGTTGCAAATGCGGACGTAGCTGCGTCCGTCCGAGTGTTCACCGACGGGTGGCCGTGAACGGTACGTTCGGCCCATGGACGGATCGCTGGTATCGGCTGGTATACCGCGGATCCCCGCGTCAGCCGGAGCGCTGGTGTGGGACCGCAAGGGACGGCTGCTGATCCTCAAGCCCACCTATAAGGGCGGCTGGACCATACCCGGCGGCATTGTCGAGGCCGACGGTGAGACGCCGTGGGAGGCTTGCCAGCGAGAGACGCGTGAAGAATGTGGTCTCGAGCTGCGCGAGGGCCGGCTGATGTGCGTGGATTTTCTGCGCCCGCGTCCAGGCCGGCCCGGGGGTATGCGATTTCTGTTTGGCTGCGGCACATTCAGCGATTCCACGCTCGCGAGGATCGTCGTGCAAGAAGAGGAGATCTCCGCCTATCGGCTCGCCCGGGTAGAGCGGGCCCTGAAGCGGTTGAGCGGCCCGGTACGGCGCCGCGTCGCCGCGACCGTCACCAAGCCGGGCAAGCTGCGATATCTCGAGGACGGGCGCCCAGTCCGTTAACCGCCTGACGGCGATCGGATCACCTACCAGTCCACCGCAACGTACTTGCTTTCGGTGAACGCGAGCAGGCCTTCCGTGCCGCCTTCGCGACCGAGCCCGCTTTCCTTCACGCCGCCGAACGGCGCCGCCGGGTCGGACACCAGACCCCGATTGAGGCCAACCATGCCCGCCTCGATCCGCTCGCTCACTCGAAGGCCTCGAGCGAGATCCGACGTGTAGACGTAGGAGACGAGCCCGTACTCGGTGTTGTTGGCCAGCGTGATCGCCTCGTCTTCGCTGGTGAACGTGACGACCGGCGCGACCGGTCCGAAGATCTCGGTCTGCAGGATCGTCGAATCGGGGTTCACGTCGGACAGGACGGTCGGCGGGTAGAAATAGCCTTCGCCGTCCGGCACGGTTCCGCCGGTGCGCAGGGTCGCCCCCTGCTGGACCGCTTCCTCGACCAGCTCGGCGACCTTGCGACGCGACGAGTCGTTGATCAGCGGGCCGACGGCGACATCGGCGTCGGAACCGGGACCGACCTTCAATGCGCTCATCGCCGCGGTGAGCCGCTGGGTGAACTCCGCGGCGACCGAAGCCTCGATGTAGAAGCGGTTGGCCGCCGTGCACGCCTCGCCGCCGTTGCGCATCTTGGCGATCATGGCGCCGTCGATCGCCGCGTCCAGATCGGCGTCGGCGAAGACGATGAACGGCGCGTTTCCCCCTAATTCCATGGAGCAGTTGACGACGTGCTCGGCGGCCTGGACGAGCAGGGTGCGCCCGACCTCGGTGGAGCCGGTGAACGACAACTTGCGCACCCGCGGATCAGCGAGCATCGCCGACACGACCGGGCCGGAGCGGCGGGACGGGAGCACGTTGACCACACCGGGCGGCGCGCCGGCCTCCTCGAGGATCGACGCGAGCGCCAGGGCCGTCAGCGGTGTCTCGCTGGCCGGCTTGAGGATCACCGGGCAACCGGCGGCGAGGGCCGGTCCGATCTTTCGGGAGGCCATGGCGGCGGGGAAGTTCCAGGGCGTAACGAGCACGGCGATGCCGACGGGCTGGTGGATCACCAGGATCCGGTTCGTTCCGCTCGGGGCCATGCGCACCAGGCCGTCGATACGCACGGCCTCTTCGCTGTACCACCGGAAAAACTCGGCCGAATACAGCAGCTCGCCACGGGCGTCGGGATGCGCCTTCCCGTTCTCGGCGACGATAAGCGCGGCAAGCTGATCGGCTCGGTCGACCATCAGCTGATAGGCCCGGCGCAGAATCTCCCCACGCTGGCGTGGCGGCGTCGCGGCCCACTCCGCTGCGGCGGCCGCCGCGGCATCGACACACGCAATGGCATCGGCCTCCGTGCCGTTGGCGACGTCGGCCAGCGTCTTGCCCGTCGCGGGGTCGAGGACCGGAAACGTTCCCCCGTCCGACGAAGGCCGCAGCTGCCCGCCGATGAGCAGGTCAGTCGGCACGCCCGCGATCCGGCGGTCGAGACCGGCGTGCGTGGCGCCGAGTCCCGCAGCGGCAGGCGCGGCGCTGCTCGTGGTCTGCGTGGTCATAGGTGCCGCCTCCGTAGCGATGGTTCCGCGCCTTATCGGCTGTGCTGCCCGCGGTATGCCCACTCTATGAGACAAAATCGGCGTCGACGATCCGCGCCCACGGCGATATCACGCGTCCTCGGACGCCCGCCCGGACCTTTCAGGAGCCCACCGATGCCCCTCCAGTCCGTCACCTCGACCGTCCCGGAGGTCGGGATCGCCATGATCGGCAGCGGCATGATGGCCAAGTCCCACACGATGGGCTACCGCAACGTGGAGGGCATGTACGGCGCGACGCCACTCCGACCGCGGTTCGCGGTGCTGGCCGACGCCAAGGAGGACCTGGCCCGCGCCGGAGCGCAGTCATTGGGCTACGAGCGCTACACCGTCGACTGGCGCGAAGCGGTCGCCGACCCGGAGGTGGCGGTGGTCGACATCGTCACACCCAACTGGCTGCACAAACAGATCGCGATGGCCGCGATCGAGGCCGGCAAGCACGTGTACTGCGAGAAGCCGCTCGCCCTCACCGCGGCCGATGCTCGCGCCATGTACGAAGCGGCGCGACGCGCTGGTGTCAAGACGCTGGTTGGCTTCAACTACCTGCGAAACCCGGCCATCACCGAGGCTCGCCGGCTTATCGCCGAGGGCGTCCTCGGCGAGCTCTGGACGTTCACCGGGCAGTTCGTGATGGACGCGGTCAGCGATCCCGATGTGCCGTTCACCTGGCGTTTCGAGCGCAAGCTCGCCGGCAGCGGTGCGCTCGGCGATCTTGGTGCGCACGTTGTTTCGCTCGCTCACGTCCTCGTCGGCCGGACGACGTCCGTGGCCGGGTTGTGCCGCACCTTCATCACGACGCGACCGGAACCGACCGGAGTGTTCGGTTACAGCAGCGACGCTGACTTCGACGCGCCTCGCCACGCTGTGGAGAACGACGACGACACGATCTTCCTGGCCGAGTTCGCATCGGGTGCGGGCGGATCGATCGAGGCATCGAGAGTGGCAACGGGAACCGCCTGGGACCTGCGCATCGAGGTAATCGGTAGCACGGGCGCACTACGGTTCGTCCAACAGGACAGCTACGCCCTGGATCTGTACCTCTCCGCGGACCCGGCCGGACATCAGGGCTATCGGAAGATCCAAGTCGGTCCCGGCCACGGCGACTACGGCGCGTTCTGGCCGGTTCCTGGCGTCCCGCTCGGCGTCCACGAGCTGAAGACGATCGAAGTACACGGCTGGCTGCGCGCCATTGCGGACGACACGCGACCCGATGGCGACTTCGAAGACGGATGGCGGGTCTGCCAGGTGCTGGACGCCGTCGAGCAGTCGGCCGCCGAGCGTCGGTGGGTCGATCTTCCGCCGGACTGAGGCCGGCCGGTTCGGTCAGTTCGACAGCAGCGGCACCAGGAGCTCGGCGTCGGTCAATGCGCCGTGATGGCCGATCAGAGCTGACGATCGGGATTCGGCCTTGCGGCGAACCACGGCGACGTCCGAAACGGCGAGAGCGATGAGGTCACCGATCCGGTCCCGCGCGGCTTCGGTCACAACCGGGCCGAACCATCCCCGGCTGATCGCCTCCTCGCGGGTGAGCAGCTCGATGCGACTCCCGCTAATCTGCGTCCAGCGGGCCCGAACCGCGTCGAGTTCACCTTGCGCGACGTGCAGGTAGCGCGCTCGCGGCTCGCCGGCAACGAGCTCGACTCCCTCCTGGAGAGCGGGTTCGCCGTCATAGTCGAGCTTCGCGTCTTCCGGCACGTCGACCATGCCGTGATCGCCGGTGACGAGCAGGCGCGTCCCTCGGGGTAGTCGGTCGAAGAGCAGCTGCGCCCCTCGATCGATCAATTCCAGCTGAGCCAGCCAGGCCTCCGACCGAGTGCCACGGACGTGCCCGATCAGGTCGAGATCCGAGCTGTAGCAGTACACGAGGCCGCGGCGGTGGCGCGCTGTGTCGGCGACCAGCGTGGCGGTGTCGGCAGCGGTGAAGGCCGCGACGTAGTGCCCGCCGCGCAGCGCGGCGCGAGTCAGCCCGCTGTCGCGGAACAACGGCGACGACACCACGGAGGCGTTGACCCCCGCCCGCGCGGCCCGTTCGAACGCGGTGGGTTCCGGTTGCATCCGCTCGGGCGGATGCTCTCCGGTCAGATCGCGGCCGGAGTGCGCACCGCGCCAGGTCAGCCAGTTGACCGGCTCGGTGAGCCCGTCCACTCGCGTGGTGTAGCCGGTAATTCCGTGCTGTCCGGGCGGGACTCCCGTCCCCAGCGAGGTGATGCTGGCCGCAGTCGTCGTCGGAAAGCCGGCGGTGAGCGGCCGAGCGGTGAGGCTCGAGAGGAACGGCGCATGGTCCGCGTGCGCACGCAATGAGTCCCATCCCAGCCCGTCGACCAGCAGGACGACGATGCAGTCAGCCGGCCGGATCTGCAGCATGTTCTCGGCGGCGTCGACACCCAAGGCCGCCAGCACCGAAGGCAGCAGCTCGGACAGGGACGACTCCCCGTACCGGATCAGGCCTGGGGCTGACGGCCCGACGGCCGCACCTGTCATCCGGGAGCGCTGAAGCGGACGACGCGCGCCATGCCGAAACAATACGCAGGCTCATCCACAGCGGCGCCGCGTCGCATCGGAAATCGGATCCGGGCGGCGAAATTTTGTCGGAGGGCAGAGCTAGCGTCTGCTGTGACGTCCGGCGCAGGGCCGGCGCCTCCAACGAAGGAGCAGCAGAGATGGCCGGTCAGATCGTGCACATCGAGATCCCCGCCGACGACACCGCAGCCGCGCGTGAATTCTGGGGATCGCTTTTCGGGTGGAAGTTCGATGACTCCTACCCGGGACCGTCCGATTACTTCATGACCCGCCTCGGCGAGGAGCAAGGCGGTGCGATCAGCAACATGGAGCCGGGCAAGCGCGGGAGCCGGGTGTACTTCAGCGTCGACAACATCCAGGACGGGGCGGCAAAGGTCAACGAGCTCGGCGGCAAAGCGGACGAGCCAGGCCCGGTGCCCGGCATGGGCTGGTTCGTGACGTTCACCGATCCGCACGGCAACGAGTTCGGGCTGTGGCAGAACGATGAGAACGCCCCGGCGCCGAGCTGACCGGGCGGACATCTCTGGGTGACTGATTAGCGGTGCCACCCGCGCTCCTGCGCCTCGTCACGGCTCGGATCCCGGACGACGGAAACCGGTTGCTCGCCTGCTCACGCGCTGCCTTGGCCGAGGGGTCATCGATTGGTGTAGAGCCGCTCCGGCGTGATCAGGACAGCAGTGCGTCGTTCGGCGGCCATCACGCGGTCGTAGGTGTCCCAGTCATCGTGCGTGCCGCCCGCCGCGGTGAAGATCTCGCGGAGTAGCAGCCGGAGCCGGTCGGCGCTGATGCTCGGCATGGGGTCGTCCGGGCCGACCAGTTCCACCGGTCCGTCGACGGCTGCCCATTGCCAGCCGGCCCGCAGCGTGGCGGTGGCTCGCGGGTGGGCGCGGAGAAGTGCCACCTTGCGCGCCCGGCCGACGGCCACCAAGCCAACGGTGGGAGCATCTGTCAGTGGATGGGGCAGGACGCCGACATTTGCGACGGATGTGTGCACCGATCCGTCCGGCCGAGCGATGGCGATGACAGCCAGCCCGTGGTCGGCGGGGACGAGATCGGCGAATGGGCCGAGGTCGGTCATTTACGTCCCTCCTGGTAGCGGTTCGGTTCGCGGGACGATCACGCGCGGAATACTACGAACCCGGGCGGCAGCCGGGCCTGATGGGCGCCACGCGAGTCAGGCGATTGATCTGTTCGAGGTGAAGGTGCAATCGATACGGTGACGGCCGGGCCGCGGTGGGTCCGCGTGCGGCCGGGAGAGGCGGCGCGCGGCTGCGAGCCGGCCGAGGGGACGAGAGGAGTCGCGATGGCCACGGTGGACGAGACCCGTGAACGTTCCACAGCGGCCAGCGAGCGCTGGTACGCCGTCGCTCCCGACGACGTCGCGCACCGGCTGGAGGTAGATCCGGATTCCGGCCTGTCGGGGAGCGAGGCCGGGTCGAGGCTCGCGCATGACGGGCCGAACGCGCTGCCAACTGAGCAGCCTCCGTCGCCGCTGCGCCGGTTCCTCGCCGAGTACACGAGCTATATGCAGCTGATCCTGGTCGGCGCGGCGATCGTCTCGCTCGTGATCAAGGAGTGGAGCACGGCCATCGTGCTGGCGGTGATCACGCTGTTCAATGCGCTGGTCGGGCTGCGTCAGGCCGGCAAGGCCGAGAGCGCGATGAACGCATTGCAGTCGATGATGAAGGCGACCGCGCGAGTGCGACGCGACGGCGCCGAGGCCGAGATCCCGGCCGAACAACTCGTGACCGGTGACGTCGTGCTGATCGCGGCCGGTGACGAGGTTCCGGCGGACGGGCGGATCGTCTCGTCGAGTGCGCTGCAGATCGACGAGTCGGCGTTGACCGGCGAGAGTGTCCCTGCGGCGAAGGAGGCGGCCACGCTGTCCGACGCCGATATCGGCCCGGGCGAGCAATCGAACATGGCCTTCATGCACACGCCGGTCACGCACGGAAGTGCGGTGGTGATCGTCACATCGACCGGCAGCGACACCGAAGTCGGCAAGATCGCGCACATGCTCTCGGCGACCGCCAAGGAGGAAACGCCGCTCACCAAGCAGATGAACACGCTGACCCTCTGGATCGTCGGCGCCGCGGGCCTCACGATGATCGTGATGTTCGCGCTCGGCCTCAGCCGCGGACAGTCGTGGTCGATGCTGTTCAATACGGCCGTCGCGCTTGCGATCGCGGCGATCCCGCTGGCTCTGCCGATGGTCGTCCAGGTCGTCCTCTCACTCGGCAGCGTCGAGCTGGCCAAGGAAAAGGCGATCGTCAAGGACCTGCCGTCGGTGGAGACGCTCGGCTTCACTTCAGCGATCAACTCGGACAAGACCGGAACGCTGACGATGAACCAGATGACGGCGGTCGAGGTCGTCGATCCGACCGACCGCTACGCGATCACGGGCATCGGCTACGGCCTCGAGGGAACGGTCAGCCACCCGGCCGGCAAGACCGACACCATCGAGGCGGCGATCCTGCCGTACGTCGTCGCGAGCGACGCGAAGCTCGTCGACGGCAAGGTGGTCGGCGATCCCACCGAGGGCGCCCTGCTCGTACTCGCGCACAAGGCCGGGCTGTACATCGACGGGACGCGCGAGCAGCTGCCTCGTCTCGCCACGCTGCCGTTCGACCCGGGCTACAAGCTGATGGCGACCTTCAATCAGGCCAAGGACGCAGCCGGCAATGACGTCGTGCGGTGCTACGTCAAGGGTGCCGCGCCCGCCGTGATGAGCCGGGCGGCGACCGCGCTGTCCAACGGCGCAAGCATCCCCTGGGACGACGCGCTCCGACAGCGGGCCGACGAGCAGGTCCAGCGCATGGGTGGGCTCGGTCTGCGGGTGATGGCCGGCGCGTTCCGCGATCTGGACCCGGCCAGCTTCGACCCGGACGGCGATCTGCTCGCCTTGGTCCAGGGCCTGGAGATGACGAGCCTGGTCGGCATGGTCGACCCGCCTCGCGAGCAGTCGAAGGCCGCGGTCGCCGACGCGCAGGCGGCGCACATCCGGGTGCGGATGGTGACCGGTGACGACGTCGTCACCGGCGCCGCGATCGCCCAGCAGCTCAACATCCCGGGCGAGGCGATCCTCGGCGCCGACTTCGCTGCGCTGTCCGAGCCGGAGCGCCTCACCCGAATCGACACCATCGGTGTCGTCGGCCGGGTCGCCCCGGAGCACAAGGTGCTGCTCGCCGAGACCCTCAAGAAGAAGGGCCACGTCGTGGCCATGACCGGCGACGGTGTCAACGACGCGCCGGCCATCAAGGCCGCGGACATCGGCGTTGCCATGGGCAGTGGCACCGAGGTGGCGAAGAACGCCGGCCGGATGATCCTTTCCGACGACAACTTCGCGACGATCGTCTACGCCGTCGAGCAGGGCCGCAAGCTCTACGACAACCTCAACAAGTACATCCGCTTCGTCCTGCTCGAACTCATCGCCTTCGTGCTCACGTTCCTCGGCGCGACCTTGCTCAATCTCGCCGCCGGGCAGCCGTTCACTCCAGCGCAGATCCTGTGGATCAACTTCCTCGTCAACGCCCCGTTCGGTGTGGCGCTCGGATTCGACCAGGAAACGCCGGGGCTGATGCGGCGCCGGCCTCGTCCGCGTGGCGACTCGATTCTCACCACCGGGGTGATGATCACCTGCGGCCTGGTCGGCCTGTTCATCGCCGTCGCCAACCTGGCGCTGATCGCGCTCGGAAAAAACCACTACGGCAGCATCGCGATCGGCCAGTCGATCGGACTGGTGGCGTTCTCCCTGATGCTCGTTGTCGCTGCGTTCGAAGCGCGCAGTGAGACCGAGAGCGTCTTCTCGGTGGAGACGTTCAACAGCTCGAGGATGAACCTGATCGCGGCCGCGGAAATCGCCGGAGCATTCCTCATCACTCAGGCGGACTTCATGCAGCGACTGCTCGGCACGACGCAACTGACCGGCGGCCAGTGGGGGCTGGGACTGCTCGCCGCGGTGGTGCTTCTTCTCGTCTGGGAACTCGGCAAGTGGATTGCTCGGCGGCGGAGCCCGGTCGCGAGCGCGACGGTGCCGACACCATGACCGCGGCGGCGTCGAAATCTCGCGGCCGGGTCGAGACCCGCATCAACCGGAGGTGAGCAAGATGGCCGGCAAGACCAAGAAGAAGTCCAAGCACGACGACGATCCGCCCCCCACCGTGCAGCTGGCCGTCGCCCAAGAAGCAAGTCCGCCTCCGAAGATGAAGCGCAAGGAGTACGAGCGCGAGATGCAGCGTCTGCAGGGCGAGCTGGTCGCCATGCAGGAGTGGGTCAAGGCGACCGGAGCCAAGATCTGCATCGTGTTCGAGGGCCGGGATACCGCCGGGAAGGGCGGCACGATCAAGCGGATCACCGAACGGGTCAGCCCGCGAGTGTTCCGAGTCAATGCCCTGCCGGCCCCGAACGACCGGGAGAAATCCCAGATGTACCTGCAGCGGTACGTCTCGCACTTCCCGGCGGCGGGCGAGGTCGCGATCTTCGATCGCAGTTGGTACAACCGGGCCGGAGTCGAGCGCGTGATGCGCTTCTGCACACCGGAGCAAACCGAACGGTTCCTCGAGCTGGTGCCGGCGGTCGAGAAGGCGATGGTCGATACCGGCATCCAGCTGCTCAAGTACTGGCTCGAAGTCAGTGCGGACGAGCAGACCCGACGCCTCGAAAGTCGCATTCACGACCCGCGGAAGATCTGGAAGCTGTCGGATATGGACTTGAAGTCCTACAGCCGCTGGTATGACTACTCCCGGGCGAGGGACGCGATGTTCGCCGCGAGCGATACCACCTGGGCCCCGTGGTACATCGCGCACACTGACGACAAGAAGCGTGGCCGACTCAACATCATCAGCCATCTCCTCAGCCAGATCCCGTACGAACCGCTCGCACCCCACGCCGTCAAGCTGCC
The DNA here is from genome assembly GCA_963779485.1 of uncultured Actinomycetota bacterium. Classification (GTDB taxonomy): domain Bacteria; phylum Actinomycetota; class Actinomycetes; order Mycobacteriales; family Jatrophihabitantaceae; genus CAVVJA01. The sequence goes on along the minus strand of CAVZYJ010000002.1, from coordinate 42,570 downwards.
CAAGCGGCAGCGGCCCGGCCGCTACGCGGAGCCTGACCTGACCCTGCGATACATCCCGACGCCGTTCTGAGCTCTCAGCTCGGTGGCCGACCGGGGCGGCCAGCATGGCGCTGACGCGCCCGATCGGACGAGGCGGCTACTGCTCGGTAGCCGTCACCTTCGACTCGGACAGCGCGGCGTCGACGACGAGGCTGGTGCCGATGCCGAACATCCACACGTCCTTGGCGATGGCACTGCCAGGCTGGGTCGGCCGAGGACTGTTCGGCTCGTGGAGGTGGGGCGTGCGCCAATAGAAGCCGAGCAACGCGCCGGAGAAGGCCATGAGCCCGAGGCCGGCCACGGCGGCCGGCACCACCGGAAGCAGCAATGTGGCGCCGAGCGCCGTCTCACCTGCACCGAGGAGCTTCAGGAACGTCCGCGGCTCGATACCGCCCAGCATCGGATAAGCGTTCGAGGCCACCTCGTGAATGCCTTTGGCCTTCTCGTCGTCGCCCGTAAGCTTGCTCACGCCTTCGTTGAGGATGTACGCACCGGTCGCGATGCGAAGGGGTGCTCGACGGAGCTTCGCAGCGAATGCCATGGCCAATCGCCTCCTGCAGCGAGATTCGTCCTCATACATGCCCGGTCTTGGTCACGACCTAACCGGTGGACGGCACCTCAGACCCAGGATGGGAACCACATGTGCATATGCCACTGGTCGTAGGTGAGCAGGCCGCCGCTGAACAGCGGCCACATCCAGGCGAAGTCGACGATCAGCAGGCCGAGGTAGCTCGCGATCCCGAACACGCCCCATTTCCAGCGCCGCTCGGCGAGGACGCTCGCCCGATCGGAGGCGTCCACGACTGGACGGGTAGCGGGCCCGAGAATCGCCCCCAATCCCATGGTGATGCCGAGCGCCAGGAACGGCACGAGAGGCGTCATATAGAACAGGAACATCGTGCGCTTCGGGTCCTGCAGCCAGACCACCCAGCCGGCCACGAAGGCCACGAGGATCGCGGCCGCCCGCCAGTCCCGGCTGGTGAGCCAGCGCCAGACGAGCCACACGAGCGCCGGAATGAATGCCCACCACAGCACCGGCGTCCCGATGTCCAGGACGGCCCGCGAGCAAGCCGTCGCCCCGCAGCCGCGGACGCCGTCGCCCTGGTAGTAGAAACTGACCGGTCGGCCGAGGATCAGCCAGCTCCAGGGCTTGGAGCCGTAGGCGTGCGGCGAGTCGAGGCCCTCGTGGAACCGGTAGGCGTTGAGGTGGTAGTCGCCGAGCGAGCGGATGCCCGCGGGCAGGAATCCCCAGTTGAACGGTATCCGGAGGCCGAGGATGTCCAGGCGGGTTGCGCTGGGATGCGAGTCGGCCCAATGCCGATTCCACGAGTTCTCTCCGGCGAACCAGCCCAGCCAGGTGAACAGGTAAGCGGCCGTGGGCGCGACGAGCAGCGAGCCAACGGCCGGCAGCCAGCCCCGGCGGGCCGCCCACCGCCATGAGCGGCGTACGCCGGCAGACTTGAGCGCGCCCCGGTCCCACATCAGGGACAGCACCGCGAACAGCACGAAGAACGACAGCGCGCTCCACTTGACCGCGCAGGCAAGCCCGAGCAGGACGCCCCCGGCCAAGCGCCAGGGTCGCGGGCCGAGCGTCGGTATGCCGTCCGACAGATCGACGCCCTGGGCCACCAATCCGCCGAGCCGCGCGCGCATCTGGTCCCGGTCGAGAACGAGGGCGCCGAACCCGGCCAGCACGAACAGTTGCAGGAAGATGTCTAGCAATGCGACGCGCGACTGCACGACCGAGAGGCCGTCGAGCGCGAGGAGCAGGCCGGCGATCCCGGCAAAGACATTCGACCGGAGCATTCGGCGGGCGATACGCACCAGCAGCAGCACGCTCACGATCCCGGCCAGTGCCGGCGCCAGCCGCCAACCGACCTCGTTGTCGCCGAAGATCGCCGACGTGCCGGCGATGAGCCACTTGCCCAGCGGCGGGTGCACCACGAACATGTAGCCGCGGTTGTCCTCGTACCCGTAGCGCAGCAGCTCCTGCGCCTCGGTCGCGTAGTAGACCTCGTCGAACATCTTGCCCTTGGGCCAGTCGAGCGCCCACAGCCGAGTCAAGGCGGCGATGGCCGTGACGGCGGCGGTGATGATCCAGCCGACGCGGGGTGACGGATCCCGCCAGGCCCGCAGCTGCTCAGGGACCGAGGGGCCGCCGGTCACGGCCTCAGCGGACATGACCGCGTCGTCGGAGACGAGGTCGGCGGCCTTGGCGCTGGCCTCCGCTGTCGCCGTCACGACCCCGATCGTAGGGTCTGCGCCAGTGAGCCCGCGGCGCCGCAGGCGGCCGGGAGCGAGGATCGGGGCATGGACGGCGTGCGCAGGCGACGACGGCAAGCGGCAAGCGCCACGTGGGTGGACGGAGGTCGCGGGTGAGCGAAGCCACGGGTGCGGGCCGGGTGATTCTCGCCGGAACGCCGCTCGGTAACCCACGCGACGCCTCGCCGCGGCTGGCCGAGGCGCTGGGCACCGCGGGTGTCATCGCCGCCGAGGACACTCGCCGGGTGCGCCGGCTGTGCGCGGATCTCGGCGTTGCTCCGCGGGGCAGGATCATTTCCTTCTTCGACGGCAACGAGCAGCACCGCGTTCCCGAATTGCTCGACGGGCTCCGCGCCGGCCACGACGTCGTCGTGGCCACGGACGCCGGCATGCCCTCGGTGTCGGACCCCGGCTACCGGCTGGTGGCCGCCGCCGTCGCCAGCGGTATTGCCGTCACCACGCTGCCCGGCCCGTCCGCCGTTACGGCCGCACTAGCCGTCTCCGGGCTGCCCGTACATCGGTTCTGCTTCGAAGGATTCCTGCCGCGTAAGGCCGGAGAGCGGCGTCGGCGGCTCGGCGCCCTGGCCGCCGAGGCCCGCACCATGGTGTTCTTCGAGGCGCCGCATCGCCTCGCCCGGACACTCACGGACCTGGCTGAGGTCTTCGGTCCGGACCGTCCGGCTGCGGTGTGCCGTGAACTGACCAAGACCTACGAGCAGGTACGCCGGGGCTCGCTGGGCGAGCTGGCCGCGTGGGCCGAGGATGCGGTGCGGGGCGAGATCACGCTCGTGGTCGCGGGCGCCGACCGGGATCCGGAGGAGGTCCCGGCCGCGGACCTGGCCGACGCAGTGGCGCTTCGAGAGGAGTCGGGTGAGTCTCGCAAGGCGGCGATCGGCGCGGTCGCGGCGAGCCTCGGCCTTCCCCGACGGACGGTCTACGACGCCGTCGTGTCGAGCAAGCGGCAGCGGAAAATTGCCCACGGCCCGATCACTAGGCTTGATCCGTGAGTACTGATCATGTCCTGACCGCGGTGGCGTGGCCCTACGCCAACGGCCCGCGGCACATCGGGCACGTCGCCGGCTTCGGAGTGCCGTCCGACGTGTTCAGCCGCTACCAGCGGATGGCCGGACATCGCGTGCTCATGGTCTCCGGCACGGACGAGCACGGCACCCCGATCCTCGTCCAGGCCGACCAGGAAGGGGTCACGCCGCGCCAGGCCGTCGATCGGTACAGCCGGTTGATCGCCGAGGACCTGCAGAGGCTCGGGCTCTCCTACGACCTGTTCACCCGGACGACGACGGCGAATCACTACGCGGTGGTCCAGGAGATCTTTCTCGGTCTGCTGAAGAACGGCTACGTGTTTCCCCAGCTGCAACTGGGTGCGATCAGCCCGTCGACCGGCCGTACCCTGCCCGACCGCTATATCGAGGGAACCTGCCCGATCTGCGGCTACCCGCACGCCCGGGGCGACCAGTGCGACAACTGCGGCAATCAGCTCGATCCGTCCGACCTCATCGAGCCGCGGAGCCGGATCAACGGTGAGACCCCGCTGTTCGTCGAGACCGAGCAGTACTTCCTCGACCTCGCCGCCTTCACCGGGGTGCTGGGCGACTGGCTGCAGAAGCAGACGCACTGGCGCCAGAACGTCCGCCGGTTCTCCCTCAATCTGCTCAACGATCTTCGGCCGCGCGCGATCACCCGTGATCTGGACTGGGGCGTCCCGGTGCCGCTCGAGGGCTGGCGGGACCGTCCGGACAAGAAGCTGTACGTGTGGTTCGACGCGGTCATCGGCTACCTGTCGGCCTCGATCGAGTGGGCGGCCCGCAGTGGTGACCCTGATGCGTGGCGACCGTTCTGGCAGTCTCCCGATGCTCGGAGCTATTACTTCATGGGGAAGGACAACATCGTCTTCCACGCCGAGATCTGGCCGGCGATCCTCTTCGGCTACTCCGGGCGCGGCGATCGTGGAGGTGTTCCCGGGTCGTACGGCGCGCTGGACGTGCCTTACGAGGTGGTGTCGAGCGAGTTCCTGCAGATGGAGGGCCGGAAGTTCTCCTCGTCGCGCAACGTGGTGATCTACGTCCGGGACATGCTGTCCCGCTACGACCCTGACGCCCTGCGCTACTACCTCGCGGTCGCGGGACCGGAGAACCAGGACACCGACTTCACCTGGGCCGAGTTCGTGCGCCGGAACAACGACGAACTGCTCGCCGGCTGGGGCAACCTCGTCAACCGCACGGTCGCGATGACCGCGAAGAACCTCGGAGCCATCCCGGCTGCCGGCGAGCTGACGGACGCCGACCAGGCGCTACTCGGTGCCAGCCGCGCTGCGTTCGACACCGTCGGCGACCTGCTCGCCCGGTCTCGGCAGCGCGCGGCCATCACTGAAGTCATGCGGGTGGTCGGGGAAGCGAACAAGTACCTGTCGGACATGGCGCCGTGGAAGCTCCGAACCGAGGATCCGGACCGGATGGCCACCGTGCTGCACGTCGCGCTGCAGGCGGTCGACGACTGCAAGACGCTGCTGACGCCGTTCCTGCCGTCGTCGTCTTCTCGGGTTCACGCTCAGCTCGGCGGAACCGGCATCTGGGCCGGAATGCCAGAACTCGTGCCGGGTGAGGACCGGATCGTGGCCGGCGATGCGGCTGAGTCTTCCTACGGCGTGCTCACCGGAGAGTACGAGACCGCCGCTCGGTGGGAGTCGACGCCGATCGAGGTGGGCCGCCCGATCGCGCCACCGACGCCGGTGTTCACCAAGCTCGATCCGTCGATCGTCGACGAGGAGCTGGCCCGGCTGGAAGCGAGGGCGTGACCGGCAGCCGGTCGACCCGCCGTCAGAGAGCGGAAAGCCCGGCTCGTCATGAGCTTCCTCCGTCGCCGGCACCGCTGCCGGCCGCGGTCTTCGACGCGCATTGCCACCTGGACGCGATGGCCGAGCGGGCCGGCGTTCAGGCGACGCCGGCCTATGTGGCAGCCGCTCTCGACCGAGCCGCAGCTGTTGGCGTCGCAGCGGTGATCACCGTCGGCGACACGCTGGCCTCTGCAGCCTGGTGTGTCGCGGCGGCGGACGAGCACCCCGACGTCTACGCGGCGGTGGCCGTGCATCCGACCGAGGTGACGGGTCTGACCGACGACGGGTATGACGAACTCGCGCGTCTGGCCGCCAATCCGCGGGTCGTGGCGATCGGCGAGACCGGGTTGGACTACTACTGGGACCGGACCCCGCCGTCCCTTCAGGAAGAGCACTTCCGTCGGCATATCGACCTGGCCAAGCGGGCCGGTTTGCCGCTCATGATTCACGATCGTGATGCGCACGCCGATGTCCTGCGGGTGCTGCGCGAGGAGGGAGCGCCGGAGCGGGTCGTGTTCCATGCGTTCTCCGGCGACGAGGTCATGGCCCGCACTTGTGTGGAGCAGGGTTGGGTGCTCTCTTTCCCCGGAGTGGTGACGTTCACAAATGCTCCGGGGTTGCGGGCCGCCGTGGCTGCCACCCCACTTACCCACATTCTTCTCGAAACGGACGCACCGTTCCTCACGCCCCACCCGTTCCGCGGCCGACCGAATGCCCCGTATCTGTTGCCCTACACCGCCCGAGCCGTGGCCGAGGCGACGGCGAGCGGGATCGACGAGCTGGGCGCGGCGGTTCGGGCCACCGCACATCGGATATTTGGAATAAACCTCGCGCAACGCCTAGGGTAATTCGGCCGATCTGGCCGCGCGGCATTTGGCAGGCGTCCAGCAGCGACGTTATCGTCCCGTGACCTTGTTTGTCGGGAGGGATGAACCACGGGGAGTGCCAGTGCGTCGAACCATCATGTTCGGCTTGATCGGACTTGTCGTTGTGGGCGTCGGCGCCGGGACGGCCGTCGCGCTTACGAGTGACAACACCAAGACAGTCAGCCTGAAGGTCGACGACGAGCTGACGTCCGTGAAAACGTCGTCCGGCACCGTGCAGGGCGTGCTCGATGGCCGCAAGCTGGTCGTCGCCGACCACGACGTGATCGCACCTGCGGTCACCACGAAGATCCACAACGGCAGCGAGATCGTCCTCAAGCGGGGCCGATTGCTGCACTTGACGATCGACGGGGTCGAGCGCGATGTGTGGACGACCGCGCCGACCGTGGCCGCCGCGCTCGCGGAACTTGGCTACAGCTCTGACGATTTCTCTTCGGTTTCGCGTGACAAGCGGTTGCCGTTGTCGCCGACGGACATCGAGCTACGAACCCCGAAGCGGGTCACCGTCGTGCATGACGGGCGGACCGACGGCGTAACCACGACCGCCGCCACGGTCAGGCAATTGCTCACCGACCTGCGAATCACCGTGCACCCGGCCGATCGGCTGTCGGCGCCGGCGAGCTCGCGGGTCGCCAACGGCTCGACCATCAAGCTGCAGCGCGTGGTGACGAAGACGCTCGTCGAGCAGCAGGCGATCGGCTACGGGACGACCCGTCGATCGGACGCCTCCCTGTATCAAGGGGAAACCCAGGTCGTCGTCGCCGGCCGGGCCGGCACCGCCGCGCTCACCTATCGAGTCGTATACGTCGACGGCAAGCTCGCGGGCAAGACCCGGGTCGCCCGCACCGTGACCGCAGCTCCGGTGACGGCCGTGGTAAACGTGGGAACCAAGGCCCGACCGGCCCCACGCCCACGCCCACGCCCACAGCTCCGACCGCATCGCCACCACCGGCGTCCGGCGGCGGCGGCCTGAACTGGGACGGTGTCGCGGCCTGCGAATCCGGCGGGAACTGGTCGATCAACACTGGAAATGGCTACTACGGCGGGCTCCAGTTCGACTTGAGCACCTGGGTCAACAACGGCGGTGGGGCCTACGCGGCTCGCCCCGATCTGGCGACGAAGGCCCAGCAGATCGCGGTCGCGACGGCCCTGTACCAGAAGGCCGGATCGGCTCCTTGGCCGGTTTGCGGACGATATCTCTAAGTAGTCGAATAACCGCTCATTTGGGGCTAGGCCCTTTCGTCACGGGCACGTTATGGTGCCGTGACCGGTCCGGTGCAATGGGGGATTTGGCCGCGAAGGCCAGACGGGAGCTTCTTGGGTGCATCGGACCGTGAAGTACGGCCTGTATGCGGTCGTACTGGCGGGAGTCGTGGGCGGAACCGTCGCCTGGACCCATATCGATAAGACAGTTCACCTGAAAGTCGACGGCGATGGCCAGGCCGTACATACCACCGCGGCCACGGTGCGCGGAACGCTCACCGATGCCGGGTTCGCGGCCGGACCGCACGACGTCCTCGCGCCACCGATGAACGCCAAGGTGCGGGACGGCAGCGACATCGTGCTCAGGCGCGGCCGGCTGCTGCGGCTGACGATCGACGGCAAGGAGGTCGATGTCTGGACCACGGCGCCGACCGTGGCCGAGGCGCTCGCCGGACTCGGATACGACACGGCGGACTTCTCTTCGGTCTCGCGGGACAAACGGCTGCCGCTATCGCCAACCGACATCGAATTGCGCACCCCGAAGACGGTGACGGTCAAGGCCGACGGGCGAACCCGCGTTGCGTTGACCACCGACGCGACGGTGGCCGACCTGCTCGACGACCTGGGCGTCACCGTGGGGAGGACGGACAAGATCTCCGTGCCGCTGTCGGCCCAACTCGCCGACAACCTCACGGTCGTCATCCGGCGAGTCAGGAACGCCCGGATAGTCGAGCGGCGGCCCGTGCCGTTTCCGACCAAGAGCGTCAACGATCCGACGCTGGCCAAGGGTGTGACCCGAATCGTCTCGCCCGGTCAGCGGGGCGTCATGGCGGTCACCTACGCAATCGTCTACGTCGACGGCAAGCTGGTCGGCAAGACCGAGATTTCTCGCAAGCTGTTGCAGGCCCCGATCACGCAGCTGCAAAAGAACGGGACGAAGCCGCCACCGACCCCGAGTCCCGGGTCGAGCGACCCGACCACCGGCAGCGGACCGATCGTCGTCGACCCTGGCTCGGCGCAAGCCATCGCCCAGAAGATGGTCGCGGCCCGTGGCTGGAGCGATTCCGACTTCTCCTGCCTGGTGACCATGTGGGACCAGGAAAGCGGTTGGCGGGTGAACGCGACGAACGCCTACAGCGGCGCCTACGGAATCCCGCAGGCGTTGCCGGGCAGCAAGATGGCCTCGATCGGCCCGGACTGGCGCACCAACCCCGCGACCCAGATCACCTGGGGCCTGAACTACATCCAGGGCCGGTACGGGACGCCCTGCGGGGCATGGGGGTTCTGGCAGTCGCATTCGCCCGGCTGGTACTAGTGTCCCTAGCCGAGGAGGCGTGCGCGCTGCGCACGACCACCTATAGATGATCTTGGACTTACCGTCGCTATCTGGCGGTAAGTCCAAGATCACTATTTGCCGGGGTCAGGCCGAGTCCGTCGAGCCAGCCGTTGAGCAACCGCGCACTACAGTCCAGGCGTGACCGGCCCGGGGATCGCCAACCCGCCGCGCGCCGAGCTGCTCGGCGCGGCCGACATCCGAGCTTTGGCCCGCCGGATCGGTCTGCGGCCGACGAAGGCGCTCGGGCAGAACTTCGTGCACGACGCGAACACCATCCGGCGTATTGCCCGCATCGCGGACCTCGCCGCCGGCGAGGTCGTGCTCGAGGTCGGACCCGGCCTAGGATCGCTGACCCTCGGGCTACTCGACGTGGGCGCTCGAGTGGTGGCCGTCGAGGTCGATCCGCGTCTCGCGGCCGCCTTGCCCGACACGGTCCAGGCCCGAGCACCGGGCCTCGCCAGTGGACTGACGGTAATCGCGGATGACGCTTTGCAGCTGGCCGTACTACCGGATCCCCCGCCGACCGCGCTCGTCGCCAACCTGCCCTACAACGTCGCCGTGCCGGTGCTGCTGAATCTGCTGGAACGGTTGCCGGCTATTCGGCACGGCCTGATTTTGGTGCAGGCCGAGGTCGCCGATCGGCTGGCCGCGCCGCCGGGCGGCAAGGCGTATGGCGGCCCGAGCGCCAAGCTGGCGTGGTACGCGCGGGCCGAACGGGCTGGATCAGTGCCGCGCCCGGTCTTCTGGCCGGTGCCGAACGTCGATTCCGGCCTGGTGCGGCTGGAGCGAACGGCGCCCCCCGCGTTGCCGGCCGGAGTCGGCCGCGCCGATGTATTCGCGGTCATCGACGCCGCCTTCGCCCAGCGGCGCAAGATGCTGCGTTCGGCCCTAGCGGCGTGGGCCGGGTCGGCCGCAGCCGAATCCATCCTCGACCGCGCACAAGTCGATCCGCGCGCCCGAGCCGAGACGCTCGACGTGGCCGCCTTCGCGCGGATCGCCTCGGCTCGCCCGTGACGGTATGCATATCCCGCGATCAGCGCGACGGAATATGCACACTGACGGCAGGGTGGCCCCGCTAGCTGCGACCGTCGAACAGGCTGGTCACGGAGCCGTCCTCGAAGACTTCCTTTATCGCGCGGGCGATCATCGGGGCGATCGAGAGGACGGTGAGCTTGTCGAAGTCTTGCTCGGGTCGGATCGGCAGCGTGTTGGTCACGACCACCTCGGTGATGCGGCTGTTCTTCAGCCGATCGGTCGCCGGCGCGGTCAGCTCGCCGTGGGACGCGGCGACGATGACCTCGGCGGCGCCCGCGTCGAACAGCACCTCGGACGCCTTCACGATGGTGCTGCCGGTGGCGATCATGTCGTCGATCAGCAGGCAGGTCCGTCCGGCCACCTCGCCGACGACGCGGTTGGCCACGATCTGGTTGGGCACGTGCGGGTCGCGGGTCTTGTGGACGAACGCGAGCGGGCTGCCGCCGAGCCGGTCCGACCACTGCTCGGCCATTCGCACCCGGCCGGTGTCGGGCGAGACCACGGTGAACTCCTGCCCGTGATACCGCTCCTTCACGTAGTCCGAGAGCAGGGGCAGGGCAAAGAGGTGATCGACCGGCCCATCGAAGAAACCCTGGATCTGCGCGGTGTGCAGGTCGATGGCCATGAGCCGGTTCGCTCCGGCTGTCCGGAACAGATCAGCCATGAGACGCGCGGATATCGGCTCGCGCCCGCGGTGCTTCTTGTCTTGCCGGGCGTACGGGTAGAACGGCGCGACGACGGTGATGCGCTTGGCCGACGCGCGTTTGAGGGCGTCGACCAGGATCAGCGTCTCCATGATCCAGTGATTGATCGGCGTGGTGAAGGACTGAATGACGAAAGCGTCGCTGCCCCGCACGGACTCGTTGGGCTTGATGAACGTCTCACCGTTGGCGAACTCGAGCGCGGTGGTCGAAGTGACGGTAACGCCGAGGTAGCGCGCGATCTCGTCGGCGAGCTCCGGATAAGCGCGCCCGGAGAGCAGCATCAGGCTCTTGCGGCCGGCGAGTTCGAGGGTGCTCACGGCAGATACTCCGTCCGCGATGCTCGCTCGCTCATGTCAATCCTCGGGGTCGGCGCGGTCGGCGGGTTCGGCGGCGTTGGTCGAGCCGGCTGAGTGGGCGGGATCGATGGGGTCAATGGATTCGGCGGCGTGGCTAGCTCGTCGGGCCGCGTCGTCGGCAGCGGTGCCGGGTCGGCGCTTCGCCACCCAGCCTGCCACGTTTTGCTGGCGGGCGCGCCCGATCCCGAGCGCTCCGGGCGGCACGTCCTGGTCGATGACCGATCCCGCTGCCGTGTAGGCACCATCGCCCACGTTGACGGGTGCCACGAACATGTTGTCCGCGCCGGTTCGGGCGTGGCTGCCGATGGTCGAATGATGTTTGCGAACCCCGTCGTAGTTGACGAATACCGTGGCCGCCCCGATGTTGGTGTGCTCGCCGATCGTGGCGTCCCCCACATAGGAGAGGTGCGGCACCTTGGTGCCGGTGCCGATCTCGCTGGCTTTGACCTCGACGTACGTCCCGACCTTCACGCCGGCGGCCAATGTCGTGCCCGGCCGCAGATAGGCGAACGGGCCGATCTCGCAGTGCGGGCCGATGGTCGCCGATTCGCACACGGCGCGGGAAACGCGACTGCCCGCACCGACGGTGGTGTCGGTCAGGGTGACGTCCGGACCGATCGTTGCGCCGTCCCAGACGACCGTGGCGCCATGCAGGTCGACCGACGGGAGCAGAGTGACGTCCGGCGCGAGATGCACGCCGGCGTCGATCCAGGTCGTTGTTGGGTCGACCACGGTGACGCCCGCCCGCATATGGGCATCGAGCATCCGGGCGTTGTAGGTGCGGTGCGCGGCCGCGAGCTGCACCCGATCGTTGACACCCGCGATGTCGCTGGCCGGAGTACGGACGGCCGACACCCGCCGGCCGTCCGCGACCAGAATCCCCACGACGTCAGGCAGATACTCCTCGCCCTGGGCATTCTCGGTCGATAGGCGCCCCAACGCATCGCGTAGCGCCGATCCGTCGAACGCGTAGACGCCTGCGGCGATCTCCTTGACCGCGCGCTCGGCCGCGTTCGCGTCCTTCTGCTCGACGACCCGCTCCACCCGCTCGCCCGAGCGGATGACCCGTCCGTATCCGCTCGGATCGTCGATGATGCTGGTCAGCATCGTCGCCATGGCGCCGCCGCGACGGTGCTCGGCCAGGAGCTCGAGCAGGCTCGCCGGTCGCAGCAGGGGCGTATCGCCGGGCAGCACAACGATCGTGCCCCCGGCCTCGTCCGGCAACGCCTCCAGAGCCAGCCGAACCGCGTGCCCCGTCCCGCGCTGCTGCTCCTGCACGACGGTCGTCACCGGCGGCCCGGTTCGATCGAGGTGGGCCTGCACGTCATCGCGGCCGTAGCCGATCACGACGAGCGTGCGTTCGGCGTCGAGCGGCCCGCTCGCAACGAGCACGTGGTCGAGGAGCGATCGCCCGGCGAAACCGTGCAGAACCTTCGGCCGGGCGGATTTCATCCGCGTGCCTTCGCCGGCGGCGAGCACTACGACCGCGATGGGCCGGGTTGGATTCGGCGAGTATGCAGCTGCCGCGGTGCCGTGGGACGGATCGGTCACGCAGCGTCCTTCCCGGGTGAGCGATCGTGCTGGTTACCGGCCTTGCGAGCCTATCTCGGCGGCTCGTTCGGCCCGTCAAGGAGCCTCTGCCGGCTGCTGGGGGACTCGGACTCGAACCGAGACTGCAAGGCTCCAAAGGCCTGCGGGCTGCCGATTACCCCATCCCCCATCGGGACGTGCTCAGCGTACCGACGTTCGGCCCGGCGGCTGACGCGTCGTGACCGGCGGCTGGTGTCGCTGGCTAGCTACGCTGCCGTAAGTTACGGTGGCGTAAGTCGAGCGAGAGGTGGCGCCCATGACTTTGGTCGAACCGGCTCCGTCGCCTGGGACCGCAACCGAGAACGGTCCGACGCCCATTGGGCCCAAGCCGGTTTTCGAGGGCACCAAGGGACGCGGCGAGCAGATCGCGCTGTACACGTTTGTGATCGTGCCTTTCCTAGCCGTGCTGGCTGCTGTGCCGGTCGCCTGGGGCTGGGGCCTGGGCTGGACCGATGTCGTGCTGTTCGCGGTCTTCTACACGATCTCGGGGTTTGGCATTACGGTCGGGTACCACCGGCACTTCACCCACGGATCGTTCAAGGCGAACCGCCCGCTGCGTGTCTCGCTGGCCGTTGCCGGGGGTCTGGCCATCGAGGGCCCGGTGATCCGCTGGGTGGCCGACCACCGCCGCCATCACGCCTTCAGCGACCGAGCAGGCGATCCCCATTCGCCGTGGCGATACGGGAATTCGATACCGGCGCTGATGAAGGGCCTGGGCTTCGCCCACGTGGGCTGGATGTTCGACGTCGAGCACACCAACCGCGACAAGTTCACTCCAGATCTGCTCCGCGATCCGACAATCGTCCGCCTCGATCGCCTGTTCCCCCTCTGGGCGGCGATCTCGGTTCTGGGTCCGATGCTGCTGGGCGGTCTGATCACGTGGTCGTGGGCCGGTGCCCTGACGGCCCTCTTCTGGGCCACGTTGGTGCGGATCTTCGTCGTCCACCACATCACCTGGTCGATCAACTCGGTCTGTCACACGATCGGCGAGCGGCCGTTCAACGCCCACGACAAGAGTGCCAACTTCTGGCCACTGGCCGTCATCAGCTTCGGCGAGAGTTGGCACAACACGCACCACGCCGACCCGACGGCGGCACGGCACGGGGTGCTGCGCGGTCAGCTCGACCCGTCCGCCCGCCTCATCTGGATCTTCGAGAAACTGGGCTGGGCGACGGATGTTCGGTGGCCTCGGCCGGAGCGGCTGGCTCGGCTGCGGGCCGACTAACCCAAATGTCACAGGCGTTTGCTCGTACAACCCCGACCCTCCGACGATGAGCTCGGGGGAGGGCCGGCCGCGGGTGCGCATGACCGGCAAGGAACGTCGCGAGCAGCTGCTCGACGTCGGTCGGTCGCTGTTCGCGGAGAAGGGTTTCGAGGCGACGTCCATCGAGGAGATCGCCGCTCGGGCCGGGGTGAGCAAACCCGTCGTCTACGAACACTTCGGTGGCAAAGAAGGTCTGTACGCAGTCGTGGTCGACCGGGAGATGGAGTCGCTCCTCTCACGGATCACGTCGGCCTTGACCGGGGGTCATGCGCGTGAGCTGGTCGAGCAGGCGGCCCTCGCGTTGCTCACCTACATCGAGGAGGACACCGACGGATTTCGGGTGCTGACCCGGGATTCGCCCGTTGCGTCCGGCGCGGGGACGTTCTCGTCGTTGCTGAACGACATCGCGAGCCAGGTCGAGCACATCCTGGCCCGGGAATTCGCCCGGCGCGGCCTGCAGGCCAAGCTGGCCGGCATGTACGCGCAGATGCTCGTCGGCATGGTGGCGCTCACCGGGCAATGGTGGCTCGACGTGCGCAAGCCGCGGCGCGAGGAAGTGGCTGCGCACTTGGTCAATCTCGGCTGGAACGGTCTGCGCGGACTGGAGGCGAAGCCGCAACTGCGGACCCGCGGGCGCTGAACTGGGGCTGATCGATCTCGACGCCGGGTTACCGGATGACGCGAGCGCCCGGAACCGGGCCATTCACCGCGCGGGTGCTGCGGCAGACGCCCTCGGCCGCGAGTGCGGCCGCCAGCCGGGTCGCGTCGGCCGGGCCGTCGACGAGGAACAGGCAGGTCGGTCCGGAACCTGACACCAACGCGGCGAGAGCTCCGAGCTCCTCTCCGGCGGACAGGGTGCGCCGCAAACCGGGCGAGATGGCCAGGGCGGCCTCCTGCAGGTCATTGGCCAGCGCACCGGCGAGCTGCTCCAGATCGTGACGGCGCAGAGCGTCCAACACGCCCCGCGTTCCGTCTTGATCGAGCGGCGGCGCACTATCGGCGCGCATCCGATCGAGAGCTCGGTACGCGTCCGGAGTGGCGATGCCGTGATCGGCCAACGCGAGCACGAAGTGAAACTCCCCGCTGGTCATCGCGGGGGACAGCCGCTCGCCGCGTCCGGTGCCGACGGCGCAGCCCCCGGCCAACGCGAAGGGCACATCGCTGCCCAGCTCGCTGGCCAGGGCGGCAAGATCGGCTCGACTGGCGCCGGTTCGCCAGAGCTCCGCGCACGCGATCAGCGCCGCCGCGGCATCAGCGGAGCCGCCTGCGAGCCCGCCGGCCACGGGGATTCCCTTGTGAACGGTCAACCGCGCCGCCGGGGAGACGCCGGCGCGCGCCGCGAGCAGCGAGGCGGCCCGCCAGGCGAGGTTTGTCGGGTCCGCCGGCAGCGAGCCGGCTCCCTCACCGTCGATCGACAAGGTAAAGTCGTCGGCGGCCACGGCGACAAGATCATCGAACAGGTCGACCGCCAGGTAGACCGTGACCACGTCGTGAAAGCCATCCGGCCGTCGCGCACCGACCCCAAGATGCAGGTTCACCTTGGCCGGGGCGCGCACGCGCACCCTGTCCGACACCAGCGCCACCCCTCCGGCGCTCGGATTTCGCCGTCCGCGTCGCCCGCCGGTAAGCTTATGAGGTTGCCCGGCGAGGGATCGCGACCGACCCGATCGGTCGCGCGTCCGTGATCGACGCGGTGTCGTCGACCGCTCGTGTCCATCGTCGCGCGACACCCGCTACCGGAAACGGTCCGTATTCGTGAAGGAGTTCCTGCCGTGCCCGAAATCCGTCTCGCCGCCGAGCCGCGCACCGAGTTCGGCAAGGGCGGTGCCCGACGCACGCGCCGCGCCGGCAAGATCCCTGCGGTCATCTACGGCCACGGAGCCGACCCGCGCCACGTCTCGATCCCGGCGCGCGAGTTCGTGCAAGCGCTCAAGCACGGCGGCATGAACGTGCTCCTCACGCTGGACGTCGATGGCGCCGATCAGCTCGCGATTCCGAAGGCGATCCAGCGCCATCCGATCAAAGGCATCTTCGAACATGTCGACCTGCTCGCCGTGCGTCGTGGCGAGAAGGTGACCATCGAGGTGCCGTTGCAGGTCACCGGCGAGATCGCCCGCGGCGGCCTGCTCGCGCAGGAGAACACCACCGTCAGCATCGAGGCGGAAGCGACGAACCTGCCCACCGGCATCGAGGTGAACATCGAGGGACTCGAGATCGGTTCGCGCATCACCGCAGGCGATCTCGCGCTGCCTCCGGGGGCAACGCTCGCCGGTGATCCGGACCAGGTGTTGCTGCTCATCCAGGAGGCGCCGACCGCCGAGGAGCTCGAGGCCGAAGCCGCGGAGGCGGCGGGCGAGCTGGGCATCGTCGAGACGAAGCCGGAGGGCGAGGCGGAGGCTGGGACTCCCGCAGCACCATCGGCGGCGGAGGAATAGTCCGCTTCGACCACCGATGTTGTTCGGTAGGCGACGCGGCATGACGCGTCCGTTAGGCACGGCGAACGGGAACCAGCGGGCGCTCGTGGTCGGCCTGGGCAACCCGGGCCCGCGCTATGCCGGCAACCGGCACAACATCGGGTTCGCCGTCGTCGACCTGCTGGCCGCGCGAATGGGCGCCCGGTTCAGAGCGCACCGGGGACGGTGCGATGTGGTCGAAGGTCGTCTCGCCGGGCGGGCTGTCGTGCTGGCCAAGCCGAAGTCCTACATGAATGAGTCCGGCGGCCCGATCGTTGCGATCTCGCGGTTCTTCAAGATCCCGGTTGCCCGGCTGACCGTCGTGCACGACGACCTCGACCTGCCCTACGGCGCGCTGCGGCTCAAGCGAGGTGGCGGTGACGGCGGCCACAACGGGCTGCGCTCGCTCACCGCGGCGCTGGGCAGCAACGACTACCTCCGCGTCCGATTCGGCATCGGACGACCGCCCGGGCGGCAGGATCCGGCCGACTTCGTGCTGCGTGACTTCACGGCGGCCGAGCGCAAGGAGCTGGCCTACCTCATCGATCGGGCCGCGGATGCCGTCGAAGCGCTCCTTGCCGACGGGCTCGACGCCGCGCAGAACGCCTTCAACAGCTGACGTGGCATCGTTGGCGGTGTTCCGGTGCCGCTAGGCCCGCG
Organism: uncultured Actinomycetota bacterium; assembly: GCA_963779485.1. GTDB lineage: Bacteria > Actinomycetota > Actinomycetes > Mycobacteriales > Jatrophihabitantaceae > CAVVJA01. The sequence goes on along the minus strand of CAVZYJ010000002.1, from coordinate 25,933 downwards.
ACGGATTCGTCACGACTGATCAGGGGCGATCCGGAGCGACGCAGTGACCGCGAGGTGTCACGGCGCGGGTCACAGCAGGGTGAGACCTGTGTGCTGGGCCTCGTGCGCCAGCAGCCATCGCTTGGCCGGCAGCCCGCCGCCGTAACCGGTGAGAGCGCCGTTCGCGCCGATGACCCGGTGGCACGGCACGATGATCGGAATCGGGTTCTGGCCGTTGGCCCAGCCAACCGCCCGCGCGGCGTCCGGCCGCCCGATGGCCGCAGCGATCTTGCCGTAACTCGTCGTCTCGCCGTACCCGATATCGCGCAGCGCCGACCAGACGGTCAGCTGGAACGCCGTCCCGACCGGACGCAGCGTGAGCTCGAACTCCCTACGGGTACCGGCGAAGTACTCGGCCAGTTGCCCGCCCACGTCGTCGAACGCGGAATCAGCCCGCAGCCAGGATCGGTGTGGGGACACCACGTGCCGGCCCGTGGGCAGGTACAAGCCGGTGAGCCCCACGTCGTCCCGGACCGCGAGCAGTCCGCCGAGGGGTGAGTCGAGAACGGTGTAGCGCATGGAAATCTGCCTCCGAATCGAGGGTCGTCGTCGTGTCAAGGGGCTGGGTCGGGCCACCGTCGAGGGACTCACGGCAACGCTGCCCATAGGTGGTGGGTGGCGTAGGACCGCCAGGGCGCCCAGTCCGGGCGTCCGCCGGTCAGGTCGAGATCCAGCGAGCGAGCCGCCCGCCGCACGCCGAGATCGGTGGCGAGTAAGACATCAGGATCGCCGAGCGCCCGCATGAGCACGTACCCGGTCGTCCAGGGACCCAGGCCGGGTACGGCGCGCAGCGCCGCGCGCGCGGCGGCCCGATCGGCTCCCGGATCGAGCGCAAGCGCACCGGCTGCGAGCGCCTCCGCCAGCACGCGCAGCGTTTCCGCCCGCGCCTTCGGCATCGGCAGCTCGGACGGCTCGACCGCGGCGAGCTCCGCGGCCGACGGAAACAACCGGTCCGGCTCGTCGGGAAAGGCCACCGGGCCGGCCCGCTCGACCAGCCGGGCAAGCACCCGTCTCGCCCCGGCGACCGACACTTGCTGCCCGACCACCGCACGAACGGCAAGTTCGAACCCGTCCACGGCACCGGGCGAGCGCAGGCCGGGCCGCTTCCGGACCAGGGCGGCGAGCTCCGGGCGGGTGCCGAGCGCCGCGTCCACCGCCGCCGGGTCAGCGTCGAGGTCGAGCAACCGGCGCAACCGGGCGACCGCGGCCACTAGGTCTCGCTGGTGGGCGAGCTCCAACCGGCACAGGACGTAGCTGTCGCCACCGGGACGAATCTCGGCCCGCCCGGCGCCCGTCGGCAAGGTCAGCGTGCGCCGATAGGTATCGCCGTGCACGTCCTCGACGCCCGGGATCGCGCGCGTGGCCAGGTAGTCGAGCATGGAGGCCAGGTCCGCAGGCCGCCGGAAGGGCAGGCGCAGCTGCACCACCCCTGGGTGCGAACCCAGGCCCGGATCGCTGCGGCGGGCGGCGCGAAGCCCGGTCGGCGTCGTAGCAAACACGGCGCGGACGGTGTCATTGAATTGACGGACGCTCGCGAAACCAGCGGCGAAGGCGACGTCCGCCGTGGGCAGGTCGGTCGTCTCCAGGAGGATCCGCGCGGTCTGCGCCCGCTGAGCTCGGGCGAGCGCTATCGGGCCGGCGCCAACCTCGGCGATGAGGACCCGGTGTAGCTGCCGTTCGGAGTAGCCCAGCCGCCGGGCGAGGCCAGGAATGCCTTCCCGGTCGACGATGCCGTCGGCGATCAACCGCAGCGCTCGTCCGGCCAGGTCGCCGCGGACGTTCCACTCGGGCGAGCCGGGCGACGCGTCCGGCCGGCACCGCTTGCAGGCCCGATAGCCCGCGCGCTGCGCGGACGCGGCGCTGGAGTGAAATGTGACATTGCGCCGGAGCGGAGTCCGGGACGGGCACGACGGCCGGCAGTAGATCCCGGTCGAGCGAACGGCAACGAAGAACCACCCGTCGAATCGGGGGTCTTTGCCCTCCATGGCCCGGTAGCACGTGTCGGCGTCGGGGATCATCACCCTGCTAGTCTGCGCGCCCGGTCGGACATTCGCTGGCGGATTTCGGACAGCGCGGTGCCCGGCGGTCAGCGACGGCGCGACGAGTTACCCGGTATTGCGCAGCCCGGCGGCGACGCCATTGACGGTAAGCAGCAGAGCCCGCTGCAGCTCCGCGGGTACGGCGTCCTCGTCGGCCCGGACGCGTGACAGCAGATCTACTTGAAGGTAGGAGATCGGGTCGAGGTAGGCGTCTCGAACGCTGAACGTGCGTTTGAGAAGCGGTGCGTTGTCTAGCAGCGTGGCCTCGCCGGTCACCCGCAGCACCTCGGCCACGGTGAGATCGTGTTCCGCGCGGATCGCGTCGAACAGGGGTCGCAACTGCTCGGGCACCAGCGAGGTCACGTAGTGCTCGGCGACCTCGAGATCGGTCTTGGACAACGTCATCTCCACGTTCGAGATGAACGTACGGAAGAAGTGCCACTCGGCGTGCATCTCGGCCAGGACGTCGGCCCGTCCGGCCGCCCGGGCCGCCTGCAGCCCCGAACCGACGCCGAACCAGCCGGGCACGATCTGCCGGGACTGGGTCCACCCGAACACCCACGGGATCGCGCGCAGGCCGTCGAGCCCCACGCCGGAGGACGGTCGACGCGACGGGCGCGAGCCGATGTTGAGCGATCCGAGTTGCTCGACCGGAGTGGAGCGCAGAAAGTAGTCCGGCAGCTCTCGGTCGTCGATCAGCCGCCGGTAGGCCGCGAACGCGGCATCGCTGATCTGTTCCATCGCGTCGTCCCACCGGGCGAGGGTGCTCGCGGGCTGCCGGGACCGGCGGTGCAGCGTGGACGCGGTCAGGACGGCGGAGACAGTGAGCTCGAGGTTCTCCCGCGCGAGCTCCGGCAGGGCGTACTTGTCGGAGATCACCTCGCCCTGCTCGGTGAACTTGATCTCGCCGTCGAGGACACCCCACGGCTGGGCGAGGATCGGATTCGTAGGTGGGGCCGCCGCCGCGGCCGACGGTGCCGCCCCGGCCGTGGAAGAGTCGCAGGCGGACCCCGTGTCGGGCCGCGACGTCTCGCAGTCGCCGCTGGGTCTTGTGGATCTCCCACTGCGACGTCGTGATGCCCGCCTCCTTGTTGGAGTCCGAATAGCCCAGCATCACCTCCTGAACGTCGCCGCGAAGCCGGACGATCAGCCGATAAGTCGGATCGGAGAGCAGCTCGTCGAGCACCTCACCCGAGCGCCGTAGCTCGTCGACGGTCTCCAGCAGCGGCACGAATCCGATACGGGCCATCGGCTGGCGGCTGCCCGCTCCGTGCAGGTCCACCAGCCCGGCCTCGCGAGCCAGGATGACGGCAGCCAGCACGTCGTCGGCCCGCGCGTCATCGAGATGATGTAGCTCTCGATGACCTCGGGGCCGTAGGTGTCGAGGGCGTCGCGGATCGTCGTGAACACCGCGAACGTATTCGCCCCGTCCTCGTCCAACGGTGGCGGCGTCTGCGCGAGCGGCCGGCGGGACGCGAGCTCCTTCGACAGCAACCGCAGCCGGTAGTCGCGCGGCAGGTCGGCATACAGCCAGGTTTCCTCGGCCAGCCGATCGATCAGCTGGCCGACCGCGTGGTGATGAGCGTCGGCGTGCTCGCGCACATCCATGGTGGCCAGGTGCAACCCGAACACCGCGATCGTGCGCTCGACCCGAGCCAGCAGGCCGTCGGCGATCAGCTCGCCGGCGTTGGCCCGCAGAGAGTCGCCGATCAGCGACAGCTCGGCGATCAGCTCGCTCTTGCCGAGATAGTCCCGGCCGGGGTATGGGGGAGGCCGGCGTCGATGCGGCGCCGGGTATTCGCGATCTTTCCGTTCATGCACGTCAGCTTGAGCCGGTAGGGCTCGGTGGCGTTGAGCTCGATGACGTGCGGATCCAAGCCCGGCAACGCCACCACATCCGCCGCGACCGAGGCCTCGAGCGCGGCGCTGACTCCGGTGATCGTCGTCGAGGTGGACAGCTCGGCGATCAGCCCGTCGAACGCCTGGGTCGCCACCCGCGCCGCGACGTGATGTTGCAGCCTGAGGACGTCCCGGGTGACGTCGGCGGTCACGTTCGGATTGCCGTCGCGGTCCCCTCCGATCCAGGTACCGAACGTGAGGGGATGGGCAGTCGTCTCGAGCACCGCGCCGTAGCGAGCGAGTTCGGCGGCCAGATCGGCGGCGAGGTCGGGCACGGTCTCCTCGGCGATCTCCTCCAGGTAGTACAGGGCGTTGCGGGCTTCATCGGTCGGCGTCGGCCGTTGCTGGCGCAGTTCGTCGGTCTGCCAGATGAGGTCGACGATCTCGGCCAGCGATCGGTCCTGGCGAGCTCGGGCGGCACTTCCGGCCTCGGTGGGTACGGCCAGCAACGCGGCGACGCGGCGCAGCTTCGTCAGGATGGAACGCCGGCTGGCCTCGGTCGGATGAGCGGTGAACACCGGCCGCACGGCCAGCCCATCGATCGCGGCCTCCAGGCCGTGCGCTCCGGTCGCCTCGGCCACCGCGGCGACGGATCGCGACAGCCATCCCTCGTCGGCCGGCCGCTGGCGCCAGCCTCGGACCCGGTGGACCTGCTCGGCGACGTTGGCCAGCAGGAAGTACGCCGAAAAGGCCCGGACGAGATCGGCGGCCGTGTCGATGGGCTGCCCGGCCAGCAAGGCCCGGACCTCGTGTCGAGCCCGGTGCCGATCAGCCTCGAGCCGCGCCTCCTTGCTCTGCTTGGTCAGCGCCCGTACCCGTTCCACCAGGTCGAGCAAGTGCTGACCTTTCTGGCGGACCAAGGACTCGCCGAGCAGTCCCACGACCCGTCGCACGTCCGCCCGAAGGGCGGCATCCGCGTCCGCAGCCACCGGAGAGAGCTCGGACGCGGCGTGGTCGGCCGGAGTCGTCAGCAGCACCGGCGGTTCCGAGTCGTAGGCCACACAGTTGATTGTCTCCCAAGCAGCGACGTCGCCCTGCTCGTGATCACGCGACTCGCCCGTCACGTCCGCACCCTGGTCGCGAGCCGGGTGTGGTACACGGCGCGCACGCTTCCGACTCGCCAGAGCGAGTCGCCAACTTACACTTTCCAAATGCCCGTGAGCACGGTATAAAGATCCGGACGCAGCCGTGGTGGGAGTCATCGCGATCAAGCGATAACTACGGCGGCGCCGACATCGGGGGGATGCCGCGTGGATTGAATCCACCGGCAATAGTTCTACGGGGGATGGATGGTCAGCGGTGGCCTTGGAGCCACCGACGGGGGATCGAGCGACGCGCGTGCCATGGGTACGCGCGCGCTCGGTGGCCCCTCGTCGGGGCCAAACCAGAAATTCCATGTGAGCAGCGCAGCAAAGGCGCCGGCGCCGGGTTGTGTTCGGCCGTTCATCGGCCGGCGTGATGCGCTCGCGCCGACGGCGCCACGCGATGCGAACTCGAGCAACGAACAGATCATCGCAGATCTCGGTGTGCCGCCCGGCCGGCAGAAATGGGTCGGTCGCTACCAGGCCGGCCTGGTCGGCATCGATCTGGTGGCGGCCATGACGGCGGTCATCTGCGCTTATCTGATCCGGTTCGGATTGCCGAGTGAAGGGGTCAATCCGGGCCTGTACCTGGTGGTAATCGTATCGCTGCCTCTCGCCTGGATATCGGTCGTCGCATTCAATCGCGCCTACGAAGGCCGTTTCGTCGGCGTCGGCGCGGCCGAATTCCAGCGAATCTTCCGCGCATTCCTCTATCTGACCGCTCTGGTTGCGTTCGTCTCCTTCTTCAGTGGTGCCGATCTCTCCCGCGGTTTCATCTTGCTAGCGCTTCTTCTGGCCCTGGGTCTGGACCTTGTCGGCCGGTATGCCGCTCGCAAGTATTTGCACGGGCAGCGTTCTACCGGTCGGGCCATGCGGGCAGTTCTGGCCGTCGGCGATGCCGAGGCGGTCACGATGCTCACGGCCCTGTTCGAGCGAGACCGCTACGCCGGCATGTACGTCGTCGGCGCCTGTGTTCCCGACGAGATAAGCAACGAGGTGGCAGGCAAGCTCGACGAGATCGACGTGCCTCTGCTCGGCGGCTTGGATGCGATTCTCGACTCCGCTCAGTTCATCGGTGCGGACACGGTCGCGGTGATCTCGTCCAGCCGGATCGGCCCCGAGAAATTGCGCTGGATTTCCTGGCAGCTCGAGGGCGCTGATATTCAGCTGGTTGTCTCGCCGGGCCTGATCGAGATCGCCGGTCCTCGACTGCACATCCAGCCGGTCGCTGGGCTGCCACTTCTGCACGTGGAGAAGCCGGAATTCTCGGGATTCCGCCGCTTCCTCAAGAGCACATTCGACCGAACGGTGGCGGGCGTTTCCCTCCTGCTCTTGGCCCCGGTGATGCTGACGCTGGCATTGGCGGTTCGACTGACGAGCCGCGGCCCGGCGCTATTCCGGCAGACGAGGGTCGGACGCGACGGCAAGCCCTTCACCATGATGAAGTTCCGTTCGATGTATCTAGACGCCGAGGATCGACTGGCCGAGTTGCGGGACAAGAACGTGAATGCCGACGGCTTGCTCTTCAAGATGCGTGATGACCCTCGCGTCACGCGAATGGGCAGGGTGCTGCGGAGGTTCTCGCTCGACGAGTTGCCGCAATTGATCAACATCGTTACTGGTTCGATGTCGCTTGTCGGTCCTCGGCCTCCACTTTCCTCGGAGGTAGCACGCTACGCCGACGACGTGCGCCGCCGGCTGCTCGTCAAGCCGGGCCTTACCGGGCTGTGGCAGGTGAGCGGGCGCAGCGATCTGACGTGGGAGGAATCCGTGCGCCTCGATCTGCGCTACGTCGAGAACTGGTCGCCCGCCCTGGACCTGATGATCCTGTGGAAGACGGCGTTCGCGGTCCTCGGCCGATCCGGCGCCTACTGACCGCAATCTGATCAACCGGCCGCCGCTGGGCCCCGATCTCACGGGCTCGGCGGCGCTGTCTGTCGGCTGCTCTCGTCGCGTAGCCACGTCGTGAAGTCGCCGCGGCGAATGCGGCGCCGAGCGGCGATCTTCGACACTACGGCGACGCCAACGAACACCGGCATCCGCAGGGCGAGCGCGGGTCGTCGCCGCATGATGGCCACGAGATCGGCGGCGCTGGTCTTCGCCTCGTCGGCGCGACCGTACTGCTGGTCGAGCTGGGCGTTGCCTGTGTACACGCGCACCCGGCGACGGATGAGGTCACGCACCGTCCGCGGTGGCCAGATGGCGACCCGCGCCTCGTGGACAACCACGCGCTCACTGGCGCCGAACGCCTCGGACAACGCGAGGTCATCGGACATGGTCGGTGGCAGGTGTCGCACTCGTTCGAAGCCGTCAGCCGACACGGCCACGACGCCGCGGCCGAATAGCCCCGACTTGACCTGCGGCAACTGCTGCCACACGTCGTAGTAAGCACGCACCAGCCGGCCGGCGTTTGCCAGCTGCAGATCGCGTTCCGGCGCGGAGGCCAGCGCAGTCCCGTCCCGCAACGGCTGCACCAACGCTCGAGCGTCGCCCGTACCGAGCCGCACGTCCGCGTCGAGGTAGATGCGTGGCAAAACGAGAGCCTCCTCGTCACCGCGGCGAATGGCCTGCTGCTTGGACGGTTCCGGGAGTTCCACGACGCGGACGGTAGGAGCGTATCGGCGCGCGACTGACGCCGTGTCGTCCGTGCAGCCGTTGCACACAACCACGATCTCGAACTCCGAAGGCGCAGCCTGCTCGAGAAGAACCCGGAGTAGCCGGTCGACCGCGCGCTCCTCGTTATGAGCAGGAATGAGAATGCTCGCAAGGGGGTCGGCGGCCCTGTGCGACTCCATAGAGCCATCTTGACAGACAGAACACGTCGGCGCGGCCGTTTCGCGCGACGTCAGTGTTTCTCAGGAGCTCCTCCGGCATCTGCCCCCCATCGAACTAGCCGCTGTCGGAAGGGCAGGCGAACAGTTGATCCAAATTCACGCCAGCGCAACTCCGGAGTTCGATCCTGGAAAGCGGATCAGGAGGCTCAGTGCATGGATCGGCATCTACATGTCATCAGGCGATTGCGGAGCGCTATCTAAGTTCGGACTTGATCCGGACAGGCACGATCTCAGGCGTTCGTGATCATCTGCGAAACGCTAGAGAACATCTATCCGGTTGGCTGGACAAGTCATCCCGGAGGCTTGTATGGTCGCCCGGACCAGGGGGGTCGTGATCGTTTCGTTATCCACGATCTGGAGGCTCCTTTGGCAGGCGTTCCGTCCCGGCACGCACACACTCGTCCCTCGCACACGGCGGACGGACGGCATCGAAAGCAAGAGCATCCGAAACGGAGATATGGGAAACCGGATCGGCATCGTCGGCCGATCCTCCTCGTCGCCGTGTTCGTGGCGCTCTTCACGGCAATTGCTAGCTCGGCCGCGGCTGGCGCGGCGGGCTGGACACCGTGGCGGCACCAACCGCCAGCTACGAGCGCAACGACGATCAGTGCCCCGTGCTCACCGTCGCCGCATTCGTGTGGGTATCCGGATGCGACGAACACCGGGGTGACGCCAGGCGCGAGGTTGATCAAGTCGGGAAGCGTCCACGTCACGCGGGACTACCAGGTAGTTCAGAACCTGACCATCAATAACGGCACGATCGACATCGACGCGAAGAACATCACCGTGCGAGACGTCCGCATAACTCGAGATGCGCCCAAGCTGTGGGCGATTATCGTGCGGCCCGGAGCCTCGGCAACGATCGAGCACGTCGACATCTCCGGCGTTGATGCAGGCGAGCACTCCGTTGAGAATGCGGTCCTGTCGCAAACCACTTCTAAGGTATGGGTCAACCACGCCAACCTGCACGACTGTTCAGGATGCATCCAGGGCGAGAACGTCACCGCCACTGGTAACTACATTCACGATGGCCCGGCCGCCGGCACTGGCATCCAGTGCAATGGGAACGCAGGATGCGGGTTGCAGGCCAGAGGTAACACCGTGTTGAGCCGCGGCGTCGCGATTGCCCTGTTCGGCGACTTCGGCACACCGCGCAACTCCACAATCTCCGAGAACCTGGTGGGTGGCGGCAGCTATACGATCTACGGCGGCACGCGCGCGTCGACCAGTATCCACATCGACAACAACCGCTTCTCGCAGGCCGTCTTCCGCAACGGCGGACGATGGGGGCCGGTGACCTCCTACTATGCGAAGTCAGGCAACACCTTTAGTGGCAATATCTGGGACAACGGCACGCCGCTTACTTGTCCCGCATGCCATTCCGGTCCCTCAGCAGCGCCCAGCCCACGGCCGACGTCGACGTCGACGTCGACGTCGCCTACGCCCAGCTCATCGGACACGTCCGCTGCACCAAGCCGGCCGCCGACACCTGCAAATTCGACGAGCCCAGCAACGTCTTCGACCGCAGCACCCACCACGGCGGTGCCGGGTAGTTCCACGCCGGCGGGGTCGGCTACCGCCCTCGGTGTAGGCATGAACGCATCCAACACAGGCTTCGTCGGTGACGGTGTCAGCGAAGGCTCCCTCACCCCGGACCCGACCACAACCTACGGCACCGCGTTCAACGGTCAGACCATCACGGGGAAGCTGTACACGCATCGCATCGACATCACCGGCAGCAACATCACCATCAAAGATTGCAAGGTGTACACCGGCGGGTTGGACGTGTTCGGTATCAACATCCGCGGCAGCAACAACACCGTCGACCACTGCCAGGTGGTCGCTCCGCCCGGCCAAAGCTTGTACGAGCCGATTTTCATCAGCCCCGGCAGTGACGGTGCGAAGGTGACCCGCAACGACATCAGCCGCGGCGAGAATCTGCTCACCACGTACGGCACCCACGCGACGATCGCCGAGAACTACATGCATGATGTGGCGCTCGACTCGAACCCCGGGGACCACCCGGACGGCATCGAGATATATGGCGGCGGCCCGGTTCTGATCAGCAGCAACCGGATCGTTGAGGGCAGCTTGTATGACTCGCCGATCAACGCCGCCCCCTACGGTTCCTACACGCTCACCGACATGTCGGTAGTTGATAACTTCCTCGACAACGGGCAGGCGATGGTACTGATCGACAACCAAAACAACAGCGGGTTCATCCGCAACACCCGCGTTGAACGGAACGTGATGGGTGGTCACACTAACCCGGACACGAACAATTCGTTCGGCAGGTATAAGGCGTTGGAGAATTACGAATCTCGGCCGATCTTGCAAACCGAGGCGCAACTGGCCGCAAATCCGAACGCGATTCTGTGGCCGACCAGCGGCCCGGACGCGAACCACTGGGGGGAATGCTCCTACCTCACCCCGGACCGCTCCGGCCAGGTCGTCGTTCCATGAAGCTTGGGATGATGTCCTAACTGCAGCCCGCCCACGTACGCCACCCCGCCGTCAACCGGGTTCTCGATTAGTGCGGCGACCGGAGGCGTCACCTCGGGTCCGCCCGGCGGACCCGAGGCATGGGTGGGGGTTGGACCGGGCGCCGAAGTGAAGACGCTGCGCCGCAGCTGACCGAACTTCGCCGCCCAGGAGCGGGGCGCGAACCTGCAGGCGGCACTGGCCAAGGCGCGGCGCGGCCGGCCGCGTTGAGGTTCCTCTACACGTGGGCGGCACGTGCGGGTCCACTCCGGGACGCGGAGGCGTTCACGGCGAGTGAGCGCGCAGTAGCGCCGGGTGCGAGTGCAGTGATCGGGCCGCCGCGCCCGATGCGCGACCTGTTGCGCCGGCGGATATCCCCGCGAGCGCTCAGGACGTTTTGGGGTCGCGGGTAGCCGTATTCGCCGCCTGTGCCAGCGCGCGGCGACGATCAAGGTCTGGCAGCAGCCCGGCGACGGCGCGCGTGACATCACGAGCGCGACGGGAGCTGAGCAGCGCCGCCAGCGCTCGGCGGCTCTCTCGGTGTCCGACGACGACGCGAGATGCTTCACGAATGACGGCGATCAGCCAGAACACCAACGTCGCGGGCGCAGGGCGTCCGCGGCTATATAGCTGAACTCGGTTGACAACCAGGAGCGCCCGTAGGTTCGGTGAAATTTGGGATTCGCCTCCCAGATGTACTACCTCAGCGTCCGGCGTCAAGAGGAGCTGATACCCGTGGTCGCGGGCTCGTAGGCAGAACTCCGTCTCCTCTGAATAGAGGAAGAAGGACTCGTCCCACCCTCCGCAGGCGTCCAAGCATTCACGCGAGATGAGCATCGCTGGTCCCGCGGCCCAGTCGGCGCTCGTCTCTCGGACGTAGCAACCTCGATCTGTTACGAGCTCGCCCCAAGTCGGGAAGCGCCCGGCGCGCCGCGCCGTCAAAATCGTGTCACCGAGAGCACGACGGATGTTCGGCTCGCGTCGCAACGTCTCAACGAGCGCCCGATCGCTGCTGAGCAGACGAGGCACCACGATACCGACTCCCGGGCGCTCCAACCGGCGCAGCATCGTGGGGATCGACCCGGGGTCAAGCCGGGTGTCCGGGTTCAGGACCAGAACGCTCCGTGCTCTACCACCGGCCACGACCGCCGCATTGATTCCGGCGGCGTAACCAGCGTTGCGACCCATCTCGACGATACGAGCCTCAGGTTGCATCTCGCGTACCCGCTCGATGGTGCTGTCTTGCGAGTCGTTGTCCGCGACGACCAACCGCCAGCTGCAGCTCCCCAAAGCGTCTGGCAGGCCCTTCAGCAGGTCGACGACGACGTCTTGGCTGTTGTAGGTCACCACGGCCAGGAGAACGTCGACATCGGTCGCATCGGGCATGGTGGTTGCTGGTTGTTCGCAGCTACTCTCGCGCGGGGCAGCCGACTCACCCGCCTTCACATCTGCGGCATGGTCGTATGTTTCGACTCGCATGGCACCATGGTTGCATAAGCGGAATCGCTCCGGCTGAGACTGGAACCGGTCGGACCGGCACTCGTAGTTCTCGGATGTGGCCGACCACCGCAGGCACTTCGCAAGATGAGCAGGTTTCGGGGGACAGGCATGGCAGACCAGTCGCCGTCGGCGCGCCCGCACCGCCGCAGGTACTGGCTTCCGATTAGCGCGGCGGTACTGGCCATACTGATCGCCGCCGGGATACTCGTTGCCAAGATAGTGAACGGAAACCACGCATCCGGTGCGACGGGCCCGACATCCGTGCCGGCGGCAGCGCCCGGGTCAGGCTCTGATTTCTGCAACACCTTCCCGGCGCTGCCGAGCACGAAGCCAGTCGCATCCAATGCCGGCATACCGGGGGGCCTGGCACTGGCCAACAGTGGGAGTCTTAATGTCACGACGCCGGGCACCGTTATCAATGCCTTGAGTGTGACCGGCGGGATCACAGTTAGCGCCAACAACGTAACGATACAAAACACTCGTGTGCTTGGTACAAGTTATTGGGGAATCAGCGTCGCCGACGGTGTGACCGGGACCAAGATCATCCATGATGAGATCACTACTTCCAATGGCGGCTACATCGGCATCAAGGCCAGCAACACCGTTGTATGCGGGAGCTACATCCACAAGTATGAGAATGGCATCACAGCCGGCGCCAACATGACTATTCAAGCCAACTATATCGCTGATATGCAAACGAACCAGTCGACATTCGATGCCGATTGCATCGAGTTGTACTACGGCGGCAACGCCAGGATTTGGGGCAACAATCTCGTGGGGCTAACGCCAAGTGGATCCACCAATGGAGTCAATAGCGCCCTAAACATTACGGCCACTGGAGTCAACATAAACAGCGTCGACGTGAACGGCAACTGGTTTGCAGGTGGCGGATATACACTCGACACCGACCAGCAACAAGGCGCAGCCTTGACAAACGTCCGGATCACCAACAATACCTGGGCGGGCATCGCCCCAAAAGGTACCGGTTACTTCGGCCCGCTAGGTATTCACAACACCAACCAAGTATCGGTGTTCAGCGGCAACAAGTGGTCCAACGGTACAGCACTCAATCACTGACCATTACATCTGCCCCGCACCGCCGCCGTTGCACACGATGAGCTGACTTGGGACGCTGTTCACCCAGCCGTGGCCGGGCGGGGCCCAACCGACCAGCGTCGTGATCAGGTCGTCTACTACCAGTACGGCCGGGTACGCCCGGCGAGGGCAGCGCGACTCTTACACGATCGACGTGCGCGCTGCACAGCGTGACCGATCGGGCAGTCCGCGCGAGCGGAGCGCGGTCGCTAGCCAAAGCAACGCGCTGTCCGTCATAATTGTGTGAGTTCGGCGTAACGGTTCTCCGTCCGCGCCGAGCGACGGGGGAGAACATGACGACGATCGACGCGGGCTTCGACCCGCGACGGAACAGCCTGAACTGCCTGCGGTTGGTGCTGGCCGTCGCGGTGATCGTGTCGCACACCTGGCCTCTGGGCGGTTACGGACCCGACCCGGTCATCGCGGGGGAAACCCTCGGCACCTGGGCCGTCGCCGGATTCTTCGCCATCTCCGGATACCTCATCGCGAACAGCCGGCTGCATCTGCCGTTCGGCACGTTCGTAGTCCGCCGAGTGCTGCGGATCTACCCGGGCTACCTGGTATGCCTGGTAGTCGTCGCCGCAGGCTTCGCCCCGCTGTCGGCCGCCCTGGGTTCGGGCTCGATCAACTGGGGCAGCGCGGGGTCCTATCTCGTCGACAACCTGCTGCTCAAGGTGCATCAGGACGGCATCAGCGACACTCTCGCCAACGCGCCGTACGGCCCGGCCTGGAACGGCTCGCTGTGGACTCTCATCTACGAGTTCCTGTGCTACCTCGCGATCGGTGCGTTGCTGTTCGTGACGCGCGGGCGACGAACGCTCGTGGTCGGCGCGCTGGTGCTCTGTGCCGCGGTATGGACGGTCGAGTGGCATGCCGGTACGACCGGATTTGTGGAATCCTTCGGGTTTCTCGGGTCGATCTTCTTAGCCGGCTCGCTGATAGCCTTGTACGCCGACCGCATTCCGCTGGACTGGCGCCTGGGCGTGCTTGGCGTGATTCTGGTTGTCGCGAGCGGCTACCTGCACGTCGTGCCGTGGCTCGGCGCGGTGCCCATCGCCTACGTGTGTCTGTGGCTGGGTATCGTGCTGCCCTTCCAGCGCATCGGCCGCACCAACGACATCTCCTACGGCGTGTACATCTATGCGTTCCCGATGCAGCAGCTGCTGCTGGTCTGCCTGAATGCCCGCGGGTTGCCGGTCGGCCTCGCGGTGTTGCTGTCCATCGCGTGCACCGTGCCGCTCGCCGCCGCGAGCTGGTTCCTGGTCGAGCGGCGGGCGCTGGCGCTGAAGGGCCGGTTCGTTCGGACAACGCCGGCCCATGCCGCGCGACAGTCGTCGCCTATGATGTGGGGCCATCTTCATCGCACTTGGCGTGGCTTACGCACTAATTAAGGGCGACAGCCTGATATTTGGCGCGCTAGCCGGGATATGTATGGTTGCCTTCTTGATGGGGGTTGCCTTTCTTGTCACTTGGATCGGCGGCAAGCGATGATCGATTTTGTCGTTTCGAGTTTAGCACTACTTTGGCAGATTTTTAGGGGGATGGGATTCCCCAAATCAGTTTTTCTGTGACTCATGGGTGGTCGGCTTTTGGAGGGCCGACCATGGCGGCAACGTATTTGAATTGGGAATACGAGCTTGGACGTTGGCTCAAACCGTTCTTGGATCGCTTGGGTCACAAGGCGCGTCGACGGATGTGCCCGCTTTATGTGGCGGGGCTGATCGGACCAGGTGACCGTAAGAGCGTTCAGCCCATGGCCGAGCGGCTTGCCCCGGGCGACTATGATCAGCTGCATCATTTTGTTTCGGCCGGCGTCTGGGATGCCGCACCATTGGAGACTGAGCTGCTCATTCAAGCGGACCGGCTCGTCGGTGGCGGCGATGCGGTTTTGGTAATCGACGATACCGCTGTGCCGAAGAAGGGCATGCATTCGGTTGGGGTCGCCGCTCAATATGCCTCGGTGCTGGGCAAGACGGCCAACTGCCAGACACTGGTTTCCCTGACACTGGCACGCGGTGAAGTACCGGTGATGGTGGCGTTGCGCCTTTTTCTTCCCGAGGGTTGGACGAAAGATCGGGGGCGATTAAAGCGAGCTGGTGTCCCGGTCGAATATCAAACTGCGCGGACAAAACCGGAGATCGCCTTGGCGGAGATCGATCGCATGATGGCGGCCGGTGTGCGCTTCGGCTGTGTGCTGGCGGATGCCGGTTATGGGCCCAGTGCACCGTTCCGTCAGGGCCTTACGGCTCGCAAGCTCGCCTGGGCGGTGGGCATCCCTCGTCACCTCAAGGTCTATCCTGTCGGCGTGCGGCTCATTTGGCCAGTTACCAAAGTTCGGGGGCGGCCCCGCAAGCGGCACGTCTGAGATAGTCGAGAGGCATTGAATCGTCACAAAGGCGTTTATCATTACCAATCGAAAGAAGTACATAAGGCCGGAACAACCGGCCCATGGATTGCGCGACTCTGGCAATACCGACCCTGTCTCGATGCGCGTAGGTCTAACCACGCGCCGCGTGACTACATCGGATGCATGGAGCTATCTCGAGATTGAGGAGATTTCCGATCATGTCGTCAAAAGCACAGCCTGACGTGACCATTCGAACCGCCACAGCAGAGGATGGGCCTGCGTGCGGGCAAATTTGCTATGATGCCTTCTCCGCGATTAGCGCGGCTCATGGATTTCCCTGCGATCTTCCTGGGCCGGAGGCAGGTATTGGGTTACTTTCGATGATGTTTTCCACTCCGGGCTTCTATGCCGTAGTGGCGGAAAGTGATGGCCGAATAGTGGGCAGCAACGTCCTCGCAGAGCAGGCAGTCATACACGGCGTAGGCCCGATCACCATCGATCCCAGGCTGCAAAACTCCGGCGTTGGTCGTAGGCTCATGCAGGCTGTGATGGATCGCGCGAACCGGAACGGCGCTGCCGGCATACGGCTCGTGCAGGCTGCCTTTCACAATCGCTCGCTTTCACTTTATGCATCACTCGGCTTTGATGTCCGCGAGCCTCTTTCCTGCATGCAAGGGCAAACCCGCGAACGAAGCATTCCTGGGTGCGTTGTGCGATCCGCACAGCCTGCAGATGAGGTCGCCTGCAATGCCTTGTCACGCCGCGTTCACGGATTTGATCGAGGCGCCGAGTTGGCGCAGGCGATCCGCGAGGGCACTGCGCGCGTGGTAGAGCGTGGCGACCGGGTGACCGGCTACGCGACGAATCTCGGTTTCTTCGGCCACTCGACAGCAGAGACGAACATTGACTTGCAAGCTCTTCTCGCTTCGGTGGAATCGTTCGCGGGCCCGGGCATTCTTGTGCCTTCACGGAACAGCGCGCTGCTGCGCTGGTGCGTGGCGAACGGCCTGCGCGTCGTCCAGCCAATGACCCTCATGAGCGCCGGACTCTATACCGATCCCGCTGGAGCGTGGCTGCCATCTGTCGTCTTCTGAAGCCTTGCGAACTACGACAAGTCCTCATTAGCCGGCTTCTGTTTACCGATCCTGATCTCAACTGGTGCTAACAGATGGGATGAGAAGGCCGATCTCCAGCGGGATGCGTTAAGCTCCCAAGTTATCGACGCGCTTGAAGCGCGGGAGACAAGGAGACCGGCGATGAAGAAGCTTACCACCACGATGATGCAGCAGACATTCAACAGGAAGGACCGACGCCTGACCGTCGGCCTGGATCTGGGCGATCGGTCGAGCTTTTATTGCGTGCTGGATGAGGCAGGTGAAGTGCTGCTGAAGCAGAAGGTGAGCACGACGCCGAAGGCGATAAAAGAGGTTTTCGGAGCTATCCCTCGGAGCCGTATTGCACTGGAGACCGGAACGCATTCGCCGTGGGTAAGCCGTTTGCTTAGTGAACTCGGTCATGAGGCGATCGTGGCGCACGCGCGCAGCGTGCGGCTGATCGGGGAGAGCAGGCGCAAGGATGATCGGATCGACGCTAGGACGCTTGCGCGGCTCGTAAGGATCGATCCGGAGCTGTTGTGTCCAGTGAAGCATCGCAGCGCCGAGGCACAAGCGGATCTGACGGTGATCCGGGCGCGAGCTGCTCTGGTGCGCACACGGACGATGTTGGTCAACGCGGCGCGCGGCCTGACGAAGTCCTACGGGGAGCGGCTCCGCGGATGCAACGCACGCGGGATGAAGCCGAAGGCGGCCCAGGATCTGAGTCCCGAGTTGAAGAGTGCACTGGATCCGATGATGAGAGAGATAGAGTCGGTCAGCGAACGGATCTGCGAGTACGACCAACTGCTCGAGTCCATGGCACGGAACAGATATCCAGAAGCAGAGAGGCTGAAGCAGATCAAAGGAGTGGGAACGCTGATCGCCCTCACGTACATGCTGACTCTGGAAGATCCACACCGTTTTCATAAGAGCCGGGATGCAGCCTGCTATGTGGGGCTGCAACCTGGAAGGCGCAACTCGGGACAGAGCGAGCCGCAGATGCACATCAGCAAAGAGGGCGATCCGTATCTGCGAACACTCATGGTGCAGGCTGCGCATCATGTTCTCGGCCCCTGGGGAGTCGACAGCGACCTGCGCCGATGGGGCATGAAGCTGGCTGAGCACGGAGGCAAGCGCGGGAAGAAACGCGCCGTGATCGCAGTCGCGCGTAAGCTGGCCGTCCTGCTGCATCGACTATGGGTTAGCGGAGATGTTTATGTACCACTACGGCCAAGCGGTCGGGCCACACTGCCGGCAGTCGCATAGTTTAGTCCAGATGTATGGAGGTTTAGCGTTAGAAGCCGAGTTCCGGTGACTGCGTCATTGCCCTGGCCCAACACTCCTTCTGCGAGATCGAGTGAAAGGTCGCAATAACAGGTGGCAGCACCGGCTGAATCGAGAACACCCAACTTGCACCGAGCGATTGAACGCTCACATCAGAGTGCGGATGGAAGGGTGGCGACAAAAGCAACTCGGCGAGCAAGGAATCCCTTTTCGATCGACAGGAGATGAACTTGTCCCAACCACAGCAAAAACGGGTTGACACCGACAGGCCTTCTCATGGAAGGGCAATGCACTCATTGATCTCGGTTTACGTGTCAGCAACGGGACAAAGTAACGAGAAACGCCCTTGTAAAATGAGCAATGCTAATTCACCAAGAGAGATATGATCGTCGCCGGGGCTTTTGATCGGGGCATGGATCGATCACGTCGAGTGCCAATCCCAATTGGCAATGTTACCTCATGAATACAACGTTTTGGATCGTTTCGAGGGACTACTTACAAGCGATATATCTATAATCCGTATATCTATTGACGTGCTCCGATTAGTCGTGACGACCTATCTCATCGAAACTAAAAGATATAGTTAGCTTCATAACAAAGGTCGTAGGTTCAAATCCTACCCCCCGCAACCACTTCGCAACGCCAACGGTTGAATTAGGGCCAGAGGAGCAATTTTTAGACTCTCTCATTGCCGAATTAAAACAGAGCTAAGGGCACCTTCTACTGTGGCCTTAATGTTTGCTTGTAGTGATTTAGCGCAAATAACAATCATCCGTTTTGACCCTGTACCAGACAATCACCCCTGAAATGCGGGCATGGTGATTCAGAGAGAAGTTGGGTTTTTACAAAGCCTCGTAGGCGAATCTCTCAGCGCGAGCGACCGACATCGGCTACCTCACTCCCCGCCCCAGTCCGATATCACATGACACGCCCCCCAACGTGAGAGTTAGAATCGATTCGTTTCCGGAATGGCAGGTAACGCTTTCCTCAGGCACTCATTGGAAGATAAAGTGGCGGGATTTTTTTGCCCAGAAAGGTAGGAGACATGCAACAGGAAGATGTCGCCGAATTCAAAGGCCAACTCCGCGGTGATCTGATTGAGCCGACAGATGCGCAATACGAGAAAGAACGCAAAGTATACAACGCGATGATCGATCGCAAACCGCGTTTGATCGCCAAATGCGCGGATGTAGCCGACGTGATGACCTCCATTCATTTCGGCCGAAAACATGATCTGCGCGTTTCGATTCGAGGCGGCGGGCATAATGCCGGAGGCTTGGGAGTCTGTGACGATGGTTTGGTCATCGACCTTTCCCCCATCAAGTACGTTCACGTCGATCCAACGGCACAGACGGTACGTGTGGGTGGCGGAACCACCTGGGGCGATGTAGATCACGCGACGCATGCATTTGGGCTCGCAGTACCATCTGGAATTATTTCAACCACTGGAGTCGGAGGCTTGACCCTGGGCGGCGGCATGGGACATCTCACGCGGCAGTTCGGCTAAACCATCGATAGCCTCTTAGAAGCCGATGTTGTCCTGCCTGATGGAAGATTTGTAGTAGCCAGCGTCAACGAGAATCCCGAGTTATTCTGGGCTATCCGTGGAGGCGGAGGAAACTTCGGTGTAGTGACTTCGTTTCTCTTCCAGGCACATCCGGTTCAAATGGTGTGTGCCGGTCCGATGCTTTGGAACCTGGATCAGGCCTCCGATGTCATGAAGTGGTATCGCGAGTTCATCGTTAAAGCGCCGCAGGAGATCAACGGCTTTTTTGCATTCCTCACCGTTCCCCCCGGGCCTCCCTTTCCGGAAGAGATACATTTCAAAAAAATGTGCGGCATCGTATGGTGCTCTATCGGAACCCAGGAACGAGCGAACGAGATTCTCGAACCGCTGCGCAGATTTCGCCCCCCGGTTTTCGAATTTTTCGCGCCTATGCCTTTTCCCATGCTGCAAACCATGTTCGACGGCCTTTATCCGCCAGGTTTGCAGTGGTACTGGAAGGCTGACTTCGTGAAGGAGCTGAGCGACGAGGCGATTGCTCTCCATGTGAAACATGGCTCCGAACTGCCCTCACTGCACTCGACGATGCATCTCTATCCTATCAACGGCGCGGCACACAAACCGACAAACAATGACACGCCGTGGAGTTATCGCGATGCTACCTGGAGCGAGGTGATCGTCGGGGTAGATCCGGATCCGGCGAATAAAGATCACATCACTACCTGGGCTAGGAATTACTGGGATGCGCTACACCCATACGGAGCGGGTGGAGCATACATAAACTTCATGATGGACGGCGAAGGCGAAGAACGCATTCGCGCGACATACCGTGACAACTACGAGAGGCTGGCTCGGACGAAAGCAAGGTACGACCCGGATAATTTCCTCCGGGTCAATCAGAATATCCGGCCGGATGCCAAGCCCCTATAGGTTGCACACACTTATTGTCTGTTGGTGGATCACTTCGCTTGCTGCTCTGCAAAGTTCCCGATGAAAGGAACCTTGCAGCGCTCGCCCTTGCTGGCTTTAATCAGGACGATGATCCATAAAATCAGGAATCCCAGGCTGATGATTGGTGCGGCGATCCATCCAACGATCGGGATCAATCCGAGGATCGTGTTAATTGCAATGATGGCAATTCCGAGAAAGATCGATTGCCAGGCATGGAATCGTACGTAGGAACTGCGGTTATAAGGCTCCATTGCGAGAAAGACAATTGCTGGAATGAATGTGAGGTAAGCGATAGTACCGGCGGCAGTATCGGAAAGTCCGCTTGGTTGAGCTATCGACTGGGCGGCAACAGCGCCGGTCGCAGTATTTGCTCCGCAGTGTGGGCAAAATGTGGAACTGCTCCCTGTTTCTGTATTGCAAACCGGACATTGCATGGAATGAGCTCCTCGTATTGATAAAAAATGGTGAGACAGCATGATGCTGTGTGTCTTCACTTAGGCTTTCGTGTGTGTGAAAGTTTCGGAAGAAAGTTTTAGGGCTTCGAGTTTCTTATGGCTCGTTTCCTATGGTGTAGATGAGTTGGCATCGCCGGAAGGCTGATAACGCAGCATCTTCTGCTCGTCGGCGGCGATGCGAATCGCTACGTTATGAACTGCTTTTTGCATCGCCTTACCCAGTGGTGAGTCGGGTGCCTGCCCGTCGCTTCCCAGGGTGCCGAGCGATGTGTCGGCGCTCCCGGATAGCTTGCTGACCTTTTCTTCGCCGGTTACGCGAATGCTATCGATTTTCTTACCAGTGACCGAACTATATAGGTCGGCCTGCAATTCGACAGTTGCCTTGGCGGAATGGGTAGAGCCTCCGAGCGTCTGACCGAAGATGCTCGGCCCTTGCGCGCTGTGATCCGATTCGTCTACCTGTGCGGAGAGGATCGTGGTTAGAACGACGACATCGTTCTTATGGTCACGTGCCAATTTAGCAGCAGCATCGGAATCAATATCGCTGCCCGCATCGTCTCCTGGTTTGATGAAGCGAACTTCGAGGTCGGAATTGTGCGTCAGCTCGGACTGCAAGAGACGGCCGATTGCAGTTCCTTTGTCTTCAAGGGTGCCCGTGGTATCGACGAATGGTAGAACGCCCACCTTGTATTGATACTTCAGCGTCGCAAGGGTGGATGAACCGGAGGTCTGTGCGAAGCCCCCCGCGGCAGTCGCCAGAAATAGAATTGCAAGGCTGCCAATTTTCTTTCGCATAGATACACTCTCCTTACTTCTCAGTAATGCTCAAAGGTTCTGTGACTTTGTATGCGTTCCAGTAGTATTCGTACTCATGCCACACCTTCACACCGTTGCGATACTCTCCGTTTTTGTAATAGGTGGCAAAGGGAGTAGCTGAATCAGAGACCGTCGTCAGCAACTCTTCGTGCGGATATGACGATCGATTTTCCTAAGTGATAGATGGAACGCCTTTGGGAAAGTAATTCTTGATAAATCCTCGATCGAAGATGTAGTTGCCGTCTGCGCTTCCAAAGCCGGTAGTTAGGTGAGCAACAATATTCTGTTGAATCTCCACTCCCCAGAACTCATTAGCTGGTGTGGGCAGCACACCCGACATCGGCGCAAGAGCCATTGCCGGGACCACGCCGAACATTGCGGAGCATTGGGTTTTACGCTGCTGGGGAGGCTTGTCTCCATCCCACTTGTTCACTACGCAAGACATAAGAAGAGTCGACGCCAATCCGCTTTCGAGATCATGCTCCATCATCGGATTGAACTTCTTCACGTCCCATGTGCGGGCATACTCAATGGCATTTTTTGCAGCAGGAAATGTCATCAACAGCTTTACCCACTCAATGCTGGCTCCAGCGGCTGAGTTCACCGCAAATAGCTGATGCTCGCTCACACCCTTGCTGGAAGGAAATGCGCCTGCCTCGTGGAAAGGATCCTGAGCTTCCTTCTCATAGAACAATTGAGAATTGTCATGATTCATGTGAGTATGGGAGTATCGCTCGCCCTCAGTAGGCGGATAGATACCCGAGCGCACCTTGAATGGCCATCTATCGGGATCTCCCAACTTCGCCCGGACTTCAAACCATGTAGGTGCGCGCATCTTTCCCCAGGAAGTCTTTACCAGCGGAATACCCATCTTCTCGAAATCGTTGTGGGTCCAATCGCTGTGACTATAGAAGTCCTGCACCATGTGCAAGGACGCCCCTAGCGTCTCTAGGATCGCAATCTTCTTCAGGCCTTCGTTCTTTGCGTTTGGTAATTCGCTTCAAGCGCCCCTGGGTATTCCAAAGCAGCCGCATGAAGAGATAGTCGAACTGACCGTTGCTGGTAATCTTCCCATTCAGGTTATCGAAGTGCATGTAGATAGCCGACTTACGAACTACAGTCGTCGGGGGTGTTCCGCGAAAGTTCATGAAGTCGAGGAATGCCTGCGAGTTAGGTTTGTTATCTAGCGCTTCGGCCCTCTTGCCGACAGCCGAGTCGTACAGTGGGCCAAAGAAATCTGGCCCGGCAAAATTACCGAACTGCAGGATATTACTGGCATCGGCACTGAATTGAAACTCACGCCCAACGGCACCGGTCGCAGCTGAGTGCCAGAAGGTGTCGAATGCAAATACATTTGGCTGAATCAAGAGCCACATGGAAACCATGGCGACCGTTTTGCGTAAGAGATTCCACATATGCACACCCCTAGCGACATTCGGTTACTGGTCGCCCGTGCCTGCGATGCTGCTAAGCAGTGTGCCGAGGTGATCGTAATTGCGTTTGATGTATTCCATATTCGCCGTAGAGACAATTGGCGATGGCTTCATGGCCGCTTGTTGTCCATCTCGTTGCATGGACGCAATGCTGTAACCCGTGACGAGGACGAGCATGGTCTCGACATATTGCCGTGGTGAAATGCCCTTACTCTGCATGATCGACGGAAGCTGCGGGCTCTTGGACATTCCGCTGACCAAATCGCTGATGGAAGGCTCTCCCTTTTTCGAGTCCTTCTCATCGTCAGGATCGTCCTTCGATGGGTGGGCCTTTGCGTACTCCATAAGAGCCAGAGTTGCGCTGCGATAGCGCTCCACGATGTCATCGTTTAACCGGAAGGACTGCAATTCCCGTGTGTCCGCGTCGTTGAAGGGGTGCAACTGAGCGGACGCAGTACGCATTCCACCGAACGCGAGAAGAACGAAGGCTAGTGCTGAGAAGAAGTACTTTTTCATCTGTATGCTCCTCGTGCATTACTGCTCAGTGCCTACTAGTTGCACAGCGTCGATCTCGTTGTAGCCGGAGATAACATTCGTAGCCAGCGTGAGCCGGAGATGGTTGGTCTTGAACGCGGTCTTTGGAAGATTCAGCATGAAGTAGTTCAAGCCAGTCGTCGGATCGGTACCCGTCCAGAGAGTATGTGGTTGTCCCTGTTCGTCGTAGAAATCGACCTTGGCGACAACTCCTGCACCAGCGCTCTCACGGATACGGTCGTTGGCGAATACCGGCTTCGAATAGACCAGATCTAGCCATTCCAGACCCGCGTCAGGTTCTTTGGGCGTCCAGGCATTGCCGTTATCACCCTCTGTCTGGACGTTGGGAGCACCCGTTGCCTGGAACGCTGAATTGTCATCATGTCCCGAGGCGTCGTTATATGCAGACGAAGCGGATGCAGTCACGGCCCACTGTCCATTGGCGTCGTTGGAGATGGCGTCCTGCTTCATTGCCCAATCTGCGCCTTTGAGTCCGGATGTCGTCTCGACAGTGAGTCCTGGCATTGAGGTTGGCGCCGAGTTAGGCAATGCTGTCGGGACAGAGGCTGCGCTGTTGGAGGCTGGTGTTGTTACCGCGGCCACTGTCTGCGGAGTTGTGGCGTTCTTTTTGCAACCAACCCCGGTCAGGACGACTGGTAGCACGAGCATGGCGAATGTTCTGCGTATATGTTTCATTGGATCCGCTCCTTACAGCCGGGGGTGTGTAACCGGTCCCGGTGTGTTCTAAAGGAGCTAGTCGTCTCATAACGAAACGCGGAATAAAATTCGACGCTAAAAAATAGCGTCCCAAAAGATTGAATTTTTCTTCCGGCTGCTGTCGTGGAGCGAAGCTCAAGACACATGCAGCTTTTTGTCCACGGTTATCGAACACGGGGCACATTAATGTTGGCAGCATTTCCCGCGGTGATGTTGTCCGTCTGCCCGGTGATGGATGCGCCCTTTTATGCAGCCAAGTGCACCGTCTTGTTTGTATTTGGAGCCGTGGCCTGTCTGTTTGCTTCCAAAGTCTCGTCACCCACGGAGAAGGCCTCAGTAGGCGAAACTGACCGTTTAAGACTCCGTGTGCTGCAGTGGTCCTGCGGAGGTTTGGTTCTGGCGGCATTCCTTGCGACCGCACATGCACGCGCATGGGAGACGGCATGGCGGCCATTTTCTGTATTCGGGGCCGCCATAGGGGCTGTAACGGCACTCATTCGACTGCGCGTTGCAGGGGGCAGACTTTTGCTTTGGATGGCTATCTCATCTGTCGCGCTCGCCTGCCTTGTGCTTGCGGGGTGGGCCGGTTACGATTTGCCTCGCCTGCTCACCGGTGCGACTGCTCCAGGAAGAATGCGGACTGCGGCCAGCCTCGGAAACCCGTTATTTGTAGCCTCCTTTCTGAGCACCGCGATGTGGAGTGTTTGTTCTTTGCATCGTCTACACGTTATCTATCGTGCTTGCCTCCTTCTATTCATATTGATGGCATTGGCTTCGACAGGAGAACGCACTGCCATCGTAGGCGTTCTGGCTGGAGCAGTTTGTTGGCTAGCTTCAGGGCAGCATAAACCGAAGCGTCTATTACTGTCTGTTGTACTGACGTCCATTGCAATGGCCGGCTTATTTGCAACCACACGCGTGCTGAACCCACGCAGCATAAGAGTGGCAGCCAACGGCCGCATCTTTTTATGAAAGACCAGTCTTCATCACGTGCATCTGCTCGGAGCCGGCATCGGAAGCTTTTACGACGTTTACACGGAGAATCTCCGGGAACTCGCGCCCAATACACCCCCTTCGAACTTTGTCTATGCGGGCTATGACAGTCAGGCCCACAATTTGTTTGTGCAGCAGATTGTGGAGATAGGCCCGTTTGGATGTGCTTCTTTTTCTGGCCGCTATCACGATCTGGTGCATCGCGGCTTGGAAAGACCGGCGTCGAATGGACGTTCGCGCAGCGTTGACGGGAACAGCCGCATTTCTGGCAGTGGCATGTTCTGACAATCCACTAGACCGGCCGGAAGGCGTGTTGCTTCTTGCTTGTTGGATGGTCGTGCCATACCTAAGCAACGGAGAAGATCAAACCCCGGCGCCACTACACGCTCCGAGACAACCGCGAGGCTGGCCGCATCGTCTGATGCCGCTCTGCTCGATCGCACTCTTGATAGCCGCCGCAGCCAATACCGTTTGTAGCTACGCGATCTACTCCGGCGAACGCGCCGAACAGTTTGCGCAATGGTCGCTTGCAGAACACTGGCTACGGCTAGCCCTCAGAGTGGACCCCGCCGCCAAGGACGCACACTTTGATCTCGTTCGCGTCCTCTGCGAATCCGGTGACTATGAAGCCTGCTGGACAGAGTCGGGACTCGCATTGCGATGGGTAAATGAAGCCGAGCTTCATCTCCTGCGGATTCGCGTATTGCAAGCCCTGGGTCGCGATCAGGCGGCGCAGCAGGAATTGACCGAGGCGCGCCAGCAATTTCCATGGTCCCGCGAACTGCGTACGGAGCAGGTCGAATCCACTTCAACTCCCATATCTGGTTACTGACGAA
>CAVZYJ010000001.1:0-102402 GCA_963779485.1 uncultured Actinomycetota bacterium | reverse complement strand
CTGGCAACGTCGTCGATCCGCGCGCCCAGGTGATCACCGCGGCCGGCGCCGGCTCGGCGGCGGCCATCGCCATCAACACCGACCTTGTCGAGGACGACGTCCGCAATGCCGTCCACGACTTCCAGCACGGCCTCGTGTCGTGACCAAACCCGAATCCCAAGGAGCCGCAATGAACACTCCGAAGCCGCCGAACAAGCACCAGCTCGCGCTGATGATCTGGCTGGCCGTCTTCCCGACCCTCACCGTCTTGAACATGGCACTCGGCGGTTGGCTGCGCACCCTTCACCCGGTCTTTCGCACCTTCGTGCTCGCCACCATCGCGGTGCCGATCGTCATCTACGGTCTGATGCCGCAGCTGCACCGCATCCGCGTCCATCTCCTCACCAAGCAGCAAATCGAGGCTTGACCGCCATGACCACCACGCGCCGATCGGAGAAGACCATGCTGACCCGTCTCGCACATCTGATAGTTCGACACCGCTGGACGGTGATCGGTCTGTGGATCGTGCTCACCGCCTTCGGCGCCGTCGCTGCCGGACAGGTGTCCTCCCGCTGGTACCAAAGCACCTCCATCCCCGGCCAGCCCGCATACGAAGCGAGCCAACGCAGCTTGCACGCATTCGACATCGGCGACCGCTCGCCCAGCGTCGTCGTGTTCCACACACACGGTGACGCGACAAAGACCACAGCCATCAAAGACGCGATGGCCCGCGTCGCAGCCTCGATGCCAGGAGCCTTCACCAGCTCCTACTTCACCACCGGCGACCTCATGTACCTTTCCAAGGACCGGCACACCGCCTTCCAGGAGCTGTACCCGAACGGCCCAGCGCGCCTCGATCTCACCACCGGGGCCAACGAGATCCGCGCGACCGCTGCCGCTGGGCTGCCCACTGGCATCACCGTCAACGTGACCGGTCGCGACGCCCTCGATGAGGCGAGCAAGGACAGTTCCGGCAAGGGCGCGAACGTGCTGGTCGAGGCCGTCATCGGAGGCATCGGCGCGCTCCTCATTCTGTTGTTCGTCTTCGGCACGCTGCCGGCCGTGCTGGCGCCGATCGGCATCGCCGTCGCCGCCGTCCTCAACACCTTCACCCTCGTCTGGGGCCTGACGTACCTCACCGACGTGTCGATCATCGTGCAGTTCCTCATCGCACTCGTGGGCCTCGGGCTCGGAATCGACTACGCCCTGCTGATGATTTTCCGGTTCCGTGACGAACTACGCGAAGGCAACGACGTCCAGACCGCGATCACCGAGATGATGACCCGCGCAGGACGCTCCGTGATCGTGTCAGGCTCCACCGTCGCCATCGGCTTGCTGTCCATGGCCGCCCTGCCGTTGCCGCTGATCCGGTCCATGGGCATCGGCGGCATGCTCATCCCAGCGGTGTCCGTGCTCGCCTCCCTCACGTTGCTCCCCGCGCTGCTCGCAGTACTGGGCGAGCGGATCAACCGAGTGCGGGTCATGCCGCGCCGGCTGCTCGACCGTGGCCACGCCGAGGACGGCGCCTGGGGCCGCTGGGCACGAGTCGTCCTCCGCCGCCCGGTCGCCGTCGCCGCGATCGGACTGATCACGGTCGGCACCCTCGGGATCATCGGCACCCAGCTGAACGCCCGAGAGACTGAGCTGGAAAACTACCCGGGGACCGGCACCGCGATCGCCGGCCGACAGATGCTCACCGACGCAGGCATCAGCCCAGGGGTGATGAAACCGCTGGACGTCCTCGTCGAACACGGCGGTGACCCGCATGCCATCGCCGCGAAGCTGCGCGACCTGCCCGGGATCGTCGGCGCCACAACACCCACCGACTGGCACCGCGGCGACACCTCATTGGTCGAGGCATTCCCGACAATCGACGGAGCGGCACCGGGCATCCACACGATCGTCGATCGCGTCAATGCAGCACTCGACGGCACCCCCGGCACCCTCACCGGCGTCGCCGCCGTCGACCAGGACTTCTTGCACGCCCTCTTCGGCAGCTTCCCCTACGTCCTCGCGATCGTCCTGCTGCTCACCTTCGTACTGCTCACCCGAGCATTCCGCTCCGTCGTGCTCGCGATCAAGGCAGTGCTGCTAAACCTGATGTCACTCGCGGCAGCCTTCGGCATCGTCGTGCTGGTCTTCCAGCAGGGCCACGGCTCGCAACTATGGGATGTCGGGGCCACCGGTGCCATCACCGCCTACGTCCCACTAATGATCTTCGCGTTCCTCTACGGCCTTTCCATGGACTACGAAGTCTTCATGCTCTCCCGCATGCGTGAGGCGTACGACGAAACCGGGTCCACCGACCGGGCCATCGAACTCGGCCTAGCCCGTACCGGCAAGCTCGTCACCAGCGGCGCCCTGATCCTGATGTTCGCCTTCCTCACGCTCTCCACCACACCCGGCTTCGAGATCAAGTCGCTGGCAGTCGGCGTCGCCGCCGGAATCATCTTCGACGCAACCGTCATCCGCGCGTTCCTCGTCCCCGCCCTGATGCGGCTCATGGGGGCAGCGAACTGGTGGATGCCCAATTGGACGCGAGCCGCTCTCCGCATCCCCGCACCCCCGGCGCCCGCCACACGCCTCACACCCGTATCCGTTGAGGTCTGATCAACAAGCCTGGCTGCCAGGGGGCCGTTTGTACTCTTGGCAGCCAGGCGCGGCCGCGCCCGAATTACGCTAGAACTCGATCTGGTGCGCACGCTGGAGGATCCCGGCGTCCTGCATCTGCGCTACGCGGTGCGCAAGTAATCTTCGTTCTGGCTGGCGGGGCGATGCCCGGGCCGGCCGGGGTGGCAGTCGTCTGTCACGCCGCCGCCTTCTTGCAGTGGGTGATGGACCCGGTGTCGGCCGATGACGCACTCGTCGAGTTTGACCGGTGCCCGGTTCTTCAGCCAATCACCCGGTGACCGGCCCGGCGCAGCAACTCAGAGGCCTCGTTCACCTGATCAACCGGGATCAGCACGATGTCGCCGTCGAAGCTGGCAGCGACCCAGACAGGCACATTGCCGGCCGCGAGCGGCGTCACGATCGCAGCCAACATGCCGGTCGCGTTTGGCGGGTGCGCCTCGTCGCCATTCCACAGCGCCGCCCAAGCGTCGTCGGCCGCATCCTGGCGTCGCCTGCAGGCTCCGCCGTCAGGGCCGCGCACGACCGCGAGCATCTCGCCATCACGGGCGACCTCGACGTCCGATACGACGCGCTCCAGTACGTATCGACCCTCCAGCACCCGCAGCGTCTGATGATCAGCGACCGACACCAGTGCACTCTCGCACACCGATCGCGTCTGATGGTCCAGCGTTGTGATCGAGAACGCGGTGGTGTTGGCGGGAGCGCCAAGCTACGGGGCCCCGATCAAGGAGGTGCTCGCCTACCACGCGGAACACCGGGGCTCGGTCGCGATCGCGGTCGGCTTGCAGGCGCTGTACCTGCCGCTGCTGCTCGGCTTCCTGACCGGTCTCCACGGGCTCGTCGGGCGCCGCGGGGGTGCGGGCGTGGACTGGTCGCGCCTCGCGGTGGCCGCAGGCGCGACTTTCTCGGCCGTCTTCGCGGTCTACGCCGTTCTGTGGGACGGAGTCGTGCTGTCCGCCGGCAATCTCGCCAAGCCGAGCTCGGAGTTCGGGCTCGCCTGGCACATGCATGCAGCAGCGTTCGCGCTGGCGCTGCCGGCACTCGGCACCACCTTCATCGGCGCCGCGCTGGCGACGCATGCGACCAGGCTGACGCCGCGGTGGCAGCTGCTGCTCGGCGTGGCCGGGGGAGGCCTGCTCCTCGCTGCCGGTGCGGCCAACCTCGCGATCGCGGACGGCTCGACGCTCCTGTTGTTCGTGGGGGTGCCCGGCTACTTCGCCTGGATGGCGTGGCTGCTTGCGACCGGCGTACGGCTGGTGCGCGCTCGAACAGCCGACCGTCCTGACAACGCCTAGTCAGCTTGGGGGCCGAGCAGCGGGAGGTGTCGGCGCGCCCGCGGCCGTCGACGTGGCCGAGCCCTGGCAGCCGTCTCGACAGCGAGCCACTCCACACGCCGCAGCAGGCGTGACTGCCCGCCCCCGCCGACCATCCTTCGCTCGCGCCACCAGCGGGCACGGTCACCTGCCTCAACGTCGCTGCTGAGAACTCCGTCCACCCCAATCCCCCAGAACGGTCCCCCGTGTGACCTGCGGGCCTGCTCCAGCGAACCGATAGGAAAGGGACATCGTGATGACCAGCACCCCACTAGCGCCGCTTCCAGCGATGGCCCCACCGGACCCCGCCCGTCCGCGACCGCCGTACCGATTCATCGGCACGCTGGCGTTGTTCGGCGCCGCGCTGCTGACCGGGGGAACTGTGCTCCATCCCGCGCACGCCGATCCCGGCTCGCCGACGGCGGCCTTCGCCGAGTACGCCGACGCCGGCCGGGGGACGTGGTCGACCAGTCCGCTCGAGCGGATCAACAAGGAGATCAAACGCCGCTCCCGCGTCGTCGGCATCTTCCCCAACACCGCCGCGGTCATCCGCCTCGTCGGCGCCGTGCTGGCCGACATGCACGACGAATGGCAAGCCGGCGAGCGCCGCTACCTCTCCGACAGCTCCATGGCGCTGCTCTATCCCGAGCGCGATAATGAACTCGCCGCTATCGAAAACGGCAGGTAGGCACCGAGGAACTCAACCTCAAAGCCCACCACTCCGCGGGGCACTGCCCCGCGCAGGCCCAATTTCATCCAGCCGCCAGTGAATGGGACTCGACGGCCAAAGTCCTTGAGCATGCCTGGATGGAACAATCCATCTGCGCGTCGCTCACGGATCTGGAGCCCTAGCCAGCCCGGGATGTGGGGGTGGTCGGCTGGGCCGGGCGCGGTAGCCGGCTTCGGCGAGCCAGGCCCGGGCCCGCCCGCGACGCCGGTCGTCGGAGAATGCGAACCAGTCCTGACGATCGATCGGCCAGTTGGCCAGCACATGCTTGAACCGGCTGAATGCGCCACGCCCATCCAGAGCGATCTCCAAACGGCCGACCAAAGCGGGGTCGGTGCGGGTGGCAGCGAAATCGGCCATGTCCCGGTAGGCGGCGCGTGACCCGAGCGGCCAGACCGTGAGCCACCGCTCGGCGTCGTTGGTCTGGTCATCGTTCGGCTCATCGGTCCATTCGTCTTCGAACGCGGCCTGCGGCCAGGCCTCTCCGGTGACCAGATCCAGGCGGCCAGGGCCGCTGTCCGGGCCGGCGTCGAGCAGGTCGGCCAGCTGCTCCAGGTCGACGGCCAGCTCAACCAGCTCGCCCGATGGCGTCGCGGCCCGCGCCTGCTCGAGCGTGTCGGCCAGCTGCCGGTCGCCGTCCCAGTCCCGCGCCCGCAACGCGGCCACACAGCGCCCAGCACGATCGTCGGCTCCCGGCGCGGCCCGATCGAGCGCGCCCATCAGCACCTCCCCGACCAGCTGCAGGCACCCGTCGAATCCCGCCGCGCTCACCGCCGCCACCATCGCCGGGCCATCCCCGTCATACACCGCGCGCCGCAACTGCGACATCACCTCACCAGCCACCAGCCAAGTGTGCCGAAACGGCCGCCCCGTCACACTGAGATCGACGGCGGCTACGCGGCCGGCGGCGCCGGAGCCGTCGATCCGGGCGGTAGCCGAATGTAGGCGAGTCGGACGCGGTGCGAGCCAGGCCGGGTTAGGGCCGTGCCGCGCGCAGCAGCAGATAGTCGATGATCCGGTGTCGCCACAGTAGCTCCACTTGCCACAGCAGCACGCGAGCCGCTGCCCGATGCCCCGTGGGCGCGGCCGGAGCACGTGATAGCCGCGCCGCCGTGAGCCGAAGCGCCGGGGCGATCACACGGTCGCCGCAGTTCGTTGCCTGCACGTCCGTCAGGCCGGCCGCGCGAGCGGCGTCGGTGATCTGTGTGGCCGTCATGGCCGCGTTTGGGCGCAGACCGAACAGCCGCAGCTGAGTCAAGCCGGCGATGAGCTCAGCGGGATCGCGCGGCCACCGTTGGGTCGCGATGTCGGAGATGCTCACGACGCCGCCGGGCCGAAGCACCCGGTAACACTCGTCGAAGAAGGCCTTCCGGGACCGGAAATGGAATGCCGCTTCCACGCTGATGATCCCGTCGGCGCTGCCCGCGGCGATCGGCAACCGGACCGCATCGCCGACCACCGGCGCGGCAGCGGCCGCAGCAAGCCGATCCCGGCCGGCTACCAGCTGCCACTCGGCAACGTTGACCGCGACCAGCCGGCTCGGGTGAACGACCTGAGCGATCACCGGATCCTGTGTGCCGAGCCCGTTGCCGACATCAACGATCACACCCCCGGCGGGCAGCACCGCCGCCATCGTTTCCACCAGCCGGCGGCAGGCCTTCTCGGCCTCATCCTCCGAACCTGGACCGTCCCATAGCCCCAGATTCAGCCAGCCGGGGGCCACGGCCAGGAAGCAATCCGATCCGATGCTCTCGTAAACCCGCGCGGCAGGATTCCGCCCCTGCCGGAGCATCTCACCGACATGCCGCACATGCTGACTTGTCCACCCGGTCATGTCACCCACACCCACCCGCAGCCACCATCGGTCCTGACGCGGTCAGTCGATCCGTCGAAGTCGATCACGCTCCACCCGACGGCGAGCCGAGCCGCTGCCAGCTCGTTGGCAGAGCATGACAGTGCTGATCCGGTACGCGTCGGTGAAGTTCCGCGCTCGGTTGACCGTGCCCGCATATCGCAGCTGGCTGACCGCGACATCCCCGCAGGCCAGCACCCGCTGGATATCGAACCGGAAACCGTCCAATTCCGCCGCAATCTTGGTCACCACGTCGTTCAGAAGCTGCTGCCGCCGCCGGTATTGCTGGGGAAGGAACGGGTGGTGCTCCGCGGTATTCATTCGATATCGTCGTCGATGTAGGACATGAACGCCTCGAGGTCGCCGGCCAGGAAGGCGTCCAGAAGCTGTCGCACCGTGGTCGCCGCGGCCCGGGTTGTCGTCGTCATCAGCCCTCCCAGTCTGGCGCTTCGTGTGCCATACGTAGAGCGGTCAACCCGTGCCGTGATTTCAGGTTGGAGGGTTTAGTTGGGCTATGGGGAGTTCACGTGTTGTACGCCGGCGAGCACTATGTCGACGAGTTGCTCGAAGAACTGCTCGGACTGTGCCTCCATCGCGTCATGCAGGTGCGGCGGTGTGACCAGGGTGTGATTGAGGACGGAGCCGGCGATCATGTCGCTGATGAGGGTCACCGATGCGCCGGCGGGGAGGTCGCCGCGCTTGATCGCACGACGGACGATCGCCCGGGTCGCGTGGAGCTGCTCCACGTGCGCCGCTGAGGCCAGGCCCTCGCGGAGGTCGTCGTAGAAGCGTGACTCGACGATGAGGCGGAGGGTTACCGCGCCGTCCTCGCCGTTGAGCCGGTCGAAGGTCTGCCGTGCTAACGCGAGAAGGTCGTGTCGGAGATTTCCTGTGTCCGAAACGAAGTTGTCCCGTTCCCGGAACCGGATGCTGTCCAGCAGAAGGGCGAGCTTGGACGGCCAGCGCAGGTACAGCGACGACTTGCCGACGCCGGCCTGACGCCCCACTTCCTCGATCGTGAAGCCGGCCCAGCCCCGCCTCGCGTAGACGGAGAACGCCGCGTCGAGCACCCGAGCGTCGAGTCCGGGATCGCGCGGACGCCCACTCGCGGGGACGTTCATCGGCGTCGCGTTCATAGCCGACATTGTGCATCCCGTCCGCTATCCGCGCCGCGGCTCACACGAGTGCCGATCGCCTCGACCAGCCAGCCGCACCGCAGCAGAGGCCGAGCCGGCGTCGACTCCCCGCGTGTCGAGTAGATTTCCTCCACGAGCCACTTGCGGACGGATGCCGTCCGTAATATGGTATGCCGACATCTCGTGCCGCCGCAGCCTAAGACGCGGACGTGATCGCTAAGCATGCGGCGTCGCTTCACCCTCCAGACCGATCGGCGGCGACGGCCCGATGTCGGGCAGAAGGCGAGTCCGATGAGCAAGATTGCGAAGTTCCCCCTCGCCCTCACTGCCATGCTGGCGCTGGCGCTCGCGGCGTGCCCCGGCAATGACAACAGCTCGCGGTCGGGTGCGAGAACACCTCCCGCGTCACCGGGCGGTCCGGGCACCGTGGTAGCCAAACTGCCGCTTCGCGCCAGAAAGCGCGGCGGGCTGCCGGAATGACGACCGACGAGACAGCGGGCGAGCTGCCGTTGTCGGACGTCCGGGTGATTGACCTGACGGACGGCAAGGCGGAGCTCACCGCGCGTTTTCTCGGCGATCTGGGCGCCGATGTCATACGAATCGCGCTGCCGCGGTGCGACACGCGGGACGCCGCCATCCGCAACGCCACTCACAACGCCAACAAGCGGATCGTGCCGGTGGACGTGACCGCACCGGACGGACGCGCTCGGCTGCACCGGCTGCTCGCCACGGCCGATATCCTCGTCGAGGATCTGCCGCCCGGACGGCTGGACTCCCTGGGCATCGGACCGGATGCTCTGCTCTCGGCTCTACCCGCAGCTCGTTGTCGTTTCGGTCACCGACTTCGGGCAGACCGGCCCCTATCGCGACTGGGTCGGCAGCGACCGGGTGCACCTCGCCCTTGGCGGCGTGCTGTCCCGCTCGGGGATCCCGGGACTGCCGCCGCTGCTGCCGCCCGGTCCGCTGGCCGTGGAAACCGCGGCGATTCAGGCCGCGTGGGCGGCGCTCATCGCATACTTCAACCGATTGAGCATCGGCCTGGGCGACCACGTCGACGTGTCGATCTACGAGGTGACCGCCCAGGCGATCGACCCGGGCTACGGCATCGCGGGCAGCGCGACCGGTGGTGTCCCGCACTCCGCGGGGCCGCGTGGCCGTCCCGACGTCCGGCACCTTTATCCGATCTTCCCGTGTGCCGACGGCCACGTTCGCATCTGCGTGCTGAGCCCGCGTCAGTGGCGCGGCATGCGTGCTTGGCTGGGCGAGCCCGAGGAGTTCGCCGACCCTGCGTACGACGAACTGGGCGCCCGCTTCGCGGCGTCCGACCGGCTCTTCCCGGCATACGCCGCGCTGTTCGCGCGACGAGTTCGCGCGGAGCTTGTCAAGGCCGGGCAACGCTACGGCGTTCCAATCGCCGGGCTGATGACGCCGTCCGAGGTCCTCCAGGAGCCCCACTTTGCGGCCCGCGGCGCGTTCATCGACCTCGACGTCGCGCCCGGCGTGTCGGCTCGAGTGCCGAACGGGTTCATCGAGTTCGACGGCGTCCGCGCGGGTCTTCGTCGGCCGGCACGCATCGCGGACGATCCTGACGACGGTCCGGATGCGTCCGTGCCGACCACGGGCAGTCCTGACGAGCGTCTCGACTCGCTGGGGCCTGCGCCGCCGAAACCCGGTGCGGCGCAGGCCGCGAGCCAGCCGCCACGCCGACGGCCCTTTGCCGGGCTTCGTGTCCTGGATCTCGGCGTGATTGTCGTCGGTGCCGAGGCCGGCCGGCTCTTCAGCGATATGGGCGCGGAGGTCATCAAGATCGAGGCGCCCGCCTTCCCAGACGGCAGCCGGCAGTCGATCACCGGCGCCGCGATGACCGCGAGCTTCGCGTGGGGGAACCGCGGCAAGCTTGGGCTCGGACTAGACCTGCGCTCCGCCCGCGGCCGAGAGCTCTTCCTGCAGCTGGCCGCCAAGTCCGATGTCATCTTGTCGAACTTCAAGCCGGGGACGCTCGAGTCGCTCGGACTCGGCTACGACATATTGCGGAATATCAACCCGCAGCTCGTTGTCGCTGACAGCAGCGCCTTCGGCGCGTCCGGGCCATGGGCCGAGCGCATGGGCTACGGACCGCTGGTTCGGGCCTCGACCGGATTGACCGGGCTGTGGGCCTACCCCGGTACGCCCGACGGCTTCTGCGACGCCTCCACCGTCTACCCGGACCATGCAGCAGCGCGGGTCGAGGCCGCGGCCGTGGCCGCCGCACTTATCGCCCGGCGGCGTACCGGGCGAGGCGCCAAGATCAGCGCGTCGCAAGCCGAGACAATGCTCGGGCAGTTCGCGGACTTGTTCGCCACCGAGTCCCTGTCACCCGGTGCGGTGGTCGCGGTCGGAAACGTCGGGCCGGGCGACGCACCGCGCGGCCTGTATCCGTGCGCCGGCGACGACGAGTGGTGCGTCGTGGACATCCGCGGTGACGAAGACTTCCCCCGACTGTGCGGCGTGCTCGACCGGACCGATCTAGCCAGCGATCCCGACCTCGCCGACGCCGCCGGCCGCGTCGCGCATCGGGCGGCCCTAGACGCGGCGGTCGCGGAGTGGACCCGGCGACATCCCCCGCGGACGGCCATGCAGCTACTCCAGCAGGCCGGGGTCCCCGCCGGGATGATGCAGCGAGTCAGCGACTACACCGATGACCCGCATCTGCAGGCGCGCCGGTTCTTCCGGCGAATGGAGCAACCGGGCTTCGACGAGCCCATGCCGACAGAGAACGCGCCAGCATGCTTCCGGCGGGTCGCCGATCCCGAGATCCGGCCCGCGCCGTTCACCGGCCAACACACCCGCGAACTCGCCGCCCGACTGCTCGACCTGAACGACTCCGAGGTGGACCGGCTGATCAGCGCCGGCGTCCTGACGGAGTGGGCGAGCGAACAGACAATCCGCCGGCCACCGGCGAATATCCCCGCGAGGAGCACGCCATGACGACGAGCACGAACCGAAGCAACGCGGTACCCGAATCCCTGGATGAACCGCCTGCCCTGGTCGAGCTCCAAGGTCACGTGATGATCGTGACCCTGAACCGACCCAAGGCCTTGAACGCGGTCAACGCCGCGATGACCGCCGCGGTGGCCGACGCCCTGGAACAAGCCGACAACGATCCAGAGATCCGCGCCCTTGTCATCACCGGCTCGGGACAGCGCGCATTCTGCGCCGGCGCCGACCTCAAGGCGGTCGCGCGTGGCGAGCAGCTAACCCCGGCGGGCTACGAGCGGTTCGGGTTCGCCGGCTACGTCGCGCATTTCATTCGCAAACCCACAATCGCCGCCGTGAACGGGTTCGCGCTCGGCGGCGGGACCGAGATCGCGCTCGCCAGCGACCTGGTCGTCGCTGGCGAGTCCGCGGCATTCGGGCTTCCCGAGGTGACCCGCGGCATCTTCGCGGGAGCAGGTGGAGCGTTCCGGCTGCCACAGCAGCTGCCCTGGAAGATCGGTCTTGAGCTGTTGTTCACCGGCGACCCGATCGATGCGGCCACGGCGCAGCGACACGGCTTGGTTAACCACGTGGTCCCGGACGGGCAGGTGCTCGACACTGCCGTGGCGCTCGCCCACCGCATCGCCCACAACGCACCGCTGTCCGTCCAGGCGAGCAAACGCCTCGCGTACGGGATCGTCGACGGCCGGCGCCCCGGAGAAGACGACCGGTGGGCGCAGAACAGCGCCGTCACCGAATGGCTCATGTCGTCACAAGACGCCAAGGAAGGGCCGCTCGCATTCGCCGAGAAGCGTGAACCTGTTTGGCACGGCCGCTGATCGAACCGGATCTCCTCACAAACCCGGAGCAGCAATGACCCATAACAACACGGCGGCGATCGTCGGGCTCGGTATCACCGAGATGGGCAAAGTCTACGGCCGTTCCACGGCGGACTTCGCCGCCGATGCCATTCTGCGGGCGTGCCGCGACGCCGGCCTCACGCTGTCCGACCTCGACGGGCTACTGACGAATTCGGGTCTGACGCCGGGGCTCGGCCTGCCCCTCTCCCGCGACCTTGGCCTGCAGAATCTGCGGCTGCTCTCCGAGGTCCAGGGGTACGGCTCGAGCGCGGGCGCGATGGTTGCGATGGCCGCGATGGCGGTGCAAGCGGGCAGCGCTGACGTCGTTGCCTGCGTCTTCGCCGACGCGCCATTGAAGTCGGGCACCGGCATCGGTGCGGCCTACGAAGACTCCGCGCCCCGCGCCGCCGGCTTCAGCACAATGCCTGGCGCCGTCGGGCTATACGGCGCGAATCCTTACTACGCGCTCGCGGCCAGACGACACATGATCAAGTACGGCACCACAAGCGAGGAGCTGGGCGCGATCGCCGTGTCGACCCGCGCATGGGCGACGCTCAATCCACTCGCGCAGATGCGCAAACCGATCACGATCGACGACCACCAGGCCTCACGAATGATCGCCGACCCGCTGCGCCTGTTCGACTGTTGCGTCGTGTCCAACGGCGGAGTCGCGGTGATCGTGACCAGTGCCGCCCGAGCAGCCGACCTGGCAAACCCGCCTGTGCATATCCTCGGATGGGCACAGGCCCACCCCGGATACCGCATGGAGCGCGGGAGCCAGTTCGGGCTCGTCACCGGCGCCGCACAGTCTGGACCGGCCGCCCTGCAGATGGCGGGCGTGAAGATCGACGAGGTAAACATCCGGGAGATTTACGACTGCTACACCTACACGACGCTGGTGTCGCTCGAGGACTACGGGGTGTGCGCGAAGGGCGAAGGCGGAGCGCTCGCGGAAAGCGGCGCGCTCGGTCCGGGCGGGTCGCTCCCGACGAACACCGGAGGCGGTCAGCTGTCCGGCTACTACATGTGGGGCATGACCCCGCTGTCCGAGGCCGTCATCCAGACCCGAGGCCAGGGCGGTGAACGCCAAGTCGACAAACACGACGTCGTACTGGTCAGCGGCAACGGCGGCGTCTTCGACTATCACGCGACGCTCGTACTCGGCACCCAGCCCCGCCCCTGACAAAGAAAGGAACACCCGATGCCGGCCAGCGCAGCATCAACCCTCGGCGTGATGGTTCGCGATGAAGAGACCAGTGCGTTCTTCGACGCCGCCGCCACCGGCACTCTCGTCACACAGGTGTGCGCAGACTGCGGGTACCGCCAATTCCCGCAGCCGTTCACGCCCGGAACGAGTCGCTGCCACGCATGCGCGAGCAGCGACCTGAGCTGGCAGCCGGTCAGCGGTCAGGGGAACCTGGTCACCTGGACCGTCATGCACAACCGACCCGAACCGGACGGCACCCCAGCGCCGATGATCATCATCGGCGTGATCGAACTCGACGAGGGGCCCTGGGTGCATACCCAGCTGCGGGACGTGGCGATCCAGGACCTCACGCCCGAACTACGGCTCAGCGTCGGTTTCGAGCAGCCGGACGGCGGCGAACCATTACCCGTATTCCGGCCGGCATAGCCGGACCAGCCCAACGGAGAATCTCGGGCTAACAAGCAGCGCCTCAGCCGTGCTGTCCATCCGAAGGCTAATGTCGTGCTATTGAGGTGTGTTTTACCGCGGGTGGCTCGCGGGATGATGTGGTCGGCGGTCTTGGTCCAGACAAACGGTTCGCAGCGCTCGTTCCAGGCGTCGATGAAGATGCCGATCGCGCCGACGAGGTCTTTGACGCTGGTGAACGTCGCGCGGCGTATCGCCTGCCGGTGATGATCCCGAAGAAGATCTCGACCATGTTCAGCCCAGGACCCGCTGGTCGAGGTGAAGTGCAAGGGGACTGCCCCCGACACGGTTGACTTCTTGCCTGTGAGGATGCGTCCTCGCCGGAAAGATGATCGTCGTGCCCAAGCCGTTTCCGATCGAGTCCGTAATGATGTTGTCGCGCTCGCGGTCGCGGTCGCGGGTGGGCGCGAGGCGCCGGTCTGGAACTCGATGGACTCGCGGATGAAGGCCGCGCTTGCCGTCTCGGGCTGCGCAACGCCATCGCGCCGCGCAGCCCGGTCGGCACCATCGTGTATTCGGACAGGGGTAGCCAGGTTTCGGTCCAACGCCTTCGTACGCGGGCTCAGGAATGACGGTCTGATCGGGTCGATGGGCCGGCGCGGCGCGGTGATAACGCCCCGATGGAGTCGTTCTTCGCGCTGCTGCGGAAGAACGTGCTCAACCGGCGGCGGTGGGCGACCCGAGACGAGCTGCGGCTGGCGATCATCACCTGGATCGAACGCACCTACCGTCGCCGACGGCAGCTCCTCGGCAAACTCACCCTGGTCGATTTTTGAAATGCTGTTCGATCAGGTCCCCCAAGCGGCCTAAACCCACCCACCCACCGAGTCAATGAACACGGGGCAGTCCTGCCCCGGCTCGCACCGGCGTGCGCGTGCGCCTTGGCTCTCCTCACCGCCTGCCGCTGACTCATCGTCAAACCATCTGCCGGACGTAAATCCCATCCGCTCACCAATCCCGCTGACACGCCGTACACGGTGGTTCTCAGCTGAGGCAACGTATCGATCTACGCGGAGGTCTTTGATGAGTCAACGCGACCAATGGACAAACTGCCGAGCGCAAGCCTAAACTGTTCTAACCTGTCTATACAAGTGGAGGTTCATCTTGACCGCTGTGGTGACCGAACATCAGGCAGGATTCGACTTCTACCCTGATGCGCGGGACCGTGCGCTCGACCTGATGGAGCGCCTCGTGACGCTCTACAAGGCACGCAGCACTGACCTGGCGCCTGAGCAGATGCGCGAGCCGGTAGCGAACTATCTCGACCGCGACCTTTGGCAGCGCGAGATGGCCGAGATCTTCCACAAGGTGCCCGTCCCGGTCGGCGTAAGCGTGGAGTTGCCCCGTCCGGGCGACTACAAGGCGCTGCAGGTCGCGGGTCGGTCGGTCGTGCTCACGCGTGGGCGCGATGGTGGGCTCAACGCGATGATGAACGTCTGCCGGCATCGGGGTATGCAACTGGTCCCCGAGGGCTGCGGCTCGGCGCGGCGGTTCACCTGCCTGTACCACGCATGGTCGTACGGCACCGACGGGCGGCTGCTCGGCGTGCAGGCAGAGGACACCTTTGGCGCCGTCGACCGGGATGAGTTCAGCCTCGTCCGCCTTGGGTGCGGCGAGCGCGCCGGCATGATGTTCGTCTGTCTGACACCGGGGCTGCCCTTCGATCTCGATGACTGGTTGGGCGATGTCCTGCCCGAGCTCGAGTTGCTGCGTCTCGGGGACACTCTTCCGTTTAGCACGCGCTATCTCGACGGCCCGAACTGGAAGGTGACGGCCGACGGCTACCTGGAAAGCTACCACTTCGCCTCGTTGCATCCGCAGAGCGTCGCCCAGACCGATTTCTCCAACCTGGCCGCGTTCGATGCCTACGGACCCCACATGCGAAACACCTTCGGTCTCAAACCGCTTGCTGAGGCCGCCGACTTGCCGCGAGAGAAGTGGGACCCGGTGGAGTGCCTGGGCGTTACCTATTGGGTGTTCCCCGGCCTGGCAATCGCGGGGGGCTGGCGTGAGCACATCGCCGTCTCGATCATGCTGCCGGGCGCCGACTGGGGTTCGTCGATCACCCAACAGACACTGGTGATGCGGCACGAGCCCCGTGACGACGCGGAACGGAGGATCGCCCAGGCCAGTTCCGATTTCTTCTACAACGCCGTTCGCGACGAGGACTACGCGGCCCAAGACCAGGTGCAGCGAGCGCTGTCCTCGGTGGCCGGCGAGTCGCAGATCTTCGGCCGCAACGAGCCCGGAGTGCAGCACTTCCACCGCGCGCTCGCTCAACTCACGAGGAAGCAGCCGTCCTGATCGACTGATGGATCACCGACACGCCCACCAGCACGCCGTTCCCGCTTTAGAAGCGAGCCAATGCGACGAGGTGGGCTTGGAGCCCGTACTCGCCGCGGACCGCTCACTGACGCGGAGCAGGGCAACTCCCCGGCCTGGTCGGGTCGTCGAAGCCTGAGGTCATACACTGCGGACGCTACTTGGTCTCGTAATCAATCACGTACTCCACCCGGTCGGCCCGAGCGTGCCGGCGCACGTAGAGCAGCGGCACACGATTCGCGTCGACGTTGAGACCCTCACGCACCAGGATGGCTGAGCCGCGCCGTAGCCCAAGGCGCTCGGCTGTCTCGGCCGTCGCCGGTTCGGCGTGGAACGAGCGCCAGAGTGTGGCGAGCTCACCGATCTGGTCGAGGATCACGCCGTACAGTCCGTCGGTCTGGCGCCATTGCCGCCTAATTCCTTTCACGCGAGCCTGCCTGACCCAGGCCCTCGTGAACACCCACGTTTCGCCGTCGACCTCGAGCACGCTGGACACCCGGCAGAGCTTTCCGGCCTGTTCCAATTCAGCCGGCACACCGTGCGCCGGGTCGTTGCGGACAACGTCGAGGAGTATCTCCCGGTAGCGCCGGCCGGCCACGCTCAGCTGTCGCTGCAAACTCGCCGCGAACGCGTCGCGGACCAGTGGCACCGAGATGGGTAGCCGGGCACGGCGAGGGGCGACAAACGTGCCGGATCCCTTGCGGGCCATGGCGACACCCTCGTGGGCCAGTTCCTCGAGAGCCCGCCGCGCGGTTAGGCGATGAATGCCGAACTGCTCGGCGAGTGCGGACTCGCTTGGTAGCCGATCGCCGGGAGCATAGCTGCCGTCCGCGATCATTTCGCGGATGCTTCGACGGGCTCGCTCGTACAGCGGCAGCGAGTTCGGTGTTTCGGACACGCTGCAAAGGTTAGGCCGCAGCCGTCTCTTCCATGGCACCGCGCCCACAAAGCTGTACATACAGGCCTCCCAGCCTTCATAACGCCGAAAGAGCGGCGGAGCGCCCGCAGGCAGGTCGTGGGCGGTGGGAGTCGAATGCAAGGCACTGGCAATCACAAGGACTCGTCCCACCGGTCACCGGAGCAGCGACAGAACCGCCCTTCAAGCCAGCACATAAGACACTCGAGCACCCCGATCCGTCGACCTGGGCTTGGCGCGCCTATTCGGCAACTTGGACCCGGCGATGCGCGGCCGGCGATGTGCGCGCATCTCCGTCGTTCTGGACGCGGGCCGCGTCGTCAATGAGCCGCGCAGATCGGCTCGTCTGGTCGCGCGCGATGCCTCAACCGGCGCACCGGACCGTCGTTCGACGCGGCGGGGGAGACCGAGCAGCAGTGTGTGCGATGTCTCGAAACGGATGTTCTGCGTCCCACGCCGCCTCGGGTGCGAGGCCGCGCGGGCCTTACGATTCGCGGGTGGAGCGGATCTCGGTGGACCTGTCAGGGGTGCCGGAAACGCTGCTGTGGAACCTTGGCCGTCGCGCCGCGGCCGCACGCAGTTCCGGGTCGTTGCTGAATGATCCGCGTGCCGTCGACATTGTCGATCGCCTCGACTACGACTTCGGCGATGCCTCGCGTGGCGCGCGTTGGCATGCGGTCCGGGTCGCCACATTCGACGCGGCCGTCCGCCGGTTCCTGGTCCAACAACCCGCCGGCAGTGTCGTGGCTCTGGGTGAAGGTCTGGAGACCCAGTTCTGGCGTGTGGACAACGGCCGCGTGCAGTGGCTCACCGTCGACCTGGCGCAGACCCTGGCCCTGCGGCACCAGCTGCTGACTGACGGGCCCCGGCAACGCAGCCACGCCGGCTCCGCCCTCGACCTCGAATGGGTCGACCTTCTCGACCCCACGCAGCCGCTGCTGATAACCGCACAGGGCCTGCTCCCGTACTTCCGTCGCGAACAGGTTTATGCGCTGATCTCGGCAATGGCCATCTGGCTACCGAAGGCGTCGTTCATCTTCGACGTGGTGCCAGACAAGATGCTGGACATGCTTCGCCGAATGCCCGGCAAAGAGGCAGCGCAAGCGATCCAACTTTGGAGCTGGGCGTTCAACGCCGACGAACGCACAGCCATCGGCAAGATCCCCGGCGTCGCGAGCCTTCGCGACCTTACGCCGCCGCTCGTCCGCGGGGCGGCCCCGATCGTCCTCGGCGCGGTTCGCCGACTACCGCGCCGGGCTCGCTACGCTCTCCCGGTGTTTCCGGTCCTCGAGGCCACCTTCTGCTGACGACCATCTGGGTACCCGACGGCGCGCCTCGTGCTCACTCCAACGACCCAGACTGTCGCACCGTCTCTCGCCGCGCCGGAGCCGTCGATAGCGAGCAGTCGACCGCCAAGTTACGGTCACTCAGATGGATTGATACGGACCTGGTGTGGGAGGGACAGCCAGGCGCGGATGCAGAAACACGGTCGCGGGAAGTGCGACCAGTGCGCTGCTGAGCGGGAAGCCGACGCCGGGGAGCTGGAATCAAGCACACAGCGAACCGCCTGCCACTCCTTGGTTCGGGTCGCTATCGCGTCACTC
This sequence comes from uncultured Actinomycetota bacterium, assembly GCA_963779485.1. Classification (GTDB taxonomy): domain Bacteria; phylum Actinomycetota; class Actinomycetes; order Mycobacteriales; family Jatrophihabitantaceae; genus CAVVJA01. Next base: position 84,435 of record CAVZYJ010000001.1, on the reverse strand, counting down.
CTCCCGCTTTTTGGGGCGGGTGAACACACCGTCCAATTCGGCATCTGTGTCTGCGAGGGCCAGCACCTCGTCGCCTGCCTGCAGAACCGTCTGCCCGTTCACATGGATGAGGCGGCCGCCGCGGTTGACGATGCTGATCCACACCGTGTCGCCAACGGCGAGATCGCCGATCGTGCAGCCGTCGGCGGGCGAGCCGGGGGCGACAAGATAGCGGTGGAACCCTTCTGGCTCGTCGCGGAAACGCAGGCCCAGTGCCCACGGTTCGGGTTCCACGACCCTCATCGGCACGTGCAGCAGCCTGGCGGCAGTCGGTACGAGTCCACCTTGGACGACTACGGAGACTGTCACGGCGATGAAGATGATGTTGTAGATACGCGAGGCGTGGTCGACGCCCTCGCTGAGCACGAACGTGCCGAGCAAGATCGGCACCGCGCCCTTCAGGCCAGACCATAGAACGAATATGCGCTCACCGAGGTCAAGCTTGATCGGAATCAGCAACAATCCCAGGCACACTGGACGGACCGCGAGGATCATCAAGGCGGCCAGCACGAGTCCGGTCCAGAGATCACCGCCGTGGAAGACGTCATGCAGGGAGATGGTCAGTCCGAGCGTGGTGAAGGCGACGATCTCGCCAAGGCTGCTCAGCGCCGCCGCGAACCGCTCGATCTCGCGCTTATACGGGGCGCGGGCGTCGCCGATCAAGATGCCGGCCAGAAAGACGGCGAGGAAACCGGAACCGTGGCAGACCGCGGCCGCGCCGTATATGAGTACTCCGACGGCGATCGTCCGCACCGGGTAGAGCGCTTCGTTCGGCAACGGCAGACGCATCACCTTCAGCAAGGCGTACCCGCCGATCGCGCCGATCGCGATACCCACCGCCATCTGCACTGCGAACTCGCCGACGCCGCCGAGCACGTCGCCCCAACCACCGCCGGTGGCGCCGAGAATGCTCACCATCAGCGCGATGCCGACTGGATCGTTCGCACCCGACTCGCCCTGCAGCAGCGTGCCCGATCGGCCCGACACTTCCCGGCGCCCAAGCACGGAGAACACCACCGCCGGGTCAGTCGGCGCCAGCGCGGTACCGATGAGCAGGGAGGCGCGCCAACCAAGCCCGAACAGTTCCTGCGCGGCCAAGGCAAGGGCGGCAGCCGTCACAAATGTGCCGACGACGCCGAGCCAAACCACAGCTCCCGCGGCAGAACGGAAACGACCCCAGCCGATATGCATCCCGCCCTCGAACAGGATGAAGATCAGTGCGACCGTCACAATCCGCTGATCAACCTTGATAGACAGCGAACCCAGACCGTGAAACACATCGGATGCGACTGCGGACAGGATCAGGAAGATCCCCGGCGCCGGCACCCGCACCCATTCGCTGACCCGGTTGGACAACACCGCGCCCAGCAGGGCGATGGCGGCAAGGCACAGGACCACGCCGAACGGCGCAGCGTCATTCACGTCGGCGCCCAATCACAACGATGCACCGCTACATCGTGCTGCATCCGGGTAACGAGATCGCGACGCAGTAGCTCGCGATCCGCGATCCGGAAGGCGTTGCGCCGTCTGCTCTCGACCACGTCACCGCCTGACTGGCCAGAGTCGTTCGCTGGGCGCACGTCATTGCCTGGCTCGACGATTGCCACGGCGGGCAACGCTGTGCGTGTCCCCCAATCGGGGGACACGCAGTCAACCGGCTGCTCCGCCGATCGGGGGACCGAGTGCCGGGCGGCTCGCGTCAGGATGGATCCGATCATCTCGGCGGCGGAGAGGTATTCGCATGGCGCCCGGGCATTTCGTTCCTGCTATCTGGCCGCGCACTTCGACGCTGGTGCACGCTGTCGCGGCCCTGGCGGTCGGCGCTGGATGCGTTGGACTGACAATCGTCCAGCGTTCCCGCGTTCTGACCATCGGCCGGGCGCTGGCCGAGCGGGAACGGCTTCTTCGCCAGCTACTCGACGTCGAGTGCCGAGAGCGGCGGCAGCTGTCCGAACGGCTGCACGACGAAGCTTTGCAGTACGTCCTGGCCGCCCGCCTGGACCTCGAAGAGGCTTGTGATCGGTCGCCCGACGCCGTACGCCGAATCGACGTCGCGCTGTCCCGTGCATCTGCGTGCCTGCAGGCCACTGTCGGCGAGCTGCGGCCGGTGGTACTCGAGCAGTGGGATCTGCCAGGCGCGCTGCGGCAATTGACGCAGACGATGGCCTCGGACAGTGGGTCGCCGATCGCCGTCGATAGCGTCGGGTGGCCATCTGGATCCCGCACCTCAGTTGACAGGTTGCTCTTCGGCACAGCACGGCAGCTGCTTTCCCACATCCAAATGCGGGCCGGCGTGACCCGGGTTTCCGTGTCGCTCGAGCTCCGCGGTGAGCGGGCCAACTTGCAGCTCCGCGCGGACGGGACCGGGATCGGACAACACGAAATGAAGGGCCAGTTCACGACCTGCGGCACCGGGCTGGGTGCATATCGCGTCCGCATAGAGGCCGCGGGTGGAACAGTTCAGTGCACACCCGCGCCAACCACCGGCCTGATCGTCACGATCCTTGTGCCGGCAGCGCCCGTCGCACCGGTCCCGAGCCGCGCGGATAGCGTCGGGGAACGGGGACCCAACGAGGTCATGGAGCAGCACCATCTGTCACCCAGCCGCTGCGCGTGGGACCCTTCCGGCAAGCCCGAAGCACGGGGGGACTCACGGCCATGAGCGACACGATCACGAAGATCAGCGAGCTGCTGACAGAAGCTGCCGAGACTCATCACCAGGTGTACCGAATCACCGACGGCACCGACGAAGATTGGGCCAGCTGGTATTCCGACTGGTTGGCTCGACTGTCCGAGTTACCGGATCTGCTGGCACGGCGGCCGGTGCGCAGCGAACTGACCCACCACCTCGTCGCGCTCGATCACGAGTACTCGTCGACGACTCCACCGCCGGAACTACCGTGGCAGCGCTTCTACGCACAGCGGCTCAGCGAGGCCTTCGCCTAGCGCTCACGCCGTCGGTCAAAGCGCCTACGGACATCACTGCCGGCTTGTGCATCGTGCTGGCGTTCCGGCGCCGGTGCTGGAGCCGCGGTGTCCAGCCGGCGTTTACCGCCTATCACCGTCGAGGTGAGGGACCGCCATCCCGTCGCCGCACCGCGACGCTGGTCAGCTCCCCTTCTAAGGCGCTAAGGCCTGCTGAAGCTTGTCGAGGGCCATTGACCAGCCGGTCTCGCCGGGTGAGCCGGCTGCGATGCCGAGATGGGTGAGGGTGAGCCGGGTACCCGCGCCGCTGGGCTCCCCCCGCTGCAGCCGGGCGAGTGGCGCACGCTCGGCCTGTTCGCCGCCGACGACCGTGCCCGGCTCGAGGACGTGCTCGCCTCGATGCCGCTGCGCGTGTGGCGTGCCGACGACGTGACGCCGCTGGTGCCGCACCCGAACGACCCTGCACCCCGCGGCGAACGCCAAGGCGCGTTTAGGCAAGAGGCGCAAGAGTTCCTCATCACGTTCACGATCACCGTGCCGGATGGCGTCCCCGCCGCGGCCGTCGCAGACCGTAAGACGCGCGAGGCACGACGCGCCGTCAGAGCTTGCCGAGCAGAGCCACATCCTGCGCGTGTGGCTGCTGCCCGACGGGCGCACGCTCGGCCTCTATCAGGCTCGCGACGCGGCCGGGTTGGAGGCCATTGTCGGCTCGCTGCCCTTGATCGACTGGATGACCGTGGAAACGGTTCCGCTCACTCCGCACCCGAACGACCCGGCGAGGGCTGCCACCGAGGGCGACGCGGTCCGGTGACGTCGTGCGCGAGCCGTACATGCCCGGTCGCGATCGGCACCGCTCGCCGGCCGCCCCGCGCTGAACCCGTCACGACCCGGCCGCCGCGTGTCCTCACTGCTCGATCCGGTTACGGAACACTCCTCAGCATGACCGAGTACGTAGCGCCCGTAATGCGGGTCGCCGACGCGAACGCCGCCGTCATCTGGTACGAGCGGCTCGGCTTCGTGAAGGAATGGGAGCATCGATTCAAGCCTGGGCTTCCGCTGTACGTCGGCCTCGTCCGCGGAAGCATCCGGATACACCTCTCGGAGCACACCGGTGACGCTCGTCTCGGCACGCTCGTCTATCTGTACGTCGACGACGTCGATGCTGTCGCTTCCGCGCTGGGTGTCACCGAGATCGACGACATGCCTTGGGGTCGCGACTTCGAGACTGCCGACCTGGATGGCAACCGCTTGCGCATCGGCACCGCGACATCCTCAAGTCGCCACAGCTGACCAGTTGACGCTGCACCGCCCATACGATCGGCGCGCTTTCGACTACGGCTGACTTCTGGATATGGCTTCTGCCGCGGAGATGGCGTCGTGGGTGTCCTCGGCCACGAGATCGGCGTTGATGTCCGCTGCCGCGAGGGCACCGGCCGCGGCGGCCGCGCCTACCTGGGCCGCGAGATCGGTGACATTGCCGGCAAGCCACAGACCCGGCACGTCGGTACGGCCGGTCGCGTCGGCGGGGATGTATTCACCGAGCCCCGACGGGTGTTCGGCTGTAACCAGTCCGAGTCGTGTCAGAAAGTCGGCTCGCGCGATCATTCGCGGCGCCACGGCTAGCACGTCCCGACTGACGACTGTGCCGTCAGTGAGCCGGACGCCGACGAGGCGGTCGTTGTCCACCTGGACTGAGGCCACCTCGCCCGCGATCATGCGGATCCGACGAGCACCGAGCTGCTCTACCTCGTCCGCACTCAGCGGCGACATGATGTGCTCAAACAGAATGACGTCGGCACTTAGTTGGCGGAACATAAGCGCTTGATGCACCGCGCGCGGGCCGGTGGCGAGCACGCCGATCGCCTGGTCGCGGACCTCCCAGCCGTGGCAGTACGGACAGTGCAGAAGATCTCGACCCCATCGTTCCCGTAGACCCGGCAGATCCGGCAGTTCGTCGACTAGTCCACTGGCGACGAGCACCCGTCGAGCGCGAACGCTGCGGCCGGTGGCCAAAGAGAGCACGAATCCGTTCTCCTCGCGCGACACGGTAAGTACGTCCCCAACCATGACCTCGCCGCCGTAGCTTCGGACCTCGGCTCGGCCGCGCTCCAGCAACTCGACGGGCGACATACCGTCTCGGCCTAGCAGGCCGTGCACGCCCGCGGCCGGGGCGTTGCGCGGTGTCCCCGAATCGATCACCACGACTGACCGGCGTGACCGAGCCAGCATCAGCGCGCCATTCAATCCGGCCGCCCCGCCACCGATCACCGCGACGTCCACGCTGTCGTCGCCTAGTGCATCTGTCATCTGGAGCCACCTCCAGGCGCCACAGTGCGAGGCCCTATGGCACGTTTGGCAATTTCGTTCGCTGATCTGGCAATCCTCGATGAAGCGCTCACAAATATCCTCCTGAGCCCACCGGACGAGCGTCGCTGGTATGGTCGGTTCTGCCGGGATATGTCCGAAACTGATCAAGGCCCGGTCCTCTCAGACCTCGAGCCCTGTTCGTTATTGACTGCGACCCGATCCCGGTGGTCGCGAGAGTGAGACATAGAGCTATGCAGCACGACGCTTATTCCGATTTCCCCGGTCCGGCGGAGTTCCCCACCGACCCGAGCGGGCTCCCCGAAGCCACCCGGCCGGAGCTTCTAGAGCGGGCCGACGGTCAGGAGCTGAATCTTCACCTTGCCCCGGTGGCCAAGCGCCTGGGTGACGGCACGGTGCGGATGCTCGGCTACAACGGTTCGATCCCCGGGCCGACGATCAAGGTTCGGCAGGGCTCGGAGGTGATCGTCAACGTCACCAATGACGGCGACCTGGACACCACGGTGCACTGGCACGGGCTGCGCCTGGAGAACAGGTACGACGGGGTGCCGCATGAGACCCAGACGCCGATCCCGGTGGGCGGCAGCTTCACCTATCGGATTCGGTTCCCGGACCCCGGCCTGTACTGGTATCACCCGCACATCCGGGAGGACTACACGCAGGAAATGGGGTTGTACGGCAATATCCTGGTCGACCCCGCCGAGCCGGACTACTGGCCGCTGGCGAACCGCGATGTGGTGTTGACGCTGGATGACCTGCTGCTGGAAGACGGCAAGATCGCGCCGTTCAGCCCGTCGGAGACCACGCACACCGCGATGGGCCGATTCGGCAACGTGTTCCTGATCAGCGGTGAGCCGCACCTCGAATTGACCGTGAAGCAGGGCGACGTGCTGCGGTTGTGGCTGACCAATACGGCGAACACCCGGGTATTCAACGTCCGGCTGCCTGGTGCGCGGATGAAGCTGATCGGCGGCGACAGCGGCCGGATGGAACACGAGGAATTCGTCTCCGAGGTGCTGCTGGCACCCTCAGAGCGTGCCGTGGTCGATGTGCTGATCGAGCAGCCAGGGCAGCTCACGCTTGAGCATCACACCCCGAACCGCACATACCCGCTGGCATCAATCACCGTGACGAAGGAGTCAGCCGAGCCGTCGTTGGAGCGGGAGTTCCGGGTGCTCCGGCATGCGCCGGAGCTGGCCGCCGAACGTGACCAGCTTGACGCTCGGCTGGCCGCACCACCGGACAAGACCCTGGCGTTGGTCGCCGAGATGGACGACCTCATCCCTGCCGATATCAGCGGACCGGTCGTGTACGTCTGCCCGATGCACCCGCACGTCACCAGCGACCAACCCGACCGCTGCCCCGAATGCGGCATGAAGCTGCTCGCCACCGCGGTGACCACAACGTATTCCTGTCCGATGCATCCGCAGGTCACCAGCGAGCAGCCCGGGCGCTGCCCGGAATGCGGCATGAAGCTGCTGGCCGCCCAGCTGGTCAGCCAGCCGGCCGACCACGAGATGTCGGCCAGGTCAGACGACGACCATGCTGGTCATCACCAGCAAGCCGAGCACGCCCACGATCCCGTGATGGACTCAAACGCCGCAGATGCCCATGACCATCACGACAGCCACGAGCATGCCCACGGCTCGGCTGAGGGCATCGAGTGGGAAGACGACATGGTGGAGGTCAACCGGCTGACCAATACCGCCAACATGCGCTGGCAGCTGGTCGACCGGACCACCGGTGCGGCCAATGCGGCCATCGACTGGCAGTTCACCGTCGGCGATCGGGTGAAGATCCGGCTGGTCAACGAGATGGATTCCGACCATCCCATGCACCACCCGTTCCACCTGCACGGTGCCGGCCGGTTCCTGGTGCTGGCCCGCGACGGGGTCGCCGAGCCGAACCTGGTCTGGAAGGACACCGTGCTCGTACGGACCGGGCAGACCGTGGACATCTTGTTCGATGTCACCAATCCGGGTCTGTGGATGGCGCATTGCCATATCGCCGAGCACATGCAAAGCGGCATGATGTTCAGCTTCAACGTGGCCCGCGGGGCGGTCTGATGACCAGCGACCAACCGGGCGTGACGAGTAACCTGCCAGGCAACGAACCGCTCGATGCAGTGATCATTGGAGGCAGTCAAGCCGGGCTAGCCATGGCGTGGCATCTCGCCCAGCAGAAGCTGCGGTTCGTGGTCTTGGATGCCGCGGGCGAACTGGGTCAGACCTGGCGGTCCCGCTGGGACACGCTGCGGTTGTTCACCCCCGCTCAATACGACGGTTTGCCCGGTATGGCGTTTCCCGCGGCCGCCGACACCTACCCGACCAAGGATCCGGTCGCCGACTACCTGCGCGACTACGCGGCCGCATTCGACCTGCCGGTTCGGCTCAACGCCCGGGTCCAGGAGCTGCGACGCGTCGCTGACGACTTCGAGGTCCGCACCGCCGGCGAGGTCTATCGGGCTCGGGAAGTGGTGGTAGCGACCGGGCCGTTCCAGGTGCCGTTCATCCCACCTCTGGCCGAGAAGGTAGACGCCTCCGTCACCCAGCTACACAGCACCGACTATCGCAACTCGCAAGCGTTGCCAGACGGGCCGGTGCTGGTCGTCGGCGGCGGCAACTCCGGCCTGCAGATCGCCGAGGAACTCGCGACCACCCGACACGTCGAAGTATCCGTAGGCGAAAATCCGCCGATGCTGCCGCAGCGTCTGCTCGATAAGGACCTGTTCTGGTGGCTGACCCGGCTTCGATTGATGCGCGTGAACACTGGCACGCGGCTCGGCCGCCGTGTGCAGGCGCGCGGCGAGTTCGTCATCGGCACCAGCCGGCGCAAACTCAAGCGGGCCGGCATGGTATTCCATCCTCGGCTGGTCGACGCCGACCGGCGCACCGTGCGGTTCGCCGACGGCGGCAGTCTCGACATCGGCGTGGTCATCTGGGCCACCGGCTACCGGTCCGACTACTCCTGGATTCACGTCCCGGGCGTGGTTCAGGACGGCCGCGTTACCCATGAGCGCGGTGTCACCGACGTGCCTGGTCTGTATTTCCTCGGCCTGTCCTGGCAGCACACCCGCGGCTCGGCGCTGCTCGGCTTCGTCAACGACGACGCCACCTACCTCGCCGACCGCATCTCCCGGTACCACGCTGCCGCCACATCGCGTGCCCAGGCTGGTGCCCCGCACATAACCGGCTGACTCATGATTAGCAGTGTCCAAATCAGCCCCGAGCCGAAGCCCATGGCGACCCATACGGCTGGCTAGTGAAGGTGAGCTCCAGCGGCAACGGCGATGACAAGGATGGCGGCGAGGAGCCAGTCGACGGCGGCGCAGAACGGTGGCCACCATCGTGTGTTCGCGACGTACTGGCGGCCCTCCTGCCAGGCGTCCTTGAGCCCGTGGCCGACGTAGCCGACCACAATCAGCCACGCCGCCCCGGTGACGGCCGTAGCGGCCAGTAGGACGAACAGTCCGGCGACGGTGCTCTCGACGGCGATTACCCGCGGTCTTCCGTCGGCCACCGCGAACCCGATGTAGACCGCGGCGATCAGGGCCAGCTCCAGGGCGTAGACGGTTGCCGCGTCTAGCCACCGCATGGCGAGAGGCGACGCGGCCTGAATAAGGCCGAACACCAGCCCCCACAACACCGGGATGAGTATCGAGCGCTTCCTAGAAGGGGTATGCGTGTGCACGTGGTTCATCGGCTCGACCGGGCGACGGCTGGCGACGAGGTCGCGCCGCCGAAGCCTGCTGTACCGCGCCGACCCGAAGGGTGTGACGTCATCTCCGTGGGTACCGCCTGCTGGAAGGACTGAGTCGGTTCAAGGCGCGGACGACATTCCCAGAACACTCTAATGGCGACAAGCGCGAGACGTCGGTCACGGGGCTGACCTCGATCGCATCGACATGATCATCACAGTCAGCGCGAACGACGACGTCCACACCTGGTGCCGAGGGCCAACAAGATCGCACTCCGAGTTACGGACGACGAAGCCACGCGCCGTCGGACCAGCTCCGTCTAGTGATCGAACTGGCGTCACCCGCCGGGATGGTCGGACTCGCTGGGCGAGTCACTTGGCGAACGTCGAGCTCGTGAGGATGACGAGTTGCTGGGTGGCTCGGGTCATCGCGACATAGCGGTCGACCGCTCCTTCGATGCCCTCGCCGAACGCCTTTGGGTCGATGAGGACGACCAGGTCGAACTCGAGCCCCTTCGACAGCTCCGGGGTCAGCGACCGGACGCGGGACGTCGTCCGGAAGGTGGGATCGCCGATGACGCAGGCGATCCCCTCGGCATGCGCGGTGAGCCAGCTGTCGAGGATCGAGCCCAGTTCTGAAGCAGATCCGTGTACGACGGGGACGCCGCTGCTGCGGATGGAGGTCGGCACGTTGGCCTGGGGGAGCACCGTCCGGATCACGGGCTCGGCTTCGGCCATGACCTCTTGCGGCGTCCGGTAGTTGATGCGGAGGGAGCTCATGTTGATCCGGTCGAGCCCGATCCGCTCGAGCCGTTCCGGCCACGACTCCATGAACCCGTGCCGGGCCTGGGCCCGGTCCCCGACGATGGTGAAGCTCCGGGACGGGCAGCGAAACAGCAGCATCTGCCACTCTGCGTCGGTCAGCTCCTGAGCCTCGTCCACGACGATGTGCGCGAACGGGCCGGCGAGCTGGTCCGGGTCGGTGTCCGGCAGTGCGGTCTCGTCGACCAGGGCGTCCTGCAGATCTTGCCCGCGCAGCATGGACATCACCTGCATGTCGGAGTCGTCGGACTCGATGAGGTGGTCGACTACGCGTGACATCTCCTCCCGTTGGGCGGCCACGGCGGCACGCTGTCGGCGTCTGCGTCGTGACGTCTCAGGGTCACCGAGCCGCTGCCGGGCTGCGTCGAGGAGCGGCAAGTCAGACACCGTCCAGGCCTGCGCGTCCTCGCGCTGCAGCTTGTGAACGTCGTCGGGGCGCAGCCACGGAGCGCACTTGCGCAGGTAGGCGGGTACCGACCACAGGTCTGCAACGAGGTCAGTCGCTTCGAGCAGCGGCCACGCGCGGTTGAAGGTGGTGAGCAGGTCGTCGTTCTGCAGGAGCGACTTCCGCAGCAGGTGCGGTGAGGCGTCGCTCTCGTCCTTGTCCATCAGGATCATGAGCAGTTCCTCCCAGATCTGGTCGCGCGCCTCGTTGTGCGGGGCACCGGGTGCTGGTGCTTCGAACGCTTCGGCCCAGTCGTCGGCGCGAAGCCTGATGTCGGACCAGTGGGTCGTGACCGTCATCCCCGTGGTGGGCGGCTCCTCGTAGAACTGGACGGCTGTCTCGATCGCCTTCACCATGTCCGCGGACGACTTCACGTGGGCCACGTGGGGATCGGACTCGGTCGCCGCTGCGGCTCCCTCAGCGACGAGGTCCCGCAGCGTGCAGATCTGCACGCCCTCCTCTCCGAGGCTGGGCAGGACGTCGGCGACGTAGGCCAGGTAGGGCTGGTGCGGACCGACGAACAGCACGCCGCCCCGGCGGTGACCGAGGCGCGGGTCGGAGTAGAGGAGGTAGGCGGAGCGATGCAACGCGACGACGGTCTTACCCGTACCCGGACCGCCGTCGACGACGAGAGCACCGCCGGATCCTGCACGGATGATGGCGTCCTGGTCGGCCTGGATGGTGCTGAGCACGTCTCGCATCCGGGCCGACCGGCTGCTGCCCAGGGTGGCGATGAAGGCGGACTGGTCGTCGAGCGCGGCAGCGTGCCCGACCAACCCCCCCGCGGTGAAGACCTCGTCCCAGTAGTCGCTGATCCGGCCACGGGTCCAGCGATACCTGCGGCGGCTGGCCAGACCCATCGGGTTGGCGTGGGTCGCTCCGAAGAATGGCTCAGCCGCGGGGGAGCGCCAGTCGACCAGCAGCCGACGACCCGCGCTGTCGGTGAGGCCAAGTCGTCCGACGTACACGGGCTCGGGGTTGTCCGCGCTGACGATGTGCCCGAGGCACAGGTCCAACCCGTAGCGACGCAGGGCCCGCAGGCGAGCGGTCAGCCGGTGGATCTCCATGTCCCGGTCCATCGCCTCCTGGCCTATACCGCCGGGCGCCCTGCGCTCGGCATCGAGGCGATCGGACAGGTCGGCGATCGACTGCTCGAGGCTCGCCGCGATAGCTGCGAAGTGCCGTTCGTCGCCGGCGATCAGCCTCGGGTCAGCCTTGGCGGTGAGGCGGTCGGGCAGGTCAAACGCGCTGGTAGTCAGCGGGTTCACGTCATCGGCTCCGATCTGAGGTGTCGACAACAACACGCACTTCGCGACTCCCAGTTCCGTAAGTTCTGGCCTCGGCCGGCGATTCTGCGCCACGACCCCGGTCTTGCGGCAAGACCCCCGCCGCGCTATACGTTGGAAGTGGAAGGGAGTAAGTAGCTCCCTTCCCTTATCGTCCGCGGTACGGACAAGCGCGGTACTGCCAGACTCGCTGCGAATTGCGCTCAAGTGGTCCAAGCGTCAGACGATGATGACGACCTTTCCTCGGGCGTACCCCTGCTCCAGGTACCGGATGGCATTCGGGACCTCGCTCAGCGGGTAGGTCCGGTCGATGACCGGTGTGATCTTCCCGGCTTCGATGAGCTGCTTGAGGACGATCATGTCTTCGTGGTTCTCCTTGGAGATGAACGTGGTCAGCTTCTGGCTTACGAAGCGGGACAGCAACAGTGCTCGGAGCTGGCGATCGGTGCCGCCGAGCCACCGGCCGCCCCCTCTCCTCCGGCGATCACGAGCGTGCCCTTCGGGGTGAGGGCCCGCCGCAGCTGGGACAACGAGGAGTTCCCGCCGATGTCGAGGATTACGTCGTAGCGCTGCTTGCCTTCCGCGAAGTCGTCACGGGTGTAGTCGATGACGTGGTCGGCGCCGAGGGACCGAACCAGGTCCACCTTGGTGGTGCTGCACACGGCGGTGACCTCGGCCCCGAACGCCTTGGCCAGCTGCACCGCATAGCTCCCCACGCCGCCGGACGCACCGATGATCAACACCTGCTGCCCTGGCGTGAGCCGTCCGTGGTCGCGCAGGCCTTGCAGGGCCGGTAAACCGGAGATGGCGACCACCGCCGCCTGCTCGAAGCTGAGGTTCTCCGGCTTGGGCGCGAGCTTGCTCTCCCGAGCGCGGGCGTATTCCGCGTAGGCACCCTTGCCGATGCCGAACACCTCATCGCCGGGCTGGAACCTGGTCACCTCGTTGCCGACCGCCTCGACGACCCCGGCCAGGTCCGAGCCCGGAACGGGGGTCTTAGGCGCCCGCAGCCCGTAGCCGGCGAGGCGTATTGGATAGGCCAGGCCGGTCATGAGATGCCAGACGCCCCGATCTACGCCGGCCGCTTTCACGCGTACCAGCACTTCGTCTTCGGCGATCTCGGGCTTGTTGATGTCCCGCAGCTCGAGAACATCCGTCGTGCCGTACGTGTCTTGGACGATCGCTTTCATGCGCGCCTTCCGCACTCTTCGGTCACTCACACGCTAGTGCTAAACCGCTCCGGACGCTTGACGCGCCTGGAACGGGCGAGCCGACGCGGCGCACCTGGCGTGGCCGGGCGTCACGGGCGCAGAACCTCAATCGGTCGCTAGCTAAGTGAACCTAGTGAGGCATCTTATTATCAATTGCTGTTCATCTGAGATTAAGATATCGGCATGACATCGCCAGCATCGCAACGGTCGGAAGCGCCCCGGGCTCACGCTGAGGCGTGGCCGGAGCTTGGCTGGGAGCAGCACTCCTGGGAGCCGTCCGTTCCACCGGAGTCGATGTCGAAAGCGGTTCGGCGGCGTCATGCCGGCCCGTATCGGTCAGCCGTCGCTCCGTTCATCGCGGAGCGGACGCCGGAGCTACCGGCAGGCGTCCTGGCCGCGGCCGAGGAGGCGTCGGCGGAAATTGCCCGGTTCGACGCCGAACTGGGCGCGGAGGTCGCGCCGTTCGCGGCGGTGTTGCTGCGCTCGGAGTCGGCGTCCTCGTCGATGATCGAGAATCTGTCGTCGGGAGCGAAGGCGATCGCGCTGGCCGAGCTGGGCAGCACCGCGAAGCGCAACGCCACCGAGATTGTCGGCAATGTTGCGGCGATGCGCGCCGCCCTCGAGTTGGCGGACCGCCTGGACCCGGACGCGATCCTGGCCATGCACGGCGCCCTGCTCGGTCGACGTGAACCGTCGATCGCCGGGAGGTGGCGCCTGGAGCAGGTGTGGATCGGCGGATCGTCGTTTGGCCCGCACGGCTCGGACTTCGTCCCGCCTCATCATGACCGCGTCCCCCCTCTGATGGACGACCTGGTGCGATTCATCCGCCGCACCGACCTGCCGCTGCTGGCGCAGACGGCTGTTGCGCACGCCCAGTTCGAGACGATCCACCCGTTCCCCGACGGCAACGGCCGCACTGGTCGGGCGTTGGCGCACGCGATGCTGCGCGGTCACGGGCTGACCCGCAACGTCACTGTGCCGGTCTCCGCCGGGCTGCTCACCAACACGCGAAGGTACTTCGACGCCCTCACCACGTATCGGAAAGGTGACCCCGCAGCCATCGTCGAGAGATTGGCGGAGGCCTCACTCATCGCAACGGTCAACGGTCGCCAGCTCGTCACGGAGCTACGGAGTATCAGGGCCGAATGGGAACTCACGATCAAGGTCCGCCGCGGCGCGGCGGCCTGGCGGTTGGCCGACCTCCTCCTGCGTCAACCCGTCGTCGATTCCGCTACCGTCGCAACCGAGCTCGGCATCGCACCACCCAACGCGCAACGAGCGATCGCGCCGCTCGTCGACGCCGGCGTGCTCACCGAATTCACCGGCTTCGCTCGCAACCGGTTGTGGCAGGCGCGCGAGGTTCTCAGCGCCCTCGACGACTTCGCGTTCCGCGCGGGCCGTCGAGGAGGGTGAGTCGCTACCGCGCAGACGCGCGGTCACGCTGCTGTTCGTCGGGTCGATGTCGGACTACCTGGGCGGGCTTCCAACGATCATCGCGGGCTGGGTGAGTTGTCGGCCGCCGGCGCGCCTCGATCGCGGCGATCTGCCAGGTACTGCCAGGGCCTTCCAGGTCCGTCGACTCGGAACTAGCGTCGGCTTCGTGAAACTGACCTTGAACAATGGTGTGCAAATGCCAGCCCTCGGCTTTGGCGTCTTTCAGACACCACCCGACGAGACAGCTTTAGCGGTGGATGCTGCGCTGCGCACCGGGTATCGGCTCATCGATACCGCAGCCGCCTACCTCAACGAGCAGGGAGTCGGTGAGGCGCTCCGTCGCAGCGGGTTGGCCCGATCTGAGGTCTTCATTGAGACCAAGGTGTGGATCAGTGACTACGGCTACGACGAGACGTTGCACGCCTTCGAAAAGAGCACGCGCAAGCTCGGGATCGACACCATCGACCTGTTCATCCTGCACCAGGCTTTGCCCGGCGAGTTCACCCGAACCATCAACGCGTACCGCGCACTGGAGCGGCTGCTCGCCGACGGGCAGGTCCGAGCGATCGGCGTGAGCAACTTCATGCCGCGCCACCTGCAGGCGTTGATGAAGGAGACGGAGATCATCCCGGCGATCAACCAGGTCGAGCTCCACCCGTACTACGCCCAGACCGACGTCCAGCAGGAGGACCAGACTCACGGGATCGCGACTCAGGCGTGGTCCCCGATCGGCGGCATCACCGCTTACCGCGGCGAGGCCAGCGCCGGGAGCACGTTCGACGACCCGGCGATTCGCGGCATCGCTGACCAGCATGGCAAGACCCCGGCTCAGGTGATGCTGCGCTGGCACTTGCAGGAAGGACGCTCGGCGATTCCGAAGTCGGTGCGGCCTGAGCGCATCGCCGAGAACTTCGACGTGTTCGACTTCGAGCTCACCGCGCCTCAGCTGTCAACCCTCGACGCCCTCGACCGAGGCGTACGGGGCGGCCCCGAACCTGAGGACATCACCTTGGAAACCTTCGGCCGGCCTATTCCCGAGGTGTAACTGACAGAGTTCGCTGGGTTCATGACATGACCGGGAATGCGATCCGCCGACGATTCCTGTGGCTGCTGAAGAACACGTTGAATCGGATCACGAGTCTGATCGCTCGCTCCGGTTACGGGCCGTTCTCGTTGATCCGTCATGTCGGTCGCAAGTCCGGCCGGACCTACGAAACGCCGGTGATCCTGGCCTCCGTCCCCGAAGGATTCATCGCCGAACTTACCTACGGCGACAAGGTGGACTGGTACCGCAACGCCGTCGCGGCCGGCGGGTGCGTTGTTGTTCAGCACCGAAAGGAATACACCGCGACCCACATCGAGCGGTGCAGTCCGGACCGTGGCCGCAGCGCGTATCCCACGCCGTTCCGGCAAATTCTCAAGGCGGCCGGCCGAACCGAGTTCCGCCTACTCCGAACCGACAGATCGGACACACTCTCCTGAGGCACACGGGCTAAAGGTCATGCTGAACACGGACAACTGGCTCGATGGGGCATCAATCGCGGTTGACGAGGCGCGCAGGATTGCCGAGAGTCAATGCCGTCAAACATCAGTCCTCAATTCGTGTGGAGCCAGTCAATATGAGTTCTAGTCGGGCGATGTCGTCCGCCGCATTCGAGATCGTGAAGGGTGAGCGTCGGATTCCGTTCGTGAGCGAACGCGTGGTGGAGAGGTGCCTCGATCTTCGTCAGCTCCTCGATGGCTTGCAGGCCGGTTTCGGCCGCCTCGACGCGGGTGTGGTCCAGGTGCCGCCGCGGCCGGAGATCACCGTGCCCGATCGGGGCTACTCGCTGGCGATGATGGCTTGGGAACCGGGGATGCAGATTTGCGTCAAGGTGGTCAACGTCTTCGAAGGAAACCTCAATCTGGCTCTGCCGAATCACCTGGCGATGATCACGCTGTTCGATCCGGACACGGGGGCGGTGTCGTGCCTGATGGACGGCACCTACATCACCGGGATCCGGACGGCGGCGTCGGCGGCTGTCGGGGTGCGCCTGCTCAGCCGGGCCGACGCGAAGGTCGCGACGATCGTGGGTGCGGGCGTGCAGGCGCGCGAGCACCTGCGTCTGCTTCCGCTCGTTCGCGACCTGGAACGCATCAATATCTGCTCTCTGGACGTCAAGCACTCCACCCGTCTCGCCGAACGCAGCAACCTGGCCGAGCCGCGGCCTGACCTGCAGGCGTCGATCGAGGAATCCGACATCGTCTGCCTGGCCACGCACTCGCCGGTGCCGGTCATCGATCCCGACTGGGTTCTTCCCGGCGCGCACGTGTCCTCGGTCGGCTACTGCCCGCCGGACGGCGAACTCCCACGTTCGCTGGCGCAGCAACACCGATTGTTCGTGGAGACGTTGGACGCCTTCGAACCGTCACCGGTCGGGTGCGCCGACTTGTCCGATGTTGATCCCGACACCGCGACGACGCTCGGTGCCGTTGTCATGGACCCGGCCCGAGGACGCCGTGACGCGGACGAGGTGACGATCTACAAGGCCATGGGCATTGCCATGGAAGATATGGTCGCGGCCAACCTCGTCTTCGCCGCTACGGCACAACCCCAGGGGGAACGGGATGACCGAGCGAGTCAGACCGTGACCTGGTGAAGCTCAGGTCGTGATCTTGGATTTGCTGCTTCTGGGCGACGTTTTCTCAAAGATCACGAGTCGGCTCGTGACCGAGGAGTGGCGGAGCAGCTCGTAATCTGAACGTGGTCGGCGGGGGACGGTCTGTGCTCACCGATCCCAATCTGATCACCAAGCAGAACGGGGCTCAGGTACTCAAGGGCGCCCGCAGCCGGAACCCGATACCCGCCACCACACGTCCTTCTCGATCTGGACCGCCCCCGGTGGATTGCGCGGGGCTCGGTCGGTCCGACATCATGAGCCGCGACCTTTAGCCAGAAAGGCCAGGACCACTTCGAGGAACAACCGCCGGCTTCGCTTCTCATGCCGACGACCTCCAGCCGAGCAGAGGACCCGAGAGTGACCGTTGCCGCTCCGGCGCTAGACGTTGCGCCTGGGGCCGAGGCAGTGAGCGGCGGGCGCGCATGAGGATGTTGCTGAGCGTGCTCGGCAGCCTTATCGCTGTTGCCGGAACCGTGCCGTACATCATCGAAACGATCCGCGGCCACACCAAGCCGCGGATCGTGACTTGGCTCACCTGGGCGCTCCTCACCGGCGTCGCCGGCGCCGCGTCGCTGTCAGCTGGACAACTCGGCGCGGCCGTGTTCGCGTTGCTAGGCACCATCGCCACCACCTCGGTCGTTGTGACGGGCCTGCGCTACGGCGACCGCTCGTTTACGAGACTTGATCTAGGCTGCCTCGCCGGTGTGTTGGTGGGTTTGCTGCTGTGGCTTTCACTCGACAATCCGGTCTTCGCGGTCTGGGCTGCCATACTGATCGACTTCGCGGGACTGGTCCCCACGCTCGTGCATGCCTGGAAGCAGCCGGCCGCGGAGACTGCGAGTGCATTTGTGTGCGTGGGCCTGGGCGGGCTCATTACATCAGCCGCGATCGCGAGCGGCGGTTCCTTCTCGGTCGCCGGGCTCGGCTATCCGCTCTATGCCGCAGTGTCCATGGGAACCGTCGCCACCATCATCGTCATACGTCGGAAGTCCGTGAAACACGAGCGGGACGACCTGGTCGCGAGTCCGCCGCGGGTCTCTTCGCACGACCCGGCGCCCACCCGGCCGGCCGCCGACGTACCTCGTATCGGAATCGCGCGACCAAACCTGCGTCGGCTCCGTCCCATGAGATCTCGCCTCGTGCCAGCGCCGACGGGCAAACTGACAGATAGCCGTAGTCGCGCTGTGATCGGCGTGGGCGGCAAAACTGACTCGTCCGCGACTGCTAGTGATACGACGAGCTCGCCAGACTCCGCGCTTGCGCAACCTACGAGCGGTGGGAGCCGTCGGGTGCCGCGTGCTGCCCGGCCCGGGTATCGGTCCCGAAATGGTGGTAAGGGCACCCGTCGTGTAGTTCGATCACGTCGAGTTGGGCGCCGCCCACCACGTCCTCGACCGGCTGCCGCATCGGATGTCCCGCCGCCGCCGCCGATCTCAGACGTGCCTTCGTCCGCTGAACCCATCACGAACATCCCCGAGCAGCCGGTAGGCGCCGGTCGGTTCGACTCCACCAGCGAACGCCGATTGCGCGCAAGGCGAAAGCAGCCCCGCGCAGCGTAGAACCGTCTCGGCGCGCCGCTACCCAATTGGAGAGTCGCGCCCGGACATATGCGAAGCGCCACAGGT
The DNA here is from genome assembly GCA_963779485.1 of uncultured Actinomycetota bacterium. Classification (GTDB taxonomy): domain Bacteria; phylum Actinomycetota; class Actinomycetes; order Mycobacteriales; family Jatrophihabitantaceae; genus CAVVJA01. Next base: position 65,967 of record CAVZYJ010000001.1, on the reverse strand, counting down.
GACCAGGCGAACGACAATCCACGTTGGTCTCGCCTCGTCGAATTCACTCTGTGAAATTTGTCGGCAAGTCACTTCATGCTTGTCTGGCGGAGCTGTGCGTGGACGTCACGACGAGTAGATCGACGATAGGCGCGTGACCGACAAGGTTGTTTCGCCTGGCGGTGCTTTTGCGGACAGTCGTCTTATGCCGGCTCCCACCGCCATCCGTTGTTGTTGCGACAGACGATGGCTTCGCCGTTTCCGGCCACGCCGCGCGCCCCGTGGTCCGACGATCGGCAATATTCGCCTGGCTCGTAGCACTTTCCTCCGTTGGTGAGGGGATAACAAGCGGGTCGGGCCGGCGGCGGGGAGCCGGCCGCGGTCGTCCTCGGCGGTGGTGCGTGGGCTACCGGCGCAGTGGAGCGGATCGTTGTAGGCGGAGGCGCAGGAGCATGGGTGGTGGTGGCCCGAGCCGTTGGAGGAGGTGGCGGCGCCGGCGTTGTCGATCGGATAGGCGAGACCGCGATGCGGCTCCTCACGGGCGACACGCGCACCGAAGGAGCGGTGGATGATGAATTCGCCGATATCGACAGTGAGGCCTGATTGGGAGCGGCCGATGTAGTCGCGTCGACGCTGGGCCCTTGTGTACTTCCGCAGCCCGCGAAGGCGAGCGACGCGATGATTAGCATCGCTGCAGCGGAAGCGCCTTTTTTCCAGGCGAATATGACCGGCATCCTGTCCCCCGATGAATGTGAGGATGCTGTTAGCTCGACGCAGCATGTCGGACTCCGCTGTTGGTGTCAATATGGCTCGCCAGGCGTCCAGGAAGGTCCCATTTGATCGTCGCTGCATTCGGCGCAGGGTTCGCTCCTGATCATGAGGTGGCAGAGCCGCGGCGCATTGCCGAAGATCGCCCGCGCGCTGTGCTTGCCGAGGGAGTTCGGCGTCAGGGCCGGCCAGCCTCGCGCGCCGCCCGCTCGCGGGCCGCGAGGACCGCTGGATCGAGCTGGAGGAAGCGGTACCGGTTGTCGTCGGTCTCGACCGCGCCCTGCACAAGTAGCGCGTCCTGGCCGTAGCTGGCCGACAGATGGACGAACCTGGTCGTGACGAGCAGGAGCAACGCGGCCGTCCGCTCATCCTGCGGCATCGCGACCGTCGGGGTGCTGCCCAGGAACGCCGAATCTTGTCCGGTGCGGAACCCGGTCACTGGATCGTTGCCGGCCCAGACCGGAGTCCAGACCGCGACGAATCGATCGGTTTCCGAGTCCGGCTTTGCCCGTGACTCGGTCTCGCAGTCGTAGATCGGCGATAGCGCGTCGGTGCGCAGGTGCTTGTTCGCGTCGAATGCGTATAGACCGGAATCCAGGAATAGCTGAGCGAACGAGATCAACGTCTGGGCTCGGCTCGGCTCGAACGTCGGCTCCTCGCGATGGGTGGCCAAGGCGATCAGCCGATCGCGCAACGGTGTGTGGTGGTGTGTCACAGTGCCTCCATCGTCAATGGCGATGTTGTCACGTTTGCACGGGGAGCCGGTCGCAGGCCAACTTGAGCAACATCGGTCCTAGGCCGCCGAGGCGGTAGCGCCCCTAGGCCGTGACTCATCGAGACCGTGACCGAAGCAACGGCGCCGGCGAGATGTGCTGCCGAGCTTGGCGAACACTTTGCGCAGATGCCATTCAACCGTTCGGGCACTGACGAACAGTTGCGCGCTTCAGTTAGCCGGGGGCATCGCCAGGACGTGATTGGTCGCACGTACCGCGCGTCCTGGCAACTGGCCGCTTGACGAGTCGCTCATACTGCGCAAACCTCACCAGGCACGATGCCTTCGACGCCTTCGCCCATTGATGATCTTGGGCTTGATGCCACCTGGCGACGATAAGTCCAAGATCACGACCGACTTTCAGAACAGTCCAGGGGGGTGCCATGACCGATTCCGAACTCGTCACGATCGAACTGTTTCTGGCTAGCGCGGATCATTCGACGCATGCGGATGAGCTCGCGCAGTGGTGTTGCGCCGAACGCGACTCGTTGCAAGATGCTCGCGTCGTCATGCACGACCCAGCCGTTCTAGGCGGTCTGGCCCACGGTGACGAGACGGCGAACGCGCCGGCGTTCGTTGCGCTGCTGCAGATACGTCAACTGCCCGACCGGCAGATGGCCCAGACTCTCGACGCACTCGGTGCCTGGTGGGATCAATGGCACTGGCTCGACCGGGCGCGATCCACGGTGGTAGCCGGTCCGGAGATTGTGGTGGTTCCCGGAGAGCAGCCGCTGCTGCTTGCGATGGCCCTTCGCCGTAAGGACTCGATGAACCGATCGGAGTTCCAGCGGTATTGGTCCACAACGCATGCCGAACTGGGCCGCCAGGTGCCGGGGTCGCAGGGTTATCGGCAGGTGCACACTGATGCGGCGCTCACCGACCAGGTCCGGAGAGTTCTCGGTGTACGAGGACCGGACTACGACGGGGTGGCCGTGGCCTGCTACGCCGATCACGCCGCCTTCCTCGACATCATGGCCAACGAGGCAGTGGTGCAACGACTGCTGGAGGATGAGCGGAAGTTCATCGACCACAGCGCTGCGGCCTTGGTTGTCGGTCACGACGCCGACCTGCACCGTGATCGGCGCGGGTGATGACAATGCACCGAGAAGTGCTTCAGATGAGGCTCGTCGTCGAGGCGGACGACTACGACGAGGCCGTCGCCTTCTATCGCGATGTGCTCGGGCTGTCACAGGAGCTGTTCGTAGAGAGTGAAGGCGGCGCACTCGTGACAATTCTCGATGCGGGCCGGGCGACCCTCGAGATTTCCAACCCGGCGCAGGTAGCCGTGATCGACGAGGTCGAGGTCGGCCGGCGCGTCGCGCCCCGGCTGCGAGTCGCTTTCGAGGTAAGCGATGTACGGCGGGCAACGCAACGACTACTCGACGGCGGCGCCGAACTGATTGCGCCGCCCGTCCGAACGCCGTGGGATTCCCTGAACGCCCGGCTCGCCGCACCCGCTGGGCTCCAGCTGACCCTCTTCCAGGAACTGAATGTCGAGGGCGCGGTAGGAGGTCACCAGGATGCCGGAGAACACGGCTGACGATCTAGCTTGGCGATCGTCTCGGACCGCCGATCATGCTCGGTCTTTGCCACCGGGCCGCCGGCTCGTCGCTACATTCCGTCCATGGGCGGTTTCGAGGAACAATTTGCGGCTGGACCGCTCGACACGGCGCGATGGATCGCCTCGTACCTGCCGGCCTGGAGCTCACGCATAGCGGCCGCGGCCACGTACGAGATTCGCACCGACGGGCTGCGCCTGTCGATACCGCCCGACCAGCCGCGCTGGTGTGCCGGACTGCACGACGACCCACCGCTGCGGGTGTCGGCGGTACAGAGCGGCAACTGGTCGGGGCCTGTGGGCAGTACACGCGGACAGCAGCCGTTCCGGGCCGGCCTGCTCGTGGCCGAGGCTCAGGACGAGCTGCGGGGCTTCGTCCCGTTGTACGGGCGGGTAGCGGTCGAGTGCCGCGCAGCTATTGGCCCCGGCTCGATGTTCTCCGCCTGGCTGATCGGCATGGAGGACGAACCGGAGCGGTGCGGCGAGATCTGCCTGGTGGAGGTCTTCGGCGAGACCGTTGCCGACGGCACCGCCGCCGTCGGGTCCGGCCTTCATGCCTTCCGCGACCCCAAACTCACCGAGGAGTTCACTGCAACCCCTCTCGCGATCGACGTGGCCGAATGGCATACGTACGCCGTCGACTGGCGCCGTGATCGCCTCGACTGGTACGTCGACGGCGTGCCGACCCGCACATCCAGTCAGTCTCCTGACTACCCGATGCTGCTGATCCTCGGCGTGTTCGACTTCCCCAGGGTCTCGGATCCGACGTTCGTCCCGGAGTTGGTCGTGTGTCGCGTCAGCGGCTGACCGGCGCGCGGCATCTCGCCTGAGATCCGCAGCCACGGCATCGCCGGAGGCGACCGCGGTCCCGCACGACTTGGTCGGCCAGCCATTGTCGCTGACGCTATCCCCGCGAGTGTGAGACTTTCTTCGACGGCAAGCGAGGGGTCGAACAAACGGGGGAGGCGCCATGGATGCTCGTCCGCAGGACCGGTCGGATCGCGAAGTCGGGTCGCCCCGAAAGCGGCTGCGGATTTCATGTGCGTTCGCCACGTCGATGGGCACGCCCGGACATATCGAGCTGGCCGAGCGACTCGGCTACCGCCGGGCGTGGTGCTATGACTCGCCGGCGGTGTTGGCCGACGTGTGGATGGTCTTGGCGCTGGCCGCCGAGCGAACGACGAGGATCGGGCTCGGGCCCGGCGTACTCATTCCGAGCTTGCGGCATCCGATGGTGACGGCCGCGGCGATATCGACGCTGGAGACGCTGGCTCCGGGGCGCGTGGTCGTTGGCGTCGGCAGCGGGTTCACCGGTCGGGTAAGCCTGGGGGAACGGCCGATGCGGTGGGCTGATGTCGAGGCGTACCTGCGCGCGTTGCGCGGCCTGCTTGAGGGTGAGACGGTCTCGTGGCGCGGGCGCGAGCTGCAGATGCTGCACTCGCCCGGATGCGGCGCGCCTCGTCCGATCAACGTCCCGGTGCTGGTGGGTGCCGATGGACCAACCGGACAGCGCGTCGCCGCCGAGTTGGGCGACGGGGTGTTCTCGTCCAACGTCGACATCCTCGCGGCCGATGAACACGCCTGGCGCGCACTACTGATGTGGGGCAGCGTTCTCGACGATGACGAACCGCCCGACTCGCCCCGCACCGTTGCTGCAGTCGGCCCAGCGGTCGCCGTGCTCTATCACGTTGCCTACGAGCGGGGCGGCGGCGAGACCGTCGACGAGCTCCCCGGTGGCCGGCGCTGGCGCGTGGCGATCGAGCAGACCCCGCCGGAGCACCGGCACCTGGCGGTGCACGCCGGTCATCAGGTTGCTCTGAACGCTGCGGACGAACTCGTCCGGGCGGAGGCGAGCGCGCTCATTCCGACCATCACGGCTACGGCAACCGCGGGCGAGCTGCGCCGGCGCCTGGACGCTTGGGCCGAATCCGGAATCAGCGAGGTCGTCTACCAGCCCGGTGGGCCGGACATCGAGCGCCAGCTCGAGACCTTCGCCCACATGGCGACCGAAGACTAGGGCGGCGGGTCAGGCCACCGGCCATTCCGCGAGCAGGTGGATGCCGTGGACGTCGGCCGCCCGTTGGGCGAACTGCTCCATAGTGCTCACCACAGCTGGCCGGTCCGCTGCATCGATGGTGCTAAGGATTCGCCGCAGATCGAGGCGGCGACGGTCCATAACCCGGCGGACCAGGCGCTCGCCCTTCCTGGACGCCTGTATCAGCACTTCCCGACGACTTTGCGGATTGGGAATGCGACGGATCAGGCCTTCGGCTTCCAGTAGATCGCACAGCCTCGTCACCGATGAGGCGCTGGTACCGAGCTTGCGGGCGAGCTGGTTGGCCTTGAGGGTGCCGGCGTCGCGCAGCAGGACGACCGCGCGGAACTGAGTGAGCGTCATTCGCACATCGAGCTCTGATATCGAGAGCACGGCCAGTCCGACCAGCGCGCGCGAGGCGGCCATCAAGGATTCGAGCTGCTCGTCGGTGATCGAGTCGTCCTCGAGGTTCGTTATCACGCTGATCCCCTCCCCGGGTGACGCAACGTAGCCGACCCGACCGAGCCGGTAGTTTTCACACTTGAGAAATTTTTCATTGTAGAAGACTCCCGAGCTGGAACATACTGGGAGGCGAGGAGCAGCGTCGCAAAGACGCTGGCGACGCCGGCCCCTCCGATGGAGGCATGCGGATGGGCGTCGAAGCCGTCGGCCATCGTTGGCCGCGCGCTGCTGGATCAGATCGCGAACGCTACCCATCGTGCGCCTCGAATGGCTTGAGCCGAACCGTCGGTACAGCCTACGGCCTCGGAATAGTCCCGCTTTCATGCGAGCACACGTCGATATCTGTTGTGAGAGATCGACCGCGCCTGACCAACGACGCGGCGGAGATATCCGGAAGAAGGGTGGATCCAAATGTCTGAGACGCGAGTGCCTTCCGCTGAGGCGGGCATGACACGCACCGAGCCGGCGACCAGCCCGCTCACCCCGACGCCTGACGTTGTGATCGGCGATCCGGGCCCGCTCGGCCTGGCCGGTTTCGCGATGACGACGTTCGTGCTGAGCGTGTTCAACACCAACCTGCTGTCGCCCAAGTACGAGGCAACCGTCTTCGGGTTGGCGTTGTTCTATGGCGGTGGCGCGCAGCTGCTCGCCGGAATGTGGGAATTCCGCAAGGGAAACACCTTCGGCGCGCTGGCCTTCAGCTCCTTTGGTGCATTCTGGCTGGCGTTCTGGTTCTACGCGGCCCGAATTGCCCCGACGTTGCCGGCCGCCGACGCCCACAAAGCGACGGGAGTGTTCCTGCTCGCCTGGACGATCTTCACCGCCTACATGACTATCGCTAGCCTGCGGACGACTGCCGCCGTGGCGGCGGTATTCGTGGCTTTGACGCTCACCTTCCTGTTCCTATGCATCGGAGCCTTTGCCGACTCGACTGGCTGGACGAAGGTCGGAGGCTGGGCCGGATTCGTCACCGCCGCCGTCGCCTGGTACGCATCGTTCGCCGGGGTCACGAACTCGACGTTCAAGCGCACAGTGCTCCCGACCTGGCCGCTCTCACCGCTGGCGATGTCGCATCGCCGGTAGGAAGGAGCCTGCGAATGAGTGCGGATACAGAACTGTCTGCGCTGCTTCACGAGACGCGCCGATTCCCGCCGCCGGCTGACTTCTCGGCTGCCGCCAACGCCCAGCCTGATATCTATGACCATGCCGCGAAGGACCGCGTGGGGTTCTGGGCCGAACAGGCCGGCTACCTCAGCTGGGATCGGCCCTGGGAATCGGAGCTGAACTGGAATCCACCGTTTGCGCAATGGTTCGTGGGTGGTCAGCTCAATGCGTCGGTGAACTGCGTGGATCGGCACGTCGCGGCTGGCATCGGCGACCGGGTCGCCTACCGCTGGATCGGTGAACCCGAGGGCGACACCCGGGACATCACCTATCGCGAGCTGCAGGACATGGTCTGCCGGGCGGCCAACGCCCTGACCGAGCTCGGCTTGGTCAAAGGGGATCGGGTCGCGATCTACATGCCGATGATTCCCGAGACGATCGTCGCGATGCTCGCCTGCGCGCGGCTGGGAGCTCCGCACACCGTGGTGTTCGGCGGCTTCTCGGCCGAGGCATTGCGCAGCCGAATCATCGACTGCGACGCCCGAATGGTCATCACCGCCGACGGCGGCTATCGGCGGGGTGCGGCGTCATCGCTCAAGCCGGCCGTCGACGATGCGATCGCGGGTTTGCCGAACGTTCGGCACGTGCTGGTCGTCCGTCGAACGGGTCAGGACATCGGGTGGGTGGAGGGTCGCGACGTCTGGTGGCACGAGCTGGTCGACCGGCAGAGCAGCGAGCACGTCGCCGAGCCACATGACAGCGAGCACCCGCTCTATGTGATGTACACGTCGGGTACGACGGCAAAGCCCAAAGGCATCCTGCACACCACCGGCGGCTACCTCACCCACGTCGCGGCAACGCACCGGCTGATCTTCGACATCAAGCCGGAGCGGGACATCTTCTGGACCGCCGCCGACATCGGCTGGGTGACCGGGCACAGCTACATCGTCTACGGGCCCCTCGCCAACGGCACCACGTCGATCATGTACGAGGGCACCCCGGACGCTGGCGGGAAGGACCGGTGGTGGCGGATCGTCGAGGAGAACCAGCGTAACGATCCTTTACACCGCGCCTACCACCATCCGTACCTTCATGAAATGGGGCGAGGAGTATCCGGCCGCGCATGATCTGAGCTCGCTCCGGCTGCTCGGTTCGGTCGGTGAGCCGATCAATCCCGAGGCGTGGATGTGGTACCGCAAGCACATTGGCGGGGAGCGGTGCCCGATCGTCGACACCTGGTGGCAAACCGAGACCGGCGGCATCATGATCACTCCGCTACCCGGCATCACCGCGACGAAGCCTGGTGCGGCGATGACGCCATTTCCCGGTGTATCGGCGGAGGTCGTCGACAGCTCCGGTCAGCCGGTGCCCAACGGCGGCGGTGGATATCTCACGCTGACCGAGCCGTGGCCGGGCATGCTGCGGGGAATCTGGGGTGACGACGAACGGTACCGCCAGACGTACTGGTCCCGCTTCGACGGCCAGTACTTCGCCGGCGACGGCGCCAAGAAGGACGAGGATGGCGACATCTGGCTACTCGGACGCGTCGACGACGTCATGAACGTCTCGGGTCACCGGATCTCGACCACCGAGGTCGAATCGGCGCTGGTCTCCCATCCGGCGGTCGCCGAAGCGGCCGTGGTGGGGGCGACCGATCCGACCACCGGTCAGGCCATTGTCGCCTTCGTGACCCTGAAGGGCGCGGTTGCCGACGACACCGCCGAAGGCCAGAAGCTGGTCGCTGATCTCCGCGACCATGTCAGCCAGCAGATCGGCAAGATCGCGAGGCCCCGCCAGATCCTGCTCACGCCGGACCTGCCGAAGACCCGCTCCGGCAAGATCATGCGGCGGCTGCTGCGGGACGTGGCCGAGCATCGGGAACTCGGTGATGTCACAACTCTGGCTGATCCGACAGTCGTCAACATGATCGAGGAAAAGCTGAGGAGTCCAGCGGATACGGAAGAAACCTGAGTCAAGTTCACGACCAGTTAGAGTGCCTGCACATTCGTGATCTTGGACTTATCGTCGTCCTGAGGCAGTAAGTCCAAGATCACGACCGGTTGTTGGGGGGCCCTGCACGCTCACAGGCGTAGGCTCCCGGCATGCGACGGCTGTCCAACGGCTCGCTCCGCCGGCGTCGGACCGGGGACAGCAATGCCTGAGATCGTCCGTCGTTGGCGGCGGCGGCTGGTGCGGGCCTATCACTTGCGTTGCGCGCGCGAGGATGCGCACGTTCGCAATCTGGTCGTTCCACCCGGCGTCTGGGCGTGTCACGCCTGTCCGCACGTCAGCCTGACCGTGGTGTCGTTCAAGAGTCATCTCGCCGACGGGCACGCCTGACGCCCGATTCGAGGTGCGGGCCCGGCGACGGTCAACCGAGCTCGGCGGCGAGCCGGTCGGTCCGGGCCTGCTGGTAGGGGCAGCCTAGTCGCGCGAACGTGACCGCGAGCCGGGCCAGCGCGTCACGGTCGCCGGCGGCAATCGCCGCGGCCCGCTCGACGATGCCGGTCGCGATCGGGTTGTCACGGGCGGCCGGCCGGCTCCGTCGGATGCGCTCTGCCGCATCAGGGTCGTGGTCGAGGACGGCCGCCTCGGCCCAGAGGGCGGCGTACCAGGTACGCCATTGCCCACTCGGCCATTGCCCGAAGATGGCCGGGTCGTCGATGTCGACGGCTAGTCTCCGGCCCGCCTCGACCAGATCGCCGCGATGCAAGGCCAGCAGCGCGTCGAACGTCGCGGCCCAGCCGTTACCCCATCCGGAGAGAGCGACGGGATCGGTGCCGATCTCGATCGTGACCCGCACCCAGGCGGCCCGACGCTCGAGTCATCTGCGGACCTCGCCGAGCGGCTCCGGGCGGCGGGGTCACCGCCAACGCTGCTCTCGTTCGCCGGGCGCCCCGGCCATATGCGCCGGTCGTGGGGACCGGGCTGGGCTCTCGTGGGGGACGCGGGCTATTTCAAGGATCCACTCAGCTCGCATGGACTAACCGACGCCTTGCGTGACGCTGAATTGCTTTCCCGCGGCATTGCCGCCGTCGTGCTGGATGCCGCGGACGAGCGCGATGCCCTCGCCGGATATCAGGCGATCCGTGACACCCTCTCCGCCTCGCTCTTCGACGTCGTCGACCTGATCGCCGACCTTCGATGGACCGACGAGGAAATCCCCGTGCTCCTCCTACAGCTCAGCGAGGCGATGGCCGACGAAGTAGAAGCACTCGCCGCGTTACCCTCGATCGAATCGGAGGGCAGGCTCAGCCCCGCGGGCCCGTCGGGGGTAGACGAGAAGGTGACGCTATATGCGGGTAGGTGAGGCGGCGAGCCGGACCCGGACGGTGAGGCCCCGCGACATCGAGTTGTTCACCGAGCTCACAGGGGACCGCAACCCCTTGCATTACGACGCGGAGCTGGCCGGCCGGTCCCGCTTCGGCGGCATAATCGTCCAGGGCGGGGTCACCAGCGGACTGCTCAACGCCGTGGTCGCCGAGGATCTGCCCGGTCCGGGCAGTGTTTTCCTCCAGGTCGACTGGGCATTCCGGGCGCCGGTCCGGCCCGGCGACGTGATCACCGCGAAGGTCGAGGTGATCTCGATGAGAGACGACAAGCCGATATTCACGCTCTCGACCACGATCACCAACCAAGACGACGTGGTGGTCCTCGATGGGACGGCGGTCGTCTTTCGTGACCCAGTCGTCCCGAACGCCTAGTGTCAGGCTGCCCAACGACGTGATCTTCGACTTGCAGCGCTGGAGCGACCATAAGTCCAAGATCACGACCAGAGCCGAGCGCGCCGACGCACATCTGGATCACCGCATCCGGCAAGCGACTTCTCTAGCGCGACACTAAGCTACCCGCTGTGGGCAATGAGTTGATCGACCGCCTTCGCGACATCTACCAGGACCTCCACAGCCATCCAGAGCTGTCGTTTCAGGAGCACCGCACAGCGGGCATTGTTGCCGGTTGGCTGAAGGACCTCGGTTTCGACGTGATGGACGGGATCGCGACGACTGGCGTCGTGGGGGTCCTCCGTAATGGCGACGGGCCGACAGTGCTGTTGCGCGCGGACATGGACGCGCTGCCGGTCCAGGAGGCGACCGGACTGCCCTACGCGAGCGAGGTCGATGGCGTGATGCACGCATGCGGGCACGACCTGCATGTCACGTGCCTGCTCGGTGCGACCAGCGAGCTGGCGGCGTCCCGTGGGCACTGGTCGGGCACCCTCGTCGCGGTGTTCCAGCCCGCCGAAGAGAAGGCCGAAGGCGCCGCGGCGATGGTTGCCGACCGGCTGTTCGAGCGGGTGCCGCAGCCGAACGTCGTACTCGGTCAGCACGTTGCACCGATCCCCGCCGGAATGATCGGGCTGCGAGCCGGGCCCGCGTTCGCCGCCACCGATGCGCTGCGGATCACCTTGCACGGCGCCGGAGGTCACGGATCGCGGCCCGAGGCAACTATCGATCCGGTCGTGATGGCGGCGGCCACCGTCATGCGGCTGCAGGGCATCGTGGCGCGAGAAGTGGCCGCCACTGACATGGCCGTCGTCACCGTCGGCGCCCTGAACGCCGGCACCAAGAACAACATCATCCCGGACGATGCCGAGTTGCTGCTGTCCGTTCGGAGCTACGACCCGGCGGTGCGGATCAAGGTGCTGACCGCCATCGAACGCGTCGTCCGCGCGGAAGCTCAGTCTTCCGGCGCGACGAGGGAACCACAGGTCGAGTCGACTGAGTCCGCGCCTGCGGTGGTCAACGACGCGGCCGCGGTCGAGCGGACCCGCCGCGCGTTGGCCAGCGTCGTCGGCGCGGAATGGGTGATCGATCCCGGCCCGGTTACCGGGAGCGAGGACGTCGGGTTGCTCGCCACGGCGGCGGGAGCGCCGATCGTCTACTGGCTGCTCGGGGGCGCCGACCCCGCGGCGTTTGCGGGTGCATCCGAGCTGCGGGACGTGATCCAGGTCGTGGCCGCCCTGCCGTCCAACCACTCTCCGCTCTACGCGCCGGTCGAGGACCCCACGATTCGGATCGGCGTCAGCGCCCTGACGACGGCCGCCCGAGAATGGCTAGACGGCGCGAAAAGCTGATCGTTCGGGCGCGCCCCGGTCGGACTTTCGGACCTAATCTCGTGATCTTGGACTTACAGCCTCCGGGCGACCATAGGTCCAAGATCACGACTCCGGCTGTGGAGCTATCCCTCGTTCAGGTCAGGATGCTGCCGTGATCAACCGGGCGCCGGTTCCCTCGTCGGCCGTCAGCCGGTGGACGCTGAGAGCCTGGCCGACGACGAGCCGCGGAGCGTCGGCGGGATCGTCGGGCGGCAGGATTTCGGCGGTGATCTTCTCAGTAGGTGTCAACCAAATCTCGTAGGTAGTTGGCGGATAGATACTTGACCCAGCGGCAGGCAGTTCGTCGATCTGGTCGGCGTCGTCGGTCTCCTCAGCGACACCGGCGTTGATCCACTCGGTCACCGCGGGTACGAGCACCAGCGGCATGAGGATCGGAATGAACAGGAGTTTGACCCAGTCCCACAACGTGTTGCCGGCAAACCCGGACCAGGTGATCGGCAGCAGGTAGGCAGAGGCGGTGAAGGCCGCGAACCCCATCACGACCGCTGCGGCGGCAATTCGGTGACGGGCTTGGATCGTTCGTTCGGCCGTCCAGAACTTGACCGTCGCAATGACGATTGGCAGCAGTAACAGTTCGAGCCAGTCCCACAAGGTGTTACCGGCAAACCCGGTCCACTTCCAGTGCAGGAGGTAGCCCAGCGGAACGAAAATGCTGAACGCCGTGGCACCCACGACCAAGGTCCCGCGCCGGGTCCAACTCATCTTCTGGTGAGACTGCAACCAGAGCGGTACCGCCGCCAACGACAGCGGCAAGACCAGCAGCTTCATCCAGTCCCACAGGGTGTCGTTGTCCGACAACCCGGTCCACGACCAGTGCACTGAATAGCCGGCCCAAATGAGCACGGCGCCCGCGAGCAGCACGGAGGCGATCACGCTGCGCGGTAATCCGCGGCGGACGGTTGACGACGAAGACGTGGCGGACATCAGAGCACTCCCGGACGGGTGGACGACAACACTGGCTAGCTCCACGATCGCTGCCTCCAGGCCTCGCCGCCGTCGGCCAACCGGTGGATACATCGGGGGACAGGACGCGCCCCAATCGTCGGTCATTCGCGAGCGATCGCCTCACGGCCTGGAGCCGGCTGTCATGCTCGTGCCACCGACGTCCATCAGAGGCGTCGGCAGAGGAGGTGGCCGGTGGACAAGCGAGCCGTCGACGGCTGGCTGGAGGCGTACGTCTCGGCCTGGAAGAGCTACGACCGCGCACAGATCGAGGCGCTCTTCGCGCCGGACGTCACCTACCGGTATCACCCCTACGACGATCCGGTTGCGGGCCGCGACGCGGTCGTGGCGAGCTGGCTGGGCGAACCGGGCTCGCCCGACGAGTCCAGCCGCGACGAGCCGGGAACCTACGAGGCGGGCTATCGTGCGGTCGCCGTCGATGGTTCGGTGGCCGTCGCCACCGGCAGCACCCGCTATCGTGACCAGCCCGGCGGCCCGATCACGCGGATCTTCGACAACTGCTTCGTGATCCGGTTCGATCACGACGGTCGCTGCGTCGACTTCGTCGAGTGGTTCATCGAACGCCCGGCGACCGGTGGGAGCCGGTGACCGCAGGATGGGAAGGCAATCTGCGATCGCCTGCCGTTAGCTCCGCTACAGAGGTAATCTGAGGTGTGGCCTCTTCGACGATCTCTACCGCGATCCTCGCGCGCGACCTACTCGAAACGCTGAGCCAACTCCGTCGCAGTACGCGACGGGCCGTGGGGAAGCCCTGGCCGGCGGCGGACCTCACGGGCGCGCAGATCGAGCTGCTCCGGGTGGTGCGCCGCCAGCCTGGAGTTTCGGTGGCGGCGGCCGCGGCCGAACTCGGTGTGGCCGCTAACACCGTGTCGACGCTCGTCCGACAGCTTCGCGACGCCGGCTTGCTGAAACGCGACCCGGACGTTCGCGATCGACGAATCGGCCGGCTGGCCCTCACCGAGGCCGCCCGTCGCCGCCTCGACGACTGGCGAGATCACCGGGTCGCGTTTGTCGCCGATGCCCTCGACCGCCTGGAGCCGGCCGAGCTGGGCGCGGTCGAGGCCGCCTTGCCGATCTTCGCTCGGCTGGCGGACCGGCTCGGGAAGAATCCGGCATGACGCCGCCGGACCGCGGCTGACCGCGGGACCGCCGAACCCGCTGTCGACATTCAGGCGCTGAGCCATCGGTACGGCGATCATCTCGCCGTCGACAACCTCGACCTCGTCGTTGACACCGGCGCCTGCTTCGGACTGCTCGGACCGAATGGGGCGGGCAAGACGACCACGATCCGGCTACTCAACACCCTGCTGCCGGTCCAGCAGGGCACGGTCACGGTGTTCGGCCTCGACGTCCGGCGTCAGGCGATGGCGGTGCGCCGGGTGCTCGGATACGTGCCTCAGCAGCTGTCCATCGAGGCTGCGCTCACCGGACGAGAGAATGTGGCCTGGTTCGCGCGGCTGTTCGACGTGCCCCGCCGCGAGCGCCCGGCCCGCGTGGCCGAGGTGCTCGAGCTCGTGGAACTGACCGAGTCTGCGGATCGGCTGGCAGCAACCTATTCCGGTGGCATGGTGCGCCGGCTGGAACTGGCGCAGGCCTTGGTCAATCGCCCGGCCCTGCTCGTTCTCGACGAGCCGACGGTCGGCCTGGATCCGATTGCCCGGGACTCGGTCTGGACGCGGCTGCGACAGATGCAGGAGCAATACGGCATGACCGTGCTGCTCACCACGCACTACATGGAGGAGGCGGACATGCTGTGCGACCGAGTGGCGCTCATGCATCGTGGTCGGTTGCGCGCCATCGGGTCGCCGCTCGAACTGAAGGTGCAGTTGGGGCCGGACACCAGCTTGGAGGACGTGTTCCGCCACTACACGGGTGAGCGGCTGCACGACGAACAGGGAGGAGGCCTGCGCGATGTCCGTAGCACCCGCCGCACCGCCCGCCGTCTGGGCTGACACCCCGTGGCTGTCCGCCGGTCGCCTGGTTTCCCGAGTGGCGACGTTCTGCTTGGTGGAGCTGCAAAAGCTGCGACACGACCGGACGGAACTCCTCACGCGGGCGATTCAACCGATCCTGTGGTTGGTGGTGTTCGGTGTGACGTTCAGCCACATCCACGCCATTCCGACGGGAAGCGTGCCCTACCTGGACTATCTGGCACCGGGCATCATCGCTCAATCCGCGTTGTTCGTCGCCATCTTCTACGGGATCCAGATCATCTGGGAGCGGGACGCCGGCGTGCTCACGAAACTCTTGGTCACGCCGACTCCTCGGGCCGCGCTCGTCGCGGGTAAGGCCTTTGCCGCCGGAATCCGCGCGATCGCGCAGGCCGTGGTCGTCCTGCTCGTCGCCGCTCTGCTCGGCGTGAGCTTGACCTGGAACCCGATCAAGCTGCTCGGCGTCATCGTCCTGGTCGTGCTCGGCGCGGCGTTCTTCGCCTGCCTGTCCGTAACGATCGCGGGGCTGGTGCTGCGGCGAGATCGGCTCATGGGCATCGGTCAGGCGATCACCATGCCGTTGTTCTTCGCGTCGAACGCGCTGTATCCCGTCGCGTTGATGCCGCCTTGGTTACGGGCCCTGAGCCGAGTCAATCCGCTGACCTACGAGGTATCCGGCCTGCGGGGGCTATTGATCGGACTGCCCACCGATTACTGGCTCGACTTCGGCGTCCTCATTGCCGCGGCAACCGCCGGAATCGTTAGCTCCGCGGCCCTACTGCCCCGGCTGGCCCGATAGCACGGGCATATCACGGCTCGCTCGGCTGAATCACTCCTGACTCGTAGGCAAACACCACGGCTTGCACCCGGTCCCGCAGGCCGAGCTTGGCGAGCACGTGGGCGACGTGCGTCTTCACCGTCGCCTCGCTGACGACGAACTTCTGGGCGAGCTCGGCGTTCGACAGACCCCGTGCCATCAGGACGAGGACTTCTCGTTCGCGGGCGGTCAGCCGGTCGAGCTCTCGCGGAGCCGGCCGGGCGGCGTTGCGCGGGCGGCGGACGAACTCCTCGATCATGCGGCGCGTCACCGAGGGCGCCAGTAGCGCTTCCCCCGATGCGACCGCGTGAATCCCAGCCACGAGCTGTTCCGGCGGGACGTCCTTGAGCAGGAATCCGCTAGCGCCTACGCGCAACGATTCGTAGACATACTCGTCCATGTCGAACGTCGTCAGCATCAAGACCTTGGCGCTACTGCCGCCGCTGACGAGTCGACGGGTCGCTTCGATCCCGTCCAGATCGGGCATGCGCACGTCCATGAGCACGACGTCCGGCTTCAGCTGCTGCGCGGCGGCGACTGCGGCGCGACCATCGGCCGCCTCGCCGACGACCTCGAGATCGGTTTCGGCTTCGAGTATCAGCCGGAAGCCAGCCCGGACAAGTGCCTGATCGTCGGCAATGAGCACGCCGAGGCTCATGTCGACACCGGAAGGCGCGCCCGCAACCGAAAGCCACCCTCAGCACGAGGACCGACGTCGAGCTCTCCTCCGTAAATCGAGACCCGCTCACGCATTCCGAGCAGACCATGGCCACCGCCGTCGCCGTGACCGTTCGCGCCGCGACCGTCGTCGACCACCTCGACCTCGACGTGTCCGGCTTCGTAACGCACCCGCACGTCGGCATGCTCGGCCGAGGCGTGTTTGATCGCGTTTGTCAGACCCTCCTGCACGAGCCGATAAGCAGTGAGATCGATGCTGGCCGGTAAGCGGATCGGCTGGCCCTCGACGCGTAACGCAACCGGGAGCCCGGACTGCTGGGCATGCCGGACGAGCGTTTCGATATCAGCCAAGCCCGGTTGCGGCGTCAGCGCCGGCGCTTCGTGATCATCACGACGCAGCACGCCGACGAGCCGCCGCATCTCGGAAAGCGCCTCCCGACCCGTCTGCTCAACCGTAAGCAGGACGTCGCGCTCCCGCTCCTGCCCCGGTGCCAGCAGGCGACGTACCGCTGACGTCTGCACGGTCATGACGCTCACGCTGTGAGCCACCACGTCGTGCAGCTCGCGAGCGATGCGAGCGCGCTCCGCGGCGATCGCTTGCCGGGCGTCCTGCTCACGCGTCTGCTCCAACCACGCCGCGCGTTGCTCGGCCGCCTCGGCGCGCGCGGCCCGACCCCGCAAGGCGAAACCCGCCAGCCATACAACCGCGAACAACCCAGGGAGCACGTAGTCGCTCGCGGAGTGGTCCGGATTGTTGACGACGATGATCGTGACGGCGGCGAGGACGACCGCCAAGCCGAGGCAGGCCCGGCCACCGTCAGGCAGGTTGCCGAGCAAGTAGGCCGCGACCATTCCGGCGATGTAAACGCTGAGCGGGAACACGACCAATCGGCCGTCGATGAAGGACAACGCGGCCGCGATAATCCACACGCTGGCTGGCGCACCGAACGGGAAGTGGCGCCGGGCCAGCAGCGGCAGCACGACGATCGCGATAGCCGGGACGGAGAACCACAACGGAGATGTGGGCGCTTGGTCCGCGTTCCCGCTGAAGAGGACGATCAAGGCACTCGTGATTGCCCCGAGGACAATCAGTCCATCGAAGCCGTATCTGCGTGTGAGGAACCGCAACCGTCGCACAAACGTGAAGATACGGCACCCCGATCCCAGCCGCGTCATCCTTCCGGAGGATTCGAGAATCATGCTGCGGGATGGGAGGCAATCGCGCTGCAGGCTGCCACCGCCGCTCGTTCGAACGGCACGTCATCGCTTGGTGCGACTGGCTGCTCGACACGCTCGGCGGAGGCTCTAAGCCGGCGATTCGATGGGTAGCAGTCCGCGGGCGACGGCCTGCAGTAGCCGCTGATGGTCGCGTTCGGTCTGGTCGGCGTAGGCCCGAGCGAACCGGCACATGGCCCGGTCGAGTTTGCCCGAGGCGCCGACGTATCCGGCGACCATGGATGCCCCGGTGGTGCGGGCGTGCCCTTTGGCGAGCAGCCGGCCGCAGATGCCGACGTAGTCGGTGAGAGCGTCGCTGCTCAGGGCGTCTAGGGCGATGCTGCCCTTCATGTTGCGGAATTGGCGGACGTAGTACTGGCGTCCGGCGATAGTGGTCCAGCCGAGCAGTGGGTCGGAGACGGTCTGCAGCCGTTGCTGGTATTCGACGACGCGTTGTCCTTGGTGAGCGTGCCAGGCGGTGTCGCCGTGGACGTACCGGGCGACGACCGAGCGGCGGGCTTGTTTGAGTTGGAGGAACACGACGTCGTTGCTGCTGCTGCCTTCGCAGAGCACGACGTAGGCGCGGAGGCCGACGCTCCCGACGCCGACCACTTTGTGGGCGATGTCGACGATGGTGTATCCACCGAGAACCTGCCGCCATTGCGGAGACAGGGTGCCGAGGTAGTCGTCGAGCCCGGCCGCGAGCTGATCGGCCTCGTGATTAACGACCCGCGTGATCAGTGGCGGTTCCTCGACGATGCGCCGCCCGTGCGCACCCGTCTCAGTGAAGCGGGGGAGAGCCCGGTCGCTCACCCGTTGCCGGGCCCGGGCCGAGGCCCGATCGATCTCGGCGAGCAGCAAAGGGTTGGCGGCGGTGGTCCGTAGCCGGTCGATGTCGAGCCGGTCGTAGGTTCGGGCCAACAGCGGCTGCTGGGCCAGCCACCGGACATGCTCCCGGTAGGTGGCCGACAGCGAGGTGACCGCGGTGGCGCATTGCTGCTCGGTCAGATCGTTCTGCCGGCCGGCCACCCACACGCTGGCGGCCAGTCGGCGCAGGTCCCATTCCCACCCTCCCGGGTGCGCTTCGTCGAAATCGTTCAGGTCGATGACTAGGTCGCGCTCAGGAGAGGCGTAGAAGCCGAAATTGCCCAGGTGCGCGTCGCCGCAAATGACTGGTTGGATGCCGGTGGCGGGCAGCCGGGCGAGGTCTTCGGCCATGACCACGGCGGCGCCGCGCAGGAAGCCGTAAGGGGACGCAGCCATCCGGGCTACGCGCACCGGGATCAGCCGTTCCACTCGTCCTTCGTGCGAGTCCATGATCTGCGCGACGATGTCCGGTCGACCGGTCGGTGCCGTCCAGTCACCCAGCGCCGATCGCGGCACCTGCTGGCGTAGCCGTCGACCGAGCGTTATTCGCTCGGCTCGGGAGATCGGCCGGCTGCGCAGCGACGCGAACGCCGACGGGTCGGGAATTCGCAAGGTCGCCACGGCCATAGCTAATCACCCGAGCCGGACCATCATCGTGTCTGATGAGCCGATGAGCCAACGTCACAGTGCGCGGTGTCGTCGAGAGGTTCACCGCGCAGTTACGGCTTGCCGCTCCGCGCTAGGCGGGATGGAATATCGGCAGGGGGTGGATCGTGGCTGAGCAGGGCACGTTTCTGGATCCGCTGCAGAACAAGGGAACGGCATTCTCGCTGGCCGAGCGGACGGCGCTCCGATTGCACGGGCTGTTGCCGGAGTCGGTAGAAACGATCGAGCAGCAGCTGGATCGGGTATACGCGACCTATCTGGAGCGGCAAACCGCATTGCACCGGCACGTCAATCTGCGAGCGCTGCAGGACACGAACGAAGTGTTGTTCTTCCGACTGGTGTCGGAACACCTGGCCGAGATGCTGCCGGTGATCTACACGCCGACCGTGGCCGAGGCGTGCCAGAACTTCAGCCATATCTATCGCCGGCCACGGGGATTGTTCCTGTCCTATCCCGCCCGGGATCGGTTACGGGAGGCGTTACGGAATCGGCCGGAGGCCGCCGTCGACGTCATCGTCGTCACCGACGGCGAGCGGGTGCTGGGCATTGGCGATCAGGGCATCGGCGGCATGGCGATCCCGATCGGGAAGCTGGCGCTGTACACCGTCATCGGCGGTATCGATCCCGCGCGGACGCTACCGATCATGCTCGACGTCGGCACCAACGACCCGGCCCGGCTGACCGGACCCTGGTACCTGGGCTGGCGGCATCCCCGGGTCACCGGTCCGGAGTATGACGCGTTCATCGAGCAGTTTGTCGAGGCCGTCCAGGCGGAACTGCCGGACGTGCTGCTGCAGTGGGAGGACTTCGCGATCGACCACGCCCGCCCGATCCTGGAACGCTACCGGCGCCGGCTGCTGACCTTCAACGACGACATCCAGGGCACGGCCGCGGTCACGCTGGCCACCGTTCTCGCCGCCGCCGACACCGCCGGCACGCCGCTGCCGGAGCACCGGTTCCTGATCCTGGGCGCGGGGTCGGCCGGAACCGGCGTCGCCGAGTACCTGACCACCGAACTCATCGGGTCCGGGCTGACCGCCGACGCGGCTCGGGCCCGGTTCGCGCTCGTGGACGTTACCGGGCTGATCCATGACGGGCGGCCGGACGTGACTCCAGAGCAACTGGCGTTCGCCGTTCCGGCGGCGCAAGCGGCGGCCTGGGCGGCGGACGGCCGAGCCGATTTCGCGACGGTGATGAGCTGCTTCGACCCCACCGTCCTGATCGGGCTGTCCACGGCGGCCGGTGCGTTCACCGAGCCGCTGGTGCGCGGCATGGCGTCCCGGGTGCGCCGGCCGATCATCCTGCCGCTGTCGAACCCGTCCAGCCGATCCGAGGCCGAGCCCGCCGATCTCCTGGCCTGGACCGACGGGCGGGCGCTGGTGGCCACCGGATCTCCGTTCCGGCCGGTGCCCACTCCGGACGGCCCGGCCACGATCGCGCAGTGCAACAACGCGTTTATCTTCCCGGCCATGGGCCTCGCCGCGGTCGCCGCCAACGCCACCCGCGTCACCGACGCCATGTTCTTGTCCGCTGCCCGCGCGTTGGCGACCTGCAGCCCGGCCCGAAGGTCTCCGGCCGCCGGGTTGCTCCCACCGGTGACCGAGCTGCCGCAGGTGGCCGACACGGTGGCTCTCGCCGTCGCGGTGCAGGCAGTGGCCGACGGGGTGGCCCCGCGCCGATCGGAGTCCGAGCTGGCCGACCGGATTAAGCGAGTCCGCTGGCATCCTCGCTATCGAGAACCGACGTGACCTCGGCCGAGCACGCGACCTCCTCCTGGTCGACTCCTCGCGACCCGGTCGCCGATCGCGATTAGCCGGTCATTTTCCCTGAACGGTGTCGAGAATCCGGTCGAGGCGGCGCCGTCGGGTGTCGGCGCGCTTGGCGGTCGTCAGCCACTCGACGTACTCCCGGCGATGGGAGAAGGAGAGGTCGTCGAACGCCGCCTGCGCCGCGGTGTCCTGCGCGAGTGCCTGGGCCAGGTCGTCGGGGATATCCAGCGTCCGGGGCCGACTATCGCGCTCGACCGCCACTTCCACCTCGTCCCCGATCTCGACGCCGGCGGCCGCTCGTGTCGCCTTGTGCATGCCGAGCACCACCCGACCGGCGCCGGCACTCATCGTCGAACTTTGGAAATCCACGCCCCGGACCGAGCCGACGACCCGGAAGCGGCTGCCGCCACCCAGTGCAGCCACCACGTCGGTGGGGATCACGACATAGGCACCGCCACCGGTAGCGGCCTCGAGCACGCCGCGAAAATGCTGGCGGGTCACGGGCGAATCGTAGGACTCGCGCCTTCGAGGTGGAATCCCGCGCGCCGTTCGGTCGGCAGTTGTCGTGCGCGGCGCGTCCCCAGGTTCGTGATCTTGGACTTGCTGCTCTCTAGCGACGATAAGTCCAAGATCACGCGGGTGCGCGCCCCGGGCGAGGAGGTGCGCGCTCCGTGGCGTCCTTTACAACGGTGGCGACTGCGATTAACCTACAACCAAATGGTTGCATATGAGGTGACCGACGAGGCAATCGACCACGTGTTCCACGCGCTGGCCGACGCCACCCGCCGCGACATCCTTCGCCGCTCCGGGCCGCGTGCGTCGTCGGTGTCGCGACTGGCCGATGCCTATCCGATGAGCTTCGCGGCCGTCCAGAAGCACGTCGCGGTGCTGGAGCGGGCCGGCTTGGTCTCCAAGGAACGTCGCGGACGGGAGCAGCTCGTGCGCACGGACCCCGATGCGGTACGCCGGGCTCGGCAGGCGCTCGACCAGCTCGAGACGGCCTGGCGCGGGCGAGTGGACCGCATGGCCGAGCTGCTTGCGCAACCGGCTGACTCACAAGAGAGCACTCCGACGAGAGGACACGACCGATGAGCGTCACCAGTGTCGAGAAGGACTTCGACCGCCTCACCCTCACCCTGGTCGCCGACTTCGATGCGGCACCCGAGCGGGTGTGGCAGTTGTGGGCCGATCCGCGGCAGCTGGAGCGTTGGTGGGGACCGCCGAGCTACCCGGCGACCGTCGAGCAGCACGACCTTGTCCCGGGTGGCGACGTCACATACTTCATGACGAGCCCAGAGGGCGAGAAGTACCGCGGCTGGTGGCGGGTGACCTCGGTCAACCCGCCCAAGTCCCTAGAGTTCACTGACGGGTTTGCCAACCAGGACGGCACCCCGAGTGCTGAGATGCCAACCACCAGCGTGCACATGCAGCTCACCGAGCATGACGGCGGTACTCGCATGGAACTACGAAGCGTCTTCGATTCCCAGGAGCAGATGCAGCAGCTCGACCGAATGGGCATGGCCGAGGGTCTGCGGCAGGCGGTCGGCCAGATGGACGCCCTGCTCGCCGGCTGAGCAGTTGGCAATCAATCGAAAGGACAGGCGAGATGAGAAAGCTGATCGTCAACACCTTCCTGACCCTCGATGGGGTCATGCAAGCCCCGGGCGGACCGGAGGAGGACGACAGCGGCGGCTTCAAGCACGGTGGCTGGTCGGTGAACTACTGGGACGACACGATGGGTCAGGTCATGGGCGAGGCGATGAGTACCCCGTTCGACCTCGTTCTCGGACGCAAGACCTACGACATTTTCGCCGCGTTCTGGCCTAACGCGAGCGACGATGCGGGCGGCAAGCCGCTGAATGACGCCACCAAGTACGTCGCGTCGCGGGGACAGCCCACGCTGGCCTGGGGGCCCTCGGTCCTGATCGAGGGGGACGCGGCCGAAGGCGTCGCGGCGCTCAAAAAGGGAAACGGGCCGGAGCTGCAGGTGCATGGCAGCGGGGACCTGATCCAGACGCTGTTGCGGCACAACCTGGTCGACCAGTACCGCCTGTGGGTCTTCCCTTTGGTCATCGGGTCGGGCAAACGGTTGTTCGCGGACGGCACGATCCCGGCCGGGCTGAAGCTCGTCGACAGCACGATCTCCACTACTGGAGTCGTGATTGGTACCTACGAGGCCGCCGGCGAGATCATCACGGGATCGTTCGCGAACTAGTCTGGCGCCGAGCTCGAGTGCGTCACATCTATGGCGCCCTCGCCCCCCGTGATCTTGGACTTGCTGCCTCAGGGCGACGGTAAGTCCAAGATCACGAACCGGAGCGAGCGGGCTCCCGGCGTTGTCCTCGTCGTCCGGGACACTAACGTCATGGGCGTGCCCAAGAACATGGTCGAGGTTCCGGGCGGCCGCTTCGTTATGGGCAGTGACGATCACTACCCTGAGGAGCGTCCGGCCCACGACGAGCACGTCGCGGCCTTCCTGATCGACCAGCACCCGGTTACCAATGCCGAGTTCCGCCGCTTCGTGAAGGACACCAACCACCGCACCAGCGCCGAGATCGCGCCATCCTCCGGCGATTTCCCGGGCGCGGACCCGAGCGATCTCACGCCGGGTTCGCTCGTTTTCCGGCCGACGTCCGGACCGGTGCCGCTGGACGACTGGCGGCGCTGGTGGCACTGGACTCCGGGCGCGAACTGGCGGGCACCGGACGGCCCGGGCAGCGCCATTGGCGGCAAGGAACTGCACCCGGTTGTCCACATCTCCTTCGAGGACGCCTTGGCCTATGCCGGCTGGGCCGGGAAAGACCTACCCACCGAGGTCGAATGGGAGTATGCCGCCCGGGCCGGTCGTCCGCCGACCGCGTACGCCTGGGGCGAGGAGTACCGGCCCCGCGGCCGGCCGATGGCCAACACCTGGCAGGGTCAGTTCCCTTGGCTGAACCTCGATGCGCTGGGCAAGGACCGCACCACGCCAATAGGTCGATTCCCGGCCAATGACTGGGGATTGGTCGACATGATCGGCAACGTCTGGGAATGGACCGCGTCAGCCTGGACGGACGATCACGGCGGCCGCACCGTCGATCACGGCGGCCGCACCGCCGAGACGCCCTCCTGCTGCGCTCCGCACTCCCCGCTTCCTTCGCTGCAGGAGAGCGACCGCAGGGTGATGAAAGGCGGCTCCCACTTATGCGCGGCGTCCTATTGCCTGCGCTACCGGCCTCCGGCTCGGCAAGGCCAAGCGGTACGAAGTAGTACCAGCCATCTCGGCTTCCGGTGCATTATTCGCGGCTGAGTGATTTCGCCGCAGGTGCGGGGCCTGGTTACTCAGCCGGACCAGCCTCGGTGATCTTGGACTTATCGTCGCTCTGAGGCGATAATTCCGAGATCACGACCCAGCCGATCGCACGGCTGTCCGATCACATGTATCGGGTTGGACTCGAGGGCCTCCTACTCAACGGGGTGGTGAGGGTGACAGGCGGCTACGGCGTGCTGCGGGGACGGCCCGACCGGTGGGTTCGGGAAGACGACGAGGCCACACCGCACTTGCAGATCCGGTTGCTCGATAGCACCGGGCAGCCGTGGCGCATTGCCGTCAACGTTCAGTCCGACACCGGCGCAGAGGTCGTCTACTGGCTGGTGGATCCCCTGCAAGGACACCCGACGCTGGCCGGCCTGGCCGACCGGCCAACCGGATTCAGCGGCGGCTCACCCTCGTCGGCCGGCGCTCTCGATTACGTGCGGGCGCCGTTGTTCGACTGGCACGAAGGCACGGCGCTGCCCGCGACCGGGCGCGCATCGGCCGATGACCTGCAGGATCTGCTGGAGCTCTATCTGCAGCACTGCAAGGATGCCGGCGGCGAGCTGTATGCGTTCGGAGTCCGGTTCGACCGCAATCTGCACAAGCCAATCGACGTCGAATTCGGAAATACCGACGGCCTGCACGGCGTCCACGACATTCACCTCAACCAGGGCAATGCGGGACCGCATGCGGAGGACAACGGAGCCTGGCATGACGGCGGCTTGATTCTCGCCCATCCGGATCGGCACATCGGCCTGTTCCTCGGCTTTCAGACCCAGCGGGTTCCCACGGACGCGGCGGGTGCTCCCACGCCGCAGTCGCAGTCGATCGAAGATCTGATCCACGGCGCGGCGCCTCCGCTCACCACGGTGTATCTGGAGCGTGCGCTGCTGAATCCGGTCGGTGACGACGTCGGCAGCGAAGCCGTTGTGATCGGCAATCTGGCCAACACCAGCGCTTCCTTGGCGGGATGGCAGCTGGTCGACAAAACTCACCGCCGCACGGTGATCGGCCCGCAGACGATTGGACCGGGCGAGTCCTTCCGGCTTCCCCTCGACGGCTCCGGAGCCCAGCTCGGCAACAACGGCGGGAACCTGGAATTGCTCGATCCCGGTGGACATCTGGCCGATGCGGTCGCTTACACGGCGGCGGACGCGGTCGAGGACCAGTACGTGCGATTCCGCCGCTGATGGCTGCCGGACGTGGCTCGCCGCGTGCGTATCAATGCTTCCTCTGGGAGCTTCCAAGTGAACATCGATCCGTTGGGCAAGATGTCCGAGGTTGGAGACGAGATGGCCGAGGCAATGGCCGGACCGAGCCGCATGATCGTTTCGCAGCCGATTGACATGGCGACCGCAGCCGCCCTCGATGTCGAGGCGATTCGGGCGCATTTCTGGTTTCCCGAGCGAGGACGGATCGTCACGAACAATGCCGCGAGCACCCAGCCGCCACGCGAGCTGGTGCAGCTCTATCGGGAGCTAGCGCCCGAATACGAGAACGTGCATCGAGGCCAGTCCGACGCGTCGCAGGCAATGACCGCGCAGTTCGAGGCGTCCTTCGACACGATCGCCCAGTTCATCAATGCGCCGGGCCGGGAAAGCGTCGCCGTGTATCGCAATGCGACGGAAGCGCTCAACGCGGTCATGTACTCATTGCTGACCGAGTTCCGCGATGGCGACAATGTGGTCACCACGATGATGGAGCACAACTCGAACTACGTGCCCTGGCACGCGCTGTGCCGCGAGATCCTTCCCACCTTCGGGGTTCACGTCGAGTGCCGGCTGGTTCCCTTCGATCACGACACCGGCGAACTCGACTTGGCCCAGCTCGCGGCCCAGGTCGACGAGCGGACGAAGCTGGTGTGCTGTACCGGTGTCTCCAACTTTCTGGGCACTAGGCCTCCTCTGGAAGCGATCCGGCAGATCGCGACGCGGAGCGGCTATCGCCAACCTGACGGTGACCGGGGTTCGCGACTCTTGATCGATGGCGCCCAACTGGTGCCGAGCACGCTCGTCGACGTCCAGGCGATGGACGTCGACTACCTGGTCTTCTCGTTCCACAAGATGTTGGCGCCATTCGGGGTCGGTGTCCTTTACGCCAAGCCTCGGCTGCTTCGAGAATCGCGCCCGTTCCTCTACGGCGGCGACATGATCGCCGAGGGCCAGGTCTTCCCCGACCACGTGGTCTACAACGCCCTGCCGTGGAAGTTTGCGGCCGGAACACCGAATATCCTCGGCACGATCGCCTCGGCTCAGGCGCTCCGCTTGCTTCTCGACCTCGCGCTGCACCCCGACGGCTACGAGTATTTCGGATCAGACCGGGAGATCGCTGGACCCGATGTCACGGTCGCGATGTCGAGTATTGCCGAGCATGGCCGCCAGCTCGCCAAACGCGCACTCGACAATCTCGGAAGCCTTCCCGGCGTCACCATCTATGGGCCTCGGACGGCCGAATGTCGAGCGTCGCTGGTGGCGTTCAACGTTTCCGGTCGGAACCCGTTCGACATCGCCCACGCGCTCAACTCCGCCGGCGTTGAATCACGAGCCGGCTGCCACTGTGCCACCCTGGCCCACCACTACCTCAACATCGATCCCTTGGCGAGCTGCCGAGTGAGCTTTTACCTCTACAACACGATCGACGAAGTCGATCTCGTCTCAGAGGCGCTCGCGAGGATCATCGCTGTCGGCGACGGGTGAACTGAACCAGGACGTCAATTGCCGGCGGCCCGGTACTGCGCGAGAACGCTGGCGGGGATCCGACCACGGGCGCTGAGCTCGATGCCGTTGGACGACGCCCAGGCCCGTACCGCCTTGTTGTCGACCTCGGCGAACGGGGCGCTGGGAGCCGCCCGGCGCCGCGGGCGCCGGCGCTGCTGACCCCCGCCGCGAATCGCACGTGCATACGGCGCGTAGCCGTTGAGCAGGTCGCGCAGTCTGGCCGCGTTCCGGCGACTCAAGTCGATCTCGTAGTTCGCACCGTCGATGGCAAACATGACGGTTTCCTCGGCCTTGCCACCGTCGATGTCATCGACGAGCTGGGTGATGGTTCGCCTCACGCGCCGAACGGTACCGGGCGCCCGGCATCCGCGCCACGAATTGCTTGCGAGGTGTCGACTATGTAGCGCCCTGTGATATCGAACAGAACCAAACAGTGAATGTCGCCTTTGGAAAGGCGGCGGTGACAATCGTGCTAGCCGGTCAGAGATCGAGCACGACGTCATCCCGTGGCTGCGCGCTGCAGATCAGCACGCTGCCCTCAGCCGGGTCATCCACCGGCTCGGGTTCGTAGCTGATCGTTCCGGACACCAGGCTCGTTTCGCAGGTGTGGCAGACGCCGGTCCGACATGCCCAGCGGACCGGTACGTCGCAGGCCTCGGCCAGCTCCAGCAGGCTGGCGTAGTGCTCGTGCCAGCGCACGGTGAGGCCGTTTCGGGCGAAGCCGACGCGCGGACCGCTCGTCGCTTCGTCCGCCGGATGGTGCGGCGGTCGGGCCGGTGCCGGTGCGACGCCCGGTGTTAGCGCCGGTGCTGGGCCGAAGATCTCGGTGCGAATGCGCCCGGCGTCGACACCGAGTCCGATCAGCGCGGTCGACATGTCCGCCATGAAACCAGCCGGACCGCAGATGTAGGCGTCGGCGTCGGACGGAAGGTCAAGGGTCACGAGGACCGAGGCGGTGAGGCGCCCGGCCGTCTGGTAGTCGCGTCCGGTGGCATCGCCCTCGCCGGGCTGGCTGTAACAGACGTATCGGTGGCTGTGCGGTAATGCCTGCAGCAACGATCGTGACTCGGCCGCGAAGGGTTCCTCCGCGCGGCGGCGCGCGCCGTGCAGCCACCAGATGTCCCGGCTGGACTTCGTTTCGGCCAGCTCATGGAGCATGGCCAGCACGGGCGTTGCGCCGACGCCCGCACTGATCAAGAGGACGGGCTTCTCAGCCGGCCGCAGGGTGAACGTGCCTCTGGGGGCGGCCACCTCGAGCCGGTCGCCGGTGCGCACCCGCTCGTGCACGAACTGACTTCCGGCTCCGTGCAACTCGCGTTTGACGCTGATGCGATACGTGGGAGCGCCGGGGGCACCCGACAGTGAGAAGCTACGCAGGATGGGCGGCCGATCCGGGTCAGTGGGCAGACGCAGCGTCAGGAACTGTCCAGGCTGGGCCGGCGGCACGTCGCGGCCGTCGGGATCAGCCAGGTCGATGGAGATCACGGAGTCGCTTTCTCGCTCGATCCCCGTCACCACGAGATCCCGGAATCCTGGCCACGCCGGCGGCGGGCTGACCGTCGTCAGGCCGGCATTTCCCGCGGCGCTTCTCTCGTCCTGGCTGAGGATCGCCTCGAACGACATCTTCCAACCAGGCGAGAGTGGGGGGATCCGCAGCGCCTGCGCGATCCGTCCGCGAGAGTGCCCAGGCAGGTAGAGCAACGCATCGACGTCGGCCACCGTCATCGCCTCGGGCCCGCGGGCGACCAGCGCGATCTCGTCCCCAGGCTGCACGATGCCCTCGCGCAGCACCCGAAAGTAGAACCCGGGTCGGTGCTCGGAGACCAGCAGCGCTGGCATCCGGGCGTCGTCCATTCGGATGCCGACCCGATAGCACGTAACTCGAGGCTGAGTCACCTCAAAGATGACCGTCCCGATCCGGTAACGATCGCCGATACACACCTCGTCATCGGTCAGGCCCTGGACCGTGAGGTTTTCTCCGAACTGGCCATAGGTGAAGTCATCGCGGCCCAGATACTCCTGCCAGAATCGGTACGACTCGATCTGGTAGACGAACACGGCCCGCTGCTCGCCGCCGTGTCCGGCGAGATCGCCCTGTCCGTCACCGTCGATGTTGAGTCGTCGCACCAGCCGGGGTCCGTCCACCGGGTGCTTCCACACGGCGGTATGGACGGTCCGGCCGTGCCAGATCAGGTCCTTCGGCAAGCCGACATTCACCGACAACACGCGCCCGGCCGGCGGAGCTTTCACCACGTGCTGCGCTTCCACTAGGCGAGCGAGGCGCGCGGTCGCGCCGGCGCTGGCGATGAGGGCGGCTGGAGAAACCGGGTTCGGTACCGCTGGGCGAGTGCGAGCCCGACGAGCTCGAAAAGCACGACGGTCAGGACCAGCTCCGCGTCTACGTAGCCCAATACGACGTTGACGGCGGCCAGTCCGAAGATCACGCCAGCGCGAAGAGCCGCGACACCTTTGCGATCCCGGCCCAGCATTAGCAGCACGGCCGCGCTGACCAGCAGGACGCCGACGACGGTTTCTCCGGCGGCGGCGATCATGAGGGCCGGCGGGTGAGTTCCCGGTGGCACGGTCCGGTCATCGATCACCACCTTGTTCTCCGGGTCGTTCGACGCTAGGGCGAGGAACACCAGCAACCCGATCATCGAGAACAGTCCGACGATCAGCGATCCGATGATGAGCAGGAGCCGGTGCACGAACCGGGGAAGCAGGATGCGTTCGACCCGACCAGCAACCTCGATGAGTCGGGCCAGGTGCGGATGCAGCTCCGGTTTCGTCGTTGGCGTCAGACTCGCGACGTACGGCCGCAAGCAGTTGGCCAGGTCGGCGAGATCCGGGCGGCGGTCAGCGGACCCTTCGATTTCGTCGAGCCGGTTCATCAGATCGACCTTCGTGCTCTCCTGCACCGCTCCATCCGCAACCTTCGTCAGACCGTTCAGTACGAAGTACGTCTGGCCCCGCGCGTCGTACCGACGTGGTCGGCTCACGGCTCGGGCGACGAACAGCACGGCGAGAAACGCCACATAGATGATCGGAGCCGCCAGCGGAAAGAAGTAGTCGTTCTTGGTCGTGATGTACTTGCCGACCTCGTCGATGAACAGCCCCACGCCGACCCCTGAGCACAAGGCAGACAGGGTGAGGATCCATCGGTTGGCCCAGACCAGCGGCAGCATCGATCCGATGATCAGCAACAACCCGCCCCAGAGCGCGTGGGCGATGTGATACGTCGTGCCGCCCACTTGCGGATAGCCCGACAGCACGAGAAACAAGCGCGTCACGACCACGGTCACGCCGAACGAGACCACCAGCAATCCGAGATTCCGCCCGGCGTTCGCGCTGGCCACCGGTCGACTTACCGCAGGTCGCTCGACGGCAACCATAAGGTCGGCCATGAGCCCACCACCCTCCAGCAGGACTATCTCACTCGGCGGCTCTTCGGCGGGAGGTCGCGGGTGCAGGGGCGGGGGCCCCTGGTGGAAGCGGCCGGTCAGTTCGCCGGTGCCCGCTAGAAGGTCGCGGCGACCGGGATGACCCGTTCGCCGAAGATCTCCAGCGGCGTGATCGACGCTACGTCGCCCACCCGCCCTTGGACCAGCGTGACGCCGAGGTCGGCCAGCCGGCGCAGTTCGTCGAGAAGCAGATCGACATCTCGTCCGTTCGGGCCGACGTTCAACGGCATCATGACCGTCTTCTCGATGTCGTCGTAGTCGCGCCCGACCGTGACGCAGTGCTCCCGGAGGACGTCGAGCTTGCGTTCGAGATCCGGGGCGGCGAACAGGTTGCAGGCCTGGGCGTACTGGGCGACCAGTCGTAGCGTCTTCCGCTCGCCGCTACCCCCGATCAGGATCGGGGGATGCGGCTGTCGCAGCGGCTGCGGGGAGTTCAGCGTGCGCTCGAGGGTGTAGTGCTTCCCCTGGAACGCCGCGTCGCTGTCGCTCCACATCTGCAAGCAGATCTGCAACGTCTCCTCGAGCCGTTCAAAGCGCTCGGCGGTCGGCGGGAAGGTCAAGCCCAGCCCGTGCGCCTCCTCCTCATTCCAGGCCGCACCGATGCCGAGCAAGGCCCGGCCGTCGGACAGCACGTCGAGCGTGCTGACCGCCTTGGCCAGCAGTCCGGGTTCGCGGTAGGTCACTGCGGTCACCCAGGCCAGCAGTTCGACGCGGGACGTGCAGGCCGCCAAGTAACCGAGCGCCGTATAGGCCTCGAGCATCTCGTGCTCCACCGGACCGATGACGCGTATCTGCCATACGTGGTCCATGACGCTGACCCGAGCGAAGCCAGCCTCTTCCGCCGTTGTGGCTATGTACCGAAGATCCCGCGCCAGGGTGGGTGGGCCACCCGGCCAGGTGAAGTCGGCAATGTGCACCCCAAGCCTCATCCAGGACCTCGCTTCCGATGCTCGACGTACCAGCCACGGTAACCGCCGGCTGGCACCGCATCGCAGCTCACTGCATCGCTAGTCCGCAAACGACAGGAGTCGCGCCTTGCTGGATCATCCGGAAGGTCGCGGTCGACGGAAGCCGCTGCGGGCCCCGGCTCAGGGTCGCCGTGTACCTGAGACTGAGCGATGAAGATGCCGCGGTTGCGTTGAGAAACACGACGTCGTTCCACTGGTAGGACAACGCGCTCGAAGGATCAGCGAAACCGTTGGCAACGCTCGTTCGCAAAGCCGGGCAGACGAGTGAGGTCGCGCCGGCAATATCGTGGGCGTTGACGTTCTCGATGAATCTCGACACGACGAATTCGGATTCGGCCTGCGACGGTGGAGCGCCGGACGCCGGAGCGCTGGATGCCGGAGTGGCGAACGTCGTCCCGACGGCCGGAGTCGAGGTTGCCGGCGCGGCGTTGGGTGCTCCGCCGCCCGAGGTCAGGTTGGCGACGAGCGCCGATCCGCCGATGAGCACGGCAGCGGCGGCGGTTCCCATCGCGAGAATGGCGCGGCTCGATCGCCGGCGCCGGGGTTCGGGCGGCGGTCGCTCGGCCGGCGCAGGCGGTGCGGGGGGCAAGCCGCCGAACCCGCCGGGCGGCGCCGCTTCGACCGGGGCCGGTACAGATATCGGCTCGTCGCGGGCTGCCGCCGCGTAGCTGGATTCGCCCGGCGGCGGAGCCGGCATCCGCACCGGGAGGTAGCTGAAGTGGATCCGGTCCAGCTCCGGAGGGGGCAGGTTGCGCTCGGGCGATACCGGACGTGGCGTCTCCCAGTAGACGGGGCGGATGAATCCGGGCCGATTGAGCGCGAGGGCGTAATGCCATTCGTCGCTCACCAAATCGGACGTCATCGAGTTCGACGACCAATAGAGCTGGAAGACGTCGCACTCCCGGATGTAGCCCATCAGCTCGCTACTCCAGATCTGACCCGACCGCAGGTTGTCGACGTCGCGCATGAACTCGTCACCGATCGCGGCCACCACCCGGCCGACGTTCTCCACGATCGTGGCGTCGAGGTGCGAGTACGAAGCGAAGATCTTTCGATATCGCGCGGCTGGCACCGGCTCCGGATCAGAGTCGCTCGAGCCACTGTCGACCCTGATCGACAGGCTGACGTCGGCGATGAGCACGGTCCCGACGAACACGGATAGCAGACCGTGTGCCACCCGGCCCTGCAGGCGCCGGTCGGCCCGAAACAGGAATTCCTCGCGGTGAACTGGTAGTTGCCAGCTGAACTCCCGAACCGGCGGATTGAACTCGATGCCCTCGACATCGGGCACGAATCTGATCGTCGTTCCGCGCGGCAGATCGGCGTCACTGTCCCGCGCGACCCGCACGTACGAGCTGGATTCCTGACCGAGCAACGCTTCCGCCTCGAGGGCGACCTGCTCAATGGGATCCACGCGCACGCCGTGCGATTCAAATGGTTCGGTCTTGTGCGCGAAGACGAGAAGCCTCCGCCATTCTTCGGGATGGACACTGCGGGGCCGGTAGACCGTGAACTGCACGTCGTCATCGACGACGATTGGCTCGGTACGCTCTCGAGTCTCGGATGCTGACTCCCAGGGCCGAGCCGCCAGGAACGCGGCGTGACTGGCACCGCCCAGGACGACCGCATCGTCCGGAAGGGTGATCATCTGCGCCAGCGGGCTGGCCGACGACACCGCGTTCCGGACCGCGTCATGGACCGCAGTCGAGCCGACCAGGAGCACGGCGTGGACCGGCGAATCGATACCGGACAGCACAGCTGCCATCGACGCCTGCACCCTGGTTCGATCGATCGGGGCGCCGCCGATGATGACCCTGCGGCCGGCGGGTAGCGAGTCATCAACGAACGGCTGGCCTACCACATCGAACCTTGTGCCATCCCGGCGCACGACGGCCAGATCGAGCCGGCCCATGCGCCAGTCCACGACGAGCACTTCGCCGCCGTCCAGGGTCAGCGCGCCGGTCTGGGCTGCGAACTCGGCCGCCGCGCATACGGCCGGATACGTTTCGATCCGGCCGCCTGGATATGCCTTCGACAACCGTTCGACCAGGACCCGCGCCGCGCGGGCCGGGAACGAGGTGGGCGTCGTCACGGTCAGCGCGACACACCGTCCGGCGAGCTGACGGCGGGCTCGCAGCGTTGCTTCCTGGACCACCTGCTCGGCGGCATCCTCGAGCGGAGGCAGATCGGCGGTCCACCACGGCCGATCTGGCTCATCCGCTGCTGGCTGAGCGGTCGTGTCGCCCACGAGCAGCCGGCCGACTCCATCCACCGTGACTGGCAGCGCAAGCTGGCCGGCGTCTCCGATCGACACGATCCGGTGCCCCGCGTCGTCGCTGACCGCGGCGGTTACTTCCGAGCCGAGGTCCACGGCGAGCGCGTACTCCGCCATGAAGCTCTCCCCACCCAGTCGGTACGCGGCCGCGCTACGGGAGTATGCCGCACGTACTGATTGGCTATTCCATAGTGAGCGCCACGTAGTTAAGGAACGCCCACTTCGCTCGCCGATACCAAATGCGCGATGTGCAATCGGACGCCAACGGACCGTTACTCGGGCAGCAGCGGGACGGCGAGGCCGGAATCCCGGCCGAGAAGCGCGGCTCGGGTGAGCGCGGATGATCCGAAGCGGTCGCGGATGCTGTCCATGGCCTGGTCGAGGTCGGCGAGCAACGCGCTGCGAAAGGGCAGCTCGAGCTGGATCGCGTCGGCGTGGTCGAGGTTGGCCAGGGTGATGCCGATCAGCGTCAGACCGGCGTCGGCAATCAACGGCGCCACCGACACCAGCACGACATGAGCCGCAGCCAGGATGGTCGCAGTGTTGTCGGTCGGCGCGGGGAAGGTATGGGATCGGGTCGCCCGAGTGAAGTCGTCGAAGCGCAGCCGGAGCACCACGGTCCGGCAGACCCGATGACCGGAGCGCAGCCGCGATGCGACTCGATCCACCAGCCCGGCCATCGTCGCTTCGAGTTCGGCCCGAGAGAGTCGACTGCGACCGAGCGCCCGTTGCGAGCCGATCGACCGGCGTCGGCGTCCCACCTGGACCCGACGGGGATCGCGGTTGTGAGCCAGGGCGTGCAGTTGCCGCCCGGCCGCGGGCCCGAGCATCGAGACGAGCGCCCGCTCATCGAGATCGGCAACGTCGCGGACCGTGATGATTCCGCGATCTCGTAACTTGACGGCCGTGACCCGGCCGACCCCCCACAGGCGATCGACCGGCAACGGGTGCAGGAAGCGCAGCTCGCCATCGGGCGGCACCGAGAGCAGGCCGTCGGGTTTGGCCACGCGGCTCGCCACCTTGGCGAGGAACTTGGTCCGGGCCACGCCGACGGTGATGGGAAGACCGACCCGATCACGCACCTGGCGGCGCAGCCGAGCCGCGATGTCGAGGGGCGGTCCCGACACTCGGCGCAGACCGCCGACATCGAGGAAAGCCTCGTCGATCGAGATGCCTTCGACGAGCGGCGTGGTGTCGGCGAAGATCGCGAATACGGCTTTGCTGGCCTCGGAATACGCCGTCATGCGCGGCGGCACGACCACAGCGTCGGGGCACAACCGGCGGGCGACGGCGCCGCCCATCGCGGTCCGGATCCCGAAGGCCTTGGCCTCATAGCTCGCAGCCAAGACAACGCCCGCGCCGACGATGACCGGCCGGCCACGCAGCCGAGGATCATCGCGCTGCTCGACCGAGGCGTAGAAGGCGTCGAGATCAGCGTGCAGAATGTGGCCCGTTCCGGACACGAACATATGTTCGCATCCCGGTCGGACAATGTCAGGGCGCTATGTCGTCGGCTGCTGGCGGTGACGAATCACGGAGACGGTGGCGCCGGGGGATCGGTGCCGCGGGATTGGTCGGCAAGAAACCGCTCGAGCTCCGCGCCCAGCTCGTCGGCCGTCGGCAGGCCGCCTCCATCGGCCAGGAGCGACCGATCCTGGCCGTGCAGGTACGTGTCGTACTGCTCCTCGAGCGCCCGAACCACGGCCTGCAGGTCGTCGCTCTGCTGGATCTGCTCGTCGATGGACAGCCGAGTCTGGGCCGCCGCCGCGTCCAGATCCGCGGTTGGTAACCGCAGGCCGGTCCGGGCACTGATCTCGCGCACCAGGGCGGCGGCCGCGCCTGGATATTCGGTATCGGTCACGTACGGCGGCACCGGTGCCGCCATGCCCAGCGCGTCATGGCCCGCCTCGCCCAATCGGAATTCGAGCAGGTGGCCGGCGCTGGCCGGCACGATGATCCCGCCCAGCCAGGCCTGGTAGCCCTCGAACAGCTCCGGTCGCGAACCGTGCAGGATGACTCGGGTCGGCCGCGTGTGCGGCAAGTTCATCGGGAACGCATTGACGCCGACCGTCAGTCGAACACCGAGCCGGGTGATGATGCCTCGCACCGCCTCGACGAAGCGCTCCCACATGACGTCCGGCTCGGGGCCGACGAGCAGGAGGAACGCGGTTCCCTCGGCGTCGTACCGCACGTGCAGGGCGAGCTCCGGAGCGTCGAACGAGGCCCAGTGATCACGGTCGAAATGCAGAAACGGCCGCCGGGCCCGATAGTCGTACAGCAGGTCGACGTCGAAGCGGGCGATCACCCGCCCCTCGCTGAGACCGAGCAGGTGGTCACGGAGGATCTTGACCGTGGCGCCGGCGTCGACGAAGCCGTCCATGGCCTGGAGCATCACGGTGTCGGTCAGGTCCGGACGATCCGCGTCCAGCTCGTACAGGTCCTCCGGTTCCACTGCGGACATCTCCCTCGATCGGTTATCCCAAGTCAAACACGCGAACGGGAAGCTGAGCGACCGCTGCGATCTCCAGGCGGAGCCAGGAGCGTCGCGTAACGCGCAGCGGTGGTGTCAGAGGGGCTGAGGAGGTGATCGGCAGTGCTCAGCGGTCTCGCCGGTGCGTGGGAACGACGCCGGCCGGTCTCGTTGCGCCGTGAGCGATTCAGCCGGCCTCAGGCAGCTGAATCGAGCAGCACGGTCCGGAAGCCGCAGTTTCCCGTCGACGAGTCAGGCGTGTTCCGGGATCGCGCCGCCACGCGATACCGGTAGCAGTAGGAGATGTGGCACAGGTACGAGCCGCCTCGAGTGACGCGCTCCCGCCCGCGCGTGGGACCGGCTGGATTCCGCGCCGGTGAGCGGGCGTATGCGCCCGGGTCGAACCAGTCGAAGCACCATTCCCAGACGTTGCCGCACATGTTGTACAAGCCATAGCCATTGGGTTCGAAGGCGTCAACCGGCGCGGTCGTCGCGTACCCGTCCTCGGCGGTGTTCACCGTCGGGAAGGTGCCGCGGAAGATATTGAGTCGGTACGTACCGTCGAGCTCGAGTTCGTCCCCCCAGGGAAAGCGCTTGCCGCTGAGTCCACCGCGGGCGGCGTACTCCCATTCCGCCTCGGTGGGCAGGCGACTGCCCTGCCAGCGGCAGAAGGCGACCGCGTCGTACCACGAGACGTGGACGACGGGATGGTTCGGCCGTTCGGTCCACGACGAGTCGGGACCGGTTGGATGAGCCCAGGCGGCGCCACGTACCGCTACCCACCACGGTGTCGCGTGCACTGCGCCGACGATGTTGTCGGCTCCCTGAGGATGGACTGCGCTATGGAACACCGCTGACGATCCGGCAACTTCGGCCGTCGTGCGGTAGCCGGTTTCAGCGAC
Organism: uncultured Actinomycetota bacterium; assembly: GCA_963779485.1. Taxonomy (GTDB): domain Bacteria; phylum Actinomycetota; class Actinomycetes; order Mycobacteriales; family Jatrophihabitantaceae; genus CAVVJA01. The sequence continues at coordinate 29,179 of CAVZYJ010000001.1, read as the reverse complement.
GAACCTGGCAAACACTTGGTTGGTGACCGCAGTCCGGGCAATCGTGAACGCATCGACTTCGACGTCGTGAAGCACGGTCTCGCCGTCTCGCGGATACCCCTCTGCGAACGGATCGCCCATTCGGAATCGTCCCGCCGGTATCGGCACATGCTCGAGCCCCGCTCGATGCTCGTCGGCTGTCGAGTGGCCGGCCAGGTTCCGGTCGCAGTCCTCGACGGGATTGGCACGATCGGGCCCACTGGGCAGGCAGCAAGACATCGCCTCACCTCGCGTACTCCGGCCGAGGGCGCCGGACGTGGCTAACAACTCAATTATGAGCGCTAGGCACTACCAGGTCCTCGACAGCGACTATGACTCTTTGAATATAGTCAATGTGCCATTCAGGCTACAAGCCTTGTACTGTAGTGACTTGACCTATATGCTTCAGCACATAGCTAAGCGAATGGGGGCCAACTCATGCTCAGGGTTTCGGACGCGATGATCCTGGCGATCCTCGCTCGGCGACCCTCGTCGGGCTACGACGTGCGGTCCTGGCTGGAACAGACCGGCGTCTACCTCGGGTATCGGAGTTCGCTGTCGCCGATCTACCGCACGCTTGCGCGGCTCGAAGCTCGTGGCCTGGTGCTGTCCATGACGGAGAAACGTCGCAACGCACCGGACGCCAAGGTCTACCGGCTCACCGAAGCGGGTCGCGAGGCCGTGGTCGCCTGGGCGCGCAGCCCCTACGTGCCTTCGCGGCGCCCGATGGACCCCGACTTCGGCGTTCGCTTCGTACTCGGCGGTCAGTTCGGTCGAGACATCGCGCTCACGGTGTTGCGCGAGGAATTGCAGTACCGGCTCAAGCAGAAGGACGAACAGGGTGACGTTCGGCTAACGCCGAGCGGCTTCGACTCGGTTCCCGAACTGGACCCGTCCTGGGCCACGCAACTCGATCGGCTGGCTCATGAACGAGGGTATGCGTCGACCGCTGCGTATATCGCCTGGCTCGAGCTGACCGTCGCCCGGCTGGAAGCCACTGCCCCGTCCGACTGAAGGGTCTGTTATGCGCATCATCTACGTGGACGTCGACACGCTTCGAGCCGACCATACGGGTCCCTATGGGTACCGGCGGCCCACCACACCGAACCTCGACCGCTTGGCCGAGAAGAGCGTCGTATTCGAGCGGTACTACGCGTCCGACTCACCGTGCCTGCCCTCCCGCACCGCGCTCACCAGCGGCCAATTCGGCATCACCAACGGCGTGATCGGACACTACGGTGAGGCGGCGCGCTTCCGGCTGGACACGGGGCATGGGGCCGAGCGCGACCGGCCCTTGCTCGGGCAGCACCTGCAGCAGAACGGGCATTACACAGCGGCGGTGTCGATGTTCGCCGAACGCCATCGCGCGTACTTCTTTCTCGGCAATTTCCGGGAGTCGGTACGGGCAACGGACCAGCTCTCCGACGAGCAGGCCGACGAGATCAACGAAGCGGCCTTCGACTGGCTCCGCCGCCGCGGCAAGCACCCCAACTGGTACCTGCACCTGACCTATTGGGATCCCCACACGGACTACCTGCAGGACGTCGAGTGGACCAATAGGGCCGCTGAGTCAGGGCCGGCGCCGGCGTGGCCCGATGAGGAGACCATCGCCGCGCACGCCGAGGTATACGGGCCGCGTTCCGCGCTCGACCTGCACTACTCGCGCGGACCGCGCACGTCGCGCGTCCCCCACAACATGCCGGAGGCGATTCGCAACCGGGCCGATTTCGAGCATCTGATCAACGGGTTCGACGGCGCGATCATGTTCTGGGACCACCACTTCGGGAAGCTCCTCGCGCTGCTCGCGGAACTCGGAATCGCCGAGGAAACGGCGATCATCGTCAGCGCCGACCACGGCGAATCGTTCGGCGAGAACGGCTCGTACGCCGAGCACGGTCATGCCAACGAGGCGGTCCACCGGCTGCCGCTGGTCATCTATTGGCCCGGGGCTACAGATGGCCTGACGCCGGACCAGCGCCGATGCGACGCGCTGCTCTACAACATCGACCTGGCGCCGACGCTGTGTGACCTGCTCGGGATCCGCACGCCAACCGGATGGCAGGGTGAGAGCTTCGCCGACGCGATCCACGGGAAGGATCACGGGTCACGCGAGTATCTGGTGCTCGGACATGGCGCGCACACCTATCAACGATCCGTCCGGACCGATGATCACCTGTACACCCGCACGTATCACCCCGGGGCCACCCGGGCGGAATGGGAGCAGCTGTTCAACGTCACCGACGACCCGCACTCGACTCGCGACCTGCTGCCAGACAATCCAGCGTTGGCCGAGCGGATGCGCAGCCGGCTGACCGAGTGGTGGAACTTCTACGCCGGCCGCCCCGGTGCGCAACCCGACCCGATGCAGTCGACGCTCCAGCAGGGTCCCGCGCTATACAACCCGCCGCACGAGTATGCCGAGCACCTGCGCCGCACCGGGAGGGAGCACCTGGCCAAGGACCTCGAGGAGCGCCTAGCCTTCGCCTCCGGCACCGTGCCGGTATCCTGGCACGCCACCCAGCCCAGCGATTACGCCCTCGGCGGATTCCTGCCGCGACCAGGGTTCGACCGCCCCGTCGTCCCCGGTCCGGGCGCGCGTCCGGGCCGGCGTTCCCGCCGCGGGGCCACCACACCGCAGGACCTCGACTGACTGATCGCGCGCGCCGATAGGCAGCGGCGCCGGAAGGCGCCGATGGGCAGTCCCGCCGGGAGGCGCCGATGGCGCTCCGAGAGGAGCCGATGGCCCCCCGATGGCGTCGCTTCCCGCGCAGCCGTGGTACCAGTGAGGTTGGTGAGCCGATCGGGCGTGCTCAGCTGTCTCGCGGGTGCGCGGGAAGCGACGCGGTCTCGCGCGGGCAGTCAGGCCGCTACCCGGCGCGGGCTACGATGCAGTCGCTGTCGGCGGTCGGCTTCGAATAGGGAGCAGCTGATGCGGGCCTGGGTGGTCGACACTCCGCGGCCGATCGATGCCGGGCCGCTTCGGCGAATCGATCGTGATCGGCCGGAGCCGGCGGCGACCGACGTCCTGGTCCGGGTGTCGTGTTGCGGTGTGTGCCGCACTGACCTGCATCTCGCCGAGGGTGACCTGCCTCCGCGCCGCCCCGGTGTCACTCCTGGACACGAGGTCGTGGGACAGGTCGAGGCGCTCGGGTCGGCTGCCCGTCGGTTCGCGGTCGGCGACCGGATCGGCGTGCCGTGGCTGGGCTCGGTCGACGGCAGCTGCCCCTATTGCCGGCGCGGCGCCGAGAACCTCTGCATCGAGCCGACATTCACCGGATGGGATCGCGACGGTGGCTACGCTGACTTTTGCGTCGTCGACGAAGGATTCGCCTACCGCCTTCCGTCCACCGTGGACGACGAGCACGCGGCGCCGCTGCTGTGCGCGGGCATCATCGGGTACCGAGCCTTCCGGTGCGCCGAGGTGCCGGTTGGCGGTCGGCTCGGTATCTACGGCTTCGGCGGGAGCGCTCATATCACCGCGCAGATCGCGCTGCACCTGGGGCTGCGTGTGCACGTTCTCACCCGCGGCGAGCACAACCAGGAGCTGGCCCGCTCGCTCGGCGTCGACTCGGTCGGCGGTGCCACCGACACCCCGCCGGAATCGCTCGACGGCGCGATCCTGTTCGCGCCCGCCGGCGAGCTGGTGCCGGTCGCGCTTCGGGCGCTGGATCGCGGCGCGACGCTCGCGATCGCCGGGATCTGGCTCTCCGACGTCCCGGCGCTCAACTATGAACGCGAGCTGTTCGAGGAGCGTCGACTGCGCAGCGTCACGGCCAACACCCGCCAGGACGGTGAGGAATTCCTGGCCCTCGCCGAACGATTCCGGATTACGCCGACGACAGTCGGCTATCCCATGGAGCGGGCGCCCGAGGCGTTGGCCGACCTCGAGCATGGCCGGTTCGGCGGGGCGGCCGTCCTGCACAACAGCTGAGATACCGCCGCCGCTACCTCAGCCGACGAATGCCGCGCTGGCGGCCGAGGTTCCGTGATCTTGGACCTATCGTCGCTCCAGGGCAGCAAGTCCAAGATCACGACGATTCTCCGGCTCCGGCTCGGATCGGCACCAGGCGGGTGACCGCCCCCCGGCGCCGCCCGAGTTGACGGAACTGATCACCACCAGCCTTGCTTCTTGGTCCAGCGGAGCAGGTAGCCGCTGATGATGACCATGATGATCAGCACGATGATCAATTGAGGGTACCGGGTGCGCGTGTTCACGATCATGTTCATGCCGTAGACGGACGCGATGGCAGTGATCGGCAACGTCACGGCGGCCAGCACGGCGAGGCGCTCCATCGCGATCATCATCTTGGTGTCGGTGCGGGTGCGGTAGAGGTCGATGACGCCGGCGAGGAGTTCTTGTTCGCTGTCGGTCATGCGGTGGACCCGGCGGAACATGTCTTGCAGGTCGGCCAGCTGCACCTCGTCATCGTGATGGCCGGGACCGAGCAGTTTCCGGGCCCGAGCCAACACCTCCTCCGAATGCGCCGCGGTGGTCCGCACCGACAGCAGCTCATACCGGACCAGGAACATCTCCTCCAACGCGTGCTCCGGGTTACTCAACTGCCGGTGCAGCACCTTCTCCTCCACCTCCGCCACCCGCACCGCCACGTCCTGCACCAACAACCGCTGCCGCAACGCCATCAACGACACCAACGCATGCGTCAACTCCACCGGAGTCCGCGGCGCGATCCGCCCCCCCGCGATCCGATCCAGCGTCTCCGCAATCTCCGAAACCCCCTCCACCGCGGCGATCGAGGCCTCATCCCGCTTATGCACCGTCACCAAAAACCGATCCCCCACAAACAAATCCAACTCCACCAACCGAGTCTCCCCCCGCCCCAACACCACCGGCCGGTGCAACACCATGAACACATGATCCCGATACCCATGCACCATCGGCATGCGATTCCGCACCCGGCAATACTCCCGCGCCACCGGATGCAACCCCAGCTCCGCCGCCAACAACCCATCAATCTCCGACGTCCACACCGGCACGTCCAACCACAAAAACCCATCCTCCCGCTTCAACAACAACGGGATCCCCTCCGCCGACTCCTCCACCACGCCAGCATCGGAAATAAACCGAATCGTCATGGTCGTCCACCTCCGGAGACTGGGCCGCACGACCATTGTCATGCGGGAGCCGGGTGGTCCCCGGAACCTGTCGGTGGGGGTCGGCATGATCAGGGGTCATGACGAGATCGTTCCTCATCCGGCCGCTGGGCGCCTTCTCGCTCCGCGAGTCAGCCCTGTTCGGGTTCGGTCAGCGCCTGCCGGTCGGCCAGCGGGGCGGCTCGACGGACGACGGTTTCGATGGTGTCATGCGCCTCGCCTTCTGCCTCGACGGGTACGCCGAGCAGGTTGGGATAGAGCTCCGGCAGGACGGTGCCGGCGTGCACGGCATCGTGCACGGCGCCGGTGACCTGGAGGTCGTGCAACGGCAGGTCGCCCGCTGTCTCTCGCTCGACCACGACGGCCGCGACTTCGAGGCGGTGGGGCGCCGGGATCCGGTGATCGGGCGATTGCAGGAGGCAGCACCGGGGCTGCGTCCGCCGCTGTTCTACTCGCCCTACGAGGCGGCAGCCTGGTCGATCCTCAGCGCTCGGCGCCCGGCGTCGCAGACCGCTACGGTGCGGGCCCGACTCAGTCGCGTCTGGGGTCGCACGTTCGAGTTGGCGGGCGAGGAGCATGCCGCGCTGCCGACGCCGCGCCAGCTCCTCGAAGTGACGGACTTCCCTGGTATCCCGCCCGAACGCCTCGACCGGTTGCACGGGGTCGCGCGGGCCGCGCTGCGCGGTCTGCTGGATGCGGATCGGCTGCTCCGGCTCGGTCCGGTCGTCGCGGCGAGCGAGATGCAACGGATCAAGGGGATCGGACCGTTCTACGCCAGCCTGATCGTCATCCGCGGCACCGGATTCACTGACGTGCTGGCGCCGGACGAGTCGCGATCGCTCGACCTCATTCGGCAGCTCTACGGCTTGCCCGACCCTCCGTCGCAGGCCCAGCTCGAGGAGCTGGCCGAGCCGTGGCGCCCATTCCGTACGTGGTGCACCGTGCTCATCCGGGCCGCCGGTCATCGGGTGCTGGCGTCGCCATGACGAGGTCTCGTGCCGCGCGATCGATGGCGCCTTCGTCGAGCAGGACCGTGGTCGCCGCATCCCCGAGCGGGATGAAGCTGTCCACGCTGGACACCCGCGTGATCGGCCCGCGAAAGCCGGCCTCGACCAGGGCAGCGACGACGCCCTCTCCCACACCACCGGAATGCCGGGTCTCATCGGCCACGAGTACTCGACCCGTGGCGGCTGACTCGCGCACGATGTCGTCGACTGGCAATGGCGCGATGAATCGGAGGTCGACGACGCGGGCGGCGATGCCGTCGTCCGCGAGGCGCCGCGCCGCCCGCAAGCTCATGCGCAGCCCGTTGCCGAAGGTGAGGACGGTGAGATCCATGCCGTCGCCGTAGACACGAGCTGACCCGATCGGGATGTGCGCTTCGGCATCGTCGGGTGGGGGGTATTCGCCGAGCCAGCCGCGATCGCCCGCGCGGTACAGGTCCCGCTCGTGGTAGAGCGCGATGGGTTCGAGCAGAACGCTGACCTGGCCGTCGCTCTCCGCGGCCGCGAGCAGGGTTCGCAGCAACGGGGGCGCGTCGTCGGGCCGGGCCGGTACCGCGACGACGAGGCCGGGAATGTCTCGCAGCACGGCGACGGCGTTGTCGTTGTGGAAGTGGCCGCCGAAGCCCCTCTGGTAGGCCAGGCCGGCGATCCTGACCACCATCGGGTTGGTGAACGTGCCGTCGGAGAAGAAGCGAAGGCTGGCGGCCTCGCCCCGAAGTTGGTCCTCGGCGTTGTGCAGGTAGGCCAGGTACTGGATCTCGGGTACCGGAAGCAGGCCGGTGACGCCGAGCCCCAGGCCGAGACCGAGGATGGCTTGCTCATCGAGCGGAGTGTCGAACACGCGCGTCGAGCGGAAGCGCTGCTGCAGGCCGCGCGTGACCCCGTAGACACCGCCCTTGCGGCCGACATCCTCCCCGAACACGACCAGTTCGGGCCGCGCGACGAGCTCGTCGGCCAGGGCGGCGTTGATGGCCTGAGCCAGGGTGAGCGGGCCGGCGTGCTCGGGCAGGCGGCCGCCGAATGCATGCGCGCGCGCTTCGACGAGCAGCGGTCGAATGGCTCGCTCCCTGATCGCTGCAGGGCGCCGGGGCGCTAGCGGCGCGACGACGGCTGGGGCGGACGTCAGCCGAGGCGGCTCGTGCAGGCTGTCGGCGATCTGCTCGACTACCGCGCCGATCTCGTCGTAGCGGGCCAGCAGGTCGACCTCGTGATCGGCGACGATCCGCCGCGCCAGCGCGAGCAGGGGGTCGCGGGAGCGGTCGGCGGCCATCTCGCGGGCGGCGCGGTACCCCGTTTCGACGTCGGTGCCGGCGTGGCCGAGATAGCGAACCGTGCGCACGTGCAGGAACACCGGCCGGCGGGTCGATCGGATGTGCGACACGGCGGCCGTCGCCACCCGCTCGAGCTCCGCGCTGTCCTCGCCGTCGGCGGCGACGTAGTCGATTCCGGGCCGGTGGGCCGCGGCGGCGACCCAGCCGGAGGGCGTGCGCACCGAAATTCCGTATCCGTTGTCCTCGCACACGAACAGTAGGGGCATGCCGAGCCCGAGGCGTTCGCAATAGCCCGCGGTATTCAGCGCGCCAGCGGCGGTGGAATGGTTCACGCTCGCATCACCGAAGCTGGTGATCACCACCGCGTCCGCCGGCCATCGGGAATCGACCCCGATCCGCCGCGCCCGTTCGATCGCGAACGCCACCCCGACGGCGCGAGGCAGGTGCGAGGCGATCGTCGAGGTCTGCGGGATGATCGACAGGTCCGGGTGACCGAATACCTTGTGCCGGCCGCCCGACGCGGGGTCGGCGACGGCTCCGGCCACGCCGAGTAAAACGTCCCGGAGACCGTCGGCGAGCTTCCGGCCGGCCTGCATCGACCGGGCGAGATAGAAGGCGCCGGATCGGTAATGCAGCAGCGCCGGATCGGATGCCCGAAGGGCCAGCGCAACGACGGCGTTCGACTCGTGACCCGCGGACCCGATCGTGTAGAAACCCTGCCCGCGCTCCCGCATCCGGCGGGCGTGAATATCGAGCTGGCGGCTGCCGGCCATGGCGTCGAACAGGCCCAGCAACGCTTCGGGAGCCGCTTCCGAAGCCGGCTTGGGAGCAGCTTCGGAGGCCGTCTTGGGCACCGCTTTCGGCTCGGGTCCGTGGCCGAGATCCGCCAGTTCGGCCCGGACGCGGGTATCGAGCTCGTCGTGCGGTTGGGTCACGGCCTCGATCATGCCGCCCGGCCCGGCGAGCGGCGACCGAGAGCCGGCGCCAATAATGGCGATCCGGGTGCCGCGCCAAGCGCTCCGGTGGCTATTCTGATTCCGGCGGCGGGGTCGTCCCCGCCCGCAGACGTCCGCACCGTCTTGCGCACCCGAGCGGGAGGCACGTTGACCACAACCGCCGAGCCCACCGCGGCGGAGGCTCCCGAGCCGACGTCCCTCTTGCCCCAGCCGATCGTCAGCCGGCCGTTCCCGGAGCACGAGGTCGCCAAGGGCTCCATGTTCCTCCGGGTGCTCCGCACGACCGACCACAAGCTGATCGGCCGGATGTACCTGGTCACGTCGTTCTTGTTCTTCTTCCTCGGCGGCTTCATGGCCCTGCTCATGCGCGCGGAGCTGGCCCGTCCGGGCATGCAGTTCCTGTCTCCGGAGCAGTACAACCAGCTGTTCACGATGCACGGCACGATCATGTTGCTGTTCTTCGCGACGCCACTCGTGTTCGCCTTCGCCAATCTGGTCCTGCCGCTGCAGATCGGCTCGCCGGATGTCGCGTTCCCGCGGCTCAACGCGTTCTCCTACTGGCTCTACCTCTTCGGCGCGCTGACCGCTACGTCAGGCTTCCTTACGCCGGGCGGCGCGGCGGACGGCGGCTGGACCTTCTACATGCCGCTCAATGACGGGCTCAACTCGCCGGGCGTCGGACAAGATCTGTGGATCATCGGCGTGGGCATTTCCGGCCTGGGCACCATCCTCGGCGGCGTCAACATGATCACCACTGTGATCACCCTCCGCTGCCCGGGCATGACGATGTTCCGGATGCCGATCTTCACCTGGAACATCCTGGTCACGAGCCTGCTCGTGCTCTTCGCGTTCCCGATCCTCACGGCGGCGCTGCTCGTCGCGTACCTCGATCGACATCTGGATGCTCAGGTCTACGCGCCATCGAACGGCGGTGCCATCCTCTGGCAGCACCTGTTCTGGTTCTTCGGCCATCCCGAGGTCTACATCGTCGCCTTGCCGTTCTTCGGCATAGTCACGGAGATCTTCCCGGTCTTCAGCCGAAAGCCGCTGTTCGGCTACAAGGGCCTCGTCTTCGCGACGCTGTCGATCGCGGCGCTGTCGCTCACCGTCTGGGCACACCACATGTTCACGACCGGCGCGGTGCTACTGCCGTTCTTCTCGATCATGACGTTCCTGATCGCGGTTCCCACCGGAATGAAGTTCTTCAACTGGATCGGCACGATGTGGCGCGGCTCGATCACCTTCGAGACGCCGATGTTGTTCGCGGTCGGGTTCCTCGTCACGTTCCTCTTCGGCGGCCTGACCGGCGTCATCCTCGCGAGCCCACCCCTGGACTTCCACGTCTCGGACAGCTATTTCGTGGTCGCCCACTTCCATTACGTCCTGTTCGGCACGATCGTGTTCGCGGCCTACGCCGGCGTCTACTTCTGGTTCCCGAAGTACACCGGCCGCTACCTCGACGAGCGGATGGGCAAACTGCACTTCTGGCTCACCTTCGTCGGCTTCCACATGACCTTCCTGGTCCAGCACTGGCTGGGTGCCGAAGGCATGCCCCGGCGCTATGCCGACTACCTGCCGAGCGACGGCTTCACCTTCCTGAACACCTGGTCGACGATCGGCTCGTTCGTGCTGGGCGCGTCCTTGATCCCGTTCAGCTACAACATCTATCGGTCCTACCGCTACGGCGAGGTGGTTACCGCCGACGATCCGTGGGGTCACGGCAACTCGCTCGAGTGGGCGACCTCCTGCCCGCCGCCGCGGCACAACTTCACGTCGATCCCGGTGATCCGATCGGAGCGGCCCGCCTTCGAGTACCACTACCCGCACCTACTGGAGCGGCTGGAGGCCGAAGCGCACGTCGGCCGGAGCCATGAGCCGGTTGGGAGCAGTACGGGCGGCGGCTCACGTGACCATCCGCGGGATACCCATCCCGGCAGCTAACCTCAACGGCCCTCGTAGTGTCCGACCCTGACGATCTGTGTAGGTAATGCGACCAACGTCTATTCTCATAACGGCCACTGGGCGACACCGCCCCGGCGTCACGGCGTCTTTCTTCACCTCGCTGGCCGAGCACGACGCGGACGTCGTCGATGTCGAACAGGTCGTCATCCGGGAACGGCTCATTCTCGCTGTCCTGATCGAACTGCGAGGCGACCCCTGGGCCCTGCGGCGGTCGGTGACCCGGACCTCCGAAGCGCTGGGCATGGATTGCGAGGTGGTCGTCAGCGAGGACGGCCCGTCGGAACGGCGCTCGCGTTTCGGTCGCAGCCACGTGATCGTGCTCGGACATCCGTTGCGGCCCGGCTCGATCAGCGACATCGCTCAGCGCATCAGCGCTGTGGGCGGCACCATCGAGTCGGTCACCCAGCTGTCCCGGGCGCCGGCCAGCAGTCTCGAGCTGCTGGTGAGCTCCGCGGATCCGGCGGCGCTGCGATCGGCGCTCGTGCACGCGGCCGAGGACACGGGCCTCGACATCGCCGTCGAGCCGGCCGGATTGCGTCGGCGGGCCAAGCGGTTGGTCGTCCTCGACCTCGATTCGACCCTGATCCAGGACGAGGGCATCGACGCGCTGGCCGCGGCCGCTGGCCGCAGCCGCGAGGTGGAAGCGATCACCCATCGGGCGATGAACGGTGAGGTCGACTACGCGGATTCGCTACGGCAACGGGTCGCGCTGCTCGCCGGACTGCCATACGCCCGGGTGGAACAGGTGCGCGACGGATTGCGACTGACTGCAGGCGCCGACCGATCGGTCCGCACCCTGCGTCGGCTGGGCTATCACGTCGGCGTGGTGAGTGGCGGCTTCACGGTCTTCACCGATCGGTTCGTGGCCGAACTCGGCCTGGAGTTCGCCGCGGCCAACGAACTCGACGTCGTGGACGGCCGGCTCACCGGCCACCTGCTGGAGCCGGTGCTCGACCGCAAGGGCAAGGCGGACGCGCTTCGTCGATTCGCCGAGCATTTCGACATTCCGCTGAGCCAGACCGTCGCGGTCGGCGACGGCGCCAACGACATCGACATGCTGGAGCTGGCCGGGCTCGGTATCGCGTTCAACGCCAGGGCCGCGCTGCGGGCCGCCGCTGACGCGTCCGTGACCCAGCCGTTCCTGGACTCGGTGCTGTTCATTCTCGGCATCTCCGGGGACGAGATCGATGAGGTCGACGCCCTGGACCGGGCTCGTTACGCCGGGACGACGCCCTAGGCAGCGCTCCCGCGGGATGGCCGTCGCTAGGCGAGGGTGCCCACAACCGGCTGGCCGACGAGTTCGACTCCGGCGGTTCGCATCTGTTCCAGGGCGCGCTCGACGGTGGCGCGGGCCACACCGGCGGTGAGATCGAGTCGGACGTGCGTGGTGAAGCCGTGCGACCGGGCATCGAGCGCCGTCGCCCGGACGCAGTGGTCGGTGGCGATGCCCGCGATCTCCACGACGTCGATGTGGTGGGCGCGTAACCAGTCGAGCAACGGTCGGCCATCGGCATCGGCGATACCTTCGAAGCCGGAGTACGCGGCCTCGTACTCGCCCTTGTCGAAGACCCGTTCGAGATTGGTTCGATCCAGGTCAGGATGCAGCTCCGCGCCGGCGGTCCCGGCGACGCAGTGCGCGGGCCAGCTGTCGACATAGTCCGGCGTGGGGGAGAAATGACCCCCCGGGTCAACGTGGTGATCCCGGGTCGCGACCGCGTGGTCGTAGTCGCCGAGGTCCAGCCGGTCGCTGATCGTCCGCGCCACCGTCGCCCCGCCGGCCACCGCCAGCGAGCCGCCTTCGCAGAAATCGTTCTGGACGTCGACGACGAGCAGTGCACGCGCCATGCCTCGATTGTGCCGCTGATCTCGGTCTGCGGAGGCACGCTGTCGGGCTGACCGGGAAGCCCTTCTGGTCGTGACCGGAAGCTCTGCTGGTCGTGACCTTGGACTTACTGCCTCAGGGCGCCGATTTCTCCAAGATCATCTGCGGCGGTCAGCTGATCATGCGGGTCGGGATCGCCGGCTCGCCGCGCGAAAGTTTCAGGCCGTCCCAGGGCAGCGTGACCATGGCCGCCTGCAGGTGCTCGCGACAGGCGGCAAGATCCGGCAGCTCGGCCCCGAGCTTTCCTCCGCGCAACAGCAGCTGTTGTAGCGCCCGGTCATGGTCGCCGAGCGCGATCTCGCCCTTCGGCGCGGAGACGACGACTTCCTCGATCGCCGTTCCGGTCGGCTTGTGCACGCGGTAGGCGAACTTCCGGCCGCCGTGGCTCTCCTTGTGCTCGGACCGCTTCGCGACCGGTCGTCCGTCGACCTCGACGAGCTTGTACACGAAACCGGCGGTGGGGGCGCCCGAGCCGGTGACGACGGCGGTGCCGGCTCCGTAGACGTCCACCGGTGCGGCGGCGAGTGCGGCGATGGCGTACTCGTCCAGGTCGCCGCTGACGACGATCCGCGTTCCGGTGGCGCCCAAGGCATCCAGCTGGGCGCGGGCCTGACGGGCCAGGACGCCCAGGTCGCCGGAGTCGATGCGGATCGCACCCAACGACGGCCCAGCGGCGGCCACGGCGTTCTCGATGCCCTTCGTGATGTCGAAGGTGTCGACGAGCAGCGTGGTGGATGGGCCGAGCGCGGACACCTGGGCCCGGAATGCCTCGAGTTCGTCGTCGTGCAGCAGGGTGAATGCGTGCGCGGCGGTGCCGGCCGTCGGGACGCCGAACGCGCGGCCGGCGGCCAGGTTCGAGGTCGTCGCGAACCCGGCGAGGTAGGCCGCACGCGCCGCGGCAATCGCCGCCTGCTCGTGGGTCCGGCGCGAGCCCATCTCGATGATGGGCCGACCGGCCGCGGCGCTGACCATCCGGGCCGCGGCAGAGGCAACGGCCGAGTCGTGGTTGAGGATGGACAAGCACAGGGTCTCCAGCACGACGCACTCGGCGAACGTGCCGGTCACCGTCAGCAGCGGCGAGTACGGGAAGTACAACTCGCCTTCCCGGTAGCCACCGATGTCGCCGCCGAATCGGTAGCTCGCCAGGTAGTCGGCGCCCGCATCTTCGACCACGCCGTCGGCGTGCAGCTGCTCGACCTCGTCGGCGGTCGGGCGAAAGTCGGTGATGGCGTGCAGCAGCCGCAAGGTCCCAGCCACCACGCCGTAGCGCCGGCCATCCGGCAGCCGCCGCGCGAACACCTCGAAGGTGCAGTGTCGCTGCGCGGTGCCGTCGCGCAGCGCCGAACCAAGCATCGTGAACTCGTAACGGTCGGTCAGCAATCCCGTCGGCACGCGTGCCACCATAAACGTATGCCGGAAACGCTCACCCCCCAGCGCGAGGAGCAGCGCGAGCAGCAACCTGACGAGCTGGCGGTCGCGGATCGACCGTGGGTGACGATCGTGTGGAACGACCCCATCAATCTCATGAGCTACGTCACGCATGTGTTCATGACCGTGTTCGGGTACCCCAAGGCGAAGGCGGAGAAACTCATGCTGGATGTGCACCAACGCGGCCGCGCGGTGGTCTCGTCGGGAACTCGGGAGCGTATGGAGCTCGACGTCACGACGCTGCACGGCTACGGCCTGTGGGCGACCGCTCGGCACGACACCTGAGCGGACCTGGTGAAGTTACGCCGGCGGCGCGGTGTTCCGCAGCTACAGCTCGATGAGATGGAGACGGCGCTGCTGGGCTCCTTGCTCGACGACCTCCTCGACGCGCTGGGCACGCTTCCCGACGACGATCCCGTGCGACGACGGCTGTTTCCGGACGGCTATCGGGACGACGAGGAGGCGGCCGCGGAGTTCCGGGACTTGACCGAGGCCGGGCTTCGGGACGACAAGGCCGCGCGGGCCGAGCGATGCCGAGCGGAGCTTCCGGCCGGGTCGGGAGACCTGCCGCTGCCGCCCGACGCGGCCGAACGCTGGCTGACCGTGCTGAACGACCTGCGACTGGCTCTCGGCACCCGTCTCGGCGTTACCCAGGACGAGCCGACCCACATCGATCCGGCCGACCCGCAGGCGCAAAGCTGGGTGATCTACTACTGGCTCACGACGCTGCAGGACGCCCTGGTCCAGACCACGATGCGGTGACTTGCCGGCGTCTCGGCTACCGTGGCACGTGTGCTCCGCATCGATCGGTCCACGCGGGATGCGATCGTCGCCCACGCGCGACGCGATCACCCAGACGAGGCGTGTGGCGTGGTCGCCGGGCCCGCTGGCTCGGATCGACCGGTCCGGTTCGTCCCAATGCTCAACGCCGCGCGCTCGCCCACCTTCTACGAGTTCGACTCCTCCGACCTGCTCCAGCTGTACAAGGAGCTGGACGCCAACGACGAGGAGCCGGTGGTGATCTATCACTCGCACACCGCCACCGAGGCCTATCCGTCGCGTACCGATATCGCCTACGCTTCGGAGCCCAATGCCCACTATGTTCTGGTGTCGACCCGGGCGCCCGACGAGACCGACTTCCGTTCGTTCCGTATCGTCGATGGTCGGGTGTCCGAAGAGCCCGTCGAGGTGATCGAGGTCGAGGTCGGTGCGTGAGGTGATGATCGAACGGGCGCTGCTGGGCCACACCCGGGCCGACGTCGAGTACGACTGTCGGTGACGCCGGGGGCTCCCGGCGTCCGCGCGGGCGAGCGCTGACGACGATCCGCGTTCGTTCCGCACCACGATCCTTCCGCACATCTCGTACGACAGGAGCACCCTGGCCATGGCCATCGAGGTCAAGATCCCGACCATCCTGCGCACCTATACCGGCGGCGCCAAGATTGTCGACGCATCCGGCGACACCTTGATCGCGCTGTTCGACGATCTGGATGCCAGCCATCCCGGCCTCAAGGGCCGGCTCGTCACGGAGGACGGCAGCCTGCACCGGTTCGTCAACGTCTACGTCAACGACGAGGACGTGCGCTTCACCGGGTCGCTGGACACCGTGGTGAAGGACGGTGACTCCGTCACCATCCTGCCCGCCGTGGCCGGAGGCTGATTGGAGGCCGAGATGGCCCGGTACGACTCGCTGCTCGACGCGGTCGGCGAAACGCCGCTGGTCGGGCTGCCGCGGCTGTCCCTCCGGTGGGAGGGCCCCAATCCGATCCGGGTCTGGGCGAAGCTGGAGGACCGCAATCCGACCGGGTCGGTCAAGGACCGGGCGGCGATCGCCATGGTCCGGGCGGCCGAGGACGAGGGGCGGCTGGCGCCCGGCGCGACGATCCTCGAGCCGACATCGGGGAACACCGGGATCTCGCTCGCCATGGTGGCCAAGCTGCGCGGCTACGGCCTGGTCTGCGTGATGCCCGAGAACACCTCGGCGGAGCGGCGGCAGCTGCTGGAGATGTTCGGCGCCCGCATCGTCTACAGCCCGGCCGCCGGCGGTTCCAACGAGGCGGTGGCCACGGCCAAGCGCATCGCGGCCGAGAACCCGGA
This sequence comes from uncultured Actinomycetota bacterium, assembly GCA_963779485.1. GTDB lineage: Bacteria > Actinomycetota > Actinomycetes > Mycobacteriales > Jatrophihabitantaceae > CAVVJA01. Next base: position 13,449 of record CAVZYJ010000001.1, on the reverse strand, counting down.
CTGGGTCATGCTCTACCAGTACGGGAATCCCGCGAACGCCCAGGCGCACTACGACACCACCGGCCCAGAGATCCTGCGCGACCTACCGACCATCACCCATTTCGTCGCCGGGCTCGGCACCTCCGGAACGCTGATGGGCACCGGCCGCTACCTGCGCGAAAAGGTCCCCGACGTGTCGATCGTCGCGGCCGAACCCCGCTACGGCGAGCTGGTCTACGGCCTGCGCAACATCGATGAGGGATTCGTGCCTGAGCTCTACGACGACTCGGTGCTGACGTCGCGGTACTCGGTATCGTCCTACGACGCGCTGCGCCGGACTCGCGAACTGATCGAGGCCGAGGGGATCTTCGCCGGCATTTCGTCGGGTGCGATCCTGCACGTCGCGCTGGCGGTGGGGGAGCGGGCTCTGGAGGCCGGCGTGCGGGCCGACATCGCGTTCGTCGTCTGCGACGGCGGGTGGAAGTATCTGTCGACCGGCGCCTACGAGGGCTCGTTGCAGCAGGCGGCGGAACGCATCGAAGGCCAGCTGTGGGCTTAGTGTCGACGCCGTCGGGTCGCGCGCCGGGCGCGCGGTGATCGGGCAAAGAAAGCGCTGAGCGTTATCGCCCGGTAAGCGTGAGCGGTGCGACCGAGGACGAGTATGGGTGTGTGCGACCTCGTCCGGCTGTCGGCATAGTCGTTGCGCTGCTTGCGGCCGGGGCCGCCCTCGCCGCCGGTGAACTCACGGCGGCTATTGTGCGACCGGCCGCGTCGCCGATCATCGCCGTGGGCAACCGGTTCATCGAGTTCACTCCGGTGGCGGTCAAGGAATGGGCGATCAGCGTCTTCGGCCCGAACGACAAGTCCGCGCTGCTGACCGGCATCTACCTCAGCCTGGTGCTGTTCGCGGTCCTGGTCGGCCTGCTGGCCTCGCGTAGCCCGGCCCTGGGCATCGCCGGCATCGCGGTACTCGGTGCGATCGGTATCTACTGCGCGGCGACCGCGCAGGGCCATCGACCGGCGGACGTCATCCCGTCGATCGTGGCTGGGGTGGTCGGCGCGGCCACCCTGGCCGGCTTGCTCGCCGCGATCCGGCCGCGCGGTGACACGGTCGATCCCTCCGGAATCGACCGCCGGCGGCTCCTCCAGGCGGGCGGCCTGGCCGCTGCATTTGCGGTGGTCGGCACGTTCCTGGGCCGAGGATGGCAGCATGAGCGCAATTTGGCCCGGGCCCGAAGCGCGCTCACGTTGCCCGCCGCGGCGTCCCCAGCGCCGCCCTTGCCGGCCGGCACCGATCTCGGTAAGGGCGCGGTGCCCTTCGTGACGCCGAACGCCAAGTTCTATCGGGTCGATACCGCACTGGCCGTCCCCGAAGTGGACCCGAACACCTGGACTCTGCGGGTGCACGGCCGAGTCGACCGAGAGATCACGCTGCGTTATTCGGAACTCGTCGCGCGGCCGCTCATCGAGCGGTGGATCACCTTGTGTTGTGTCTCCAACGAGATCGGCGGCGATCTCATCAGCAACGCGCGTTTCCTCGGCGCCCGGTTGGCCGATGTCCTGCGGGAAGCGGGCATTCACCCGGACGCGGATCAGCTGGTCGCGACGTCGGCGGACGGCATGACGATCGGTACTCCGACCGCGGTGGTCCTGGACGGGCGGGACGCGATGCTGGCCATCGGGATGAACGGCGAGCCGTTGCCGCTCAACCACGGTTTTCCGGTCCGCATGGTCGTGCCCGGCCTCTACGGCTACGTGTCGGCGTGCAAGTGGATCGTCGACATCGAGGCCACCACCTTCGCCGACACCGATGCGTACTGGGTGGCCCGCGGCTACGCCGCGCATCCGCCCATCCAGCTGTCCTCCCGGATCGACACGCCCAAGTCGACGGCGGCGCTGCCGGTCGGCCAGTCGATCGCCATAGCCGGGATCGCCTGGGATCAGCATGTCGGCGTCAGCGCGGTGCAGGTGCAGATCGACGGCGGCGCCTGGCAGGACGCGCGGTTGGCCCGGGTGCCGTCGATCGACACCTGGCGCCAGTGGGTGTTCCCGTGGACCGTGCCGTCTCCGGGCACGCATCGCATCGCGGTTCGCGCAGTCGCGGCGAACGGCACCAAGCAGGACGAAACCCTCCGGGACTCCTTTCCGTCAGGGGCGACCGGGCTGCACCAGATCACGGTCACCGGCCGCTCCGGTGCCTGACGATCGGGTGCTTGGCGCGCGGCCGAGCACCGGTCGAGCTAGCCTCGGGATGATGACGGTTCCCGCTCGACCCGCCGAGACGAGCGCGCGCCGGTTCGACCCGACCAGTTGGGGCGGCGCGCTCGCCGTCATGGTCGCGTTCGCCGGAATGCTCTACGTGGTGGAGTTCGTCGACGCGGCCAGCAACCATCGGCTGGACCGCTTCGGGATCCGCCCCCGCGAGGTGGACGGCCTCTGGGGCGTGTTGTGCGCGCCGTTCCTGCACGCCAGTTGGTGGCACCTGGTGTCCAACACCTTCCCGTTCATCCTGCTCGGCTGGGCGGTGCTGCTCTCGGGTGTGCGGGCCTGGCTGGCGGTGACTTCAATCGTCATTCTCGTCGGCGGCTTCGCGACCTGGCTGCTCGCGCCGTCAGGGCTCATCGTCGGGGCCAGTGGGCTCGTCTTCGGCTGGCTCGGGTACCTGATCGCTCGGGCCTTCTTCGCCCGACGACTGCTGTGGGTGCTCGCCGCCGTCCTGGCGGTGTTCTTCTTCAGCGGGCTGTTGGGCGGATTGCTACCGTCCCTGAGCCGCGGCACGTCGTGGCAGGGGCACGTGTGCGGATTCGCGGCCGGCGTCCTGGCCGGCTGGGTGCTCCACCGGCGCGACCGACGATCGCGCGGAGCCGCCGCCGTATCGTGATCGGCGTGCCGTCGTCCGACCGCCTCGAACCCATCGGCGTCTTCGACTCGGGAGTCGGTGGCCTCACGGTCGCCCGGGCAATTCTCGATCAACTGCCGCACGAGGCGCTGCACTACGTCGGGGACACCGCCAACGGCCCGTACGGCCCGAAGCCGATCGCAGAAGTCCGGCGTCATGCGCTGACCGTCATGGACGAGTTGGCCGGCAGCGGCGTGAAGGCGCTGGTCATCGCCTGCAACAGCGCCAGCGCCGCCTGCCTGCGGGACGCGCGCGAGCGATACGACATCCCGGTCATCGAGGTGATCCTGCCCGCCGTGCGACGCGCGGTTGCCGCGACGCGCAACAGCCGCGTCGGCGTCATCGGCACCGTTGCCACCATTACCAGCGGGGCCTACGAGGACGCGTTCGCCGCCGCCCCGGGGATCGAGGTCAGCAGCGCCGCCTGCCCGCGGTTCGCGGAGTTCGTGGAGCGCGGGATCACCAGCGGGCGGCAGCTCCTCGGGCTGGCCGAGTCCTACCTCGCTCCGCTCAACCACGCCGGTGTCGACACGGTCGTGCTCGGGTGCACCCACTACCCGATGCTCACCGGCCTGCTGTCCGTCGTCCTCGGAGACGGCGTCACGCTGGTGTCCAGCGCCGAAGAGACCGCCAAGGATGTCTACCGCGTCCTGTACCGCGCCGACTTGCTGCGCCCGGACGACGCACCGCCACCGGCCCAGATCTTCCGAGCCACCGGCCCGGCCCAACCGTTCGTCCGATTGTCCGGCCGATTCCTCGGCCCCGAGCTGGCCGCGGCGGCCGAAGTTGCGATCGGCGGTGCAGCGTGAAGCTCACCGTGCTGGGCTGTTCGGGCAGCCTGCCCGGCCCGGACTCGCCCGCCGCTGGCTACCTCGTCGAGTCCGACCGATACCGCGTCGTGCTCGATCTCGGCAACGGGGCGGTCGGGGCGCTGCAGCGCTACGTGGCCCCACGCGACGTCGACGCCATCGTGCTCTCGCACCTGCATGCCGACCATTGCCTGGACATGACGTCGTTCATGGTGGCGTTGCGATACGGCCCGGACCGACCGCGGGCGCGAATCCCGGTGATCGGTCCAGAGGACACCGAGCGCCGGATCTCCGCGGCGTGGGACGCCAACGGCTCCGACCTCGGACTGCGTGAGCTGTTCGACTTCGCCACGCCCACGCCCGGCGATCTCGGTCCGTTCGAGGTCTCGTTTGCCGTGATGAATCATCCCGTACCCACCTTCGGCGTGCGCATGACCGCCGGCGGCCGCAGCCTCGTGTACTCCGGCGACACGGGGGAATGCGAGGCGCTTGTCACGCTCGCCGCGGGCGCCGACACGTTGCTGGCTGAGGCGACGTTCCGTCCGGACGACCCGTATCTGCCGAACCTGCACCTGACCGGCGCACAGGCCGGGCAGCACGCGGCCCGGGCCGGCGTCGGGCGGCTGATCGTCACGCATGTTCCCCCGTGGGCGTCCCGGGGAGCCGCCGCGGCTGAAGCGGCGACGACATTCCGCGGCGACGTCGTCGCGGCCGAGCCGGGCGCCGAATTCGAGATCTGACCGGCCAATCTCGATCACGACTGAGGCTTTCGAACTAAACCCTCGTGATCTTGGACTTGCAGCCTCAGGGCGACGATAAGTCCAAGATCACGACTGTGGATCGGGCGCCCTGTCGGCGGAGGTGTTACGGCGCGCGTCCCCGAAAAGGGGCGAACGCGCTTGTAGTCTCTGGCCGCGTGAACCGACGGGCGTTCCTCCTGTCGCTCGCGGCGGGCACGGCGGCCGTGATCGCGCTTCACGAGCGTGGCGTCACAGACGCCAAAAAGGGCTCGGCCCATCGGGCTGCGACCAAGACGCCCGCCGCGCCGACCACCCAGCCGACCCTGGAGCGCATCCAGTCGGGAGCGCCGCAGCTGACTCCATCGGTGCCGGATCGGTTGCTGTGGGGGCTGCCGCCCGTCGGCAACTACGTGGCCCTCACCGTCGACGACGGCGTGAATCCCGACGTCGTCGGGGCCTACCTCGACTTCGTCAAGCGCACCGGTGTGCGGGTCACATTCTTTCCGAACGGCGTGTACCCGTCATGGACGCTGCACGCGCCCACCCTGCGTCCTCTCGTCGACAGTGGCCAGGTCCAGCTCGGCAATCACACGTGGAGCCACCCCGATCTGACCGTATTGCCGGACGCGGCCGTCGTCGATCAGCTCGCGCGCAACGAGAAATTCCTCTGGAACACCTTCGGCGTCACCGCTCGGCCGTTCTACCGGCCTCCGTACGGCTCGCGAGACGCTCGCGTCGACAAGCTGGCGGCCGAACAGGGTTACTGGGTGTCGACTATGTGGAACGGATCGTTCGGTGACTCCGACTTGCTGACGCCGGCCCAGGTGCTGGCCAACGCCAAGCAGTGGCTCACCGCCCATCGCATCGTCATCGGGCACGCTAACTACCCGACCGTCACCCACGTCTTCAGCCAGCTCGCCGACCTGATCCGATCTCGCCACCTCGTCACCGTCACCCTGAACGACGCGTTCAACACCACGTGACTGCTCGTCGGACGACCGGTCGCTGCAGCAACAGGCGCCAGCTGTGCCACTCGCGGCTGCCCGTGGTGTCACCCGGGCAGGAAACTCAACTGAACGGTCCTATCCGGATTGTCGACGTTCGTATCGACTAGGCAGACCGATTGCCAGGTGCCGAGCTGGAGCCGTCCGTCGACGACCGGTACGACGATCGATGGTGCGATGAACGCCGGGAGGACGTGGTCTCGGCCATGCCCCGGAGAGCCGTGCTGGTGCCTCCACCGACGGCCCTGGGGCAGCAGCTCGTCCAGCAGGGCCACCAGGTCGACGTCGCTGCCCGCTCCGGTCTCGAGGATGGCCACGCCGGCCGTGGCGTGGGGCACGAAAACGGTGAGCAAGCCGTCAGTCTCGGGCGCGACGAATCGGGCGCAGCGATCCGACAGGTCGACCACCGCGGGGCGGTTGCCGGTGTGGATCCGGAACGTGTCGGTACGCATCGGTCCATCCTGCCGTGGGTTAATTCGCGGCCGTCCCGTCCACCGACCTGCCAGAGTGGAGTTGTGCAGATCGGGCTGCTCGGGCTGCTGGAAGTCCGGGTCGACGGTGCGGCCGTCGACGTCGCCGGCTCCCGACTGCGCCGGCTGCTCACCCGGCTGGCCCTGGACGCCGGCCGGCCGGTGAGCTCCGCCGCGCTCGTCGACGCGGTCTGGGGCGAACACCCGCCCGGCGATCAGGCGAACGCGCTGCAGTCCCTTGTTTCCCGGCTGCGGCGATCTCTCGGCGACGCCCAGGCGGTACAGCCGTCCGCGGCCGGCTACCGGCTGGCCGCCGACCCCGCCGACATCGACGTGCACCGCTTCGAGCGGCTGGCCGCGGAGGGCGCCGCCGCGTTGCGCCGGGGCGGCCCGGCCGCGGCTCAACCGGTCCTGCGGGATGCTCTGGCGCTCTGGCGAGGGCCGGCCCTGGCCGACTGCGCCGACGCCCCGTTCGCCGTCGCGCCGATCGCCCGGCTGGACGACCTGCGACTCGCCGCAACCGCGGACCGGCTGGCGGCCGACCTGGCGTTGGGGCGCGCCCCCGCCGTCGTGGCCGAGCTGGAGGCACTGACCCTGGAGCACCCGCTCGATGAGCGGTTCACCGCGCTGCTGATCAAGGCACTGCGGGCCGCGGGCCGCGCGCCGGATGCTCTGGCCGCGTACCAGCGCCTCCGCGACGTGCTCGTCGACGAGCTCGGCGTCGACCCGTCGCCCGAACTGCAGGAGCTGCACCTCGCCGTGCTGCGCGGCGAGCGGCCGCCGCCGAGTGCGCCGGCCGGGTCGACTCGGCGGACCAACCTCCGCGCGACCCTGACCAGCTTCGTCGGCCGGGACGAGGAGGCGGCGCGGATCGTCAAGCTGCTGAACGAGAGCCGGCTGGTGACGCTGGTCGGAACTGGCGGCTCGGGCAAGACCCGCCTCGCCACCGAGGCCGCGGCGTCGCTGCTCGACGAGTACGACTCGATCTGGCTCGTCGAGCTTGCACCGGTAACAGATCCGGCCGAGGTCCCGGACGCGGTACTGGGTTCGATCGGGCGCCGCGACGCGACGACCCGGATCGATCCCGACGCGCCGCGCCGGCCGTCGGAGGCGGTCGACGAATTGCTCGGCGTGCTTGCCGCGCGGCGGGCGCTCCTCGTGGTCGACAACTGCGAGCACCTGCTCGACGGCGTGGCGGAACTCGTCGACACGCTCCTGGCCGGCTGCCCCCGGCTGGCCGTGCTGGCGACCAGCCGCGAGCCGCTGGCCATAACCGGCGAGGCGCTCGTGGTACTGGCACCGCTGCCCGTGCCGGCGCTCGGATCGACCGTGGCGCTCGCGCTCGAATCCCCGGCGGTTCAACTGTTCGCCGACCGGGGCGCCGCGGCCCGGTCGGAGTTCGTCGTCGACGAGTCGACGGTGGCCGACGTCGTCGAGATCGTGCGCCGCCTCGACGGCCTGCCTCTCGCCATCGAGCTGGCTGCGGCCCGGTTGCGCACCCTGCCCGTCCACGAGATAGCGGCGCGGCTGTCCGACCGGTTCCGCCTGCTCACCGGCGGCAGCCGGACCGCGCTGCCCAGGCACCGGACGCTGCACGCCGTGGTGGAGTGGAGCTGGGACCTGCTCACGCCGGCCGAGCGGCTCCTGGCCGAGCGGCTCGCGGTCTTCCCGGCCGGCGCCACGCTGACGAGCGCGACGGCCGTAACCGTCGGTGGCGCGGTGTGCGAAGGGGACGTCGGGGAGCTGCTCTCGGCGCTGGTCGACAAGTCGCTGCTCGTGGTCGAGGACGCGGGGCCGCGCTACCGGATGCTGGAGACCATCCGCGAGTTCGGCATCGATCGGCTGGCCGAGCGCGGGGAGACCGACGCAGTCCGCGCCGCGCACGCCCGGTACTTTGCCGCGGTCGCCGCGGCCACCGTCGTCGACCTTCGAGACCATCGGCAGCGGCGCGCTCTCGACACGCTGGCCGACGAGCATGAGAACATCCTGGCCGGGTTGCGTCATCTCTGCGCGATCGGAGACGCGCCCGCTGCCACGCAGGTCGTCGTCGACCTCAACCAGTACTGGGCGATGACCGGCCGGCACACCGAGGCCGTTACCTGGCTCGACCTGGTTCTGGCCCTGCCGGCCGACAAGGTCGACCGCGACCTCCGGCTCACCGCGATCGCGATGCGAGTGGTCAACCTGGTGGCCAGCACGCAGGTAGGCACCCCGGACCTCGAAGTCGTCGATCCGCGCGAAGCCATTCTGCCGTGGCTGGATCAGGTGCTGGCTATAGACGCCGCCCAGCAGCCGATGATCGCCGTCGTCAAGCCGGTCCTGCTGTGGTTTACGAACGACCTCGAACGCTTGCCGCGCTACCTCGACGAAGCCATCTCGCACGCGGATCCGTGGGTGCGGGCCACCGGGCTGACCCTGCGGGCCCGATTCTCGGAGAACCAGGGCGACGTCGATCTAGTGCGGGCGGACGTGGACGCCGCGATCGCCGAGTATGCGGCGGTCGGCAACGATCTCGGACTCGCGTCCGTCATGCCGCTCGCCGCGTCGCTACGGACCTACGACGGCGACCTGGCCGGCGCTGTGGAGCTGCTCACCCAAGCCAACGAGCTGACATCCGGCGAGGCGATCGGGCTGGATCTTGACGACCGGTTGTTCGTCCTGCTCCGGTTGGCCGACCTCTACGCCCGGCAGGGAGACGTCGAACGGGCCTGGCACTATGCGCTGCTCGCCGATGACCAGGCCCAGGCGACCGGATCGCCGGAGTGGCTAGCCCTGACGGCGGCCCTGCGCAGTGCGGTGAAACGGATTGCGGGTGATCGGGCCGCGGCGGTCGGGCTGCAGGACGAGGCGGAACGGCAGCTGGCTCGGGCCAGCAATACCCGGTTCGCGGTCGATCATGGCCGGGCGATCATCGGCGCCGCTCGGGTCGAGCTGCTCCTCGAGTGCGGCGAGCCCGACGCGGCCCGAACCACGCTTCGCGCCGCGTTCTCGGCCGGCCGGGCATCGCGGGACATGCCGATCGTCGCGATCGTCACCGTGGCCGCGGCCGCGTTGGCACTGACCGATGGAGATGCCGATACCGCGGCCTACCGGCTCGGCCTGGCTGCGCGGCTGCGCGGGGCAGACGACCCGACCGGCCTGTCCGTCGCCCCCGTCGCCGCGGGCGCCCGAGAGGTGCTGGGCGCCGACGGCTTCCAGGAGCGGTGGTCGGCCGGCTGGTCGGCCAGTCGCGCGGAGGCGATCGACCTGGCCGACCCGAGCCCTGATCAGGTGCGGCGTCGGTAACCCCGCATCGCCAGCGGGACGAACACGACGAGCAGCCCGGCCATCCAGGCGAACGTCCAGAGCAGGTGGGAGGCCACCGGTCCGCCCAGCATCAGGCCCCGCACCGTGTCGACCAGATGGGTGATCGGGTTGACCTTGACGAATGCCTGCAGCCAGCCCGGCATCGTGCTCGTCTGGACGAAGGTGTTGCTGCCGAACGACAGCGGCAGCACGAGCAGGAACATGATGCCCTGCACCGCCCCGGGCGTCCGGGCGATCATGCCGACCCAGACCGAGATCCAGCAGAAGCAGAGGGCGAATGCGACCGACAGCGCCACCGCGGCCCCGGTCGCGACCGGGTTCGTCCCGATCCGGAAGCCGATGACGTATCCGAAGCCGAGGAAGACCACGCACAGGATCAGGTAGCGGGCCACGTCGGCGAGCACACCGCCGACCAGGGGTGCGGAGCGCGCGATCGGCAGCGATCGGAACCGGTCGAACACGCCCTTCTCGATGTCCGCGTTGAGGTTCTGGCCGAGCGCGATGCCGGCCATCGCGATCGACTGCCCGAGCAGGCCCGGCAGCAGGAATAGCAGGTAGTCGTGCCGGGACCCACCGCTGATCGCGCCGCCGAAGATGTAGGTGAACAGCAGGATGAAGATCACCGGCTGCAACGTGACGTCGATCAGCGCTTCGGGGGTCCGCCAGGTCTTGATCAGGCTGCGGCGGGCCAGGGCCAGGCTGTGCCGGACCAGCCCGAAGTGCCGGTTGCCAGCGGTCGCCGCCGGCGCCGCGGCGGCGACGATCGGTTCGCGGGACAGGGTGGCGGTCACGCTGCCTCCTCGGTGTCGGACGGCGACTCGTCGTCGCTCGTGGTGCGCCCGGTCAGGGTGAAGAACACCTCGTCCAGGCTGGGCAGGTGCAGGGAGAACTCGGTGACGCTGATGCCGGCCGCCGCGAGGCGGAGCGCCACCCCGGGCAGGGCCGAGTCGTCGGGGACGGCGGCGCACAGCGTGCCTCGGCCGCGCGACTCGACCCGGCTGCCGGTCAGTTCGGCGAGAATCGCGACGACTGCGTCGGCGCGCGCCGGATCGGTCGGTCGGACCTCGAGCGTCTGGCCACCGACGATTCGCTTGAGCCCGTCCGGCGTGTCATGGGCGATGACCCGTCCGTGGTCGATCACGGTGATCTCGTCGGCCAGCGCGTCGGCCTCGTCGAGGTACTGGGTCGTCAGCAGCACGGTCGAGCCATCGGTGACCAGCCGCCGGACGACCTCCCACATGTCCTCGCGCTTGGCCGGATCCAGGCCGGTCGTCGGCTCGTCGAGAAAGATCACCGACGGCCGGCCGACAAGCGAGGCGGCCAGGTCCAGCCGACGTCGCATGCCGCCGGAGTAGGTCTTGGCCATGCGCCCGCCGGCGTCGGCCAGATCGAACCATTCGAGCAGTTCCCGCGCCCGCGCCCGAGCCTCGCGAGTCGGCCGGTCGAGCAACTGGCCGATCAGCACGAGGTTCTGCATGCCGGTGAGGTCTTCGTCGACGGACGCGTACTGGCCGGTCAACCCGATCGTCTGCCGGACCCGGCGGGCATCGCGGACGACGTCGAAGCCGGCGACCCGGGCCGATCCGCGATCAGCGGTGATCAGCGTCGCCAGGATGCGCACTGCGGTCGTCTTGCCGGCGCCGTTCGGCCCGAGGACGCCGAGCACGGTTCCTTCCGGAACCGCGAGGTCGATGCCGGCGAGCGCCTGGGTGGTGCCAAATCGCTTGGTCAGGCCTTCGGCCTCGATCGCGTATGGATGTGATGTCATGCCGCGATCGTGCGACCGGACGCTGGCCCGGCGCGCACACGCCGCTGGCGTGCCCTGACACGCGCCTGGTACGGGATGCGCCGTGGCCGGCCGGGTCGACGGTGGCGCTGGCTAGGCTGCGCTTATGGTGCGTCCCGACGGCCGGGTGGCTGATGAGCTGCGTCCGATCACGATCACCCGCCACTGGCAGCGCTACGCCGAGGGGTCCGCGCTGGTCGAGTTCGGTGAGACGAAGGTGCTGTGCGCCGCCTCCGTCGGGACAGGGGTGCCGCGGTGGCGCAAGGGATCCGGCCTCGGCTGGGTCACGGCCGAGTACGCCATGCTGCCCCGGGCCACGCTCACCCGTAACGACCGGGAATCCGTCAAGGGCCGGATCGGCGGCCGCACGCACGAGATCTCCCGGCTGATCGGCCGGTCGCTGCGGGCGGTGATCGACCTGGCTGCCTTGGGCGAGAACTCGATCTCCATCGACTGCGACGTGTTGCAGGCCGACGGTGGCACGCGGACCGCCGCCATCACCGGGGCCTATGTCGCCCTGGCTGACGCCGTCGCCTGGCTGCGGGAGCAGGGCGCACTGGCTCGACCCGAGCCGCTCGTCAACTCCGTGTCTGCGGTCTCGGTCGGCGTGATCGGCGGCGAGGCCCGACTGGACCTCATGTACGACGAGGACGTCCGGGCCGAGACCGACATGAACGTCGTGGTCACCGGTACCGGCGAGTTCGTCGAGGTCCAGGGCACCGCGGAGGGCGCGCCGTTCCGGCGGGCCGAACTCGACGCCCTGCTCGACCTCGCCGTCGGAGGCTGCGCGCAACTGGCCAAGATCCAAGCGGACGCGCTGGCCGCGTAATGCCCGCGGAGGTCCTCCTCGCTACCCGCAACCCGCACAAGCTCGCCGAGCTGCGTCGCATCCTGGCCGAGGTGCAGCCGGAGCTGCGGGTGATCGGCCTCGACGACGCCGAGCCGTACGAGGAGCTGCCGGAAACGGGAGCCACCTTCGCCGACAATGCGCTCGCCAAGGCTCGAGCCGGCGCGCAGACGACCGGGCTCGTCACTGTCGCGGACGACTCGGGACTCGAGGTCGACGCCATGCACGGCATGCCCGGCGTGCTGTCGGCGCGTTGGTCCGGACGGCACGGCGATGACGCCGCGAACCTGCGGCTACTGCTCGGCCAGCTCGTGGATGTGCCCGACGACCGGCGCGGCGCAGCGTTCGTCTGCGCGGCGGCCCTCGCAACACCCGAGGGCACGGAACTCGTGGTCGAGGGGCGGATGCCCGGCCGGCTGGTGCGGCAACCTCGGGGCGGCAACGGGTTCGGCTATGACCCGATCTTCGTCGCTGACGGGGAGACCCTGACCAACGGCGAGTTACCGCCGGCCGAGAAGGACGCGATCAGCCATCGGGGGCGGGCGTTGCGAGCTCTGGCGCCGCATGTCGTTCGCGCCGCCCCAGCCCCTAGAGCGTGATCCAGTCGGTGAGAATCGGCTCGCCGTCCTCCGGAGCGCAGTAGAGCCGGAACGTCCCGGTCGGTACCGGCGTCGACGTGAAGTAGCCCACGTCGTCCACCGTCACTCGGGCCACGCTGCCATCGGCCCGGCGAATCTCGGCGATGCCCGGCCCGGGCGGGACGAGCTGCCCGTGCAGTGCGTCGTGCACGATCTCCAGCTCGACGGTCAGATGCGTCGCGTCGAACGTCAGGCAACGCAGGGCCGCGGGCTCGGCCCGGCTCTCGGCCGCGCCGACAAGATCTCGGGAGGAGTCGTAGGTGAGAGCGGCGAGTTCGGCGTCAATACTCCGCCACGTGAACGCCATCTTGCCCGCATCGATGAACGATGCCGGCACGGGCCCTAGGGCGAGGCGCAGTTCACCGAGCAACTCGTCCTCGTCAGCCCACCATGGGCTTGTCATGCCGAGCACCTCCCCGCAGCGGGGCTGGTGCGTCCTCGACCAGCGCGATGATCGACGGATGGTGACGCAGCCGACTCAGACATCGCGAACGGTTCGGGCCGATGGCACCGACCGGCATGCCCAATCGCACGCTGATCTGCGCGTAGGCGATGGGTGGATCGGCCATGAGCAGGCCCAGCAGCTCGCGGCAGCGATCGCCGAGGTCGGCGAAGGCCGTGCGCAGCGCGCTCTGTCGTTCGGCCGCGATCAGCCACTGGTCGACCTGCGTCTGGTCCTCGTCCGCCGGAACGTCGAGCTCCGGATCCGCGAGCTGCCGATCGCGCTTCCAGCCCAGTCGCTGCACCCGGATGCACTCGCGTCGTGTCGTCGTGGCGAGCCACCCCGGCAGCGCTGCCGGCTCGCGGAGCACGTCGAGGTGTTCTACCAACCGCAACCAGACGTTCTGCCCGACGTCGTGCGCGTCCGCCTCCGAGAGCCGGAACCGGTGGCAGATCGACCAGACGAGCGGGGCGAACCGCTCGATGATCTCGTCCCACGCCGTCTGGTCGCCGTCCTGGGCCCGGGTCAC